>CBDBPJ010000001.1:0-1292029 GCA_965208655.1 Gammaproteobacteria bacterium
GGTTGCTCTCGATCATCACCGCGCCGATATCCGTCGAGCCGTCTGCCAGTTGCCGGCAGACGTCCTCCGCGACAACCACCTGGCGTGTGTGGTCCTGTTGCTGTTGCCGTGGCTGAAGTCCACCATGACCCGCCCGGTCACGTCAGCCGAGCGCAATTTTTCCGTTGCGGCCTTGATTGCATCTTCGGAGTAATTGGGGCCGCTGGAAGCGCCGCGCAAAATCAGGTGACAGCTGTCGTTGCCGGCGGTCGCCACTATCGCGGAGATGCCCTCCTTGGTGACCGACAGGAAATGGGCCGGGCTTTGCGCAGCGCCGATGGCGTCTATGGCGATCTGTATGTTGCCGTCGGTCCGTTCTTGAAACCCACGGGCATGGACAGGCCGGAAGCCAGTTCACGGTGGACCTGGCTCTCCGTCGTGCGGGCGCCGATCGCGCCCCAGGACACCAGGTCGGCAATGAATTGCGGCATGATCGTATCCAGGAACTCCGAACCGGCCGGCAGGCCGATCTCACCGAGGTCCACCAGCAGTTTGCGGGCGATACGCAGGCGGCGTTGATCTTGAAACTGTTATCCAGGTAGGGATCGTTGATCAGGCCTTTCCAGCCCACTTTCGTGCGCGGCTTCTCGAAATAGACCCGCATGATGATGAGCAGGTCATCCTGCATGCGCCCGGCGGCATCGACCAGCCGGTTGGCGTATTCGAGCGGGGCCTCGGGATCGTGAATCGAGCATGGCCCGACTATCACCAGCAGACGGTCATCGCCGCCCTTGATGATATCACCCGCTGCCACCCGTGTTCTTGCGATCAGGTTCGATGCCTCTTCGCTGATGGGCAGTTCCTCCATCAGGATGGCAGGAGACATCAACGGGCGAAGCCCGGCAATTCTTAATCGTCTGTAAGTTGGAACATGTTGCTTGTTTAACGGGGCTGTAACGCCGTACAGCCAGTCTCCTTTAGCAGGTTGAAGCCGCCAATATACCCAAAACTGTCGCGGTTAATGCTGGCATACCAACTGCGGGCATAGTCGGCCTCGCTGGCGCGATATTCCATGGGGGCCCTGAGCGGACTCAACCCGCCCGCCGTTCAACCGGCTTTATCCTGTTCTCCTCGTAGCGGTACATGCCGTTGACGGAGATCCCGTAATCCGGCGCCAGGAGGCTGTAACAGGTGTTGTGATAGAACATGGCGCCGGGTTCCTGCCCGCGCAACAGCGCTACGATCGCCTGGCTGCATACCTTGGCCTGGCTGTTGGCAGAGGATGCCGATTTGGGCATGTTGCCGGCGAGGCAACTGTCGCCCAGGACGTGGATATCCGGGGCAAGGGTAGATTCAAACGTCTGGTGGTCAACCGGACACCAGCCGGTTTCATCGGTCAGTCCGTGGTCGACCGCCAGGCGGCCGGCCTGCTGGAACGGGATAACGTTGGCCACGTCCACCCTGAATTCACCCGCTTCCGCCTGCAGGGACATGCGCGCCGGGTCGACGCGCCTGAGCAGGCCCCCGGCGGATATCGGGATGTGTTCAATCATTCCCGGGTACAACGAATCCAGCCCTCCTTGAACAGATGCTGCTTGGAGAAGTGTTCATTGGCATCCAGGATCAGTATCTTCGCACGCGGGTTGGACTGCTTCAGGTAATACGCGGCCAGGCTGGCCCGTTCATAGGGACCGGGCGGACAGCGGAACGGCGTGCCGGGCACTGCGATGGCGAAGACGCCGCCGCCGCGCATAGCGACCAACTGTTGCTTGAGCAAGGCAAGCTGCTCACCGCCGTGCCAGGCATGGGCATGGTGGAACTGGCCGCTTCATCGTAGCCGGAGAAGATGTGCTCCCAGAGAAAACTGATACCCGGGGAGATTACCAGGCGCTGGTAGGGCAGGACGCTGCCGTCCGCCAGCGTGACGACGCGCTTTTCAGGATCTATGGTCCTTGCCTCGGCATGGACGACATCGACCCCGTAATTGTTTTTCAGTGCGGCGTAGTCCCTGATCGTCGATGCTTGCGCTTCGATCCCGCCCAGCACGGCATTGCTGAAGGGGCAGGTCTGGTAGTGCGTCCGCATCTCGACCAGCGTTACGTTGACGTCCGGGTCAAAGTAACGGATATACCTGGCGCAGGTGGCCCCGCCGTAACCGCCCCCGATGACGACGACCCGGGGAGCACCCTTGCCCGGCCCCCGCGCACAGGACGTGACAACCCCGGCGCCGAGCGCTGCGCCTGCAGTGTTGGCCAGGAAACGGCGGCGGTAGAGGGACATGTCAGTGCGCCTCGCTGCCGAACATGGCGCTGACACCGTCGATTTCCGTGTCGGTGAGCGCCTTGCTGATACGGTTCATAATGGTTCCCCGCTCCCGGTCTGACTTATAGGCGTTTAACAGTTGTTTTATCTCCGCCGCGCGCAGGCCGTCGAGCCGCGGTATCGCCGCGGCGTCCCCGCTGCCAGCGTCGTGGCAGGTAAGGCAGGTCGTTGCAATCAGCCTGAAATAACTGTCATCCGCGCCCTTCTCCTCACTGGCGTTTACGGGATTCAAGGCAGCGAGAGCTTGCAGGAGCAAGACAATATACGAAAATTTATACACCTTGCCGATAAATTGCATGGTGCGAGAGAATAACAGTGATTGACCGGGTAAGACAATTTTGCCTGAACCCGAAGACAGGGCTTCCCCCCGCTTACACTGCAGTCAGTTGGTCCAGAAGCGGCCCGGATACGCAAATCACGCCGGGTCTGGGCAGTGCGTCGCCGCCGTCGGGCCAGTGGCTGTCCAGCGCATCCGTTGAATCGGAGTTTTCCCCCGGATGCTGCACCGACAGGAACAGTGTGCGCCCGTCCGGGCTGAATGTGGGGCCGGTCAGCTCGGGCCCCCGGCGGGGCAGAAGCCACTTGCACGGGCACGCCTGCATGCATGCCGGACATGGGGATATGGAACAGGCCGTTGTTCCTGAAGGAATCGTAAGGCGGCTCATTTATCTCGTAGGATGCGATATCCGTACACATCCACAGGTTCCCGCGCGGGTCGAAGACCAGGTTGTCCGGGCAGGCAAATCCGGTTTCAGGGCCGCCGGCCAGGAACGTGCTTGCTGCGAACTCCTGTGCGGACGGGTCGCCGTCTTTTTTCCACCAGCTTGAGGATGGAGCCGAACGGGCGTTCCTTGTGCTTGGTCAGGGCTGATGAACACGGCGCCCGTTTGCGGGTCAATCTCGATATCTTCGGGGCGGTCCTGGGGCGTGGCGCCCACCAGCTTTGCCGCCTCGCGGGTGCGGATCAGCAGTTCGGTCTGCGAACCGAAGGCTTGTTGCAGCCGCGTGTCCCTCGTCACGTCCAGCGGCAGCCAGCGGCCGCGGACCGTATCCGCCGCGTACAAGGTGCCGCGCGCCAGCGAGCCGGGTTCGCCGCCAATAAACTTGTAGATGTGTTCGTCGGTCTTGTCGTCCCCCATGTAGACACCGCACGGCCGTCACGGGCCAGGGTTACCGTCGCCCCCTCGTGGGCAAAGCGGCCCAGGGCGGTGAGCTTGTTTGCCGCGCCCGTGAACGGGTCAACTTCCACCCACCCAGCCGTAGGTGCTCGGGAGGGTGGTCCAGGTAGCGATCCCAGCCGATAAGCCTGCTTTTTTCGTGGACGCGTTCGCCCGTATCGAAACTGACGTCGCCGTAGAAGAAATGGTAGTTTTCCTCACAGGTCAGCACGGTCTGCCAGGGGGTCACGCCGCCGGCGCAGTTGCCGAGGGTGCCGACCGCTATACGGACCCTGCAACGGGTTGTTCCGAGATTATCGGTATCGGGTCGCACCGCTGATGCGCCGGTTGAACCGGTCATCCCCGCACCAGGCGCCAGCGCCCGCTCTGCGTGCTGATGCGGATGATGCTGCCGCCCACTCCAGGACTTCCCGTTCGACATCCTCCCTGGATTTCTCCTGCGGGTCGCCGGGAGAGGCAAAATAGCCGGACAGTACCTCTTCATGGTTCACCCATAACAGGCCGTCATGGGGATTGCCGTCGATGGGGAAGAAGGCGGTGTAGTCGTTATTGAACCCGAAGCGTTCCCCCTTTCCGTTTATCGGGTCCGGCCAGGAAACCAGTAGGTCGTATCCCAGTCCGCCGGCCAGGACCACCTCGTCGTCCGTGCCCGGCGCAACCGGGAATATGCCGGCAAGCGCGGGATTCGCGATCGGGGCCTGAGCAGGATAGGACCGGCAGGGCGATGGCGGTCGGCACCCGCGGTCCTGCCCATGAAGCTGAGGAATTCACGCCTGGACCAGTGACTTTTCATCATACTTCTGTGTTTTACCACAGAGGACACGGAGTGCACAGAGAATATTTATTAAGGAACCTCTGAGGATTAAGTCAGAGCTTCCTTAATACCAACTGTGCCTGCAGCGGTTGCAGGCCGTGTCCCGGTTAACCGGTCTGCGCGCGCGCGCCCCGGAGGCTGCTGCCAGCGCGGCGATCAAGTCCTCGGAGTCGTCCCAGCCCAGGCAGGCGTCGGTGATGCTCCGGCCGTATGCCAGTTCCTGCCCGGGCTTTGCGTCCTGGCGGCCCTCCTGCAGGTGGCTTTCGATCATCACGCCGAAAATCCTGTCGTCGCCATCCTGGACCTGGCTGCAGGCCGGCGGCCCTACCTGCAGTTGATTTCTTGTGCTGTTTCTGACTGTTGGCGTGGCTGAAATCCACCATGATGCGGGCCGGCAGACCGGCGCCGGTCAACTCGGCGGCGGTGGAGTCGATGCTCCAGCGGTCAAAGTTGGGGCGTTTCCCGCCGCGCAGTATGACGTGGCAGGCACTGTTGCCGGTGGTGATGTAGATCGCCGAGTTCCTTCCTTGCGCATGGACAGGAAGTTATGGGGGACGCTGGCCGCACGGATGGCGTCGACGGCGATCTTCACGGACCCGTCCGTACCGTTCTTGAAAACCGGCCGGGCACGACAGCCCGGAGGCCAGTTCCCGGTGCACCTGGCTCTCCGTGGTGCGGGCGCCGATGGCGCCCCAGCTCACCAGGTCCGTGACGTACTGGGGGGTGATGATGTCGAGGAATTCGGTGCCCGCCGGGACGCCCATCTCGTTCAAATCCAGCAACAGGCGGCGCGCCAGGCGGACCCCCTTGTTGATGTGGAAATCTGTCGTCCAGGTCGGGGTCGTTGATTCAGCCCCTTCCAGCCTACGGTGGTCCTGGGTTCTCGAAATACACCCGCATGACGATCAGCAGGTCATCCCGGAACTTGTCAATCAGCGGCTTGAGGCGTCCGGCGTACTCCCTGGCCGCGTCGACGTCGTGAATGGAACAGGGGCCCGCCACCACCATCAGGCGGTCGTCGGACGTCCCCGTCCGCAGGTTGCCGATGGCCTGCCTGGTCTGCCAGGTGGCTCCGCCGCGGCCCCGGTTATCGGATCTCCTCGCAGATCTCGGTCGGCGGCGTGACGGCCTTGATGGAGGCAATGCGTAAATCGTCGGTTGCGCGCATTACGGGTTAACCGGCGGCCAGGTGAAGGAACGCCCGCCCAGGACGTGCAGGTGCAGGTGGAACACGCTCTGGCCCACGCCGGCGCCGTTGTTCACCACGACCCTGAACGCATCCCCGATACCCTCATCCGCCGCGACCTTGCTGGCGGTCTGCATCAGGTGCCCAGCAGCGCCTCTCCTTATCTTCAGCATCGACCAGCCGGGCAATGGGTTGCTTCGGGATCACCAGTACATGCACGGGCGCCTGCGGGTTGACATCCCTGAACGCCAGGCAGCGGTCATCCTCGTAAACGATATCGGCCGGAATCTCCCGCCTGATTATCTTCGCAAAAATTGTTTCCGTCATGGTAATTCTATTTCCTGACTGAAAAGGCGGGTTATAATAGCAGGGAGCGCCCCAAGTAAAAAGCGCTTCAAGAAAAGGGGACAGATTAAAAATCTGTCCCTGCTACTACGAGGATATTATTCTATGGAACATTGTGAACACCACCCCGGTGAAGACAGACACCGCCTCAACGGCTGCAACGGTAACGCTGCATTGCCTGGCAGGCTGCTCCATCGGCGAGTTCACCGGCCTGGCCATCGGCGTGGAGTTCGGCCTGTCGGTAGCCGCCACCGTGACCCTGGCGACGGTGCTGGCGTTCATCACGGGTTTTGCATTGACCCTGTATCCCCTGGTTTACCGCAGGGGCATGACAGTAGCGCTGGCGTTCCAGACCGTATGGATAGGCGAAGTGATCTCGATCGGCGTGATGGAAATCGCCATGAACGTCACCGATTACCTGGTCGGCGGCCATGTCCGCCACCTCGATGTTCGACGCAATTTCTGGATCGGTTTCGCTGCGGCCTGGTAGCTGGGTATGTGTTTGCCTACCCCGTCAACCTATTACATGGTGAAGCGCAACATGCCGCGTTGCCATTAACCTGCCGATAAATCCATGGGCAGTGATTTTTCAGACCTGCGGCAGGAATACCGCCACGTACGCTGCTCGAGCAGGAGGCGCATGCAGACCCGGTAGAACAGTTCAAGGACTGGTTCGGGCAGGCCGTGGATATGGCGTGCCGCTGCCCAATGCCATGGCGCTGGCCACGGCCACCACGACGGCAAACCCACGGTGCGGTTTGTCCTGTTAAAGGATGTCAGCGAACAAGGGTTTTTCCTTTTACACCCATTCCGTCAGTGTGAAAGGCAGGCAGTATAGCGGACAATCCGGATGTGTCCTGGTGTGACTTACTGGACGCAGATGCACAGGCAGGTGCGCATAGACGGCAGAGGCATACCTGCTTACGGACGACGAGGCGGACGCTTACTTCGACACCCGGCCCATGACAGCCGCCTTGCAGTCTGGGTGGCTAACCAGAGCACCCCGGTTCCCGGCCGGGAATACCTTGAGGACAGGATGGCCGAGATCGCACGCCGTTACCCGGACGACACGGTTCCCCGTCCCACCACCTGGGTCGGTTACCGCGTCGTGCCGGACAGCGTGGAATACTGGCAGGGCCGGGGAAAGCCGGTTACACGACCGGCTGCTGTATACCCGGGAGGGCGGGGGCTGGAAGATCGTCAGGCTGGCGCCCTGAAGCGCGTACGTCTACTCAGACTTCATCCGCACTAAAGGGAAAAGCAGGTTTACCGGTAAACTCCGGGCCTGACAGACGGGGTTCCTCGCCTGCTTCCCATAGCGGCAGCCGGAACAATGCCCGGCGTCTGGCGGCAGGGGGCCTGCTCGAAAGGGACGGTCACATCGCCCATGGCCACCATCTCCACCTTGACTTCAGCAGCGCCGAACCTGGCGATGGTATAGCCCCGGGCGGTGCTGTCCACGTAGCGGATATCCGTTCCCCGTGTACGGGGCAACGCCTGTGCGCCGTGGACCTGGTATGCCAGCGCCGCGGCAACGCCGTCCTGCAGGGTCAGGTTCCATACCGGTATTTCCTCGCCGTTCTCCAGCCGGTACACCAGGGGTGCGAATTCATCATTGTTTCGTCCCGTGACAAACGCGTCCTCGTACATCGGACTCCGCACTGATGCAGGTGGTAACGAACTCGGCGCAAACCGCCGCTGTGTCCGGGTCATCACGGCGCGCCCTGAGAAGGCCGGCAGCATGGAGGTGATGGTCGCCGCTCAGGGACACAACCCCCGTTATCCCTGCGCTGCCTATGAACTCGAGCAGGCTGCGCAACTCGTGGGGGTAACCGTTCCATGAATCGATGGTGAACAGGCTGTCCTCATGGCCGGGGGACGGCAACTCGGACAGGTCGATATGAAACGGCAGCGCCGGCATCGCGTTGCCCCATACCTTCCAGGTGGCCCCGGACTCCTTCAGTTGGTCCAGGAACCACGCCTTCTGTGCCTCGCCCAGTATCGTGCCGGCAGGCCGCCGCAGCGCCGGGTTGAGCATGTCGCCGTCGCCGTAGGGGAGGAATTCAGGCGGGTTGCCGTCCCGGTACTCACGCCCGCCATCGGCAATCTCAACCAGTTTCACCGCGTTCATCGGCAGCCCCAGTTGTTTATGGAGGCCCGCCGGAAGACAGTGGGGGGAGCGGTAGCTGCGGTTGTCCGTGATGACGGCGTCCAGCAGCCTGCCCCAGCGCAGGCGCCGGTAGATGCACAGGGAGTCGACCGCCGCGTTGTTGTCCTCCTCCTCGCTGCCGCCAAGCTCTGCCGACACAAAGTCGTAGGCAGGCCCGCTACTGCGTGCGTCGCTGAGCACCATGGGTATGAATTCGGAACCAGGCCTGGTTCGCATTCAGCTTGCGCTGCGGGTCGGGACGGTTTTCACCGCCATAGGTGCTGTAGGACTGGTAGCCGTTGTTGCTGAACTCGTGGTCGTCCCAGGTGCAGACGAACGGCCAGCGCGCCCGTGCGGCCTGCAGGTGCGGGTCGCCCAGGTAGGTCTTGTACAGGTGCCGGTAATCCGCCAGGGAAACCGCGTAATCGTTGCTGTCGTCGTTGGCGCCGTCGGGGAACGGGGGCGGCAACCGCGGCTGGTCGCCGCCGCGATAACGTTTCGGGAAGACACGTTCGTAGATGAAATCACCGGTGTGCAAGACGAAATCTATCTGTTCGCCGGCGGGAGCGGCCATATCGTCAGCCAGCATCCGCGCCCAGGAACCGTAAAACCCGCTTTCGTAGTTCTGGCAGGCGGCGAGCGCTACCGTAACCGGCGCCGCGGAATCGGGATGGGGCGCAGTCCGGGTCCTGCCGGTTACCGATCGGCTGCCGTCTTCACCCAGGAAGCGGTAGTAGTAGGTCTGCGCGGGTTCGAGCTTATCGACGAAGACGCGCAGGGTGTAGTCACTTGTTTTGTCCGTGCTGAGCGGGGCCTGCAGCACCAGGCCGGTAAAGTCCGGGTCCTGCGCGACCTGCAGGGACAGCGCAACGGTATCGGCGGGACTCTCCGGTTCGGCGCGGGTCCACAGCATCACCGCGTCAGGCTGGGGGTCTCCCGAAGCAACACCCTGGGGGAAGCGCAGGCGTTGCGGGTTACCCGTCAGCTTGACGGCGGCCCGCACACCGGCGCTGAGCAGGAAAGTGCCGGATGATAACAACCCCAGCAGTTGACGGCGGTTCAGGATCATATTCCTCCTCAGGAATACATGGTTTGCGAATATTTATCTTACTGCTATCGAAGGGTAGTGTCGATGTGGAAAGACCGGGGGTAGAGGCTGGACAGATCATGGGGTTCTGCAATCACGGGTTTGATATCTAATTAATAACTTACTATGCTCCTCGTCTGGTAAAAAGCCTGCAAGGTATACGATGAAATCTGTTGCTAAATTAACAGTTCCTTTCCCTGACATTATTCTCGTGCCATTCATTAGTATTTTTTGCCAAGCCGAATTTGTTATATCCCAATCTATCTGATTTAGTTATTCACATATTTCATCTTCAGTTGGTGTTCTATTATCAGACGTTTTGCTATGTTCGATTTTTACAAATGCCCTCCGAAGGCAGAAGTCACAGGTTCGAATCCTGTCAGGCGCGCCAAAAAAATCAAAGAGTTACAGTTTTTGTCGTAGCCTTAGAGGTCATTCATATCTGTACGATCGTACAGAAACCCATCCAAATTGGCTGTTCTCCGCCCGACAAATCGGGCTGGGGATGCTCCAGTGGCGCGCTCGATCGGTGGCGCAACGTATAAATAGACGCAAGCTTCGTGGCTTAGCAACCACAACGCGGAATTCCGGGCTCTGGTAGGATATCTTACCAACGGATAAAACCGTTACGCTTCCATCCCGGTGCTAAAGCCGTTTTTTTTAGTAAACCGCATCCCTTTCAAGGGGGCTGGCCGTAAGGCTGCGGTGCGGGCAGACTTTATCAACCTGCTCGTTTTCTGAAGGTAAGCAGGAAAGGATAACCGAGTACGGGGAAGGGGAGATGTCTCAGATACCCCCTTTCTGGGCTGATAACCCCATGAAAAGCTAGCTGCGACGGCTGGCTGGTATGCGGAAAGGAGTATAGCTGTGTCTGGATGTTATTGCAACTAATTTCGGAGACGATTTCGGAGACAAACACCAGTTTCGGAGACTAGACTATGAGCAACAAACAGGTGAAGAAACTTAAAGTTGGGGGTGCCCTTCTCCTCTAATCTGATTCACCCGCGATTAGGAAATTCCCCGTGCGTAAGAGACAACCATCCCGCCCCGATGTAGACGGTAGTGCTTTTTGAACCCTTCCTCGAAAGGATTCGGCAGCCAATCGATCTCTGGCGTACTCGAAAACGAATTTCGAACCCTTAGAATCCGCCAACGCCAAGTGTGGCCGCGGCGCCTTGCGATGCTGGTCGCTGCTTCGATTTCGCTGATGCCTAGATCAAAGGACGACTCATCTCCCTTCGTTGCCTTCACCTCGACGTGCCAACGTAGGTCGTTGTGATTGAATCGAAAATCGAAACCATGTCCGTCACTAATTTCATCCCTCTCCCCGTCCACGAGAGGAAGGACCTTCAAACGCGACTCGGAAACCCATGCGCTTGCGCGAACCGCTCGGCGTCCAAACTCTTCGCGCAAAAATCGGTAGGCGTGCATCTCTCCGACGATGCCGACCACGTCCGCCTCTTCTGGAGACAGTCGCCGATGACCACTCTTGCCCTTTTTTCTTCTGCCGCTATTGGAACCACCCTGGCCCGAGACCGAACCAAGCGGCGTGAATTCGTCCTCGCTTGCACGCGGTCCGACTGGCTGTTCCAGCGTGTTGATGTGCTGTCGTAATAGCTCCGCGTAGTCGATGGATCCGATCTCGAAGGAATCGCCCCCGATTTCCACGATCCTTCGCTGTCGCGCCGCCTCTCTCTCCCGCTCCGCCCGTTCACGTCGCTTCTCTCTGAGAGCCTTCTCGTCCAAACCTAGCTGTTTTTTGAGCATTTGTGGGTCCGAATGTCCACCGCAAGCAGCGGAAAACTCGTCATCGCCAAGCGTTGCCAATGCAAGACGCCAAAGGTCAGCATCGGACCACTGAACGAGGTACGCCTCTGCTTCAAGTTGGGGGGAAGCAGGAAGCTGGAGTTCCTCAGATTCCGGCTTGTGAACCTCAACCCAGATTTGATACAAGTCGTGCGCCTCCTGAAGCACTCTTTTTAAATTGTCGCCATTGACGCGGGCCATTTCGTAAGGGTCCGGCTCGATTCTGATTCCTCTTTCCTCCAAGGCAATCCGAAGATCGCCGCTCGACGTCGTGCCAGAAAGCGCTTCCAGATGCCCCACGTCAATGACATCCTGGTAGCGTTCGCTGAGGGCGTTGGCCACAGCCTCGAAAGGAACTTCCCACCACCGAATCGACCAGCCACTAGGTGCTGTGAATGTGCGAGTTATGTCTTCAATCGTTTGGAACAACAGGGGATTACCATGTTCGATAGCGATTTCGCGCGCAAGAGCCATCAACAGAGCCTGCACCTCCTCCAAGTGTGCGGACGTCTGTTCGTTGACGTCTTTGTTCTCGACCGCTTCGTACTCGTCCGACAACTGCTCCAGTACGGCGTTCCAGGCCGGCAGTTGAGCCACGTTGCCCAACGCGTGCCACGCAGCCATTCCCATCGCGTGGTCGTCACGGCTGCGGCGTGCGGCTGCGATGAGTTCGGTACCTTTCCACTCCGGCAGGTTGTCCGCCAACCAATCGGTCAATCGGTCTAAGTCTACAGCCGCCGCTTCGAACTCATCGCCACCAATCCCAAGCAATTCCGTAACCGGTCTAACCCGGCTGGCCACCCACCCAGTGTTCCCAGCCCAGCGACTTCTGTCAGCAAGTATGTTAAAAGTCCCCATATCAGGAAACTAAAAAGTCCCCTCAACCCGAGCATCGGGGTTACCTTCTTGTTTTGTTCAAGAACAGGAGATAACCGATGCTCAAGCGAGGAGACTATCTGATGATACAACACAAACACGACGACGGGGTGTATATCAAAGACATTGCCGGGGAGCTGGGGGTACACCCCAGGACGGTGAGTCGGGCATTGAAGCGAGGCGGTGCGCCGGCCGGGAAACGGCCGCGTGCCCGGGGCAGTATTCTGGACCCGTACAAGCCGGCGATAGACCGGTTGTTGCAGGCGGGGGTGTGGAATGCGATGGTGATTCAGCGCGAGTTGCAGGGACAGGGTTATCCGGGTGAAGTGAGTTTGATCCGGGCCTATATCCGGCCCAAGCGTCCGTTGCGTGCGAGCCGGGCGACGGTGCGTTTTGAGACTGGGCCAGGGGAGCAGTTACAGCATGACTGGGGCGAAGTCTGGACGGCGATAGGCGGACTTGAGCAGAAGGTGTTTATTGCGGTGAACACGCTGGGGTATTCGCGCCGGTTTCATGTGTGGGGCACGGTCAGTCAGGATGCGGCGCACACCTATGAGTGTCTGGTGCGCAGTTTTGCGTACCTGGGCGGTGTAACGAAGACGGTGCTGGTGGACAACCAGAAGTCGGCGGTGATTGCGCATCGAGTGGGGGAAGGCGTGCAGTTTCATCCGCGTTTTCTGGACCTGGCGGGGCATTACGGATTTATGCCGAAGGCGTGCCGGCCGTACCGGGCGCGCACCAAGGGCAAGACCGAACGCATGGTGCGTTATGTGAAGGAACACTTCTTTGTGCGCTACCGGCAGTTTGAGACCCTGGCGCATCTGAACCAGCAGTTGGAGAGTTGGTTACGGGACGAGGCGGACCCACGCATGCACGGGACGCATCGGCAGCGCGTCATAGACCGGTTTGAGGCAGAGCGTGGACAGTTATCCCCCTTACCGACGGTGCGTTTTGATACGGCTTACCGGGAACAGCGGTTTGTGGCCTGGGACGGGTATATCGAGGTGCGCGGCAACCGCTACAGTGTGCCGGCAGTGTACTGTGGTCAACCGGTGACGGTGCACATCGGCCTGGATGACCGCTTACGCGTGGTGGACGGCCAGGACCGGTGTATTGCCGAGCACCGGTTGCGCCCGGCCGGCGCCGGTTGGCAGAGTATCCCGGCCCATCATGCAGCGCTGTGGCGGGAGGCCTTGCAGGTAGAGCGACGGGAGTTGGCTGCGTACGAGGAGGCGGGACAATGGAACTGACACAATTAATGACGAAGCTGAAGTTCCAGCACCTGCCGGCACAACTGGAGACGGTGTGTGAACAGGCCGCCAAACAGGAATGGGATTATCCGGCCTTTTTAACCGAGGCCTTACGGGTCGAATGGCAGGGACGCCACGTTAACGGGGTGGACAGCCGACTGCGGCAGGCGCGCCTGCCCTGGGTGAAGACCCTGGCACAGTTCGACTTCACGTTCCAGCCGAGCCTGGACCGCAAACTGGTCAAGACCCTGGCGGGCCTGGCGTTTGTGGAACGGGGCGAGAACGTCATCCTGCTGGGACCGCCGGGAGTGGGCAAGACGCACCTGGCCGTCGCCCTGGGCGTGAAAGCCGTGGAAGCCGGGCACCGGGTCCTGTTCCTGACCCTGGACAACCTGCTCAGCAAACTGAAACGGGCCCGGGATGAGAACCGCCTGGAGAAACAACTGCAGCAATGGGTCTACCCCAAAGTCCTTATACTCGACGAAATGGGCTACCTGCCCCTGTCCCGGGAGGATGCCAGTTTGTTGTTCCGGCTCATCCAACGCCGCTATGAGAAGGCCAGCCTCATCCTCACCTCCAACAAGAGCTTCATCGACTGGGGCGAGATCTTCGGTGACCAGGTGCTGGCCACGGCGATCCTGGACCGTTTGCTGCACCATGCCACCACCCTGAATATCAAGGGTGAGAGTTACCGGTTGAAGGAGAAGCGCAAGGCGGGGTTATTGGGGCGGGCGCCGGTAATGAAACCGGAACAGTTGCCAGATACGGACTGATTCACAAGATGATTGACACAGCCATTTCTTTATCCACCAGGGGACATTTTAGAATCCTGAAAAGTGGACATTTTAATTTCCTGTTGACAACTTCGGATATCTGCGAACGCCAGAGCGTCGATCTCTGTCCGATCCAGCGCGTTCTCGATTTTGCCGAGCGACGGTGATTCCGCTCCATCTAGTGCTCCCAGCACAAGCCGCAGATCCTTTAACAGGTCCTGACGGTCGAGCATCGCCTGCGCCGCGGGCGCCAGTTTTTCGTAGGAGTTGCCCACTTCCGCAGTGATGGCGAGGACGTCCCCTTCGAGCCATCGGGCAGGCGGCTCGCTCCTCGCTATTGTTTCTTCCCCGTCCACTAGCTCGACCTCGATGAACTGACACTCAACGATCCTTGCGCCTCGTAGCCTGTTCAGCGCGTCATCCCAGCCCTTAGTCGTGTCACCTGTCGGGTTTGTACCCCCGTGCGCCATAATGGCAAGCAGCGGTTCCGGCAACCAGCGATAGCGCGTCTCCTCCACCGCACGCACCGCGTTCGAACTCCCCGTCCATACTACGCCATCGATCAAATCCCGTTCCGCGAGTTCCGACGCCAGTCGGACCGCTGTATTGTCGACCAGGGTCTGAGAAAGTCTACGCGCATCCTGGACCCCCATTTCTAGGATTGGCTTCCCTTCTTCCCGTAGAGAGCGTCCCTTTACGGTTTCGTTGGGCAGATACACGCTACTGAGACTGTCGCTATCCACAACGTTGAAGCGACGGCGCCCTGTCTGCACGAGAAACCTGCTTGGAAGTCCCTTGTCCTCATCTAGGTGATGCCATGCGTGGCGTACCTGGCCCAGGAATATGTCGGACCGACCGGACGGCACCCTATTGTCGAGCCATGCACCTGCTAACCCATCCAGCAGTTCAGGCCCGCTCCGTTCCCCATCGGTGGGATACACGTTTAGCTTCAACCGCTTGAGCGTCGCGCACAATTCCGAATCGTTTTCCAGCCTGCGCGTCAATTCGAGCGACAGGGGGCGCAAATGACGAAACCGATCATACTGCCCGCGAAGCAGTGAATTCGGTACGAACCAGCGATCACGCAGCGGTCGTTCTCCACTACTCCCATCCGATAACCATGAAGTTGTGCTCAGCCAATACTTCAACGGCGATGTGACCGACCAAATACTTGTTTCACCCTCCATTTTCCTTATGGTGGCATTCTCCCATCCCTCGGGCCAATCCCGCATTGATTCGAAAACGAGCCTCGAAAACGCTAGGCGTCCACGTTGACTCAATCCGCCAACATAGTGGAGTTCAGGCAATTGATAGACGTTTTCCAAGGAGTATTTGAACCATCCGATATGGTAGGGCTTAGCCTCTGGCCTGATTGCGGTCCGCCAACGCTCCCAGTCTGCATCGTCAACACCGACAGAGCTTTTCTTCGGCAGTATGTATTCGGCCTGCGACATCCAGAAAAGCGTATTCTCTACTGGTGTCAGGCGCAAACCCTCTGCAACCCCGATGCGCGCGAAGAGGCTACCCCGCCCTTTAACATTCAGTCCCCATCTCAGATCCTCCGGATTCAGCAACACTGTCTCGCGCAGTCGCCCTGCTTCACTCTCGGGAAGTTCCTCACACATTGCCAAGATATCCTCTCCCGCCTCTCCCGCCTCTCCCGCCTCTCCCGCCTCTCCCGCCTCTCCCGCCCAACCGGGTCCGAAACTTGCTTCTCGCGCGGGGCGCCAGCCTCCGAGACACGCCACCGGGAGATCTTTGAGGATTGCCAGCAATACCTCCGATGGCTCTTCACCGATCAGCCCTAACGTCCAACCCAACAATTCCGCGCAGAGCAATGCATCTACAGTCTCGAACGGCACAGGCATTGACGGTACGGAAGCCAAGATCACGTCGCGTACGATCTCCTCGCGCCGAAAGCCTCTTACGAATCGCCCTTCGAGGAATTTATGTACCTCCGTGCTTCGGCGCCGCGCTCCTTCCGTGTGTGTTCGAACGTCGCTATGGATAAACGCGATCCGCTCCTTGAGCGAATCCGGCACGGTGTCGACCAATTCCGCCGCGTCGTCGATCCCGACAACCGGTTGGAAAAAGACTCGGGCCGGCCCGTCAGCGCTAATCAGGCGCCCGTCCTGGTCCGGCAGAAACCTCGCCGATACAAACGCGTCTTCAGCCTCGGCTTTCGGTTCCCGCTTGAGGTTCGACGGAAGCACTTCTAGCAGGCTTGTAAGAAAGCCATCCCAATTTGCCCCGATCTCACACGACTGCACGCGCATCGCCACCCGCTCCACTGTCAGCATCCACTCAGTGTCCGTCAGTGCTACCGAACCGCCGAGACCCACCAATAGCCGATTGACCTCGAACTTGCGTCCATCGAGTGCGCTGGATACCACGGCGAACATAGCCGACTGGCGCCAATCATCCGCACCAATTGCCAGACCGTCGGCGACCTGAGGCATCAATCTCGCGTTGCCGGGGGCAGACCATCCCCTATCGCAAAGAAGCAGCTGCTGCTCATCGAGCGGGGTACTCCCACCGGATGCCCGCTCGCACAACATCTTTAGCATGCTCTTGGCAGTCGTGCTTACATCGCTGTGTGGTGCGAGGATGTCGATAATTGCGCGTCCGCGTTCATCCTCGGGCTCCGCTGCCGCCAAATCCTGGACCGCATCCAGCGACAGATCGACCACGCAGTCCAGCAGCATATGGTTATACTCGTCATCGAACTGAATCCGCCGGCGGTTCAGCGAACCAAAGAATGGCGCGTTGATGTGCGCTCCCGTTCCCGTCACCATCTCAGTCGGTAGGAAGATTACAAATCGTCCTTCCGCTGCTTCCTCTCCCTCCCGAACGGCTATACCGACCTCTACTGAGTCTACCTCTGGCCATTTGTTCGGGAGATGCCGGACGGTTTTGCGAATGCGTTCAGCCCATTCCGTGTCTTCCTTGCCGCCAAGCGCCCGTGTCCAGACGCGAAACTTGTCCGTCTCTTTCTCTCCACTAGACAGGGACGTGTGTGAAATCTCCACCTTCTGGAATCGACTGCGCTCATATCCGCCAAATGCGCGATCCGTTTCCACCGTCCGTTGCACTACGGTCTTATCGTCGTCGATCCCGACGACCAGTTGGCTCAGCTTTGGCAAGAACAGCGTGGTCGATATATCAAGCAGGCCTTCGAGCTGCGATCTCACCGCTGCCACCGCGTCGTTAATTTCGCCAGCGCGGCCACCATCCAGCGGTAGGCACACGACGGTCACATGCCCGTCGTGCAGCAGTTCGTCCACTGTGTCGCGTCGCTCACTTATTGGCAAGGGGATGTCATAGGGCGACAGAAAGGATCTTGCCTCTTCGCGACCGTCCAACCCCTCATCCTCTAACTGGTCCCGGTATTTCTGAAGCTGCTCCTCTGTCCAGTCGACTAACCGCTCCGAACTTTCGAAAGGCGAGCGGGCGTTGAGTCCGTTCGCGTTTAGATTGGTGAGTGCAGCGGCGACCTTGTCGCAAACTCCCGGATCAAAGCGAAAGACATATGCGGGGTCCCCTTCCTTGGCCTCCGTAGACCAAATCTCTGGGGACGATGACACTTCCAGCACGCTACGGAAACCCAGACCCTTATTGCCGACGCTCTTGTTCGGATCCTTCGGGCTTTGCCCGAGTTGACAGAGCCCCTTAAAGTCCTTTCTTTCAAACGCGCAACCACTATTGGCTACAAGAAGTATAGGGACCGGATTGGTCACCAGTAAGAAGGTAACCCTTCCGGGTTCACCTCCCTGCGAATCTGTCAACGCGTCATGCGCGTTCTGCAGAAGTTCCAGCACGCACCTGCCGCGGTAGGCTTCTACGATTTGTCCGCTGAGACTCGCAATGGTTTTGTATTTTTTTGTGCCGTGCTTGAGTTCTTCAAGGAATAATCGTACCTCTCCAAGTGAATGGTCGACGATTTCCTGATTTGCTCTAAGCCTCGCGGGTGTTGGATGAGCGTGCATGCTTTTTTTGGGGATTATATATACTGGTTGACAAAAATAAAATCGCTCGCTCAGCGTACGCATCCCCCAAGACGACTAGTTCCTTCCGGTTGCATTCAACAAGTGTAATGTCTCTCAGTCAAAATTGGAAAAAAGAATTATAAGTTTAACTTGACGAGAATCGCCGTTCCAAGCCTTCTTACGCACCTGACTGGTGCTGCTCTGCCGCGACTGGCGTTGCAAAAAGCCTACCGCGGCAGGTCTGAGCGAGGACGCCAGAGTGGACGGTTCAAGACTTTGGATCGAAACAAGCGGGAACTGGTTGTGAAAAAGTACGACAAAAAAGAGCATACAATCGACTAGAGTTGTAAAATAACGCAAATCTCCAAGCCGATGTCGCACAAGAATGTCGAACTTCAAGGGGCAATAGTGGACTCGAAAAAATCCAGGTCATCGCTTCTGTCGGCCTCCGTTGTCGGGTCTCCTGACGAGGTTGGCATATACCTCGATTACGCTGCTACGACGCCAATGGATCCGGGCGTCGCAAGCGTGATGAGCAATTTTCTGACAAGCGATGGTGTTTTTGGCAATCCGGCTTCAATAAGTCACCGCTTCGGCCGGGCAGCGGCCGAAGCGGTAGAACATGCGCGTAGTGAAGTCGCGGCGCTTCTTTTTTCGAAGTCGGAAGAGATTATTTGGACCTCTGGGGCGACCGAGTCGATTAACCTTGCATTGAAGGGCGCGGCATTTGCCCGCCGTAAGCATGGCAAGCATATAGTGATTTCATCAATGGAGCATAAGGCTGTTCTTGATTCAGCAGCCTGGCTTGAATCCCAGGGATTCGAGATTAGTCTTGTTGAGCCTGACGAAGGAGGGGTAATTACATCGAAAAACCTGTCAAAGGTGCTACGAGCGGATACCATCCTTGTTTCGCTTGCATTCATAAACAATGAGACGGGCATCATCACCGATATTGGAGCCCTTGGCCCCATAATCTGTCAACGGGAAGCGCTTTTACATGTGGATGCGGTGCAAGGAGCGGCCAGGCTTTCTTTGGATACCATTGCCAATCATGCGGACATGATTTCAATTAGCGGACACAAGATGTACGGGCCGAAAGGTATCGGCGCGCTCCGGGTCCGCAGTTCGCTTCGTAGCGAATTGGTTCCGCAGATACATGGTGGGGGGCAAGAGTTCGGGTTGCGCTCAGGCACTTTGCCAACGCATCAGATCGTTGGCATGGGTGAAGCCGCCAGGATAGTGAGATACAATAGTGAGCAGGACTTGGCCCATGTTACCGATCTTGATCAGAGACTCTGTGCACATATTGACCAGATTGAGAGAGCTGTACCGAATGTCGATTCCCATAACCGAGTTCCTGGGATACTCAATGTCTATTTTGCCGATGTGGAAGCCGAATCACTCATGATCTCGCTGGGTAATATCGCAATATCGCCTGGGTCTGCTTGTACATCTGCTTCTACCAAACCTTCGCATGTCCTGCAGGCACTCGGCTACAGTAGCGAACGGGCTCTGTCATCTGTAAGGTTCAGTTTTGGCCGATTCACGACCATAGAGGAAATCGAGCATGCCGGATCATTGGTGGGGGAGATGGTGAACGTTCTTCGGAAAATTTCCAGATGACCATTCTCCCGGAATTTGGTAATGGCACTGAAACCCTCCCAGATCGTCTGGATGAGATTCGATGTGTTCTTCAGACGGAATACTGTAAGAAGCATGGTTATCCGTGGATTGTCGCCTATTCGGGCGGCAAGGACTCCACTTTGCTTTTGCAGCTTGTCTGGGAGGTTATAGCCGCGCTACCGCCCGAAAAGCGCAAGCGGCGGGTTATTGTTGTCGGTAACGATACTCTGGTTGAATCCCCACTGGTCATTCGGCACCTCAAGAAGTCGCTAACAGTGATCGGCTCAGTTGCGGAGGTAGACGGACTGCCCATTGAAACAGAAATTACCCAACCCTGCATTGACCAGACATTCTGGGTTAGTGTCATCGGTCGCGGTTACATTCCCCCCACGCGGAATTTTCGCTGGTGTACCGACCGCATGAAAATCTTGCCTACGAACCGCCTGCTTGAACGAATTACGCGCGATACCAAGGGAACAGTACTCCTTATTGGTTCTCGGCGAGCGGAATCCCAGAACCGGCAGCGAGCAATGGACAGGCGAAAGGTGTCTTCCGGGGGGATGAACCCTCATGGAAAGGTGTCAGGCTGCCGTATGTTCGCCCCTCTCGCCGACTTGTCAGATAACGATGTGTGGATCACGCTCATGCAGCGCAAGCCGCCTTGGGGGGGCACACATCGTCGCTTGATTACTCTATACCGCAATGCAGGCGGGGGGGAATGTCCGTTGATACTGACTAAAGAACAGGCACCCTCTTGCGGGAGTTCATCTCCCCGTTTTGGATGCTGGACCTGTACTGTTGTGCAGAAAGATCGAAGCCTGCGAGGGCTGATCGACTCGGGTCATGCAGAAGCAGAACGAATGCAAGCATTGTTTGATTTTCGCGAGTGGCTTATTCAGCTTCGGGAGGACAATTCGAATCGTTTGCCAGTTCGGAGGGACGGGAATGCGAAAAAGCGAAGTGATGGATCGAGAGTGTATGGCCCGTTCAGAATAGATGTCCGCAAACGCATACTCGAAAGACTTCAAGCACTTGAACGCCAGCTTGGTGAACAACTTCTACTCCAGGCAGAAATCGAGTGTATCGAAGATGTATGGTGGCGAGATGAGATCTGCGAAGATGCTCGGCTGGCACTTGACAAGAAGATTCCGGCGAGCGTCGATTTGCAATCGACTGAACAAGTGTCATGAACAATACAAAGATTACATCCGAGGTTCGTCTAGTTTCGGATGTGCTGTATTCGGGATGCTTTGAGGTGCCTAGGCATCAGCGTTACTATGACTGGAAAGTGGAACAGGTCGAAGACTTTTTACATGATATTAGAAATGCGCTTGATGCCGGCAAGCCCTGCTATTTCATAGGATCCATTATGTTGCTTCAGGCGACACCGACACATCAGGGGGCCAAGAGAATCAATGACGGACAACAACGCTTGATAACCCTCTCTCTTCTTATTGCTGCTCTTTGCCGGCGCTTTGCTGGGCGCCCTCGGGACAACGGCCGGGAAACCCTCGCATTGAGGGCGCTATTCATACGACCCGATAATCAAGTATCGAAGTTGATAGAAACCTCCGGTTATACGGGGAGAATAACACCTCCAAGAAGTGATTGTTCAAAGTACAAACAGATTATCGGCGGTCGTGATATAGGCACCAATGGTGCCCTTACCGAGGCGTGGAACAAGATTGATGATTTTGTCGGCCCGATGAACAAGAAAACACGAGAGAAATTCTTTGACTTCATCATGCAGAAAGTCGAGATCTCTGTTCTCTACGTTCCCGAGGACGTCGGTGCCCACTCCGTGTTCGAAGCACTCAACGCTCGCGGTAAGCCTCTACATGACGTGGATTTGATCCGAAACTACCTGTATTCCTTTTTTTCAGAGAACGATAACGCGGAGCGGCCAACCACTGTGCATGAGAATCTGGAACGAACAGCTGTTGTTCTCCGTCACCAAAACAGGGTTCATGACTATTTCCGCTGTTATCTGCAATGTCGATACGGGCATCTTCAACAAAAACGCCTCTATCGGGAGGCCCGATTAGAGATCGAACAAGCGACCATTAACCAACGTGACCCCTCAAACCAGGTTTTTGACCTGATAGCTGATCTGGGAAGGAAAGAAAATATAGAGCTGTTTCGCACGATCTGTTCGGCAAAGCCTAACGAAGGATTGGCGGGAAGCTTGCCTAAGACAGCCGGCAAGCGAGGTCTTGAGACCTTGCTGATTGAACTCAAAGGGTACAAGGTTTCACATCCTCTTGTATTCGCATTGTTGTATCGGTTCATCTCGGAAAGTGACCCGGACTATAAGAAAAAGATTGGCCGGGTGGTAATTCGAAGTTTGAAAAACCTGACCTCTTTCGTCATGAGAACGGCATTTATTGCTCCTAAATTTGAACCATCAAGATTCGATAAGGAATTCTCAGATTCCGCTAGGGATGTATTTGTAGGTAATGATCTAGATTCTCTCGATATATTCGAGGTACTGAAAAACAATGATGAATGGAATGTATGCAACAAGACGAATTTCATCAAGAAAATGACCGAAGTGGAATTTCGAAATGACAGAGATAAGAAACCAATGTCCTACCTTTTTGGGATCAACGCCCAGGAGCAAAAAGGGTCGGACGCTTTACGGATGCAGGGGTGTAGTGTGGAGCATATTTTGCCTAAATCAGATCAACACTCAAGTCTTTGGTCGGCATTTCAAAAGACCAACGTTGAGCAATGGGTCTACCGGACAGGTAATCTAGTGGTTATTTCAAAGAGGGAAAATCAGCCAGGAGCCACATTCAACCAGAGCTACAATGAGAAGAAACGGTTGTTCGAGCAAAGCGCTGTTCAGATGGCAAGAGACATTGCTGCGAAGTATCAGGACTGGACTCCCCAGGTTATCTCAGAACGATCAGAGATGCTCGCCAAGGTCGCTGCAAATGTATGGTCGTTCTCCAGGCCAGCAAAATCATGAAGCAAGCGCAAATCGATAGCCTGTAAGAAAACCCCAGGGCCCGCTTCATACTCACCTACACCGGAATGTGCAAAAACATTACACATCGATGTGTAAATCTGTTGAAATCGTCAGTATCCTCGTTTTGGTCAGGGCTTACAAGAAATCCAATGTGTATTCAATTTCTCGATTTGACGACAATATTCCAGTCCGCTTGGTCGCCTATCGTCTTTGATCTGCGGGCAAGCATGTCTTGTGTGGGAATTGCCGAATGACGCTCGACACTCTAGAACTTCGTCGTCGGGCCAAAGGAATGTTTGGCATCCCGGAAGAACTCCACGATTATCAGTGGGAAGGGGTTGCATTTCTTTATCGGTCCCGATCGGCATTACTCGCCGACGAAATGGGACTGGGGAAGACGGTTCAGGCATCCATAGCACTCATGCTATTGATGAGCGCCCACAAAGACGTCAGACGAGCCCTTATCGTGGCGCCTTCGTCACTTACATTGAATTGGATGATAGAGCTTGAAAAATGGGCTCCATCGCTCACGGTTCGGCGTGTGCAAGGCGATACTCAAAACCGTGAAGCATTTTATCTGTTACCAATTCCAGTTCTTGTAAGCTCCTACGAACAGGTTCGTCAGGATGGCCTCGACCGCATTCCGTCCAACAATTTCGATATCGTGATTCTCGATGAGGCGCAACGGATCAAGAATCGAAACTCCGCTACCGCTTTGGCTTGCCGGTTACTGCCACGAAAATACGCGTGGGCTCTGTCTGCAACTCCCCTTGAGAACGACGTTCAGGACGTGACGGCCATTCTCGGGTTTCTCAATCCGTCGATTCCGGTAGATTTGCCCGCACCACAATTGTCGACAGAGCTAGAGACGTTGATGTTGCGGCGTCGAAAAGCCCAGGTTCGAGCTGAATTGCCTCCTGTAATCCTTCAGGACCTGAAGCTCGAACTTACGCCTTCCCAAAGAGTTCGATATAACAATGTGTGGGAGAGTAGACTAAGGGCCGTTGATTCGACAGCACAAGATGTTAGTGCTGTTCTCTTAGGTTTGATCACTCGTCTCAAGATCATCTGTAACTTGGACATTGATGCCAACGTTTCGTCAAAGTTCGACGCGTTGCTCGAAATTTGTCAAGGAGCTGAGAAGGGAGCTCGCATACTTGTTTTTTCGCAGTTTGTTGAAACGCTAAAGTGGATTTCTACCAGAATACCGCTGCCCAGTGACCTCTTGACAGGCGAAATGTCGGTGGATAACCGGCAGAAGGCAATGGATCGTTTCAAGACTGATTCAACTCCCCGATTGCTATTGGTTTCACTTCGCGCCGGCGGTGTGGGTCTAAATCTCGGTGAAGCAACTCAGGTAGTTGTCTTCGACAGGTGGTGGAATCCGGCTGTCGAGATACAGGCGATCCACCGTGCACACCGCTTTAGTCGCGACAAACCACTACATGTCGTCCGGTTTACCGTGGCCGATACGATAGAGGAGCGAATTGCCGAGATACTGAATCACAAGGAGAAATTGTTTGAGGATGTTATCGAGTCCCCAGAGATGTATTCTCGCGGTTTTACCGTTCAGGAAATGATGCGCATTCTTGAACTCTCGGCACGAGATACTACTTTTCCACAATATGAAACAGAGGACCAATCACATCATGGCTAAAATAGTAGAGTATCGCGACATCCCCCTTGACAGTCTGGTAATCGGGAAAGGGCAGGTTCGTACTCAGGAACCCGGCAAGGGGATAGATGACTTGGCAAGAAGCATTGAAGTCCAAGGGTTGTTGCAACCCATTGTCGTTTGCGCCGCACAAGAGGACGGGCGTTGGGAAATTCTAACGGGACAACGTCGTTTCCTGGCGCATAAATATTTGAGGAGGAATGTTATTTCCGCTGCCGTGCTCGACGACCGCGTTGATGCAGGACAGGCGAAAGCAATTTCTATCACCGAGAATCTGATTCGGCGCAAACTTTCCGGGAAGGAACTCAAGGACGGAATCCTGTTTTTATACAAAATGTATGGAAGCATCAAGGATGTTGCCGAAGCCACAGGTTTGCCGAAGAGGGAAGTACAGGCTTATGTAAAGTACCCTCGATTGATCAGTGAGTTGAAGAAACTGGTCGATGACCAACTTGTTGACATCAATGCCGCCTTAAAGGCGCAGGATGCGTCGAGTGATGCCAAAGGAGAGCCGGACGCTGAAGTCGCTGTCACGTTGGCAAAGGAACTGAATCAAATGTCCAATGTTCAGCGAGAACGTGTTACCAAAGAGCATGAGAACCACCCGGACATGCCTGTAGATGAGTTGATTGAGCGCGCCAAAACAAGCTCGAAGGTGGTGCAGATTATAGCAACAGTATCGCAAAGTACCCATGAGGCTGTTCAGCGGTTTGCCAGAGAAGAAGATTCGAATCAAGATGATGCTGTAGTGACCCTCATTGAAGAGGCTCTCATCAGTCGCGGTTTTCTTGAGGATTAAAGTGTGATGGTGACAGGATTAAGTGCCCTGGAACTCGGGCGCTTGCGTTTATCCGTGGGGTATGGGACCCACAAGAAAGGGCGCCCATTGTCGCCAATTGAGGTGGGTTCATTTATACAGAAGGCTTGTTCAGAGGGGGTCTCTCTGGATGAATGTGCACAAGCCATCCAGCTTGATGGCATTGGTCACATTAGGCGTTTCTTACACATACTCAAACTTCCTGAGGATATTCAGCATCTGGTCGACTGGGGATCGGGAGAGGGTATTATCGGCTTCACTTCAGCCGTGGAACTAACAAAACTGGAAAACACCGAGGATCAACGCATCTTAGCTCAGTTCATTCTTTCCAGCGACATCAGTAGTAAGGAAATTCGGCAGGTTGCTCAGTTGCGCAGGCGATCTGGACGCACTATTGAAGAATCCGTAAAGGAAGTCATCGGAATGCGGCCCGAAGTTGTCAGGCGCTATGTTTTCGTCGGCTCGATAGACCCAGATAATTCAGCCGCCCTTGGCAGGCTAACTCAGGCTGAGAGAGATTCGATCATGAAGTCGGGAATTAAAGCAATGAATCTGAAGCAAGTGGCAGGCCGTCTTGGAGAAAAATTCTTTACGCTTGTCGGTCAGGAGAGTTTCAATGCGTCGATGTCAGAAATCGGCAAGGAGAATATCGAAAGCAGACTTCGGTCCTACATCGCAGAGGCAATCGGGGATGAGTTCCCCCCTGGTTGATGTATTTTCTGGTGGTGCGGTGAGTCTGGGCTCCAAGATCCTTTGCGATGGTTACGCCCACGGGTTTCCATATAGGGTACAGACGCACATCCATGACGACCACATGGGTGACTTTAATCGGAGCAAAGGTTTTCAGGATTTGTTCATGAGTCAGGAAACCCGCAAACTCCTGATTGCAGAACGAAACGCTGATCTTGAATACCGCGACAATCTTATCCCGATTCAATGGGATGTCGGCCGCAAACTTGCGGACGGCTCGACATTGACATTGCTGCCTTCCGGGCACATGCTTGGCTCGTGCCAGGTAGTAGTGGAACTGCCCGATGGCGTTAGGTGCGGTTACTCTGGAGACTTTGCCTGGCCACTCGACCAAGTTATGCAAGTTCACCAACTTGTGGTGGATAGCACCTACGGAAGTCCTGCAAGTGTTCGCAAATACTCTCAGAGCGAAGCAGAAAGCATACTTCTGGAAGTTGTGTGTCAGCGTCTGAGACATGGTTCGGTACATATTAAGGCACACCGAGGAACCATTGAGCGCGTACTACATGCTCTTGCAGGTAATATCGGGGTTCCAATACTGGTCAGTGAAAATTTGAGACGCAATCTTGACATATATCAGAATCACGGCTTTGCAGTGGAAGCTATTGAAGTTCTTGGATCAACAACGGGAAAAATGGCCCTGAAGGAGCACTCTTACGTGAGGTTATATTCAAAAGGTGATGACTGGGGAAATGAACTTAAGGAGGGCACATGCGTAACATGCAGCGCGTACATGGTCAATACCGATGACCCGCTGTTGAAATTTTCCGAACGCGCTTACCGTGTCGCATTGTCCAATCATGCCGATTTCGAGGGAACCCTTGCATATGTTGAGGCAACAGGAGCTGAAATAGTGGTTGCTGATAATACCAAAAATCACGGTGTGGAATTGGCTATTGCTATCACTCAACGCCTTGACGGTGTGCGTGCAAAGCCTTCGACCAACATCTCTTTGGCTGAGTTCTAGGATGCAATAATCCTTGGCGGCGGGGTAGCGTACACACACCCAATGAACTGAAACGTATTCAAACGCAACCGTATGATAGCTAGAGATATATAGCCGTTAAATAGATTGTTCCTTCAGTCCAGGAATAAATGTTCAACTGCCCAAATAGTTACGTTTTAACAAACCAGTCATGGTACTCACCCCTTTTGTGTGGTCTTTCCCCCTCAAGCTGTGTGGGACGGATTACGGGGGATAGATCATCTGTACTAACAACTGAAAGGCCGTTCGATTTAGAAATAAGACAGGGGCGTTCGTGATGTTAGATCTTGATACAATTTTCAGGTTATCTTCCTATTCAGGAAAAGCCCAAAGATTTTTCAAAAGTGGATTTAAAATCATCATAAAAGTAATCTTAGTATTGGTGATTTTAGGTGCAATCTTGATTATAGGTAATACCTATTGGGATGACATTGAACTTCAATACTACAAAATAACTTGGGAACCTGAACTGATATTCGACAAACTATCTCCAGAAATGACAAGAAGTGACGTGTTTTTTCTCAAGGGAGAACCTGACGCTTGTTCAGATGATAAAGCAAAGTGTGCTTGGGTGCTCAAATATGATATTGGAGATCATTTATTCATCCATTTTAAAAATGATGACGTATCAACCATAGTAAAGGCATTTGAATATGGATATTCACTACCGTTTAATACTGTTGAAGAATTGAAAACCGTATTAGGTGAAGAAGATATCTTGTCAATTTCTCAGGATTACCTAACTAGGAGATATACTTATTTGGAATGGGGTATCACATTTGATTTTACGGAAAATAACTTAGATATAGTCACACTAGGCGACGTGACATGGAGAAGAACAGATGATATGTCTAAATATGTCATTAACGGAAAGGTAATCTGCCCAAGTGAATATTGTCCTTGGGATGATGAAGGAAATCTCAAACCAGAATATGAAGGTAAGAGTTACCGAGATTTACTTTGAGAGGCCAAGTGCGTTGTTGGTTTGTACCGCGAACTACAAATATTTCTCTCCTTTTCATACTTGTGTCTGAGAAGCTTCCAAAGAAATAGATTATCCCGCTTAATTGTGTCTTGAAATATCAAATGATAGATAGCGTGTTTTATAAAGTTATTTAGATATGAATCCGCTCAATCTCATCGAGCGATAGTTCCTCGTGGGTACGGTTGTACAGTTGCGTAGTTCGGGTCGACTCGTGACCGGCTATGTGCGCAGCGATTTCCAGGTCGCCACCGTTGCGCAGGTACTCGGTGATGCCGGTCCCTCTGAAACTGTGATTCGAAATTTCATCAGGTAGACCGGCATCGCGCACCCGCCGCTTGATCATCTTGATCGTGGTCTGGCACGTCATAGCTGTGCGTAACAACACATCCTGCCTGCGACCTTGCCCGGATGATCGAAATAGCGGTCCCTGCTTGTCGTCGTCAATGTTGGCGGCATCGATATACTCATCCACGTAGGCCTGCCCGATATGGTGCGCCGGCACCACGAGGTACTTGCCGCCTTTTTCGTGCAGACGGAAGAACGAGCGTTTGCCCTGGGTGTAATAATCGGCCACCCTCATCGCCACGGCCGCACTCACTCGCGCGAAGCTGTACACCATGACTCCAATCAAGGCGCGATCGCGCAGACCCACCAAGGTGTCCGTGTTGATCCTGTCCAACAGGCCCCGGGCCTCACTTGCCGTCAGTACTGGAGTCTTGCCGGTTTTTACGACGTGTTTCGGTCCTCGTACCGAACTGGCCGGGTTAAAGGGAACGATCTGACCAACCACCAGCCAGTCGAACAGCATACGCATTGCCGCCAGGTGTTGCTTGACGGTCGCCGGCGCGTAGTCCTTCGTCAGCTGCTCGATGTAGGCGGCCACAAGCATCGGCTCGACCTGGTCCAGCGCCAGGCCCCTGGCCTCACACCAGTCGGCAAACCGATACGCCGCCATCAGGTAGGCCATGCGCGTGTTCGGGTTACGGAGGTTGGCGGTGAAGAATTCCCAGAACCGCTTTTCAGTTTTGACTGAGCCGGTGAACAGGACCGGTGTGACCTGGTGTGAAATCCGGCTCATCGCGGTGCTGTGGACGGTAATCAACTGTATGTTCAAGGGCATCTACCAGAACGGAAAATAATAGTTACATAACGTCCTTTATATTACCTATATTATCATGTCGAATTATCATCTCGAATACTTTGTCGTTCTGGTTCAATCCAGGCCGCTCCTACGATTGAATATCACAAACATTTTTTTTGGTCATGCAAAGCGTCGTGCCTTAGACCAACAGATATCCGGAATACCCGGGGCGGTTCAGAATGCGCATGAGTCGGATTATAGAGGACAGGTTAATTGATCTTCCTGAGAGTTCTGGGGGAAACAATAACTAGTTCTGAAATACGGGCAATGCAGCAAGGCCTATAAAGCAAGGGCCGCTCCAAAGAAGCAGCCCTTGAGCCGACAGCACGCTGACGGCGGGTAACTGCGTATATTCTGGCACCAAGTCGATGTGCTCGCAAACATAATCGACATAATCGAGATTTAAAGCCCACAACACTCCCTTTGCTATACTGTCCGGAAAGCGATCAATTTTACCGATGAAACATCTAGTCGTAATCCTGTTACTCATTCCTGCCGGCTGTAATACCGGGTACCTGAAAGAATCAACCTCTTATCAGAAACCGGCAAGCCCGGAAATCGTCCAGGTCTGCGACGGCAGCGGATGTGAATCCGTATACATCCACCAGCTTTCCGGCACAACCACACAGATATGCTATGTCCGGAGCGGGGCTTGTGATGTAGTGAATTCCTTTACGCACGGAAACACACAAACCACCCAGATATGTTCACTCAATGATGGAAAATGCAAAACCCTTATCAGGCACTGATACCATGAATCCCATCGTTAAACTCTCCCGCCGCGACTTCGTCAAGAGCACCGGCCTGCTGGTGCTGGGCGTGTCGATGGCGGGTTGCAGCCGCGGCAGCAACCCGGCGCAAACCGGCGCCGGTTCCGGAACCGCGCCGTGGTCCCCGGACGTATTCGTCAGCATCGATGCCGACGGCACCGTATTCATCGTTTCACACCGGTCCGAGATGGGCCAGGGGATTCGCACCAGCCTGACTTCCATCGTCGCAGATGAACTGGAGGCTGACTGGTCGCGGGTGAAGGTCGTGCAGGCCCCAGGTGATCCGGTATACGGGGACCAGAATACCGACGGTTCATGGTCCGTGCGCGGCTTCATGGAGCGCATGCGCATCGCCGGCGCCACTGCCAGGCAGATGCTCGAGCAGGCGGCCGCCGAGCGCTGGCAGGTAGACGTCTCCGCATGCCGGGCGCGCCTGCACCAGGTGCTGCATGATGCCGGCAACCGCGCCCTGGATTACCGGGACCTGGTTGCGGATGCGGCCGGGTTGCCCGTCCCCGGACCGGATCAATTGACGTTCAAGCCAGCCCGTGAGTTTCACTATATCGGCAAGGACGTGCCCATGGTGGACATGGACGACTTCATCCAGGGCCGGGCTATATACGGGACCGACGTAAGTCTCCCCGGCATGAAATATGCGGCGATTGCACGCTGCCCGGTTGTATTCGGGCGCGTGAAGTCCTTTGATGCGAAGGCGGCGCTGGCTGTCAACGGCGTGCGCCGGGTAATCGAGATAAAGGCCGCCGAACCGCCGGCTGCATTCCAGGCGCTCGGCGGCATCGCCGTGATTGCCGACAACACCTGGGCGGCGCTGGAAGGACGCCGGAGGCTGACCATCGAATGGGACCCGGGAGACAACGGAGACTATGATTCCGACGATTACCGGATGCAGTTGCTGCGTACCGCCAGGCAGGAAGGCGACCTCAGGCGCAACGAGGGGGATGCCCTGGAGGCCCTGGATACGGCGGCCTCGACGCTGGAAGCCGGGTACTACACCCCGCACCTCGCCCACGCGCCGATGGAGCCGCCGGCGGCGCTGGCCTCGGTGACCGCGGACGGTTGTGAGATCTGGGCGCCGACACAGTCCCCGCAATCGGTTATTCCCGCCGCGGCCGGGCTGACCGGTCTCAAACCGGAGCAGATCAAGGTGAACGTGACCTTGCTCGGCGGGGCCTTCGGGCGCAAGTCCAAGTGTGACTTTATTAACGAGGCGATCATCCTGTCCAGGGAGACCGGCGCGCCGGTCAAGGTGGTATGGAGCCGGGAAGACGATATCCGCCACGGCTATTACCATGCCCCCAGCGCCCAGTACCTGAAGGCCGGCATTTCCGGGACCGGCGCGGTGACGGGATGGCTGCAGCGCACTGCCTTTCCCCCGATTAAATCGACGTTTGACGTCGATGCCGTATACCCGGCCGATTGGGAACTGGGGCAGGGTTCGGTGAGCATGCCGTTTGCCATCGACAACGTCAGGGTCGAGGCGGGCGCGGCGCCGGCGAAGATCCGCATCGGCTGGTTGAGATCGGTGTGCAATATCTTCCAGGCATTTGCCATAGGCAGTTTCGCCGATGAAATTGCCCATGCCCGCGGGCGCGACCCGCTGGAGAATTACCTGGACCTGCTCGGTCCGGACCGGCTGCTCGATTTCTCAGGGTATGGCATGGAAGGCGCGGAGGGCTATACGTTCGATACCGCGCGCCTGCGACACGTAGCGGAGTTGGCGGCGGAACAGGCCGGTTGGGGCAGAAAACTTGCGCCGGGTCACGGGCTGGGGTTTGCCGCGCATTACAGTTTCCTGAGCTATACGGCAGCGGTGATAGAGGTCGCGGTCGACCCGGACGGCCGCTGGCGCGTCCCGCGCGCCCATGTCGCATTTGATTGCGGACTGGCGGTAAACCCGGACCGGGTACGCTCGCAACTGGAGGGAGCGGTGGTTTTTGGCATCGGCCTGGCCCGCGACGGCCTGATCTCCGTGGCAGACGGCCGGGTGGTGCAGGGCAACTTCGACGATTACCCGATATTGCGCATGGATATGGCTCCGGCCACATCCATTCACCTGGTGCAGAGCGATGCAGCGCCGGCAGGCGTGGGAGAACCGGGTGTGCCACCCATAGCCCCGGCGTTGGCCAATGCCATCTATGCCGCCACGAAAAAGCGCCTGCGCGAGATGCCGTTCGGCGCGCAGATCAGGACTTGACAGGCCGGTATTGCCTTCCTGTATCAGGGGGTTGGTTCAATTACCCGGAAGCGGCGGAGGACACCATGCCCGGTAGCTACATAGCCGCTCTCATGGCGGTCGCCTGCGCGGCGTTACCGTCCACTGTCCCGGGATCAGAAACCATCCCGGGACGGACGGCAAGCCTCGAGGAAGTCGTAGTTGTCGGTTCGCGGCGCGCAGGCAGGGTGTTGTCAGAATCCCATTCCCCGGTCGATGTAGTTAATGAGCGGGACCTGCTTAATCAGGGCAGCACCGACATGCTTGACCTGCTGCGCACGGTCTCGCCGACATTCAGCGTCAATATGCAGCCGATTGCAGACGGCGCGACCATCGTGCGCCCGCCCAACCTGCGCAACCTGGCGGCAGACCATACTCTGGTACTGGTAAACGGCAAGCGCCGGCACCGCGGCGCCGTGATTGCATGGCTGACGCCCAAGGCGTCTGAGGGCGCGCAAGGACCGGACCTGTCGGTTATCCCCGCCATTGCCCTTAAACGCATCGAGGTACTGCGCGATGGCGCCGCCGCCCAGTACGGGTCCGACGCGATCGCAGGCGTGATGAATTTCGTCCTCAAGGACAACTCCCGGGGAGCGGATGTCGAAGCCAGGTATGGCGAAACAACCAAGGGAGACGGCGAGCGCTATACCCTCGCAGCAAACCTGGGCTTGCCCCTGGCCGGCGGCTTCCTGAGCCTGAGCCTGGAATACGGTGAAGCCGGTGACACCAGCCGCAGTGTGCAACGAGACGACGCAGCAGAGTTGATCGCAGCCGGCAATACGGCCGTTGCCGACCCTGCCCAGATCTGGGGCAGCCCGAAAATCGAAGATGAAATTAAGACCTTCTTCAACGCGGGGTTGCCGTTGACCGGACATCTGCAAGCGTTCGCTTTCGGTAATTATGCCCGCAAGGAGACGGACGGCGGGTTCTACTTTCGCAATCCGAACAACCGGGAAGGTGTGTACACACGGGGCGACTTCCGCCTGGTAGGCGACCTGACCGGCGCTGGAACCGGCAACTGTCCGCGCGACCTGCTGCCCGAAGGCCGGTTCTACCACGTGGGCACCTTTGACACCCAGGCGTTCCTGCTGGCTCACCCTGACTGCTTTGTCATGAACGAATTGTTCCCCGGGGGGTTCACGCCCCGCTTCGGTGGAAAAACGCAAGATTACTCCCTGGTTGCCGGCTTGCGTGGCGAGACGGAATTCGGACTTTCAGCGGAACTCAGTGTCGGCATCGGGGTAAGCGATGTCGCGTTCTTTATCCGTAATACGGTCAATGCTGCGCTGGGCCCTGGCAACCCGGAGGATTTTACTTTCAACCCGGGGGGCTACATTCAAAAGGATACAAATGTAAACCTGGACCTGACGTACCCCATCACCCCGCCGTTTCTTGCCTCGGACCTGAACATCGCCTTCGGCGCCGAGTGGCGCGAAGAGAAGTTCGAAATTGAAGGCGGCGAACCCGCCTCCTGGGCGAGGACATTCGAACGAAACGGCATCGAGGTGGACCTGCAGGAACAGGGCTTTACGGCAGCCACTAACGGCTTTCCCGGTTTCAGCCCGGACACTGCAGGCGCGTGGTCCCGCTCCAACTATGCGGTGTACCTGGAACTGGAAGCCGATATCAGGGAAAACTGGACCCTGGGCGCCGCAGTCCGCCGGGAGGATTATGATGATTTCGGATCGACCACCAACGGCAAGTTGTCCACCCGGCTGGCGCTAACCGACAGCTTGTCGCTGAGAGGCGCCTGGAGCACCGGGTTCCGGGCGCCCACTCCAGGTCAGTCCAACGCCATCAACGCCACGTCAAAGAATGCCGGAGACGGAGACGAACGGGCGCTCTCCATCGTCGCCACGATTGCCCCGGCGAGTCCGGTCGGTATTGCCCTGGGCGGCACGGCGCTGACACCGGAGAAGTCCGAGAACTTTTCAGCAGGCCTGGTCTTCGACAGGGACGAGACCGTACTCTCGTTCGACTGTTTCCACATCAAGGTGAAAGACAGGCTGGCCCTGTCCCGGGACATCGAACTCAACCGCCCCGACCTTGGCGACAACCGGGTCAGAGATGATCTCATCGGGCAACTCGAAACCGCCGGCCTGACTTCCGCTCGAAGCTGGAACTACATCAACTATTTCACCAATGACTTCAGTACGGTTACCAGGGGTTGTGAATTCGCCGGCGCACGGACCCTGGAAACGGTGGCCGGCGTCACTGACCTGGATTTTGCGCTCAGTACCATTGATACAGAAGTCACTAAATTCACACGTGACGGTCCCCTGGACAACGTCAGCGAGATACGCGACTACGAGGAAGGATTGCCGACTACCCGCTACATTTTAACGGCCCGGCATGCTTACGGCCCGTTTGACCTGATGCTGCGCTACAGTCACCACGGTAGTTGGTACGACTCCGAGGAAGGGATGGACTTCAAAGGCTACGGCCTGGTGGACGTAAGCGCCGATTACACCATGGATAATGGGTTGACGCTGACACTGGGCTCAGAGAACCTGTTTGATACGTACCCGGACGAAAACCCGAATGCCCGCAGCGGCCTGGGAAACCGGTACAGCCAGTATGCGCCGGCGGGGTTCAACGGGCGCTTCCTGTACGTGAAGCTGGGTGTCTTATTTTGAGGCCGACTCGCAGATACGGCGTTACTTCCCTCGTATGCCTGGCCTGCTTGCGCAGGGTGTGTTACTCCTTAAAAGAGATTTTCCAGAAACTCCAGCGTTAGCGCGGCACACTCTTCAGGCTGCTCAAGTATCAGAAGATGCGTCGCCTCCGGCACAAAGTCGTAGTCGACATGAATAATATCGTGGAGTTTACTGCTTGGTATAAATGAAAATCTTTCAGTCGGGTCGGCCCCGATAACTTTAACAGGACAGGCAATATTCTCTATTTCAGAGTGCTCTACCCAGCAGGAAAAATACTCCCAGGCCTTGGCTTCGTGTTCGACCGGACAGCACAACTCAAATCCGGCGCTGTCGGCACAGGGACGAAGCACTGTCCGGGCGAATAATTCCGTTACGCCGGGCGCAAGACGGGTAAAAGAGGATTTGTCATTCAGTGTACGGGTAAACTCTTCCCGGGTTTCAAACCGGGTACGGCGTTGCAGGGTGTATGAACTCATCTTGTATTCCATGCTCTCCATATCCAGAAACGTACCCCTGGGGAGTTTGAGTGGTGGGTCGAACAGTACCAGGCCCGTGAAAGGTCCGGCCTTATTGCCCTGCCGCGCCACAAATTGTCCATATTGTTGTGCATGAAGGATTGCCACCAACGCCGACATGGAGTGGTACATGCCGATTTTCGGTTTCTCCCCGAAGTGCCGATCGATAGCAGTCAGGATAGTTATGTTATCGTTGACAAAGGTCCAGAAATTATGTGCCCGGAGATCGCTGACCGGGTTCCAGCCGTGGCTGCGGATATCGTAGATGACAACATCGAAACGGTCGATCAACAGCGACCAGAAAGGATAATACAAGTCGGCCGATAACCCGTTCCCGTGGCTTAACACGACACGCGGTCCGTTCGGATTGCCATGCCGCCGGATGATAATCACTGCGCCATCGTCCATGCGTACTTCCGCGGTAGCCAGTGGGACAGGTAATGTCCAACTCTCGGTCATTTATAACCAGCCTGGAATAGTATATTTCAGGATAGACTATTCAGATGTTGTTTGCGATAGCGCCTCGGTTCCAAATCGCTCCACTGCCTCCAGTGTCTCGTGCACGTCCCCCCAGGTGGTATTGTGGTTGATGATGCAGAGCCGGAGCGCAAATATTCCTCTAAGGGTTGTTGAAGACAGAAAAGCGGGGTCTTCCCAGAAGATGCGGGCGAGAATAGTCCTGTTAATCTGTTCCAGGCCATGCTCATCGATATGCTTCGTCCCGGGGTTGAAGCGGAAACAGATGACCCCCAGCGATGCAGGGTTCAATAGCTCCAGCAGCGGGCTTTCCCGGACCTGGTCCTCGGCCCGGGCCGCCAGGTCCATACCCCTGGACACGGCTTGCCGGAATGCCGCCATCCCGAACACCTGGACCGACATCCAGATCTTCAACGCCCGGAATGATCGGCTCAGTTGCAGGCCGCGATCCGATAAATTCGGATGGTCCGCGCCCCAGATGGTGTCCTGCAGGACATCGTGGTGAATCCCGAACGCGGTCTCCAGCGTGCTTACATCTTTGACCATCAGACAGCCCGCCTCATACGGCTGGAAAAACCACTTGTGTGCATCCAGGCCGACCGAATCGGCGCGCGCGATTCCCCGTAACAGTTTTTTCCCCTTATCAGTCACCGCCGCAAAGCCGCCGTATGCGGCGTCGACGTGCAACCAGATATCTTCCTCTGTGCAATAGTCCGCCATCGCGTCAAGCGGGTCGATGGCCCCTGTGCTGGTTGCCCCGGCATTGGCGCATACTGCAATGGGGTTTAACCCCGCGGCGCGATCATCGGATACGGCATGCGCCAGCACTTCCAGGTCCAGACGGTAAAGGTCATCGACCGGAATCATGCGTACGTGCTCCGGCCGAATGCCGACAATGCGGGCCGCGCGGATTTGTGCGCTGTGACTCTGATTGCTCATATATATGGTGGCGCGTTCGGGGTGGTTTGCATGTTCCCGGGCCGCGACAAAGGCGTCGACACTGGCCGCCGAACCTCCGCTGGTCAGGACCCCGCCGGCGCCCTCCGGATAACCCAGCCACTGGCGGAACCAGTCGATGACGACCAGTTCGACCTGGCTCGGACCGCTCGCAACCAGCCAGGTACAGGCGTTGGTGTTGTACCCGGCAGCCATGAAGTCAGCCAGTACGCCGGGCCAGGTGGGCGATGATGGTATGAATCCGAAGCAGCGAGGATGGTCCAGCCGGGTGGAGAATGGCAGGATATCGTTCGCGACCTGCTCAAGAACTTGTTCTGCCGGTTGCCCGTTCTCGGGCGGACTCTCCATGAGTTGGTCTGCAAGGATCTGCCGGAACTCCCCGTCCCAGGCATTTTCTTCAGGCAGCCTGTCAATTCGGGCCACTATTAGTTCCGCGGCCTTGCGGGCAAGATCAAGCATGGTCTCAGGACCCATCTGCAGGCTGTTAAATTCTTCCCTGGCCATACCCGGAGTTAATATTTTTGTTATTCAATATTGTTGTCAAAGGTAAGACTGTACAGGACCTGGCCGGCGGCACCCTGTTGTTCCGGAGTGTCGATATTGAAACAAGCCCAGGCGGCCTTCTGCCGGAAATCTTATCATACACCTCACAACGATTGATTATTATTATTTAAATGGCCATAATCCCAAATTATCGATAATTCATAATATTATCGATAAAATGAGTTCTGTTTAATTTGGACTTCGTACGACCTGGGCGTAGCCGCATATTCACTACGGGTTTCCTGGATCTGTTTGCATGAGGAGGGGGAGTTACATGTCTGTCAAAATGTTTTCAATTGATTTTTCCACGCGGGTGGCGCGTAAAACCATCGGAATGGTTTTCCTGTTGTCCGTCTGCGTTTATGCCGGCCCGGCCGCGGCCCAGGGTGGCGGCCTGCTCGAGGAAGTCATTGTCACGGCGCAAAAACGCGAACAGTCCATCCAGGATGTCGGCATCTCGATTACGTCCTGGTCGGGTGAGCAGATCGATCAGATGGGCCTGGAGAGCAGCACACAGATTGCCGATATCACCCCCGGCGTGTTCACCGCCGGCAATCTCGGCGGCCAAACGACGCTTTTCACCATCCGCGGTGTCGTCCAGAATGATTTTCTCGATGTAACCGAATCCCCCGTAGCCGTCTACATCGACGAAGGTTATATCCCCATGATCCAGGGCCAGAGCTTTGCCACGTTTGATGTGGATCGGGTGGAAATACTCAAGGGTCCCCAGGGTACGCTGTTCGGCCGCAACGCCACCGGCGGCCTGGTGCATTTCATCACCCGCAAGCCGACACGGGAAGCGGAAGCCTTTGCCGATATTACCTACGGTTCCTACGACCAGGTGCGGTTTGAAGGCGCGGTCAGCGGACCGCTGGGCGAGAACCTGTCCGCGCGGGTCAGCGGCATGTATAACAAGCATGATGCCATATTCAATAACCACTATCCTGAGGGTGACCCTGGCGCCGCGGTTTATCCCTTCGGCAACTTCGGGCCGGGCAGGGCGGAACCCGATGATGTGTGGACCGATGATTCCTGGGCAATACGCGGGCAATTGCTGTTTGAGCCAAGCGACAATTTCGAGTTCCTGGTGAGCGGCTTCGGCGCCGGTACGGAAACCAGCGCCGGGCCCACACAATCTTTTCCGGCCGTAACTGTCCTTGACGCCCAGGGGCGGTTTGTCAACAGTATAGTTTCGCCGCCGGACAACGTCTGCGAAGCGATTTCCGCCGAGACCGGCGGTTGTTACATGCCCGGGGTCGAAGGGCTTGACGGTGAGTTGCAGGCGACGTCCTTCGACGTCGGGGCCCTGGTTCTTTCACCTTTGATTACCGGCATACCCGGCGTACCGTTCCCGTTTGCCGGACGTGAAGACGGCCTGCGCCCGGTGCCGGGTGGTGATTTCTTCGGTTATATCGACCCCGACGGGGATGGCTTCGATACCTCCCACGATATTTCCGCAGACGACGTCAACCAATTCGAGAGTCATGGCGTCACCGCCAAACTGAGTTGGGATTTGGGAAAGGTTAACCTGACGTCAGTCAGTAACTATATGCATTTCGACAAGCTCGTTATCCTCGATACTGATGGCGCCCCGGTTCCCCAGGGTATCTTCGGCTCGGTGGCATCGGAGGATACGTTTTCACAGGAACTGCGTCTCAACGGCGAAACGGAGCGCATGCGCTGGGTCACAGGTTTTTATTACCTGCACATCGATAATGACAATACTGCCGGGCTGGCCTTACCCATTAATTCACCACTGCTGGGTCTGGGTAATGCGCCGGACGGATCCGTGATCCCCGGTGCCTATATACCTTTCCTCGGCACCGAAGCGAACAATGAAGTCAGGCTGAAGACCAATTCCTATTCGTTGTTCGGGCAGGTGGACTACGATCTCAACGACCAGTTTACCTTCATCGCCGGGATCCGCGGCCTGGTCGAAAAACAAAGTTACGATCGGAGTATCATCGCCTACATGAACACGGACGATTACCAGGTTGAAACCGATACGCGCGTCGCCGGCGCAGGTTTCGATTTCAACGGCACCCTGCGCACACCGTTTACCGACAGCCGTTCGCCCACGCTCTGGACCGGCAAGGTGCAGCTGGACTACCATCCGAACGAGAATTTGTTGTTCTACGTCGGCGTGAACCGCGGCGTCAAGGCCGGCAGTTACAACGCCAAGGTGGCGGACGGCACGCCGTTCCTGCCGGACAGCGAGATTCCCTATGGTGAAGAGGTACTGCTTTCTTACGAGGCAGGTTTCAAGTCAACCCTGTTCGACGGCACGACCCGTCTTAATGCGTCGGTGTACCACTATGACTACAAGGATTACCAGGCGTTCGTATTTGTGCGTTCCTCCGGGTTCATCGTCAATAACGACGCCACGATCACCGGTGGTGAGTTTGATCTGCAATCCAGTTTCGGCAACGGTTTTGATGTGATCCTGAGCGCGCATTTCCAGGAAGCCGAGGTCAAGAACCTGGAGGTGGCGCCGGCGGTCTTTCGCGATGTCAGACCGGCGTTTGCCCCCGAGACCCAATTGTCCGGGCTGGTCCGCTACACCTTCCCGCAGGATGTCTTCAACGGCTCGCTGGCGCTACAGATGGATGCGCAGTACAACTCCAATTTCTTCCACAACATCCGTAATTTTGATGCCCAGAGAACGCGCGAGTTCGGCGTGGGCAACGCCCGCATCAACTGGACCAGCACCGATGGCCGCTGGGACGGCACGGTGTTCGTCAACAACTTTACCGATGCGCGCATTCGCCTGATCGGCTTCGACGTGTCGAACCTGTGCGGCTGTGTTACCTATTCCTACGGCAAGCCCCGTTGGGTGGGGGCTTCGCTGCGGTATAACTATTAACGGCTCCGGCGGCATGCGCTGTAGTTTTTTTATGTAAACAATGGAGAGTAGAAGATGAGTGATCTTGAAGAAATCAAAGGTTTGTTGAAGAGCATCGACAAGAGGTTGCAACACGTCGAGGCCATCGAAGACATCAATCGCCTGATCGTTGATTATGCCCGGGCGGCGGACAACGGTAACGACGTGGATATGCTGATGCCCCTGTTTACCGAAGATGCGGTGTGGGAGGCGAAGGGGTTCGGCGCCTGGGTTGGCCGCGATAAGGCCGTCGGTTTCCTGAAAGCCATTGCCGGCGAGAAAGTCTGGTGGTCGCTGCATTTCATGATCTCACCGAAGATAGACCTGGCGGACGACGGTAATTCCGCCACCTTGATCTGGTATTTATGGGAACCCGCAACCATGCCGGCTGAAGACACCAATGAGGCGGAGCCGCACTGGATCACCGGCGTGTACGATGCCGAGGTGGTCAAGGTGGATGGAAACTGGTTGTTCAGGCGCATCACCAGCAACATGAAAATGATCAGCCCGGCAAAAGACGGCTGGGTAAAGACACGCTTCCCGGCAGGTTCCGACACCAACCCGTATCTCCAGTTCCTGGAAGAAGGCACCTATTACTGGTGTGCCTGCGGGCAGTCAAAGAACCAGCCCTATTGTGACGGCTCACACAAGGGCACCGGTATCAACCCGGTCAGGTTCGAGATGAAAGAGTACGATTTCGTGGGGATGTGCGGCTGCAAGAAGACCGGGACTCCGCCGTTTTGCGATGCCTCACACCTGGGACTGGATATTTGAGCGATAACTGACACCTGTCCGGAGACTGGCAATGATGAACTCCCATGAGTTATTCGGAGCGGCTATGCTGAAGGCCTTTGATGCGGCCACCGCACCGGTCAACGAGGCCGGGATACTGCCCCCGATCCTTTACACCTCGCCTGAATTTCACAGCTTCGAACGCGACACGATTTTTACGAAGGACTGGCTGTGTGTCGGACGCACCTCGCAGATCCCGAACCCGGGCGACTGGTACCAGTTTACCCTGCTGGATGAACCCCTGCTGGTCGTACGCGACCGGGATGGGCAGGTTCGCGTTCTCTCCGCAGTCTGCCAGCATCGCGGCATGATTGTCGCCGAAGGCAGCGGCAACTGTAATAAGTTTCTCTGTCCTTACCATCACTGGAGTTATGCCCTGGACGGAAGATTGCTCGGTATGCCGGACATGGACCAGGCAGTCGAGTTCGACAAGGCGCAGTACAGCCTGCCGTCATTGCCGACGGAGATCTGGAACGGGTTTATTTTTTGCCGCTTTACGGAAGAAGGCGATGCGCTCGCGCCGACGGTGGAGCAACTCACGGAGTTGTTGTCTCACTTCGAACTGGACAACTGCCACACAAAAATCGGCGACACCTACGAAGACCTGCCGTGGAACTGGAAGGTGATGCTGGAAAACTTCAACGATGGTTATCACGCCAACCGCCTGCATGTCGGTATCGGCGATCATGTGCCGTCAGAAAACGCCCGCTTCCTGGAGTGGGACGATGATCAGAATCATGTCTCACGGCTCAATTATTTCACCCACATCGACGGCGGATTCAACGCGACCAGGAAAACCCTGTTACCGGTGTTTGAAAAACTGAGCGATGACGAACGGCACCGCGCCATGTTCTGCCTGCTGCCCCCCAGCCTCGGCCTTGCCGTGACGCCCGACACTATTACCTATTTCATCGTCAATCCCAAGGCCGCGGAATCGATTGATATCCACATCGGTTACTGTATGGACCCGAGGGCGCCGGACGAACCCTTGTTCGACCTGTTGTTCAGGGACATGGAAGCCGGCGTGAACGATTTTAACGTCCAGGATATCCATGCGGACACGATGGTGCAGAAGGGTCTGCGCTCACGCTTCGGCCCCCATGGCCGTTATTCCTGGCAGGAGGAGACACTGCAACAGTTCAATCGCTGGCTGGTGAAACGCTATCGCGCCAACTGGCCGTCAACTCAGACGGACTGAACAGACAGGAGAACGGATATGCCGAATACATTCATCCACCCCGAGGGTATTCTGCCGGATGTCGTACACGGCTACACCAGTGTCGTTGTCAGCACCGGGAAAAAGATGGTGCACTGCGCCGGCCAGGTGCCGATGGACGCCGACCTGAACCTGGTCGGCGACACGCTCGCCGAGCAAATGGATCAATCATTTAAAGCCATCGGTATTGCGCTTGCCGCGGGCGGCGCGACCCCGGCCGATGTCGTGCGCGGCCGGATTTACATCGTCGACTACAACGCCGATATGGTGCAGACAGTCATCGAAAAGACCGCGGCCTTCTACGCACCGGGTGAACCGCCGCCCAGCACGTTGATCGGCGTACAATCGCTGGCGCTGCCGGGGATCATGGTCGAGATAGAAGTGACGGCGGTGCTCGATGATTAAACCCTGACCTGCTCCGGTGCACTGTGAGCGGCAGAACTGAAATTCCGGTCATCGACGTCTCGGGCTGGCTTGCCGGGGATAGCGCCGCGCAGAATACACCGGCCGAGATAGATTCCATCTGCCGGGACCACGGTTTCTTCGTGATAACGGGACACGGTATCGACGCGGGGCTGATCAGCGACGTGCGCGCCGCATGCATCTCGTTTTTTTCACTGCCCGAGGAGGTGAAAGCTGCTTACCAGCCGCCACCCGGGGAATATGTCGGCTACCTGCACCAGGAGGCGCTTTCCTACAGCCGTGGCGATGCCACCCCCCCGGACCTCAAGGAGACCTACACCTGCAACCGGATGGACGTACCGGCCGATGACCCTTACTTCCACACCCCTGAGTCACGGCCCTTCTTCAGCCCCAACGTCTGGCCTGACGAGGTGGCGGGATTCTCTGAGGCATGGATACATTACTATCGCGCCGCGGATGCGCTCGCCGTGCGCATGATGGGACTGATGGCCGTTGCGCTTGGCCTGCCGCAGGACCAGTTCAACCCTTACGTGGACAAGAGCATCTCCTCGATGCGCGCCCTGTACTATCCCGCACTCGACAAGGAACCGCTCCCGGGCCAGTTCAGGGCAGGGCCCCATTCGGATTTCGGTAGTTTCACCATGCTCATGACCGACGCTGCGCCCGGCGGCCTCGAGGTGCTGCATCGAAACGGCAGTTGGATGAAGGTACCGCACGTGCCCGGCGCGCTGGTGGTGAACATCGGCGATCTCATGGCCCGGTGGACAAACGACCGCTGGGTGTCGACCATGCACCGGGTCGTGACGCCGCCGGTCGGGCCCGACACCTCAAGGCTGTCCATCGTCTACTTCCACCAGCCCAACTACGATGCCCTCATAGAGACGCTGCCGACCTGCTGTGACTCCGGTAACCCGTCCCGTTACGACCCGGTCACCTCGGGGCAGCACCTGATGCGCAAAGTCCAGTTGCAACGCGAGATGGCGTCGTCCTGAGACGCCCTGGAGAAGGGGAAATACTTCGAGACTGCGGCTCCCGTCCGGGTGGCCGCCTCAGTGCGTTACATAGGTATAGATAGTCAGCATTTCTTCCCGGCTGAAGGTATTTCCCCAGCCCGGCATAGTGCCCTTGCCGTCGACAATGGCGGAAACGAAGCGCTGCTCGTCATTTTCCGGAAACTGTCTCAGGTCATAGTTGGTGCCGCTGGCCATGCGGTCCACACCATGACAGTGAGCGCAGTACTGGTGATAAAGCGATTTTCCTGCCGCGGCGGTTGCCGGCATCGGTTTGCTGCCAATCTCTGTCGGCTTGAGCGGCGGCAGGATCGTTGTTGCAACCGGCGTCCTGGCGATGGCGCCGTCATTCAGGGCGAATGCCCAGATGGAGTTGCCCGGATTGATATTTTTTAAATTCGGGTCCCCGGAAACGGCTGCATACAGGCCGCCGATGCCGCTGGCGACGGCTACATATTGTTTACCGTCGACCTGGTAGGTCACCGGTGGCGCAATGATGCCGGAGCCGGTACGGTATTCCCACAACTTCTCACCCGTCCCGGCGTGGAGGGCATATAACTCACCGGTCTGGGCCCCGGAAAAGACAAGGTCGCCTGCGGTGACCAGGGTGCCGCCATTCATGGCTGTTTCGGTGGGGAAGCTCCATTTTACGCTGCCGCTTAACGGGTCGATGGCCTTCAATTCGCCCTTGGGGACTGTTAAATCGACAAATTCAAAATCGATGGAAAAAAACAGCACCCCTTCCCTGAATTCCTGGTCCACCGGCGTGACAATCCAGCCGGTGTTGATCGCGTTGACATACGCCAGGCCGGTGCGTTTGCTGTAGGACATGGGCGCCAGGTTTTTGCCGCCGAATGCGGTCGGCCACACTTCGGTGGGCTCGCCCGTTTCCAGCATGTGCTCGACGGATTCAGAGCGCTCAGGCCGCCCCGTTACGGCATCGATCCCCGCTGTCCACGTGGTTTTCTCGACGAACGCGTTTGCCGTTATGAATTCGCCATTGGTCCTGTCCAGCACGTAAAAGAAGCCGTTGCGGTTTGCCTGTATCAGGACCTTGCGCAGTTCGTCCCCGATTTTCAGCTCGGTGAGCAGCGGTTCGTTGTTGCCGTCGTAATCGCCGGTATCGTTGGGTGTGAATTGAAAATACCACACCATTTCGCCGGTACGCGGTTTGATTGCCAGCATACTGTTGGTATATAAATTGTCGCCCCCCCGGCGGTGGGCGCTCCAGGGCGCGGGGTTGGCAACGCCCCAGTACACCAGGTCGAGCTCGGCGTCGTAAGAGCCTGTCAGCCAGGTGCCGCCGCCGCCCCGCTTCCAGTCGTCACCCTCCCAGGTCTCACTGCCGGGTTCCCCGGGTTTGGGAATGGTATGCAGGCGCCACAGGTGATCCCCCGTGTCCGGGTCCCAGCCGTCGATGAAGCCGGGCGCCGCAAATTCAGAGCCGCCTATGCCGGTGATAAGTACGCCATTGGCCACCAACGGCGCGCTGGTCATGGAGTAGCTGGGCGATACGTCGTGTACTTCCTTTTCCCAGAGAATCTCGCCGTTGCCCGGGTTAAAAACGATAATGCGGTTGTCGATATTTGTCCGGTACAATTTGCCGTCGTGGTAGGCCAGGCCGCGGTTGCCGTAGCCGCAGCAGTTCAATGCATTGTCTGCGTATTCGGTTACCGTTTTCCAGATCTGCCGCCCGCTCGCCGCATCGATTGCATGTGTCGAATTGTGCGTTGTCACGTACATGACATTGCCGATAACCAGCGGTTGTGTCTGCAGGCCGATTTTCTCCCCCAGGGCAAGTGTCCAGACGGGCGTGAGGTTTTGTATGTTGGCTGTATCGATCTGTGCAAGATCGGAAGAGCGGTTCAGGTCCTGCGTTAATCCGTAGAAGGGCACGCCGCGGTCTTCAGATTGAGCCGCAACGGCGTTGTCTTTGCCGGACTCGACACTGGCCGGCGTGTTTGTGGGTGTGTCGTCCGCGCATGCTGCAAGAAACAGTAACGCCGGTGCCAGGATGTTTCGCAGGGTCATGAGAGTTAGCCTTGGTTCAGTGTAAGTCATTAAAAATTTGAGATAAATTGCTCTTGAAGCCAGGAAAAACGATCCGATTATAACATCTGTTCAATGGCAGGTTGCCGGCTTAACGGGCCGTATCGAAGAACGGGGCGCCGGGTTACGCGAGGGACCGCACGTGGCAGTCGCAGATACTCCGCTTCGTTCGCGACGCACTGGATCGGGGCGGCTACTCCCCGATTGTGACCGGTGACTACAACGAGTTGCTGCACATCCTCTCGGTGAACGCGGGACGGGTAGTGAGTTACGACTCGCTGATCCGCCAACTGTGGAACGGGCCTGACTCGGGCGACCAGGACCGGGTCCGAACCTTTGTCAAGCAACTGCGCCGAAAGCTCGGTGATGACCCGGCCCTGCCGGTCTACATCCAGAACGTGCGCGCGGTCGGCTACCGCATGGCCGAGCCTGAGCCGGTGTCAGTAGCGTGAAAACGGTTCCGGATAACAACCCGTTGCAGGAATGAGGTTCCTGTTCCAACTCCCATTGACTACCACACCTTGCCGTCCTACACTTTTAATACGATGAAAAAGTCAATCGCGACCGCCGGTCTTGCCCTGTCCGTGGTGTTTGCCGTCACGCCGTCTCCGGGTAACGTTGAAGACAGCGTGCCTGCGGCAGGCAGCACTTTTCGCGACACGCTGCGTTCCGGCGCTGAGGGCCCTGAGATGGTGGTAATCCCGGCAGGCAGTTTCCAGATGGGCTGCGTGTCGGACCAGGACTGCGGTGATACCGAGAAACCGGTGCACGAGGTGGTGATTGCCAGGCCATTGGCCATCTCGAAGTACGAGGTGACATTCGAGGACTACGACCGGTTCACCCACCCGGACAAGGTGGATGATAAAGGCTGGGGCCGCGGGCAGCGTCCCGTAATAAACATTTCCTGGGAAGAAGCGGCGGCATATGCGGCATGGCTGTCGGAAGAAACCGGAAAGCGCTACCGCCTGCCGACGGAGGCGGAGTGGGAGTATGCGGTGCGTGCGGGTTCCACCACGAAGTACCACTTCGGGAATGACGAGGCGCAACTGTGTCAGTATGGCAATCATGCTGACGCCGGCACTGATTATGAATGGCGCAATACGGCCTGTTCCGATGGCGAGGGTGAACGCACTGCCGAGGTGGGTCAATACCAGCCGAATGCATTCGGTCTGTACGACATGAAAGGTAATGTCTATGAATGGGTGCAGGATTGCTGGAATAACAGTTACGAGGGCGCACCTGCAGACGGCACCGGCTGGAGCAGTGGCGACTGCGGTCTGCGCGTGGTCCGGGGTGGCGCCTGGGGCTACGGGCCGTGGATCCTGCGATCCGCCTCCCGTCATGGGCTCCCTCGCTGGGGCAGGGACACTTACCTGGGTTTTCGCCTGATCCAGGACTTGTAGGACGAAGGCATAACAACGTTATCTGGTGGGCCCGGTAGGACTCGAACCTACGACCAATGGATTCACTTTATCCTTTTATTTCTAAAAGGAGCGGACTATCTCACTACCCTCAACCGAATGTTAGGGTACGGGACGCTCCAGCCTGTTATTAAGAACACTTCAGTTCCCAGGTAGTCTCTGCACCTTCCGGGGGTGTACCCCCGGCTTGGCTCAGGGTTGCCATTCCTCCTGTCCTGGTGGGCAGGCGGGTTAAGGTTTCCCTGAATTCATCCCGTTCATTTCATATCTTTCGATATGAACGCACCTTTTTTGATGAGTCCACTGCTCTAACCGACTGAGCTACAGGCCCAAATTATCAAACAATCAAGAAATATTATGGCGACGGCGATTAACTGCCTTCGATAAACGTCCGCAACTGCTCGGAACGGCTCGGGTGGCGCAGCTTGCGCAGTGCCTTGGCTTCGATCTGCCGGATACGTTCACGGGTAACGTCAAACTGTTTACCCACCTCTTCCAGGGTATGATCGGTATTCATCTCTATGCCGAAGCGCATGCGCAGGACTTTCGCCTCCCTGGACGTTAATCCGTTGAGCGATTCCCGCATCGTCTGCCGCAGGCCCTCAAAACTGGCGTACTCGGCGGGCGCCTGGGTATTCAGGTCCTCGATAAAGTCGCCCAGGTGGGAATCGTCATCGTCGCCGATGGGCGTCTCCATGGAAATCGGCTCCTTCGCTATCTTGAGCACCTTGCGGACCTTTTCTTCGGGCATGTCCATTTTTTCCGCCAGTTCCTCCGGCGTGGGTTCACGGCCCTGTTCCTGCAAAATCTGCCGCGAGATCCGGTTCAGCTTGTTGATGGTCTCGATCATGTGCACCGGGATACGGATTGTCCTGGCCTGGTCCGCGATCGAGCGCGTGATGGCCTGACGGATCCACCACGTTGCATAGGTGGAGAACTTGTAGCCGCGCCGGTATTCGAACTTGTCCACGGCCTTCATCAGACCGATGTTGCCTTCCTGTATGAGGTCGAGGAACAGCAGTCCGCGATTGGTGTACTTTTTCGCTATGGATATAACCAGGCGCAGGTTGGCCTCCACCATCTCTTTTTTGGCCTTGCGTGTTTTGGCCTCGCCGATGGAAATTTTCCTGTTGACTTCCTTTATCTCCGCAACGGAAAGCAGGTTGTCCTTCAACGCCTCGCCGAGCCGCTGCTGGATTTTAATCACGTCATCCTTGACTTCCGCGAGGAGTTCAGCGTACGGAGTGTCGGCCTTGATCTGCTGCTTGATCCAGTCCGTATTTCTTTCATTACCGGGAAACGAGGCAATAAAGTCCTTGCGCGGCATGTTGGCCGTCTTCACGCACAGGCGCATTACTTCACGCTCCGTTGCGCGTATCTGTTCTATTGTACGGCGCACATTGACCGTCAGTTCGGGAATGTATTTGGGCGCCAGGCGTAACCGCAGAAACTTTTCCGTGATGTCGGTCTGGATGGCGACAGTCCGCTTGTCATCCTTGCCGTGACGCTTTATGGACGAGACGAGTCTCTTGTAAAGCTTGTCAAGGTTGATGATGGATTTACGGACTTCCTCCAGGTCCACCGTGTCGTCTGAATCCGAATCGCTGGAGTCATCATCCTGACCCTGGCGGGAGGTCTGTTTCCTGGCTGAGGGAGGTAAACCCATATCCGGGTACTCTTCCTGGATATTGAACCCGAGGATGACGTCACTCAGTTTCAATTCCCTGTCCTGGACGGCAATATAGGCATCCAGCAGCTTATCGATGGTTCCCGGGTACAGGGAGAGCGCGTACAGGACCTGGTTCATGCCGGCTTCGATACGTTTGGCGATCTTGATTTCGCCCTGGCGCGTCAACAGGTCAACAGTACCCATTTCCCGCATGTACATGCGCACCGGGTCGGTGGTCCTGCCGAATTCGTTTTCAACGCTGACCAGGGATGCGTTCGCATCAACCGGCGCATCGGTATTGTTGGCAATCAGCTGATCAAGGTCCGGGGGGAATTCATGGACTTCGATTCCCATATCATTGATCATATTGATGATATCTTCGATCTGTTCCGGATCTACGATCTCATCGGGCAGGTGTTCCGTCACCTCGTGGTAGGTGATGAAACCCTGTTCCTTGCCTTTCGCGATAAGTAACTTTAATTGCGACTCATCATCCTCTTCGTGTTCGAGTTCATGCTCTTCAAGTGTCTCAATTTCGGACATAGGCGTTAGAATCCAGTTAGCAGATGGTTTAGGCAAAAAAATAATTCTCTATTATAGCAGATTGTTTTCAGATAAATGATTATTTTTTCTATTTTTTTGTAATATTTTCTCTACGGCCGCTAACCTCCCACGCTATGTCTTCTGACGGTGCAGGGAGACGGACTTGGGAGTGCTAAATCAGGGATATGGCTGGTTTGACAAGAGGATTACAGTTTCGTTCAGCGGGTGTGAAGGGATGTACCTGCCGGTGACAATTGCTTATTTATTCCGGATCTCTTTCGTATAACGGTCAAATTTCTCCTTTTCTTCTTCTGTCAGTTCGCTGGGTTTTTTAGAGCGGACAATCCTGTCTAGGGATTGTCTGGCCCTGGCTGTTTTCAGTTTTTCAATCCTGGCAATGAATTCGTGTTCCACATCAAAGGACTCTTCTTCAGGAATGACGGGTGCAGACGCGAGTTCATTCAGTCGTTGCTCATAGCGGGAGTCGCGCCAGTGTTCAAGTATGCCCGCGCAGGTTATTTCGGGATTCGTGTGGATCAGGGTGACGAGTTGCGTCAGAAAATCGATGCCTGGAACGGAAAGACCGGAGAGTTCGCCGGGTTCTTCCACGAGCATGGCCAGTTCCGGCTTGTTCAGGATATACGCTATGATGGCGCTGACATCGCCTGTTTTTTCCCGTTGCTGCCGGGGCCGTGTCATGCTCAGACGGCGGGCAGTGTCGGGCCGGTTATCCTGCAGCAATTTGAGGACGCTGTCGGTATCAATCTGTGCGATTTCAGCGACTTCTTCCAGCAGTAACTGGCGCAATCCGCTTCCCGGCATTTTGGCCAGGTGCGGACGTATCCGGTCCAGGAACATCGCCCTGTTCTCCCGGGTGCTTGTGCCGGTCCCTGATGTTATGGAATCCAGCAGGAAATCGGAGAGAGGTACGGTGTTTTCATCGGACAGGAACTGTTCCGCCCCATGACGCCTGACAAAACTGTCCGGGTCGTCACCCTCGGGCATAAATCTGAACAGAGCCTGCCTGCCTTCCTTGAGCTGGGGGACGGTGATTTCCAGTGCTCTCCAGGCCGCTTTATTGCCCGCTTCGTCGCCATCGAAACAGAAAACGATCCGGTTGGTCACACGGTATAGTTTTTCCAGGTGGTATTCCGTGGCGGCGGTGCCCAGGGTGGCCACTGCGTTGTCGATACCGAATTGGGCCAGCGCGACGACATCCATGTACCCTTCAACTATATACAGCCGCTCCGGCTTTTTCTTCTTTTGCAGGACCTGGTACAGGCCGTACAACTCGCGCCCTTTATGGAACAGTGGGCTGTCCGGGCTGTTCAGGTACTTGGGCGTATCGTCACCCAGCACCCGGCCGCCGAAACCGATGATACGCCCGCGCTGATCGCGTATCGGGAACATGATGCGGTCGCGGAAAAAATCGTAATGCCCCTCGGTGCTTCCCGGTCTGATTAAACCCGCATCTTCCAGGCGGGCTTTGACTGCAGCGGACTTGCCCAGGGTGTTGACGAGATTCTTCCAGCCCTGGGGGGCGTAACCAATTTCATAGTCCTTGACGGCCGCGCCGCTGATGCCGCGCTGTTTCAGGTAACCAGTTGCCCTGCCCGCGCTGCCTTGCAGTTGGCCCCGGTAGTATTGGGCGGCTTGCTCCAGCAATTCATATAACTCGTTATTCCGGCCCGAGTCCGGTTGCCGGCCCGCCTCGCGCGGCACCTCCAGGTTATAGCGTGCGGCCAGGTCCTCTACGGCCTCCGGGAACCCCAGGCCGTTGTATTCCATAATAAAGCTGATAACCGTGCCATTGGCGCCGCAACCGAAGCAGTGGTAGAACTGTTTCTCCTGGCTTACCGTGAATGAGGGCGTTTTCTCGTCGTGAAACGGGCACAGGGCCTGGTGGTTCCTGCCTGCCTTGCGCAAGGAGACGTAGCTGGCGATGACGTCGACGATATCGACCCGAGCCAGCAAGTCGTCAATGAAACTTCGTGGTATTCTGCCCGCCATCAGCCTGCCTGGATTACAAGTAAACGAATAAGGGATAGCTGACCCGGTCGAGACCCGCCATACCGGCGCCGTTCCCTGTACCTGAATGCGTTTATCCCGTGTCAGAACTGACGGGCAGGTCTTGTTGGGCTTTGCAATGCCCTGGTGCTTATACTACGGATTCAGCCGGGCTTTTACCAGTGCGCTGACCATGCCCATATCGGCCCGTCCCTGCAATGCGCCTTTCAATTGCCCCATGACTTTTCCCATGTCTTTCATCGACGCAGCGCCGGTTGCGGCTATGGTCTCGTCAATCATGGCGTTGATTTCGGCAGAATCCAGCGGCTTGGGCAGGTAGCCCAGGATAATATCGAGTTCAAACTGTTCCTGATTGACCAGGTCCTGACGATCAGCTTTGCTGTATTGTTCGATGGAGTCGCGATGCTGTTTTGCCATTTTATCCAGGACGGCCATGACCTGGGTATCGTCAAGTTCGATACGTTCGTCCACCTCCCGTTGTTTGATGGAGGCGGTTATCAGCCGTAAGGCGGCAAGGCGGTCCTTTTCCTTGCTGCGCATGGCGGCCTTGACATCTTCATTGATCCGGTGTTTGAGGGCGCTCATGGAACAGCAGCGGGATGTGTATGGCTTTAGTACTGTCTGATTTGCCGGGGGCCTGACTTGACCTGGCGTTTCTGGTGACGTTTTACTGCGGCGGCGGCTTTTCGTTTTCTCATCTGTGTGGGTTTTTCGTAAAATTCACGGCGGTGGACTTCCGCCAGCACCCCGGCTTTCTCGCAGGCTCGTTTAAAACGTCGCAACGCAAAATCGAAAGGTTCGTTGTCTCTTACTTTTACACTGGGCATTAAGTACGCGTTTCCTGTTTCTCTTGTTAAAAGGATCGGTCATTCTATTCGGAATTGCGCCAAATGCAAGAAGAAAAGAGGAGAAATCCTGTAAAAACCTCGTTCCCGACCTGCTCGCATGCGCGGGTTCGGTGGGAAACTGATGTAAAATGCCTGCAATCCGGAGAGAGTAAAATGCGCATCCTGGGAATAGAAACCTCTTGTGACGAGACCGGAATCGCCATCTACGATTCCGAACAGGGCCTGCTGGCAAACCAGCTTCACAGCCAGGTCGACCTGCACGCCACCTATGGCGGCGTGGTGCCGGAGCTGGCTTCACGGGACCATGTCCGGCGTATCACACCGTTGCTGGCTGCCGCCATGCGGCAGGCCGGCCTGGAGCCGCGCGCCATCGACGGTGTTGCCTATACCGCCGGTCCGGGGTTGATCGGTGCATTGCTGGTGGGCGCCAGTGTCGGCCGCAGCCTGGCCTATTCCTGGAACGTGCCCGCGGTGGCCGTGCACCACATGGAGGCGCACCTGCTGGCCGTGATGCTTGAGGAAGAACACCCCGACTACCCGTTTCTTGCCCTGCTTGTTTCCGGCGGGCATACCCAGTTGCTGGAAGTCAGGGCGGCCGGCGATTACACGATGCTGGGAGAATCACTGGATGATGCGGCAGGGGAGGCTTTCGACAAGACCGCTAAACTGCTCGGACTGGGTTACCCCGGCGGTCCGCATCTGTCGGCCCTGGCGGAGAAGGGCCGTAGCGGCAGGTACAGTTTCCCGCGGCCCATGACTGACAGGCCCGGGCTGGATTTCAGTTTCAGCGGCCTGAAGACTGCCGTGGCGCTGGTGGTCAGGGAACTTGGGGATGCAGATCAACAGGTCCGGGCCGACATCGCGCTTGCCTTCGTGGAAGCAGTAGTGGATACCCTGGCAATCAAGTGTGAACGGGCAATGAAACAGACCGGCATCACCCGGCTGGTGGCCGCCGGCGGGGTCAGCGCCAACAAGCAGCTACGGCAGAAGCTGGCGCGTCTTGTAGATGGGGGAAATGGTCACGTCTTCTATCCAAGGCCCGATTTCTGCACCGACAACGGCGCCATGATCGCCTATACGGGGTACGTCAAAATCAGCGCCGGCCGGAGCGAACCCCTGGGATTTGCAGCTCATCCCCGCTGGCCCTTATAAATATGGAGAGAGTAAATTTGGGACACCCATAAATTGTTAAAAAATGTGAATTTAGGACACCCATAAATTTTTGACATTTGTTAATTTATGGGTGTCCCAAATTAGGTTTATGGGATCAATTCAATTGAGGCTGGCCCTATTGATTTTTACAGGCTGATCTCGTTTTCCTTGCCGGCCAGCAGATTTTTGATGTTTGACCGGTGGCGCCAGATTAATATGGCGGACATCAGGCCGGTGCCGGCGACAAGGTGCGGGGAAGGCAGCATCAACCAGCAGTATGCGGGCGCGAGCAGTGCGGCCGTTATCGCCGCCAGGGAGGAATACCTGGACAGCAGCGCTACCAGCAGCCAGGTCATGATGAACGCCATACCCAGCAGCCAGTGGAAGGCAAGCAGCACCCCGAGCAACGTCGCTACCCCCTTGCCGCCGCGGAAGCCGAAAAACAGCGGGTAGAGATGGCCGGAAAAGGCGGCCAGGCCGGCCGCGGCGACGAATACGTCGGGAGCCTGGACATAGCGCAGCAACAGGACGGGGAGCGCGCCTTTCAGCACATCTCCGCAGAGGGTGAGCAAGGCCGCGGTCTTGCCGTGCAGTCGTAACACGTTGGTCGTGCCCGGGTTGCCGGAGCCCCGTTCTCTCGGGTCGTCCAGGCCCATGATTTTACAAACGATTACGGCGCTGGCAAGGGAACCCGCCAGGTAGGCCAGGATTACGAGTCCGGTATGGAGGAGCATGAGCTTATTGGAATGGGTAATCGACGGCTAGTCAAGCAGATTTGGGGTCGGAGAATTCAAAGGGGTAAAAAAATCAAAGGGGTCAGAGTAAAAACATGAGTGTTTTTACTCTGACCCCACATCTGATAAAGTTCGTACGAATAAACTTATCCGTGACCCATGGACATCATATACCTGAACGACCTGCGCATAGACACCGTGATCGGTATCTATGAATGGGAGCGCCGGACCAAACAGACCGTAATCTTCGATATCGAGATGGCCGCCGATATCAGGAAGGCGGCTCAATCCGACAACATCGATGACACGTTGAGCTACAAGACGGTGGCGAAACGGCTGATAAGTTATGTCAGCACGTCGGAGTTCGAGTTGATTGAGACCCTGGCGGAAAAAGTGGCCGAGATTCTGCTGGACGAGTTCAAGGTACCCTGGTGCCGGTTACGGCTGAACAAGCGCGGCGCGGTACGCGGCGTACGCGACGTAGGCATAGTCATAGAGCGAGGTGAAAAACACTGAGATGGCCCGGATTTTTATCGGTGTCGGCAGTAACAGTGACCGGGAGAAATACATCAGGAGCGGGGTCCGGGCGCTCGGGGAAGTATTCCATAACCTGCGTATTTCCACTATCTATGAAAACGAGGCAGTCGGGTTCTCCGGCGATAATTTCTATAATTTCGTGGTTGGATGTGACACCGGCCTGGAGCTGGATGAGGTAGTCGGCCAGCTGCACCGCATCGAAGACGGACACGGGCGCGACCGCAGCCAGCCGCGCTTCTCGTCCCGGACCCTGGACCTCGACCTGCTGCTGTACGACGACCTTGTGATCGATACCAGCTCGCTTCACCTGCCCAGGCCGGATATTAACGAATACGCCTACGTACTGTGTCCCCTCGCGGAGATTGCCCCCGGACTGCGCCATCCCGTATCCGGCAAGACCTACGCCACCCTGTGGTCTGAATTTGACCGGTCGGGACAGGAGTTATGGCCGGTTGAATTCAATCTGGAATTAGGAATTAAGAATCAGAAATGATTTCAATCTGCATTGTACTTCCTGCCCCACACATTCCTAATTTTTAATTCTTAATTGATCTTAATCACGCCGACAGGCTCCTGCCCCCATCCACGGGCAGCACCTGGCCGGTAATATAGTCGGCCTCGGCAATCAGGAAATACACCGCACTCGCTATATCGACGGGGTCTCCGGGGCGTTGCAGCGGGATCACGGACAGTATCGAGTCCCTGGTTTCGTCATCCATCTCGGCAGGCCAGATTATTGCTCCGGGAGAGACCGCGTTCACCCGCACGTTCGGCGCCAGTTCCCGGGCCAGGGAGCGGGTCAGCATGTTCAGGCCCGACTTTGCCACGCTGTACATGGAGTGTTCCAGCAACGGCCGGCTGCCGTGAATATCGGTGATATTTATGATGCAGCCTTGGGTCTGTTCCAGGTGCGGGGCCGCGCGCCTGGCCAGGAACAACGGCGCCTTGAGGTTGGTGCCGATAATTTCGTTCCAGGTGGGTTCCTTGATTTGCGGCAACCGGGTCGGGTAGAACACGGAGGCGTTATTGACCAGCACGTCCAGGCTGCCGGTCAGTTCCAGCGCCTTTTCTATCACCCAGTCGTAGGAGGATGCCGCCATCAGGTCAGCCTGAACGGTGCACGATGAGTTGGGCCGGACCTGGTTCAGTTCATCGGAGAGCTGGTTCGCCTGCTGTGCGGAACGGTTGTAGTGGATCACCACGTTGTACTGCTTTGCATGTAAATGGCGCGCAATGGCCGCGCCGATACGCCGGGCGGCGCCGGTAATCAATGCTGTCCTGTCTGCCATTGTCCGGGTATCATGTTGTTGACTATCTAAATGCGTTCAGGATATGTTCCGGAATGCTTCACACCGAATATTTGACAACATATCAACGTTCTCTGCAAATGTATGACAGCGGATGCAACGGAACAGACCCGGATCTGCGTTTACCCGTACCACCGGCAGCGGCCCGGAAACACAGCCTTACGCTCGCCGGGCTGATCCGGGAGCAGATCAGCCGGCACGGTGGGCACATCAGCTTTGAGCGTTTCATGGAAATGGCCCTGTATGAACCCGGCTGGGGTTATTACAGCGCCGGGGCGGCCAGGTTCGGCGAGTCCGGGGACTTTGTTACCGCCCCCCACGTCTCATCCCTGTTTTCCCGTTGTGTGGCGAAGCAGTGCCGGCAGGTGCTGGCGGCCATTCCTGCAGGCGCCATACTCGAGGCCGGGGCAGGATCGGGGCTCATGGCCCTGGATGTGTTGCAGGAACTGGAAGCGCTGGATTCCATGCCGGAACGCTATTACATACTGGAAACCAGCGCGGATTTACGCGCAAGGCAGGAGCAGTTATTCGCATCCCGTATCCCGCACCTGCTGCCGCGCATAACATGGCTCGAAACATTACCGGAACAACCCTTCAGCGGGATCATCATCGCCAACGAAGTGATCGATGCAATGCCGGTGGCGCGGGTGGCGCTGGAAAAAGGCACGTTGCACGAATTGTGCGTGGGTCATGACGGGGATGAGTTTTACTGGGTAAAGACCCCCGCCCCGGATGGCCCCGTCCGTGCAACCTGGGACAGGATAACAAACGGATTGCCGGGGCCGCTTCCCGAACCCTTTGAGACGGAACTGAGCCTGCGGGCCGGTGCCTGGGTCCGGTCCGTGGCTGCGGTACTGGAACAGGGGGCGATGCTGTTGATCGATTACGGCTACCCGGGATACGAGTTTTACCACCCGCAGCGGGACCGGGGCACCTTGCTGTGCCACTACCGGCACCGAGCCCACGACAACCCTTTCTTTTTCCCCGGGCTGCAGGATATCACGTCGTCCGTGGATTTCACCGCGCTGGCGCAGGCCGCGCTGGAGAGCGGCATGCAGTTGGCAGGTTATACCGGCCAGGCCCATTTCCTTATCGGCTGCGGCATCACCGAAATGGCCGCGGCGCTGCAAAACGGCAAGGATTGCCCGGACCCTGCCGTGACCGCGCAGGTAAAGCGCCTGACCCTGCCGGGGGAGATGGGCGAGCGCTTCAAGGCCATCGCCTTCACCAGGGAGTTCCCGCAAGCATTGATTGGATTCCAGTTCCTGGACCAGCAACACCGCTTGTGGAGGCAGGTTAAGTAAATGGACACCCTGCATGCAATCATCCTCGGCCTGCTCCAGGGCCTTACCGAGTTCCTGCCCATAAGCAGTTCGGCCCACCTCATCCTGTTGCCGAAGCTGCTGGACTGGGCAGACCAGGGCCTGCTCTACGACGTGGCCGCCCACTTCGGCAGCCTGCTCGCATTGCTTGGTTACTTCAGGAAAGACCTGGCGACCATGACCGCCGGCTGGGTCAGGTCGTTCACCGGCGGGCGCAACAGGGAAGCCGACCTGGCCTGGTTCCTGATCATCGCCACCTTGCCGATCTGCCTGGCCGGGTTGCTGTTTCACGGTTTAACCGGCCTGCTGCGCGACCCCCTGATCATCGCCGGCGCAACGATACTGTTTGCCCTGCTGCTCTGGTGGGCGGACAGCCGGGGTAAACGCCGGCGCAGCCTGGAAGACTTCCGGCTCCGGGACGCCGTGGTGATAGGCCTGCTCCAGGTACTGGCCATTATACCCGGCACGTCGCGCGCAGGTATCACGATCACCGCGGGTTTGATGCTGGGGCTGAAAAGGGAAGCTGCCAGCCGCTTTTCCTTCCTGCTGGCAATCCCTGTGATCCTGCTGGCGTCAGGTAATGAACTGCTGAATGTGTCCGTCTCTGCAATGCAGGTAGACTGGACTGCGCTGTTCACGGTCACTGTTGTTTCGTTCATCAGCGCCTGGCTGACGATCCACTGGTTCCTCAAACTCGTCGAATGGACCGGGATGCTGCCTTACGTCATCTACCGGTTGTTCCTGGGCGCGCTGTTGTTTGCGCTGTTCCTGTAGCCTGTATTTCCCGGAAACCCGGACCGCTCATTCCTTGAGGAAGACCTCGTCGACGGGCACCTGCATGCCGCTGGCAAGCCCGTTATTCTGTTGTGCCAGGGCGATGACCGCGAGCAGTTCCCCGTACTGTGCCTCGGTCATGCCCTTGCCGAACGCGGCGCTGGTATGGGAATGCACGCAGTACTCGCAGGCATTGGCGACGGACACGGCGATGTAGACCATCTCCTTGGTGACCGCGTCGATCTCCCCCGGCGCCATCACTTCCTTGCCGGCGGACCAGACGCGCTTCAGGGCAGCGGGGTAATTGGCCAGGGCTTTCCAGAAGTTGTTGATGAAATCCGTTCGCCGAACCTGCCTGATGTCATCATAAACAGCCTTCACTTCTACGCCCGCATCCTCGTATTCAACCAGTTTTACCGTAGACATTCAGATTGTCCTCATTGATAAGAATTGATTACCGGCATAAAAATCCAGTTACCCTTCGGTTTCCTGTGCCACCGGCATACTGGCCGGGGCGTCGCTGTCCTTGATGAAGAACACCAGGATCCTTGCCGCTTCCGTGTCGCTCGCGTTATTCGCGACGGTGTGGATGTCGTCCGGGTTTTCATAAAATACCTGTCCGGCCGTGAGGGTTTTTGCTTCACCTCCCTGCACCTGCATGATCACGGAACCTTCCAGTACGTAAACGAAAGTATGAGCGTTGTGGCGATGCGGGGCGGAGACTTCACCCGGCGCGAATTCCACGGTCAATATTTGTCCGGCCTTGCCTGCCATGTCCGCCAGGTCCTGCTTGAACAGCATGGCAACTTCCGCGCCGGGCGCGCGCAAAGGCAGCAGGGCAAGGCTGATAAGTGACGCTGTCATGAGCACAGGCAATATATTTTTTTTCATGGTGTTCTCTCGTAATTGAAATGGTTGTAATTTTCAGGCTGTGGCGCTGAACGGACGCAGGTTACCGTAGCGCTATACCGCTTCCTGCATCTTTACCTGTTTGACAGCCCGGATCCGTTGCAGGCGGATGCGTTCTGCGATCTGCGCCCCTTCCAGGTCTTTGATATCCAGGGATTTTGTATCTACGGACAGGCACGCCTCGCGGTATTTCCTGAACATACCGGCCTGCGGGTAATCCTGGCGTTCCTTGCCCTTGCGCCCGCGCGCATCGGCTTCGCAGGCGAGCAGGAACTTGTCGAAACGCGCCGGGCGGCGGAAGGCATCCAGCCCCTCGAGTTTGCCGACGACCACTTTCGGGCTCAACTCATCGATGCGGTGGCAGTTGAGGTGGTAGCGCGAGACAACGGTTGCCAGTTCCCGGTACCGGTTGGGTATGCGCAGGCGCTCACACAGCCCGTCAATCAGTTCCACCCCGCGTTCCCCGTGACCGTGATGGCTGGGCCAGATTTCCTGCGGTGTCGTAGCCTTGCCGAGGTCATGCACCAGGGCGGCGAAGCGTACCTCCGGGTCGGCGCTGAGAGTTGCGGCCTGGTCGAGCACCATCAGCGTATGGACACCGCAGTCGATCTCCGGATGATAGCGTTCCGGTTGCGGCACCCCGAACAGGCGGTCAATCTCGGGAAACAGCGAGGCCAGCCCATTGCATTCCCTGAGCACCTCGAAATAGCGCCGCGGCTGTCGTGTGTGCAGCGCTTTTTCCGTTTCCACCCAGACACGTTCCGGCGTCAGGGTTTCCAGTTCATCCGTGGCGCTGATTTCCGTTAATAAAGCCAGCGTCTCCCCGGCTATATCAAAGTCAAATTGCGCGGCAAACCGGGCCACCCGCAGTACCCGTAACGGGTCTTCCACGAACGCATCCGAGACGTGGCGGATGACCTTGTTCTCCAGGTCATTGCGGCCGTTGAACGGGTCGATCAGGCCCCCGTTTTCATCCCTGGCGATGGCATTGATGGTGATGTCCCGGCGTTCCAGGTCCTGTTCCAGGGTGATATCATCGGAGGTATTGAACACGAAACCCTTGTAACCCGGGCCTGTCTTGCGTTCGGTGCGGGCCAGGGCGTACTCCTCCCCGGAATCAGGGTGGATAAACACAGGAAATTCCTTGCCGACCGCCTTGTACCCCTGTGCCGCCATTTCCTCGGGGGTGCTGCCGACTACTACCCAGTCGCGGTCTTTTACCCCGAGTCCCAGCAGTTCGTCGCGAACTGCGCCACCTACCAGATAAATCTGCATATCTGCCCGTAACTGGAAACTAGAGCGCTTCCAGGTAGCTGAGCATGCGCTTCCGCATGGTCGCGTCCGGCACCCGGCCCTTGCCGCCCATCATGTTATCCAGCACGTGTTTTACCTTGGAGGTAGCCGGAATGATGCAGGTCACGGCCGGATGGCCGGCTATGAATTTCAGGAAAAACTGGCCCCAGCTTGTGCAGTCGATGTCCCCGGCCCAGTCCGGCAGGGGTTTCCCCCTGACCTTGCTGAACAAGCTTCCACCTTGATAGGGGCGATTGATGATTGTGGCGATACCCCTGTCCCGGGCCAGCGGCAGCAGGCGCGCATCGGTCACCCTGTTGGCAGCACTGTAAGTCAACTGGACAAAGTCCAGCGGTTCCGTCTTCATGATGGTCTCCAGTTCCCCATGAAAACGGCCGTGCGAGGTGGTGATGCCCAGGTAACGGATGCGCCCCTGTTCCTTCCATTCCTTCAGGGTCCTGAGGTGGACCTTCCAGTCGCGCAGGTTGTGAATCTGCATGAGGTCCATCGTCTCGACCCCCATCAGCCGCATGGATTCGTTCATCTGGCGGATGCCGGCCTCCCGCCCATCAGTCCAGACCTTGGTGGCGGCAAAATATCCCGCGGTGTTTTGCGTGGTTTTGAGCAGATCGCCCACGATGCCTTCCGCCGGACCGTACATGGGCGATGAATCGATCATCTGGCCACCGTGGTCAAAGAACGCCTGCATCACCTCGCCGAGTTGCTCCATGGGCGTGGCATGGGAAAAGGTGCTGTAGGTGCCCATTCCCAGGACAGAAATTTCCTCGCCGCTCGACGGGATGGTGCGTTTGATCACGTTACCGGTCATGGCGGACAGGGCTCCGGGCAGAACGCCGGCAGCGACGGGCACTGCACAGGCATGTTTGATAAAGTTGCGTCGTGATAGTGTGAGCTGTTTCATAGCTGTTAGTCAGGTTTACCGGCGCTGCTGTGCAGACGATCGTGATCATAGCTTCTTCCTATGAATACTGCCATGATTGCCCACAGGAACGCAATACCGGCGCCAATCAGCCCGATAGCTGTCAGTCCCAGGCCGAATCCCTGGGCCAGGCCGGTATACACCCAGCCGCTGAGCATGTCGCCACCCCGGTAGACCACGATGTCTATCACCGGCTTTGTCTTGAAGCGGGTCTCCCGGCTCACCAGGGTAAACAGCATTTCCCGGCCCGGCCGGGTAATGGCGTAATTCCCCGCCCGGCGCACGATTTGCAGGCCCACCAGCACCAGCAGCAGCGGGGCAACTGCAACTACCAGCCAGCCGGCGATGATGATAACGGGTACTATCGACAAGGTTACGCTCAGGCCGAAACGCATGGCCAGGCGGTTTGTGGCAAACATGGCCGTCACAATGGCCAGGGAGTTCACGATCAGGTCCATGATGCCCCAGTACTGTGCCCGGGTGGCGCGATCGAATTCGGCCAGCATGTTCTTCAGTTCGAAATAAACGAACGTGCTCATGACCGTGTATAACAGGATAAACAGGCCGATCCCCAGCAGGTAGCGGTTGCTGAAAAAGTCGGCGAAACCACTGAGGGGATTGCCTCCTATGGCCTCCCGGGATGACAGAACCGGCGCAGAGCGATCCAGTTCTTCCTGTTTCAGTTTCTCCAGGTAGACGATCAGGGGAATAGTCAGCAGCAGCAACAGGGAAGCGAGCAGCATCAGGTTGTAAACACCCAGGGTCGCGGAGAAAAAAACCGGGATGACGGGTCCGGCAACCGCGCCTATGCTGGCGCCCGAGGCGATAAAACCGAACAGCCTTTTGCCTTGATCCTTGGAAAATGTCTCGGCCATGAAACTCCAGAACACGGAGACGTGGAACAGACTGAAGACGCTGAGCCAGACGTAGAATGTCTTGTCTATGTAAACCGGATTTTCCAGCGTCTGTGTCCCCAGGTAGAACACCAGGAAGGACAGGGAAAAGAAGGCGTATACACCCGGGACAAGGTGCCTGAACTTTATTTTGGATATGGCGCTGCCGTACACGGAGACGGCAACCAGGCTGACGGCAAAGGTCATTGTCCACAGCCAGCTCAACTCGGCGTCGGACCAGTCACTCGCCATGGCGTCGCGCACGGGCCTGAGCGTGTAATAGGCCGCCATCAGGGTGAACATGAAGACGAACGAGGTGAGCGCAGACCTGATTTCATGGGCCTTGATCTTGAACAGCAGTTTGATGTACCTGCTGACCGGGCGCTGTGCCGTATCGTTCATGAGATATTTGGGGTCAGAGTAAAAATATTCATGATAAGAACATCATAACCTGTCTGACTGTATTTTTACTCTGACCCCAGATATTGGTCTGACAGGTATGCCGGCACGATACTCTCAACCGTCGCAGGTTCGATACCCAGCGTTCCAAGGTCATTGCAGGGGCAAACGGCATCGACTTGCATTGACCGGTAGTTGTCCGTCGAGAATGGTTGGTCGATTCCCAGGGCCGGGAATACGAAACCGGCCAGGTCGAAGGCCAGTCCCTGCAGCCTGGCGGCAAAATCGGGTAGCGGGATGACTAATCTGTTCCGTGCGGTACACCTGGCGGTGAATTCGACCAGCTCCTGCAGCGTATAGGTTCGCGGTCCGCACAGGTCGTAACGTTTACCGAAATGAGCAGGCCCGGTCAGCGTATCGGCCATCGCCCTGGCGACGTCTTCCACGAACACCGGTGCGAAGCGCGCCCCGGCGCAGGCCAGCGGGAATACCCCGGGCATCATTCTGGTCAATCCTGCAAACCGGTTGAAGAAGCTGTCTTCCTTGCCGAATATGACGGACGGGCGGTAGCTGGTGACGTTAATCCCTCCGGCGGCATGTACCCTGTCTTCCGCTTCGCCCTTGCTGCGCAGGTAATGGCTGGTTCCCCCCGTTGCGTCGGCGTTGATTGCGCTCATATGCAACAGGCGTTCAATCCGGTTTTCCCGGCAGGCGCGGATAACCTTGCCGGCCAGCTCGGCGTGGGCATGGTAAAACCCGGTCCCGCTTGTTCCCCGTTCATTCAGGATCCCGACGAGATTGACTGCAGCGTCACAGCCGGAAAGTTGTGCCGACAATTGCGCCGGGTCGTGGATATCGGTCTCGACCAGTTCCAGGTTGGGCAACAGGCTGAGTGCGCGGTGGTTCGCCGAGCGCCTGCGCGTCAGTACCTTCAATGTATATCCGGCGTCGCCTAACCGGCGAGCGAGCGAGCGGCCGACAAAACCGGTGCCGCCGAGAATGCCGATTTTACTGATGCTCATACCGGTTGTCCGTAGTCAATCTGCACGGTTGTATGTATCTGGTAATGGCATTCCTGCTACTATACTTGACGAATAGAGCCCTTGCAGCGCACAGATGTGAAAATTTGTGAACACGATCTCAAACATTCCGTACATTTCAGGTGCTTTTTTTGAACGCGAGAAGCGTATCTGGCGCACTGCCTGGCTGGTGGCAGGCCGCGAGTCCGATTTGAACGAAAAAGGGCAATATATCACCCTGGATTTAACGGCGATTAATGTTTCCATATTCGTTGTACGGCAGGACGGCGGCAGGCTGAACGCGTTCTACAATATCTGTCCGCACCGCAACGGCCGCCTGCTGTGCGATGAGCAGGGCCAAAAGGCGGCGATTACTTGCCGCTATCACGGCTGGACGTTTCAACTGGATGGAAAACTCAGGGGTATCCCGGAGGAACACCTGTTCCCGGGTGTTGATAAAAACGATTACTCGCTGGCGCCGGTATCGGTCGATACCTGGGGCGGGTTCGTCTTTGTCAATCTCGACCCGGCCCCGAAACACACCCTGGCGGAGTACCTGAAGGATGTGCCTTCAGGCCTGGAGGCCTACCTGGCTGATCCGGACTGGCAATGGTACACAGGCTATCAAAAGACGTTCAAGGCGAACTGGAAAGACCTGCTGAACATCCAGCATGAAGGGTATCATGCCAGTCATGTCCACAAGAAAACCCTTGGTGTGTATTTTGCGCCGGAGGATTGCGCCAATACCTTGTTTGAGGGCAGTCCGGGGGTGTGTTCCCGCCTGACCGTGCAAAGGCCGCTGGTATCCGAGGAACTGCTGGTAAAAATGACGACTGTGCAGCATCTTGCCATGAGATACGGAACAACCTCCAACTGGGTGGACCAGGACACTTCCATTGCGGCAAAGGGCATAGAGGACTCGGTGAACCTGCGCGCATCCAACAGGTGGGTATTCGATTGTTATACCTTTTTCCCGAACCTGTTGTTGTTCATAGGCACGGATGTGCTTACGCTTATGATTTCATGGCCGGTCAATGCGCACGAGGCGGTATGGGAGATAGACTGGTTCCACAAGGATAAACTGCGGAATTTCGGCAACCTGTTCAGCCGCGAACAGGGACGCCTGGCTACCCGGAACGCCTTGACGGAGGATTGGCCGGTCGTGGAATGGGCGCATCAAAATATGCGTACCGGTGTAATCGGCGCCAGCACAATCGGGTCGGATATGGAGGCGACAGTATGGGCGCATTACGTGAAATTATTGCAGCATCTCGATTTAAGTGAAAACGGGCTGGAAGATGAATACGCCTGATTTCTCGGAATTGAAGGAGTTCATGGATGAATGGGGCCATGCGGATGCCCATCAACGCCTGAACAAAAGGACCAACGCGGATTTTTCGGAGATTAAAAGGTTTTATGATGCTGTTGTCCCGCGCCTCGAGGAGATCATAGAGTTCCTCGACCGTTTCCCCGTCGACGACATTCCTGGGGAGTACAGGCCGCTTGCCTGGATGGCGCTGGCCGCCTGCGAGGTGGACGACCCGGTAAATGTGTGGAAATCACCGGAACTGGCATACATATCCAATGCAAAGGACTGGCGCGTGAAGAAGAGTTTTTACGATTGTGCTGGTGAAACGTCGTGATTCATCAGGTAGAACCGGATCTGCCTCACCGGGTTGAAACCATGTCGTCTACGCGGGAGAAAACAGGATGGAACTGACCCTTCCCTGGTACTTTTTTGACGCGAACGCACCGGATGAGATCAAACCCGGGCACAAGCCTGAGGGAGATGCCGTCGCGGAAAAGGAGAAGAGAATCCTCTGCCGCTTTTGCCAGGACCCGGTCACGGACAACAGCAGGCAGACAACGCCGCTGGGCCGGTTTATCCATTGCCGGACCAACCCTGGCGGGTTTACCTTCGAATTCGGCTGTTTTTCGGATGCGCCGGGGTGTACGACCACGGGCGATACGACTACCGAACATACCTGGTTTCCCGGCCATAGCTGGAAACTGGCCCTCTGCCGCAACTGCGGCGAACACCTTGGCTGGTCATTCAGGGGCGATACGTCATTTTACGGTTTGATACTGGACAGGCTGGTAGAGGAAGAGTAAAGCCTGTGCGGTTCACCCGGTTTCCACCCGGATAATTACGGGTATAATACCTCCCCTTTATTTCACAGAGAGGTTGGAACCATGGTTCGTGCCGTCCGCAACGGGGGAGAAGCAATTGCCTGATAACAGTAATTCAGGCGCACTGGAAGGCGTGCGCGTACTCGAACTCGGCCAGCTTATTGCCGGCCCGTTCTGCGGCCAGGTGCTTGCAGACCTGGGCGCCGAGGTGATCAAGATAGAGTTACCGGGTCGCGGCGACCCCATGCGCGACTGGGGACAAGGGGAACCCGTGTGGTGGCCTGTTATCGCACGCAACAAGAAATGCATCACCCTGGACGTCAGGTCCGGGCAGGGCAAGACCATCATCGAGGAACTGGTGCAGAAAGCGGACATCGTACTGGAGAACTTCAGGCCGGGCACCATGGAGAAATGGGGACTGGGGTATGCCGACCTGGCCAGGATCAACCGGGGTATTATCATGGTGCGGGTATCCGGCTACGGCCAATCTGGTCCTTACTCCTCGCGCGCGGGTTATGGGGGCATCGGCGAAGCCATGGGCGGCTTGCGTTACATCGTCGGCGATCCCTCTACGCCACCCAGCCGGGTGGGTATCAGTATAGGCGATACTCTCGCAGCCATGTTCGCTGCCATCGGCGCCCTGTCGGCATTGCAGTTGCGGCAGCGGACCGGGCAGGGTCAGGTCGTTGATTCGGCCATTTATGAAGCGGTGCTGGGGGTGATGGAATCCACGGTTCCGGAATACGACCAGCTTGGGACCATCAGGGAGCGCACGGGTTCGATCCTGGCCAAGATTGCCCCGTCCAACGTCTATCCGACCTCGGATGACGACATGATCATCATGGGGGCCAACCAGGACACCGTCTTCGCGCGGCTGTGTGAAGCCATGCAGCAGCCGGAACTGGCAAAGGATGAAAGATTCAGCACCCACGTTGCCCGGGGACAGAACCAGGCGCTACTGGACGATATGATTTCCGCCTGGTCAAAAGGCTTCACGGCCGATGGCCTGCTGGCGCTCCTGGAACAGCATGCCGTACCGGCGGGGCGGATTTACCGGGCGCCGGACATGCTCAAGGACGAGCATTTTATCGCCAGGGAGAGCATCGTTGAGGTGGAACACCCGAAATACGAGAACCTGAAAATGCAGAACGTATTCCCCAGGTTGTCGGCCACGCCGGGCAGCGTCAAATGGACCGGTCCGGAGCTTGGACAGCATAACGGGGAAATCTACCGGGAGTTGCTCGGCTACAGCGACTCTGATTTGGAACGGTTGAACAAGGACGGGATAATCTGATTATGCAGGCAATCGTTACTGGGTTCCCTCTTACGAGGGAATGACGCGGGACATTTGGGGTCAGAGTAAGGGGTCAGAGTAAGGGGTCAGAGTAAGGGGTCAGAGTAAAAATACTTCCACCCCGGTTAGCGTCACAGCTTCGTTGTTGTGTGTTTTTACTCTGACCCCTTACTCTGACCCCTTACTCTGACCCCAAATATTATATGTGCGTCCGGATGATGTCGCACAGTGCCGTTATATGCCGGGGGCGGTCGTTCAGGGCGGGGATGTAACTGAATGTTTTACCCCCCGCGGCCAGGAAAAAATCCCTGTTCTGAAGCTTGATCTCTTCCAGCGTTTCCAGGCAGTCCGCGGCAAATCCGGGGCAGATGACATGCACATGGCCGATGCCGCTCCCGCCCCATTCCTGCAACAGCTTGTCAGTATAGGGCTGCAACCATTCGCGGGGACCGAAACGGGACTGGAAGGAGACATCCCAGAGACCCTCATCCAGGTCCAGTTGCCGGGCCAGCAGCCGGGCGGTCGCCCGGCATTCGTCGGCATAAGGGTCTCCTGCAAGCACATAGCTCCTGGGCAGGCCGTGAAATGAAAACAGCAGTTTGTCCGGCCTGCCGGACTGCGCCCATTGGCTGCGGACGCTTTCCGCCAGCGCATCGATGTAGCCGGGGTCATCGTGGTAACCCGTGATCATCCTTACCTCGGGGATATGGCGCCAGGTTTTCAGGACGCCGGCAACAGCATCGAATGTCGAAGCCGTCGTCGCAGCCGAATATTGCGGGTACAGGGGCAGGATAACCAGTTTCCTTACCTTGTAAGCTTGCAATTTCTCCAGGGCGGAACGGATGGACGGGTTGCCGTAACGCATGCCCAGTTCCACGCGTACTGACGGGCCGGCATCCTTGTCCAGTTCAGAGCGGATTGCCCCGCATTGTTTTTCCGATATGGCCAGCAGGGGCGAGCCGGCTTCAGTCCATACCGCGCGGTAGGCCTTTGCCGAATGCCGCGGGCGCACTCTCAGGATGACGCCGTGCAGGATGAACCACCAGATCCACCGGGGCGTTTCTATGACCCGCGGGTCTGATAAAAACTGCGCCAGGTATTTTCTCAGCGCAGCCGGCGTTGGTGCGTCCGGTGTCCCGAGATTGGTGAGGAGTACGCCTGTCATGATCTGTGTATTCCCGTAATTTCCGGCCGCCAGTATAACTTATTATGCTGCAGGTCTTTCCCCCCTCGCCGTCCCGGCGAAATCAATGGGGTCAGACTCGATTGATTTTATATCCTGCCTGTCCATGACTTGATCGGTATTGAATAATAAGGGACTATGAACAGGGTCGTTATGCCTCCCTTGAAAAGACAAATTTCCGAACCTCTGCTCGGCCCGTCGGACCCGCCACCGTTCGAGTTCGTCGACCGCCGCGACATGACGAGATGCCTGGTGGTTGCCGATCACGCAGGCAATGCCGTACCCGCATCGCTGCAGGGCCTGGGACTGGCGCGGGGAGTGTTTAACAAGCATATTGCCTTGGACATCGGCAGCCGGGCTACGGCCATGTTGCTTGCTGAAAGGCTTGGCGCTTCGCTGGTCCTGGGAAACTACTCCCGGCTGGTCGTGGATCTGAATCGCGACCTGGATGATCCCACTGCATTCATTCCGGAAAGCGACGGCGTGGTGATACCCGGTAACCGTAATCTTGGCATTGATGAAAAGCGGCGGCGGGCCGATGCGATATTCCGGCCATATCACACTGCCGTCGACAACCTTATCGACGATTTGCTGGTAAAGGGAACCGTACCCGTGATGATCAGCATGCACAGTTTTACCCCGGTGCTGGAAAATCAGCGCCGCCCCTGGCATATCGGCGTGTTATGGGACAAGGACCCGCGTATCGCACTGCCCCTGCTGGAGAAGCTCAGGCAGGACCGGGAACTGGTTGTCGGCGACAACGAACCTTATTCAGGCCATCACCAGGCCGACTATACGGTCGATCACCACGCAGAGGGCAGGGGACTCGCCAACGTGTCCATCGAAATACGGCAGGATCTCCTGCACGATATGGCCGGTGTCGAGCGCTGGTCCGCGCTCCTGGTCGATGCCTTGACGGAGATACTGGCCGATGAGACCTTGTATAAACCAATGGGGTAGGATTCGATTGATTTTATGAAGTCATAGAATTAGAGTGGTTCAGTCTGGTGAAAATCAATCGAGTCTGACCCCATTGATTTCCGGGAGGTTATCTGAATGGCAATCCCTGAGCCTGCGTTCACCGTCGGTATCGAAGAAGAGTACCTGCTGGTGGATAAGGAAACGCGTGACCTGTGCAACGACACGCCCGAAACCATGGTACAGGAATGCGCGGCGCTGTGCGGGGGGCAGGTCACTCCCGAATTCCTGCGCTCCCAGATCGAGGTGGGTACCAGGCCCTGCAAAACCATTCCCGAGGCCCGTGAGGACCTCGCTTCCTTAAGGAGTGCGGTCATCGAGGTTGCAGGCCGCTACGGATTGGCCCCGATCGCCGCGTCCACCCACCCGTTCGCCAGCTGGCGCGACCAGCAGCACACGGAGAAGGAACGTTACGATATCCTCGAACACGACATGCAGGCTGCCGCAAGACGCATGCTGATCTGCGGCATGCACGTCCACGTCGGTATAGCGGACAACGAATTACGCATCGACCTGTTAAATCAATTCAACTACTTCCTGCCCCACCTGCTGGTGCTGAGTTGCTCGTCTCCCTTCTGGGAAGGGGAAAACACGGGACTGCTGTCATACCGGCTGACGGTGTTTGACGCCTTGCAGCGCACCGGCATCCCCGAGCAGTTTTCAAGTTACGCGGAGTATGAACGCCATATCAATATTTTGAAATCCTCAGGGGTAATTAATGATGCAAGCAAAGTCTGGTGGGACCTGCGGCCCAGTGCGCGCTATCCGACCCTGGAGGCGCGTATCATGGACGTATGCACATACCTGGATGACGCGGCCTGTATTGCTGCCTTGACGGTTTGTATCATGCGTATGCTCTACCGCCTGCGCAAGAACAACCAGCGCTGGCGGGCTTATGCCCGGATGCTGGTGACGGAAAACCGCTGGCGCGCCATGCGCTACGGTCCCGACGAGGGGTTGATCGACTTCGGTAAAAGCGAGATTGTCCCGTTCGATGCGTTACTGGAAGAATTGATCGAGCTTGTTGAAGAAGACGCCGATGCCCTGGACTGCGCCGCTGAACTGGCGCATGCGCGCACCATCCTCGCACGCGGCACCAGCGCACACCGGCAGCTTGTGGCTTACGAACAGGCCCTCCGCGCAGGTATGGACAAGCAGGAAGCGCTGCGTGCCGTGGTCGACATGTTGATCACTGAGACACTTCCGGACACTGGAAGTTTGAGGTCAGAGTAAAAATACCACCAATGAATTTGCGGTATCTACGTATGATTGTATTTTTGCTCTGACCCCAAATATCCGAACATCCATGCTCAGTATTGCCTGAGCGCCAGCACGGGTGGCGTGGTCAGAACCTTGCGGGTGCCGGCCAGACCGCCGATGACAACGACCAGCGTACATAGCAGCGGTGTGATGAGCCACACCCACGGATTAATCATGATGTCCATGTGGAAGACGTATTCGGCAAGTAACATTTCTGCCACGGTGGCTGTCAGGGCGGCGACAATGCCGGCAATCAGGCCGAGCAGGGCGAATTCCGCCAGCAGACCGGTGAGAACATGGCCGCGTTCTGCTCCCAGGGTGTTCAGCAGGGCGGTTTCGTACCTGCGTTCATCGTGGGTGGTCTGCAGCGCGGCAAGCAGGACTATAATCCCGGCCAGCAAGGTAAAACCCGAAACAAATTCCACTGCTTTCACCACCTGTTGCATGATTCCGCGCACCTGCCTGAGAATGGAATCCACGTCAAAGACGGTGATACTGGGCCAGGTCCTGACCAGGTCGATAAGCAGCCGCCTGTGTTCCGGAGCCAGGTGGAAACTGGTGATGTAAGACGCCGGATAGCCGTCCAGTGTGCCCGGGTTGGCGACGACAAAGAAATTCACGTTAAACGTATCCCAATCGACCCACCTGGTATTGCTGACCGTTCCGGTTACCTGTTTGTCTGCAATCTTAAACGCCAGCCGGTCACCCAATGAAATCCCCAGGGTGGCTGCGAATTCCTCCTCGAAGGAAAACAGGTTTTCGCCGGTTTCGCCCCACCATTCCCCGCCCGTCAGGCGGTTGTCATCCTGCAGGGAACCCGCTATTGATAGATTGAAGGTGCGCCTGGCGAAACGTTTGGCCCGCTCTTCCGTGTAGTCGTCCGGATTAACCGTCTGCTCGTTAATGGTCATCAGGCGGGCGCGGATCATCGGAAAAACCGGCGGGGCTGCTCCGGTCCGGTCACTGATAAACTCCCTGACCGCGTCCACCTCGCCGGGCTGGATGTTGATGAGGAAATAATTGGGGGTATCGGGCGGCAACCGGTTGTTCCAGTTTGCCAGCAAATCGGTCCGGATCAGCACCAGCAGGGTAAGCACCATAACACCGATGCTGATGGCCAGGATCTGTGCCGTGCTCAGCCCGGCCCGGCGCACGATGTTCGCCAGACCGAAGCGGGCGGCAACGCCGACACCGGACCGCAGCGTGTTCAACCAGTGGATTGCCAGTCGCGTGGCCAGGTACGACGTAACAGCGGTTATCGCCAGCCCGGTAAAACCGTACAGGATCAACTCCACGCTGCCCGATTTCCACGGCGCCAGCAGCAACAGGCAGCCGATCGCTGCTGCATAAATGCCCAGGTTGCTAAAGGGCTGGGGAACCAGGTCCCGCCTGAGCACCCGCAGCGGCGTTACGTTCTTCAGCCGCAGGATCTGCGGCATGGCAAAGCCCAGGACCGTCACCACGCCGGCTGCCATACCGACCAGGACCGGGCTCAGGCCAGGCTCCGGTACGGGTCTCGTCACCAGGCCGTGCATCAACGCCGTCAGGCCGGCTTGGCCCAGGTAGCCGAGAGCGCAGCCGATAGCGCTGCAGATCAAGGCAAGGACCGACAGCTGGATGAAATAGATTTTAATGATCATCCCCTGGTCTGCTCCGAAGCAACGCATGATGGCGCAGTTGTCGAAATGCCTGACAACGTAGCGTTGTGCCGACAAGGCGATGGCGAGACCGGCCAGGGCGATACTGACCAGTACGGCAAGGCCCAGGAACTGTTCCGCCCGGTCCAGGGCAGTGCGCAGTTCCGGCCGGGCATCGCGTATGCCCCGGATATCGTATTCTTCGTAGTTGTCGATCAAATCGCGGAACCCGGTCACGGCTTCACCCGGGCCGGAGACCAGCAGCCGGAAAACTGCCCTGCTGCCGGGCCTGATGAGGCCGGTGGCTTCCAGGTCTGCAAGGTTCATCAGCAATCTCGGGGCGATGTTGAACATGTCGCCCCCGCGATCGGGTTCGTAAGTCAATACTTTTGCGGCCTGCAGGGACAATGCCCCCAGCTTGACGTTATCGCCGGCGCTGAAATCCAGTAACTGGAACAGCCGCGGATCAGGCCACACCGAACCCGGCTCCGGTATGGTCCGGCTGGTGATCTCTTCGGAAAACAACCGCTCTGAAACCAGCAGTCTGCCTCTCAGCGGGTAACCGGATTGCACCGCCTTGACCTCCGCCAGTTCAAGCCTGTCAGCGAAGACGACGACACTTCGGAAACTGACGGTCAGCGCCGTTTTCAACCCCAGGCCCCGGGCCTGTTCGATGAATTCCCGGCTGAAGGGTTCAGCCGAACTGACAACAAGATCCGCGGCGAGCAACTCGGTGGCCTGGATTTCCGTAACCCGGTTGACCCGGTCGGTGAAGAAGTCGACAGTCGTCAGGCTTGTCACGGCAATGATCAGCGCCAGGCCGATCAGGCGCAGCTCACCCGCGCGCCAGTCCCGCAGCAACTGGGTAAGTGACAGCCTAAGCAGGAACATGAGGTTGCCTGATGCGCCCGCCGTCCAGGGTCAGTTTGCGGGAACAGTGGGTGGCGACGGACTCATCGTGGGTGACCAGCACCAGGGTCGTGCCGCGTTCCGAATTCAGGCGGAACAGCAGTTCCACAATCTGCGCCGCGGTTTCCTGGTCGAGGTTGCCGGTGAGTTCATCGGCAAACAGCACCAGCGGCGTACCGGCAAACGCTCGGGCAATGGCCACCCGTTGCTGTTCGCCGCCGGATAACTGGTTCGGGTAGTGGGCGGTACGGGCCGACAAGCCGACCTCGGCCAGGTGCGCCAGCGCCATCTCCCTGGCCGCGCCGTTCCCTGCCAGTTCCAGCGGCAGCATGACGTTTTCCAGGGCGGTCAGACCCTGCAGTAACTGGAATGACTGGAATACGAAACCGACCCGCCGGTTACGCAACCTTGCCCTGCCTGCTTCATCCAGCCCGGTCAGGTCCATGTTATCCAGGATGACTTTGCCGCTTGTCGGCAGGTCCAGTCCTGCCAGTATGCCGATGAGTGTGGACTTTCCGGAACCGGATACGCCTGTTATGGCCAGACTCTCTCCATATTTGATCGCCAGGCTGATATTATCCAGGATAGTCAGGCTACCGGCGGGACCGTTGACCCGTTTAACCAGGTTTTCCGCCCGGATAATATATTTCGAGGTTTGCTCCATGTTGAGGCCGGTTACGTTCATAGTATTTTTATTTGTATCATTATCTGCCCCCGGGTCGGATAAAATCATCCTGGTACTGGGAGACAGCCTGAGCGCCAGCCACGGAATTGACCCTGAGGCGGGTTGGGTTTTTCAATTACGCAGCCGTCTGAGCATGGAAGGCTACCGCTATAAAGTCATAAATGCCAGTATCAGTGGCGAAACCACGCACGGCGCAAACAGTCGTCTTGATGGCATTTTAAAAGAGATAAGACCTGATATCACTATCGTTGAACTGGGCGGCAATGACGGCCTGAGGGGGGTCCCCCTGGCGGAAATCAGGGATAACCTGCACGAGATAGTCGAAAAAATTTCTGCTTCGGGCAGTAGCATACTCCTGGTTGAGATGCTCCTGCCGCCAAATTATGGCGCTGCTTACATAGAAAGATTTGTCGCCGTGTATAAACGACTGGGCTCACGGGATAACGTGATCCTGACGAAATTTATCATGGATGATATTGCCGATAATCCGGATTTGATGCAAAGTGACGGTATTCATCCGAAAGCAGAAGCACAGGAAATGATGCTGGACAACCTATGGCCCGATCTCCGTCCGTTGCTGGACAGGGATGTTAACCGATGAATTACTGCAGCGCCTGCGGCTCACAGGTAGTGCGAAAAATTCCACCGGACGACGACCGCTTGCGTTACGTATGCGAGTCCTGCGATGCGATCCACTACCAGAACCCGAAGATAGTTGCGGGGTGCATACCGGTTTGGGAGGACAAGGTGCTGCTGTGCAAACGAGCGATTGAACCTCGTTACGGTTACTGGACGCTCCCCGCAGGCTTCATGGAACTGGGCGAGAGTTCTCACGCGGCCGCGTTGCGGGAGACCATGGAGGAGGCCAATGCCCGGGTCGAGATCATCAACCTGTTCGCTGTTTTCAACCTGCCCCACGTCAACCAGGTTTACCTGATGTTCAACTCCACACTCATGGATCTGAATTTCTCCGCCGGTGCGGAAAGCCAGGAAGTGGCGCTGTTTACCCAGGACGAAATACCTTGGGAGCAACTGTCGTTCCCTACGATCCGTTACTCACTCGAGTTCTTCTTTGAGGACCGGAAGAATAACCACTACCAGTTGCATACGGGAGATATCATTCGCGGCAACTCGGGCCACGAATTCCTGACCGGCCCGAAAACCCGGTATCAAGAGTTATAACCAGCCGCAGTGATGGATGTAACAGTTCCACCGGATGATCCCCGGTTGTGCGGCAGGCGACCTGGCACTACCGGGACTTGCTGATGATATCGATATACGCCTGGACACGTACACCAACCTGAAAAACGAGAGGTAACCCATGATACGACCACACGGAACCGGTGAACTGCGCCCGCTGTTCGTCGAAGATGAAGACCGGCGCCAGGCATTGCTGGAAGAAGCCGAAACCCTGCCGCAGTTGTTGCTTAACTCGGCGGCCGCGGCCAATGCGGTGATGCTGGGCGCCGGCTATTTTTCACCCTTGCCCGGGTATATGAATGCCGCTGACGCAACCGGTGTTGCCCGGGATATGCACACCGCTGCCGGCCTGTTCTGGCCAGTACCCTGCCTGAACCTGAGTACCGACACCTCCGCAATCAACGGCGCGGAACGAATCGCGCTGTGCGACCCCAACGTGGAAGGTTCGCCCGTTCTCGCCATCCAGGAGGTGGCCTCGGTGGAGACCCTGTCGGATGATCAGATCAGGCTGATCACTGAAAAAGTGTTCGGCACCCTGGACCGGGACCACCCCGGTGTGGCGACGCTGACCGCGTCCGGCAACCGGCTGGTGGCGGGTCCCGTTCAGGTATTGAATTACAGTTACTTCGAACAGGACTTCCCGGAGACGTTCAGGACCGCCATGCAGATACGCGCCGGGATTGCCGCCAACGGCTGGGAAAAAGTCGTCGCTTTCCAGACGCGCAACCCCATGCACCGCGCCCATGAGGAATTGTGCAAGATGGCCGCAGCAACGGTTAAAGCCGACGGCATATTGATCCACATGTTGCTGGGTAAGTTGAAACCGGGGGACATCCCTGCCGATGTGCGTGATGCGGCGATACGCAAGATGGTGGAACTGTATTTCCCCGGGAATACCGTGATGGTAACCGGCTACGGGTTCGATATGCTCTACGCCGGCCCGCGGGAAGCGGTGCTGCATGCCGTGTTCCGGCAGAATGCCGGTTGCAGCCACTTGATCGTTGGCCGGGACCACGCCGGAGTCGGCAGTTATTACGGCCCCTTTGACGCGCAGGCCATTTTCCGCGAACAGGTGCCTGACGGCGCGCTGGCGATTGAAATATTCGAGGCGGACCATACTGCTTATTCAAAAAAACTGGACCGGGTGGTGATGATGCGCGATGTGCCGGATCACGGGATGGAGGATTTCGTACTGCTGTCGGGGACAAAAGTACGGGAGATGCTGGCCGGCGGACAAGCTTTGCCGGAAGAGTTTGCCCGGCCCGAGGTCGCCCGGATACTCATGGAGTATTACCAGCACAACGTATAATAGTCGTGAAATACTTGCCAATGGACTGTTACGAGTTGCCAGGCTGACAGTATTTTTACTCTGACCCCCAATTTCCCTTTTTTAAGCAATTTTCTGTTGACATCTGAAATTTTGCCGCTATATTGTTAGCACTCACTTTAGTAGAGTGCTAACAATTCCATCATATTCATAAAACAACAAACAGCTTAGCTCATAGGAGGTAATCAGAATATGAATATCAGACCATTACACGACCGGGTAGTCGTGCGGCGGCTGGAAGAGGAAAAGATGTCCCCTGGCGGGATTGTCATTCCTGACAGCGCCACTGAAAAGCCAATCCAGGGAGAAGTCGTCGCCACCGGTAACGGCAAGATCCTGGAGAACGGAGAGGTACGCGGCCTGGATGTCAAGGCAGGGGACAGGATCCTGTTTGGCAAATATTCAGGCACGGAAGTGAAGATAGATAATGAAGAACTGCTGGTGATGCGTGAAGACGACATCATGGGCGTTATCGAATAAGTTTCAGGAGGTCAAGAAAAATGAGTGCAAAAGAAGTCAAATTCGGTGATGACGCTCGTTCGCGTATGGCGAAAGGTGTCAATACACTGGCAAATGCGGTAAAGCAGACGTTGGGACCCAAGGGTCGTAACGTCGTCGTAGAAAAAAGTTTCGGCGCCCCGACGGTTACCAAAGACGGCGTTTCCGTGGCAAAGGAGATCGAACTGGAGGACAGGTTCGAAAACATGGGTGCACAGATGGTCAAGGAAGTCGCCTCCAAGACGTCCGACGTGGCCGGTGACGGCACCACGACCGCGACGGTACTGGCGCAGGCGATTGTGCGCGAGGGCCTGAAGGCGGTCGCCGCCGGCACCAACCCCATGGATATCAAGCGCGGCATCGATGCTGCGGTGCTGACGGCTGTAAGAGAACTTGAAAACTTCTCCAAGCCCTGTGCCGACAGCAAGGCCATCGCCCAGGTAGGCACTATCTCAGCCAATGCCGACGAAGATATCGGCCAGATAATTGCCGATGCAATGGAGAAAGTGGGCAAGGAAGGGGTCATTACCGTCGAAGAGGGTTCCGGCCTGGACAATGAACTGGACGTAGTGGAGGGTATGCAGTTCGATCGCGGTTACCTGTCTCCCTACTTCATCAACAATCAGGAGACCATGAGCGTCGACCTGGAGAGTCCTTTTATCCTGTTGCACGACAAGAAGGTCTCCAACGTAAGAGACCTGTTGCCGGTGCTGGAAAGTGTTGCCAAGTCAGGCAAGTCGCTGCTGATCATTGCCGAGGATATCGAGGGTGAGGCCCTCGCTACCCTAGTGGTCAACAACATGCGCGGCACCGTCAAGGTTGCCGGCGTCAAGGCGCCGGGTTTTGGCGACCGGCGCAAGGCCATGCTTGAGGATATCGCTATCCTGACCGGTGGTACGGTCATCTCCGAGGAAGTCGGGTTATCGCTGGAGAAAGCGGGTCTGGACGACCTGGGCAGCGCCAAGCGCGTGCAGATCACCAAGGAAAACGCGACCATCATCGACGGCGCCGGACGGACTGAGAATATCGAAGGCCGGGTCAACCAGATCCGCGCCCAGGTTGAAGAGTCGACGTCCGACTACGACCGGGAGAAACTGCAGGAACGCGTGGCCAAGCTGGCCGGCGGTGTAGCCGTCATCAAGGTCGGCGCCGCTACCGAAGTGGAAATGAAGGAGAAGAAGGCGCGTGTCGAGGATGCCCTGCATTCCACCCGTGCCGCGGTCGAAGAGGGCGTGGTGCCCGGCGGCGGCGTTGCGATGGTACGCGCAGTGGCAGCCACTGCCCAGGTAAAAGGCAAGAACGACGACCAGCAGACCGGTGTCTCCATACTGTTGCGTTCCCTGGAGGAACCGCTGCGTCAGATCGTCACGAACTCGGGCGACGAGGCATCCGTGGTGCTTAACCAGGTTGCCGAGGGAGAAGGCAACTACGGTTACAACGCAGCCACCGGGGAATTCGGCGATATGATAGAAATGGGTATCCTGGATCCGACCAAAGTGGCCCGTTACGCGCTGCAGAACGCAGCGTCGGTTGCCGGCCTGTTGTTGACGACCGAAGCCATGGTGGCCGAACTGCCGAAGAAGGAAGAGCCTATGCCTATGGGCGGTGGTGATATGGGCGGCATGGGCGGCATGGGCGGTATGATGTAACCCACTGCTGTTCAGCTGTATAAAAAAACCCGCCATCCGGCGGGTTTTTTTTGGCAAGGACGTTACCGGTCCTCGCTGGAGTGACGGTTGTTACGACCTCTTCTTCATGGCGTCGAAAAACTGGGCGTTGTTCCTGGTCGCTTTCAGCCGTTCCAGGAGAAATTCCATGGCTGCGATCGATTCCATGGGGTGCAGCAGCTTCCTTAATATCCACATCTTCTGCAGTTCCTCCTTTTCCGTCAGCAACTCTTCACGGCGGGTGCCGGAACGGTTGATGTAGATGGCGGGATAGATGCGTTTTTCCGAAATCTCGCGGTCCAGGTGCAACTCCATGTTACCGGTGCCCTTGAACTCTTCGTAGATGACTTCATCCATGCGCGAACCGGTGTCGATCAGGGCCGTGGCGAGGATAGTCAGGCTGCCGCCTTCTTCAATGTTCCGCGCGGCGCCGAAAAAGCGTTTCGGCCGCTGCAATGCGTTTGCGTCTACGCCACCCGTCAATACCTTCCCGGATGCCGGCACAACGGTGTTATAGGCCCGCGCCAGGCGGGTAATGGAATCCAGCAGAATGACCACGTCCTGCTTGTGCTCCGTGAGACGTTTTGCCCTCTCGATGACCATTTCCGCCACCTGCACGTGGCGGGTGGCAGGTTCATCGAACGTGCTTGAGATCACTTCGCCCCGGACCGAGCGTTCCATCTCCGTCACTTCCTCCGGCCGTTCGTCGATGAGCAGGACGATTAAATGGCATTCCGGGTGGTTGTGTTTGATGGACTGGGCAATGGATTGCAGGATCATCGTTTTGCCGGCCTTTGGCGGCGATACGATGAGACCGCGCTGGCCTTTGCCGATAGGCGCTACCAGGTCAATGATCCTGGGGGTCAGGTCTTCGGTACTGCCGTTACCCACCTCCAGCTTCAGACGCTGCTCTGCAAACAGCGGCGTCAGGTTCTCAAAGATGATCTTGTGCCTGGCCTTTTCGGGCGTCTCGAAATTTATCTCGTTGACCTTCAGCAGCGCGAAGTAGCGCTCTCCTTCCTTGGGGGGCCTTATCTTGCCGGAGATATTGTCACCGGTGCGCAGGTTGAAACGCCTTATCTGGCTGGGCGATACGTAGATGTCATCGGGGCCGGCCAGGTAGGAACTGTCGGCGGATCGTAAAAATCCGAAGCCGTCCTGGAGGATCTCCAGCACGCCGCTGCCGTAGATATCTTCGCCCTTTCTTGCATGGGCCTTTAGAATTTCAAAAATTACGTCCTGTTTTCTCGAGCGGGCCAGGCCGTCAAGGCCGAGGGATTCTGAGATGAGAACAAGTTCTGATGCGGGTTGTTGCTTTAACTCTGTGAGATTCATTTGCTCCGAAATAAATTAGCTGATATTAACTGGCTGAATGGCTTTCGCCACACATATGGTTGAAATGCGCTAAGGGCCCGAATTAAGTTAGAGGGACTATACGACAGGTTAGACTACACTAGACGTTAGCACGTCAAATCGGAAACGTCCAGTTTTTTTATACCTGTGTTTTAAATTGTGCTGTCTATGAAGGCAGATAACTGCAGTTTCGACACGGCGCCTACCTTGGTGCCAACGACATCGCCATCCTTGAATATCATCAACGTGGGGATACCGCGTACTGCGTATTTCTGCGGGGTCTGGGGATTTTCATCGATATTGATCTTGGCTACCGTCAGGTTGCCGGTATATTCGTCGGCAATTTCATCGAGGATAGGTGCGATCATCTTGCAGGGGCCGCACCACTCCGCCCAGTAGTCCACCATTACCGGCGCTTCCGATTTTAATACATCTTCTTCAAAGCTGGAATCAGTTACGTGGACAATGCTGTTATTCATCTCGTGCGTTACCTATGGTTGTTTGTGGTTATAGTTGTAGTGTGACGGGAATTCACATTTCATCCCAAATATCGACCGATTTCAAGTTCTTGTTTAAAAATATTTACCAATGGACCCCGGGACGGGGTATCGGCGCCGTACACGCTTTCAGATTGACATTTAATATATTGTTCTGGAAGATTGCAAACCTTATTCCAGCCGCCAGACTTCCGGAGACGCATAATGGTTTCACATCGCTTGTTACCAATACTCATACTGGCGCTCATTCTGTCCGGCTGCGGCCAGAAGGGTGCGCTTTACCTGCCTGATGACGATGCTGCCGGGGTGGCCGCACAGGAATTGTGAATGGGAAATTTTTCATACAAGAACGGCGCCCTGCACGCGGAAGGGATCAACCTGACTGCGCTCGCCGAACGCCACGGCACGCCGGCCTACGTGTATTCGCGGGCGGTGATTGAAGCCAACTGGCGCGCATATGCGGATGCATTCTCCGGCAGGGACGCCCTGGTCTGCTACTCCGTCAAGGCAAACGGCAACCTGGCTATCCTGAACCTCCTGGCCAGGCTGGGGTCGGGTTTTGACATCGTATCCGGGGGCGAACTGGAGCGGGTCATTGCCGCCGGGGGTGAACCGGGCAAGGTGGTGTTTTCCGGCACCGGGAAGCGCGCCGATGAAATGGCGCGCGCACTGGAAGCCGGCATCCATTGTTTTAACGTGGAGTCGAAGGCGGAGTTGTTGCGCCTTGACGAAATAGCCGGACAGATGTCCGTGACGGCGCCCGTATCGATCCGCGTAAATCCGGATATCGATCCGGACACCCACCCGTATATCGCCACTGGCCTGAGAGAAAACAAGTTCGGCGTCGATCACGAGGAAGCCCTGGAAATATACCGGCTGGCTGACAGCCTGGACCATATCACGGCGACCGGAATCGATTGCCATATCGGCTCACAGGTTACTTCGATCGGGCCTTTTGTCGACGCGGTGAAAAAACTGCTTGCGCTGTCGGGACGCCTGGAAGATACCGGAATCAGCGTCAGCCACATCGATATCGGTGGTGGCCTGGGTATCAGCTACAGCGACGAGACAGCGCCCGATGTAGCCGGCTTTGCCGGGGTCATCTCGGACCTTGTCCCTGAGCGTTACGGGATCATCCTGGAACCGGGCCGATCAATAGTCGGTAACGCGGGTGTGTTACTTACCCGGGTCGAATACCTGAAAGCAAACAAGGAGAAACATTTTGCCGTCGTTGACGCGTCAATGAACGATTTATTGCGGCCGTCCCTGTACCAGGCCTGGCATGACATTATTCCCGTCAGCGAACGCGGGGATGGGACAGAAGCGGAATATGACGTGGTCGGCCCGATATGCGAGACCGGCGATTTCCTGGGGCTGGGGCGCAGTCTTTCCCTTGGTCCGGACGACCTGCTGGCCGTCATGTCCGCCGGGGCCTACGGGTTTTCCATGAGCTCAAATTACAACGCCAGGCCCAGGGCGGTGGAATTGCTGGTGGACGGGGAGGATGCGCATGTCATCAGGGAGCGTGAGACGCTGGAACAGTTGATGGCCGGAGAAAGGGTTGTTGGAGGTTAGGGGCCAGGGGTTAGGGATTATATCCAATGCTCATTGTCTTTGGTTTGTGGAATGCACAAAATTGGTGCATAATTATTGGTGCGATGACTTATTTTGGTGCATTCTACTGATTAGAATGCGGAGGGGGCGCCGGTAAGCTGTTGAAAGATGCAGTTTTTTTCACGGGTACCCTGGGTGGCACAAATTGTGCAGCGGAATACCATTTGTTACCGGTTGTCGCCATGAACTACGCGGGGGACCGGGAGCAGTTAAATCCAATGTAAAACTGTGCGAGGAGATAAGCAATGTCGAAAGAGAATGTATATGGATTAATCGAAGAGCATGATGTGCGTTTTGTTGACCTGCGCTTCTGTGATACGCGCGGCAAGGAACAGCATGTAACTGTGCCGGTTAATGCCGTCGACGACGAATTTTTCGAAAACGGCAAGATGTTTGACGGTTCGTCCATTTCCGGCTGGAAGGGGATCGACGAATCAGACATGTTGTTGATGCCTGATACGGAAACAGCAGTGATCGATCCATTTTATGATGAATCAACCCTGGACCTGCGTTGTGACGTCCTGGAACCGACCACCATGCAGGGTTACGAACGCTGCCCGCGTTCCCTGGCAAAACGCGCCGAGGCCTACCTGCAATCGACAGGTATCGCCGATGTTGCCTATTTCGGCCCGGAGCCCGAGTTTTTCATCTTTGATGAAGCCCGCTGGGGCGACAGCCTGAACAGCGCGTTTTACGAAATTGATTCCGAGGAAGGCCACTGGAACAGCGACAAGCTGATGGACGGTCCGAACCAGGGTCACCGCCCCGGCATCAAGGGCGGCTATTTTCCGGTGCCGCCGGTTGATTCCCTGCAGAACGTGCGTACCGCTATCTGCATGGCGCTGCAGGATATGGGGATGACGGTTGAAGTCCACCACCATGAAGTCGCCACTGCAGGCCAGGCGGAAATCGGCACAAAATTCAAATCACTGGTGACCAAGGCGGATGAACTGCTCACCCTGAAGTACTGCGCCATGAACGTTGCCCAGGGATACGGCAAGACGGTGACCTTCATGCCGAAACCCCTGGTTGGCGACAACGGCAACGGCATGCACGTGCACCAGTCCCTGGGTAAAGACGGCCAGAACCTGTTCTCCGGGGACAAGTACGGCGGTCTTTCCGACACGGCACTGCATTATATTGCCGGCATCTTCAAACATGCCCGGGCGCTCAATGCCTTCACCAACTCCGGCACCAACAGCTACAAGCGCCTGGTGCCCGGATTTGAGGCCCCGGTATTGCTCGCCTATTCCGCGCGCAACCGTTCCGCATCGTGCCGCATCCCCTGGATTGCCAACCCGCAGGGCAGGCGCGTTGAGATCAGGTTCCCGGATTCCTGCGGCAACCCGTACTTCATGTTCGCGGCGATGATGATGGCGGGCCTGGACGGGATACAGAACAAGCTGGACCCGGGTGAACCCCTGGAAAAAGACCTTTATGACCTGACGATTGAGGAAGAGGCGGAGATACCCACCGTTTGTTCGTCACTGGACCAGGCGTTGGAGGCACTGGACCAGGACCGGGACTTCCTCACTGCCGGTGGTGTGTTCTCGGACGACATGATCGACGGTTATATTGAGTTGAAGATGAATGAGGTAACTCGTTTCCGTATGACCACACACCCGGTAGAACTTGATATGTACTACAGTCTGTGATTAGTAAATCGTTCCGGCTATGGCCTCTCCGGAGGTCCTAGCCGGGACATCGCCTGTTAACGGCAAGGATGCGGCCACTGCGCATATAGCCAAAACCATGAGCACGTACAGGCTGCTGGATAATCTTTGCACGGCTGTGCTGGTATTCGATGATCGACTGCGGCTCACCGATATCAATAATGCAGGGGAGACGCTGTTTTTTATAAGCCGCACCAAGATGTACGGCCATACCGCCGACGAAATCCTGTTTGCCTCGCAACAGCTGCTGGAAAATCTTGAACGTACCCGGGCGACGAGGCAATCCCGTATGGAATGGGGCATAGATCTGGATCTTCCCGATGCAAAGCCCATGTGTGTGGATTGCATCGTGACCCCGGTTATCGAAGGTGAGACATGCAAGGAAGTGGTCCTGGAACTGATCAATGCCGACTCCCGCGTGCGGGCGCTGCGCGAAAGCAACCTGTCTTATGTACACGATGCGGCGCGTAAATCGTTAAGCGGCATAGCCCACGAAATCAAGAATCCCCTGGGAGGATTACGCGGTTCGGCGCAACTCCTGGAGCGGGAACTGAATGGTTCCAGCCTGGTGGAGTATACCCAGATCATCATCAACGAAGCGGACCGGTTACGCAACCTGGTCGACCGGATGCTGACCCCGGCGACAAGAAACCGGACCAGCCGCGTCAACATTCACAGCGTGCTCGAACACACCTGCCGCATCGTCGAGGCGGAGTCGAAATTCAATGGTCGAATCCAGCGCGACTACGACCCCAGCCTGCCGGCGCTGCGCGCCGACCGGGAGCAGTTGATCCAGGCGTTGCTGAACATTGCCAGGAACGCGGCACAGGCCGTCGATGAAACCGGAGAGGTGCTGATCCGTACCCGGATAAAACGCCGTTGTACGATTCGCCAGAGACATCACAAGCTGGCGATACAGATTGACGTCATCGATAACGGCGCCGGCGTTCCCGCTGAAATTGAGGAGCATATTTTTTATCCCATGGTGACAGGCCGGGCCGGCGGTTCCGGCCTCGGGTTATCCATCTCACAGTCATTGATCCAGTCCCATAACGGCATGATCCAGTACGAAAGAATCGATGACAGGACCTGCTTCAGGGTTCTGCTGCCGGTGGAGTGAAGGGGAGCTATGCGGGCGAATAACAAAGTCTGGATTGTGGATGACGACCAGTCCATCAGGTGGGTGCTGGAACGCGCCTTGATCAAGGAACAACTGGAGCCGGTCACCTTTGAGAATGCACAGGACCTGCTGCAACGGCTCGGCACGGACCGGCCGGACGTCATCATATCGGACATCCGTATGCCCGGTCTGGACGGACTGGCTCTGCTGGAAGAGATAAAGCACAAAACACCCGATATACCGGTGATTATCATGACCGCTTTCCCTGACCTGGACCGGGTGGTTTCATCATTCCAGGGCGGGGCTTACGAGTACCTGCCCAAGCCGTTTGACATAGATGAACTGCTCAGCCTGGTGAAGCGCGCAATGCAGCGGCACCCGGCGGGCCCGCCGGCGGCACAGGCAAGGGACATGACGGAAACTGAAATCATCGGTTCTACCGCGGCCATGCAGGAGGTGTTTCGCGCAATCGGCAGGTTGTCGGGTTCTCACCTCACGGTACTGGTTACCGGTGAGTCCGGCACCGGCAAGGAACTGGTGGCGCAGGCGCTGCATCGCCACAGCCCCCGCTCACAGCAGCGGTTTATTGCCCTCAACATGGCGGCCATTCCCCGGGATCTGCTGGAATCCGAGTTATTCGGCCACGAAAAAGGCGCGTTCACGGGGGCCACGTCGCAACGCCTCGGCCGTTTTGAGCAGGCCGGCGGCGGCACCCTGTTCCTTGATGAAATCGGCGATATGCCTGCCGACCTGCAGACCCGCCTGTTGCGTGTCCTGTCCACGGGTACCTTTTACCGGGTCGGCGGCCATCTACCCATTGACGCGGACGTCAGGGTAATCGCGGCAACCAACCAGGACCTGGAACAAAGGGTGGACCGGGGTGCATTTCGCGAAGACCTGTTTCACCGTTTAAACGTGATCCGGGTACACGTTCCCGCGCTGCGTGACAGGCGCGAGGATATTCCGTTACTGACCGAGCATTTTTTACGGCGTTCATCCGTGGAATTGAATATTGAATCCAAGCTGATGCTGCCGGAGACCCAGGAATACCTGGACAGGCTGGAATGGCCGGGCAACGTCAGACAACTGGAAAACTTCTGCCGCTGGGTAACTGTCATGGCCCCGGGCAACGAGATTCACCTGGATGACCTCCCGCCTGAACTCAGGGGTGTGGAACGAACGGAGCGAACTGCAGAGGACTGGGAAAGCACACTGCGGCATTGGGTCAAATCAAACCTGCTCAAGGGCGAGACCGGGTTACTGGGCAACGTTCTTCCCGAATTCGAACGTATCCTTATTGAAGAAGCCCTGCAACAATCCGGAGGACGCCGGAATGAGGCCGCCAAACTGCTGGGCTGGGGACGCAACACCCTGACCAGGAAGATCAAGTCGCTGAATTTGAAGATATAAATTAACCGCGGCTGACCTCTCCCGCATCATCATCAAGCGGGAGTTGTGCTAGCGAATCGGCGTCATCTGCTGTTCATCGGCGCCCAGCAACGCGCGGCCGTACAGCTCCTGCTTCATGCCCGGCACCGACATGCCGTGGCGGCTGGCTACATGCATGTCGCGCCAGATCCGCTGCAGCGGATTATTCAGCGCGAAAGAGCCTGCGCCCTGTACATCAAGTAATAAATCCACGCCTGCGCGGCACATGCGATGTGCCTGTGCTGAACGCATGGCAAACGTGGCGCGCTCGATCGCCGGGAACGGACGCGCCGTCAGCGCCTGCGCATCGATGGCGTCGGCCGCGGCGCGCGTCTGCTCCAATGCCGTCTCGATCAACCAGGTGGCGCGCGCCATCGCAAACTGGGTCGCCGCCGACTTGGTGGTATCCGCATAAAACGTATAAGTCATCGGTTTAGGACGCGTCGTGATGCGTTCCATGGTCAAATCCAGCGCGGCTTTCGCGAGGCCGACCACGGGCACCAATGTGGCGATGTGAAACACCGCGACGGCATCCATCTGGTATTGCGCTTCAGCGCTGTGGGGCGTTGCAAACTGGTGGCTCATCAGCGCGGACATGGTGGTCGTTTCCTCGTCCGGAATAAAAACATCCCGGATTTCAAAGGTGTTGCTGCCGGTCGCAGCCATACCGGCAACATGCCAGGTATCGCGGACCGGGATCCCGCTGGTGTTGACCAGTCCGATCATGTTGTCCGTCTGCGACCCGTCATCGTCCAGCAGCGGAAAACCGATCAGCGCCCAACTGGCGTGCGAGCTGGCTGACGAGTACGGCCAGTCGCCGGAGACCGTCGTGCCGCCATCATGCCGCTCGGCGCGCCAGCCAGGCATCGGCGCGAGCGGCACCGCAACCTTCGCCGAAGCCGAATTGCCGGCCCACACACGCTCCTGGACCGCAGCGCTCATCTGCCCGGTCTGCCAGTCACCATGATTGAGGATGAAGGAAAACCACGCCGATGAACCGCATGCGCGCGCCAACAGGACGGTCGATTCAACGTAAGTCCGGTAGCCGGCCTCGTATCCGCCCGCGCGTTGTGGTGCGAACAGCCGCAGCGCACCGGATTCGACCAGGGCAGCGAAGGATTCCGGCGTCAGGTCACGTTCTGCTTCCGCGTCTGCGGCCGCGTCGGCCAGCGCCGGCAGTATCGCTTCCACCCTGGCCAGAACTTCCTTGCGCACCTCACCGAGGTCGCGCGCAAAGCGCGCCGTTGCCGGGCTTTTAGTTCGAGCCGTGGTCATGTGCCATCAAATCCTCACACCGTCAGTAATATTTTTGTATAATTTATCTTCTTATATACTATTATCAAGCTACCCTGGAGACGAGGCAAGCGGATGCTCAAGAAACTTCACCACGTTGCCTATCGCTGTCTCGACGCTGAAGCGACGCGGCGATTTTATGTCGATGGCCTGGGCCTGAAGCTCGCCGCCGCGCTGGTCCAGGAATACGTGCCGTCACTGCAACGCAACGCGCCGCACAACCACATTTTCTTCGAGATGGAAGACGGCAGTTTCATCGCCTTCTTTGACATCCTCGAAGACGCCGGTCCGGCGGCGCGGGATGAACCGGATTGGGCGCAGCACCTGGCCCTCGAACTCGACTCCCACGAGAAAGCGGCGTCCCTGGCAGAGCGATTGCGTGATATGGGTACCGACGTGCTGGGGCCGGTGCAACATGGCATGTGCGACAGTTGGTACTTCTACGATCCGAACGGCCATCGCCTCGAAGTTTCCGTTCGCACCGACAGCAAGGCGATGTGGTCGCAGCTGGCACAGGACGCGGCAGTGGAAATGGACAAGTGGAACGCGCGCAAGGCCGGCACGAAAACCGCGTAGCGGAGCGCCCTTGCAGATAGACGTACTGCGCGAACCCTTTGCCCGCGACGGCTATACGATTTCATACAACGAGCAGAATCTGTTCACGGAAGTCTACGGCTTCGTTGGTCAGGCCGGCCGCATATTCCTCGAAGGTCAACTGCTGCGGCGTACCGATGCGCCCGCCAAATCGGTCTTGCTGTTCATGCATCCGTCGTCGTCGCTGTCCCTCTTGCCCTTGCCCAGGGCACTCGCTGAAGCCGGCGTACACGTCCTGTGTTGCGGCAGCCGCTACCTGCGTAACGACTCGCCGCTCATTATGGAGAAGGTGTTGCTCGACCTGGGCGCGCATATCACCTTCGCACGCGACGAACTGAACTACGAGAACGTGATACTCGCCGGTTGGAGCGGCGGCGGCGCTTTATCCATCTACTACCAGGCACAGGCCGAAAGGCCCGGCGTTACCGCCACGCCCGCGGGCGACCCTGTCGATCTGGCTTCAGCCGGCCTGCCGCCGGCCGACGGGATACTCAGCATCGCCGCGCATCTCAGCCGCGCGGAAACGTTGACCGAGTGGCTCGACCCTTCGGTCATGATTGAAGCCGATCCGGATACGCGCGATCCCGAGCTTGATATTTACGCACCGGAGGCAACCCACACGCCACCCTTCAATGCGGAGTTTCTTGAACGATTCAGATCGGCGCAGATCGCGCGCAACCGGCGCATCACGACCTGGGCGGAACAACAGCTTGATCGTCTCGCCAATGCTGACGACGGCGCGCTCGAGCGCCCATTCATTGTTCACCGGACGATGTGCGACCCGCGCTGGATCGACCCCGCAGTCGATCCAAATCAGCGCGCTCCCAATCACTGCTACCTCGGTGACCCGCGTGCAGCCAACTCTGGACCCGCGGGCCTTGCCCGTTTTACCACCTTGCGGTCGTGGATGTCGCAATGGTCCTTCGATAAAAGCCGCGCGCGCAGCGCGGACAATGCGCCTGCGATCAGCGTGCCGGCCCTGGTCATTGAAAACGGGGCCGACAACGCAACGCCGGCATCACACCCGCGAAAAATTTTTGAACTCCTGGGGAGCTCGAACAAGCGCTTTGAACGGATTGACGGCGCGACCCATTACTACCGCGAGCAGCCTGTACACCAGGCGCACGCAGTGTCTTTGCTGAAGGAGTGGATGAGCGAGCACGCCACTTGACAGATCCGGGGAACGGGGGGGACAAATAACTGCTTTTATCGGTTACAATGGTAAAAATTCAACAGGAGGCTGACACATGATCCAAGAACGATTGATTGAATATGAGCACGCCGGGACCGTGCTGGAAGGAGCCCTCGCATATGATGATACGGTGGAAGGGACAAGACCTGCAGTCATGGTTGTGCATGCCTGGGCCGGACGTAGCGGATTCGAATGCGACAAGGCGCGCGCACTGGCTGAACTGGGTTACGTGGGTTTCGCTGCGGACCTGTACGGCAAGGGGGTATTGGGCTCCAGTGTGGCAGAAAATGCCGCGCTGATGCAGCCTTTCCTGGACGACAGGGGCTTGTTGCAATCCCGTCTGACAACGGCCCTTGAAACCCTGACTTCCCAACCGGAGGTCGATGGCAACCAGGTTGCTGCTATTGGTTACTGTTTCGGTGGCCTGTGTGTCCTGGACCTCGCCCGTATCGGAACGGATATCAGTGGCGTGGCCAGTTTTCACGGGCTGTTCGGCGCGCCGGGAAACACCGCGGGCAGCAGGATAAAAGCCAGGGTGCTGGCGCTGCACGGCCATGAAGACCCCATGGTGCCTGTCGATGCGGTGGTTGCGCTGGAGAAAGAGTTGACGGAAGCCGGCGCGGACTGGCAGATACATGTTTACGGCAATACCTTGCATGCCTTCACCAATCCGGAGGCCAACAACCCTGACCTGGGTGCGATCTACAACAAGAAGGCGGATAAACGCTCCTGGCAGACCCTGCTCAACTTCCTGGAAGAACTGTTTTAGAGTAAAAAGGGGACAGATTTAAATCTGTCCCCTGTTATCTTCCCCGTTATCTTATTCAAGCCACTCGGCGGCCTGCCTGGCAAAATAAGTCAGTATCCCGTCTGCGCCGGCCCGTTTGAAGGACAACAGGGTTTCCAGCACCGCGGTTTTCTCATCCAGCCAGCCCTGTAGCGCGGCTGCCTTGATCATGGAATATTCGCCGCTGACGTTATAGACAAAGGTAGGCATGCCGAATTCGGATTTTACCCGCCGGATGATATCCAGGTACGGCAGTCCGGGTTTCACCATCACCATGTCCGCGCCTTCCCGGATATCAAGGGCGACTTCACGTAACGCCTCGTCGGCATTGGCCGGGTCCATCTGGTAGGTTTGTTTCGCTCCCTTACCGAGGTTTGCCGATGACCCCACGGCATCCCGGAACGGGCCGTAAAACCCGGAGGCGTATTTTGCCGAGTAGGCGAGTATGCGGGTGTTGATGTGGCCGGCTTTGTCCAGTGCCTTGCGGATGGCGCCGATACGGCCGTCCATCATATCTGAAGGGGCTACGATATCGATCCCGGCTTCGGCCTGGGACAAGGCCTGGCGCACTAGGGCTTCAACACTGGCATCGTTGGCGACGTAGCCGCTCTCGTCAAGCAGTCCGTCGTGGCCGTGGGTGGTGAACGGGTCCAGGGCCACGTCGGCGACAATTCCCAGTCCGGGCACGGCGGACTTGAGTTCTCTTGTCGCGACCTGGACCAGGGCGTCCGGATTCCAGCCTTCCCTGCCGTCTGCGGTTTTTTTCTTTTCGGGTGTGACGGGGAACAGCGCCAGTGCGGGGATGCCCAGTTCCATGGTTATCCGCGCCTCTTCGATCAGCAGGTCGATGCTGAGACGTTCGACACCCGGCATCGCGGGGACAGGGTCCCGTTGATTTTCACCTTCAATTATGAAAACAGGGTAGATAAGGTCCGCAGGCGTGAGCAGGTTCTCACGCATCATGCGCCGGGTGAAATCATGTTCACGCATGCGCCGCATGCGTACTTCGGGATAATCACCTGAATTAATACCTGACATGTCAACTCCAGGATATTTTGGGGTCAGAGTAAAATACAAAAAATAAAGCCGATTACAACTACAGATTAACAGTATTTTTACTCTGACCTCAAATATTCCTTCATTGAAGATATCGCGGGAAACGAATAGACTTCACCCTCTGGAAGATACTGGTAAGAGTTGCTGTATGAATTCATCAAACAAATTCCGGCAGGCAGTTGCGGAAAACAAACCGTTGCAGGTCGTCGGAACGATTACTGCCCTGGCCGCGCGCATGGCGGAACGGGCAGGACACAAGGCGATATATCTTTCCGGCGGTGGACTGGCGGCCAATTCACTGGGTGTACCCGACCTGGCGATCAGTACCCTGGATGACCTGCTGACGGATATACGGCGCATTACGGACGCTTGTGAACTTCCGCTGCTGGTGGATGCGGACACCGGTTTCGGCAGCGCGTTCAATATTTCCCGTACGACCCGGAGCCTGGCGAAAGCCGGCGCTGCGGCCCTGCATATCGAAGACCAGGTGGCGGAGAAACGCTGCGGGCACAGGCCTAACAAGGCCATCGTCACGCAGGGAGAGATGGTAGACCGCATCAAGGCCGCAGTGGACGCCCGCCATGATGACGGTTTTGTCATCATGGCGAGGACCGATGCCCTGGCTGTCGAGGGCATGCAATCCGTGATAGAACGGGCGAGTGCCTGTATTGAGGCCGGCGCCGACATGATCTTCCCGGAGGCAGTGACTACCCTTGAACAGTACCAGGCGCTGCGCACACAAATTCCGGCCCCGCTGCTGGCAAACATCACCGAGTTCGGCAAAACCCCCCTGTTCTCAACGCAGGAACTGGGCGCGGCAGGGGTTGATATCGTGCTGTACTGTTGCGGCGCCTACCGGGCGATGAACAAGGCTGCCATGACGTTTTACCGGGCAGTCCTGGCTGACGGCCACCAGCGCAATGTCATCGGCGACATGCAGACGCGGGAAGACATGTATGACATCCTGGGCTACCACGAATACGAACGGAAACTGGATGCACTGTTTACCGGGGAGGCACAGGAATGAGCGCAACAGGCAGCGGTTTCAAACCCAAGAAATCGGTCGCCCTGTCCGGCATACCAGCCGGGAATACCGCCCTGTGTACGGTAGGCCGCAGCGGCAACGACCTGTCCTACCGCGGCTACGATATCCTTGATATTGCCGAGACCTGTGAATTTGAAGAGATCGCGCACCTGTTGCTGTACGAGCGTCTGCCGACGCGGACGGAACTGCACGCATACAAGGAAAAACTGGCCGGACTGCGCAGCTTGCCGGACGAGGTAAAGGGCGGCATGGAGTTACTGCCCGCAACCGCGGCGCCGATGGACGTGCTCAGGACCGGTTGCTCAATCCTGGGAACGGTAATGCCGGAATCCGGCGCGCCCACGTTGACAGGAGCCCGGGACATAGCAGACAGGTTACTGGCGTCCTTTCCTTCCATGCTGGCGTACTGGTACCATTTCAGCCACCACGGCAGGCGTATCGATGAGAATACCGGGGACGACTCAATCGGCGGCCATTTCCTGCATATTCTGCACGGCGAACCACCCCGGCCATCATGGGTGCGCGCCATGCACACCTCCCTGGTACTGTATGCCGAGCATGAGTTTAACGCATCGACCTTCACCGGCCGGGTTATTTCCGGGACCGGGTCCGATGTCTACTCTGCCGTTACCGGCGCTATCGGCGCGCTGCGCGGCCCAAAGCACGGCGGCGCCAACGAAGTGGCCATGGAGATACAGCAACGCTATGCAACGGCAGACGAAGCCGAAGCAGACATCAGGGAACGGCTTGCCCGGAAGGAGATCGTGATCGGGTTCGGCCATCCCGTGTATACCATCTCGGACCCCCGCAACGAGGTAATCAAACGCGTGGCAAAACAGCTTTCCACGGAACAAGGCGACATGCAACTGTTCGACATCGCCGAGCGGCTGGAGACGGTGCTGTGGGACGTCAAAAAGATGTTCCCGAACCTGGACTGGTTCTCTGCAGTCTCCTATAACATGATGGGCATTCCCACCCCCATGTTCACACCGATGTTCGTCATGTCCCGGGTGACCGGCTGGGCGGCGCACATCATCGAACAACGCCAGGACGGAAAGATTATCAGGCCCGGCGCCAATTACACCGGCCCGGAAAAGGTGGAATTTGTCCCGATAGAGAACAGGGAGATGAGTTAGGAATTACGAATTGGAGATGCCACATTAGACAGCCGCCGCAGGCGGCACATCCATTCGTAATTCCTACACGTAGTTCACCCTTTCGGTCCGGCCATCCCGTTCCCGGATTGTGCCGAGGCGCCATGCTGCTTCGCCCGTTGCCCCCAATATATCGAGAGTTTTCTCCGCCTCGTCAGGGTCGACAACCAGCACCATCCCGACACCACAGTTGAAGGTCCGGTACATTTCCGTTGTTTTGACGCTGCCTGTTTCCTGCAGCCAGTGGAACAGGGCCGGCCGGCGCCAGCTGCCACGGTCGATTTCAGCATGAACGTCCCCGGGGAGAACCCGGGGTATGTTTTCAGTCAAGCCTCCGCCCGTGATATGGGCAATAGCCTTGAGGGTTACCTCCGGCAACAATGCGGATACGGCTTCATGGTAGATACGCGTCGGTTCCAGCAGTAATTCCGAAAACGGGACGCCCTCCAGGGTATCGGTCAACGAGGTTTCCGAGTCGGCCAGAATTTTACGGATCAGCGAAAAACCGTTTGCATGTGGCCCGCTTGACGGGAGGGCAACCAGGATATCCCCATGCGTTACGTTTGCACCGGTAATGATTTCATCCTTTTCCACTACGCCTACGCAAAAACCCGCCAGGTCGTAATCACCGGGCTGGTACATCCCGGGCATTTCTGCGGTTTCACCTCCAATCAGGGCACAGCCGGAGAGCTCACAGCCCCGGGCAATTCCTTTCACCACGTCCGTTGCAGTAGCAACGTCCAGCCTGGAACAGGCAAAATAATCGAGAAAGAACAGGGGTTCGGCGCCCTGCACCAGGATGTCGTTAACGCACATGGCAACCAGGTCAATTCCGATAGCGCCGTGTCTGCCCAGTTGTATCGCCAGTTTGATTTTCGTGCCAACGCCGTCGGTGCCGGAAACCAGTACAGGCCGGCGGTATTTTGTCGCGGAGAGGTCGAATAATCCACCGAATCCGCCGAGTTCGGCCAATACCTCGGGGCGATACGTATCACGTACCACGGATTTGATGCCAGCTACCAGTTCGTTGCCCCGGTCGATGCTGACGCCCGCGGATTCGTAGTCGGAGTGCTTCATTGAATCAATGATAATCAAGCATGAAGTACGTTACTATAATGTGATGGTTATTGCAGTTCCAGATATTGTTCCGTTTGAACGTATGAAATAAGTATTTAAATTTGGGACACCCATAAATTGATAAAGAATGTTAATTTATGGGTGTCCCAAATTAAGTGTTACGGTTTGAGGATATGAAAAGAGCGTTGCAGGTTTTTTGCTGTCTGGCATGTCTGTGCCCACTGCTTGTCCATGCAATCAAGGTTCCGGGCCTGTACGAAGCGGAAGTCATCGTCGAGAACCAGTCCATTGAAGACAGGACTGCTGCGATCCGCGCATGTTTGAGCAGGGTACTGGTAAAGCTGACCGGGGAGCGTGACGTGTCCGGTATTACTGAACTGCAGCCGATTCTGGAACAGGCCGGTAATTTCGTTCAGCAATACCGTTACCGGGAAATGCAGGTTGACGCGTCCCCCTCAACCGGGGCGCCTGTCCCGGTGCAATGGCGGCTCGCGGTTAAATTCGACGAAGTCATCCTGAATAAATCATTACGGGAATCGGGCATACCGGTCTGGGGCAGGGAACGGCCGTCCATTCTGATCTGGCTTGCGCTGGAACAGGCGAACCGCAGATCGTTTGCCGACGCGGACAGCGTGCCGGAATTACTTGATCTGGTGCATGATCTGGCGCACCGGCGGGGCGTTTCCATCCTGTTTCCCCTGCAGGACCTTGATGATGAGAGGCAGATACAACCCGGAGATGTGTGGCTCGGATTCCAGGAGCCGATCATGGCGGCATCCGGCCGCTATAATACTGATGTCATCCTCGCGGCAAGCGTGGGTTCCCCGGTTCCGGGGATATGGGAAGGCAGGTGGAGAAGTTACGGGGCTGATGGCCTGAGCCATGAATGGACAACGGAAACCGACCTGCTGGAGGGGGCGCTGGAAGAAGGCTTTAACGGCTTTATCGATATCCTGGCCGGCGATTTTGTCCGGACCGGCAGCTATACACTGTTGGGCGACATTGAAATTACGGTAGGTGACGTTAATTCCGTTGAACAATACGCACGCCTTATCAACTACCTGGAATCCCTGAGTTCAATCAGCGAAGTCCATGTCATGGAAGTACGGACCGGGGAAGTCAAACTGGCATTGACCGCGCATGGCGGGGAGCCGGTCGTAGTGCAGACCATCGGTCTTGGCAGAACCCTGGAAGCGCTTGATAACCCGGATAGCCACTATTACCGCCTCATTCCATAAGAATGGACAACAAGATGTCGTCACCGGATAACAAACGGCAACTGCCGCTGGAATTCAACCAGGGGCATGAATTCAAGCCGCTGGATACGAATGCCGGCAGCCTGCCGCGCCCACAACTCCTGCTGGAGATTCAGCGCCGCGACATTTATACGTTTGAAACCTATATACCAGGGACAAACGGGGCAGTGGTTGAAAACCTGATCAGTACTTCAAAGGGTGACAGCCGGGGGAACCTTTACCTCTGGGGCGGGCGAGGGACAGGAAAGAGTCATTTGCTCCAGGCCGCATGCAACTCGGCGGCGGCAGCGGAACGATCGTGCGTCTACGTGCCGTTGACCCGGCTTGATGAATTTACGCCGGATATGTTCACTTCCCTGGAGGAACTCGACCTGGTCTGCCTGGACGATATCGAAGAGGCCGCGGGAAAGGATCAATGGGAAATGGCCCTGTTCCACCTGTTCAACCGGCTGAGAGACGCAAATACCCCGTTGCTGATGAGTTCCGGCCAAAGTCCTAACGGCAGCACGATCCGGTTGCCGGATCTCAAATCCAGACTGTCCTGGGACCTCAGCTACCAGTTAGGACCGCTGGATGATGACATGAAGATCACGGCGTTAAAACGCAGGGCGCAGGATCGCGGGTTTGAACTGACCAGCCCGGTGGTGGAATACCTGGTTAACCGGGTCGACCGGGATACCCATAACCTGTTCCGCTGGCTGGATCAACTGGACCGGCAAAGCCTGCAGGAGCAAAGAAAACTGACGGTGGCGTTTGTAAAGGAAATCCTGGAAGACAAACGGTAAATTTTTGGATATTTGGGGTCAGAGTAAAACTAACTAGGTAACTATTTGTTTTATATAATATTCTATAAAATATGATCCATAAATATCACACTATCCGTCCAACAGATATTGCATAGAATTTAAACACTGTTTCCGCCATTATAAATCGGTTATACGTGCGGTGTCATTTTCCCGATTTTCCTCAAAACGGTCCAGCTCAGGGGCAGTTATCGGCCCACATGAGACGCACCGGGTAAAATCAGGCGGGGACAAATTCCGTTTTGCATAGCAAGCCATGCCGCTCGACATGCCTCAGCAGTCAATAACAACAACGGCAGGTGGAACAAGACAACACCGCTCCCGGGCACTGAAACGATGGCGAGCATCGAGTGCCTGGCTGGGATTGTGTTTGTCTGTCATGAGGCGTTCCTTGCGGAGTTCGGGCCGTATTGCCAGGGGTTGACCTGCGTGCCCTGATTGTTGCTTGGATCAGGTTGTACAGGATGAACCAGGCCAGCTGCGCCAGCCGGTCCGTGCTTCTGTCGGATATATTCAGCCGCCTGGCTGAGTGGATGACGACGGATAACTACCGGCTAATCGAACAACCGGAGTCATCCTGTGATATGTTATCGGATAGGCCACCGGATTATGCTGTCAGGGAACAACTCGCTCACGGTCGATGACTGTCGTTAACGGAGGGGCGAGACTACTCCTGTATACAAAACTGCGTTTTGATACCGGAGTCTCGCAAGAGGGGGATACCCCCCCTTGACCCCCCCCGTTTGCAACGGGGCCAACTGATTCATTGGCATAACCTGACGGCTGAGCTGACCATATCGCGGGTACCGCCGGACCGGATGGTTACCCTGCGCATGGATACGGTGACGCGTGACGAGTGGCAGGACCGGGCACAGGCCGCAGTCTGCCGCTCCACAACTGGGCCCGATGCCGGTGCCGGGTTGCTGCGGGCGCCGGGCGGCACATATTGCCGCGGCGTAAACCGCGAGCAATGGTCGGGGGAGCTTGAGCTGCTGCGCCGTCTCCTCGACATTGAGCGGGGATCAGGGAATCCGGTTTTTCCTGATGACCGGGTTTTACGGTGGTGGCGCCGCCGGGGGCGCGGCTGCTGCATACCTGGAGAACGATGCAGACCACAAAGCCAAGTCACGCACCGGCGTTGACGTGCTGCGTTGCGCCCCAGGTCTCGTCGTCGCCGGGCTTGTATCCGCCGTATTCAGGCCATACCAAGCCTTAGGGTCGCTCCGATAAATCGCTTACAGCGCCTCTACGGTGGTCGGATGGTGCCGGAACAGGACGACATGGACGGTTGCAGCCGAATCGGGGGACTCAGCGTTGCTGCGCTTCGGGTGGCAGAGTTCAGTGAACTACGCAGCTTGGCGGCAAATTGCCGCCGATGATTGCCTCAATCTCGGAAAAGAACAGCGTGACCGTGCCAGTACCTGCACGCAACAGGTAGTAGCAAAGCGGCGCGTACTTGCCCAACATATTGGAATAACTCAATATATTCGCAGGCGCTTCCTGTTACCGGGTTTCCCGTTAAGGGTTTCAACCAGAGTTCAACTTCACCACCTTCGCCGGACCCGCACCGGTGATATAATCCGCCCAGTGCTGCATAAGACGCATCCGACGTGCGTACAGGTCCGATCTGAAATAACTGCCTTCAACACCCGGCACCACGTGCGCCAGGGCCATTTCCGCCAGTTGCCGGTCCTTACCGCTGTCTGCACACCAGTCACGGAATGACGATCGCAGGCCGTGCACCGTTGCCCGGTCAGCCAGCCCCGCCCGCTGCAGAAACACCATCATCGTTGCATTGGTTAACGGTTTACCGTTGTTTCTTGGTGACGGGAAGACCAGACCGGACTTGTCCCGCAGCACTCTCGCCTTTTCCAGTATGGCTATCGACTGGTCTGATAACGGAACCCGATGCGCCCGATTCGATTTCATGCGCCCCGCGGGGATGGACCAGGTTTTGTTTTCAAGGTCAATCTCACTCCACAGTGCGGCCCGCGCCTCAACGCTCCGGGCAGCCGTCAATGCGATAAACCGCAGACACAGCTTCGCAGCAATACAGGCCTGCGCCTTGTCGGTCTGGTTTAAGGCGTCCCTGACCTCGGCATGGTTCAATGCCCTGTGATGCTTGGTTTTACCGGCCTGCTTCGGCAGCGCCGCGCTGATGGCGTCGCCGGCCAGGTTGGTCTCGATATGGCCGAACGCCTGCGCCCAGGAAAATACGGCCTTGATCCAGCCCCGCAACCGGCGCGCCGTTGCGTTCTTATCGGTCCACAACGGAACCAGTATGTCAAGAATGTCCGCCCGGTCGATCAGATCGATCCGCTTGTCCCCGATACGCGGGAGGACATAGGTGTCCATGCAGCGCCGCCATTCCTGCTCAGTCATGCTGTTGCGCCAGGTTGGCCGCAGGCTGTCCAGCGCCGCCGCGGCCGCCGCCTCAAAGTCCGGTTTCAGCGCCTTGCGCTTTTCCGCCAGCGGATCCCCGCCGGCGCGGATCCGCCGGCGGTTGAGAAACGCCGTCTCCCGGGCCTCGTCCACACTCACGACGGGAAACGCACCCAGGCCCAGATCGTGGCGCTTGCCTTTAATCGTGATTCGCTGTACCCAGTATTTGCTCCGGTCCGTGATTCTCAGATACAATGTCGTGTCAACCGTATGGAAACCGGGGGCACTTAGTTTGCGGGCTTTTGCATCGGTAAATTGTTGCATGGTATTTTCTCCTGCTCCTACGATTTGTCCAACGATACACACGGAACTGTACAGGAAGGAAAAATAATCGTCAACAATACATTTATAATAATATCAGATAGTTATGGCATGCAAAGGAAAGAAATGGAACGCAAAAAACGGTGGTTTTATTCTTGGGGTCAGAGTAAAAATACAAAATGTATTTCGTACGTAATAGATATAACGCTGTGTATTTTTACTCTGACCCCAATTATCACCCCAAATATCCCTGTCGCGTAAGCAGGGGTAACCTTACACTGACAACTTCAATGACAGTTCTGCGAGCCGGGCGCCCAGGGTGATGCAGATCTGTTTTTCCTCTTCCGTGATCTTGTAATTACTTTCAATTCCGGCGACATGGCTTGCGCCGTAAGGCGTACCGCCGGCCTGTGTTGACATCAGCGCCGGTTCTGAGTACGGCACGCCCATGATAACCATCCCATGGTGCAACAGCGGCAGCATCATTGACAGGAGCGTGCTCTCCTGGCCGCCGTGCAGGCTGCTCGTGGAGGTAAACACGGCAGCCGGTTTTCCGGCAAGCTTGCCGGACAGCCAGAGATCGCCGGTTGAGTCCAGAAAATATTTCAGCGGCGCCGCCATGTTTCCAAAACGGGTCGGGCTGCCCAGGGCCAATCCGGCACAACGGGCCAGGTCGTCCTTGCTGACGAACGGCGGGCCTTGTGCAGGGACATCTCCGGCGCCGGCTTCGCTGACCGCCGATACGGCCGGGACGGTCCGGATCAGCGCCCGGCAGGATTTCACGGATTCCACGCCCCGGCCGACATACCTGGCCATTTCCGCCACATTGCCGTAGCGGCTGTAGTACAAAATCAGGATGTCCGTCATCGATCAGATGATATCAAGTACATTTTCCGGTGGACGCCCTATGGCGGCTTTCCCGTTGGCCACGACTATCGGGCGCTCTATCAGGACCGGGTGTTCAAGCAGCGCATCAAGCAACTGCTCGTCGGACAGTCCCGCGCCGTCCAGGCCGTTGGCTTTATACGCCGCTTCTTTCTTTCTCATCAACTCCCTGGGGCCCATTCCCAGCAACCCCAGTATCCCGGACAGTTCACTTTTCCCGGGGGGAGTCTTGAGGTATTCGACGATATCCGGTTCAAGTCCCCTGGAGCGCAGTAATTCCAGGGTTTGTCTCGATTTGGAACAACGCGGGTTATGATAAATTGTAACGGTCATTTCTTGTCTCCGACGAACAGGGGACAGGTGGCGCTGTCCTCTCTGTCATGTAAAACCGGTAAAATCTTTTTTGTCGAAGGTGACAAAAAAGCTTCGATTCCCTATTGTATATTACACTGGCGAGTATGAAAAAAACCTTTTATTTCAGGGTATCCGGGCTTGTGCAGGGAGTATGGTTCCGTCAATCGGCGCGGGAGCAGGCCATGTTATTGAATATAACGGGGTGGGTCACGAATTTACCGGACGGAAGGGTGGAGGGCCGGGCAACGGGGGACGAAGCAATGCTCGAAACATTCCGCACCTGGTTGAATCACGGCCCGGTCGCGGCAACGGTGCTGAAGCTGGAATGGGAAGAATCAGAATTACAACATTATGACGGGTTCGTCATACGTTGAACAAGGCATTAATTCCCCGTTTTCCCCTTGATGAATTCGACCGCGTCATCCAGCGGAATGTCCATGCTCTGCTCATCACGCCTGCCCTTGTATTCCAGGGTGTTGTTATCCAGCCCGCGCTCGCTGAACACGATGCGGTGAGGTATACCTATCAGCTCCATGTCGGCAAACATGACACCCGGTCTTTCCTTCCTGTCGTCCAGTAACACGTCGACTCCGTTGTCAACCAGTCGCTGATACAGGTCTTCAACGGCGTTGCGCAGGCGTTCTGATTTATGCGCGTTAATGGGTACCAGTGCCAACTGGTACGGGGCGAGCGCGCCCGGCCAGATAATGCCGCGGTCGTCGTGATTCTGTTCGATGGCTGCGGCAACGATACGCGAGACGCCGATGCCGTAGCAGCCCATGGACAGTGTAACGGCCGCGCCGGTATCATCCAGGCAGGTTGCTTTCATGGCCTCGCTGTACTTTGTCCCCAGTTGAAAGATGTGTCCCACTTCGATGCCCCGGGCGATTTTCAAGGCTCCCGAAGAGTCGGGCGCCGGGTCGCCGTCAACCACGTTGCGCAGGTCGGCCTGCGCAGGCTCTTCCAGGTCCCGTTGCCAGTTCACTCCCGTGAGGTGATGACCGTCCTCGTTGGCGCCGCAGATAAAATCAGACAGGACCAGGGCGGCATTGTCGCAGATAACCGGTATGTCCAGTCCCACCGGACCCAGTGACCCGGTATCACAACCCAGCCGTTTACCTATGTCTTCGGGAGTCGCGAAAGTCAGGGGGGTTGCTGTTTCGGGAATTTTTTCCGCCTTGAGACGGTTCAGTTCGTGGTCGCCGCGCAATACCAGGGCAACCAGGTCGCCGTTACTGCCGTTGACAACCAGTGTTTTCAGGCAACGGGCCGGACTGACGCCGAAGAAACGGCTGATGTCTTCAATCGTGTGCTGGTCCGGTGTCGCGGTTTTCTGCATCGTCTCGCCCGGTTCCGGCCTTTTTTCAGAGGGCGGCGGCGCGGCAACGAGTTCCACGTTGGTGGCGAATTCGGAACCTTCGGAAAACGCGATGCTGTCTTCACCGGAGTCGGCCAGAACGTGAAACTCGTGGGATACCTTGCCGCCGATGTTGCCGCTGTCGGCGAGAACAGGGCGGAATTCCAGTCCAAGGCGGTTAAAGATACGCGTATAGGTCCGGTACATAACCTCATAGGTCTGTTCCAGGGATTGCTGGCTGAGGTGAAAGGAGTAAGCGTCTTTCATCAGGAATTCCCGTGCGCGCATAATCCCGAAACGGGGCCGAATCTCATCCCTGAACTTGGTTTGTATCTGGTAGAAGTTGGCCGGCAGTTGCTTGTAACTGCGGATATCATGCCTGATCAAATCCGTGATGATTTCTTCGTGGGTGGGACCCAGGCAGAAGTCCCGTTGGTGGCGGTCCTTCAAACGTAACAGTTCAGGGCCGTACTCCTCCCAACGTCGCGATTCCCGCCAGAGTTCCGCTGGTTGCACGCCGCATAACAACACTTCCTGGGCGCCGGCGGCATCCATCTCCTCGCGCACGATCGCCTCTACCCGGCGCAGAACCCTCAACCCCATAGGTAGCCAGTTATAGATCCCGGCAGCCGTTTGCCGGATCATGCCGGCCCGTAACATCAACCGGTGGCTGATGACCTCCGCATCTGCCGGAGCTTCACGTAAGGTAGCCAGCAGGGTTTCACTGGTGCGCATAGGGATATTTTAAACGTGGTCCAAATTCGTGATTATATCATGAGCCGGCCACCAGGAATTGAACATGCGGGGTAAATGTCAACCTGCCTCAATCCCCTTGTTGGGGGGGCGCCATGCGGACATGCGCCCCCCCGCCTTTGCCTTCAGGCTGTCCCTGATCCCTGGCCCGGCGCTGATATACCGGGCCGCCCTCAGGCATAGAGGAAGTTGCTAACCAACAAGGAGTAGTACATGAATTCCTTTCCGGCGGCTTGCCCGGCCCCGGGCTTGCCGCTGCCTTGTTCCCTCAAGGTTATTTTGATTTTAGCGGGTTGGAATGAATGGAACAGCGGAGAATCTGCACAAATGTGGCAAAAGTCACAAATTACTACAAGTTTTTACCAGGACTCGGTATCCAGCATTGGAAAGCACTCCCTGACCCAGTTTTCCAGGTAATCGGGCATGGCAGGGACTGATTTACCGTACTCCGGGTTCATGTACCAGGACAATACTTCTGCGGCAAATTCATAAATATTATTTGCGGCGTATTGACTGACTGGAATTTTGTGCCGTAATCCTGCCGGCGAAGCCATGCTTAAGGGCATTTTGGGCTGCGTCCCTGACACTGCTTGTGCCTGTATATTTACTGCCGGCGCGAACGTCACTGACAGACTTGATAATCGATTGTAAAAAACGTTTGTGTGAAGCAGCGCTGGTTACGGTGGCCTTGATATTTAATTGATGATCCGGGCCGAAATCTTCCCTGATGTTCCGGTTCAAGGCAGCAATGACGACGTGATTCTGTTGACAAACCCTGTCAGGAAATACACGTATTTTTAAACGGCGTACGGCCCTTCCGATAAAAGTCCCGCCCGTGGCTTCCAGATTGCCGCTCTTGCCTACCTTGACTGAACCGCCCTTTACAATGGCTTCATGCACGGCATTGACCGAGTCTTGCAATGCCGGGGTTTTTGACAGTGTGATTCTGGGTTGGCTGGTAAGATACACGTTCCAGGGATCAGGCGGGAGTATGGTTCTGCTCAGACCCGTATAAGCTCATCGCCGGCATCACTATGGTTGTCCCCATCACTTGATGATGAGCTGCTAATCTCATCCAGGCTTTGCCTCCAGGCTTCCAATAGTTCCACAAAAATGTGCATGGCTTCGGTCAATGCGGCCAGATCCAGTGTAGCCGTCACCAGTAATTGCGAATAAACGACGACAAACCCGCCCCGGTGTTCGTCAACCACCAGGCCGATATTACCGTCCCCGACAGTATGGTGTAACGCATTGGCCTGCAGCAGGCCCAACAGCAATTCCGGCGCCGGCCGCACCAGGAAGCCGGCATCGCTATACAGCAGCAGGCGCTCCCTGTTGTTGCGATAGCTCAGGCTGACGGGGTTGCCGTCGAATTCCAGGATGCAGGGTTCATCGTCCGGTTCGATAGCGTCAAGGCCTATGGTCCGGGCAAACTCGTTTAACAGGTCATCGATCATCATGTTTCGGCGTAGCAACAGAAGTGGCGGATTTGGTTTATATCCTGCCAACATCCCGGCTGCACATTCACATGCTTCAGTCGTCGCGTACAAACCAGCTGTTTTAAACACTTCATCGGCCGTGACCTTGTGAAATCTGGGACAACCGCCATTTTCAAATCAGTGCCCGGTCAGGAGACTGTATATTAATGTAAACAATTACATATCAATTTGCAAGTTTTTGTTATACCGTACCAGGAACTAATAGAGAGTATGGATCCTGCCCCCGGTGTACCCTGTGCGAGGATTCTGCAATGCAACAGATAACTTGACGCTTACGAAGAATATCAGTAAGTTACCATGTTCTATTGTTGAGAGACCTGTGGAATTAGCCAGTGGGTAAAACAAAACCAATATTGCGCGGCGCCGAAATTTTCGTGCGGGCATTGAAAGACGAAGGGGTCGAACACGTTTTCGGTTACCCCGGTGGCGCCGTATTGCATATCTATGATGAGCTTTACAAGCAGACCGAGGTTGAACACATCCTCGTCCGTCACGAGCAGGGAGCCACCCATGCGGCTGACGGTTATGCGCGGGCAACAGGCCGCCCCGGTGTGGTGCTGGTCACTTCCGGCCCGGGCATTACCAATGCCATTACCGGGATAGCAACGGCTTACATGGATTCCATCCCCCTGGTTGTTTTCAGCGGCCAGGTTGCCACTTCCTATATCGGTAATGACGCTTTCCAGGAAGTGGATGCCATCGGTATTTCCAGGCCCTGCGTCAAGCACAATTTTCTCGTCAGCGACGTGAATGACCTGGCCGGCGTCATCAAGAAGGCATTTTACGTGGCCTGCAGCGGCCGTCCCGGGCCTGTCCTGGTGGATATTCCCAAGGACGTTACGGCAAATACGTGTGAATATCACTACCCGGACACGGTCGATATGCGCTCGTACCGGCCGACCGTAAAAGGCCACCCGGGCCAGATCAAGCGGGCAATCAGGCTCATGCTGCAGGCGCGCAAGCCCATGATCTATACCGGCGGCGGCGTTGTCCTGTCCGATGCCAGCGCCGAGTTGATCGAATTTACCCGGCTGCTGGGTTTTCCCATCACCAATACCCTGATGGGACTGGGCGCGTACCCTGCCACGGACGGGCAGTTTATCGGCATGCTGGGAATGCACGGTACCTACGAAGCCAATATGGCCATGCACCAGTGCGATACGCTGATTGCCATCGGTGCGCGCTTCGATGACCGGGTTACCGGGGACCTGGAAAAGTTCTGCCCGCACGCAAGGATCATACAAATCGACGTCGACCCGTCCTCCATCGCCAAGAACGTACCCGTGGATGTCCCCATCGTCGGCGACGTCAAGCACGTCCTGGCGGATGTCAATGACGGCTTGCGAAGCATCAGGGAACGGCCCGACATTGACGAGTGGTGGCGCCAGATCAGGGACTGGCAATCCATGGATTGCCTGCGCTTTGACAGGAACTCCAGCCTGATCAAGCCGCAACGGGTTATCGAACTGTTGTATGAACTGACCGGTGGCGATGCTTACGTGTCTTCCGACGTCGGGCAGCACCAGATGTGGGCTGCCCAGTTTTACAAATTCGATAAACCGCGCCGCTGGCTGAATTCAGGCGGGCTCGGCACCATGGGTTTCGGCTTGCCGGCGGCGATGGGAGCCAAGATCGCGTACCCGGACGAGACGGTCTTGTGCATAACAGGGGAAGCCAGCCTGGTCATGTGCATCCAGGAACTGTCAACCTGTCTGCAGTACCAGACCCCGATAAAGATTATCAACCTGAATAACCGTTACATGGGGATGGTCAGGCAGTGGCAGGAGTTCTTTTACGAGAAACGTTATTCCCATTCCTACATGGACGCGTTGCCCGATTTTGTCAAACTGGCCGAAAGTTTCGGCCACGTGGGGATGTGCATCGAGAAGTCTGCTGATGTTGAACCGGCGCTCAGGGAAGCCCTGGCAATGAAAGACAGGCTGGTTCTGATGGACTTCATTACCGACCAGACCGAGAACGTATATCCGATGATTGCCGCGGGCAAGGGGCAGCATGAAATGCACCTGGCGCCCGGTTCAGAAGAACGGGAACTGGCCTGATGCGCCATATCCTGTCGCTCCTGGTCGAAAATGAGGCCGGGGCCTTATCCAGAATTTCCGGGTTGTTTTCCGCGCGGGGCTTTAACATCGAGTCGCTTTCGGTGGCGCCGACGGAAGATCCCACTGTCTCACGGATGACCCTGGTCACCTCGGGTTCCGATGCGATTATCGAGCAGATTACCAAGCACCTGAACAAACTGGTAGACGTGATAAAAGTGGTGGACCTGAACGAGAGTGAACATATCGAACGGGAATTGATGCTGGTAAAGGTCAGGGCGGTCGATTCTTCCAGGGAAGAACTGATGCGTTTGAGCGACATATTCAGGGGGCGCATCATCGACGTGGATGAGAATTCCTATACAATAGAAATCACCGGTAGTGGTGACAAGCTGGATGCCTTCCTGAAAGCCGTAGCGCCTGAATATATCCTGGAAACCGTGAGAACCGGCGTTTCCGGTATCGCGCGCGGGGACAAGGCAATCAGGGTTTAATCAGGGGAAAGAAAAAATGATGAATATATATTATGACAAAGACGCGGACCTGTCCGTGATAAAAAGCAAGAAGGTTGCCGTCATTGGCTACGGGTCCCAGGGACACGCCCATTCCAACAACCTGAATGACTCCGGGGTTGAAGTGTGTGTCGGCCTGCGGCCGGAATCAGCGTCTGCCGCCAAGGCAAAGGCGGCTGGCCTGACCGTCAAGGCTATAGAAGACGCGGTCGGCTGGGCGGATGTGGTGATGATGCTGGCGCCGGATGAACACCAGGCTGCGTTATACCGCACCCAGGTCGGACCGCATATCAGGAACGGCGCGGCGCTGGCGTTTGCCCACGGATTTAATATCCATTTCCGCCAGATAGAGCCGCGACCGGATCTCGACGTCATCATGATTGCCCCGAAAGGCCCCGGACACCTGGTCCGCTCCACCTACCTGGAAGGCGGTGGCGTACCTTCACTTATCGCCATTCACCAGGATGCATCCGGCCAGGCCAGGGATATTGCGCTTTCGTACGCGTCCGCTAACGGCGGCGGCCGCGCCGGCGTCATCGAAACCAGTTTCCGTGAGGAGACGGAAACGGACCTGTTCGGCGAACAGACGGTGTTGTGCGGTGGGATAACCGCGTTGATCCAGGCCGGATTCGAGACACTGGTTGAAGCGGGATATGCACCGGAGATGGCCTATTTTGAATGCCTGCACGAGACCAAGCTGATTGTCGACCTGATCTACGAAGGCGGCATCGCCAACATGCGTTATTCCATTTCCAATACGGCTGAATACGGCGATTTTACCCGCGGGCCCAGGATCATCGGTGCGGAGGCGAGAAAAGAGATGAAGGAAATTCTGCAGGATATCCAGACAGGGGATTTCGCCAGGGAATTCATTATGGAAAACCAGACGGGCGCACCGAAAATGAAGGCAATGAGAAGAATCAGTAAAGAGCACCAGATCGAGCAGGTGGGAGAGCGGCTGCGCGCGATGATGCCCTGGATCAGGGAGAACAAACTGGTTGACCAGGAAAGGAACTGAAATTTGGGGTCAGAGTAACAATACTTGAGTACAACAACACAACCTGGCGGATTGCCGGTATTTTTACTCTGACCCCAACTATCACCCCAATTACCCCCAGGGCTTTTACTTCCTGGTTACGGGACCGGATATCATGAAACGTCGAAGAGGAATATATCTGCTGCCCAACCTGTTCACCACGTCGGCGCTGTTTGCCGGGTTTTATGCTATTGTCGCCGCGTTCAATGCACGCTATGAACCCGCTGCTATCGCCGTCTTTGTGGCGATGATACTCGACGGCATGGACGGCCGCATCGCCCGGATGACGAAGACCGAAAGCGATTTTGGCGTTCAGTACGACAGTTTGTCGGACATGGTATCTTTCGGACTGGCCCCGGCCCTCGTGGTGTACCAATGGTCATTGCACGGCCTGGGCAAGCTGGGCTGGCTTGCTGCGTTTATTTTTACTGCGGCGGCGGCATTGCGCCTGGCCAGGTTCAATACCCAGGCCGGCAGCGCCGACAAACGGTATTTCCAGGGATTACCCTGTCCGGCAGCGGCGGCAGTCGTTGCCGGGCTGGTCTGGTTCGATAGTGTGGGCCAACCGGTGGACGAGGCTACCATGGTTGTGTTTGCGTTTGCCCTGACGGTTCTCGTTGGTCTGCTGATGGTCAGCAACATTCGCTACCACAGTTTCAAACAGATCGATTTGCACGGCAAGGTGCCGTTTTTAAGTGTTTTATTCGTAGTCCTGGTGATCGCACTGGTCGCCGTCAGACCCTCCCTGGTCTTGTTTTTGCTCGCCCTGACCTATGCCGTTTCCGGTCCCTTGATGACCCTGGTTCTGATCCGGCGTCACAGAAGCAAGCGCATCAGCGCCGACAGCAGGGAGCAGGGAGCGGATTGAAACAAATATGTTGGCAACTGCCCGAAAATTGACTATGCTAGTTGCTGAGTTGTCGCGGGTGCGGGTAGTATCAGACGTTTGTTTCTACCCTGCATCGGATAGCTGAAATCCAGTATTCAATAATTGTAAGGGGGAGAGCAGTATGAGTATGAGGGGAACCGTTAAATGGTTCAACAATGCTAAAGGATTTGGTTTTATTGAGCCGTCAGAAGGCGGAGACGATATTTTTGTACATTATTCGTCCATTAAATCCGAAGGATATAAAACTTTAAATGAGGGGCAGAGCGTCACATATACTGCCGAACAGGGGCCGAAAGGATTCCACGCCACTGAGGTGGTTGTCATCAGTTGAAAAAGATGATTGTCTGACTGGCAAACCCCGCACCCGCGGGGTTTGTTTTAACTGATTTACTTCATGGGATCATTTGAACAAATCCTGGTCGGAATCCTTGCCATCATCGTGCTGTTTCTGTTCTGGCCCGGAGCCAAGGCCGCGATGAAGAAGAGCAGGGAGGCGGAAAATCCCGACTGGACGGGTGCGCTTATTCCTGTAGGTGTCGTGGTCCTGTTTGTCATATTCCTGGTCATGCTTGCCCGTAATTGAGGGTGCGGAGTACCAATGTACGAATTCTCCCTTGTACAAAAAATAATTATTGCCGCCATCCCCATTATCTTTGCCATTACCGTGCATGAGGTTGCTCACGGCTGGGTGGCAAGCAAGCTGGGCGACCCCACGGCGAAACTGGCCGGCAGGCTGACGCTGAACCCGGTAAAACACGTTGACCTGCTGGGGACGATCGCCGTCCCGCTGATCATGATTGCCCTGACGCCGTTCGCCTTCGGCTGGGCCAAGCCGGTGCCGGTAGACTGGCGCAACCTGAGACAACCGAGGCGCGACATGGCGCTGGTGGCCGCCGCAGGCCCCGGAGCAAATGTAATTATGCTGGCGTTATGGACGTTGTTGCTCTCATCCATGGCTACTACAGGCAGCGATATTTCTTACCTGGCAACGGTGTTGATCGAAATGGCGAAGGTCGGGATTATCATCAACATCGTCTTGATCGCCCTGAACCTGTTACCCCTGCCTCCCCTGGACGGCAGCCGCATCGTAACGTCCTTTCTTTCTCCCGGCGCGGCGTACAAATATAATTTACTGGAACGCTGGGGCCTGCCGATCCTGGTTGTCCTGATCTTTACCGGTGTACTCGGAAAAATCCTGCATCCGCTGATTGGTTTCATGCTCTCAATCGTGAATACCCTGCTGGGCGGGTAGCAGCGAATGCAGAACAGTCCTGAGTTCGTCAGCTACCTGATGGAGTTGCTGGCGCCTTTCGGCGCTGTCCGCGCCAGGAGAATGTTCGGCGGCCACGGTATATTCAGGGAAGAACTTATGTTCGGTATCGTTGCGGATGAGACGCTGTTCCTGAAGGCGGACGATAAAAACAGGGCGGATTTCGAGGCGCGCGGCCTGGAACGGTTTGTCTATTACAAAAAGGGCAAACCCATGTACCTGTCCTACTACCAGGCGCCGGAAGAAGCCCTGGACAATTCCGGGGACATGCTGGCCTGGGCGGGAAGGTCTTTTGCCGCAGCAATCCGTTCGCGCACAAAACAGTGATACAGGAAACCTGACCGCTTGCTGCAGGATTCATCCTGGCGAAAGAGGAAAACAAGCATCGTCAGATACCTGACCATCCAGCGAATCTGATTGCTCCGGGCGGCGTTCTGTGATAAAATCACCCCTCGTTCTAAGAAGAATAACAGGGGGAGGGCAATGAACGGTAACCGGATCAATCCATCACTCCAACGCCTTGCGTTTCCTGGCAAATTCCTAACAGGCGTAATTCTTTTGTTCATCTCTGTGAGCGTGAACGCCGCAGTGGAACAGGAATCCCAGTTCGTTTTCAACACCTTCTCATTCCTTATCTGGGGCGCGCTGGTGATGTGGATGTGCGCCGGGTTCACCATGCTCGAATCGGGTTCGGTGCGCACCAAGAACGCCTCGGTCATCTGCCTGAAGAATATAGGTCTATATTCCATAGCCGGGCTCATGTACTACTTCGTAGGCTACAACCTGATGTATACGGACGTATCCGGGTGGATCGGTTCCTTTACCCTGCTTTACGGTCCGTCTGCGGATGAACTGGCGTTGCTGTCCGGTGACGAGGGAGCAACAGCCGCGGTGGTCGAGAACGGCTATTCGGTGATGTCGGACTGGTTTTTCCAGATGGTGTTCGTGGCGACCACGGCGTCCATCATTTCCGGCACCATGGCGGAACGGGTAAAGCTGTGGTCGTTCCTGCTGTTCACGGCTATTCTGGCCGGCGCGATATACCCCATCGTCGGCGCCTGGACCTGGGGCGGCGGCTGGCTCAGCGAGATGGGTTTCCAGGACTTTGCCGGTTCCACCATAGTGCATTCGACCGGGGGCTGGGCTGCGCTGGCCGGCGCCCTGATAGTCGGCCCGAGGCTCGGAAAATACCGCGCCGACGGCAGTGTCAAGCCCACCCCGCCGTCCAACGTCCCGATTGTGACCCTGGGTGTGTTTATCCTGTGGCTTGGCTGGTTCGGTTTTAACGGCGGGTCACAGCTTGCCCTGGGCGGCGCAGTGGATGCCGTGGCGATGAGCAACGTGCTGGTCAATACCAATCTGGCGGCGGCGGCAGGGGTGATTGCGGCCATCAGCATGTCCCGGCCGGTGCTGGGACGGGTCGACCTGCTGGCAGGTCTCAACGGCGCAATTGCCGGGTTGGTCTCCATCACTGCGGGTCCGGATATTGTTGCGCATTACTGGGCGGTCATCATCGGTGCGGTCGGTGGCGTTATCATTGTCGTCGGGATGAAGCTGCTGGAAAACCTGAAGGTGGATGACGTGGTCGGCGCCATCCCCGCGCACCTGTTTGCCGGTGTCTGGGGTACGCTGGCTGTGTGCATAGCTGCAGGCGGCGATATCATGGTGCAGCTCACCGGCATTCTTGCGGTCGGGGTGTATGTCTTTTTCGTTTCCATGGCCGTCTGGTATGCCATTGAGAAGACCATAGGTGTCAGGGTATCTGCCGCGGTTGAGGAAGTCGGCCAGGATTCGGCGGAACTAGGGATTGAGTCCTATCCCGAGTTTGTGCTGATGCCGGATACGGAAGATATTGAATTACTGAGCGGGCAAGACTGAACCTGGCGCCCGTTTTTATGTAACGCAGAGGGCATTTGTAACATACTAAGGGGACAGAATTTAATTCTGCCCCCTTTTTTCATGGTCCCGATTTTCAGTCGGCAGGACCAAGAAGGTAATCAGGTTCGCAGTATTCCAGGGAGGGAATATCCGCAAGGCTTTCGCATACTTCCCCGGCGTTTATCCCTTTCTTCCATTGCGGCCATGCAAATATCCAGGCTTTGAACAGGGCAATTTCTGTTGTCTTTTTCAGTCCGGCTGCGCCGGTTTTTTCGAGAATAGCTGTCTTCTCCTCTTCATCAGGCCAGTGGTAAAAGACAAGGATAACCCCCTTTGCCCGGGGGTTATCCGGGTCGAGTTTCGGAGGGTTCTCCGCCAGGACCACCCAGCTGAAACCGATCATGGCGCCAAACGACAGGGCCAGCACGCGTGCAAACGACACGGAATCAGCCTGTTGCATTTTCAGGTGGTTGAGTGGCGCAGGGGTTAATCTACTATCCGGATCTTGTTGCCTACGGTAGCCACCGGTTCACCGTTTTCAAAGCGCGGCCTGTAGAGGCGCGCACGGATTGTTTTCTTGGCTTTTCTGCGGGCGGATGTGGCATCTGCGGGTTCCGATTCGATTATCTGGACATTCTTCGCCCGCCCGCTGCGTGATACGTCAAACGAGGCCAGGACGGTTGTTGTCTTTTCTTCCTCAAGTTTGTCATCGATCTCCGGCAACGGCAGCCGCAAGGCCGGCAGGTTCTGCGGTTTGCCGAATAATTCCTCGATCACTTCCTGGTGTTCGCCGCTATCAACCAGCAGTTGATAAGCGGTTTTATAGTGCTTGTAGGCCGTGGTTTTCTTGCCTCGCAGGAGACTCCAGTCGCCCAGGTGCACCAGGGCCCTGGCGTGGGAATCCTTCGGCAGATCCGGATTGCTCTCATGAATCTGTACAATGTGTTTCAGCGCTTTGCCTACTGCTACAATACGCTGGCCCAGGGCGAAGTCCTTGTTGCTTGACTGGGTGGCATAGTAGCTGGGGTCGGGCACCCGGATGGTGTTGCAGATACGCCTGGCGCCGCCGTTCGGTGTCGGAATGGTACGGCAGATCACCTGGGTCCGGGTCGGGCTGCCGGCGCCGTGGAACTCATCCTGCGGGGTGTTGGCTACCTCGATGGCATACTGGTAGTTGGTCAGGGCCCTGCCGTAGAGCGGGTTGATCAGCCTCGGGTCATTCTGGCCATACTGGCGTTCCAGGATATCAATCGTATTCCTGAACAGCTTTTCGGATTCACCGATAACCCTTATCGCGCTGCCGTCCAGCAGGTTTTCCTTGTATGCCTTGAGTTTCCAGCGCCCTACCTTGTCGACGACGGGCAACAGGCGGGGGTCGCCGGCATCATAATTGCGTTTGTGAATCCACAACAGTTGCTGGTAGTTGCGATCCACTTCCTCCCAGTCGGCGTTGGCGATATTGCTTTTGACGAGTTGCTCCAGGATCAGCAGTTGACCGGTACTTTGCAGTCCGTCGTTAACCCGTTTTATCTGCAGGGCGCGGGAGAATGCATCGACGGCGTCATCGTGTTGTCCGTTGTTCTGGTAGACCAGGCCGACCGATAACAGGTATTCGCCGGTTGCAGGGTCGTAAACGCCGTGTTCGGCCTCACGTTTGCGGATCTCCTGTTCGTACTCCTCTATGGACTTCCGGGAATCGGACTGTGCCTGTGCAGGGGCGCCGGCAAGTTCGGCCTCCGCAGGGTTTTGCGCGGCAAAGGTGAACGGCAGGCACACCAGGGAGAGGGAAGCAGCTACTGTTCTGATTTGAAATAAACCGGGTTTCATCACATTGTCACATCTGTCAGTCAGTTATTATGACCCCGGACATACCAATATAGTTCATGATTGAAGTATAGCACCACTGACCCGCTTTTCTTACTATTGGGAATGATGAACGCTCCTGCCACCTGCAGTTATTACCAGGGAGCAGGTTCCGGTTTGTCCGGGGGCGGCAGAAGCAAGGGGTCAGTGGCAGGTACTACGTATTTATTGCGGCGTTTCCGAAATCCGGATCCTTATGGATTTGCATGAGTGGTCGTTCATTGCCGACTGGTCATCCGGGCATGCTGAAACAACCACCAGAACGTCCATCTCCGCCAAAAATTCTATGTAGTCACCTGTCTCGGAACGGGGAGGTTCGATAAGAACGGTACCGTCACCCCCGGGGTCGATACGGACATTGGCAAATGCGTTGAACACGCTGGGGCTGTAGATATCACCGAGTTCCAGGCCGAACTCCTCCAGTGCATCGGTAAAATTATCACTGCAGTTTCGGTGACCCGGTGCATCCAGTATCTCCATCATCGTGCGCGTGCAGTGCGGGCCCAGGAAATGATCGCCGATTTTGTTTTCGGTAACCGTCAACATGACGTTCTCGTACGGGACCTTGGAATAGAGCTTGCTGAGCCTGTAATGGCTGCCCATGCCGGCGGGGTGGAAATAGTTCAGGCCGCCGGATAACTCGGCCATGAACTGTTCCTTGTAATTGTGCGCGTTTAAGAATATCAGGCCGGCTACCTGCTTGCCTTCGTGTTCAATTACCCGAAACGCCTGGCCCTTATCGACCCTGAATGCCTTGCCCGAACACCTGGGGATGATGAAGTCACTGATTACCTTCGAGGTCATCGCGTATTAATCCTTCTGTTCCAGAACCTGGAACCTTAAGGCCTTGGCTTTAAAGTCATTGCACGGACTGGTCTCATCAGGACATACCGAGAAAACGGCAACAAGATCCATTTCCGCCAGGAAGTCTATATGGTCGCCCGTTTCGGCCAGCGGGCGGGCAAAATTCATGGCGCCGTCTTCACCAAGCCAGGAGTTCATCCACACGTTGAAGATGGTTTCGTCGTAGGTATCTTCCTGCTTCAGGCCGATCTCGCGGTAAGCATCGGCAAAATTATCGCTGCAGGTCCGAGTTCCCGGGAGTCCGAGATGTTCCAGTAACCGGTTTGAGCAGTGGCACATCATGAAATGACCCGCTCTTTCTCCTCCCCTGGCCCCGTCGCCGACCTTGTCATCGACAACGGTCGCCATGACGTTCTCATAGGGAGGTTTGGAATACAGCCTGGTGAGCCGGTAATAGCCCCCTGTGCCCTGCAGGCTGTTCAGCAGCGCGGAATACTCGGCGGCGAAGTGCTCTTTATAGTTGTGTGCGTTCAGGAAAGTCAGGTCGACTACCTGTTTCCCTTCATGTTCAATAACACGGAATATCCGGCCTCTGCCGACCCGCATCGTCTTGCCAGTGCTTTTGGGGACGACCAGGTCCTGAACGACTTCCCACGCCATGGGTTTTAACCCGGCCAGTTGAAGATCATTCTCGAGGGTGGCCCGGGAGGAGGCTGGGACAGATCTACCCCCAGGGTTTCCCTGAGAAAATTCTTCTGCATGACAGGAAGGTCTTTTTCCGACAGTGAGAATTCCCGGAGCATGGAATACGGGTCGTCGGCGTCGAATACCAGGATCAGCAGATCGCCCTGGGGCGTCTCCTGGATATGCCAGCTTTCGTGCGCTATGCCGAAACCCCTGAGCGTCTCTTCAAAATCTTCGCGTTCGACGGCTTCTGCGATATGTTGCTCGAGGGCTTTCGTTTTCCCCGGCGGGACCGGAAGGGCCATTGCAAGAACAGGCATGAGAGTCTCCTTATGTGGTAGAGATATATTACTTGTCGTTGAGCTATTTGGTTCCAGCCGGGATTATTGGGAACCGGACATCCTCTTCAGGCTCCCGGCGGACCGGCCTGAATCTGTTCACGTACCTGGTCCAGCGTCCCCGGCCTGCCGCAATCCAGCCACTCGAACCACCAGTTGGCGCCCGCGTCCCGGTAGGACTTTAACCTGTCGCCGGCAGCGTCCCTGTCCAGTCCGTAGGTAATGCCCGAAGCAATGACATCGAACGGATCGTCCGTCTCGCGTAGTCCCGAGGTGAATTCGACCACTTCCCGGATCTGGTCCGGACTGGGAGCCATGACAACGCGCAGGTCCAGGCCCGATATATCCTGTTTTTCTTCAAGGATCACCGGTATTACGTGGGGCATGATGCCGTCCCAGCGCGCCGCGCGCCGCTGGCCGGGTTTGGCCGGCAGCATGGCGGCGACCCAGACCGGGATGCGCGGGCGTTGTACCGGGCGCGGAAGCAGTCTGGCGTCCTTGACCTGGTACATCTCTCCGTCAAAATTCACCGCTTCCCCGGTGTGCAACTGTTCCATGATGGCGATTCCCTCGTCGGTCTTCCTGGCCAGTACTTTTTTATCGGGGTCTTCGCCGAAATTCGAGAATTCCTGGTCCAGTCCCCCCAGTCCGATACCGATGCGCAGGCGCCCGTTCGACAACTGGTCCAGGCTGGCAAACTCCTTGGCCAGTTTCCACGGCCGCCGGCGTGACACCGGCGTGACCATCGCGCCTATGATGACCTTCTCGGTGACCGCGGCGATGGCGCCGAGCGTAACCGTAGGGTCGGCAAGCCCCAGGTATCCCCCGGGATCCAGTAGCAAATGGTCACAGATGAAATAACCGTCCCAACCCGCCTCTTCGGTTAACCTGGCGAGGTCCAGCAGGTTGTTCGGGTCGGAATATTCGTGGATTGTCGGGGCGACGAATACTGCTTTTTTCATGGCTTGTTTTTCCCGGGTTGAATCCCGCCGGTTATATCAGGTGCCCAGGCTGACGATGTCCGTCGGGAAAGTGGGCAGCAGGTCGCAACCGTTTTTCGTGACGTGCACGTAGTCTTCCCCGCCGTATACCCTGTGGTGACCATGTTCATCGGTTTCGAACATCCAGCATTCCAGAGCCAGCACCATGTTTTCCTGCACCACGAATTTTTCACCGAGAGCAATTGCCGGCGGCTCCTGGCCGTCCAGTCCGACACCGTGCCCGCCCTGGTCCAGGGAACAGTGCAGGCCGCCGTCCTGTAATGTCTGGTTGATCGCATCCATGATCTCGCCGGTGGTTACCCCCGGTTTCGTGAGCTGCGCGGCGACTTCCCGGCCGCGGTCCAGGACCCGTATCTTGCGGATCTCCTCATCCGGCGCGGGCCCCATATGGAAGGTGCGGCCGGAGCTTCCCCAGTAACCCTTGATTTCAGGCAACGGTTCCAGCACCAGGCGATCACCCGGCATCAACGGGATACCTTCATCCCAGGCCGGGATATCCGCCATGAAAACCTCGCGTCGGCTGGCCATGCATAGGCAGGGTTTGCATTCGTCCGCGTATTCGAGCAGTTGCTGCCGGACGAACAGCCCCACGTCTTTCTCGGTCCAGCCCCATTCAAAGTTGGCAACCAGGTCGTGATATGCCTTGACATCGGCTTCGCAGGCGATTCTCAGCGCCTCGACCTCCAGCAGTGATTTGATCATCCTGACGTTCCAGATCTGGTCGGCGGCGTAGACGAACTCCACGTCCGGCAAGGCAGCCCGGAATTGATCGATGTCGTTTACGGGCCGCGGAATGGTCATGCCGCCCTTGATGCCGCCCTCGATGCCGACCCGGCCGCTGCTGCTCCCCATCAGTTCCTTTACCACGCCGGCCACGTCCCGCGGCATGCCCCTGAGGTTTTCAGTAACGTGGGGATGGTGCTGGCAGCGGATATCATCGATAAAGGTATAACCCTCGACCACACCCTGGAAAAAGTCCGGCACGATCATAACCGGCTCCTTGTCGGTTGCGACCAGCAATACCGCGGGGCACACCGTGACCGGGGGCCAGTGGTTCGATAAAAAACCGGTGAAGTAGCGGATATTGTTTTCCCCCCACATGACCATCACGTCCAGCTTCGCCGCCGCCATTTCTTCTTTCAACCGGCGCACGCGGTGCTCAAACTCGGGTCTGGGGAAAGGCGCATAGGGAGGCTGCGCGTAGAATCGTTTCACTTTATTAAGCATTTATGATGTACCTCTTGTAGTAGTGACTAACATATTTGGGGTCAGCGACAAATGTCCTCTGACCCCAAATATCCAAATGTCGATCCCGTATGTTAAAAGGAGTAGCTGAGCTGTACTCCGAAGCGCGCCCCGCGCTCGCGACCGGCACCGTTGGCATCGTGAACCACGTCCAGGCTGGTGCTGAGGAACTCGAACGCATCCATAATCTGGCGCTGCTCGTCGGTTACGTCCCTGCCGTAAGCTGCTATTTCCCAGTTGCCGTCAGGCGGGGCAATGGCGAGTCGCAGGTCGAGACGCTCCCAGGAATCCACCTGGTCCAGCGGGTCGCCGCTGATGCCGAACAGGCGGTAACCGTCGCTGAAGATAACGTTGGCGCTGGCTGTGACCTGGAAACCGCCCACGGTCATACGGTAATTCGGCTGCAGGTTCACGGACCATTCGGGCGAGAACGGCAGTTCTTCGCCTGATCCGTCGATGAAGCACGGAGCGAACGGGCTCATTGCCGCAATCCTGGCCAGCTTGGCATCAAACGAATTACACTCTGCGCCGTTGTAACTGTCGTACTCGGCCTCGGTGTAGTTGCCGGCAAAGCCTAGGGAAAAGTTATCGGTGATGGCCCAGCGGCCGTCGATCTCGACACCCGTGGTATGGGCTTCGGCAGCGTTCTGGGTAATGAACTGCCCGGTCGTGTTGTTGAAAACAGTGACCTGCAGTTCGCTGAAGTCGGTGTAGAAGCCCGCCAGGTTCACGGCCAGCCTGCCGTCCAGCAACAGCGCCTTGATGCCGCCTTCCCAACCCTCCGCTTTCTCAGGCTTGTATGAGAACGGGTCCGGCGCGCCGCCTGTTACGGGCGGGGACTTGACAAAACCGCCGGCCTTCAATGCCTCGGAGTATTTTCCGTAGAGCATGATATTGTCGCTCACGTCCAGTTGCAGGCCGACCTCCGGCAGAAAGTCATCGGCATTGGCTTCGTCGGATACGGGGGGCACAAAAGGAATGTAAGGGCCGAATTCGGTTCCGCCGACAGGCAGCAGTGCAAGTTGCGGGTTCTCGGTGCCGTCTTTCTCGATATCCACGTAGCGCCCGCCGACGTTGATGCGGATACTCTCGGTCAGCTTGAATGTCGTGTTGAAAAACCCGGAGATCCAGCGTGAATCCTCAACCAGCGGACCGCCGAAGCTGATGGCGCTGTGTACCGCCGGGTCCAGGAGGGGGTTGCGCGGGACAAAGCCCATGGAGAGGAAGTGCGGCACGTCAAACAACCACGGCAGGAATACGTCGACCTGCGTCGTCATGTCGTGTTCCTGGTAATAAAGGCCCACCATCCAGGTAAACCGCTGATCCTCCGGTGAGGTAAAGCGCACCTCCTGGGCAAACTGCTCGAAGGCTTCATTTCGCTCATCGGCGAACACGGCGAACGAACTCATGTCCGGGTCCAGGATGTCGTACTTGTCGTATTCCACGTAGGACGTGATGGAACTCATCACGATACCGCTGCCGCCGATATCCCAGTTAAACGCCAGCAGGCCGACGTTGGCCTGGTGCTCGCGCCGTTCTTCTTCGTTGAAAATCCGGGCGTTGTTCAGGCCGTAGGAAACCGGGCTGAAAGGCGCGCCCCAGTAGTTGGGACTGCCGAACACGGCGCCGCTGGCGGCATTCAGTTCATCCATCACCGCACGTACATCCTGCGCGCCACCCGAACCTACCACGCCGTCCAGCCTGGTCAGGTCGATCCCGTTGTACGCGGCGTCCAGCGCGCACAAGGCCCCTGTGAAGGGAGCCAGGACCGGATGGGAGGCACTCAGGGCAGGCCGTGTTTCGCAGCGGGTATATTCGGCCGGGACGCCGATTTGCTGCACGTCCTGGTGTTCATATTTGAACGTCAGCTCAAAATCATCCGTCGGTTCCCATACCCCGAGAACCCGTATGCCCCAGTTTTCCTTGACACCCAGTTCCTTGCCGGTGAGCACGTGTTTATAGCCGGCATCGTCGAGGTCGTAATAACGGCCGGCGAAGCGGATACCGAACGTATCCGATAGCGGCCCGCCGGTTGCGCCCATGAAACTGAGTTCTTCATCGCTGCCGTAAGACACTGAAAAATCCCCTTCCCACTCGTCGCCGGGCCGGCGGCTGATATAACTCAACGCGCCGGCGGTGGCGCTCTGGCCGGCGAATACCGGCGCCGGGCCGCGGATCACCTCAACCCGTTCCAGGTCGAAGAAGCTGTTCTGGCTCATGTTGTCGCGGCCGTAATACACCCCGTCGTGGAATTGAGCGACCGCCTGTTCGAATGCCTCGTTGGCAGTGGTGGTGCCGATGCCGCGCATGACAAGGTTCTGACCCGTAAGCGAATCCGACATGAACAGGTTCGGCACGAACGCGGACAAATCCTCCATGTCGGAGAAACCGCCCGCTGCAATATCGTCACCTGTTATTGCCAGTATCGAAATCGGCACGTCCTGCAGGTTTTGCTCCCGTTTCTGCGCGGTGACGATAATTTCTTCCAGTACCTGTGCGTCAAGCGGCAATGCGATGACGAGAGCCAACACCAGGCTCAAAGCGGCTTTGCAGTTGTTAATCATGGAGATCCCCCATTTTCTGCGTAGTAAACCAGCGGATTTACTACTGTAAATCTAGTATTTTCCTGGAAAATTCTAACAACAACCGCTTGTTGTATGACCAACCTTAAGACCAGTTTACGCCACCGGTTTGGTTCTTACCTAGCCTTAAGTATAGGTCTGTTGCAGGTATGGGGGCAGATTTGAGGTGTTCCGGTTTACGTCCGGTATCCGGGAGGTATCTGAAAACCGCCGGTGTGCTTTGTCAGCAGCCTGACAAAATCCAGCGTGATGTAATCGTTGTATTCCGCACCGATTACCTGCAGGCCGATCGGCATACCGTTTTGCGCCAGGCCGGCAGGAAAGACAGTGCCCGGCAGGTAAGAAACCGTACTCAACCCTGCCCAGAACATCGGCTGGAAATAAGGTTGGGGAACCCCGTTTACCGTCAGCGTGCGCTGATTAACCGGGCCATGGTCATGGTTGATGGCGGTGGAGGCAAATACAGGACAGATCAGCACGTCCCAATCATCAAAGAACTTGCGCCAGGCATAACGCAGGATTTCACGCCGGTTGTTGTGCTGAAGCCAGTCCCGGTGGCTGATCACGCGGGCACGCGCGGCGATGGCAGCGTCTGATAAATCAGCGGATGGGATGGAATCGGCAAGCTGCCGGGCCTTGAGAAATTGTTCTTCGCTGACCCCATCGGTCGTAAGAGACCACATCAGGTTCAAAAATATTTCGTGATTTCCTTTAAGGTCAATATCCGGCAGCGCCTGGTCGGATACCTGCGCGCCGTGCTCCGCGAGTATCCTGCCGGTCTCCACGACCCGGGCGGAGATATCATCATCTACCGGGGCAATCTCACTGCCGGGCAGGATTGCAACCCGGTATTCGCGCAGCGAGTTTTTATCCGGGCGCGGTAAATTGAGACGCCAGCCCGGCTGGTTAAGAGGCTGCGCGCAGGCCAGCAAATCCATGGCAAGTACCAGGTCCTCGACCGTGCGCGCCATGGGTCCGACCACCCCGAGGTCCGGCGAGGCAACCGCGCCGGGCAGGGCGTGCCCCTGGTTCGGTACTAAACCCCAGGTCGGCTTGTGGCCGTAAAGCCCGCAGAAATGCGCCGGCACGCGGATCGAACCGGCCATGTCGGAACCGACTTCCAGGGCACAGAGTCCCGCAGCAAGCGCGGCAGCCGAACCGCCCGAAGAGCCGCCCGGGGAACGTGAGAGATCCCAGGGGTTATTCGTTACCCCGTAAATTTCGTTGTAAGTCTGGATATCTCCGAGTCCGAACGGAACATTAGTCTTGCCCATGAACACCGCCCCGGCCTGCCGTAGCCGCTTGACGACCTCGGCATCAGTGTCGGCGATATTGTCCCGTAACGGGGGAACGCCCCAGGTAGTTGCCAGTCCGGTGATGTTAAAGGCTTCCTTGACAGTAACGGGAACACCGTGCAAAGGCCCGGCAATATTACCCCCGGCTAACTCCCCGTCTGCATTTGCGGCTGCAGAAAGCGCCCTGTCGAAGTCCCGGACTACGACCGCGTTTATGCTGCCATCCAGTTGCTCAATACGGTTGATATAGTGATCCGTCAGTTCCAGGGAGCTGATTTCCCTGTCGCGGATTTTACGGGCCAGTTCACCGGCGCCCAGGAAAGCAGGATGACTCATATATTTTGTTCCTTATCGGGATTGGCAAATGAGGGATTCGGTTCAGCGTATCAGGCCGCTGTTTCTTGCCGTAGCCACTGCCAGGGTTCGATTCGTCGCATGCAGTTTACTGAATATATTGCCGATATGGAATTTCACTGTCGCCTTGGCTATAAATAACTGCTCTGCAATTTCAGTATTCGTTTTACCGGCGGATACCAGTTGCAGCACTTCGAGTTCACGTTTACTCAGCGCCTCTACATTGAATGTGCGGTTCTCCCTGTGCAGGGCCGTGTGGCCAGTTATCGTGTAAGAAGAGCCCTTCAGGGAATAGGCGTCCAGTATTTTTGCTATATAAGCTTTCGTCCGGGTTGTATATGACGGGTCCGTTAAACAGTCTTCCAGCAAATCGCTTAACAATTCTCCCTCGTCGGCAAAAGTGCGCAATAATCCGGCCGGCTCAGCCAGCCTGACGGCCTGTTGTATGACGCCGGCCGCCTGGGCGTGGTCGTCCAGCATTTTGAGGACCTGTGCTTCCAGCAGCAGGCAATCCAGAACTGCCTGGGAAGCCGCGTATTGTTCTGCGTACCGGCGCAGACTCACGACACGGTCCCGGATGTTATCGATTTTGTTATCAAGAATGCACAGGCGAACCTGGTTGTTCTGTGCGAAGTAATCGCCTATATCCCACGTATCGGGAATGGTACTCGCAGGCGAAGAAGCGGGACTGGTAAGGTCGGGATAGGCCGCTCCGCCGGCGCGCATTTTCCCGGCGAGCAGTAATCGCTCTCTCTCGACCCAGGCGGGGAACAGGCTGCTCACGCACTGCCTTGCCCGGAACGGGCACCTGTTGAGTGCATTAATGGCGGCATCCCAGTCTCCTTTTGCACTGTAACAGCGGGACAGCGTGACGTAACCGTAACAGGAAAAAATTGGCGGCCCAATCTCTTCGATCAGCTGCAGGTTGGAGTTTAATAATTTCTGCGCTTCATCGATCCTGTTCCACTCGTAACAGATCGTTGCGCGCATCGCACTCGCCAGGGCATGGGCAAAAATGTTTCCGCTGGTTACGTCTTTTGCGGCTTCCTCCGAACGCGCAAATACCCGGTAGGCTTCCTGGTAATGCAACTGCTGGATATCGGCTATCCCGGCAAAACCATCCACAACGGCCATACCATAGCACTGGTTGTTTATTGAGAAATACTGCCAGGCGCGCGCCAGCAATGCCTTACTGTCCTCGAAGCGACCCTTGCGCAGTTGGGCATACCCCCTGAGATCGTTCAACGTTGCTATCATGAGATTATCGACGGGTTTATCTTCCAGTCGTTCGGTCAGCGCCAGCAGCCGTGTACTATCATCTTTCATGGCGGCTATGGATGCCGGCACGACGACTGCTTCCGTCTCGAGAGATTTTACTTCTTCAGGGTCGGTGTCAGCCGTATCCCCGGCCAGTCCGGCAAGCGCCTGTTCAAGCCTGGTATTGATCGTCTCCGCATCCTGGACCCTGTTCATCAGGCATAGGGCAAAACCCTCCAGGATCAGGAGGCGCGGGAATCTCTGTTTTACGGAATCCGGAATGTTGCTGAGCCAGGTATATACCTGTGCGGTAGTACCCATGAGCGACATGATCGCTATCGCGTCCCGATGGATATCCTCGATTATTTCAAGGTCGTTCGAGTGCAGCGCGTAGTCGACCGCTTCCTTGATAAGCCCCTGGGAGCGAAACCATCCTGCTGCCGTACGGTACAGGTTCAGGACTTCATGGGGGTACTGGCGCCTGAGTCTGCCGATGAGAAAATCATGAAATAAATGGTGGTACCGGTACCAGTGGCCCTGTGTGTCCAGCGGCAGGGTAAACAGGCCGTCGTTCTCGAGTTGCTCCAGGACGCTTTGCGCATCATCCCGCCCGGTCAACAGGTTGCATACGTCAGCATTGAAGCGTGACAGGATTGAAGTCTTGAGCAAAAAGTCCGTCAGGGTTCGGGTCTGCTGTGTTAATACGTTATTCGTTAAATAATCGGCGATCTCGTAAAGGTTGCCGGAAAAGGAAGCGATAAACTCATCGCGCTGGTCGTAATTTTTCAGCACCAGCGCAACCAGTTGCAGGCCGGCAGCCCAGCCTTCGCTTTTTTCGGTGATTATCGCTGTCTGCTCCGAGGTAAGCTGTAAATCATGCTTGTGTTCCAGGAACGCCTTGCCCTCCATGTTGCTAAAGCGAAGCATGCTGACGTCCACCTCGGTCATTTCTTCGCTGACACGCCATTTGCTCAGGGACAGCGGCGGTACGATGCGGCTGCCGATTACCAACAGAAAATTCTCCGGGGACCAGTCGATGAGCCGTTCGATAAACTGGTGTATCTCTATGGAATTGACGTGCTGGTAGTCATCTATAAATAAGGTGACGGGGATGTCAATCCTGATTAATTCATTGATGATGTGGTTGAGTGCAATGGTGATGTCAGGCTGTAACCGGCCTTCCATCCAGTTTGCAGCATCCATCCAAAAGTTATCGACCACTTCCTGGAACGCGCACAGGAGATACCTGATGAAGGTTGCCGGATCGTCATCCAGTTCATCAAGAGATAACCAGCAACCCGTCCGGCCGTCGTCAATCAAGGCTTTATGCCATTGATACAATAAGGTCGTTTTGCCGTAGCCGGCGGGCGCATGCACCAGGACCAGTTTTTTTACCCCGGTCGGGTGTAACAGTTTGCTCAGGCCGGGACGTTTTATCACTCCGGTCCTGTTTGCCGGCGGGAACAGCTTGGTTTTGATGATTAACATTCGAAATCATCCTGTTCGGGTAGTGATTGGTTACATCGGATGCTGGAATACTTCACCAGAATTATGATATATTAACAAGCAGTACTGTCATCAGTTCCACCGCGCTTTTTTCGTTGTTTCCCGAAACGGCACAATGGCATTATCGTTGACGTGCTTGCGGGACAACTCATGTTTCATCTTTCACTGAGAGCGTATTTCTTATTTTGCCTGTGATCTGTCGCAGGCGTTACCTGTAGTATTTTTGGAGGTTAGTGTAATGGGAAGAGTAGCAGTAGTAACGGGCGGCACCCGGGGTATAGGCGGGGCCATTTCAATCGGTCTGAAGGAGGCCGGGTACAGGGTTGCGGCAAATTATGTGGGCAACGAAGAGGCGGCCGCCAAATTCAGCGAGGTCACGCATATCGACGCATACAAGTTCGACGTGGGTGATTTTGACGCTTGCCGGGAAGCCGTTACGCAGATTGAGGAAGACCTGGGACCGGTAGACGTGCTGGTCAACAACGCCGGGGTCACCCGGGACGGCACCATGCACAGAATGGACTTCGAGCAGTGGAATCAGGTGATACAGACCAACCTTGGTTCCTGTTTCAACATGTCCCGCTGTGTCATCGACGGGATGCGCCAGCGCGGTTTTGGCCGCGTCGTGAATATCGGCTCCATAAACGGCCAGGCGGGACAATACGGCCAGGTGAATTACGCCGCGGCCAAGTCGGGGATACACGGGTTTACCAAGGCCCTGGCCCAGGAAGGGGCCGGGAAGGGCGTCACGGTCAACGCGATTGCGCCGGGTTATATCGATACGGATATGGTCCGGGCCGTACCGGAGCACGTGCTGGAAAAAATCGTTGCCAGGATCCCGGTCGGCCGTCTGGGCAAGGCCGAGGAAATTGCCCGCGGGGTATTGTTCCTGGTCAGCGACGAGGCCGGGTTTATTACCGGATCGACCCTGAGTATCAACGGCGGGCAACATATGTACTGATGCAGGGGCCAGGGGTTAGGGAATAAAGCGGCAGCCCCGCCACTCCTCCTTTGGGGGGGGATAAGGAGAAATGGGGGACTACCGGTATAACAGGGCATTCCGAATTTCATGCAGGGCTGAAGTCGAGGAGGAGGACTGGAATGCCCCCTTTGCCCTGCATACTTCATGTGATTCAATTAAGCGCGGTAAGTTCCCCCATAACAGACATTTTCAGGCGGCCAGCGCCTCAACTGCCGGCAGGTAGTCGTAATGGAGGTCATTGGCTACCGCTTCACAGGTAATGCGGCCCTGGTAAACGTTCAGACCGTTACGTAATCCGGGGTCATCAACCAATGCCCGCTTGAGTCCCTTATCGGCCAGTGCCGTGACATAGGGCAAGGTGGCGTTGTTGAGCGCCAGCGTGGATGTGCGCGGGACTGCGCCGGGCATGTTTGCAACACAATAATGCACGACACCATCGACGATATAGGTGGGCGCCTGGTGTGTGGTTGGCCGGGATGTCTCGAAACAGCCTCCCTGGTCGATGGCTACGTCAACCAGTACCGAACCAGGTTTCATGCGCTTGACCAGTTCCTTGCTGATCAATTTGGGCGCCGTGGCCCCGGGTTTGAGTACCGCGCCGATGACGAGGTCGGATTGCAGGGCGTATTCCTCTATGGTCTCCCGGGTTGAGTAGACACACTTGACCCGCCCGCCGTATTCTGCGTCTACCTGCCGTAAACGCGGCAATGAGCAGTCCAGCAGGGTCACGTCGGCGCCCATGCCCAGGGCCATTGCCGCGGCATTATCGCCCACCACGCCACCGCCGATGACCAGCACCTTGGCCGGCGCCACGCCGGGAACGCCTCCCGGCAGGACGCCGGAACCACCCTGCGCTATTTCCAGGCAGTGTGCTCCGGCCTGTACGGACAAGCGCCCCGCCACTTCACTCATAGGCGCGAGCAGGGGCAGGGAGAAGTCTGCAGCGGTAACCGTTTCGTACGCAATTGCGCTGGCGCCCGAAGCAAGGAGTAATTCCGTTTGTCGCGGGTCAGGCGCCAGGTGCAGGTAGGTAAATAAAACCTGTCCGGCGCGCAGAAGCAGGCACTCACCGGGTTGCGGTTCCTTTACCTTGACGATAAGGTCGGATCCGGCAAAGACCTGGCGTGCATCCGCTTTAATCGTGGCGCCCGCATCGGCGTAGTCGGCATCGGTCATGCCGATTCCGGCGCCGGCACCAGTCTGCACCATTACCTCGTGGCCTGCCTGTGCCAGTTCACGGACACTGGCCGGCGTCAGGCCCACGCGGTATTCGTGGTTTTTGGTTTCTTTGGGCACTCCGATATGCATGCTGTAATCCACCTGTTTAGAGTTACGCCGATTGGTCCTTATTTTAGTGAAAAAAGAACAGAATTTCTTTGCAAAATATTAGATAACCTGATACATTATTCGAATAATATTTGATAATCTTTTAAGTTTAAGACATTAAATTTCAATGGTAACGCTGGATAGGATAGATCGCGCTATTCTTCACGAGTTGCAGCTTGACGGTCGAATCAGCAATGTCAGGCTGGCGGAGCGGGCCAATTTATCCGAGTCGGCCTGCTTGCGCCGGGTAAAGCTGCTGGAAGAAGCCGGCATAATCGGCGGCTATGCCATGCTGATCAACCAGGCGGCGGTCGGGTTGTCCGGCAACGTCTTCGTTGAAATCGCGTTGACCCGGCAGCGCCGGGAGGACCAGGATGCCTTTGAAGCCGGCGTGGCAGAGGTGCCTGAAGTCATGGAGTGTTACCTGATGTCCGGTGAGTATGACTACCTGTTGCGGGTTGTTGTGGCCGATGCCGCTGACTACGAACGGATACACCACGAACAGTTGACCTCGTTACCCGGTGTAGCCCGGATCAGGTCCAGCTTCGCTCTGCGCGCCGTGACAAAAGGGACGGAATTGCCGATCCCATCCAGGTAAAGGAATTCAACAGGATTCCCGGCATCCGCTATAATGACCGGACCGGAATACGGTAACCTGGGACGTGCGTGGTTTTCCGGGCGGGTTCATGTCCGCCTGTTATAATGCCCCGTTTTGACAGTAACTAACTACATATATAACGATGTCGGATAAAACAAGCTATGAAGTTGTGGACGGTATTGCCGTCATTACCATCGATAATCCCCCCGTAAACGCCATGTCGACGGCAGTCAGGAAAGGCTGCTGGGCCGCCCTGGACAAACTGGCCGCAGACAGTTCGGCAGAAGCAGCGGTACTGATCTGCGCCGGCCGGACATTTATCGCCGGTGCGGATATCACCGAGTTTGACAAACCCATCGAGGACCCCTGGTTGCCCGCCCTGGTGGAGAAGTTCGAGGCGTCCGGCAAACTCATCGTCGCCGCCATACACGGCACCGCCCTGGGCGGCGGTCTGGAGACGGCCATGGGTTGCCATTACCGCTGTGCAATCCCGGCGGCAAGAGTGGGACTGCCGGAAGTCAACCTGGGTCTCATCCCGGGCGCGACCGGGACACAACGCCTGCCCCGCCTTGCCGGGGTGCGCAAGGCATTGGATATGATCATCTCGGGCCGGCCTGTCAGCGCCGCAGATGCCCTGGAGGCCGGTATTGTCGAAAAGATAATCGACGGCGACCTGCGCAGCGGCGCCATTACCTACGCCAGGGCTTTGCTGGATGGCGGCGCACCGATCAAACGCGTCAGTCAACTGGAAGTTGCCGTCGACGGGATTGACGATGAATTTTTCAGCGAATATGCAAAGGGGATGGCCAGGAAGACCCGCGGCTTCTTCGCTCCGGCACAAATCGTAAAGAGTGTAAAGGCGGCGATTAATGAATCCTATGAGGACGCCGTGAAGACGGAGCGGCGGTTGTTTGATGAATGCAAGTCGTCCACCCATTCCCAGTCGCAACGGCACCTGTTCTTTGCGGAGCGGGAAGTGTCCAAGATCCCCGATGTTCCCAGAACCACGCCCGTAAGAGATATAAAAAGCGTGGCAGTCATCGGTGCGGGCACCATGGGTGGAGGTATTACGATGAATTTCGTCAACGCGGGTATACCTGTCACAGTACTGGAGCTGGATGAGGCCGGCCTGGCGCGGGGCCTGGGAATCATCCGGAAAAACTACTCGGTTGCCGTCGACAAGGGGCGTATGACGGAAGCGCAACTCGAGCAGGCCATGGGGATGATCACTCCGGTGACCGATTATGCCGGGGTGGCCGGCGCGGACCTGGTTATCGAAGCCGTGTTCGAGAACATGGACATCAAAAAGGACGTGTTTACGAAACTCGACGAGACCTGCAAACAGGGCGCAATCCTGGCAAGCAACACCTCCAGCCTGGACCTGGACGAGATCGCCGCGGTGACAAAACGGCCGCAGGACGTTATCGGTATGCACTTCTTCGCCCCGGCCAACATTATGAAACTGCTGGAAATCGTGCGCGGCAGGGAAACCGCCGGTGATGTCATCGCCACGGCCATGGCCGTGGCCAAGAAGATACGCAAGGTAGGCGTCCTGGTCGGAGTCTGCTTCGGCTTCGTCGGCAACCGCATGTTTTTCCCTTATATCAGGGAGGCGCAGTTGATGATGCTGGAAGGTATCCCGCCGGAACGGGTGGACCAGGTCGCGTTTGACTGGGGCATGGCCATGGGCCCCCACGCGGTGATGGACCTGTCCGGTCTTGACGTGTTCTACAAGTTGAACAACGAGTGGCGGGACCGGCCCGACGACCCCGTTTACTGCCGCATGATCAACGTGCTCACTGAAATGGGGCGGCTCGGCCAGAAGACCGGCGCCGGGACCTACCGCTACGAGGGCAGGAAAGCCGTCCCTGATCCCGAAGTCATGGAGATCGCCCGGCGGGAGGCGCAGGCGCTTGGTGTGCAGCAAATAGAAGTCAGCGATGAAGAGATCGTTGAACGCCTGCTGTTCTCCATGATCAACGAAGGTGCGCGGGTGCTGGGAGAGGGTATTGCCATACGTCCCGGCGATATCGATGTCATATTCGTGAACGGTTACGGTATGCCTCGCTACCGCGGCGGCCCCATGAAATATGCCGACATGACGGGACTGGACAAAGTGTATGCCGCCATCAGCAGGTACCGCGACCGCTACGGCGACTTGTGGTGGACACCCGCCCCGTTACTGGAGCGGCTGGCCGGCGAAGGCCGCACCTTCCAGGATTGGAGCGAAAACAGGTAGGTACTTGAGAATATTTTACTTGTGAAGTATCATCCGTCACCTGGTAAAGCCAGCATAATACCCGCTTTCACCGGTATTGAGAGATTACTCGTACCCGGTTCCACGATCTTATACAGGTACCCCGAATGAATAACAGAACCAGCAAAATCCCCTGCATCGTCGCGACGGTGGTTGCGGCAATACTGTTTACGGATGCCACGGGTTTCCTGAAGCCGGTCCACGCCCAGGGCCGCAGCGCTGCGCTCATAGAGGAAATAGTGGTCACGGCCCGTAAACGCGAAGAAAACCTGCAGGACGCCCCCATCGCGGTATCAGCCTTTACCGGCGATGCCCTGGATTTCCGCGGCATCACGGACATCGGCAGACTGGACCAGTTCGTGCCCAACCTGGTGCTGAACGAATCGCCTACCTATTCCAACGTGACCAATGCTGCCGTGTACATCCGCGGCATCGGCCAGAATGACTTTACCCCGGTGATTGACCCCGGCGTGGGCATCTACGTGGACGGTGTCTACCTGGGCCGTTCCGTCGGCGCGGTACTGGACATCGTTGACGTGGAACGGGTCGAGGTGCTGCGCGGACCGCAGGGTACCCTGTTCGGACGCAATACCATCGGCGGCGCCATCACCCTGAGCAGCAAGAAACCTGATGAAAATTTCGGCGGCAAGCTGGATGTCAAGTACGGTACAGACGACCGCTTCAACGTCAGGGGCTCCGTCAATATTCCCTTGAACGACAAGCTCTTTGCCCGCCTGTCGGCAGCCACGTTTAACCAGGACGGTTACGTCACCCGCGTGGCTGACGGCGAAGACCTGGGCGACCAGGACGTGGTGGCGCTGCGCGGGTCGCTGCGCTGGCTGCCCACCGGCAACTTGGATATCAACTGGTCCGTGGACTACAGCACCGAAAATGAGAACGGCAATCCTTTCGTTCTTACTGGAATCCAACCGATGAATATCGGCCTGTTTTTTCCGGATGGCTCCCCCAATCCCAGTGGCGCTCCGTCCATGACCCTGGCTGCCAATACCATTGCCGCACAGTTGGCCACCGGCGGCCCTGCTTCATTTGTTGGCGGTGAATTCTTCAACGTGATCCATCCCAGCGGGCTCCCGTTCCAGTTCCTGGCCTGTTTTTCACCGCAGAATGCCAATAACCCGGTCTGTTACAACCAGCAGTACATCGACAACGGCGACAGGAAGCTGAATTACGGTGGCGACCCTTCCTACCAGAAACTGGATGTCTGGGGCACGGGCCTTACCGTGGACTGGCAACTCAACGACAAACTCAAGATAAAATCGATAACTTCGCTGCGCGGTTTTGAAGGTGACTTTGAAGGCGACCAGGACGGTTCGCCAATCCGGGTATCACATCTCATCGACATCTACCAGCACGAACAGTTCAGCCAGGAACTGCAGGTGCTGGGCACCAGTTTTGCCGACCGGCTGGACTGGATTATCGGTGGTTATTATTTCGAGGAAGACGGCAAGAACATCAACCCGGTACGATTTTCCCAGGTGGACCTGCAATCCGGCGGTCATTATGACGCCGATTCCTGGGCCGTATTCGCCCAGGGCACCTGGCATTTCAACGACAGGCTGGACCTGACCTTCGGCCTGCGCTACACCGAGGATACCCGCGATTACCTGCCGGACCAATTCATTGAAGTGTTTCCAATAGGTCCTTTGCCCCTTAATTGTCCGCCATCGGCGGTTCCTATGCCGTTCAATCCGGCCCTGCCGCAATGCGGCATTGGCGACCGGCCGCTGCCGTTCGAGTGGACCTCGCACCAAACGTCGGAACTGGTGCCCATGGTGAACCTGTCCTACCGCTGGAATGACGGGCTGATGACCTATTTCACCTATTCCGAGGGCTTCAAGTCCGGCGGTTACACACAGCGCATCTTTCCGCCTGAACTCAGTACGCCGAGTTTCGATCCCGAATTCGTCAAGTCATACGAAGGCGGTTTCAAGTTCGACGGCTGGAACGACCGCCTGCGCTTTAACGTTGCGGTCTTCTACACCGATTACACCAACCTGCAGTTGCTGGTGGCTGACCCGTCCCGGTTCGGACCGTTTGTCAGCAATGCGGGCGATGCCGAGGTCATCGGGGTGGAGATGGAGGCATTGCTGAACCCGGCAGAAGGCTGGTACATCACCGGCAGCGCGGGGATGTCCGATATCGACCGCACCGCGCTGGCGGGCACCGTGCAGGGCCTGACCCTGGACAGCCCGTTCCAGCATGTTTCCGAGTGGACGGCGAATGCACAGCTCTACAAGGAGTTCGCCATCGGCGACCTGGGCTACCTGACCCCCCGGTTCGAGTGGTCTTACCGCACCGACTGGGGCACCAATTCCAACAATAACCCGCGCCTGGGCGGCGATGTACTGCCCGGCGGGCCGTTAGGCGGCGTGCCATTCAGTTTCGGCGTGCCCAATCCTGCTCTGGTTGAGGATGACCTGCACCTGCTTAACGCCAGCGTGCGCTGGGACGTGCGCAACAGCGGTCTGTCCATATCAGGCGGTGTGGACAACCTGACAGACGAGAACTACGCCATATTTTCAAACTACCAGGATGCCTTCGGTTTCACCATTGAAAGCTTCCACCGTGGTCGGGAATGGTACATACACGCCGGCTATGAGTTCTGATTAGATCAAGGCAAAGCCGGAATAAATAGGAATTACACTTGTCTATAAACATCCTCGACTTGACGCTGGTCAAGGCCCTTGAACGGATGCAGGCCGGGGAGTTCAGCTCGGTCGAATACGTCCAGGCCATGCTGGAGCGTAACAGGGAGGCGGCATACCTGAATGCGGTTGTATACCTTGATGAAGCGGCCGTGCTGGATGCCGCAACTCAACGTGACCGGCAACGGCAGGATAACGATAACCCTGCGCTGCTGGGCGCCCCCCTGCTGCTGAAAGACAATATCAATACCGTTGGCCTGCCTACGTCGGCTTGTACGCCGGCGCTGAAAGGCCATGTCCCGCCTGAAAATGCGCCCGTTACGCGGGCATTGCTCGATACGGGCGCCATCATCTTCGGCAAGGCCAACATGCACGAACTGGCGTTCGGTATCACCAATAACAACCCCACGTTCGGAGCGGCAAGAAACCCCTATAACCCGGACCTGATCCCGGGCGGCAGCAGCGGCGGAACCGCAGTTGCCGTCGCTGCCGGCATCCTGCCGGCGGGTCTCGGGTCGGATACCGGCGGGTCGACGCGCATACCGGCGGCATTGTGCGGCATCTGTGGCTACAGGCCCACTATCGGACGTTATCCGGCCGGCGGCGTGGTGCCGATTTCCTCCACCCGCGACACGCCGGGACCCATGGCCAGGGCGGTGGAGGATTTACAGTTGCTGGACCGGGTCATGGCAGGCGATCCTGAACCTGTGGAGACGGTGAGCCTGGCAGACGTGAGGCTGGGGGTCCCCCGGGCTTACTATTACGAGAACCTGGAAACAGGGTTGGCGGATGTCATCGAGTCGACCCTTGACCTGCTGGCTGCATCGTGCAAATCCCTGGTGGAAGTAGACCTGGATGGAATGGACGAATTAAACCAGAAAGTGAGTTTCCCCGTCGTATTGTACGAGGCCAGGCGCGATATGGTGCAATATCTGGCCGACTTTGCGCCGGGTATTTCCATCGAGGACGTACTTGGGGGAATCGCCAGTCCGGACGTGAAGGAGGTCTACACTGCCGTAGTTTCCGGCGCGGCGGTAAGCGAAGGTGCGTACCGGGAAGCGGTCACGGTACACCGCCCCAAACTGCAGGTACTGTTCTCCGGTTACTTTAGCGACAACAGCCTGGATGCACTGGTCGTTCCCACGGTGCCGATGACTGCGCCCCCGACAGGCCATGACAATACCGTCGACCTGAACGGCGAGCAGCAACCCACCATGTCGACGATCATCCGCAATACCGATCCGTCAAGCAATGCCGGCATACCCAGCCTGTCCGTTGCCGCGGGCCTGGCCGCCAACGGACTGCCTGCTGGTATTTGCCTGGAGGGGCCGGCGGGCTCGGATCGCAGGTTGCTGGCCATCGGCAAGGCAGTGCAGGAGCAGGTCGGCTTCCTGCCCCGACCGCAGGTAGCCGGGGACGGGTACAACAGGGGACGGAATTGAATCCCGTCCCCACGCCACCCACACTGCAATGCTATGACTGATTTCTACCAACTCCCGCTGGCCGACCTGGAAAGCCGTTATGAAGCCCTGGTGCGGGACGCGTTGCCCTTGTGGGACATCGACCGCAACTCGCCCCTGGCGCTGCTGAAGCTGCGCGAGAATGCGGTATTCAGCGTCCTTGACCGGGCCGGCGGGGAGAAATACGTTGTCCGGGTGCACCGCGCCGGTTACCACACCGATGCCGAGCTTCGGTCTGAATGGCAGTGGATTAACAGCCTGCAAGAATACGGCGTGTTGACGCCCGTGCTGCGCTACTCGAGCAACAATCGCATGTTCGAAATCGTGGCATCGGCCGAAGTCCCGGAACCACGACAGGTTGATATTGTCGAGTGGATAGACGGAGAGCAGATGGGCAGCCTGGAACAGGGGGTGGGTGGCGATGCGGATGAAATCCTGGAACGCTTTGGGACACTCGGAGGCATCATGGCGAAGATGCACAACCAGGTTGAACAGTGGCGCGAACCGGAAGGTTTCACGCGCCATGCCTGGGATGAGGACGGTCTCACCGGCGAGGAGCCTTTCTGGGGACGTTTCTGGGAACTGCCGGCGCTGAACGGCCGGCAGAAGCAAACATTAATGGACGTGAGAGAAAAATTACGTTCGGATCTCGCGTCCCTGGGGAAGTCACCGGCCATCTATGGCATGATCCATGCCGACCTGTTGTTTGAAAATGTCCTGGCAGGTAAAGACGGGCTGCGGGTTATCGATTTTGACGACAGTGGCTATGGCTGGTATTTGTTCGACCTGGTCACGTCGATATTTTTCCTGCAGGGTTCCGAACATTTTACCCCGGCAAAAGACGCCCTGATTGCAGGTTACCGGCAACACAGGCCGTTGCCGGACGAGCACCTTGCCTGGCTTCCGGTCATGTTCATGGCCCGGGCGACGACCTACCTCGGCTGGATGCATACCCGCGCCGAAACTGAAACCGCCAGGGAACTGACGCCGTTCGTCATCGAACTGGCGTTCGGCCTGGTGGAAGATTACCTGAACTCATAGTGAACGCGGTAGACGAACGATCACTGCAGAGGACGGCGCTCGTCGTTGTCTGCATGGGCGCATTTATTACGCCGCTGATGCTATCAGGGGTAAATGTAGCTATCCCCACTATTGTTGAGGGGTTGCAAATCGACGCCATCACGGCAAGCTGGATTCCATTGGCATACCTGTTATCGAGCGCCGTATTCCTGTTGCCGTTCGGACGCATGGGAGACATGTACGGACGCAAGAAAATGTTCCTGTCGGGCATGACGACGGTGACCATAGCGTCGATTCTTGCATCGTTCTCCCAGACCCCGGTGGAATTACTGTTGTGCCGGGTATTACAGGGAGTGGGCGCGGCGATGATATTCGGCACCGGTATCGCCATCCTGTCATCGGTCTTTCCCCCGGAAAAACGCGGAAAGGTCCTGGGACTGTCGGTTTCATTCGTTTACCTCGGCTTGACCGTGGGACCGTTTGCCGGCGGTTGGGTGACCCATCAATTCGGTTGGCGCAGCGTATTCGTTTTTCATGTGCCGGTGGTGATCCTGGTAATTCTCATAGGCCTGCTTAAACTGAAAGGAGAGTGGCGCGGCCCGTCAGGTCAGAAATTTGATTTTCCCGGTTCCGTGCTCTACGGCGCAGCGATGATTGCCCTCATGTATGGTTTCTCCAGACTACCCGCTTCACTCGGCTTCGCCCTGGTCCTGCTGAGCGCAATCGGCCTGACCATTTTTTTCAGGTACGAGAAAAAACTGGAGCACCCGCTGTTCAATGTCAGGCTGTTTTCCGCAAACCAGGTGTTTTTCTACTCCTGCATGGCCGCGTTAATCATGTATTCCTCGACGTTCTCGATCACGTTTCTGATGAGCCTGTATCTCCAGAACATCAAGGGATTTACCCCGCAGTTTGCCGGCCTCATCATGATCTCCCAGCCTTTGATGATGACCCTGTTTTCCCCGCTGGCCGGCAGGTTGTCGGACCGGCATGAACCGCGCATCATCACTTCCTCAGGCATGGGCCTGACTGCCGCCGGACTGGCCTCGCTTGCCATGCTGAACCCGCAGACGTCAACCGCATACGTTGTGCTTGCGCTAGTCATCATCGGTCTGGGTTTTGCATTATTTTCATCACCCAATGCCAATGCCGTCGTGAGTTCGGTGGAAAAGAGACACCTGGGCGCCGCTGCCGGGACGATAGCGACCATGCGCGTGGTCGGGCAGATGTTCAGCATGGGTATCGTGACACTGGTCTTTGCCCTGATGCTAGGCCAGGTGCAAATCTCCCCCGAACGGCACGATCAACTGCTTGCCAGCATCAATACCAGCTTTATCGTTACTTCCCTGCTATGTCTTGCCGGTATCTACCTCTCACTCAAGAGAGGTAATCTCCGGGTCTGATAAGGTTGGAACAGGTTCAGGTACGCATTCAAGATATCCGGGGTCAGAGCAAATACTCTGACCCCAAATATTCAATACCAGGGAGACATGCTGTAATCCAGGTGCAGGTCGTCATAATGGCCCATGGTGGTGGTGAACGCCCGGTTTGAGTAGAGCAGGGGCTTCAGGCCGCTGTTCACTATCACGTCCTTCACCTCGCCGATAATGACCGCGTGGGTATGGGCGACCAGCATCTCTTCCACGGTGCAATCAAAACCAGCCAGGGCCTCCTCCAGCACCGGCGCGCCGGTGACCAGCTCAGTCCATTTGCCGTAATTAAAACGGTCCTCGTGTTTGCCTCCGAGCATGTCGGCGAAGCGTTTGGCCAGATGTTCCTGGCTCTGCGCCAGCACGTTGACGCTCATGCAGCGGCTCTCGGCGATGTGCTGGAAACTGTTGCCGCTGAAGTTCACGCAGGCCAGCAGGCGCGGCGGTTCCGCTGAAAAGGAACAGACCGCGCTGGCCGTCAGGCCCGACCTGACCTCGCCGTTGCGGGTGGCGATGATGTTGACGGCGCCGGTCAGTTGTGCCATGCCGTTGCGAAACCGATCCGCATCGATATTGGTATTTCGAAGAAACTTTTTCATGAGCGAATGCTAATTATCGATGATCGCCGGAAAAATTCAAACTGCCGGCTACTCCCCCGTGGCTGGAAGATTTAGCATCACCTCCATCGTTATGGTAATGTTGGGAAAACTGAACTGCTCAAAGACCGGGGGAAATAAACAATGCTCAGAACAGGAAAAGACTACCTGGAATCAGTACGCGACGGGCGCCGCGTGATCTGCGGCGGCGAATGGATCGACGATATTACCACCCATCCCAAAACCCGCGGCTATGCCCGCCAGGTAGCTGCTTTTTACGATATGCACCTTGACCCGGAATACCAGGATGACCTGACTTTTATCGATGCGGACGGCGTGCGCCGCGCCAAGCAGTGGAAACTGACCCGGAGCAAGGACGACGTGGTCGAAAAACGCAACTATTACGACCATATCTTCCGGAATTTTCATGCCGGCATGTTTACCCGGTTGCCGTGCAGCAACAATACAACCATGTATACCCTGTTTGACGACCCGCAACCGTGGGAGGAACAGACGGTCTACGGCAAAGGCCGGCCCATGGTGCAGAATATCCGCGCGGCGTGGTACGAATTGCGAGACGGAGACCTGTTCTCCGCGCCCTGCTTTATCGATTTACAGTATAACCGCTCGCTCGAAAACGAAGACAGGGTGCCCATGCTGCGCATCGTTGAAGAGCGTGACGATGGTATTCTCGTCGAGGGCTGGAAAGCGATCGGCACCAGCACGGTGTTCTCCAACTGGATGAACCTCGGTGTGCTGTGGAATTACGGCACCCAGCCGGATCAGATAATCTATGCCCGCGTACCGACCAGCCAGCCGGGCATCACCCATGTCGCCAGGGAATCCTATGCCAGGGATGATGCGGGCGAGTTTGATTACCGGTTTTCCGCACAGGGCGATGAACTGGACTCGATGGCGTATTTCGATAATGTGCTGATACCCTGGGAGCACGTGTACCACCTGGGTAACGAGGAGCATGCCAGGCTGTATCCGCAGCGCATCTTCGACTGGATCCACATCGAGACGCAGATTCGCCAGGTGGTGAACGCCGAATTGATCGCCGGTCTGGGCCTGTTGCTCACGGAATCGCTGGGGACGTCAAAACACCCGGTCGTGGCATCGCAACTGGCGGATATGATCCGCTTCCGCGAGACCTGCCGGGCATTCACGCTGGCCGCGGAAGAAACCGGCAACGTCACCCCCGGCGGTATGTACAAGCCGAATAATATCTTCGTCGATCTGGCCCGCGCTTACTACATAGAAAACGTCAACAAGCATATTGAAACGCTCACCGACCTGTGCGGCCGCAGTATCATGATGCAACCGACCGAAGCCGACCTGGATGATGAAGATATCGGGCCGCAACTGGCCAATGCCCTGCGCGGCCCCAATATCAGCGCCCGGGACAAGATGAAGATAGTCAAGGTTATCCGCGATCGGTTCTATTCCGAAGCCGGCGCCCGGCATGAAATCTTCGAACGGTTTAACGGGACACCGGTATTCCTGATCAAGCTGCTGACGATGCAGCGCGTCGAGTATGCGCTCGACGGTCCGCTCGTCGACCTGGCCAGAAAGGTGTGTGACCTGGGTGATATCGATGACCTGGTCAGACGCGCCGACGAAGAGCGCCAGAAGATCGTTGAGGTACGCGACAAACCCGAATATATCAAGGGCCAGGACGTAGCGACCATTTAAAATCAATCGAGTCTGACCCCATTGATTTTTGGAGACAGTTCAGGCATGAAAGCAAATGAATAATACCGTGGCATCTGCCGGCTACCTGCGTTTCCTGGAGGAATTGATCGAGGAGGCCGGTGAGGTAGCGCTGAAATATTTCCGCAGCGACCTGACGGTTACCGATAAACGCCAGAAGGGAAACGCATTCGACCCGGTCACCAGGGCCGACCGGGAAACAGAGGAATTTATCCGGCAGAGGATTACAGAGGCGTACCCCGGTCACTCGATAATTGGAGAAGAGTTCGGCGCCAAAAGCGGATCCGGTACGTATACCTGGTTGATTGATCCGATTGACGGCACGCGGGGATTTATCTCGGGTACCCCCATGTGGGGAGTCCTGGTAGGGCTGAAGCGGGGCAGCGACTGCCTGGTGGGCGCCATGCGCCAACCGTACACGGGGGAAACCTGGACAGGTGACGGCAAGGAGGCTTATTTCATACGGCAGCAGGAACGCACGCGCATAAGGGTACGTGAACACACAGGACTGGATAAGGCCATTATATGTTGCACCCATCCGGCCATGTACCCGACCGATGAGGCCCGGGATAAGTTCATGGGTGTCGTCGACAGGTGCCGTTTTTCCCGTTTCGGAACGGAGTGCCTGGGTTACGGGATGCTGGCGAACGGCTATGTTGACCTGGTCATCGAGGGAGGGTTGTCGGCCTATGACATCATGCCGTTGATCCCTATCGTAGAAGGCGCCGGCGGTATCATTTCCGATTGGCAGGGCAATGCTGCACTGAACGGCGGCCTGGTTGTTGCCGCAACCGATAAACGGTTACACGACGAAGTTCTGGAACTGTTGAACTGAATTGCCTGGTGCTGGTACCGGGGCCTTACCCTGCAGGCATTAGGCAGGGAACGAGTCCGGCAGGACGATAATCTGTCATACCGGCGAATGCCGGTATCCAGTCTGATTCCAGCAAAATATCTGTTCAGATTTTCTCCTTATGGTAACCTGTAAATTTGGCTGTATTGTTTATAATTGGCAAGTCGAATAAGATAGGTAATGACCATGATTGATGATCTTCTACAAAATAACTCCCGCTATGCAGAAAATTTCGACAAAGGCGATCTGCCCCTGCCGCCCGGGCGCAAACTCGCGGTCGTGGCCTGTATGGATGCCCGCATGGACCCGCACCGGATACTGGGTCTCGAAGAAGGCGACGCGCACGTGATATGCAATGCCGGCGGCGTGGTCAGCGACGATGTAATCCGCTCACTGACAATTTCCCAGCGTCTGCTGAATACCCAGGGTATTGTATTAATCCACCACACGGACTGCGGAATGCTGACCTTTCGTGACGACGATGTCAAAGACGGCATCGAAGCTGAAACCGGGCTGCGCCCCTCGTTCGCGCTGGAGGCGTTCAAAGACCTGGAACAGGATGTCCGCCAGTCCATATCCCGTATTCAATCAAGCCCGTTCATACCGCACAAAGATCAGATTCGCGGTTTCGTCTACGACTGCGCATCAGGGCGGCTCAACGAGGTTACCTGATTACACATGAGAGCCGCCTGATCGGTCGAATCCCGGACCTGCAGGTTGCACGGGAAATGTGCTTTTTCCGTGTATTCCCGCGTATTCTCGCGAATAACTGAGTGATGAAAAGGATTATCAAAGTACTGGCTATCTGTTTTGCCGCATTGGCCTACGCCCAGGATTACGCACAACAGGCGACACCGGTCAAGTACACGGAAGCGGTCAATATGCCGGTAGAGCAGACTGTACAGTTACCGGGCTATCTGGAAGCGCCCAACGTCAGCGTGCTGGCCAGTGAAATAAGCGGCCTGGTGACGGAACTCAAGGTGAGGGAAGGAGAACGGGTAACAACAGGCCAGCCCCTGGTTATGTTGCGGACTACGCCGCTGGAGTTGAGTCTGCAGGCCGCGCAGGCGCGCCTGCAAGAGGCGCAGGCGCGCAGGAAACTTGCTGAAACCAGCCTGGAACGCTTCAGGGGGTTGATAGAGAAGAATGCCATTTCCCGTCATGAACTGGATGAGGCCCGCTATGAATTCGACGCCTGGCAGGGCCGGATCGACACGTTACGGGCGGAGATAGCGGGTATTCAGTATGATATAGAGCGGAGCACGATACGCGCGCCGTTCAACGGTGTAGTTGTCGCCCGCCACACCGAGGTGGGACAATGGAGCGAGGTGGGCAACCGGGTGCTGGAAGTGTTGTCGACAGATACCCAGGAAGTTCACGTCGACGTCCCGGAGAAATATTTCAACGGCCTTAAGTCAGGCGTCAATGTGAACGTCACGTTTGATTCGATTCCCGGCCGGGAGTTCACAGCACATATCCGCGCCATAATTCCACGCGCCGATCCCCGTGCGCGCACGTTTCCGGTAAAACTGCGGTTGCACGAGCCCAGTACGGAAATCGGCGCCGGCATGATCGCCCGGGCGGCATTCCCCCTTGGCGAGTCCGTTCCCGGAACGCTGGTGCCCAAGGACGCCATCGTGCGGCTGGGCGGTAACACCATGGTATTCCTTATCGACCGGGGCAGCGCCGTCCCGGCGCCGGTTACGGTCGGCGGCGCCATGGGTGCATGGTCGGTGGTGAACGGCGCCGTCGCCCCGGGAGACAAGGTAATCACCCGTGGTAACGAACGGTTGCAGCCCGGCCAGCCGGTGCAGGCCGAACTGTTGCCGTACCCGTCTCCATGAACCTGATACAGTCCTGTATCCGCCACCCGGTCTCCACCTCGGTGGGCGTCATGTTCCTGATCCTGTTCGGCATTGTCGCCTTGATCAACCTGCCGATACAGTTGGCCCCGGATGTGGACAAACCGGAAATAACGGTGACTACCATCTGGCCCGGGGCCAGTCCCCTTGAGATAGAACGGGATATTATCGACGAGCAGGAAGAAGAACTTAAATCCCTGGAAGGACTGGTCAGAATGCGTAGCGAGAGTCGTGACGGCATAGGCGTTATCACGCTGCGGTTCCAGGTGGGGACCGACAAGGATGCGGCCCGGCTCAAGGTATCGAACCGTCTGGACCAGGTTGAATCCTATCCGGCCAACGTTGAGAAGCCGATTATTTCCGGACAGGCAGGCGTTTCGGGAGCGATAGCCTGGTTTCACATTGACCCCACGCCGGAAAACGGCTTCGAAGGGGATATTTCCACACTGTATGACTTCGTCGATGATTACATCATCCCCGAACTGGAGCGGGTGGAAGGCGTGTCTGCAGCGAATACTTACGGCGGGCGGGAAGCGGAGATCCAGGTCATCGCCGACCCGGCAAAACTGGCCCTGCGCCAGGTTACGCTGGTTGAACTCGCCGATGCCATAGAACGGGAAAACCGCAACTACAGCGGGGGTGATTTCGACGAGGGCAAGCGGCGCTATATCGTTCGCACCGTAGGTGAATACCGGAGTCCGCAGGACCTGGAAAACATTGTCATCGCCAATCGCGATAACGTCCCCGTTTACCTGCGTGACGTGGCCCGGGTGGAACTCACCCATGAAAAACCCACAGGCGCGATATACAGTCTGAATAACGAGACGATCGCGATGAACATACAGCGCCAGATCGGCGCCAACGAACTGGATATCATGGCGCAGGTGAAGGACAGGGTGGCAAGGATCAACAAGGAATTACTGGCTCCCCGGGGTCTTTACATGGAGCTTGCCTGGGAGCAGACCCGTTACATCAACAGTTCCATCGACCTGGTGCGCAACAACCTGTTTATCGGCGGCACCCTGGCCATTCTGGTGCTGCTGATTTTTCTGCGCAACGCCGGCAGTACGCTGATCGCCGCGCTCACGATCCCCATCAGCATTATCGGCACCTTCCTGATGATGGGTGTGTTCAACAAAACGATAAACGTCATCAGCCTGGCCGGTCTGGCGTTTGCCACCGGTATGGTGGTGGATAATTCCATCGTCGTCCTGGAGAATATCTACCGTCACAGGCAGGCCGGGAAATCAATCTCCAGCGCAGCCTATGACGGTGTCACGGAAGTGTGGGGAGCCGTGCTCGCCAGTACCCTGACCACCATAGCCGTATTTGCCCCGGTTATCCTGATAGAAGAGGAAATAGGAAAATTATTTGCCGATATCGCAGTGGCCATCAGTTGCGCCGTGGGGCTGAGTCTGATTGTGGCGATTACCGTTATTCCTACCATGTCGGCGCGCATGCTGAGGGTGGCCGGCAGGGGCGGCGGTTTCCATGAGCTTTGGGGCGGGGTATCTCTCGCCGCCAGGTTAAGGGACGGGATAGCTTCCCTGTCTTACTGGATAAACGCATCGGTCATTCGCCGCATACTCATCGTCACGGTAGTAGTGGCGCTGGCGGTGGGGATCAGTATCGCCATAAAACCGAAAACGGAATACCTGCCGACGGGTAATACCGATTTCCTGTTCGGCCTGCTCCTGCCTCCGCCGGGTTACACCGTGACGGAGCGAGTGAAGATACACGACGAGTTTTCCGGCGCCATGCAATACCTCAAGTCCCATCCACCCGGCACGCCGGAAGCAGGAAACCTGCCTGGCGGCGGGCTGGATACGTTTTTTTTCGGGTTTGAAGGTGAGACGATCTTCATGGGCGTCACCCCGAATGAACCGCTGCGGACCAACGAATTGATCCCTATCTTCCAGCAGGCCATGGCAAGGATTCCGGGCGCTATACCGATACTGCAGCAATGGAGTATTTTTGAAGACGAAAGCGGAGAAGGCCGCAGTATTGACGTGGAGATCAAGGGACCTGATTTGAGAAGACTCATTGCCATTGGCGGCGAAATATTTGCTGTTGCTTTCCAGGCATTACCGGGCGCTCAGGTCTTTCCCATACCCGGTCTGGACCTGGGTAACCCTGAGGTCCAGGTGGTGGTGGACCGGCGCCGCGCCGCGGAACTTGGCATCAGCAACAGGGACCTGGGTTTCTCGGTGGATGCACTGGTCGACGGCGTCAAGGTCAGTGATTACCAGAATGAAGGCAAGGAGATCGATATACGCCTGAAGGCCGAGGAAGGCATCTCCTATAACACCCATACCCTGGAACAAATGCCTATCGCAACGCCGGACGGACGCCTCGTGACGCTCGGTGCTATTGCCGACGTATCGTTGACCTACGGTCCGGTGCAGATCAACCATCGTGAACGGGAGCGCACCATCACCATCGTCATCCTGCCGGATATAGAGATGCCGATTGAAGAAGCCATGGAAATTATACAGGCGAAGATCATAGACCCCATGAAGCAGCGGGAAGAATTCAGCGGGCTGTACCGGATAGAGATGTCCGGCAGCGCCGATAAACTGGTCAGCGCGGGCAACGCGTTGAAATGGAACCTGATCCTGGCGCTGATCATCACTTTCCTGCTCATGTCAGCGCTGTTCGAGAGTTTCCTGTATCCATTCGTCATCATGTTCAGCGTACCCCTGGCCGCGCTGGGAGGGTTTCTCGGACTGGCCCTGGTCAATGTGGCCATCGCCTACCAGCCCCTGGACGTGTTGACCATGCTGGGGTTCATCATCCTGCTGGGCACCGTCGTCAACAATCCCATCCTGATCGTACACCAGTCCCTGAACAACATCAGGAAAGAAGGTATGGAAGCCCATATCGCCATCAGGGAGGCGGTGCACAGCCGCATCCGCCCGATCTTCATGAGCGCCGGCACCTCGACGTTTGCCATGCTGCCCCTGATCATCGCGCCGGGAGCGGGTTCGGAACTGTACCGGGGCATAGGTGGGGTGGTCGTCGGCGGCCTGCTGGTGTCCACCGTGTTTACCCTGTTCATCGTCCCCGCCATGCTGAGCCTGGTGTTCGACCTGCGCAAACTGCTGACCGGCAGGCCGGACGGCCGCGCAGCTATGGCTGAAGCGCTGCCGGACTAATATTTGGGGTCAGAGCTTTTGCTCTGACCCCAAATAGCCGTTCAGTCTGTGCTCCGCCAGTTCCACGTAGCGCGGGTCCTGTTCTATCCCGATGCTTCTCCTGTTGAGTTTCCGGGCAACGGCACAGGTTGTACCACTGCCCAGAAAGGGATCCAGTACCAGGTCCCCTTCATTGCTGCTGGACAGGATAACCCGCTGCAACAGGGCTTCGGGTTTCTGCGTTGAATGGGCTTTTTTCCCGTTTTCATCCTTGATACGCTCCTTTCCCGTACAGAGCGGGATCCGCCAGACGGAGGTCATCTGCTTGCCGTCGTTGAATTGTTTCATCACCTGGTGGTTGAACGTGTATTTCTTCTGGTTTTCGGACTTCTTTGCCCAGATCAGGGTTTCCGTTGCATTGGTGAAGCGCACGCCCCGGAAGTTGGGCATGGGATTGGATTTGTGCCACTGCACGTCGTTGAGGATCCAGAAACCCAGGTCCATCATGATCTTTCCCACACGGAAAATATTGTGATAAGAACCTATTACCCAGATCGTGCCGTCATCGGCCAGCACCCTCCTGCAGGCGCTCAGCCATTGCCTGGTAAATTCGTCGTAGCTTTCGAAAGAAGTGAATTGATCCCAGGCATCATCGACACCGTCCACCCGGGTCTGGTTGGGCCTGTATAACTCCTGCCTGAGTTGCAGGTTGTAGGGGGGGTCGGCAAAGATGAGGCCGGCCGATTTTTCCGGCAGGTCCGGCAGGATATCGATACAGTTTCCGGTATAGATCCTGTAATCGGAAACATCGGCGCCGGCTTGTGGACAGGACAGGTTCCGCATTTTCACACTACTACTCCGGCACTGCAAATTTCCGGGGTTTCGTCGTTTGGTCCGTAAATGGCGCTTGCGCAGGAATGACGGGCGGGCGCTCCAGCAAGTCCCTGGCAAGCAGGTCCGAGATATCGGTTGGGCACACGGTTTGCAGGCCGCGCCACGCCGGTACGCTGTTGACTTCCAGCACCAGGTATTCGCCCTGTGTATCGCGAATAATGTCAACGCCACCGTAGCGGATGCCCGTTGCCTTCGAGGCGGCTTCGGCCAGCCGCCGTAATGCCGGGGTAAGAACTGCCGGCAGGCACTTGCCGCCGCGGGCGCGGTTGGTGACCCAGTGCCCGGAAATACGTTCCATGGCCGCGACCGCCTGGTGGTTGATGACAAAAACCCGCCAGTCGCGGCCGTTGTGGTCATCCTGGTCGATAAACTGTTGCAGGTAATAGACACCGTTGATCATATCCGTATCCAGTTGATACTCCCCGGAATCAATCAGTTGCAGCCCCCGCCCGCAGTTGCCGAACAGGGGTTTTTGTACGATTGAACGTCCTTTTTCCAGTTGTGCATGTATGACATTGTGGGCCGCTTCTGCATTCTCACACACCCACACAGGCGGCGCCGGAATACGGTTTTGCATCAGCAGGAAGCTGGTCATGCCCTTGTCCACGGTACGCTCGATACTGACCGCGTCGTTATAGACGATGACTCCGGAAAGTTTCAACGCATGCAGGATATCCAGCCTGAACGTCACTTCTTCAAAACTTCCTGCGGCAACGGCCCGTACGAATACGGCATCCGGCAGGGTATCGGTGAAACCGGGGATGCAGAGCCCCGTCTGACTGTGTTCATAACCGATACGGCAATCTCTCAGGGAGACAACCTGCGCGTGTGCGCCGCAGCGCTTGAATGCGCTTGCCAGCCGCTGTTCGTGCCAGCCGTCGTTCTCCGAAAATATGACGATTTGTTTCATAACCGCGGGAAAAAGGGGACGGATTTAAATCCGTCCCCGTTCGAATTCGAAAATATGACGATTTGTTTCATAACCATGGGGAAAAGGGGACGGATTTAAATCCGTCCCCGTTCGAATACTCGCCATTATAATGATAACTCATGAGCAATAAACCCTTGATCATCGTCGGCGCCAGCGCCAGGGCGGCGGCTTTCTCTGCACACCGGGCCGGATATACGCCGTACTGGCTGGATCAGTTCGGGGATGAAGACCTGCGGCAGCGCTTCCCCGGGAGCGTCATGGCAGACTATCCGGAGGCGGCAGCCGAACTGATCGCCGGTGCGCCTGGGGCGCCGTTCCTGTTTACCGGGGCAATGGAGAATCACCCGGGCGTGCTTGAACGGCTTTGCGCGCAGCGGGAATTGCTGGGCAACCCGAGGCCGGCATGTCTCAGGGTGCGGGACCCTTCCTTGTTATACGCAGCGTTGCAGCGGAACAATATCGCCTGTCCGGAGTTCCGAACGGTTGAACGGGGACGGATTTTAAATCCGTCCCCCCACCTCGCGCAGATCCGGCATGACTGGCTGCTCAAACCCCTGCGCAGCGCTGGCGGCATCGGCACCCGGCGCTATGAAGGCCAACCCGTTGACAAGCGGCACTACCTGCAGGAATACATCCTGGGCGACAGTGTTTCCGCGGTGTTCGTGGGCAGCCGGGGGCGCTGCCGTATGCTGGGCGTGACCCGGCAACTGGTCGGCTTGCCCGGGTTCCATGCAGGAGAGTTCAGTTATTGCGGCAGCATTGGCCCGCTGCAGTTGAGTGACGCCGAAACCGGGCAATGGCATCGTATCGGCGAAGTGATTTCCGGCGAATTCGGACTCAAGGGCTTGTTCGGCGTCGACGCGATAAAACGCCGGGACAGAATTTACCCTGTTGAAGTCAACCCCAGGTACACCGCATCGGTCGAAGTACTGGAACTCGCCCTGGGTTACCAGGCGGTTAAATTCCATAGTGACGCCTGCAACAACCGGTTGCCGGATATTGAGGAGCGAGTTGCGGAACACCTGGCCGGCAAGGCAATTCTGTTTGCTCCCGTTGATATGACTTTTACGGGGTGTGTGGAGGATGGCTATTCCGTCGCAGACATTCCGGCACAGGGCACCGCAGTAAGACAGGGCCAGCCGATACTGACCGTCATAGTTACCGGCAGCAGTATGTCCTCCATCAATGAAAACCTGAACAGAGCGGCACACAGTATCTACAGACAAATCAATCGAGGCTGACCCCGTTGATGTCAGCCGGCAGACACTACACCGGTACTTTCTGGTAAAATGCGCGGCCTGATTGGGAGAAAGTGAATGGAACAATTCAAAGGTACGACGATCCTGTCGGTTCGCCGTGGCGATAAAGTGGTCGTTGGTGGAGATGGCCAGGTCTCGCTTGGTGATACCGTGATGAAAGGCAATGCCAGCAAGATCCGCAGACTTTATCGTGAACAGGTACTGGCCGGATTTGCCGGCGGGACTGCAGATGCGTTTACCCTGTTTGAACGCTTCGAGGCCAAACTCGAATCGTATTCGGGACACCTGGTGCGCTCAGCCGTTGAACTGGCCAAGGACTGGCGTACGGACCGTATATTGAGGCGCCTGGAGGCCATGTTGTGTGTCGCCGACAAATCCAGTTCGCTGCTGATTTCAGGTAATGGAGACGTGGTAGAGCCTGAAACCGGGATTATGGCCATCGGTTCGGGCGGGTCGTACGCCAAGGCTGCCGCGCAGGCGTTAATGGAAAACACCGAACTGGACGCACGCGCTATTGTTGAGAAGTCCCTGGCCATTGCGGCAGATATCTGCATTTATACGAACAGCAACATCACGATCGAGGAACTGCCCGCAGAGGGAGCAAGAAAATAATGCAAGAACTGACGCCGAAACAGATCGTTGCAGAACTGGATAAACATATAATCGGCCAGGATTCAGCCAAGCGGGCAGTTGCAATCGCCCTGCGCAACCGCTGGCGCCGCGCCCAGGTCGACGAAGATTTACGCAACGAGATAACGCCCAAGAACATCCTGATGATCGGGCCCACCGGCGTGGGTAAGACCGAAATTGCCAGGCGTCTGGCAAAGCTCGCGAATGCCCCCTTTATCAAGATCGAAGCGACAAAATTTACCGAAGTGGGTTACGTGGGCAGGGACGTCGAATCCATCGTGCGGGACCTGGCAGATGTTGCCGTGAAGATGACCCGCGAAGAAGAGATGGAAAAAGTGCGTGACCGCGCCGAACTGGCCGCGGAAAACCGGGTGCTGGATATCCTGTTGCCGCCCGCCCGCATGGGTCCTGAAGAAGAACAGGGCAATTCCACCAGGGACAGGTTCAGGGCGATGCTGAAAAGCGGTGAGTTGAACGACAAGGACATCGAGATCGAGGTGAGCATGCCGGCGATTGGTGTAGAGATCATGGCGCCGCCCGGAATGGAAGAGATGACCAGCCAGTTGCAGGGCCTGTTCCAGAGTATCGGCAGTGAAAAAAAACGTACCAGGAAACTGCGGATCAAGGAGGCGCTCAAGGTGCTTGCCGAAGAAGAGGCCGCAAAACTGGTGAACGAGGATGAGATCAAGGTCAGGGCACTGGAGAACGTGGAGCAGAACGGCCTGGTCTTTCTGGACGAGATTGACAAGGTGACGCGCCGTGCGGAGGTCAGTGGTGCAGACGTTTCCAGGGAGGGTGTACAACGTGACCTGTTGCCGCTGGTGGAAGGCTCCACGGTGACGACCCGCTACGGCATGGTTAAGACGGACCATATCCTGTTCATTGCTTCCGGTGCGTTCCATTTTTCCAAACCTTCCGACCTGATTCCCGAACTGCAGGGACGGCTACCTATCCGTGTGGAACTCGATGCCCTGGGGGTGGACGAGTTCAGCCGCATCCTGGTTGAGCCCGATGCTTCGCTGACCCAGCAATACTCGGCGCTCATGCACACCGAACGGGTCGAGTTGTCGTTTTCCGGGGACGGGATTGCGCGCATTGCCGAAATAGCCTGGCAGGTCAACGAATCCACGGAGAATATCGGCGCCCGCCGTTTGCACACGGTCATGGAACGCCTGCTCGAGACCTTGTCGTTTGAAGCCCCCGACCAGGGGTTAAAGTCGGTCAGGATCGACGCCCGGTACGTGGAAGATCACCTGGACGAGTTGATCAAGGACGAAGATTTGACCCGGTATATCCTTTAAAAATCAATCGAGTCTGACCCCATTGTTGTTTACCCTGATCCCAAATATTCCGTCGTTATGAGGCCGTTATCCGTCAGCCTGAAGAAGAAGTCCCGGTGCCTGGTACTGGAGTACCCGGATGGAACAAGCTTCAGCCTGAGCTGTGAACTGCTGCGGGTCTATTCGCCCTCTGCCGAAGTACGCGGGCATGGTCCGGGCCAGGAGATATTGCAGACAGGCAAGGAGAACGTGAATATCGATGCGGTCGAGCCGGTCGGAAGTTACGCGCTGAAGCTGTGTTTTGACGATGGGCACAATTCCGGCATATATACCTGGGATTACCTTTATGAACTGGGAGAAAACCGGGAGCGGCACTGGCAGTCCTACCTGTCGGCATTGGAAAAAGCCGGTTACACGCGCCGGTTGCAATGAACCAGCCGGTTGATTTTGGTTACCAGACGGTCTCGCCGGAAGAGAAAACCCGGCGCGTGGACGAGGTATTCAGCTCGGTTGCATTTCGGTATGACCTGATGAATGACCTGATGTCATTCGGTATTCATCGCCTGTGGAAACGCTTATGCATCCACCTCACCCGATTGCAGCCCGGGTCCGTGGTGCTCGACGTCGCATCCGGGACAGGCGATTTGGCTGCCCTGCTGAAGCAGGCAGGTTGTGACGTTGTCATGTGTGATATCAACGAGGCCATGTTGAAATACGGCAGGGACAGGATGGTGGACAAGGGACTGACCAACGCCATGCATTATGTGCGCGCTGATGCGGAACGGCTCCCGTTCACGGACAACTCCTTTGATTGTGCAACCCTTGCCTTCGGTCTGCGCAACATGACGCACAAGCTGTCCGCGCTGCGCTCCATTCATGCCAAGCTGAAATACGGCAGTCCGGTATTCATCCTGGAGTTTTCCCGGGTGACCTCTGATGTGTTGAGGCGGGCCTATGACAGGTACTCGTTTCACGCGATCCCCGCGCTGGGTAAACTGATCACGCAGGATCCCGACAGTTATCGCTATCTGGTAGAGTCGATCAGGATGCACCCCGACCAGGAAAGCCTGAAAACGATGCTGGAAGATGCCGGTTTTTCCCGTGTCGATTACCTGAATTTGTCCGGCGGCATCGTCGCCCTGCACAAGGGTTACAAATTATGAAAACTACGACGTGTCTTCCATGCGGGGACGGACTTAAGTCCGTCCCCTGAGTATTCCTTATGAATGCTTTGGAACGCCTGCTTAACCGCCTGTTGTCACTGGACCCGGAAACCCTGGACGATCTGGCCGGGCTGTCAGGCAAGGTAGTCCAGGTTGAATTGCTCAATACCGGACAACCCGTAATAAGCCTGATTTTCAGAGCGCGCGGGCTTCAGGTTGACACGGATTATGCCGATACGGGTGACGTCCTGATCCGGGGAACACCGCTTGACCTGCTGGTCTATATGCGTTCATCGACCGGAGACAGGCGGGCCGTAACGGGAAACATGGAAATCAGGGGAGACCTGGGTCTGGCACAGGATTTTCAGCGTTTGCTGCGCAGGTTCGAGGTCGACTGGGAAGAACAGGCAGCCCACCTTGTCGGCGATACCCTGGCCAGGAAAGCATCCGGTCTCGTTGCTGTGGGCGCAGATTTTTTGCAGCATCTGAAAAGTAAAATTGAGCTGGACCTGAGTGAATATTGCCTGTACGAAACTGAAGTATTGCCCGAGCGTGACGAGGTAGAACGCTTCAATAATTCCGTAGATGAATTACGCGACGATCTCGAACGCCTCAAACAAAGGTTTCATAAACTATCCGCAGATGACGCACCCCTGCTTGAAACATGAAGGGGTGCGTCATCTGCGGATAGCAGCAACAAAATGTTAACTATCGGACAAATACTGAGATTGCTGACCATCCAGCGCGTGTTGCTGAAACACGGCCTGGATGAACTGGTCTTCACCCTGCACCTGTTCCGTTCGGTCAGGTGGCTGCAGAAACTGTTGCCCTGGAACTGGTTCCGGAAGACAGGGGAACCCATGGGCGTCAGGCTGCGCCTGGCCCTGGAGGACCTGGGCCCTATTTACGTCAAGTTCGGTCAATTGTTATCTACCAGGCGCGACATGTTGCCGGACGACGTTGCCATGGAGTTGGCCAGACTGCAGGATAAGGTCCCGCCGTTTCCCGGCAGGATTGCCACGGATATCATCGAGCGGGCCCTGGGTAAAAGGATCGAAGAAGTATTCCGGGAATTTGATGAAACTCCGCTGGCATCCGCATCGGTGGCCCAGGTCCATGCCGCCACGCTCAAGGATGGCCGGGCAATGATCGTCAAGGTCATCCGTCCTGAAATCAGAAAAGTGATCGGCCGCGACCTGGGTATCATCCGGATAATGGCAGAAACCCTGGAACGCTATTCCAGAGACGCAAGACGCCTGAAACCCAGCGCGGTCGTCAACGAATTTGAGAAGACCCTGTTTAATGAACTGGATTTAATGAGGGAAGCAGCCTCGGCGTCCCAGTTGCGGCGTAATTTTTCCGACTCGGAGGTGTTGTACGTCCCGGAGGTGGTGTGGGAATTGACGAACCGGGACGTGATGGTGATGGAACGCGTGACCGGGATATCCGTCAGTGACGTGCCGGCACTGGAGCAGGCGGGGGTGGATCTGAAATGGCTGGCTGAACGCGGCGTGGAGATTTTTTTCACCCAGGTTTTCAGGGACAGTTTTTTCCATGCGGACATGCACCCCGGCAATATCTTCGTCCAACCCGAAAGTGACGGTTATGCCCGTTTTATGATGGTGGATTTCGGCATCATGAGTTCCCTGAGTGAGTATGACCAGCGCTACCTGGCGGATAACTTTCTGGCGTTTCTGAACCGTGACTATCAGCGGGTTGCCGAATTGCACATTGAATCAGGCTGGGTCCCGCCTGAGACCCGGGTGGACGAGTTCGAGTTCGCCATCCGCACAGTCTGTGAACCGATGTTCGACCGGCCTATCCGAGAACTCTCCATCGGTACGCTGCTGTTGCGGCTGTTCCAGACGGCCCGGCAATTCAACATGGTCATCCTGCCGCAACTGGTGCTGCTGCAGAAGACCCTGGTCAACATCGAAGGACTGGGCCGCCAGTTATATCCCGACCTGGACCTCTGGGCGACGGCCAAACCCATCATGCAACGCTGGATGGATGACCGCATGGGGTTGCGGGCCATGCTGAAGGGAACCAGGGACACGGTCCCCTACTGGCTGAACCGGCTGCCCCAGTTTCCCCATAAGGTAATGGATCTTGTTGACCGCCTGCAGGAGGGCAAATTCCAGGTGGAGTTGAAATCAGGCGAAGTGGATGAACTGCGCCGGGAAATACGCAGGAATAACAGGAATAATATCCGCGTGATCATCGGTTGCGCCCTGGTACTCGCTGCCCTGGTGAGCTACCTGGCAGGTCCCGGCGCCTGGATAACCACGGGGTTTCCCCTGTTGCCCCTGCTGCTGGGTGCGGCCGGCGCCTGGCTGGTGATAAGGGTATTGAGCGAACCGTAAAGATGTACGGGGTCAGAGCATTTGCTCTGACCCCGTATATTCAGATATTGAAATTTGATAAACGTATATTATACTGACGACACTCCAACTAATTTCAGGGAAGATATATATGGCTCGATTACCCCGTCTGTGTTTACCAGGTGTTCCTCAACACATTATCCAGAGAGGCATAGACCGGCAGGCTTGCTTTTTGTCAGAGAAGGATTTTGTTGCTTACGCCTACTGGCTGGACAAATCTGCCAGAGAATATCAGGTTGCCATTCATGCCTGGGTATTTATGACCAACCATGTTCACCTGCTGGTAACACCGCTGACCGAAGAAGGCTCATCTCGCATGATGCAATCCTTAGGTCGAGATTACGTTCGCTATTTCAACCATACATACGAAAGAACCGGCTCGCTTTGGGAGGGACGTTTTAAGTCCTGTTTGGTTGACGCCGAAGATTATCTGTTGGTATGTCAGCGTTATATCGAATTGAACCCCGTCAGAGCAGGCATGGTCGCGGCTCCTGAAGACTATACATGGTCGAGTTATAAGGCCAATGGATTAGGACAGCAGATCAAGCTTTGGACGCCTCATCCTGTATATGTTCAACTGGGTGCGACGGCAAGAGAGAGGGCGGCTGCGTATCGTGAGCTGTTTGTCGGGTATATTGATGGCAGATTGATTGAGCAGATCAGAAAGGCTGCAAATCGGGGCACGGTTTTAGGGAATGATAGATTCAAACAAAATATTAGGGGTCAGAGCATATGCTCTGACCCCTAATATGAATAAAGTTAAACCCTATCCGTTGAAGAATGAAAGAGTATGGCAATGACCCAACTAAAGCGATGCATTTTCGAACCGATCAGCGAGATATTTGAAGCGGCGCGTCTTCTAAATGAGGCAGTATCAGCGCATCTTGAAGGGCGGTCTAATGAATCTGAAAGGTTGCTCAGAAAGGCAAACATATGGGAGATCCATGAATGGTCGGAAAAAATGTGGGGCAAGGAGCCTAGAGATTGGTCCGGCTATGATCCAAATCCACCCCCTGTCCTTCCTGAACAACGAAGAGCGCCCGAATACATCCCTGTTGGTGTTAAAAAGGAAATCCTTAAAAGAGACGGCTACAGTTGCCGTTTCTGTGGAATTCCTGTTATTGATAAGAGGGCGAAGAAAATTCTGAAACAAGCATATCCGGAAACAATTCCAATCGAAAATAATATGTCCAATGAGGGAAAGCATAAGGCTTTTCAGGCAATGGACTGGAATCCAGATCATTTTCTTCCACGGAGCCGGGGAGGTACTAACACCCAGGACAACTTAGTCGTCGCTTGTGCTCCTTGTAATTGCGGCCGTGGAGAAAGAACTCTCGCTGATATGAAACTTGAGGATCCCCGTCGCCGACCAGTCCGCAAAACTCCTCTGCATGGTCCCAATGGTTGGACGGGTCGTTCTCAACTGATTTAGGGATTAGAGTAAAAATAATCAACAATAAACTAATACAATCTGCGATATTGACTACATTTTTACTCTAACCTTAAATATGACAGATACTGATCCCCTATCTCTTCTGAATAACACGCTGGACCGATGCATTCCGATTACTCGAGCCATGGGTATAACAGCGGACAGTTATGACGGAAACCGGTTGAGGTTGAGCGCGCCTGCCTCCCCTAACCTGAATGACAAGCTGACGACCTTCGCCGGCAGTTCCTATTCCATCGCCGCCCTGTCCGGGTGGAGCCTGTTGTATGTGAAACTGGTTGAGCGGAGAATTGACGCTGATATTGCCGTATATAAAGGTGAAATAAACTACATCAAACCGGCGAAAGGTGATTTTTTCGCAATCTGCGCCACACCTGAACCGGAATTTATCGAAGAATTTTTTGGTACGCTGGCAACCCGGAAGAAAGCAAAGATAACTCTCAACGTCGTAGTTTATGATGCCGAAAGTCCGGTCGTGGATTTCACCGGAAAATACTCGGTAAGATATTTGGGGTCAGAGCAAATGCTCTGACCCCAAATTTGCAAATTTCCCTACTCCGCTTCGGCCGTCAATATCTGCAGGCCTTTCAGAACGTTCAGGGCTTGCTGCAGGGTATAATCCTCCGTGATCCGGGTCACGGGCACCTGGTCGGTTTCCTCTGTCTCTTCGCCCCCGGACCCGGATTCTCCCTCAACCTCAACCTCAACCGGTCCTTCCTCCCCATTGTTATCCAGGTGCCTGCTCAGGTTCTCCTCGGTGATGATATGTGTTTCTTCGTCTTCCAGGGATTCAACCTTCACCCGGGCAACGACCACATCCGGTTCTATTCCCGAAACCTGTATGGAACGGCCTGAAGGCGTGAAATAGCGCGCGGTCGTCAACTTCAGGGCTGCGGCATTGGAAACGGGCAGGACTGTCTGGACCGAGCCCTTACCAAAAGTTTTCTGCCCCATTATAATCCCGCGCTTGTGATCCTGCAGGGCGCCGGCGACGATTTCAGAGGCGGACGCGGAACCGGCATTCACCAGGACGACAACAGGCGCATTATCCAGCGAGTCTGCCGGTTTTGCGTTGAAGCTTAACCTTGAATCATCGATGCGGCCTTCCGTGTAGACGATCAGACCCTTGTCCAGGAACAGGTCTGATACGCCGACTGCTGCGCTGAGAATGCCGCCGGGATTATTCCTGAGATCGAGGATAAGACCGTTCAGTTTGCCGTCGTTGTCCTGTCTCAGTTGTTGCAGCCCCAATCTTGCGTCTTCCGCCGTCCGGGTCTGGAAATGTGAAATGCGCAGGTATCCGAACCCCGGTTCCAGGGTCTGGGTTCTTACGCTTTTCACCTTGATTACATCCCTGGTGATGGTAAATTTCAGCGGTTTTTCAACACTCTCCCTGATTACGGTCAGTGTGATATCGGTGCCGGGTTCGCCCCGCATACGCGTCACCGCATCATTCAACGACATCCCTTTCACGGGAGTCTCATCCAGGCGGATGACCAGGTCGCCGGACTGCAGCCCTGCCTTTTGCGCGGGAGTATCATCGATGGGCGAGATTACTTTTATAAACCCGTCTTCCATGCCCACTTCTATGCCCAGGCCGCCAAACTCTCCCGAAGTCCCTTCCTGCAGGTCCAGGTAGGCATCTGCATCGAGGTATGTTGAATGCGGGTCCAGACCTTCCAGCATCCCCTTTATTGCGTTTTCCAGGAGAACGCCGTCTTCCACATCTTCCACATAGTCATTTTTTATCTTGGCAAACACTTCTGCAAAAGTCCGTATCTGGTCAACGGGTAACTCACCCGCCTCGGGGCCGGGGATGGTTTCGGCGGCGGCAAAGCGGCCGAGAAAAATCAAGCAGATGATGACTGCTTTTAATGGGTTCATATTCATACTCGCAATTATATGTCAGGTCCTGCACCACAAAGAGGGATTCAACGGGTTTCCCTTCCGCCTGATCTCAAAATAAAGTCCGGGATTGTTCTGGCCTCCGCTATCCCCGGTTTTCGCAATGGGGCTGTTCTTTCCTACCCGGTCGCCGGCTTTCTTCAGTAAAACTTCGTTATATCCGTACAGACTCATAAATCCGTCGCCATGGTCCAGGATAAGCAACAGTCCCAGGTTCCTGAACCAGTCGGCATAAACCACCGTACCGGAACTGATGGCGTGCACGTCGATTCCGGCGTCGGAGGCAAAGATAATACCCTGAGACTTGATTTTTCCGCCTTTCTTCAGTTCCCCGTACCGGGTAATCATTTTACCACGTACGGGCCAGCTTAATTTTCCTTTAAGGCTCACAAACGGCGTTTCGTCTTCGTATGTCATCTCGTTGCGCCTTAACCTGGCGAGCAACGTATCCAGTTCCCGCTCGGTTTTCAGCAGTACCTGTAATTGCCTGTCCTGGTCATCGAGATATCGTCTCGACCGGACGAGCAAGTTCTCCCGGTCCTCACGATATGCAGTCAATTCCGCCAGTTTTTCCTGTTTGCCGGAGCGCAGGGAAATCAATTGCTCTGTCTCGGCATGTATTTTTTCCTGCAATGACTTGAGTTTTTCCTGCGCGAACCGGATCACTTCTATCCGTTTTGTCCTCGCCCGGTTGAAGTAGTCATGGTAGGCCAGGGTCCTGCCGAACAGCGCCGGGTTTTCCTGGTTGAGGAGCAGTTTTACGTAGTCGTTCCTGCCGGTCCGGTACATGGCCCGCACCTGTTCGGACAACAGTTCTTTTTCCGACCGGAGGTTTGCGCCAAGCTGATCGAATTCTTCGTTCAGCGCTGTCAGCCTGTCCTGTCCGGAGTCGATATCAGAGTTGATACGCCTGACTGCCGTTGCTACCCCGGCGGCGGCAGTTTCGTATTTCTGCAACTCGGCCAGTATCAGTTCCATCTCGCCTTCAGCCGACTTGATCCTGGTCTGAACGGTCTCGATTTGCGATTTGACCGCCTCCATTTCCTGTTCCGTAGCCGCCGTATCGTCGCTCTGGACCGAGACGGGGTACACCAGGCAGAGTGCAATAAAAATTCGGGAAATAATCAACACAGCCTGAACAGGGCAGTGCCGGTCATCTCTTCCGGTTTTTCCATACCCATGATGTGTAACATTGTCGGGATTACGTCGCACAAGGCCGCGGTAGTGCTTGGCGCCACCTCGGCGGGGCGGCCGACATAAACAAACGGCACCAGGTTGCCGGTATGGGCCGTATGCGCATGTTCCCTGACTTTTTCCGTGATGAACGAACGCATTTGCTCGGCATTGCCGTGGTCGGATGTGATCAGTATCTCGCCACCGGTCTTCCGGGTCTGGTCGACAATTTTCCCGATACATGAATCTATGGTTTCCACCGCTTTGACCGCCGCGTCGAAGTTACCCGTGTGGCCCACCATGTCCGCATTGGCAAAATTGCAGATGACCACGTCGTATTTATCTTCGGCTATGGCCGCCAGCAACCGTTCCGTCACTTCAACCGCGCTCATTTCCGGTCGCAGGTCGTAGGTTGCCACGTGCGGGGACGGCACCAGTATCCGGTCTTCGCCCTCGAATACCCGCTCTTCGCCGCCGTTGAAGAAGAAGGTCACATGGGCGTATTTTTCCGTTTCCGCAATACGTAACTGTTTCATGCCCGAGTTTGCCAGGTACTCGCCCAGCACGTTTTTTAAATGAGCCGGTGGAAACAAGGCCGGGAAATCAAAGTCTGAGCGGTATTCGGTCATACTGATGAACGCGGCCAGGTCTATGGGATTCCCGCGCGGGAAACCATCAAAGTCAACTGCCGTGAATGCTTCGGTCAACTGCCTGGCCCGGTCTGCCCGGTAATTGCTGAAGATAACCACGTCACCCTGTTCGACACGGGGGGTAGTACCATCCCGCGCTACGATGACGGTGGGTTTCACAAATTCATCCGTCTCAGCGCGGGCGTACGCCATGTCCACGGCGATAAACGCATCAACCGAACTGAATTCAGCCTCACCGGCGGTGATCAGGTCATAGGCAAGTTGTGTCCTGTCCCAGTGATTGTTGCGGTCCATGGCGTAATAACGGCCGATCACGCTGGCAAAGCGTCCCTTGCCGAGTTCCAGCATCTTCAGGTAGGCCTCGTCCATGTATTCTTCAGCGCTCTTCGGCGGCGTATCCCTGCCGTCCAGGAAGGCGTGCAGGTAGATTTCCCTGACGTCATACCCGGCAGCAAATTCCAGCAGGGCGAATATGTGTTCCTGGTGGTTGTGCACCCCACCAGGGGACAGGAGGCCCATGAGATGAACGGCGCGGCCTGTCTGCGCGGCGCCGGCCAATGCGTCTTTCAATACCTGGTTATGAAAAAAAGACCCGTTTTCTATGGCCTTGGTGATGCGGGTAAACTCCTGGTCGACTATTCGTCCGGAACCGATATTCATGTGGCCGGTTTCCGAGTTGCCCATCTGGCTGGGGGGCAGACCCACGTCCATGCCTGACGCGTTAAGCAGCGTGTGCGGATAATTGTCCCATAAATGGTCCCACACCGGTTTCCTTGCGCTGTGAATCGCATTGTAGGCGGTATTCTCCGAATAGCCCCAGCCATCGAGGATGATCAGTACCATAGGACGATGAGTTGAGTTCATGGCGCAGGAGAACAGTGTCGGATGTAATGTAATCGGCAGAATACGGATAAGGGTGGTATTTTAAACAGTCAACAGGGTCCAGGCAACAGGTATCACGGATTGCGGTTACCCCCGCAGGTTACCGCTGAATCCTGTATAATCCGCCGATACCTGATACTCGATACCCTGTAACTGAATGGAGCGATTACCTGAATTCATTGCCAATCATCTGGGACTGGTGTCTTTGTTCGTAGCTGTCCTGGCCCTGCTGTTGTGGAATATCTTCGGCTCTTCGCTGTCCGGACTCAGCAAAATCGGGCCGTCTGAAGTCACGCGCCTGATGAATAATGAAAAGGCATTGTTGCTTGATTTGCGCACTACCGCCGATTTCTCTTCAGGACATATCCTGAATGCGCGCAACATCCCGGCCGCGGAACTGGAAGGAAGGCAGAAAGAACTGCAGAAGCACAAAAAAGGCCCCGTAATTTTATGCTGCAACCGGGATTCGGACGGCATAAAAGCAGGTCGCATTCTGAAATTTGCCGGGTATGAGAAATTATATTCCCTGAAAGGCGGGCTGGAGTCCTGGCGAAACGCGAACCTGCCGGTCACCCGCAAGTAAATCAATGGGGTCAGACTCGATTGATTTACTATAGGAAACTTCAGACACTGAATCACAGGAGTTTGGAAAATCAATCGAGTCTGACCCCATTGATTTATAACTATTCGAATCCGGGAGAAAACTGATGGCAGACGAGCAGGAAAATCAACAACCGGCAGCGGCGGAGACGAACACGCGCGGGCAATTCGAAATTCAGAAGATTTACGTGAAGAATATTTCGCTGGAATCCCCCAGCGCCCCGCAGATTTTCCGGGAACAGTGGAAACCTTCCGTTCACATGGATATTGCCAATTCGGCTGATGAACTGGGCGGCAGCCTGTACGAGGTGACTTTATCAGTAACCGCGACGGTCAGCCACGAAGAGAAGACGATCTACCTGGTGGAGGTGCAGCAGGCTGGCATTTTTCTCATGGCCGATTTCCCCAGGGAGATCATCGGACGCATGGTCGCGACCGTGTGCCCGAATATCATGTTCCCTTATGTACGGGAAGTAGTGTCCGACCTGGTCACCCGGGCAGGTTTTCCCCAGTTGCTGCTGGCGCCGGTAAATTTTGACGCCCTGTATTTGCAGCATCAGCAGAAAGTCGCGGCTGAAAAGGAACAAACGCATTGAATGAGGCCGCTACGGGCAACCGGGCGTAATGCAGCAAAACCTGTTGACTGTAAATCAAACCATTGCCGGCAGGGGGCGGTGAGATATGCAGTCTGAATCGATAATGGTTGCCGGCGCCGGTTCCTGGGGGACCGCACTGGCCCTGGTGCTGGCGCGCAACGGGCACCGCACTTACCTCTGGGACAGCCTGGACTCCCACGTGGACAATCTGATAACGGAGAGGTGCAATAATTACCACCTCCCCGGCCATTCTTTCCCGGACACACTTACCGCGGTTCCCCGGTTCACGCCATTGCCTGAAGGGCTGGGGTATATATTGATCGTCGTACCCTGTGCCGGGTTGACAGACGTATTGGAGGAGTTGCGTTCCCAGCCTGAACAGGATTACCGGATCTGCCTCGCCTGTAAGGGCATTGAACCCAAAACATTGCAATTGAACCATGTGCTGGTCGAGCAATATCTGCCGGGGGTCCCCGTCGCGGTCCTGTCCGGCCCGTCATTCGCCAGGGAAGTGGCAGCAGGCCTGCCGACTGCGGTGACGATTGCCGCCCGCGAACCGTCTGTCGCCGCTGACTTTTCCGCCTTGTTCCATTGCGAGGTGTTCAGGACCTACACCCACGACGATATTGTCGGCGTCCAGGTGGGCGGCGCGGTGAAAAACGTCATGGCAATCGCCGCCGGCATTTCCGATGGTTTGGGTTACGGCGCCAACGCCCGGGCCGCGCTGATGGCCAGGGGGCTGGCTGAAATCATGCGCCTGGGCCAGGCCCTGGGTGGCAGGGTCGATACCCTCATGGGACTTACCGGCCTGGGGGACCTGGCATTGACCTGTACCGACGACCAGTCCCGCAACAGGCGCTTCGGCCTAGCCCTGTCCAAGGGCAAGACCCCTGAACAGGCGATGGCAGAAATCGGCCAGGCAGTCGAAGGCGTGCATACCACCCGGGTCGTCTGTGCGCTAGCCGAAAAACACGCGGTGGACATGCCCATCAGCAGGCAGGTTCAGAACGTCATAGACGGCAGGATCACTCCGGAAGACGCGGTACATGAACTGTTGAGCCGGGAACCCAGATCTGAAACAGGGTGATTTAATATGGATGCACAGGATATACAGGATGTAAAAGAAAAATATTGATTTCTTCTTTCAGGCCATCAGCTGCCTGGATAATGCATTTACTTTCCTGATATTTTTTATCTTTTTATCCTATTAATCCTGTGTATCCATGTTAATTATTCAGTTTTTTTCGCAGGGCGCTGCAACAGTTCTACTGCAACCAGCAAGAGCACCGCGACCAGGATCAGGAAGGTCGCGGCGGCCAGGATGGCCGGACTGATCTCTTCGCGGATTCCGGACCACATCTCGCGCGGGATGGTCCGCTGCTCGATGCCGCCCATGAACAGCATGATGACCACCTCATCGAGTGATGCGGCAAACGCGAACAGGGCGCCGGAAATGACCCCCGGGCTGATGATGGGTAACTGTACCCTGAAGAAACTGTAGGCCGGTCCGGCTCCGAGGCTGGTCGCCGCCAGCAGCAGTTCGCGGTTGAAACCGGCCATGGACGCGGTCACCGTGATGACGACAAACGGCGCGCCCAGGACCGCGTGGGACAGGATCAGGGCGGTGTAGGTCTGGGTCAGGTTCACGCTGGAATAGAAAAAGAACATGCCGGCGGCCGTGATAACGATGGGTACGATAAGGGGGGAGATCAGCAGTGCGGTGAGCGGCCGGCGCCAGGGCAGCGCCGGGCTGGACAGGCCCAGGGCAGCCAGTGTGCCCAGGACCGTCGCCAGGACCATTGCAGAAAACCCGATAATGGCGCTGTTGAGGGCGGCGTTGCGCCATTGTTCGCCGAAAATGACCTGTTCGTACCAGCGCAGGGAATAAGCGTCCGGGTCCAGTTCCAGCATGCCCCTGGTGAAAGTAAAATAGGGTTCGGCGTTAAAGGACAGGGGGATAATTACCAGGATCGGCGCGACCAGGAACAGGAACGCCAGGCCGCAGAACAGCCGCAACGCCATGCTTCCCGGATTAATCCGCATTTTCTGCCTCACCACGCGCTCCGGGGTCATGCCCCCAGCCTCATTCGATCCAGGCCCAGCACGCGGTCGTAGAGCAGGAACAACAACAGGACGGCGACAAACAGTACACAACCCAGGGCCGCGGCCAGGCCCCAGTTCAGAGAGGTCTGTATGTGGTAGGCAATGAAGTTGGAAATCAACTGGCCGCTCTGCCCGCCCACCAGCGCCGGGGTGATGTAGTAGCCGATGGCCAGGATGAATACCAGCAGGCAACCGGCCCCGACGCCCGGCAGGGACTGCGGCAGGTAGACCTGGCGGAACGCCCTGGGCCAGTTGGCGCCCAGCGACATGGCGGCCTGCATCTGCACCGCGGGGATCCCCCGCATGACTGAATAAAGCGGCAGGATCATGAAAGGCAGCAGCACGTGCGTCATCGCCACCAGGGTGCCGGTCATGTTGTGGATCATGGTCAGCCGTTGCTCGTCGGCGACGATTCCGAACCAGACCAGCAGGTCGTTGACCACACCCTGCTGCTGCAACAGCACGATCCAGGACGTGGTCCGCACCAGCAGCGAGGTCCAGAACGGCACCAGTACCAGCACCAGCAACATGCGGCTCATGCGGGGTGGCGAATGTGCGATTAACCAGGCCACCGGGTAGCCTATCGCCAGGCACAATAGGGTAATGACCAGGCTTACCCGGATGGTCTTGATGAACAAGGTGCCGTAAATGCGGCGGTCCTCCGGTTGCCGAACGACCCCGCCGTCGCTGTCCAGCGTCAGGTCCAGCGCGTTCAGGTAGTAAATGGGTGTCACACGCGCCCCGGTCCGCGCCAGTGCCTGCCAGATATCCGGTTCACCCCAGGCCGGGTTTATGTCCGGAAGTGTTTCGGACCAGGGAGCATCTCCTGCGCGTTTCAGTGCCCTGCCGCTGCGCATGATCACGCTGCGCATTCCGGAGGTGTCACGGTTCAGCCGGGTAGCGAGCCTGCCGATTGTCTTTTCTTCCCGCGCCAGTGCCAGTTCCCGGGCCGCCAGCGCGTACACCTGCTCCGCCGGCAATCCCGTTCCGTCCCACTCCTCCAGCGCAGCTATGGATTCCGGCATTATGTCGGCGACAAGAGGATCGTACAGGCTGCGCATGAACATGCTGCCCAGGGGCACAACGAAAGTCACCAGGATGAACGCGGTCAGCGGCAACGCCAGCAATATGGCGCCGGTGCGGGCCCTGCTTACCATATCTTTACCACAGATCTGTGATCTCTGTGCCCTCTGCGGCTTTACCTGGTCAACCAGGCGGCAAAGCGTTCATTCATCTCGTCTTGGTTGTCGGCCCACCATTCCGGGTCTTCCAGGACTGCGTTGGTCATGTTCTGCGGTGCGTTGGGCAGGTGCGGTTCGATGTCTATACCCGTCGCCTCGTACTTGTCTACCAGCGCCAGGGATGAACGGCGCAGGGGACCATAGGAGATATATTTTGTCATATTGGCCAGCGACACGGTGCTGGTCCCGAACGCGACGAACTGCCGGGCCAGTTCCAGCCTGGGTGTGCCGGCAACGATAACCAGGTAGCCAAACGCCAGTACCTGGCCGTCCCAGACGATGGTGAGCGGTTGATTTTCCAGGGCCCAGGCGTTGAAAATGCGCCCGTTGAAGGCCGTGCTCATAACGACCTCGCCGTCGGCCAGCATCTGCGGAGGCTGCGCGCCTGCCTCCCACCAGACGACCCGGTCCTTGATGGTATCCAGTTTGCTGAACGCACGGGCGATGCCTGCCTCGGTGGACAGGACTTCGTAGACCTGGCCGGCAGGTATACCGTCCGCCACCAGGGCAAATTCCAGGTTGGCATTGGGCGCCCGGCGCATGCCCCTGCGTCCCGGGAACTTCCCAAGGTCGAAGAAATCGGCCATCGTCGCCGGCTTCATTTCAGGGAACAAGGTATCGTTATAGGCATAAACCGTGCTGTAGACGATGTTTTTCGCACCGCATTCCACGTCAAAGACGTCCAGGAAATCCTCAGACGCCGGGGTGCCGTCCGGTGCCGGAAGAAGGGCTTCGTAGTCGACGGTTTCCAGCAGTCCCTCGTCACAGCCCAGCAACGCATCACCGGCCTCCATATCGACCACGTCCCAGGACACGTTGCCGGTCTCTGCCTGCGCCCTGACCTGGGCGAGGCCGCCGTTGTACTCATCCAGCTTTATTTGTATGCCGGTCTCTTCGACGAAACGCTCGTGGTACGCCTTGACGGAACTCCTGGCATAGGAACCGCCCCAGGACACGACGGTGATGGACTGTTCTTCCTGTGCGTTGACCGGCACAGTCGACAACATCATGGTTAAAGTCCAGGCAACGCAGAGCAGGACAGATGTCTTGATGATATTCAACAGAATTCTCCTATAAGTTATTTGATATTTGAATACTTGGGGTCAGAGCAATTGCTCTGACCCCGGATATCTCAGGTCCAGCGCACGGCAATCGGTGACCAGCCAGCCCAGGGTGACCGTGTCTCCCGGCAGGATCCCGCCGTGGCCGATGACATTGGGGATCTTGACGATAAATTGGCGGTGCCCGAGCAGCGCGGCATGGATACGCAGGTGATCGCCCATGAAAATAATATCTTCCACTTCGGCTTCAAAGCAATTGGGATAGAGGTCAGGCGGCGGGTTCAGCGCCACCCGTTCGGGGCGGATAGTGAGACAGGTGTGAGTGTCGCTTTCATCGATTGCCACGGGAAAAGCTCTTATGATTTGACCTGCCACCTCCACTTGGCACTCATCGGGATCGTGGTTAACTATCCGACCCTCAACCTGGTTATTCTCACCGATAAAATTGGCCACGAACAGGCGTTGCGGTTCCTCGTACAGGGCTTCCGGCGAAGCCACCTGGCAGATGCGGCCCTGTTCCATGACCGCAACCCGGTCCGACAGGACCATGGCCTCACCCTGGTCGTGGGTTACGTAGATCATGGTTACCTCGAGCCGCTGTTGCAGGCGGCGGATCTCGTACTGCATTTCCTCGCGCAGGCGCCGATCCAGGGCGCCAAGGGGTTCGTCCATCAATACCAGGTCCGGTTCAAATACCAGGGCGCGGGCGATCGCGACGCGTTGCTGCTGGCCGCCGGAAAGTTGCGCCGGCCGGCGCTCAGCGAAGTCTCCAAGCTGCACCATGTCCAGCGCCCGCATGACGCTGCGGGTAATTTCGTCCCTGGGTAGCCGCCGCGCCTGCAATGGGAATGCAAGGTTTTCGGCGATCGTCATGTGGGGAAACAGTGCATAGTGCTGGAACACGACGCCGATATTTCTCTTCCAGGCCTTGACCTGGTTGACCGGGCGGCTGTTCAGCCAGATCTCGCCGCTGCTGGGTTCCTCGAATCCGGCCAGCATCTTCAGGCAGGTCGTCTTGCCCGATCCGGATGGCCCGAGCAGGGTGACGAATTCGCCGCGGTCGACACTCAGGCTGAAGTCCAGGACCGAGAATGTCTGCCCGTCATAGCTCTTGCTGACGTTGAAGAATTCTACGAACGCGTGGCTGGTCATAAAGCTGCAGGATTATTTAACATGGATGCACAGGATATACAGGACAGGTAAAATGAATATATTATTTTTTTGCAGGTATTTGCGGATTTATGTCAAAACAAACGCTCGAAAGCCTGGAACTGTTGCCTCATCCGGCTCTCATCTGTCGGAATTATAACCTAACCAGTTTTTTCTGTTTTATCTCCTGTATCCTGTACCTCCATGTCAAACACCCGTAACAAGCTCGCCACAGACTTCTGCGGGATGCAGTTCGACACGCCGCTGGTGTTATTGTCCGGCTGTGTCGGTTTCGGCGAGGAATATACCCGGGTCAAGGGTTTTTCCAACCGGGATGCCGGTGCTGTTTGCCTGAAGGGGACGACGCTGGAGCCGCGCCTGGGCAACCCCCCGCACCGCATTGCGGAAACTTACCTGGGTATGTTGAACTCCATCGGTTTGCAAAATCCGGGGGCGAGACGGGTAGTGGATGAATACCTGCCGGAACTGGATTTTTCCGAGACGCGCTTCATCGCCAATGTCTGCGGCTCCACGATAGAGGAATACGCGGAAGTGACCCGTATCTTCCATGATTCACCCATCGACGCCATAGAGGTCAATATCTCCTGTCCGAATATCAAGGAAGGCGGCGTCAGCTTCGGCAACTACCCGGAGATGTCGGCGCAGGTCGTCTCGGCGTGCCGCAGCGAGACCGACAAGCCGATCATCACCAAGCTTTCGCCGAACCAGACCGATATCGTGGAAAATGCGCGCCGCTGCATCGGCGCGGGCAGTGACGCCCTGGCGGTGATCAACACCGTTACCGGCATGGCCGTCGACCTGGACAGACGCGAGCCTGTCATCGGCACGAACCAGGGAGGCTTGTCGGGCCCGGCCATCAAGCCCATCGCCCTGCTCAGGACCTGGCAGGTTTACCAGGTATGCAGGGAGAAGAATATACCGATCATCGGGCAGGGCGGCATTACCACGGCAAACGACGCCCTGGAATTCCTCCTGGCCGGAGCCAGCGCCATCGGTGTCGGCACCGCTTTGTTCTACGACCCCCTGGTTTGCAAGAAGATCAACGCCGGCATCGTGCAATACCTGGACCGGCACGGCCTGGACAATGTCTCGGAGCTGGTGGGCGCCCTGAAGGTGAGAACATGACCAGGTGTGCAGGTTTGGATAGGCTTTTCAGGACTATCATCCGCAGGGAAGCGGATGGTAAGCGTACAGGGATGTATTCACAGCGGGTCCTGAAAAGCCTATCCAAACCTGTCGTGGTTTCGTTCTGTCATCCTCTGCATCATCTACCTGCACCTGTAAGTTGTTTATCCAGGCGCTTCAAGAACACAGTCATCTCTTTTGCCGCCTGGACGTCGCCCCGCTCTGATGCAATTTCGATACCTTGTGTCAGCGCGGCCACGGCATCCGCTATCTTCCCGGCGGCGCCCAGGGTGCGGCCGTATATTTTCCAGGCTGCCGAGTAGTTCGGGTCCAGTGCAACGGCCCTGGCCAGGTGTGGTTCGGCCTCGGCGTATTTCTTTTGTTGAAAGAGCACGTTACCCAGGGTGAAGCGCAATAACGCGTTGTCTGCACCGCTGGCCAGCATCGCTTCGAGTTTTGCCGTATCCATGATATTTGGGGTCAGAGTAAAAATACAGTCACGGGTATGGGTTGCAGGTTTATTCCAAAGTATTTTTACTCTGACCCCGAGGGATTTAAATCCGTCCCCATTGTTTGCTATCTCTTTTGTCCGACCAGCATTGCTTCATTCCTGAACCCCCGGTCGGTGTCGCCTGTCGTTCCTTCCTCGTGGTAGTAGATAATGTGCAGGGACCGGAACAGGTGCAGCAGTTCGTTGGGCTGCAAGCGGTACGCGGGATTTTGCGGGCCGGAATCCGATACTTTTTCCTGGATGAAGGTCTGGTAGAAAAGTAATCCCCCGTCTTTCAGTGCAGCGGTGATATCGGAAACGATGGTTCTCTCCAGGTAGCGGCTGACCACGATAATATCAAATGACGCCGGTGCCGGCGGGTCGGTAGCGACGTCCCGTTGTTCCGTGCTGAGCGGCGCCCCGATCCGTCCTGCCTGCGCTGCCAGCCGTTGCAGCACCACGTCGGAAAGGTCCCAGGCGCTGGTTGTATAACCCCGGCGCGCAAGATAAAGTGCGTTGGCGCCGCGCCCGCAAGCCAGGTCCAGGGCCAGTCCGGCGGCCGGCAGCAGGTGTGAGTGGGCGGACAGGACCCGGCAGGGTTGCCCGGCTTCCTGATCCTTGTCCGTATAGATACGGTCCCATTTGCGTTGGTCGGCCTGGGTCATTACTTGCGCCAGAAGGTCGGCGTCATCAGGACCAGCAGGGTGAAGATTTCCAGCCGCCCGAGCAGCATGGCCAGACAGAGCAGCCACTTGGAAATATCGTTGATGCCGGAATAATGGGCGCTGACATCGCCCAGTCCCGGTCCCAGGTTATTCAGGCATGCGGCCACCGCGGAGAATGCCGTAACCTGGTCCAGGCCGGTAGCCATGAGTAATATCAGCAACAGGGCGAATATCGCCACGTAAGCGGCAAAGAAGCCCCATACCGCGTTGATGACGGCTTCGTCGACCGGTTTGCCGCCGAGTTTGATGGGAATGATGGCGTTGGGATGGACCAGGCGCCTGATCTCGCGCTTGCCCTGCTTGTACAGCAGTACTACCCGGATGACTTTCAGGCCTCCCCCCGTCGAGCCCGCGCAGCCGCCCATGAAACTGGCGAAGATCAGCAGGACGGGCAGAAACGTCGGCCAGGTCTGGTACGCGGTCGTAGTAAAGCCGGTAGTCGTAGCAATGGACACTGACTGGAAAATCCCGTGGCTGATGGCACTTTGGGTGTCGTCGTAGTTTCCAAGAGAAACCAGGTAAACGCAGGTAATGATGCACAGGACGAACAGGACGCCGAACAGGGCTTTTACCTCCGAGTCCTTCCGGTAGGTATTCAGGCTCAACGAACGCCAGCTGACGAAATGCAGGGTGAAGTTGATGGCGGCTATCAACATGAATACCACTGCAACCGTGTTGATCAGCTTGTTATCGAAATAGCCGATACTCTGGTCATGGGTCGAGAAGCCACCGATGGATACCGTGGAGAAACTGTGGCTGACGGCGTCGAACAACGACATCCCGGCAATCCAGTACATGAGCGCGCAGGCGATCGTCAGGGACAGGTAGATATACCACAGCGCCTTGGCCGTCTCGGTGATCCTGGGGGTCAGTTTAGAGTCCTTGATCGGCCCCGGGGTTTCCGCACGGTAGAGCTGCATGCCGCCGATCCCCAGCATAGGCAGGATGGCCACGGCCAGCACGATGATGCCCATTCCCCCCAGCCATTGCAGTTCCTGCCGGTAGAACAGCAGGGATTTCGGCAGCTGTTCGAGCCCCATGATTACCGTTGCGCCGGTGGTGGTCAGGCCGGAAACGGATTCGAATAACGAGTCGGTAAATGTCATGTCGGGGTAGGACGCGAGCAGGAAGGGCATGGCGCCGACCAGGCCCAGACCTGCCCAGAACAACACCACGACGACAAAGCCGTCACGCAGGCGTAATTCCCTATTGACCCGGTGCACCGGCAGCCACAGGAAGGCGCCGATGCTGAGAATCAGCAAGAAGCAGAGCATGAATGTCTTGACTGTCTTGTCCTGGTCCGACAAGGCAATGGCTAGGGGGGGCAGCATGGCGGTACTGAACAGCATCATCAGCAGCCCGAGGATCTTCTGGATGACGAGGAGTTGCATTTAGCCCCGAAATTGCATCGGCCGGGGGGTTACAGAAATGTAACCTTGACCTGGAACAGTCTTTCCACTTCGGGTACGCGTTTCTTGTCGCCCACCAGCAGGATGACATGATCTTCGGATGCGATTACCGTGTCGTGGTGGGCGATGATCACAGTGTCGTCGCGGACTATGGCGCCGATACTGGTGCCGGGCGGCAGGGGCAGCTCTTCAATCGACCTGCCTACGACGTCGGACGTTGTTTTATCGCCGTGCGCGATGGCTTCCATGGCTTCCGCCGCGCCGCGCCGTAACGAGTGCACCACGACCACATCGCCTTTGCGGATATGCGCCAGCAGGCTGCCGATGGTAGCCTGTTGCGGTGATATGGCAATGTCGATTACATCACTCTGCACCAGGTCGACATAGGCTGCCCGGTTGATCAACGCCATGACCTTGTGCGCGCCCAGGCGCTTCGCCAGCATGCAGGAGATGATATTTGCCTCGTCGGCATTGGTCAGGGCGCAGAAAACGTCGGTGTCGTCTATATTTTCTTCGATCAGCAAATCCTCGTCCGCCGCGTCACCGTTAAGGACGATGGCATTATTCAACTCCTCGGAGGCCCTCTGTGCCTGTGCCGGGGACAATTCGATAACCTTCACCAGGTATTTGTTTTCCAGTAATTTTGCCAGGCGCCGGCCGATATTGCCGCCGCTGGCGATGATGATGCGTTTCACCGGCTTGTCCGTTTGCTTGATCGATTTCAACAGGTTCCTGATATGTTTGGGAGCGCCGATTATGAACACCTCGTCATCCCGTTGTATTTCCGTAGCGCCGTCAGGCGTGATTGCCTGTCCGCCGCGAAAGATCGAGATGATGCGGAAATCTATGTTCGTCAGGTGTGCGGCCAGTTCACCGATACTTTTGCCGATGATCATGCTCTGGCCGGTTATTTTTACGGCAACCATCTGCACGCGGCCGTCGGCGAAATCGAGCACCTGGAGGACGCCGGGGAAACTGATCAAACGGGCAATGTACTCGGTAACAACCTGTTCCGGGCTGATCAGGACGTCAACGGGCATCGCTTCCGAGGTAAACAGGTCTGCGCTTTTCAGGTATTCGTGGTTACGTACGCGCGCGATTTTCGTGGGCGTATGGAAGACCGTGTAGGCAACCTGGCAGGCCACCATGTTGGTTTCATCGCTATTGGTTACCGCAATGATCATGTCCGCGTCATTTGCGCCGGCCTGTTCCAGTACCGAGGGATGTGATGCGGAGCCGTTGACGGTTTGCAGGTCCAGCCGTTCCTGCAGGTTGCGCAGTACTGCCGGGTTGCGGTCTATGACGGTAATATCATTGGCTTCGCTGCAGAGATTGGCGGCTACTGAAGAGCCGACCTGGCCTGCACCCAGAACGATGATTTTCACGATTTTATGTCGATACCCAGGGACTTCAGCTTCCGGTACAGGTGGGTACGTTCCATGTGGACGTTCCTGGCCATTTTGCTGACACTGCCGTTTGCCATTTTCAGCTGGTACTCCAGGTAGTCCCGTTCGAAGTTCTCACGGGCCTGGCGCAGGGGGAGGTCCAGGTTTGATACGTTATCGGACTCTTTTCTGGCCGGCTGTTCTCCCAGTGCCGTCTCGATTTCTTCCAGGTCGATTGCCGCGTCGCCTCCCAGTATCAGCATCCTCTGGACCAGGTTCTTCAACTCGCGGGAATTTCCGGGCCAGGGGTAGCGGCGCAGCCTGTTCAGCGCAGCCGTGGTAAAAAACCGGTACGGCAAGCCTTCGCGCTCAACGAAGAAATTGACGAAATACTGCAGGATATCGGGTACGTCTTCATAATGTTCCCTGAGCGGCGGCACCTTTACCGGCACGACGTTCAATTGAAAGTACAACTCGTCCATGAAGGCAGCCTCCTTGACCCGGCCGGCCAGACGGTGGCGGGTGGCGGCGACTATCCTGGTATTCAACGGCACGGCCTCAGTACCGTTGACGCGTTTATAGGACCGGTTCTTCAGTGTCTCCTGCAGGCGCGCCTGTGCTGCCAGGTCCATATCCGCGATATCCTTGATGAACAGGGTTCCTCCTTCAGCCTCATCGAGAAACCCGTTGTGTATGTTACCTTCCTGCTCTTCACCGTAGAACTCTCTGATTATGGTCTCAGGGTCCAGGACCGAGACGCTGACGTTGACAAAAGACCTGTCTTTCCCCGGGCCTGCGGCATGCAGGTAGCGGGCCACCGCCTCCTTATCCGTTCCCGGTTCGCCGGTAATCAGTACCGGCGTATCAAGACCGGCCACCTTTTCCAGTTGTCCCCGCAACTGCGCCATCAACTTGCTTTTACCGATAATCCTCGCCGGTTCCGACGGGTAGCGGCGTAAACTCAGGTTTTCTTTCTGCAGTCTTGACGCGTCCAGGGCATTTTTTATGGTCAGGACCAGCTTGGCCAGCGACAACGGCTTTTCCAGGTAATCGTATGCGCCCAGACGGGTGGCCTCGACCGCAGTGCCTATATTTCCGTGTCCGGACATCATGATGACCGGGTTGGTCAACTTGCCCAATTCGTGCCATTCCTTCAGCAGGGTAATGCCGTCTATGTCCGGCATCCAGATGTCCAGCAGCACCAGCCGGGGGCGGAATTGTTCCATCAGGGTCCGGGCGCTGTTGCCGTCTTCGGCCGTAGACACCTCGAATCCCTCATCCACGAGGATCTCGCTTATCAGGTTTCTGATCTCTGCCTCATCGTCTACAACGAGAATTCTTTCGCCGGTCACACTGCACCTCTGTTCCTGGTAGCCGCGCGTTCCTGCGCGAGTTTACTCTCGGTGACGGGCAGCCTGATGACGACGCAGGCTCCCGGACTATCCACGTTATTCCTGATCATGACCAACCCGCCATGTTCTTCCACAATTTTTTTCACGATTGCCAGTCCCAGGCCTGTGCCTTTCTGTTTGGTGGTTACGTAAGGTTCGAATACAGTCGATATTATATCCTCGTTTACGCCGCTGCCGGAATCCCTGATACGGATTTCGATGTAGTCCATGGCAGGCTGGCTTATACGGGCAGTAGAGACGGACAGGGTCAAATCCTTTTCCTTGTCACCTGCATCAATCGCATTTTTGATGACATTGTTGAAGACTTGCCGCAACCGGCCTGGATCTGCGCTGATAACCGGTTGATCTTCCGTAAGATTTAAAGTGATCGTAACGCTTGTGTCCATTTCCCTGTACAGATCCACCACTTCCTCCAACAGAAGGTTCAGGTCCACTTCGCGCGGCGCCATGACCGGCGCCCTGGCATAATCGGAGAACGCGTTAACCATGCTTTTCATGGTTTCCACCTGTTTGATGATCGTCGTGGTCAGCCGATCCAGCGTCTCAGCCTGGTCCGGGGGAGACGTCCCGAGGTACTTGTGGCGCAACCTTTCCGCCGCCAGTTGTATCGGTGTCAGCGGGTTTTTAATCTCGTGGGCGAGCCGCCGGGCCATTTCACTCCAGGCCGCCTCGCGCTGGCCTTGCAGCAACGCGGTGATATCGTCGAAAACGATGATATGGACCAGGTTCTTTTCCCCGGCCGGGACAACGGAGGTCCCCCTGCACATGAGCACCTGCCGGCCGCTTGCCCCGAACAGGATTACCTGCTGGTCCCATACCGGTTCGCCCTGGTCTATGTGGGACTGGAACAGGTTTCTGAGTTGTTCCAGGTGCTTGTAGCTCTGGCATATGCGGCTGAAGGAATGGCCGATATTCTCGCTGATGTCTATGCCCAGGATCCTGCCGCCGCTGATGTTCGCGGTACGCAGGCAATTTTGTGTGTCCAGGACCAGTACCCCTGACGACAGCCGTTCCAGTACCGCCTGCAGGTATTTATGCTGGGTTTCCGCTTCATCCTGGCTGCGCTTTGCTGCGTCCCTGGCGCTGGCTATCTTGCGGGTCATGTCGTTGAACGAGGCGACCAGGAATCCCAGTTCATCATTAGCCGGAACCGGCAGCCTGGTATGGTAATCACCCTCGGCCACGGATTTCGTCCCTTCCGCCAGGTCGCGAATCGGCGCGGCCAGTTTCCTGGCTGAATAAAACGCCGCCCATACCGCGGAGAACACGCTGAACAACAACACCATTGTCAGGATCAGGACAAAACTCAGCTTGAGTTGCTCGCGCAGGTAGGACAGTTCCTCGTACTGGGTAAAAGCCGATTGAACGTTCTGCGCCAGGTCGTTTACCCGTTCGGTGACAGGATACAATGCCTGCATGATGCGCGGCTCGGTGCCGATCCGGGAGTTCGGCACGTTGACGACCACGCGGAACGACAGGCCGGCGTTTCTTATGGTATCCATGCCGATATAACTGTTGCCCTGCAGTACCTGGAACAGCGCGGTTTCATCGGGCGAATCCGGCACCAGGTTGTCCGGATTCGTAGAACTGGAACCGATAATGATCCCCTGTCTTGTCATCACGGTCAGTTCATCGGCGCCGCTCCGGCTGCGGTACTGGTCGATTTCAAAGGGGATCAAGGCATCGTTGGTCAGCGAAATTTCTTCGGCCATGGTCTCGGACTGCCGCAGGAGCTCCTTCATACGGTTCTCCAGGCCGAGCCGGCTCAACTCAAGCGAGTCCTCCAGGGCGCGCTCTACGCGCAGGTCAAACCAGCTGTCGATGCCGCGGTACAGGAAATCCAGGGAAAAGGAGTAAAGGATCAGCACCGGCGTGACCGACAGGATGACGAACATCGTCACCATGCGCACGGTCAGACGGGCGCCGGCCGCGCGTTCGCGCACCTGCTTGATGAGACTGCGGATATTCAGGCCTATCAGTACCACCAGGGTGAGCAACCCGAGGGTGTTGAAGATCAGCAACCCGGCATAAATCTCATCGAACTGCGCCGAAGTCTGCAGCGCCTTGCTCATGCTTAACAGTGACGCCAGCAGGCAACCGAAAAGCAGTACGCCGATCAGGAGTATTGTTTGTCCGCCGTTTTTCATCGTTACCTGATGGTCCACCGGTGCCATTTGCCGCCCATTTGCCATTTGTCCGACAGGAAGGCGATGGGTTTCAGCGGCGGCGGCAGGTTATCCACGTTCATTTCAGCCCTGATCATGCCGGTCAGGCCTGAATCGTCTGTTATTTTATTATTGTTCATCAAATAATAGCGGTCGATCTTCCCCATGTATTTTAGTGCATTTTCCAGCGTATCGAATTGGCGTCGTTCTGATTTTCTGACGTTCCTGACGGTATACACGTCCGACAGCGGCCGGTGGTCCAGTTTGAACTTGAGCGTTTTCTCCTTGTAAACCCTGTCCCAGAGCCATTTACGCTTTTCCTTGACCCTGACAATTATCCTGATATCCAGGTCCACCCCGTGGTCGAGCGCTTCCAGCAGGTCGTCGTGCAGGCTGAAATTTACCCGCGCATCGAGGTAATAACTGTCGTCGACCAGTTGGCTGGAGGCGTGTTCCACCGTAATCCCTTCCACCGCACATACAGCGGCGGAAAGCAACAAAAACAACACACCCGGCGCCACCCGACTTGTTAATGTCATCGCCATTTATTACAGTATGGGCACTTTCGTGCCTGTGGTCAAAATCACTATGAACAGACCCGTAATTTTCCCCAATGGAGTATCCGTCCCGGCGCTGGGGCAGGGTACCTGGCGTATGGGCCAGAACCCCCTGAAACGCAGGACCGAGGCGGATGCGATACGTCTCGGACTGGACCTGGGCATGACGCTGATCGATACCGCGGAAATGTACCATGATGCGGAGATCGTGGTAGGCAAGGCCGTGCAGGGCCGGCGTGAAGAGGCTTATATCGTGAGCAAGGTACTGCCCGGCAATGCGTCTTTGCGGGGCACGATTAAAGCCTGCGAGAAAAGCCTGAAACGGATGGGGATAGACTGCATGGACCTGTACCTGCTGCACTGGCCGGGCAGTTACCCGGTGCAGGAGACCCTGGACGCCTTTGTGCGGTTGCGGGAACAGGGAAAAATTGCGGCTTTCGGGGTAAGCAATTTCGACGTTTCCGGGATGGAAGAAGCCTGGGGTTGTTCCGGCGGAACGGCCATCGCGACCAACCAGGTGTTGTACAACCTGCAACACCGGGAAGTGGAATGGGGGCTGTATAGCTGGTGCCGTCAACGCAAGGTGCCGCTGATGGCGTATTCCCCGTTCAACGAGGGAAGACTGGATACCGCTCCCCTGCAGGCGCTGGCGCAAAAGCACAATGCCACTCCCTACCAGGTCGCACTGGCATGGTTGTTGCACCGGGAGGACGTGATAGTCATCCCCAAGAGCGCCAGGCCCGAACATATCAGGGAAAACCATGGAGCAGCCGGGATTGAGTTGTCGGGTGAAGACCTGGAAGAGATAGACCGCGCATTTCCCGCTCCCGCAGGCGCGTCCTCCCTGCACTGGAAATGAGATTACCCGTACATGCTTTTCATTGTGTTTTTGCCAGTCGTCAGTGCCACATATCTGAAGATGTAGCAGAACCAGATTCATAACCAGTGGCAACACGCGCTCAAGTCTGTGAATTTCATCACTGGTTGATCCACGGCTTACCAATCCAGCTCTCGTCGATAGGTGTCTCTGTCAACCTCCCGGATGACAATGGTCCGCTGGGAAGTCTTCTAGAATATTCAATATATTTGTGCCTCGACTATGCATCCGAAAATGGCAGAGGACCAAGTGCAGAAATTATAGGACTATAATAAAAAAAGCCAGACGGATGTCAATTACGTCAACCTCAAACGTTAAAGGTGGAAGATGAAACAACGAACCCATGTGCTTGCCCTGGTCTTAATCAGCCTGACCTTGTTTGTGGCTTGTTCCGAGGAACAGACACCTGCGCCAGCAGGAAATAACACTCCCTTAACACAATCAGCGGACCTGGTGTTCACCAATGGTTATATCTACACAGTTGATGCAGAACGAACCGTGGCACAGGCGGTAGCGATACGGGCTGATAAAATTGTACATGTCGGTAGTAACCAATCCGTACAAGGATATATTGGATCTGGAACAAAGATACGTGACTTGGGAGGACGCATGATGTTGCCGGGCTTGCACGATATGCACGTCCACGCCACAGGGCTGGCCGAACCCAGTCTGTGCAACCTGGAAGGCGAGGTGAAACCCATGGAAGAACTGGTCCCTTTTCTGAAGGCCTGCATCGAACGTGGCCAGATTCCGGCGGGCGAGTGGCTCGTGGTGGTTGGCTGGGCCTCAGGCAACGAGCCGAGTGACCGTTACAAAAACATGCGCATGGCGCTGGATGCGGTGTCGGACGAACACCCGATAGTATTGTGGAGTTCACACTCCGCCGCCTTCAACAGCGCGGCCTTCGCCCAGGCCAGGGACCTGGAAGGCAACGTGGTGGGCATGAACAGTAATACACTGCCGACGGTGTATGCGGACTATCGGGAGATGGTTTCCGTGGACGAAACCGGCGAGCCTTCCGGCAAGGTTGTCGAAGATGCACGACTTTTTGTTCGTGATACCGTGTTTGAAGATATGATGGGGCTGAATGAACGGGAAGATTACGCCATGCCCGCGGTGGCAAAAATACTGGCGCAATCCGGTATTACTTCTATCCAGGATCCCATGTCGGTGGCACGCACCCTCGAGATGTATGAATGGTACGAAAAAAGTGGTGAAATGAGTTTCCGTGTGAGAGCTCACTTTTACGGCCAACCCCATGCCTCGGTTTACAGCAACGATCCCGATATCATGGCGCGTATCCCCGAGCATGTGGCGCATTTCAGCGCGTTACGCGAAAAATACCGCGATTCGGAATTTATCCAGGCCAACGGCGTGAAGTTTTTCATGGACGGTGGCTTGTATGGTGCGCCGCGTCCGTTTCCCGAGCCTTCCACTTTGCCGATAACCGGTATCCTGGGCGAGTTCAAGCAACCAATTTTTTCCGCCAGGGGGGATGGTTCTCTTGAGTTGGCCGGCTACGTGGACCTGGATAGTGAAGTGTGTAAGGCAGTGCGTGATAATTTCGCTGCTTACCAGGATGCTCAGCGCGCCTCGCGTTTCGCCGAGGAGCACGGTTATCATCCTGCCCAGTGCGTCAAAACCAACGGGCAGCTGGGCCACACCGCATATTACGTGAACGAATACGTCAGGCAGATGACCGAGGCGGGTTTTCACGTTCACGTCCACTCAGAATCCGACCTGGCGACGCGCGTGCTCACCGACGCTTTCGAGGTGAACAAGGACACAGCGGACAAGATGGGCGTGACACAAATCATTGCCCACGCGATGCTGGTTCACCCGGATGAGGTGCAACGCCTTGGCAAGCTGGGGGTTTACATCTCCACCACGTATAACTGGATGTTGCCTTACCCGGACAATATTGCAGTGGTGCCCTTTTTCGAGGAGTTGGCCTCGTTGGAAGATATGTTTAACCCGGAGCTTTATTTCATAAGGAACGTCTTTCCGGTGAAATCCTTGCAGGATGCCGGTTCACCCCTGGCCTGGGGCAGCGATGCGCCCCAGGGAATTCGCGACCCCATGCCGTTCGTCAACATGCAGGCCGCGCTTACGCGGGAACTGGACGGTCAGGTGTTGAATGCCAAAGAACGCCTGGGCGTTCATGAAATCATTGCTTCCTTTACCATCGAAGGCGCCAGGCTGATGGGACACGACGACCGGCTTGGCAGTATCGAAGCGGTGAAAATAGCCGACCTGGTCGTGCTCGACCAAAACGTCGTGGAGTTGGCGCAACAAAACCAGGCACACCGGGTCGGCGAGACACTCGTCAACCTGACCTTGTTCAACGGCAAGGTAATCTATGATCGCTCACAACAGTAACAGCCGATATGAATGTTTACAAGACAATATTACTCACCGTTGTTGTTCACCTGGCGCTGAGCGCCTGCCAGAACGAAACCGGCGCGCCGCCGGCTTCATCAGCGGGCGCCGCCTCGTCTGAAATATCAGGCGGCACAGTCAACGCGGATGCCGTCTATTATGGCGGGAAAATATATACTCTGGACGACCAGCGTTCCTGGGCGGAAGCAGTAGCCGTCAAAGACGGCAGGTTTCTGGCAACGGGAAACAGCGCGGACATGTTGGCTTTGGCCGGCGCGGACACAGAACAATACGATCTAAACGGCGCCATGGCCATGCCCGGTTTGCATGACGCGCACTTTCATTACCTGAGCGTGACCAATGCCCTGGATTGCACGCCGGGCCAGTTCAAGCCGGAACAATTGAAGCAAACCCTGGAATACTGCAAGAGCCGGCGGATAGAGGGCTATCCATGGGTACTCATTAACGGTATGGAGATGTGGGGCGACTCGCCGCTGAGCAATGACTTGTTGAACGAGGCGTTCCCGGACACGCCCGTCCTCATCAGGGATGTCACCATGCACACGCGCCTGGTGAATGCCAGGGCGCTGGAGATTGCCGGTATCGACAGGGACACAGAGCCGCCGGAGGGCGGTGTCATTGTGAAACATCCGCAAACCGGCGAACCGACCGGTGTGCTCGCGGAGGTAAGCGCGATATGGCTGGTCCGGGCGCACATTCCCCCCTACCCGCGCGAGCTGGTAAAGGCCGCCCTTGAAGAGTTGTCGCTGGAGTTGCTGGCCGCCGGGGTGACGTCGGTGCAGGACGCCTTCAGTTTCGACCACGACGTGCTCGAAATGCTGGGCGAACTGGACCGCGCCGGAAAGCCAATCCCGTATATTCAGCTGCACCATGGCTGGAGCCCCGAGGGCGGTCCCGGCCGGCTGGCCCAGGAAGCGCAGATTGCCGATCGCGCAAAGTATGCAACGCCGCATATCTCCTCAAACGCGATAAAGCTGTTTCTCGACGGGGTGCCGGTGCCGCCGGTCTTTACCCACGTCCCCATCGGCGCGGACGGCGAAGTGGACGAGACCAACCTGTTGATCCCGCGTGACGTGCTGGCGCAGAAAATAACCGAGTGGGACCGGGCCGGGCTCAGGGTGAAAATGCATGCCGCCGGGGACGGCGCGGTGCGCGTCGGGCTGGATGCCATCGAAGCTGTCAGGAAAACCAACGGTGACAGCGGTGTCTGGCATGAAATCGGACACACGTCGAACGTCTCTGAAACCGACCTGCCGCGTTTTGCCGAGCTCAAGGCGACCGCAGAAATGTCTCCCTATTTCTGGAGCCCGGGCAGTATGATAGGCAACGACGGTTACCAGTTCCGCTCATTACACGGTCATGGTGCCCTGGTCACGGTCGGTTCGGACTATGCCGTTGTTGAGTCATTCAACCCGTTTCCACCCATCCAGGGCATCGTCGAGCGCGGCGATGAGTCCCTGCCGGTTGAGACCGCGCTGGAGTTTTATACCCGCAATCCCGCGCAGGTTAATAACAACCTGGACAACGTGGGGAGTATCGAAGCCGGCAAAACAGCCAACATGGTCGTGCTCGACCGGAATATACTGGAAATACCGGGCAGTGAGATCGGTGCAACCCGGGTGTTGAAGACCATCCTTGATGGCAAAGTGGTTTACGAAAAACCATAACACCTCTATAAGAGGCATGAACATGGCCAGAGAAAACAAAGCAGAAATCTACGATCAATTCAATGAGGAGACGCCCGGGCAAACGCAGCAATCCTTTTCCGTTCGGGAAAAACTGGTGCTTGCCTGCAAGATTCTCGGCGCCAACGGGCATGGGGAAAACATCGCCGGGCAGATCACTGTGTGCGCCGATGATAAACCGGGCTGCTTTCTCACGCCGTGCATGGGCCCCGCTTTCAGCCAGGTCAGGGACGAGGATATCTGCCTGATCGACGACAAACTTAACGTCATTGACAGCGGGCACGCAGTCAACCCGGCCATCAATTTCCATATATGGTTGTATCGCGCCAGGCCGGACATACGCTGTGTGGTGCATACGCACCCGCCGTACGCCGCGGCGCTGTCGATGACCGGACAACCCCTGGAAGTCGCACACATGGATAGCGCCATTTTCTACGAGGATTGTGCGTACCTGGCAGAGTGGCCCGGGGTGCCGTTTTCCGATGAGGAAGGGCGGATTATTTCCGAAGCCATCGGCGCCAAAAGGTCGATTCTACTGGCGCACCACGGCATATTGACAACCGGCGCCTCGATTGAGGAAGCCGTTTACCTGGCTGTGCTGCTGGAGCGCGCGGCGCGTATGCAGCTTCTGGCGCAATCCGTGGGCACAATACGGAAAATTGCGCCGGAACATGCCCGGGAGGCGCATGACTTCCTGCTCAAGCCCGGTGTCGTCAAAGCCTCGTTTGAAGCCTGGGCAAGAGATTTTATCGATGAATAGGTGTCGCTCGGGTAGCGTTTAACGCACTATGAACGCATCGTCTTTCAATGCCCTGGTCGCCAAACTCGGCCCCGGCATAATTTTTGCCGCCACCGCCATAGGCATCTCGCACCTGGTGCAGGCGACCCGGGCCGGCGCGGATTTCGGTCTGGCGATGGCAGGCTTCATCCTGCTTGCCTGCGCAATCAAATACCCGGCTTTTCGTTTCGGCTCTGAATATGCCGCGGCGACCGGGCAAAGCCTGGTTGACAATTATTTTCGCCAAGGACCCTGGGCGCTCCTGGTGCTGGGTTTTGACCTGCTCATCAGCATGTTTGTCGGCACAGCCGCCCTTGCCCTGGTCAGCGCCGGGCTGGTCGGCAGCGCCCTGTCGCTGAACCTCGACCCGAAACGGGTCGTAATGGTTCTCCTGGCGCTTTGCGCGGCGGTGCTGATCGCGGGCAAATACCATTTTTTCGAACGGGTCTCCAAGAGCTTTGTGGCCCTGTTGCTGGTCCTGATAGTAGTGGCCACCCTCCTGGTGTTGCCCGGCGTCAAATGGCATGAAGCTTCGTTAACGCTGCCCGGGGAGTTTGACCGGGCTACCTTGCTGTTTGTTGTTGCGCTGTCAGGCGTCATGCCTTCCGCTATGATTGTGTCGGTATTTCAGTCCCTCTGGGTCTGCGCCAAGTCAAGGGATCTGGGCGCGCCCTTCAGCCCCGCGGATGCGCGTTTTGATTTTAACCTGGGCTATGTCATAACGACCCTCCTGGCTTTCGGCTTCCTGATCCTCGGGACCGTGCTAATGTACCAGCCGGGCCTGGCCGTGGCGGATTCGCCCAATGGTTTTGCCGGGCAACTGATCTCCCTGTTTACCACTTCCATCGGTGGCTTTGCCTATCCGATTATCTCTTTGGTCGTCGTCGTTGTGATGGTGTCGTCCTTATTGGCGGTTGTCGATGCCTGCCCGCGCGTCATCGGGGCGTTGCTCAGCTATCGAAAACAGGCCGGGGCGGAACAGGCAGGCCGGACGGCGCCCCTGCGTTTCGGGGAATTAATGGGTCAGGAAAACAGGTACTACGCGCTGCTTGTCATCATCCAGTGCAGCGGTGCCTTGATTTTACTCATGCTGTTTGCAAGCTCCTTCAGGGCCTTTGTCGATTTTGCCACCAGCATTGCCTTTGTCACCGCGCCGTTGATCGCATTTTTGAACCACCGCGCCATGTTTTCTGGGGCGCTCCCGCCGGCGCATCGCCCTGGTAAAATAATGGAGACGTGGAGTTGGCTGGGTATTTTGTCCATGGGGCTGTTCGGTGTGAGCTACATCTGTTTCGGCATACTGGGCCTGGGCCGATAGCTTTCAAACGAGTCTTTGTCGTTGATGAGATGGAATGATGTGGTTCAGGAAGTAACGGGCAAAGCCGGAGTTGCCGCCGGCCGGGTCCAGTCGAAACCTGGCGGCATATTGCCGGGCGGCCTCCGATGAGCAAAGGGCCACCTGAAGTACTGCCAGTGCAGAAGATGTAACCAGGGAAGAGCCGAGAAATTTTCTACGTTAATTCATGCATCAGGGGGCTACATATCCTTCAGGATTTCCCGTGCGGCGTTGTGCCCCGGGCAGCCGGTCACCCCGCCCCCGGGGTGTGCGCCGGAACCGCACAGGTAAAGACCTTTAACCGGCATCCGGTAATCGGCATACCCGGCTACGGGTCTCAATGAGAACAATTGGTCCGGCTGGACACAACCATGGAAGATATCGCCGCCTGTCAGCCCGAACTCCCGTTCCAGGTCCAGCGGGCTGAGCGCCATACGACCGATGATGGCCTGCCTGAAATTGGGAGCGTAGTCATTCACGGTATCAATGATTAAGTCAGCGACCCGTTCCTTGACGTCGTCCCAGGTCCTACCGTCAGGGAGGTGAGGATTGAAATGCTGGCAAAACATACTGGCAACATGTTTGCCTTCGGGCGCCAGGGTATTATCGTACAGCGAGGGAACCATCATGTGGACAATGGGTTTTTGCGACCAGCCCAGGTTCATGGCGTCCTGCCAGGCCCGCTCGTTGTACTGCATCGAGTTGGTGATGAACATGCTTCCCTGCAGGTGTCGTTCATAATCCGGTTTCCCGTCGAGACAACGGAAGCGCGGCAGTTCATCCAGCGCCACGTTCATGCGGAACGTGCCGGAGACGCAGCGGTAATGATCGATCTGGCGGCTGAAATCCGCATCCACATCTTCCTGTCTTACCAATTTCTGGAACAGTAACTTCGGATTGACATTCGCCGCAGTGACTTTTGCATGGATCTCCCGCCCGTCTTTCAGCCTGACGCCATCGGCCCGATTATTTTTCACGATGACTTCCTCCACCGGCGCGCTGACCTCGATCTCGACGCCCTGCGCCTCGGCAGACTTCGCCATCGCCTGGGTAATGCCGCCCATCCCGCCCGTAACATGCCCCCAGCGCCCTTTCTGCCCGTTTACTTCACCGAACATGTGGTGCAGTAACACGTAGGCGGAACCCCCGGCGTAAACCGACTGCATGTTACCCACCATAGCGATATAACTTTCCAGCGCGAGTATCAGGTCCCCGCCGAACCACTGTTTCAGGTAGTCCGCCACACTCATGGTAAACAGCTTGATCGTTTCCCGTTGCAGCCGGGGGTCCAGCCGGCGCATCCTGTTGGCCAGTTTCCCGGCGCGCCATAAGTCCATTAACCCGCCGCCGATATTCGGTGGCGTCTCCAGCACGATATCCCGTAATACGTCGGCGACCTGCTGGATTACTGTGTCATATTCGCGATAGGACGCGTCATCTCCGGAACAGTTCTGCCGTAACTGCGCAAAAAATTGTTCAAGGTTGCTGTCGGTGAACAGGTATGTATCATTGGCGCCCAGGACGAGGGCAGTGAACTCCCTGTCTTTTATCTCCAGTCCGTATTTCTGCAGTTCCAGGTCACGGATCACCTTGGGATTGAGCAGGCTGACCGCGTAGGAACAGGTTGAATTGCGATAACCGGGGTGGAACTCTTCCGTGACGACCGCGCCTCCCACCACGTGGCGGCGTTCGACCACTTTAACTTTCAGCCCTTTACGGGCCAGGTAGTTGGCGCAGGTCAGGCCGTTGTGTCCGGCGCCGATGATTACGGCATCATACGTTTTATTCATTTGGGGCCAGACGATATTTGGGGTCAGAGTAATAACCCATCGGAATGTGCAGTTTTATCATACATCATCATGGGTTTTTACTCTGACCCCGGAGTTTAGCGGGAACGGCTGGGGTCAGAGCACATACTCTGACCCCGTATATCTGTCTCGCAGTTACTTCCAGTTGAAGGTGATGGTGCCGCCGGCCCAGCGCGGGTTGGCATAGGCATCGTTTCCGATGGATAATCCACTGATGTCCAGCGTGTACAGACGGTATTCCGTATCACTCACGTTATTGACAAAGGCAGCCAGCTTCCAGCGTTCGTCACCGCTGGTATAGCTGACACGGAAGTTTCCGATGACAAAGGAATCTTCCTGGTCCAGCGGAGCGCACAGCACGCTGAAACAGAAATCCTCAGAATAGTTGAAATCACCCTGGATCGCCATGGTGCCGCCCAAGGCCGGCCATTCATAGCGGGCCAGACCATTCAAAGTGAATGATGGGGCGTAGGGCAGGTCATTATCGACGAAGCGTTCGCTGGGCAGCAGCACATCCTTCACTTCACTGTCTTCAAATGATGCGCCGAAACGAAAACCCCAGCGTTCGGTGGGTTGAAACATTAATTCGATCTCGCCACCGACTGCTTCCGCATCCAGGTTGATAATGGTCAGTGAGGCCGGTATTACGCCCGGGATGACAACAAAAGCCTGGTAATCCTTGTAATCGTAATAAAAGACATTGGCATTCAACTGTGCCCGCCCATCCATGAAGGCGGTTTTGATACCTACCTCCCAACTGTGCAACACTTCTTCATCATGGGTAAAAGTCGGAATGGGGAGTGTCGGATTACCGCCTGCCAGAACCCGCGAGGCGCCGGCTTTATGTCCCCGGTTGAAACTGGCAAATACCAGGGTGTCTTCGGTCGGGCGCCAGTCTATTTCAAACTTGGCGGATACGTTTTCGAAACCCTGGTCGAACAGGTCAAAATCCGGGTCGTCCCTGAGATCATACGGGATTGAGAGGGTGAAGCCGAGGCCTGTTACATTTCCACCCAGGATGTCGATAGAGTCGAAAACCGTATCCTTCTGATCTTCTGTGTAACGCAGGGCCGCAATCACTCCCCAGTTCTCGTTAAAGTCATACTCCAGGTGGCCGAAAACGGCCCAGGATTCCGTCTCAACGTTGTTTGTCGCCACACCTTCGATATAAGAAGTGGGTTCTCCGAAGGAATAAGTCGGAGAGAAGAAGGGGAGATCCAGGATATAATATTGATACCCGGCATGGTCGATATCCAGGTAATAAAATCCCGTTGTCCAGCGAATATTATCGCCCACCTCACCGTTCAATCTCAGTTCCTGGGAGAACTGTTCAAAATCCTGGTCGGTAATGTAGACGAAAACAGGATTGGGGGAACCGTCCGTGTCCTCACCATAGTTTTTATTCATGTGCAGGTAATCCGTGATGGACGTCACGGTGACGTTGCCCATATCCCAGGTCAACCTGCCGCTGATACCGGCAATTGAGCGGCGGAATTCCCCGGTATAATCATAGGAACCGGTGAAGGGGTCGTCATCGGGGTCCCGGTAACCGTAAAAATCACATCCCGGGCAGAAACCGTTTACAAATGAATCCGGGCCGATCTCAAAACCCAGGCCGTCTTCATTTGCCGAAATGGGCGTATGCGTGTAAGCGTTACCGTGTTCATCATCGTCATTGGCATAATGCGCTTTCAGGTTCAGCGTCACCTCTTCGGAGGGGCGGAATTCCAGTTGGCCGCGTAAGGCATAGTGTTCACTACCCCGGACGTCCGGTCCGATCCGGTTCTCTGCTACACCATCATGAAAATTTCCGGCAAACGACACCCGTGCCAGGACGTTGTCGGTCAGCGACCCGCTGATTGCCCCTTCAAACTTCTTTTGATCGTAAGACCCGTAGGTAAATTCAAGATACCCTTCGGGGTCCTCGGTTGGTTTGGCGCTGATATAGTGCAGCAAACCACCGGTTGCGTTGCGGCCGAACAGGGTTCCCTGTGGTCCGCGTAATACTTCCACCCGCTGCAGGTCATATAACTGTGTATGTCCCGCGCCCATGGCGCTGACATAGGCTTCATCCACGTACATCGCGATGGGCGGTTCCAGGTGGTCGGCAAAATCGTTCTGTGAAATGCCGCGGATATTGGTCGTGGTCAGGGTCGGGTGATACTGGATAATACCGAGTCCGGGTGTTTGCGCGGCGATATCGATGGTGTTCGTGTATCCCAGTTCGCGGATCTGGTTGCCGCTGAAGGCCGTCACGGAAATGCCCACGTCCTGCAGGTTCTGTTCGCGCTTTTGCGCCGTCACCACTATCTCTTCAAGCAGGGCAGAATAGGCGGGTGAACACAGCAATCCACCACAAAGCAGTGCTCCTGCTGCGATTTTAGCCTTTATTAATGAGTTCAGTCGTAACTTCATGGTTTCAGATCCCCGGGTATACTTCTCGTCATATTAAAAGTGTGTTACACTAAAATGTGCGCATAACGTACAATTGCACGTCATACGTTCATAATACTATTGTATTAGTTATGGCGTGTCAATAAAAAGACACCGATTTGTAATGCTACAACACCACGCGGAGATAACCAGGTATGACTGAACGCAGAAACGATAATGAGTTGGATGCTCTTGGGCTTGGCGCCGACATCACCCGGCGTGATTTTATCAATACCGGCCTTATTGGTAGCGGCGCGGCGCTCCTGACCATGCAGGCGCCGGGCTTGTTGCGAACGGCATCCGCCCAGGCAACGCTGCCTGACGTTGGCGAAGACTGGACCGGCTACGGTGGTGTCGGCGACTACGCCCGGGCCAACGGTAACACCGCAGAGGTCGTCAATGCCGCCCACGGTATTCGTGACGGCCGCTATCAATCCTCGATCCCGGACGCTGAAGACAGCGGTGAGACATTCGATATGGTGATCGTTGGCGGCGGTTTCGCCGGTCTGGGCGCCGCTTATACCTTTACCAGGGAAGCCGAAAACAACCAGTCCTGCCTGCTGCTGGACAATCACTCCATTTTCGGGGGAGAAGCGAAGCAGAATGAATTCGAGGTGGACGGCTATCACCTGACCGCGCCACAGGGCTCCAACGGCATGATCTGGCCACCGAAATATGCGCAAAAATACGGCCTGTTCCATCGTTACTGGCACGATCTCGGCTTGCCCGACTCGTTTGAGTTCCAGGAAGTTACCGGCAGCCAGCACGGGTTGGCTGTCCCTGCCGACCACTATACGTCCATGTACAGTGACCGGGGCGGTGCGACAACGGGCTATTTTTTCGACAATGACCAGGGCGGAGAATGGATAATTAATCCCTGGGCGAACGATTTCAAGGATGCGCCGTTAACGGACAGGGTAAGACGGGACCTGGTGCGGCTGGAAAATTATTACACGCCGCCGAACGTGGAAGACTGGGAGCCCTGGCTGGATTCCATGACTTACCGTGATTTCATTGTCGGGGAAATGGGTTGTTCGCCCGGAGTACTGCCATTTGTCGATAAGGCTTTTGCCGCGGCGGGGGGTGGCCTGGGCGGTGACCAGATATCCGCGTATACGGCGTTTGATTTTTACCTGCCTGGTACGCGTGCATTTACCGACCGCTATTACGAAGCGCGGGGAATCGACCCTGCCGATGTCCACCAGATTTCGCTGGTGAGCTGGCCCGGCGGCAATACCGGTACCGCACGCCACTTTGTCAAAGCCATGATCCCGGATTCAATCGCCGGCGGCAACGATCTGAAGGACGTATTATGGGGTAACGTGAACTGGCAGACCCTCGACCGGAGCGGACAACAGGTACGAATCCGCCTCGATGCAACGGCCGTCCACGTAGAGCATAACGCTACGCCGGACAAGTCCGGGTTCGTGAACGTGATTTACCACAAGGGCGGCAGGCTCTACCGGGTCAGGGCCCGCTCGGTCGTGATGGCCAGCGGCGGCTGGGTCAACAGGCATATATTGCGTGACCTGCCGGCGCCGCACAGGGATGCCTATGCACAGTTCTACCATGCGCCGATGCTGACGGTGAACGTAGCGGTACGCAACTGGCAGTTCATGGAGCGCCTGGGCATCTCCGCCGCCCAGTGGTTCAGCGGCTTTGGCTGGTACACCAACCTGCGGCGGCAAATGGTGATCGACGGTAAAGCGGACCCGCTGGATCCGGCCAAACCTACCGTACTGACGTTTTATGTCCCGTATCTCAGCCCCGGTGTGCCGCTTCAGGAACAGACGGTACTGGGTCGCCACCAGTTGTTTGCCGGCAGTTACCGCTCGATAGAGATCCAGGTACGCCGGCAGATGCAGAAACTGTTCGGTATGGCCGGGTTCGATGCGAAACGGGATATCGCCGCGATCGTCCTGAACCGCTGGGGACACGCCTACATCGCGCCCCAACCGGGATTTTATTTCGGGAAGAACGGCGCGCCGGCGCCGCGCGACGTCGTCCGGGAGGGTTACGGCCGTATCACTGTCGGCCACTCCGAACTGTCCGGACAGCAACTCTGGTCGCGCGGCATCGAAGAAGGTGAGCGGGCCGCGCGCCAGGCGCTGGGCCTTATCTGATTATCAGACGGAAGGGGTCAGAGTAAAATTCATGAATTTTACTCTGACCCCATATATCTGAGAAAAGTAATCGAACAACAGTCATGAAAATCACTCCGGCACAGTTTAAAGATAAACGTATCAGCGATTACCTGTACCACCATGCCGGTGAAACACCGGACAGGGAGGCTGTTGGTATCGGGGAAGACATGCTTTCGTATGCTAGCCTGCTTGGTCGCGTGGAAGACTGCGCCCGGGGGTTGCTGGAGCTAGGCATCGGAAAAGGAGACCGGGTGGCGACACTCTCCCCACCGCATCCGGATTATTTCGTTATTCTCCTTGCGACGACGGCAATTGGCGGGATCTGGGTAGGGCTCAACCCGCGTTATACGCGCGCTGAACTGGAACACGTGGTTTCCGATTCGGAACCTGCCGTTATTTTCGCCAGGACCCGGATCGGTAATCGTCAATATCATGAAGAGTTAAAATACATCTGCGACAAGGTCCGCAGTGTCAAACACCTTATCGTGCTTGGCGGCGATGATGGGCCGCCTCCTGCACGTTCCTTCAAGGATTTTATTCCGGACCGGAGCAACGCCGGGAATGATGCCCTGACGGATGCACGGAACGGTGTATCGAGTAAGGACGCGGCGCTCATCGTCTATACGTCCGGGACGACGGGCCGGCCGAAAGGCGCGGTGCTGCACCATTACGGCGCCATCCGCCATGCACATGTGCAAATATCGCTCCGTTCATCCGGCGCTGTCAGGATGATTAACGCATATCCCATCAATCATATTGCCGGGATAATCGCGTGTTCGGTGTACTGTCTCGTAACCGGGGGCACAGGTCATTACCTGGAAAAATTCGACCCTGGAACGGTGCTGAGGACAATTCAGGAAAAACGCATCACCGTCTGGGGTGGTGTACCCGTCATGTTGCAGAGTGTACTGGACCACGCCGATTTTTCCGGCACGGATTTATCATCGATCAATGAAATCTCCTACAGCGGCGGGGCGACGTCGAAACCCTTGCTGGAACGCCTGTGCAGGGAGATCTGCCCTGCCGTCACCAGCATGTATGCCTTGACGGAAGCCGCCGGCGCGGCGACCGCAATCCCTTCTACTGATGATATCGACCTGTTGTCGCAGAGTGTCGGCAAGCCGCTGGGCGATTGCGGGTTGCGCCTGGTTGATGAGCGCGGCAAGGATGTACAACAAGGCGAGCCGGGTGAAATTCTCCTGCGCGGTCCGTTTATCATGAAAGAATACTGGCGCCTGCCGGAAGCCACCGTGCAGGCGATCGATAACGATGGATGGTTGCATACCAAAGACGTGGCCGTGGAACGTGACGACGGCAATATCGTACTGGTCGGGCGCTTGTCCGACATGTACAAGTCGGGTGGCTATAACGTCTACCCCAAGGAGATCGAACAGGTTCTCGAATCTCATCCGGCCGTAAACCTGGCCTGCGTCGTCGGCGTGCCCGATCCCGTTTATGGTGAGGTGGGCTATGCCTATGTGACACCGGCGCCGGGGCAATCCGTTGACGAACAATCCCTGCATGATTATTCCAGGTTACATCTGGCTGATTACAAAATTCCAAAGCATATCGTGACGGCGACATCACTACCTCTGTTACCGAACAACAAACCCGATAAACGCAGGCTGAAGGCTATGGCGGACGCCGCCGTAGCACCGGCAGCCGCGCAACACCAATCCTGAACCAGACAAGGTAAATAAAATGGAAAACATCGCGCAATTAAATAACCCGCAGCCAAAAGTCCACCACTGGCATCCGATGGCCGAGCCGAAATCGGCGGAACAGTCGCCGCCACTGGTATTCGAACGCGCTCAAGGCGTTTATATCCATGACACGGACGGAAAACGCTACCTGGATACCCAGGGGGGATTATGGTGCGTCAATGTGGGCCACGGGCGTGAAGAAGTGAAGCAGGCCATCAACGCCCAAATGGATAAACTGCCCTATTACACCACCTTTGGCGACACCAGCAACCTGCCTGTCATGGAACTCGCCGAACGGCTGACGCGCATGCTCGCGCCGGAAGGCATGCAGCGGGTCTTCTTCAGCTCCGGCGGTTCTGATGCAAACGAAACCGCACTGAAACTGGCGCGGCAATACTGGAAGCTGGCGGGTGAAGCGCAACGGACAAAGTTCATATCGCTGAAACAGGGGTACCACGGGGTGCATTTCGGCGGCACGTCCATCGGCGGCCAGATGTATCTCCGTTCCATGTACGAACCGGTCCTTCCCGGTTGTTTCCAGGTCGACACCCCCTGGCTGTACCGCAACCCCTACACGGATGATCCTGAGGAACTGGGAAAGATCTGCGCCGGTCTGCTCGAGCGGGAGATCCTGCACCATGGCCCACATACGGTTGCCGCGTTCATTGCCGAACCGGTACAGGGCGCCGGCGGCGTGATCGTACCGCCGGACAACTACTGGCCGCTGGTCAGGCAAGTCTGCGACAAGTACGGGGTATTGCTCATCGCCGATGAAGTCGTCACCGGCTTCGGCCGCAGCGGCAGCATGTTCGGTTGCCGCGGCTGGGGCGTCAAACCTGACATCATGTGCTTGGCAAAAGGCATCAATTCCGGATATATCCCGTTGGGTGCAACCGTGGTTAACGAACGCGTGCGCCAGGCCTGGGATTCCGATCATCCGCTGGCCGCCATCCTGCACGGCTACACCTATTCGGGACATCCGCTTGCCTGTGCCGCGGCCAACGCCGCCCTGCAGATTGTCGAAGACGAAGCGCTGCCGGCAAATGCCGCGCGGGTGGGCAGCTATTGCCTGGCGAAACTGAAAAATGAACTGGCTCATTTTGATTTTGTCGGTGATATCAGGGGGAAGGGCCTGATGATGGCCATAGAACTGGTCATGGACAAATCGTCAAAGGAATCCTTCATGCCGGGCGATCCCTTTCTTGAACTTATCCAGGACCTGACGCGCCGGGAAGGCTTGCTGATCAGGAACCTAGGTTCGAACCTGATCATCTCTCCGCCGCTGGTTTTCAGCAATGAGGACGTCGATGAAATGGTGCAGATCCTGGCGCTGGTTTTCGATAAGGCACAACCGGATTTCAGCACGCGCGCAGGTTGAACCGCCATGCCGGAAGTAAACATACAGGGCCTGGTCGACAGTCATGTAGCCGGCCATACGCTGCAACAGCCCTTTTACGGTGACCCGGATGTGTTTTCGGTTGATCGCGCAAGAGTCCTGGACCGGTTATGGCACCTGGCCGGCCATGTTTCCAGGATTCCTGCCGCCGGGGATTATTTCCTGTTCAGAATCTGCGGGGAAGAAATCATTATCGTACGCGGCCTGGATGGCGACATCCATGCCCACTACAATGTCTGCCGTCACCGGGGTTCAAGGATATGTTCAGACAGCGAGGGGAGCAAATCCGCGCTGGTCTGTCCCTACCATGCCTGGACCTATAACCTGGACGGCAGCCTGCGCAACGCACGTTTGATGCCCGAAGATTTTTCCACGGCAGGGCACGGCCTTCACGCCTGCCGCATCAAGCTGCTTGACGGTTTGATTTTTGTGTCCCTGGGGGATGAGACTGACGAGCTGGACAACGCCTGCCGTGAATACCTGTCCTTTCACGGAATTGAGAATGCAAAAGTTGCACGGCGGCTGGACCTGCCGACCGGCGCCAACTGGAAACTGGTGGTGGAGAACTTTATCGAATGTTATCACTGCGCCCCGTCCCATCCGGAATATAGCTCGGTCCATTCGGAACTGAAACTGCTGGCGGCCGGCGCGGGCCAGGGTTCAGGGCCGGACGCTGCCTGCCGGGAATATGAGAAGGAGATCGAAACATGGAAGGCACAGGTCAGGGCGCTGGGCCACCCACTCACCGAGGGTGAGTTCGATAACGGCGCCGGGATGGTTCGCATGCCTATCAGGGACGGATTTTTGACGGAAAGCCGGGACGGCCGGCCCGTGTCGACGTTAATGGGGAAGTTCAGGGAGTACGACGGCGGGATAACCTATATTGCATTCAATTACCTGAACTACCTGGCTGCATCCAACGATCATGCGGTCCTGTTTCGGTTTACCCCCATATCCGAACTGGTAACGGACGTAGAGGCCACCTGGCTGGTGGACGCGGACGCGCGGGAGGAGACCGATTACGATCCGGAACGCGTGTCCTGGGTGTGGGACGTCACGCTCGGGCAGGATGCAATCATTACGGAGAACAACCAGGCAGGCGTGTTGTCCGGCCGCTACCGGCCCGGGCCCTATTCCGAACAGGAAAGAATGAATAACCACTTCACCCGGTGGTACCTTGATAAGATCAACGGGCGCTGCCGGTGAGCCTGATAACAGTAAACACCCATGATCTTTCTGCCCAAAGACTACCAGGACCCGGAGCCTGTCAATGTCAACGCCCCCGCGACACGCTGGCTTACCTACCTGATTTTTGCAGCAAGCCTGGTAGTCTATTATTTATTGCCCGTCTGGGCCGGTATATTCACCGAAGCATACGGTTTTAACGGTAAACAGGTCGGCCTGCTGTTATCGGCGGACATGACGGCGAGCACCATCGCCGCGTTCACTGCCCGCTACTGGATACACCGCTGCTATTGGCGCAGGGTTTTCCCTTTCACCGTCTTGTTGGTCGTCATTTCCAACCTGTTGTGCAGTGTGGCGGAAAGTTACGAAGCCATCCTTGCGTGCCGTTATCTGGCCGGGTGGGGCGCAGGGATGATGGGGGCGTTCATGTACGCAACAATAAGCGCTTCGGACAACCCTGACCGGGAGTTTGCCTATGCCATGACGGTGCAGGTGTTCCTGGGTGCAACGTGCCTGTATGGCGCATCCCATCTGTGGGCGGCATGGGGAGTAGAAGCTGTTTTTGTCATGACCGGGCTGGTGGCGCTGTTGCCCCTGATGTGTATCCACGCGGCACCTCGCGCCAATCCCCTGACCGAACAACCGGGTGGCAATCGTGATTTAAATGACGCATCCGCTCCGATACACCCGGCAGCGTTAATCGGTTTGCTTGCAGTGGGATTGTTCTTTGCATCCATGAACAGTATCTGGTCATTCATGGAAAGGCTGGGAGATGCCGAAGGTTTTGCCGCGGATTTCATCGCAGTCGCCCTGGCCGTCTCCCTGCTGTTCAGTTTTACCGGCGCCCTGGTTCCTGCCTGGCTCGCCGGCAGGATACAACGCATCACGGCCATTTCAACCGGTTATGCGCTGTTGTTCGTCGCCCTTGTGGCTGTTGGGCGGCATCCGTCGGCCGCGCTGTACCTGGCTGCGTTATGTGTCTATAACTTCTTTTACAGTTTCGTTATCCCGTTTCAGAACGGCTGGATAGCCAGTCTTGATCGATCCGGACGCACTGTTGTTCTGTTGCCCGTGTTACAGGGTGTCGGCCTGTCGGCCGGCCCGGTACTGGCAGGGCTGGTAATTGTTGACAACCAGTACGCCAATGTCATCTATGCCAGCATAATCCTCTTATTGATCAGTTACTTCCTGTTTTTCCACATGTATAGATATTTGGGGTCAGAGTAAAAATACAATTGGGATGGCAGGTAGTAGTACTTTGTCATTAGGTATTTTTCTCTGACCCCAAATATTCACCCCTGCGGTTTTGCCGGTCCAGGGGCAGGCAAACCATAATGAGCAGCGGGATTGCGACGATAGCGCCCAGGGCCGCCAGCCAGCCTACTGCCGCCAGGCCGAACGTCTCGACTACCGCACCGCCGGCAACCCCTCCGGCGCCGAAGCTGAATATCTCTACCGCCACCACGGCAGCGGACAGCCGCCCGCTGCTTTCCAGGGCCGCGCCCGTCCCGATCAAAAAAGGTATGAACAACGCCTGGAACACCTGAAAACTCAGCAGGCAGAGCACATAGACCAGGGCGATACCGGGGTTAGCCATAAAATAGCAACAGGTAGCGACCAGTATCGTACAGACGACGAAAGGCAGCGTTCTGCCGTAGCGCGTGCCCAGCCAACCCGCAAACAGCGAACCGGCAATGGACGCAATCATGGTACAGGCAAAATAAAACCCGATCTCATGGGTTGTCAGGTTAACGGCCAGTCCCATACGCTCGCCGAAGGCCCAGGCCGCGCCCATGCCGATCATCAGGAATACTTCGGCGGTAAACAGTAAGAAAGCGGTCACGCTTAATATGGCGTCCGGTCCGGCTACGGCCCTTTTTGTCTTCTTCAGCGCTGTATCAGGCAAGGCAAAAAGTAACGGCATGCACACCAGAACGACGACGGCCAGGCTCAGGAAAACACCTTTGTGGTACCCGTACCCGGTCATATACGGTGATGCCAGGTAGAGCGCGCCGCCTACCAGGTAAACCAGTCCGAACGCGTAGCCGGCGGTACGCTCAGGCTCCCTGAAATTCGCCGCAATAGTCACCGTTGCCGCCGCATTGGCGAGGCCCGCGCCAAAACCGACGAGACAACGCAATGCCGTCAAACCGCCATACCCGGTAACCAGCGCGGAGGCTATCTGGCCTGTTACTATCAAAGCCGCGCCAATCAACGCGTACCTCAGCGCCGACGTCTTCAAGGGGTTTATCGCAACGAATATGAGACCGGCCCCCAGCGCGGAAAATTCCAGTGTCGCCAGAAAACCGATTGCGGCCTCACCCAAACCCAGGCCGTCGATCATTGCCCCGATCTGCACCGGCATCAACAGGAGACCGAGGACACTGATAAACTTGGCGGTAGTTACTGCCAGGAATAATTTGTCAGCCTGCATAAGTCACCCGAAAATCAAATAATCGAATGCCTGTTCGGCAACAGTCGACTTAATCGTGTCGCAACTTTGAATAATTCAGGCAGGTATTTCGTTTCGATGTTCCCATCATTGATGCGAGCGACGTTACCACCGAAAGTGACGGCGGCTATGGGAAGTTTATCAGTGTTGAAAATAGGCGCCGCCAGCGTATACAGGCCGACTTCGAGTTCTCCGTCAACGCGGGCATATCCCTGCCGCTTTACCTGTTCCAGTTCATTGATTAAATCCGTTCTGCTGGTAATCGTGTTCGGTGTGTGGCGCTTAAACCTGACATTCCCCAGGTACGCGTCGAGCTTTTCCGTATTCTGGTGCGCCAGCATCACCCTCCCGGCGGCCGACGTACAGGCCGGCATGTGTGTCCCGGGATAGAACGTCACCTGGTCGAAACGATCGAACGAGCTGTGGGCTATACTGACAATATCCTCACCCTCCAGTACCGAGATCGCGCACGTTTCTCCAACCTTCTTGCTCGCGGCATTGATAATCGGCTGGATCACCTCGCCAATCTGCATGGAAGCCAGGTAAGCAAACCCCAGATCGAGCATTTTTGGCGACAACCGGAACCACTTGCCGTCACTGGCCACATACCCCAGGGCAGTCAGGGTCAGCAGTATTCTTCTGGCTGTCGCCCGCGTCAGGCCGGTTTTTGCAGCCACGCTCGCCGGAGACATTTCAACATCCTCAGCATCAAACGCCGTGATGACTTTCATGCAGCGTGCGATTGAGCCGATGAAGTCTTTCGAATCTGTTGAAATCATGGGTCTGTGGTCGTGGAAGTGGCGGCTTGAAGTTATTCTATTTAGACATTGTAAGGGTTAGCCGTCAAGCCACCCTGGTCAACACCGCATAGTAGAACCCGTCAGTATCGTCAAGGCAGGGCAACAGTTGCCGGCCGTATCCGGTAGCGCATCCCCATTCCGCGCGGATGGTTTCAAGCTCTGCCGGGGGATGGTTTTCCATGAATGTTTCCATTACCCGGTCATTCTCAGCATGCAGCAGGGAACAAGTCGAATAGACCAGCCTGCCGCCCGGTTTCAGCAACGGCCACAGGGCTGCCAGCAGTTCTGCCTGCGTGGCCTGCAGGGCAGGGATCTGCTCCGGGGATTTCAGGCGTTTTATGTCGGGGTGGCGGCGGATGACCCCGGTGGCGCTGCACGGCGCGTCCAGCAGTATGCGGTCGAACAGGCGTCCGTCCCACCAGGTGTCCGTGCTGGCTACGTCCGCCCTGGTCACGGTTGCATCCAGCTTCAGCCTGCCCAGGGTGTCGCGCAGCCTCTCCAGGCGTTTTTCATCGATGTCCAGGGCGGTAATTTCAGCGATGGCCGGTTGCAGTTCGCAGATATGGGCGGTTTTCCCTCCCGGGGCCGCGCAGGCATCCAGCACGCGCTGCCCCGGTAGTGGGTCCAGCAAAGTTGCCGCAAGCTGGGCGCCGGCATCCTGTACCGATACATGACCGTCGTCAAAACCGGGCAGCCGGGTGACGTCAACCGGATCGAGCACCTGGATGGCGGTGGGCGCCAGGTCGCATTGTTGTGCCGGAATCCCGGCCTGCTGCAGATCTTCCAGGTAGTTTTCCCGGGAAGTACGCAATCCGTTTACCCGCAAGTGTTGCGGAGGCCGTTGATTATTGGCCTGCAGTATCGCTTCCCACTGCGCGGGCCAGTCCTGTTTGATACTGTCTACCAGCCAGCCCGGGTGGGAATAATTCGCGTCAGGGTAGCTGGCCAGTTCCGCTTTGAGCATGGGGTAGTCACGCTGCGAACGTCTCAGTACCGCGTTGACCAGGGGTTTTGCCCATTCCTTGCCTAGATCAACCGTCGCGTTCACCGTTTCCGAGGTAGCCGCATGGGCGGGCGTATCGATGTGGTGTAGTTGGTAGAGGCCGACCAGGATAAGTATCCCGATATCCCGGTCCCGCGCTTTCAGGGGTTTGCCCAGGTACCGTTCCAGCAGGAACGCCAGTTGATCGTACCAGCGCAGCGTGCCGAAGCAGAGTTCCTTGAGGAACCCGCGGTCATCCCGGCGCTCGACACCGGGCAGGTACTCCGCCAGGGCCGCGTCCAGGGTCAGTCCGGTTTCGACAACCCGGCAGACAGCCTTTGCGGCAAGCGCGCGCAGGTTCATTTTTTCGGGACGAAAAGGCCGGGATAACCGTTATGGATATCGCGGATGCCCTGTTTTTTCTTTCCTTCCAGTTGCAGGGTGAGAATGCGCAGGGCTCCGCTCCCGGTGGCGACATCCAGCCCTTCCGGGCCGTAGGCGACTATCTCACCCGGCTCCCTGCCTGGCGCGGCGTCCAGGGTTACGGCTTCCCAGACGCGTATTTTCACGTTGTCAAGACTGGTAAACGCAACCGGCGCCGGGTTGAATGCGCGAATGGTCCTCTCTATTTGTCGCGCATCCATGCGCCAGTCAATTTCCGCCTCCTGTTTTCCGATTTTGCGGGCATAGGTCGCCGCGCTGTCGTCCTGTCGTTTCGAATTGGCGATGCGTGTGTCCAGGCCGTCCAGGGTCTCGAGCAGGCAATCACTCCCCAGCGACGCCAGCCGTTCCGACAGGGATAAGGCGGTATCGGTGTTACCGATAACGCAGGAGTTCTGCAGCAGAATTTTCCCGGTATCGATGCCGCTGTCCATGAGCATGATGGAGATGCCGGTCTCCCTGTCGCCCGCCTGGATCGCCCGTTGCACGGGGGCAGCGCCGCGCCACCTGGGCAGTAGCGAGAAGTGGACGTTGATGCAACCGTGGCAGGGCAGGGACAGAACCGTTGGACGGAGAATCAGGCCGTAAGCGACGACTATTAACGCGTCGATGCCGGCCAGGCCGGCATCCTGCTCGAGTTCGGCCCGGGTCGCGGGTTGCCTGACGGGTATTGCGAATTGTTCGGCAACCTGTTTGACCGGACCCGGGCGGGTTTTCCTGCCGCGTCCTGACGGCCGGTCCGGCTGGGTGTAGACGTGTCTGACTTTATGCTGCGGACTTTTCAGCAGCGCCTCGAGGATGACTGCCGCAATATCAGGCGTGCCGGCAAAGGAGAGGTTCACAAGGCGCGGATCTTGTTCTGCTTCTCTATTTTCTTACGTAAACGCCGTTTTTTTATCGGCGACAGGTAATCGATGAACAGTTTTCCGTCGAGATGATCTATCTCGTGCTGGATACAGACTGCGCGCAGACCGTCGGCTTCATCCTCGATTAAGTCTCCATCCAGGTTGAGGTAGCGGCAGGTGATCTTTTCAGCCCGCTGAACGAGGTCGCTGTATCCGGGCACCGAAAGACAGCCTTCCTCCATTTCCTCCGTGCCGGATTTTTCCAGAATTTCCGGGTTCACCAGGGTCATCGGAGCGTCTCTCTCTGCCGACAGGTCCATAACTATCACCCGCTGCTGTACATTCACCTGGGTGGCGGCCAGGCCGATGCCGTTTTCCGCGTACATGGTTTCCAGCATGTCTCCGGACAGTTGCCTGATGCTCGCGTCAACACCGGCAACAGGACGCGCCTTTTTGCGCAAGCGCGGATCCGGAAAATGTAATACGGTTAATTTTGACATCGACTTTGCCCTGTTGCAGTACCGTCAGCGAGGTACACCTTGGACCATTATCCTTAAAAAAAGTGCCGTATGTAAAGACCGGATTTACCATTGACACCAGTCCCGGCCCGGGCCTAAACTTCCGTATATCCTGCAAGGGACGTCTTTGCAGCTCTATCTACAGTAACTGAACATATCAGGGAGGATATCGGTGGACACAGTTAATTCCCAACAGCATTCCTGGCTGGTACTGCTACATGCCGGGGCAGTAGCCGAACACAACCTGCACCAGCTCCTGGAACGTTTCAAAACGCCGGAGGCCGTTGTTCATGCCGCCGAAACGGGGTTGTTCAATCGCTCCCACCTGCCGGAAAAAGTCCTGGCATGCCTGCGTAGACCCGAGCTTAAGGAAATTGAACATGAACTCCGCTGGCTGGAACGCCCGGACCATCACCTGGTCCCGTTCACCGGCCCGGGTTATCCGCCCCTGTTGAAACAGATAGCAGCGCCGCCGCCGGTACTGCTGGTGTGCGGGGATCCCGGTGTGCTGACGACGGACCAGGTTGCCGTGGTCGGGAGTCGCAGACCGACCATTGACGGCCGTAGCGATGCCCGGTATTTTGCCGGCCAACTGGCAGCGCATGGGATTACCGTTACCAGCGGGCTGGCCCAGGGGATAGATGCCGAGGCCCACCGGGGCGCCCTGGCACAACGCGGCAGGACCGTGGCGGTGCTGGGCAGCGGGCTGGAACGTATTTACCCGAGGGCCAATGCCGGCCTGGCCGCGAAAATCAGCGAAGAGGGGGCGCTGGTCTCTGAATTCCCGCTATCCCGGCAACCATATCCAGGGAATTTCCCGCGCCGCAACCGCATCATCAGCGGTCTCAGCGCTGGTGTCCTGGTGGTTGAGGCGGCACATGGGAGCGGTTCGCTGATCACGGCAAAACATGCCCTGGATCAGAACCGGGAGGTGTTTGCTGTACCCGGTTCCATCCGGAATCCCATGAAGCAGGGTTGCCATGGACTGTTGCGCGAAGGTGCGGGGCTGGCGGAGCGGGTGGAGGATATATTTGCCGCCCTCAGCCGCTTCGGGGAATTCGCCGGGGGTACCCGTGCGGCGGTTGCGCCGCAAGCCGGAACGATCAAGGGACTTGACGAACAGGAAAAAGTCCTGCTTGATAATATAGGGTATGAGCCGACCAGCCTGGATGACATCGTTAACATGACGAATCTCGGCATAGGGGACATAACGGGTAAACTGTTGAACCTGGAACTCGAGGGACTGATCACGGCGGTGGCGCCGGGCTCGTATATTCGCGGTAAACATAAACTGTGATTGCCGGAGCAGGTCTGCCGTAAACAGCCTGCAACGCCGGCGTAGAGAAAAAATAATAAATAAAAATAAAATATGACAGCGGCATTAGTAATAGTTGAATCCCCTGCAAAAGCCAGAACCCTGAATCGCTACCTGGGTAGCGGCTATACCGTGATGGCCTCCAACGGCCACGTGCGTGACCTGTTACCGAAATCGGGCGCCGTCAAGCCGGAAAAGGACTTTGCAATGCAGTATGAAATCATTGACAGGAATTCCCGTTCCGTTGACGCCATAGCCCGGGCGCTGAAGAAATCAGACGTACTGTACCTGGCCACTGACCCTGACAGGGAGGGCGAGGCAATTTCATGGCACCTGTACGAGTTGCTTAACGACCGGGGCGTGCTGGCGCAGAAAGAAGTCAAGCGCGTGGTCTTTCATGAAGTAACAAAAGACGCGGTATTACGCGCGCTGGAAAGTCCCGGAGAACTTTCATGGGACCTGATCAACGCCCAGCAGGCCCGGCGCGCACTGGATTACCTGGTGGGCTTCAACCTGTCCCCGCTGTTATGGAAGAAAATACGCACCGGTTTGTCTGCCGGGCGGGTACAGAGTCCGGCCCTGCGCATGATCGTCGAGCGTGAAGAGGAAATTGAACAGTTCAAGACGCGTGAATACTGGACGATCGAGGCCGACCTGACACGGTCAGGAATGGGTTTTTCCGCGCGCCTGGTACGGATTGATGATAACAAGGTTGAGCAATTCACTATTACGGACGGAGAGCGGGCGCAACAGGTTGCCGGAATCCTGGAAGATAGCGCCGCCGCCCAGGTCAGCGGGGCTGCGGGCCGGGAAGATCCGGACGCCGGAAGCGCAGCAGGCATAGGCGTCCTGATCGTCAGCAAGGTTGACCGGAAACAGCGCAAACGCCATCCGGCGCCGCCGTTCATCACCTCCACCCTGCAACAGGAGGCAGTGAGAAAGCTGGGCTTCACCGCAGCGCAGACCATGCGCATCGCGCAACAGTTATACGAAGGCATTGATACCGGTGAAGGGTCGGTCGGCCTGATTACCTACATGCGGACCGACTCGGTCAGCCTGGCGGCAGAAGCAATCCGTGAAATGCGCAGGTTCATCGAAACAAAGTACGGAACAGACTACCTGCCTGAGCACGCCCGCCGCTTCAAAACCAGGTCGAAAAACGCGCAGGAGGCCCACGAGGCGGTCCGCCCGACGTCCATATCCCGCGTGCCTCAGGAGATAAAGCAGAAATTATCCTGGGATCAGTACCGGCTGTACGATTTGATCTGGAAGCGGGCGCTGGCAAGCCAGATGGCCCATGCGGTCATCGATACGGTCGCAGTTGATTTCGCCTGTGGACCCGGCGCGCTGTTGCGCGCCAACGGCGCCACCGTGGTTGAAAAAGGCTTCACCGTTCTTTACACGGAAGGAAAAGACGACCAGAAACAGGCACAACCCGGTGAGGCAGCGGACGGAAAACTGCCCCCGCTGCAGGCCGGTGACATGGCAACTTTGTTGAAAATCCGGCCTGAACAGCATTTTACCGAGCCGCCTCCGCGCTTTTCGGAAGCGACCCTGGTCAAGACCCTGGAAGAGTACGGTATCGGCCGGCCTTCAACCTATGCCGCCATCATTTCAACCCTGCGTAACCGCGAATACGTGGAGCTGGAGAAGAAGCGCTTTGTTCCTACCGACGTCGGGCGTATCGTCAACAAGTTCCTGACGGAGCATTTTACCAGCTACGTAAACTACGACTTTACCGCAAAACTGGAAGATGAACTCGATGCCGTGTCCAGGGGGGAAAAGGAATGGCGCCCGCTTATGAAAGCGTTCTGGGAACCGTTCTCGGCCCGGATCAAGGAAAAGGAAGGGGGGGTAAGTCGCGATGAAGCGGTAACGCCGCGCAACCTGGGCAACGATCCCGAATCGGGGCGACCCGTTACGGTCAGGATGGGGCGTTACGGCGCGTATGTTCAGGTCGGCACCAGGGAAGACGAGGAAAAACCGAAATTCGCAAACCTGCGCGCCGATCAGCGCATGGATTCCGTCAGCTTGGATGAAGCCCTGGAACTGTTTCGCCTGCCCAGGGAACTGGGTGTCTCGGAAGAGGGCGAGAAGATCAGCGTTAACGTCGGGCGCTACGGTCCTTACGTCCGCTATGACAACAAGTTCGTCTCACTGGAAGAGGCGGATGATCCCTACACGGTGGATTTGCCGCGGGCCCTGGAACTGGTGCGGGAGAAGAAAGCGGCGGATGCCGAGAAATATATCAAGGTGTTTGAAAAAGAAGGAATATCCATACTGAACGGGCGCTATGGGCCGTATATCACCGATGGGAAGAAAAACGTGAAAATTCCCAAGGACAGGGAAGCAGGCGACCTGACGCTGGAAGATTGCAAGGCCCTGATTGCCGCGCCGCCTGCGCCACGCCGGCGTAAACGCAAATAATTTGCCACAGAGGACACAGAGAACACAGAGTAATGAATCATAAAAGACTTGTGTCCAGGGATGAATTAGCAGCGAATGTTGAAACGCTTGCCTGGACCGGAAGTGTCTTCATCGAATGTCTTGAAAGCCCTGTTCAAACATGTGCAGTCCACGGTCTACTCTGTGATCTCTGTGCCCTCTGTGGCTATAATCACTAATTTCATGATGAGTAAGAACAATGAGTGAAAATAAACCATTTGTCGCAATCCTAATGGGGTCCGATTCAGACCTGCCTGTGATGCGCTCGACAATGGAAGTGCTGGATAAATTTTCCATTACAAAGGAGGTGAAAATCACTTCTGCGCACCGCACGCCCGAGGCTACCAAGGCTTACATCAAAGACGCAGAAGCGCGGGGCTGTGCCGTGTTCATCGCCGCCGCGGGCCTGGCCGCGCACCTGGCCGGCGCCGTGGCCGCAACGACCACGAAACCGGTCATAGGCGTACCCCTGGACGCCGGTCCCCTGAGCGGCATCGATGCGCTGCTGGCAACCGTACAGATGCCGGGAGGCATTCCGGTCGGTACTGTCGCGGTCGGCAAGGCGGGCGCGAAAAATGCGGCGTACCTGGCTGCGCAGATCCTCGCCTTGCAGGACGCGGACCTGGCTGAAACCATAACGGCCGAGCGCGCACAGATGTCCCGGGATGTACAGAAAAAGGATGCCGCGTTGCAGGAGCAACTGGCCGGGTAAAACATTTTTTGAAGAGCCGGCACATTAACCACGCGCGACGTATCCTGGACCAGGGCGGTGTCATTGCCTACCCCACGGAGGCGGTGATGGGCCTGGGCTGCAACCCCTGGAATGAAGCAGCGGTGGCGAAAGTATTGCGTCTCAAGCGGCGCGCTCCCGATAAAGGCCTGATTATCGTAGCTGCCGGTATTGAACAGTTAGCCGTCGTGGTGGATTTTTCTCAGGTGCCGGAGATGGAACAGGTAACCGGTACCTGGCCGGGACCGGTCACCTGGCTGGTACCCGCTCAGCCGGCTACGCCTCATTGGCTCACCGGAAAGTATGAAACGCTGGCCGTACGCGTATCCGCGCATCCTGTAGTGCGGCGGTTATGCGCTGAAACCGGATTGCTGGTCTCAACCAGCGCAAACCCGGCAGGCTGTCGTCCGGCCCGGACCTCACGGCGCGCCCGCGCCTATTTCGGCCAGGCAGTCGACTGTTATCTCCCCGGAAGCGTCGGCCCGAATCCCAAGCCGACTACGATCAGGGATGCTCTGACAGGACTTGCGGTCCGGGAATAATTCTCCCACCCCCAAATTTGGGACACCCATAAATTATCAATCCGTGCCAGTCCGGGATATCAATGATTATTTTATGGATGTCCTGAATTGGTGGCGTACCCGCCGTTCCGGCACAAGCCGGAAACCAGAAATCTTTCTTGTAAAAACAGAATTTTTTCAATAATTCGCGTTACACCAACCAACATATATGATATATACTCTCAGTGTTGTTCGTTTGCGCGTTAATTCCCCATTAACGCGGATAAAAAAGTAGCGTAATACAAAATTACATTACGCCGTGGTAAGAATATTGCCGGGAGACAATTAATGATCGATATAAAAACCTGCAAGCCATTTTCCTGTCTGACTCTCTTCACGCTGTTGTCAATTGCCGGAACACCGGCAAGCGCGCAGGCGATACTTGAAGAGATCGTGGTGACCGCACAAAAACGTGAGCAAAATATTCAGGATGTTCCCATCTCAATCTCCAGGCTGTCCGGTCAGAGACTTACCTCCAAGTTCCTGGGGGGAGAAGACATCCTGGCCCTGGCCAGTACGGTGCCGGGACTGCACGTCGAGAGTTCCAACGGCCGTCTGTCGCCGCGCTTCTACATGCGGGGTCTGGGCAATGCCGATTTTACCGCGGCCGCATCGCAACCGGTGTCCATCGTGTTTGACGAAGTGCCGATGGAGAAAGCGTCTCTCAAATCATTTCCCATATTCGACCTCGATGACATAGAGGTTATTCGCGGCCCCCAGGGTACCTTGTTCGGGCGCAACACCACGGCGGGAATTGTCAAGCTTGACTCGCGTCGCCCCACCGCGGAAACGGAAGGCTACCTCAAGGCTGCCGGCGGCAACAAGGGAACGATAAACGTGGAGGGAGCTATCGGCGGCACCCTGGTTGAGAACACCTTGATGGGCCGGATATCGTTCATTACCCAGAACCGTTCGAACTGGGTCAACAATGCCTATACCGGTGAAGATGACGCCATGGGCGGGTTCGATATTTTTGCCGGGCGCGCCCAGTTGTTGTGGACTCCCAGTGATGATTTCAGCGCCTTGCTCCTGTACCAGCACCAGGACCAGGGCGGTAATTCAGCCTCGCTGTTCCGCGCCAATGTTTTTGACAAGGGCAGCAACAAGCTCAATGATAACTATAAGCGAGACACCGTCTGGTTCGACGGCGGCAACAATAATCCTGCGGAAATAGAAAGTTTCGGCGTGACCCTGAAACTGGACTGGGATGTGGGCGACCATACGATTACCTCGATCACGTCTTACCAGGACATATACGACCGCTTCGCACGCGGCGACATTGACGGTGGATACGGATGTCTGTTTACCTGCGCAGATTTTGCACCGGGGCCACATGGTCCGTTCGGTCCGCCCAGCACGCCTTTCAACCCGTTCGCGTCACCTTTCGTCGTTAACGTGGATACCGGCGGTGATCAGGAGGTAGAGCAGATTACCCAGGAAATACGCGTCGCCAGCAACCTGGATGGCCGGTTCAATTACCAGGTGGGAGCATTCTACTTTGAGGATGAGCTCATAAGCATTTCCAAAAATGCTTCCGTAACAACACCGGACAACTTCCGAGTGGGGTCTATTTCCGAAATCGAGAACACGACCTGGGCCATCTTCGGACAGGGTTCCTATAACGTATCCGACCAGCTGACGCTGACCGCAGGGGTGCGATACACGGACGACGAGAAGGATGCCCAGCATGAGAGACCGGCCACCGGCCCGCTTGATCCGATCAGCCTGGGGGATGACGAACTCAGTTGGGACGTGTCGCTCGCATTTGCCGTCAGCGAGGATGCACAGGTCTACGCCCGTGTCGCAACCGGTTTCCGGGCGCCCACCATACAGGACCGCCTGGAAGATGATCCCGAAGTGACCACCGCGGACTCGGAGACCATCATGTCTTATGAAATCGGCTACAAGGCACTGTTCGAGAAGGTCAGGCTGAACATGGCGGCCTTCTATTACGAGGTCGATGACATGCAACTGGTCGCGGTAGGCGGCGATGCCAATGCGACGACCCTGCTGAATGCGGACGAAGGTGTTGGCTACGGTGTCGAGTTTGATGTCGATATCGCCCTTGCCGAAACTCTCATCCTGTCCGGTGGCTTCGGTTATAACAAGACGGAACTTAATGATAAGGAACTGACATTGCCGATAGGCCCCACGGCTACCAGCCGGGACCCGCTGGATGAAAACGGCAGGGCAATTATCGACGGCAACCCGTTCCAGCATGCGCCGAAGTGGACCGCGAACGTGGAACTGGACTACACCCATCCCCTGGCAAACGGCACTGAACTGTACCTGTTCACCGACTGGAAATTGAAAGGCAAGACCAGTGATTTCCTCTATGAAAGCGTTGAATTCACCTTCGGAACCCAGTTTGAAGGCGGGTTGAGGCTGGGTTATCGCGACACGGTCAGAAACTTCGAGATCGGCCTGTTTGCCCGCAATATCACCAATGAGCACAATCCCATCGGCGGCATCGACTTCGCCAACCTGCTCGGCTACGTCAACCAGCCGAGAATCTGGGGTGGGGAGGCCTCGTACCGGTTCTAAATCCATCCCCACACTATTTCGCACGTCTGGGGACAGATTTTAAATCTGTCCCCTTTTTCTTGCTCACATGCCCGTAACCAGACGCTCGTTTCTCAAGACATCACTTGCGCTTCTGGCAGGCGGCGCGCTCCCCCTGCCTTTAGTCCGATCTGCAGGAAATCAGTCCCTGCCCGGCGCGTACGGGTCCAGAATACCTGTCATACTTGACTCCGACATCGGCGACGATATAGACGATACCTGGGCGTTGTTGATGCTGTTGCGCTCACCGCAGTTCGACGTGAAGCTCGTGGTAAGCGATTTCGGCAATGCCATCTACCGTTGCCGTTTGTTCGCAAAGCTGCTGGAACTGACCGGCAATACCCATATACCTGTCGGAGTGGGGCTTGATGCGGATGATGAGGCGGGTCTGCAAAGTGAATGGATAGGGGACTACCGGCTGGAACACTATCCGGGCAAGGTGTACCGCGATGGAGTCCGGGCCCTGATCGATACCATAAGACAATCTCCTGACCCGGTAACATTGCTCTGTATCGGTCCCGTTCCGAATATCGCCGAGGCCCTCAGGCGGGAGCCGTCCATTGCGCACAATGCGCGTTTCGTGGGCATGCACGGTTCCATCTACAAGGGTTACGACGGGGCACCCACACCGGCGGCAGAATGGAACGTCAAATCAAACCCCGCGGCATTGCAACAGGTATTTGCCGCCCCCTGGGATTGCACCATCACACCGTTGGATACCTGCGGCATCGTTACGGTGTCCGGTGATAATTACCAGAGGATCTATCGCAGCGAAGACCCCTGGCTCAAGGCCCTGGTCGAGAACTACCGGCTCTGGTTGCCCCTGGCGCCTTTCATAAAACCGGGAACGGACCCGGGCCGGATCAGCACGACCCTGTTCGATACCGTAGCCGTCCATGCTGCCGGGTCACAGGATTTCCTGGTGATGGAAGACCTGCCCCTGCGCGTCACGGATGACGGCTACACCGTGGTGGACAGCCGGAACGGCCGTAACGTCCACTGTGCCACGAAGTGGCAGGACATCCAGGCATTCAAGGACAGGTTGACCGATACGTTACTTGGCAGAAGCTTCAATTTGTTTTCGGTGAAACAAACGACTGAATGCCGGGTTTAACCCGGCATGACGGTGACGGGTTAACTGTGTGCCCAGTCGTACGATTCTGCCGTAATGACGGCATCGGGCAGCCATGTCTCATGCACGTGGAACCACTTTATACCGTTGGGCGCATCCTTGTCATCGACAAAAACGGCTGAGGACAGCCGCCCGTTGTCCTGTGGTTTGGATTGCAGGGCGTTCCTCTGCCATTCCTCGTAGGTGACGAGGTGCACCGGGTCACCGGCCAGCGGTTTCTGCTCGACAGCGCGGATGCTGATGTGGAAATTCGGGTTGCTGCCGTACAGTTTCCTGAACTCCGGCCAGAAATGGGCGCCGTAAATCATCATCCCGCCCGGCAGGACAATGTTGAAATCTTCGTGCATCCGGCTCAGCAGACGCTCTGCAAAAACCTCCTCGCTGTCCTCGCAGTAGCCGCCGAACCAGTCCTCGAAGAAACGGTGCAGATCGATGATTTCGATAGCCAGTTGATCGGTATAAATTTTGTCTGTATGCATGTTTGTAACCTCCTGCCTTGTTATTTTATATTTGGGGTCAGGAACATTTGGGGTCAGAGCTATTACTCTGACCCCAAATATTCAAATATTGGTGAGGCTTCATTTTGGTCATGCATACCCGAGCCAGGTATGAAAGACATTGTCGGGATCATATTTTTTACGCAGTTCGGCCAGACGCTCCCAGCTCTCTCCGGAAAAACAGGATCTGACTCTCTCCGGGAACAGGGTCGCTTCAATCTCATTGATGTAAGTCCCCTTGCTGTACGGTTGCAGCAGGTCGTTTACCTGTTGCAGCCAGGCGTGGTTGGCCTCGTCGTTTGCCGCGTCGTTCCACAGCATGTAGCTGGCAATATAGTGGTTGGCGATACGCGAAAAGCAGGCGTCATCACGCAGTAATGGTTTAATCCCGTAGGAACACAATACGTGTGTGCGTGCGGACGGTGTTTGCTTGAAATGTTCCGCCACAGACAACAAGGCTTGTCCCGGATCGTCGGTCCAGACGTTGTCGACCGCGTACCGGCCAATCCCGGAATCGACGTTTTCCGGGTTGTACAATTTTGTAAATGAAGACGGCTGCTCCTCCACCTTGAACACGCTGGCCGAGGCAAGTTCGCTGTTGGCAAACGGGGCCAGCATCGTTCTTGCTTCCGTTTCCGTGTCGGCAAATGCCTGCACGCCCACCATACATACCTTGGCCTCGCCATGCGGTGTGTCGCCGGGCGCCTGTGGGTCGTGCATCAACAGGACCAGTATCTCCACACGCTCATCCTTGACCCGGGTAAGCTCATCCAGGGAATCCACCACGGTCTGCAGTTCATCCAGCGGGGAGATATACATACTGGTGTATATGGCGCCCGGCAGGGGATAAAGCTGCAATTCGAACCCGGTGACGATACCGAAAAAACCGGGACCGACGCCGCGCACGGCCCAGTACAGGTCAGGATAGGAAGCGGCGCTGGCGGTGACCTTCCTGCCGCCGGCCAGGATGACATCGGCGCTCTTTATCGAATGACAGGCGACGCTCCCCCAATGGGCATGGTTCCAGCCTGCACCGCCGCCCAGCAGGTACCCCCCAAGCGCTATCGTCGGGCAGTGTGCGGCAGGGAAGGCGAGGCCGTGTTTCCCGGCTTCCCGGATAAGCTGCTCGGACCACAACGCAGGTTGCACTCGCGCGGTTTTACGGCCGGCATCGATCTCGACGTCCCGCAGCAAGGCCAGGTCGATCAACAGGCCGCCATCGCGTAAGGCGGCGCCGGTGGAATTATGCCCGCTGCTCCTGGTTGACACCTTAAGTCCGTTGTCCGTAGCGTACTTCACCGCGCTGATGACGTCCTGTTCGGACTGCGCCCGTATGATCGCATCCGGGTAACGCGCGGGCTTTCTCAGGTGCCAGACCATGCTGTTGCGCCAGGCTTCATACTGGTCATCGTCACGGTTGACGACTTCGCCGGTTACCAACCGGTCCAGCCCTGGTACAGCCTGGCCCGGTCCGGCAAACAGGGAATCCGAATACAACTGGCCGATAGTGCCCGTCACCCCCAGGGCGCCGAGTTGGCGTAGTACGTCTCTTCTTCGCAGATCAGTAATCATGGCCGGACTTTTTCGATCAGGTGTGTCAATAAGCGTCATTATGTAATAAAGTTCGGTTTCAGTGTGAAAAAATTATAGGTTGGCCGGGATTGCCTCCCGTGACTGTACAAAACAGAATTGCCGAGGTTTAACCATGTCTGAAAACAAAGCGGAAACGGTAGTTCCCGTTAATCCTGGAAGCGATGCTCCAGACTTGCTCCCGGATATACCGCCCAAGTATGCGCCGCTTGATCAACAGCCCTATGACCGTCATTTCGGGTTGAGGCTGGCGACGCCCGTACCGGAGACTCACGGCATAAAAGACATCTGCATGGTGAGGAAAGGACTGGCTGTGCTGATAGGGGACGTTGAACACGATTATGCCCACAGTGATTTGAGCGAAAGCGATGCCGTGGTCAAGTTCCATTTCCGTTACAGCGGCAGCAGCGAGATAGGCGCCGAGGGGGGAGAACTGGAGCCGGTGGACCCCATGACTTTCGGCGTTCTGATCCAGCCTTCGGGCATGAAAAAGATCGAGTGTTTTCCCGCGCACCAGCATGAACAGTCGGTCACCTTGCTGTGCGACCCTCATTTCCTGGAAGAAATCATTTCCGGCACGTCGCTGTTGAAGTCCACGCCCCTGGGACAGTTCCTGTACGGTGAGCAGAAGGACATGTATTACTGTGCGGTACGTATGCGTCCCGAGATGATTTCTGCCGTCAGGTCCCTGTTTAATACGAATTACACGGGCCGCCTGCAACAGTTGCAGATTGAAGCGAAGACCCTGGAATTGCTTTGTTACACCCTGGACCAGCTGTCAAAGATGTGGTCAAGCCCGGGCTCGGACAAAATCCCGCTCAGGCAAAAAGACATCAGGCGTGTCGCGGAGATATGTGAAATTCTCGAAAATGAACTGTCTACAACGCACACCATCAACGACCTGGCCAAATCCCTGTCATGGAACGAGACCCAGTTGATGCGGGTGTTCAGGCAGGCCGTTGGCACAACCGTACATAATTACCTGCACCGCGCCCGCATGGAAAAAGCCTGTGAGTTACTCGCCAATACGGAACTGACGATTACTCAAATCGCCATGAATGTGGGATATGAGTATTCGAGCAATTTTACCACGGCATTCAGAAAACACTTTGGTGTGACACCCAGACAGGTAAGGGCGGAACGTATTCCGACCGTTATGTAGCAAACCTGCCTGTTTGCAATAGCATAATCGTTGTCCTGAATAAATTCAGTTACAGGTTTTGCCGTATATTCCGTGAAGTCAATGAGCATTCAGGTAACTGACTGAAAAAAGAATTTATTTTCATGACCGGTTCAGGTTCATCAGACAGCATAGATGGCTGTTTCAGCCCCGATTATTTCATGGCGCTGGAAAGGTTCCGGGAAGCTTGCCACAGAAAAAACCTGGATGTCACCAGCTACATTAATCCTGCCTCAGAAGAAGCAAAAGCGGAGCTTGCAGTCGATACGATATTTATCGGCGACCGATCTGCACAAAAGATACTGGTGATTACCTCGGGGTTTCATGGTGTTGAGTTAATGTGCGGGTCCGGTTGTCAAACGGGGTTGATAGAGAATGATCGTTTGCTCACTTTACCCGAAGACATCGCCGTATTGCTGGTTCATGCGGTCAATCCCTGGGGCGCTGCATACCTGAGGCGCAATAATGAAGACAACGTGGATTTATGCCGGAACTTTCTTAATTTCAATGAGGCTTGTCCCGTCAATCCGGGGTATGAAGCGATACATGAAGCGTTATGCTGTCCGGATGCCGAAGGACCCCGGAAAGAAGAAGCTGAAAATATACTGCTGGACTATCGGCAACGGCACGGATTGCCGGCATTTATTAACGCGGTGATATCCGGACAGTACCAGTACCCTGACGGGATGTCTTATGGCGGAACCGGCGCGACCTGGTCACGGCAAACGCTGGAAGAAATCCTGCATCATTACGCCGGAAATGCCGAGCACGTATGTTTAATCGACATCCACAGCGGATTGGGTCCCTACGGTCATGGGACGGTTGTCTGCATGCAGCAAGGGGAAGATCTGGACCGCGCCCGGAACTGGTTCGGACACGAGTTGATGGCACCACAGCTTGACGCGGGCCCGGCCAGACGGCACTTCCATCCGACAATGGGTCACCCTTCCCAGGCATATCAGCGGATATTAAAACAAGCGCAAGTTACCTCAATCGTCCTGGAATTCGGCACCTATTCTTCAGAAAATAATATAAAGGCTTTGCTGGATGACCACTGGTTGGAATTTAACGGTGACGGGCGGCCTGAAACAGCAGGTGACATAAAGTCTGATATATTGAAAGCGCATTATCCGGATGACCCGCACTGGCGTGAGTCGGTCTGGACAGGTTGTGAACGGGTGATAAGACAGTCAATCAACGGGTTAATACAATGAACGCCGAATCCTACAAACACAAGGCGCCGACCCTGGAGGAAGTCCGGTTAACTGCCGCAAGACTGGCGCCCTATATACGGATGACGCCGACCTTTCACTGGTCCGGAGATACGGTCGCCTCCAGGCTGGGAGCAGACACGGATTTGTTTTTAAAACTGGAGTTGTTCCAGCGAACCGGAACATTCAAGGTGCGCGGCGCGGTCAATAATGCGCTGGACCTGTCCGCTGACCAGTTGGCCCGGGGTATCACTGCAATGAGTTCCGGCAACCACGCCATTGCTGCTGCCTATGCGGCCCGCTGCGTCAACACCAGCGCGAAAGTGGTGATGCAGGCCAGCGCCAACCCGGCCCGGATTGAAATTGCCCGCAATCTCGGGGCTAAAATTCTGATCGCGGAGAACGGGCCCATCGGCTTCAGGATGGTTGAGGAAATAGTGGAACAGGAGGGACGGACCTTTATTCACCCGTTTGAAGGTTCCAGGGTGACGGAAGGGACCGGCACCTGTGGGCTGGAACTGCACCACGCGGTGGAGGGACTGGACGCGGTAGTCGTGCCCATAGGCGGCGGCGGGTTATGTTCCGGTGTCGGGGTGGTTACCAAGCTGTTGAGTTCAAAATGCAAGGTATACGGGGTGGAACCTGAAGGCGCCGCGGTGATGCAGAAAAGCCTGGCGGCTGGTTCGGCGCAGAGCCTGACCGAGTTGTCTACGATAGCCGACAGTCTGGCTCCCCCGTTTACCACCGATTACTGCTTTTCAATGTGTGAGCGCTCACTGGACGACCTTGTGCTGGTATCGGACGATGAACTTGCAGCCGCAGCAGCCATATTGTTTGAACATGGAAAACTGGCGGTTGAACCTGCCGGTGCAGCGACCACGGCTGCCGCCTTCGGGCCGCTTGCAGGCCGGCTCAGGGGTAAACGGGTCGCGGCGATCGTTTGTGGTTCCAACATAGATATCGATAGTTTTGCGGGACTGGTCAAACGCGGCAGCGACGGGCTGGCCCGGGGCCTTCTTCCGACGTGCCCCTGACATGCATTCCCGCTGAAGTGGAAGCAGAACTGGGCATCCTTGCATTTGACGGGCAGTCCTGTTCAATCAGTGGCATTGATGCAGCGGCAAGGCGCGCTGCCGGCGGCCTGCGACACCTGGGAGTTCGGGAAAACGACAGCGTGGCTATTATCCTGCGTAATGACATCCCTTATTTTATTGTCCATGAGGCAGCGCACTATCTTGGGTTTGATGCAGTTCCGGTGAACTGGCATTTAAAGCCGGCCGAGATTGATTTCATCCTGACCGACTGCAAGGCAAAGGTCGTCATCATCCATTCCGACCTGCTGACCGGAGAGTTGGCAGGAGTAATACGACGAGTTCCGGTGATTGTGGTAACCACGCCGGCTGGGATCCTGGACAGTTACGGTATCACGGGAGATGGGGATCATGGGGAGCCGGGTTTCCTGGATTGGGCTGACTGGATAGAAGAGAGTCCCAGGCTCGCGGACCCGGAAAAAAAATTCAGACCGCCCATGTTTTATACATCGGGCAGCAGTGGCAGGCCCAAAGCCGTACTGCGCAAAAACGTAACCCCTGAGATCGGCGCACAAGTCAGCGCAAGAACAAGGTTTGCCTGGGGGTTTGATCGAAGCCCGCTCCGTTCGGTGATGACAGGCCCCCTGTACCACTCCGCGCCAAACGGGTACGGTAATATGGTCCTGCAGTCCGGTGGACTGCTGGTCCTGACGGCGCGCTTCAGCGCGGAAGGCCTGCTGGCCTTGATAGAGCGTTTTGAAATAACCCACCTGCACCTGGTGCCCACCATGTTTGTCCGATTACTGGATTTGCCGGATGATATCCGCAGCAGGTACCGGCTGGATTCCCTGATCCACGTCACCCACGGCGCAGCGCCATGCCCCGTGGACGTGAAAAGAAACATGATCGATTGGTGGGGGAACGTGATTTATGAATACTACGCCATGACGGAAACAGGCATAATTACCTGCTGCAGCTCTGCTGAATGGCTGGAATGCGCAGGAACTGTCGGGCGTCCGGCGCTCGGGGTCGAGATTGAAATTCGCGCTGAGGACGGAAACCGGCGCGGCCCCTTTGAGGAAGGATCAATCTGCGTCAGACATGAGGGCACCCACTGTATCGCCTATCTTAACGCTGAGGAGCAGGTTGAGGACCTGCATCAAAACGGTTTCCTGGTCACCGGGGATATCGGTTACCTGGATGAGGCGGGTTTTCTATATGTTTCCTCCCGTCAATCGGATATGGTGATATCCGGAGGTGTCAATATCTATCCGGCAGAAATCGAGGCGGAACTGCTCGCCATGGATGGCGTCATCGATTGTGTCGTATTCGGTATCCCGGACCCGGAGTACGGTGAAAAGCTTGTTGCAGTCATTGAGAAAAAAGGATCGTTAAGCGGTGCCGATGTCTCTGCTTACCTGAAGACCAGGCTGGCGAACTTCAAGCTCCCGAGAGCCTGCGTATTCGTTGACCGGCTGCCGCGTGAGGATTCAGGCAAGATAAAGAAGCAACGCATCAAAGAAGAATACCTGGAAAAATATGGCAACTGACCCTGGAACATGCTTATGAATAACAGTTTCAACATACTCCTGCTAACGGTACTTCTGGTTCCCGTCACCGGCTGTTCCAACCATGAGCAGCAAGCAGCGGATGATATGACCTTGCGGGATTTCGAACAGTTAGTGATCAACGGTTATATCGAGCCGTATAAAACGGGCGACACTGAACGCTGGATGGACATATTTGCCGATGATGCGGTGGGGATGCATAACACATTGCCGGCGCTGGAAGGAAAGCAGGCGATTCGCCAGTTTGCAGAAGTTGTACACAGTAGTTTCGACATCGGACAATTGGACGTGACCGTTGACTCTGTCATCAGGGAAGGAGACTGGGCGCTGACCCGCGGCAATTTTACCGCTCATTTTGTTCTCAAGGAAGGCAATCCAGAGGAACAGTCGCAACCCCGGCAGGGGAAATACATTTTGTTATGGGAACGCCAGGACGACGGTGCGTGGAAGATTATCCTGGACATGGGTAATAACAACTCCCCATAAATGCAGATTATGATACCGTCATTCCGGCGCAAGCCGGACTCCGGTTATATAACAAGTTGATTTATTTCACATAAAATGAGGTGGCGCAATCACTGAGTATGACGTAATCGTGGTTGGTGGCGGCACGGCCGGTTGTGTAGTAGCAGGGCGCCTGTCCGAAGACCCCTCGCTTTCCGTTCTGCTGATAGAGGCAGGCGGGAGTGATAGACATCCCTTCAGCCGTATCCCGGCGGCCAGCGGCGCGGCCGTCTACAGTCCGAAGTTCAACTGGATGTATGCGGCCGAACCGGACCCGAGCCGGGCAGGTAAGGTGGATAGCTGGTGGAGCGGGCGTTGCCTGGGCGGAGGCAGCGCCATCAACGGCATGATGTTCGTGCGCGGGCATCCAGATGATTATGACCACTGGGCGGAACTGGGCTGTGACGGTTGGGATTACACGTCGGTGTTACCGTATTTCAGGCGACTGGAATGTAACCGGCGCGGCGGGGACGAATGGCGCGGCGGGGAAGGTCCTCACTCGGTGGAGGATTTAAATGTTGACAGTGCGCTTACCCATGCATGGATCAGGGCCGCCCGGGAAGCCGGCATACCCGGGAGTCACGACCTGAACGGAGCAAACCACGAGGGTGTGGACTTCGTCCAGGTGGCTCAGCGCAAGGGGTGGCGCGAGTCTGCCGCCCAGGCATATCTCTGGCCGGTGCGCAAACGGAACAACCTGCATATTCGCCTCAAGAACCGCGTTACCCGGGTACTGTTTAACGGCAACAGGGCACGCGGCATCGAATTCACCCGCGCCGATGCGGTTGACAATTCCCCATCCGATACGGCATTCGCACGCGCCGCCGTGATACTGAGTGCGGGCGCCATTGCTACGCCAAAGCTGCTGCAGCTTTCCGGCATCGGGGACGGGCCGGTGCTCAGCGGGGCAGGTATCCCCATTATCGTGCATGCGCCGGGAGTCGGCAGGAACCTGCAGGAGCACACGGGAATTCGTTATTCGTTTGACGTTAACGGTGAGACACTGGGAAGCCGGGCAGGTCCCGTACATAACCTGGTGCAGTTATACCGGTTCCTGGTTAAGGGGAAGGGATTACTGACAACGCCGATTGCTCACGCCCACGCGTTTGTCCGCACCCGTGAGGAATTCAAAACGCCCAACATACAGGTCACCATGGCGCCGTTTCATATAAAGATCGGCGCAAACAACGCCGCCCTGAGCAAGGAAAAGATCGCAGGCGGTGCTGTCGGCCTGATGCGGACGCAGAGCAGGGGAGAGATCACGCTACGTTCCCCCGACCCGCTGGACCCGCCCAGGATTCATTACCCGATGCTGGCTTCCGGGGAGGATATTGAACAACTCATCGACGCCTGCCGGCTGGCCAGAAAGATTACGGAACAGCCTGCATTTGCCGGTTACCTGGCGCGTTGGCGGCATCCCGATGAAGAGGTGTTTGCAAGTAATCAGCTCAGGGAGTTCGTTAAAGACACCGCTTTCCCAATGTACCACCCGGTCGGGACCTGCAGGATGGGACATGACGCGGAAGCCGTGGTGGATCCCGATTTAAAGGTCAGGGGTGTAGACGGGCTATGGGTTATCGATGCGTCCATCATGCCGACCCTGGTGACAGGCAACACCAATGCCACGGTGCTTATGATCGGAGAGAGGGGATCAGATCTCGTGCGCTCTGCAATATCGGAATAAGCCGGTCCCGTGAAATACTTTATTGCATTGCTGCTGACCGAGACAAATTCGTTCTCACCCATTCCTACAGGGATGGATGAATTCAGACAGTTCGGTTTATGGCATGGCAATGCCAGCAGCCGGGATAAGCTGTTTGGCCCGGTATTAGCCGGTTGGCACCGGATGGCGGCAGCAGCCGGGCATGAAGTTGTCGAGAGTCTGGGTGCAGTTGCCCAACCGGGCGGCCCTGTCGACATGGCGGTGTATGAAGCATTCAAACAGGAAATTCTTTCTGACCTTGAACAGGCGCTGCCGGTTGACGTGGTGTTATTGCAGTTACACGGTGCGATGTTGGCCGCCGGATGTGATGATTGTGAAGGAGACTTACTAAAGGCAGTCAGGCAACTGGTTGGTCCTGACACGGTGATTGGCGCAGAGTTGGACTTGCATTGCCTGCTGTCGCCCGAGATGGTTGACTGTGCGGACCTGCTCATAACTTACAAGGAGTATCCACACACTGATGTTATGGACTGCGGCGATCGGTTGTTTCACCTGAGTACAGCCATCGCGGAAGGCCGGTTAGAACCGCGTGGCAGTGTGTTTGATTGCCGCATGATCAGCACATGGAAAACCACCGAACAGCCGATGGGCAGTTTTGTAGAAAAATTGCGTGGCCTGGAAGAGACGGAAGATATAATTTCCATTTCCTTCTGTCACGGATTCCCCTGGGGTGACAGCGAGCACAACGGCGCGAAAGTATTGGTGTATACGAATGGGAACGAGGCGTACGCCACTCAGGCAGCAGCAGAGTTGGGTAAGGAAATCTGGTCGATGCGCCATGAAACTCATCCACAATACCCGGGGATTAATGAGGCGCTGACGCGCGCCTGCGCGGCCGAGCGCCACCCTGTTGTTATTGCGGATACTGCGGATAATGCCGGCGGCGGTGCGCCCACTGATGCCACTTTTATCCTTGAGCAGGTTTTATCGCGCAACATCAGCCAGGTAGCGAGCGGCGTCTACTGGGACTCGGACTCCGTTGCCAGGTGTAAAAATGCAGGTAGCGGCGTAATCACTGACTTGCAACTGGGCGGCAAGAATGGTGAAGTGTCCGGTAATCCTGTGCAACTGACGGTCAGGGTGCGTTCGATACTGGAACATTATTCGCAACCTGATACTGGCGGCGGGCGGCAACGCGTGGGTAGTCTGGTTTGGGTAACTCTGGTGGGCGCAAGCCCTGCGAACGTGAATATTGTCATCAGCGAAGAGCGGTGCCAGACGCTTCATCCGGAAATATTTACCGCGTTGGGGATCAACCTGGAGGAGATGAAACTGATTATCGTCAAATCCAGCCAGCACTTTTATACGGGTTTTGCACCCCTGGCGGCAGAGATATTATATGTGGCCAGTCCGGGGACCCTGAACTTTGATTTTGCGAGTATTCCGTACAGGAAATTCACCCGGCCCTACTGGCCAAGGCATGAACTTCCCCATGGTAATGGAGTCATGATATGAGATCTGCCACTGACAGAACTTCCCTGCTGGCCTATATGTTGCCGGCGATCCCACTGGCGATGCTGGGAATGCCGCTGATAATTTATGTGCCGCCGTTTTACGCCGCGGAACTGGGGCTGGAACTGGCCGCAGTAGGTGGTATTTTTTTCATAGCACGCGCCTGGGATGCGGTCACGGATCCCCTGATTGGACATTTCTCTGATCAGACCCGGGGCGCCTGGGGACGCCGCAAACCCTGGATTGTAGCCGGTGTCCCACTGTTGATGATCAGCCTGTACCTGTTTCTGAGTCCACCCTTTGCCGTCGACAAAGCTTACCTGTTCGCCGTGGCTCTGGTATTTTATGTCGCCTGGACTACGGTACAGATTCCCTATTTATCCTGGGGCGCTGAGTTGTCGCGGGATTATACGGCACGAACCCGTATCAACGGCTACCGTGAGACGGGCACCATGATAGGGGTTATCCTGGCGACACTGCTCCCTGTCCTGTTTCTGAGAGAAGAAAATCCTGCCCTGCGGGACATATTGTGGGTCTATGTCGCGTTTTTACTGGTTTTGATACCGCTTGCCGTTTTCGTGGCAACGGCAGTTACGCCGAAAGCCCCATTTGTTGAATCCGGCAAACACGGCCTGATATCCACATTGAAACTACTGTCGGGAAACAGACCGTTTCTGCGTCTGATCATCGCCATCTTTTTTCTCTGGCTTGGCGGTAGCGTGATGAATGCTTCGCTCATATTCACTTTCGAACATATATTGCAGTTTCCACGTTCGGCGTTTTTGAAATTTGTACTGATACAATATGTCATCGGTATTGCCTGTTTGCCGCTGTGGGTCAAATTCGGCAATCGTTATGGTCGGCATCGCGCCCTGGTCTGGGGCGGATTCGGCTACCTGGCAGTGCAACCCCTGTACCTGCTGGTCAGTCCTGGAGACTTTTCGCAGTTATTGTTGGTCGCTCTTGTGCACGGACCGATCATCTCGGTCATCTGGGTCATGCCGCCGGCACTTATCGCGGACACCATTGAGTATGGCATGATGAAAGGGGGGAGCGACGATGCGGCGATATATATGGCGGTTTATAACTTCATGGTGAAGGTCGCCTTTGCCGGCGGAGTGGGGATCGCCCTGCCGTTGCTGAGCGTGCTCGGTTTCCAGGCGACGGGTGAGAACAGCGTATCGGCAATACGGGGACTTGTTTTCGTCGGGCTTTTCCTTCCTGCCATCATAGGTGTTGCCGGGGCGGCGTTACTGTACAATCATCCAATCAACAAGCACCGGCACGGTGTCATACGGCGCTGGCTGGCGAGGAAGAACCTGACTTCGGAAATAAATACCTGATGACCTGCAATAGTTTACTTTTTGCCAGGTTCATACCATACCGGTGAAGTCCAGGCGCGTTCCTGGATAACGGCAGGTACTTCGGACGGCAAATCCCAGCCCATACGTAGCGCATCCCAGGTGCTCCAGCGGCAGGTGGGATTCTCCAGCACACGCGCATAATAAAAGGCAGACGACGCAGCATCGAAGTCCGGATCGGTCCAGACGCCGGCCAGTTCAACGTCTCCCCTGTCCGCGGAATGACTGCAATCGTGCAGGTCTACCGTTGCCCCGTTATCCGGGCAGCGGTAATTCACCGGTTCCAACCCGTCCGAACACACCACGTCGAACACCCTCTCATGGGTTTCCCCGTCTGCCAGCCAGCCCTTGATAACCTGCAAGCGCTGCAGCGGGGCACTGTCAGGGTCCCGCATGGCACTGATAAGCAACCGGGGAATCTTCGTTCTGCTCCCGGCCGCGTGGAGATTGCCACCCATCGCGACGCCGTTTGCGTATGCGGTCCGGATCATGTCCGGTCGCCCGAGAATGGAATCTTCAAAAGACCACCCGGCGAACATCCTTATCCGGATGCGCGGGCCGCTTGTCGCAAACGCCTCCTTGCGCTTCAACGCGGCAAAGATAGACTCCCGGGTGTTTTCCTCAGCCCATACGCCGGCAAGACCCGCCGCGCTGTACTTGATGTTCTGACTGGTTATGGAACCCCCATAGCGCCTGGATTCCGGCGTAGCGTCGCCGGTTCCGATCTTCCCGCTATAGTTGTCCTCCTCAACCGGGACGCTCGCATTGTGGGAATCACTGCTGCCGATAAGCCCGAATTGATACGGATTAATACCGATCTCATTGTTAATTTGCAGCCCGGTCCTGTAGGCATCCCGAACGTAACTGCCCTTGACAGCGCCGCTTCTTCCACTGCCTCCCATCAATTCCTCAAGCAGTTCGAAGGATGCCCATTCATCCGTGGCAGATAACAGGGGATGCGTCTCTGATGAGCCTTTGATCTGCAAGAGTTCAACCAGCGGCTCGTTGCGTATGCGGGTCTCGGCGTAGTCACGGTCGACAGGCCGCCCTGCGGACTGATAGGGCGGGAACATGCGGCCGTCGCTCAGGTTGGAATTATGCGGGATTGCAATGACATCGGCGCCAGCGCGTCGTGACTGCTCCATATACTCCCACAGGTCCTCCGGTCTTATGCTGTCAAAAGCCGATAGCGGCCGGGTGGGGACCGTGCCGGCTCCATCCCGGAAAATGACGTTGCGGTGCAGGTTGGCGCCGTCGGGCGTGGCCGACCACTCAAAGGCGATAAAGGTTGTGAAGGTTCCGGGTTTGTAATGGCGTTCCGCGGCCGCTATGGTGTCTGACCACAGTGTTTGCAGCGTGTCTTCCTCAACCAGTTCAGGCAGCGCGCGATTTCCGAAAATACTGGCCTTGAATGTTTCCACCGCGCCAGCCAGAATAGATTTCTCCTCGCTATACAGTTGCCTGGCCAGTTTCAGTCTGGACAGGGGGCTGGCAGGGTCTCCCATTGCATTCAACACCCCAAGGTATTCGGCATGGTCTGTGACCGCCATAAAATCCAGTGGTGTCTTAATGCGGATGTGCCCGCCGCTCGCGTGTTTGACAGGTTCTCCCCGGGCATAACGATAGGCATCGTCAGGGTATCCCAAAGCTCCGAATGCGAAGGCATCTACAGACAAACGGGTATGGACATGCAGGTCACCGAAATAGGCATTTCTTCTTTCAGGTTTTTCAGTAATTTCGTGCAACCTGGAATCGTTGACCCAGATTTCCACGACATTCCCCGATTGATTGAAACGTATTATTGTTTCGCCCGTCAGGGTTATCGGTGCCTGGGTGGGTTCGATATCGTCATAGCGTTCTCGTAATGAGCCCGTTGCCTGCCAGCGCACGGCGCCCATGGACCAGGCGGAGAGTTTCGCCTCGAGATTGATGACCAGGTCCGGTAACGCGTGCCAGCGCGCCCGGCAATAATCCGCAAACTCGCGCAGTCCCGCCTGTCCGGCGCTAATGCCATGTACGACCACATCCTTGTCAAAGAACGCGAGGAATCGGGTTTCACGCTTATCCGGGTCATGGATCAGGTTGAAGGCTGCCGCCATGGAGACCAGACGGTCGTAAACTGACTGTTCGCTCAAATCCGTTCCGTTGAGCAATGCGGTCAGTCGCCTGCCTTCTTCGACTGCAGATTCACCCTTAATCTGTGCAAGCCGGTAGGCGTGATCATGGTTTGACCAGCGCTCGGCAATCAGGCCGCCTGCATCGAGTCGGAAGAACGTCTGACCACGAATGGCAACCAGTTTGCGGTCCATTGCCACACCATCGAAAGTGCCCGTCATATATCCGAGAGAATGATAGCGCTGTGCTGCCATAGGGCCGGCAACGATCAACTCATCACTGACCAGTACGCTGTCCTCGAACGTGCCGAACAAGCCGCGATAGAATTCCCTGACTGCGGCGTGATCGGCAGCAACACCGGGCAACAAACCGTGTGCGCGTACGGAGGGTGAGAAAGTGGCCATATAATTTTCATAGGCTTCACCAGGGTCGCCATGCTGGTTGATTACCGCATCCATGGCGTGCAAGCGTTCCCGGGTGTGGGCAGTGGTATTTTCCCAGGCAGTCATATCCTCTGCCTGCGCCAATCTCACAATCAGCGATCCCGGTATGAGACTGATGGCTATGACATACGCGAAAAAGCCCCACAGACGGAGTGTCTGTGGGGCTTGTCTCATAAGCATCGCTCCGTTGGAGCGGAATGCCTTCAGTAGCGTAAGGTCACGGTGCCGCCTATGAAGCGTGGCGGCGCCGGGTGACCCCAGACGCTGGAGTGGCCCAGGATTGTCCCGTCAAACGGGATCTGGAACTGGCTCCAGGTATAACGCTTGTCGGCGCAATTGCGGCACCAGCCTTTTACTTCCCACCTGCCATCCGTGGAACGCAGTCCGCCGTGCAGGTTAAGGAGTTCAAAACCGCTGAGTTTACGGTCGTAGCGGGGTTCGGTGAAGTTGTATTGCTCGCTGCGGAAGAATACGTTGCCGCCGAGGAACAGTTCCCAGCCGGTATCGGCAAGGGGTTGTTCAAAGATGGCGCCTACGGTGCCGGTCCACTCCGAGGAGAACGGCAGGTTCTCATCTCCCAACGGAATGAAACCCGGGGTGGGGGTCAATGGTCCTATCCCTGCATCAAAGGTTGCATCCAGCCATTGAATTGAGGCATTGACGCGCAACCCTTCGGTAACCAGCAGGTTGCCGTCGACCTCGACGCCCTGGGAGCGCGCACCGGCAATATTATCGACCGCGAAATTACCGGTCGGCTGCAGGGTCTGTACCTGCAGGTCCTCAAAGTCGGTACGCCAGGCAGCGACATTCAGGCGCAGCCGATCATTTAACAGGGTTGATTTGACACCGATTTCGTAGTGGTCGGCGAATTCAGACCTGAAAGTCGGGTCGCCCGCGTTGGCAAAGTTGCACACCGGTCCAATGGGGGTGCCGCCGGGCGGACATCCTGCAGGTGAGCCCAAGGCAATCATCGGTCCGGCTGCGTCGCGGGTGAGGCTTATTCCACCGGCCTTGAAGCCGTGACTGTATGTAAAGAACGTCATTATATTGTCGGTCCAGTTATACTGGATACTCGCGTTTCCTGTGGGTTCCTCATTCTCAGTCTTCGCGGTGTAGTCGTGTACTACCTGCAGCGGAAATACGTTGAAGTTAAAGGGAGGGAACCCAAGTCCGAGGAAACCGACGTTATTGGTGGGATGGTCATTCACCAGACTCGCTTCCTTCTCATCCCGCGTCCAACGGAATCCACCCGTGATAGCGAGCTTGTCATTAAGCTCCAGGGTTCCATGGGCAAATATCGCAAAGGTCTCGTCTTCATGTTCGAAGCTGGCCAGAAATGCCCGGCCGGGTTGGCCGCCGAAGAATCCGGGAGGGAGAAAAGGGGGAAACTGGGGCAGGTACCCTATCTGTGATGCCCAGATGAACTCATTTGAACGTTTAATATCTTCGCTCGCGTAGTAGATACCCAGGGTCCAATCCAGAGATTGTCCGAACGGGATGCCTTCAAGCAATCCGTGGAGCCGGAATTCCTCCGACAGCAGGCTGATCTCCGGCATGTTCTGCTGGGTACGCAGGACATCCACACCGCCGAAATCGTTATCCTTGATATTGATATCTTCATAATCCCGGTATGCCGTAATGGACGTCACCGTCACGTTTCCGATATCCCAGTTGATCTCCGCTGAAAAACCCCGGTCTTCAGCATCCCAGATTGACGAGAAGTTAGACGAGGATTCAAGGTCATCGATATCAGCAGGATGTTTCTCGGTGGAGCCATTGGCCTGCGCCAGGGGCAGGTTCACGAGCGGCACAAACGGGTCGCTGATGATATCGAGCGGCTGGCAACAGGACTCTTCCAGTTCGCTGTAATCCGCTGACAGGCGCACGCTCAGGTTCTCATCGGGTTCCCACAGCAACTGGCCCTTGATGGTCCAGCGGTCCAGGTCGCGTTCCTCCTTGCCGGTTGAGAGATTGTCGATCCAGCCGTCGCCGGTACCGACCGAAGCCGATATGCGTGCGGCCAGGGTCTCACTGACGGGGACGTTCACCATGCCGTTGAAACGTAAACGATCGTATTCCTCGTAGCTGGCCTGTGCCATCACGTCCATTTCACCCAGTTCCGGTCTTTTGGTAATGAAATGCACGACGCCGGCCGTGGAGTTCTTACCGAACAAGGTACCCTGGGGGCCTTTCAATACCTCTACCCGCTCCAGGTCGAACAGGTCGAACACGGTAGTCAGGCCGCTGCGACTGCGGTAGACACCGTCGATAAAGGTGGCAACAGTGGGTTCGAAACCCATGTTGAATACCGAAGTACCAAGACCGCGTAATGAAAACGACGCGCCCTGCGAAGGCGGGTCAACGGACCGTACTTCCAGTGCCGGCACGGCCTGGCGTAAATCAAATACATCGGTTACCAGGTTAGCTGCCAGGTCCTCGCTGCTGAGCGCAGTGACGGAAATCGGCACATCCTGGATGGACTGTTCGCGTTTCTGTGCGGTGACTACAACTTCTTCCAGCACCGCCTGGGCACCGGACAGGGTGGAGACCAGTATTAAAATTAAACCTGAAACTGCCGGTACGAGATACTTGTTGTGCACATCGACCCCCATGAAGAAAAATCTGCCAGATTTATTCTAGTATCATATGTTAACAGAAATTTATGCGATGCCGCATTTTCACTATGCAGGGCAACAATAACGTTAGTCTCTAATCTGTTATGCAGGTTTTGCCGCGAATAACAGGCCGTCTTCGTAAGATAATACGACGAGACGGATTTCTGCATCGTTTGCGATCCACTCCGGTTCATCGATTAAACCCGAGACCAGCCTGATGCCTTCCGTGAGGTCGACAATACCGACGCTGAACGGCACTTCGTCCCGGAATTGTGTTGCCGCGGCATGGATGGTCGTTCTGGCGTACAGGATGCCGTTACCGGACAGTTCGGTCCACTCCATTCCTGCCGACCAGCAGTCCGGGCAGTGTTGTTTCGGGGGAAACGTCATGCTACCGCATGAGGAGCAGGTGGTTGTCATGAACTTTCCTGCCGCAAGTCCCTGGCGAAACGTTTCCGAGAACGCGGAGTATTCCGGTACGATCGGGAGGGGTTTCGGGACCTTGATGATTTCCATGGTCAGTTACCTGCGTCCATTAGGTGGGCGAGGGCGGCGTTGTAATTTCCCAGTTCGCACAGGTGCAGTCCCAGTCCGGCGCCGGCAACCTGGCGGTTGCCTGCCCTGTGCAGGAGTTGCTCGAACAGTTCGGCGATGCCGTACAGTGCGGTTAATCCGGGCGGATGTCCCCGGGACAGGCAGCCGCCGGACGTGCATACCGGGATACGCCCGCCGATGGCAGTCTCGCCGGCGCCCGCGGCAAGCGCTCCCCTGCCTTTTTCCGCCAGCCCGATTGCTTCGACGACCAGCGCTTCCGTGATCGTGCAGGGGGCATACAGTTCGGCGACATCAACCTGTTCCAGGTTAACGGCGGCGTCTTCCAGGGCCGTCGCCGTGGCCTGCCGGGCAGCGGGAAAATCGGTGATGTCATGAGGCGACGATCCCATCTGGTGGCGCCCATCATGGGAAAAACCCCGTCCCAGTACGCGCAGAAAAGGTTTGTCCAGCGCGCGGGCAACCGCTTCCGACGTGACGACCAGGCAGATGGCGCCATCGCTGCGCGCCGGCACGTCGTAACGCCCCAGCGGCTCAACGATCGGGGGTTGTTCCATGACGTCTGCGACAGTCAGCGGGGTCTGAAACTGGGCCAGGGGATTGAGCATGGCATGGCGGCGGTTCTTCACCGCGATCGCGGCCAGGTCCTCCCGGGTGGTCCCGGTCTCGTACAGGTAGCGGTCGGCGTCCAGCGCATACCAGGCGATAGGCGTCAGGCCGAAAGGTGTCTGGAAATTCACGTCACCGGCGGCCCGAATGCCCTGTTCCATCATGGTCGCGGCATCGACGGCGCTGCTGTACTCTATACCGAGCGCCAGCGCAACACGGGCCCGCCCGCCGGCTACGTCGGCGCAGGCCTGGTCGAAGGCCAGGCCACCGGTAATGCCCAGGTTGCTGACTTCCGCTATCTGTCCCTGACAGTGTAACCCCAACCGGCTCGCCATGAACGTGGCGAAAGCCCGTTGGCGTGTGGCAGGTGTCGGGGCCGTAAATACGGCGGAGCCGATATCAGTCTTGTCCAGTCCGGCAGTGCGCACGGCATCGATGACCAGGTCCGCCAGAATTTCGTGCTCGAACCGTGTCTGGTCGAGTTTGCCCACCTTGTTGGCCGCGTAACTGATGACCACCGGTTTTCTGTCGTTATTCACCCTGTTAGATGTGTTCTGCCTGCAATTGGGGATTATGTTACATGTTAAACTGACTTCAAACTATCCGGCAGACCGGAACGATGAAACACGGAACCAACATATGACAAAACAAAAAGCGACCAACGTCCACTGGCACGAAGGAGACATCACCCGTGAGGACCGGAACCGGTTCCTGGGGCAGAAGGGGGCGACACTCTGGTTTACCGGACTTTCCGGCAGCGGCAAGAGCACCATAGCCGTCGCGCTCGAGGCAGCCCTTTACGAACGCGGCAAACTGAGTTACCGGCTGGACGGCGACAATATCCGCATGGGCATCAACAGGAACCTGGGTTTCTCTGCAGAGGATCGGGCGGAGAATATCCGCCGCATCGGCGAGATATCCAAATTGTTCGTGGATGCGGGCCTGCTGGTCCTGTCCGCCTTTATCAGCCCTTACCGCGAGGACCGTGACCGCGTGCGGGAACTGCACCGGGATGCGGGCTTCGATTTTATCGAAGTCCACGTGGATTGTTCCCTGGATGTGGCGGAACAGCGCGACCCCAAGGGCCTGTACAAGAAAGCCCGGGCAGGGGAGATCAGGAACTTTACCGGGATCGACGACCCTTACGAGAAACCGGAAAACCCGGAAATCCATCTCCATACCGACCGGATGACACTTGAGGAGGAAGTCGATATCATCGTCAACTATATGAAGGATAAGGGAATTATCCGGATTGATTAATAATTGGGGTCAGAGCAAAAACAGGCGGAGACAATGGTGACGGATTTAAAATCCGTCCCCTGTAACTCCCTGTAATTCGTACCCGCTACAAGGCGTCCTGACCCAGCACCCCGCGCCGGACCTGGTCCTGCTCGATGGACTCGAACAATGCCTGAAAATTGCCTTCGCCAAATCCCTCGTTGCCTTTGCGCTGGATAATCTCAAAGAAAATCGGCCCGATCACATTCCCGGTGAAGATCTGGAGCAGGATCCCCTGGCCTTCAGTGGGCGCACCGTCAATCAATATGCGGCGCTGTCTCAGGGCGTCCAGGTCCTCTGCGTGGCCGGGCAGGCGCCGGTCTACCCCGTCGTAGTAGCTGTCGGGCGTATCCTGGAATACGACGTCGTGGCTGCGTAAGGCATCCACGGTTGCATAGATGTCATCCGTTGCCAGGGCGATGTGCTGGATGCCCTCACCGCGATATTCACTGAGATACTCCTCGATTTGTGATTTGTCGTCGGCAGATTCGTTGATAGGTATTCGAATCTTCCCGCACGGACTGGTCATGGCGCGGCTTTTCAGTCCGGTCAATTTCCCTTCGATATCGAAATACTTCAGTTCGCGGAAGCTGAATAATGTCTCGTAGAACCCGGCCCACTTGTCCATGTTGCCGCGCCGGACGTTGTGGGTAAGGTGGTCCACACAGGTCAACCCGGTGCGCATGACCCGGTAACCGCTCTCAACCGGGACAAAATCCACGTCGTAGATGTCCCTGTCTCCATAACGGTCAACCAGGTACACGCGGCTGCCGCCGATCCCCTCAATGGCAGGGATATTCAATTCCATTGGTCCGGGCCTGGTTTCCACACCTTGCGCGCCCAGGTCAAGGGCCCGGGCGTACGCCACGACCGCGTCCCTCACCCGGAATGCGACGGCGCAGATGGACGGTCCGTGCTGCTCGGCAAAGCGCTGTGCAAAACTGTCCGGTTCGGCGTTGATGATAAAGTTGATATCACCCTGGGAATGTAATGTAACATTCTTACTGCGGTGTTTCGCCGTTACGGGAAAACCCATCTTTTCAAACAGGTCGCGCAGCAATTCCGGGTCGGGCGCGGTGTATTCGATAAATTCGAAGCCGTCGGTACCCATGGGGTTGTGAGTGTCGGTCATAGTCACCTCTGTCAATTAGTTGTCTACACAACTAATAATAGTTGCACAAACAACTATTGTCAACAGTTCTGTTGATGATCCCGATCGTCATTCCGGGACTTTCCCTGGCCGGTATCCTTGATTTGAGGGATATACTGCTATATGTTGCCGGACCTGAATACTACCGGGACCAACTATTTTGCGACATCGTAAACCCCTGCAACTGGAATCATTCCTGCCCTACCGGCTGTCCCTGCTGTCGAATGCCGTCAGCGGCGCCATCGCCGCTGTGTACGGGGACAAATTCGCCATTTCCATGCCGGAGTGGCGCATTATGATGATCCTGGCGGAATACCCGAACGTGTCGGCCGATGAGGTGTGCCGGCGCACAAAAATTGAAAAATCCGTGGTCTCCCGCGCCGTGGCGCGGTTACTCAAGCGTCATTTCATCAACCGGGAAGTCGATGAAGATGATAGGCGCCGTTCAATCCTGAGACTTTCCGAAACCGGCTTATCCGTCTATGATGAAGTGATGCCCATAGCCAGGGATTATGAAGCAAGATTGTTGTCCGGTTTGACCGCTGAAGAGATGGAAACCTTCAACGCCATGATTGACAAACTGCTGGAAAAGGCATCCTGTATCTGATACCGGGGTCAGAAACCTGGGGTCAGAGTAAAATCCTGGAGAACATTGCCAGTGGCAACGCCAGTGGAGATTTTACTCTGACCCCATAAATTTATTAACAGGAGAACATTGATGGAATTGGCCGTACTTGGCGGCGGACACGGCAGTTATGCCGCCGCCGCGACCCTCACCGAACAAGGTCACCAGGTGCGTTTCTGGCGCCGCAACAGGGAGGCCTTCGAGCCGGTACTGAAATCAAAATCCATTACCGTCCTCGACAGCAAAGGCAGACGGGACGTGGAGATCCACCGGGTTACGACCAACCTGGCGGAAGCGGTAGACGGCGTTGAATTGATCGTCATTCCCCTGCCGGCGTCGGTCCATGAATCCCTGGCGCGGGAACTGGCGCCCCACCTGGAAGACGGCCAGGTCGTCTACCTGCCGCCGGGCACTTTCGGCAGCTACCTGTTTGCCCGGGCCATGCGGGATGCAGGCAACCACGCTGACGCCAGCTTTGCGGAAACCGGCACCCTGCCTTACCTGGCCCGGAAACGCGCGGCTGACCTGGTCGCCATCAGCGGCTATGCCACGCGTCTGCCCAGCGGCGTCTTCCCGGCAAGAAACTCGCAGCATGCCTTTCCGATACTGGAGCAGGCATACCCGGTCATAGAACGTATCGAAGACGCCCTGAGCGGGGCCCTGATGAATGCCGGACCGATAATTCATCCGCCGTTAATCATGATGAACGCCGGTCCCATGGAGCATTTTGACGAGTGGGACATCCACAACGAAGGCACGCAACCCGCTATCCGGCGCGTCACGGATGTACTTGATTCAGAGCGGATCGCCATCCGCGAGGCGTTCGGCTATGCCCCGCCCCATTTCCCGTTAGCGGACCATTACAGCCTGGGCGGGGATGAGTGGATGTACGGCAACGCCGCCCATGAGAAACTGACGGACAGCGCGGACTGGCGCGAATACATCGACCTGATAAACCACCGTTATATGACCGAAGACATGGAACTGGGACTGGCCCTGCTGGTCTCCTGCGCCGATTACCATGGGCTGGACACACCCGTATCCCGCGGCCTGCTGGCGCTCGGATCGGCGATAACGGGACGGGATTTCCGTGACACAGGCCGAACCCTGGGCAACCTGGGTCTTGCCGGTATGGACCGTGATGCCCTGGGCGAATTGCTACATGACGGGATTTGATGGCGAATAAACGTATCCTGGCTGCAGGCGCCGGGCGCATGGGCAGGGGTATCGCCCATATGTTTGCCTACGCGGGCTACCCGGTGACACTGCTTGACATCAAGGAACGCGACGGAACAGGGTTCAGCCAACTGGTCGATAGCGCCCTGGCCGAAGTCGAATCGAACCTTATGTTCCTGTCCGGACTTGGCCATATCACCGCAGCACAGGTAAAAAAAGTCGTTGAACTCATCCAGGTCAGGCCGCTTGCGAGCGCAGCCGGCGAGCTTGCCGCAGCCGATATTGTCATTGAAGGGGTGCCGGAGACCCGGGACGCGAAAAAGCGCGCACTTGAACTGATCGGCGCGCATGCCCGCGCTGACGCCATCGTGACCTCCACTACCTCATCCATGCTTGTGACCGAACTCAACCAGTGGCTGAAGCGGCCGGATCGTTTCCTGAACACGCATTTTCTCAACCCTGCATACCTCATCCCGCTGGTGGAGGTCAGTCCTTCCCCGGATACCGCTGAAAGCGCGGTAACAGACATCATCGCCCTGTTCGAGGCAATCGGTAAAGTACCGGTACGGTGTTCGGCCGCGCCGGGCTATATCATCCCGCGCCTGCAATCCCTGCTGATGGCGGAAGCCTGCCGCATGGTGGAAGAAGGTGTGGCCACACCGGAAGAACTCGACAAGGCCATCACCCACGGCTTCGGCCCGCGTTATGCGACCCTGGGGGTTATGGAGTTCATCGACTGGGGCGGCGTCGATATCCTTTACTACGCCGGCCATTACCTGTCCAAGGCACTGGATTCACCGCGCCACGCCCCGCCGGAGGAAGTGACAAGAATGATGCAGGACGGACGCAAGGGCATGCGCGAAGGCCGGGGATATTACGATTTCCGCGACATGGATGTAGAAGCATGGCAAAAGGAAAAGCTGACGCGCTTCGTAACCTTGCTGGACGGGCTGGGGCAGATCCCGCAGCCGGGAGTTTAATCGAGGTCGATCGATATTTGGGGTCAGAGTAAAATAAAATCCCCGGGCTCTTCGTCTCCGCGCTCTTTTATCCGCTACCGCCGGTAAACACTCCCTTTCGTCGCGGAGGGTAATTCACCGAAAAGCTGGTAATAATCCTTGGCGAAGCGGCCCAGGTGCCAGATGCCCCATTTTGCTGCGATGTCGCCCAGGGTGCTGTGTTCCATCGACAGGATTTCCCGCCTGATGTTATTAAGGCGCAAGGCCCTTATGTACTTGGCCGGGCTCATCTTGATGTTCTCATTGAATACGTATTCCAGTGTGCGCCGTGATGCCGTCACTTCTTCGCACAGCTTTCCGACCGTCAATTCTTCACAAATATTGTCCTTGATTATGTCAAGTGCATCATGGAACAGCCGGTGGTGTTTGGTTCTTGTCGTCATGCCGGTTTTATTCCTGTCAGACTCGTTCCTGGTGATAAACACCGAACATATTGTTTCCAGCAGGGTATTTTTGAGTGCCTCCAACTGGTTTGCGCCGTCCAGGGAAAGATGCATTTTATCCGCCCCTGTCAGAAAATCTTCCAGCAATGAATACAGGGGCCACGTTTCTGTCACGTTGTTAACGAGCATATAGGGGATACGGTCCGGGTTGAACAGGTTCAACTCCTGGTGTTGGTGTTGAAGCTCGCGTTTCAGTAAATCGCTGGACACGTGGATGATACAAATTTTCATATCGGGCGACGAGATGCCCTCCATCTCGGACCCTGGAGGCAGGATAAACGCCGCTCCCTTGGGGAAGGGTTCACAGTTCAGAGTCAGCGTCCTGTCGGTATTCATCAACAAGCCGATCGCGTAATAACCACGCGGGACCGTGGCATTTTGATATACCACCTGGTTGGTCTTTTCAAAAAACAGACTCAGTTCCTGGTTTATATCACAGGTAGTGAAGGTGCCGCTGAAAGAACCCCTGCTGATCTGCTGGTAGGATTGATCGTAACCGGTAAGCCTGGCCGCCTGTTCATCGATGTCGCGGTGATGAAGTTTCCTGATCGACGGTTTTTTTGCGCAAATCGGATAATCCATCGCACGCACTCACCAATTCAACCTGAAAAATACGTTTATATTGCGCATTGAGGATAACACTCCCTTAATTCAAGCAGTAATACTGTCCCTTGTCAAATCATGTAAATACACCTGTATGGGGGTAGTAATGATTGGAAAAAAGATCATGATTCTTGCCCGGCGATGGATAATTTTATTCCTGCTGTGCCCGGTTGCCGCGGCACCGGTGCAGGCGCAGGTTATTGAAGAGATCATCGTTACCGCGACCAAGCGTGAGACCAGCCTGCAGGATACGCCCATGTCCATCACGGCCCTCGGCGAGTTCGAACTGCAGCGTATCGGCGCCGAGGGGATATTCGACTACGGCGTCAAGATCCCGAACCTGGGTTTCAGTAACGAGGCTGACGGCCGCTTCAATTCGGGCTCTCCCGCAATCCGCGGCGTGGCGGGCGGCGGTGTGGTCGGTGCGACCGGCTTTTATATCGATGACATCCCGGTGCCGGAATACATGAACCCGCGTGTCTCGGATATTTCCCGGGTAGAGGTGTTACGCGGTCCGCAGGGCACACTTTACGGGGCGCGTTCCATGGGCGGGACGGTGCGCGTCATCACGAAGCAGGCAGATGCCGACGAATTTGACGGCTATCTCGGGGCATCAATATCGGACGTCAAGGAGGGAGACATCAACTGGCGGGTGGACGGCAGCGTGAACGCGCCGATCGTGGAAGGTGTACTGGGCGCCCGTGCGCTGTTTTACTACGCACAGAATTCCGGGGTGTTTGACCGGGCACATATAGCCGGTTCCAACAGGCCCGCGTTCAATACGGTGAATAATGTCGATGACGATGAGTTTTACGGCGGCGCCATCTCTTTCGTGTGGAATGCTGCGGACAACATCAGCATCCGGCCCCGGTTCATGTACCAACGCACCGATTCGGACAACCTGCCCCTGGCCGACCTGTCCCCGGGCAATTTTGACGTGCCCCGGCACAACAACATCGAGGAACCCGGCGAGGAAGAATGGTGGCTGGCCAGCGTAACCGTGAATATCGATACCGGGTTTGGCGAGATCGTATCCACCACGGCGGGATTCGACCGGAAGATCGAGGAGTACGAGGACCAGAGCGGCACGCTGGATGGTTTATTGTTTGCTGCCAGCGGCTTGCCTGAGCCTCACATACCCGCTTTCGTCTATGAAGAAGAGGAGGACTCTTCGTTTGTGCACGAAACGCGGTTCATTACCGATTTTGGCGACCTGCCGTTTAACGATGTAGCTTTGACGCTGGGTGTCTTCTACGAGGACAGGGAACATATTCTGACCTATCCGCCGTCCTTCGCACCCGGTATCAATGCGCAGTTTACCGGTGCGCTGAATGCGATATTGACGGGTATTGTCCCCGGATTCCCGGTGCCGGTTCCCCCCGGCCTGCTGGGCTCCGACCTGGTGTTTTACACGTACGATGACCAGGATACGGAAGAAATTGCAGTGTTCGGTGAGCTGACGTTAAGACTGAGTGATGACCTGAGACTGACCGCCGGTGCGCGCTGGTCCGATACGACCATCGATTTCACCTCCGACCGGGGAGGGTTTGTCAACAGTGGTCCGACAATCCTGCTACCTACCTCACGCAGCAGTTCCAGGGTTGTGCCCAAGGTCCTGCTGGAACTGGATGTCACTGACGACCTGCTGGTTTACGCTTCCGCGTCCAAGGGTTTTCGCGTGGGCGGTGTAAACCTGTCCGTACCGGTGCTTCTTTGTGCGGGTGAGCTTGCCGGCCTGGGCATTACCAGCGAGGACGTGGCTACATTCGATTCAGACTCGCTGTGGAATTTTGAGATGGGCATGAAATCTTCCTGGTTTGATAATCGGGTGAATCTGAACGTCTCGGCGTTCAATATCAACTGGGACGATATTCTGCAGACGAACCGGCTGGCCTGCGGCTTCCAGTACGTGGCGAATTCCGGTGCGGCAAAGAATAAAGGCGTTGAAGTCGAACTGGAGGCGGTTCCTGTAGAAGGCCTGAATTTATCCATGGGATTTGGCTACACAGACGCTGAGATAACAACAGGCAATTCCCTGGCAGGTACGGAAGAAGGGGACCGTGTTACCCAGGTGCCTGAAGTCACCTTTAATGCCGCTGCCGAATACAGCTTCCCGCTTTTTTCTGACTGGGAAGGTTATATCCGTGGTGATTATTCCTGGTACGACGACAGTCTCAGTGGAAACAACAGCGGAATATTGCCGCCCCGGGTGAGGGATTCCTTCGAGTTGCTTAATTTCCGTATCGGCGCATTCCAGGCGGGCAGTTGGGACATCGCCCTGTTTGTGAAAAACGCGACCAACGAACACGCCAACCTGTCGGATAACCGCTCCATTGCAGCGGAGAAACCAGGGCGGCCGCGAATCATGACGAACCGCCCGCGCAGTTTCGGTCTCGAGGTCCGCAAGGACTTCTGATGAAAAAGCGAATCGTCCTGTCCGATGAATTAGCGCTTTCTTACGTAGAATACGGTACCGGCAGACCGGTCATTTTCATACCGGGCTGGACTTATACGACCAGGGTGTTTGCCCGGAACCTCCCGGTAATTGCCGAACACTACCGGGTCCTGGCTTATGACCCGCGCAGTCACGGCGATTCAAGCGTCACGCCTGACGGTAACAACTACGACCGGCACGGCGCCGACCTGCACGAATTCATCACCCGGCTGGGAATAGAGAATTGCATCATCGCCGGTTGGTCCATGGGCGTATCGGCCGCTTATTCGTATTTCGAAAAGCACGGCACCGGTAACGTGCGCGGGTTTATCAGTATCGATGAACCGCCGAAGATCATGAAGGATAACGGTTCGGACTGGGGCGAGGGGGAGGAAGCAGAACTGCATGCCGGGCTCGGGAAGATGAAGGAATACGGGCATTTGAAATTTTTTGAGTACTACCTGCACCATTGTTACGTCGGTACTCCGGAGAGCATGTTTGTACAGGAGATGCTGAGTGATGCCGCCAAGACCCCGGAGCCTGTTGCCTTTGAGCTTATCAGGACCAGTTTTGACCTGGACTACCGGGAGATTGCCCGCAGAATAGATAAAGAGATACCGGTATTACAGGTTGTCCGCAAGGACTGGAAACAGGCCGCGGGGAAATGGATCAATGAGCATCAGCCGAATGCGCGAACCAGGGTGATCCCCGCGCATCTTTCATTCCATGAGTTTGCCGATGATTTCAACAAGCTGGCGCTGGATTTTATCGACAGTTGCTACTGATGGGCGCGAGACGGATACATTCTAATTCAGTATAATCTCCGGTGCTGTGTTGATCAGGGAAGGAAAGTCAAAATAACATGTCACGGAATAATATAAACTGAAATACCGGAATACAGCGGTATACATTAATCCCGGTAACATACCGGGCTTTTACATTAAGGAGTAATTATGATTGGTTATGTAACAATTGGAACTAACGATCTGGGCCGCGCTGCTGCCTACTATGATGCGTTACTTGGAGAAATTGGCGCTGGGAGAGCGCTTGAACTGGAACGTCTGGTTACCTGGAGTACCGGCGAGGGCTCGCCTTTATTTGGTGTAATCGTGCCGTTTGACGGCAATCCTGCAACAGCAGGTAATGGCACGATGGTCGCCCTGGCAGTGGACAGCAAGGAAACGGTGGACAGGTTGTACGCGAAGGCCCTGGAACTGGGAGGCACGGATGAAGGTGCGCCTGGAGAGCGCATGCCGGGGTTTTACGCTGCTTATTTCAGGGACCTTGATGGAAACAAGCTTGATTTTTTCCATATGGGTTGAATTGGTCGGGTATTTGATACCGGCAATTCCATTACACCCGCATTAAACCCGGAGAGACGGAGTGTTCTGCCGGATTTGAAACACTATCCGGCGCCATCACCGTATTTGGCCTCGCCGTTTGGCGCGCCCGAAGGAATGCAAATGCCCTGACAGGCCAGGATAACGAATGAATCTTGCCGAGCAATTACTCAAGGCCTTAAAAGGCTATGGGGTCAAGGAGATCTTCGGCATTCCCGGTGATTTCGCCCTGCCTTTATTCAAGGTAATCGAAGAGTTTGGCATCCTGCCGCTGTACACCCTGAGCCATGAACCTGCAGTAGGGTTTGCCGCCGATGCCGCGGCGCGCTTTCATTCCAAGCCCTCGGTGGCGGCGGTGACGTACGGCGCCGGGGCGCTCAACATGGTCAATCCCATTGCCGCGGCCTACGCGGAAAAATCGCCGGTCATCGTCATATCCGGCGGCCCGGGGATAGCGGACAAGTCCACCGGCCTGCTGGTGCACCACCAGGCCAAGCAACTCCATTCCCAGGTACAGGTGTACAAGGAAGTGACCTGTGACCAGGTGGTCCTGGATGACCCGGCGCAGGCGCCCGAACTGATTGCCCGCGTTCTCAAAAACTGTATTATCGAATCCCGCCCCGTTTATATCGAGGTGCCCAGAGACAGAGTCTTCAATGCCTGCGGCCCGGTACCCGTATCGCCGCTGACCAGTGACTGCGACACCGATGCCCTGGATGCCTGCACGGACGAGATCATCGAAGCCCTGGGGCAGGCCCGCTCTCCGGTGCTGATGGTGGGGGTGGAGATACGCCGCTACGGACTGGAGCAGGACGTTGCCTTGTTGAGCCGGAAACTGGGCATCCCGGTGGCCACGACGTTCATGGGCAAAGGGTTGCTGGCGGGACAGCCAATAGACTTCCGGGGCACCTACATGGGGATAGCCGGCGAGCAGGCGTTGACCGGTCTGGTCGAATCATCCGACGGCCTGTTCCTCCTGGGCGTACTGCTGTCCGATACCAATTTCGGCATCTCGGAGAAAAAGATAGACCTGCGCAGGACCGTCCTGGCCTGTGACGGTTCGGTGTCCCTGGGGTTTCATACTTACCACAACATCCCCCTGCAGGAACTGGTGCTGGCCCTGAACAACAAGCTGCCGGACAGGCCGCAGGGGGAGGCCACTTTGTTTGACCTTCCAAAAGGCCTGGAATTAACGGATACGCCCATCACCCCGAACGATATCGCCACCGCGGTCAATGACATGTTCCATCGCTACGGCGCATTGCCCATCGCATCGGACATGGGCGACTGCCTGTTTACGGCCATGGATATGGAATATACCGAACTGGTGGCGCCGGGGTATTACGCCACCATGGGCTACGGCGTCCCGTCCGGCCTGGGGGTGCAGGCCGCAACGGGCCGCCGTCCCCTCATCCTGGTGGGGGATGGGGCATTCCAGATGACCGGGATGGAACTGCTCAACTGCAACCGTTACGGCTGGAATCCCATCGTGCTGGTATTCAACAACAGCAGTTGGGAGATGCTGCGCGCGTTCCAGCCGGAATCCGCGTTCAACGACCTGGACAAGCTGGATTATGCCGCCCTGGCAGACACCCTGGGAGGCCGCGGCCACTCGGCAGGCACGAAAAAAGAACTGCACGCCGCCCTGGAACAGGCTTTCGAGGATGAATCCTGCTTCCAACTGATCGACATCAGCCTTGAGCGCGGCCTTATGTCCAACACATTGAGCCGTTTCGTGGCGGGCTTCAAGGAGATGCGGAACGGATAAGGTAAATATCTACAGTTTCTTGTCCCAAGTAATATAATCCGTTACCAACTCAACCTGATCACGAGGTCACCATGAAAGCCCATGGCAGTTGCCTGTGCGGTAAAATCCGCTACGAAGTAATCACCACGTCCGATGATATCGACCATTGCCACTGCACCTTCTGCCAGAAATATCACGGCGCCGCGTTCGGCACGTATATCGAACCGGTGATACCAGAGAATTTCACCTGGGCGGAAGGTGAGGAACTGGTCGCACGCTACCAGTCCAGTTCCCACTCCGCCAGGCTGTTCTGCAGCGTGTGCGGGTCCGCCCTGGTCGCGGAGATCAACGGCGGCGAGGTGCTGGCTGCAACCGCCGCCACCCTGGACGGTGAGGTTGAAATCGGGCATGCCGCACACATGTTCTGGCAGTCAAAGGCAAGCTGGTGCGAGGTCAACGACGACCTGCCGAAGTACGATACCTATCCGCCCAGTATGAGTGAGTTTACGCCGGAGGAATAGGGAGGAGACCGGTGGTTTTTACTATCGCAGTGGGTCGAGAACAGTAAGAAACGGAAATCGATGGAAATCAGTGTCCCGGGTACAGATTCTGCTGACACCGTGTTCGCGCATCAATACTGCCGTGTGCAGGTCATGGAACAGGTTGCCGCTGACATCGGGTAATTCCTCGAGTGTCCGCGCCAGCACTGCTGCATGGCGCGTCGTTGCTGCCAGCAATTCGAAACCGGGAGACTCGAGCAGTGCTTCCAGAAAGTTCCAGGCTTCTCCCGGAGACCAGGGATTGACTGACACGCGTGGGTGTGTGGTGACTCGCAGAAACTCGTAACAGATGTTCCAGGTGAGAAAGGCCGGTGACGGGTCCTCGCGCGCCTGTGTGACACGATCATGGCATTGAGTATGAAAAGGCGAATCCCTGTCTACTGCGTACACCAGGACGTTCGTATCGAATACCAGCATTCAGTCTTCGGTCATGATTCGGTAAAGTTCTTCACGATTGGAGATATCGACCCGGAAACCACCGCTTCTCCAGGTTGGCAGCGGCTGCAGGGCCTCGGGCTGATTCCCGGCCGGTAAAGGTGTGGAAAGCACGCGCCTGATCCCTGCCTCCACAAGGGCGGACATAGTGGTCCTGCGCTGCGCTGCCGCTTCACGCAAACGCCGCATTACGGTCTCGTCGATGTTAAGAGTCGTTTTCATATGGAAAACCATATCTATTATATTACAATATGTCAACATGAGGAGATTGGGTATTGAAAAGCATGCTTAGAAACTGTCCGGCGGTCTGTCGCAACGGGCTGGTAGCGGTGTTCGCCGTCAGCCTCATTCTCACATTCAGCGCCGGCGCACAGCACGAGGAGCCGGCCAAGTTCGCCTTCAGCGCGGTGGATGCGCCGACGAACACTGCGCCCGCTCCGTTCGGCGGTTACGCCGCAGGCTGCCTGGCCGGGGCGGCACAGCTTGCCGAATCAGGGCCGGGCTGGCAGGCGATGCGCCTGTCCCGCAAGCGCGACTGGGGCCATCCCGAAATGATTGCATTCATCGAGCGGTTGTCCCGCGCAGCCCATTCTGCCGGCTGGCCCGGCCTGTACGTGGGCGACATCAGCCATGCGCGCGGCGGGCCCATGGTATCCAGCCACCGTTCGCACCAGATCGGCCTCGACGCCGATATCTGGCTGCGTGCGCCGGACAGCCTGGAGTTGAGCGTGGCGGAACGGGAGAAGATAAGCTCTCCTTCAATGGTTGCGTCAAACCGGTTGCAGGTGAACGGTTATTGGACCGGTGCGCACTCGCAGGTCATCGAGGCCGCGGCGCGGGATGAATCCGTTGCCCGCATCTTCGTGAACGCGGCGATCAAGCGCCGGCTTTGCGAGGACGGAGGAGAAGATGATGTTGACTGGCTGCGCAAGGTGCGGCCATGGTGGGGTCATGACTCTCATTTTCACGTTCGATTGCATTGTCCAATTGAAGGAGCGTGTATCGAACAGGAGTCACCGCCAGAGGGTGACGGCTGCGATGAGGAACTGGACTGGTGGTTTACTGACGAGGCGCTGTACCCGCCACCGCGCGCGCCGGAGGATCAACCGCCGGAAATTATGATGGCTGATTTGCCGGTAGCTTGTCAGTGGGTGCTGGAGGGGGAGTGAGAAAAGTTATCTTGATAACATGTCATGGCTAGGAAATATATCAACGCTAATACCCTGTCAGGGGGTGTTGGCTGTAGAGATTGCTTCCTTTCAGAACTACTCGTAGTGCGTCCAAAGGCGTAATACCTTTACGGCTTTTTGATCATCCAGAACCTGGTATACCAGCCGGTGTTGAATGGTAATTCTGCGGGAGTAGGTTCCCGTCAGGTCTCCAGTCAGTGTTTCATAAGGGGGCGGGGTTTGATATGGATTATTCTGAATGATGGCTAGCAGCGCTTCGCCTTTTTCCCTGAGACCCGCAGCGGTAAGTTTTTTGGCGTCTTTTTTTGCCTGGCGGGTGAAATACAGCTCCCACACTACCAGTCAAGTTCCTTGTCACATTCTTCAAGGTCGGTCTCCATACCTTCAATGATGGACTCCCGCATGCCGGGAATTGAAACCAGGTAGAGGGTTTCATTAATGGCATTCCAGTCCTCTTCCGCGAGAAGTACGGCATTGGTCCTTTTTCCGGTAATAACAATCGGTTTGTGAGTTTGCGAGGCTTCATCAATCAGGTTATATAACCTGGAACGAGCTTCTGTTGCATTAATTGTGGCCATGGTACACCTCCATTGTCACAACGTACGCTTTAACGTACTGAATGTCAAGTTTTGTATCATCCTGCCGCAGGTTCATCAGTGTTGTCATCACCAACTTGGAGGAATAATACATGCCATCATAGGTAATCAGGCGCTTTGTTATGTCCACAAAACGTGCAGATAATCACGTTTTATGTGGGAAAAACGTGTTGATCTCCCACATTTTACGTAGGAAAAACGTGATCGTTTGCACGGTTTATGGATGTAATGTGGTGTTTGTGGAGTCCGGGGCGTAGATTAAGGCGGTCCGACCCTTTCTCCCTCCCTTCCTCAAAACCCCATCTCCACCACCACCTCCGGCACCACCATCTCCCCCGCAGTCTTCGCCACAATCTCATCCACACTCACCCCCGGCGCCCGTTCCTTCAACCAGAACTTCCCGTCGTTGATCTCTACGTAAGCCAGGTCGGTAACAACCTTGTGAATACAGCCCGCCCCGGTCAGGGGCAGTGTGCATTCCGGCAATAGCTTTGAGGCGCCTTTCTTACTGGCATGGGTCATGGTAACAATGATGTTGTCCGCTCCGGCAACCAGGTCCATTGCGCCGCCCATACCTTTTATCAGTTTGCCCGGGATCATCCAGGAGGCGATGTTGCCTTCCACGTCCACTTCGAATGCGCCCAGCACGGTGAGGTCCACGTGGCCGCCGCGGATCATGGCGAAGGATTCCGCGGAGTTGAAGATGGAGGCGCCGGTGATGGCCGTCACGGTCTGTTTGCCGGCGTTGATCATGTCCGCGTCCAGTTGCTCCTCGGTTGGGAACGGGCCCATGCCCAGCAGGCCGTTTTCAGATTGCAGCATCACCTCCATGCCCTCCGGGATGTAGTTGGCGACCAGGGTGGGGATGCCGATGCCGAGGTTGACGTAATAGCCGTCCTGCAGTTCACGGGCTACCCGCATTGCCAGTTGTTCGCGTGAGAGTGCCATGGGGTTACTCCGTTATGGTGCGTTGTTCGATGCGTTTCTCAAAAGTGCCCTGGACGAGCCGGTCCACGTAGATGCCCGGCGTGTGGATGCCGGTGGGGTCCAGTTCACCCGGTTCCACGAGTTCCTCCACTTCGACCACGGTGATCTTGCCGGCGGTGGCGGCCATGGGGTTGAAATTCTGCGCCGTGTGCCGGTAGATGACGTTGCCGTAGCGGTCCGCCTTCCAGCCCTTGACGATGGCGAAGTCGCCGGTGACGGCCTCCTCCAGGATGTATTGGCGGCCGTTGAACTCGCGTACCTCCTTGCCTTCCCCGACGGGTGTGCCGTAGCCGGTAGCGGTGTAGAAGGCCGGGATGCCGGCGCCGCCGGCCCGCATCTTCTCCGCCAGAGTCCCCTGGGGCGTGAGTTCCACTTCCAGTTCGCCGTTGAGCAGTTGTTCCTCGAACAGGGCGTTCTCGCCGACGTAGGAGGACACCATTTTCTTTATCTGCTTGTGTTCCAGCAACAGGCCGAGGCCGAAGTCGTCCACCCCGCAGTTGTTGGAGATGATGGTCAGGTTGCGCACGCCCATTTCCCTGATCCGGGCGATGCACCCTTCCGGGATGCCGCACAGGCCGAAGCCGCCGGCGATGATGGTCATGCCGTCCTGCAGTCCGTCCAGCGCCTCGGCGTAACTGTTTACTGTTTTGTCAAATCCGGACATGGTTTACTCCTCTCATGTATTTGCATCCACCTGGTTTTCCGGGGCCGCGCTCTGGAACGCCTCCAGTTCCATGCAGGCCTGTTCGATTTTGACCAGGCTGGGGAATTCATCCATCGCTATTTCGAAGCGGCGGGCGTTGTAGATCTGCGGTATCAGGCAGGCATCGGCGATGGTCACCTGTCCGTCCAGGCAGTAGGGGCCTTGCCAGTCCCTGCCGTCCAATAGTTTCTCCATTGCCGTAAATCCCCCTTCTACCCAGTGGTGATACCAGTCGTTCCTAGCTTCGTCGCCCTGTTCCAGGGTGCGTTTCAGGTATTTCAGCACGCGCAGGTTATTCAGCGGGTGGATATCGCAGGCGACCACCAGGGCTAGCTGCTGGGCAAATGCGCGGGCCTCTGCCGATTGCGGGTACAGGGGCGGTTCCGGGTACCTGGTTTCCAGGTAATCCATGATGGCGAGAGACTGGCCGATGCTGACGTCCCCGTCCACCAGGGCAGGGACGACGCCCTGGGGGTTAATCGCCTGGTATTCGGCCTGGAGTTGCTCGCCGCCATCTTTCAGCAGGTGTACCGGCGCCACTTCGTAATCCAGCCCTTTCAGGTTGAGCGCGATGCGTACCCGGTAGGCTGCGGATGAACGCCAGTAGCCATACAGTTTCATATCACCTCGGCGGGTGGTACCGGGTGACGATCTGGTCGATCCTGCCGAAGATTGAGGCGCCATTTTCATCGAACATCTCGATCTCGATACGATCGCCGAACTTCATGAATTCCGTCGTGGGTTTGCCGTCGGCGATGGTCTCCAGGCAGCGGATCTCGGAGATACAGGACGAGCCGTCCTTGCTGCCGACGTTAGCAACGGTCCCCGACCCGACCACCGTTCCCGCCATGAGCGGGCGTGATTTGGCCGCGTGGGAGATCAAGCGGGGCAGGTCGAAGGTATTGTCGACACCGGCGTTGGGCGACCCCAGTTTTACACCGTTCATGATGGAATGCATGGGCAGGTGGATCTTGCCGCCGTCCCAGGCATCGCCCAGTTCGCCCGGGGTAACGGCAACGGGCGCGAACGCGGTATGGGGCTTGGACTGGTAAAACCCGAACTGCTTGGCCAGTTCCTTGGGGATCAGGTTCCGGAGCGATACGTCGTTGATGATGGTGACGAGCTTGATATGCGCCTTTGCCTGTTCAGGGGTGATGCCTGCGGGCACGTCGTCGGTGAAGATCGCCACCTCGGATTCGAAGTCTATGCCCCAGTCTTCGCTTTCCAGCGGGATATCGTCGCAGGGGCCGAGAAACACGTCGGAAGCGCCCATGTACATGAGCGGGTCGGTCCAGAAGGAATCGGGCAGTTCCGCCCCGCGCGCCTTGCGCACCAGTTCCACGTGGGTGACGTAGGCGCTGCCGTCCGCCCAGTGGTAGGAGCGGGGCAGGGGCGCGGCCACCTGTTTCGGGTCGAACTCGAAGGCGCCTTCAATGTTTCCTTCCTGGAGGCGGTCGAATACCCCGCTTAGGGCCGCTTCCATTTCCGCCCAGTTCTCCAGTGCGACCTGCAGGGTCGGCGCGATCTGCGGGATTTTTACCGCCCTGCTCATGTCGCGGTTGACTACGATCAGGGTGCCGTCGCGCCCTCCCTCTTTAAGACTGGCGAGTTTCACAGACTGTCTCCTCAAATATTGTTTTCATTTGTACCTATACCTGTTTGTGCCGGGTTTAGTCAAGGCAGAACTCGGTGACTATCTCGCAGAACCGGTATACATCCTCAAAGCTGTTATACAGCGGGATGGGCGCGACACGGATGATGTCCGGTTCCCTGAAATCGGTGATCGCGCCCCTGTCCGACAGCGCTTTTAACATACCTTTGGGGTCTTTTTTGAAGCGCAGGGACAGGGTGCAGCCGCGGGTCTGTTTATCCGCTGAATATGCGGGGGTCAGGACCTCTACGTAGTCACCGGCGTTTTGCAGCAGCAGCCATTCCAGGTAGGCGGTCAGGTGGTTGCTCTTCTCACGCAGCCTGGGCATGGTCGCCGCATCGAACAGTTCCAGGCTGGCGCGCAGCGCGGCCATTTGAAAGACGGGCGGGTTGGACATGGCCCAGACTTCCGCCGTCGGGATACGGTCCACCTTGCGCCGCATCCTGAAGCGGTCCTGTTCCCGGGTGCTCCACCAGCCTTCGAAGCGCGGGATGTCATCGTTGCCGTGATGCCGTTCGTGTACGAAGGCAGCGGCCACACCGCCCGGACCGGCATTCAGGAACTTGTAGCAGCACCAGACGGCGAAGTCGGCATTATCGTTATGCAGGTCAAGCAGGATATTGCCGGCGCCGTGGGCCAGGTTGTACCCCACCAGTGCGCCCATCCTGTGGCCCAGCGCCGTGATGGCCCGCATGTCGAAGCACTGGCCCGAGAGATAGTTGCAGTTGCCCAGCATGACCAGCGCCAGTTCATCGCCCACCGCCTCGATCTGCTCCAGGACATCCCCGTCGGCTATGGCCAGTTGCCCCGGTTTCGGTTCGAGTTCGACGATGGCGTCATCCGGGTCGAACCCGTGGAAACGGGCCTGGGAATCGACCGCGTACTGGTCCGACGGGAAAGCGTTTTTCTCGATGATGATCTTGTAGCGCGTTTTCGTCGGACGGTAAAAACTGACCAGCATCAGGTGCAGGTTGACGGTGAGTGTGTTCATCGCCACAACTTCGGTGGGCTTGGCGCCGGCGATACGCGCCAGGCCGTCGCTCAGGTACGTGTGGTAGCGGACCCAGGGGTGGTCGGATTCAAAATGCCCTTTAACGCCGTATTTTGCCCAGTTATCGCACTCAGCATCCAGTGCCTCCCGGGCGCGCTTGGGCATGAGCCCCAGCGAGTGCCCGGCAAAGTACAGCACGGGCTTGCCCGCGGCATCGGCCGGGAAGTTGAACTCGGCACGGAACGGGGCCAGCTCGTCTGCCGCGTCGAACTGCCGGGCCGCGGCCAGGCAGTTGTGTCCGCTGTCGAAGTTAATTTCTGTCATGTGTGCGTTTCTCTATCACCCCATTGATTTTTGCAATTAGTTACATTTGTAACTATACTGTGTTTTGAGAAATAATGCAGGAGATTCATGATGGCAACAGTTATCAGTTCCAGGGTAGCAGAAGCTGCGGCAACTGCCGCAGCATACGAGTACCTGAGCGGCTTCGGCAACGAACACGAATCAGAGGCCATGGCAGGGGCACTGCCACAGGGCCGGTTCTCCCCCCAGAAAGTGGCTTACGGGTTGTACGCGGAGAAGCTCAGCAGCACCGCGTTTACCGCGCCGCGGGAATCGAACCGGCGCACCTGGTTCTACCGTATCCGTCCGTCGGTAACCCATGGTGATTTTCGTCCGGTCGAACAGGAGCGCATCTTTAACGGTCCTGTCACCGACGTGCCGACACCGCCCAACCAGATGCGCTGGGATCCCATCCCCATACCGGACACGCCCGCTGACTTCATCGACGGCCTGGTGACATTTGCCGCCAACGGCAACGCGGCGACGCAGACCGGTTGCGGCATACATTACTACCTGGCGAACCGTTCAATGCAGGATCGCTATTTCTACAACGCCGATGGTGAACTGCTGATCGTGCCGCAACAGGGACGCCTGGATATCCACACGGAATGCGGCCGTCTTGACGTGCCGCCCGGGGAGGTGGCGCTGATCCCGCGCGGGATGAAGTTCTCCGTGGCATTGCCCGACGGGCCCAGCCGTGGCTACGTCTGTGAAAACTACGGCGCCCACTTCCGCCTGCCGGAACGCGGACCTGTAGGTTCCGACGGGTTCGCCAACGACCGCGACTTCAAGGCGCCAGTCGCCGCCTACGAGGACAGGCAGGGCGAGTTCGAAATGGTGTGCAAGTTTGCCGGCAGACTGCATGCCTGCACCATCGGCCACTCACCACTGGACGTGGTTGCCTGGGTGGGTAATTCAGTACCGTATAAATACAATCTCGAACTCTTCAACGTGATCGGAACGGTCAGTTATGACCACCCTGATCCGTCGATCTACACGGTTCTGACATCCCCTTCCGACACCCATGGAACCGCCAACGTCGATTTTGTAATCTTTCCGCCGCGCTGGATGGTGGGCGAGGACACCTTCCGGGCGCCCTGGTACCACCGTAACGTCATGAGTGAGTTCATGGGCCTGATCCATGGTGTATACGACGCCAAACCGGAAGGCTTCGTGCCGGGTGGGGCCAGCCTGCACAACTGCATGTCCGCCCACGGTCCGGACGAAGCCGCCTTTGACGGTTCATCCAATGTGAAACTGGCTCCCGTCAAGCAGGAGGCGACCATGGCCTTCATGTTCGAGTCCCGTTACGTGATCCAGCCGACCCGTTTCGCCCTGGAATCGGCGCAGCGGCAACGGAATTATGTCGACTGCTGGCAGAAGCTGAAAAAGCACTTCAAGCCGTGATACGCAGCAGCAGGACCGGAGTATGACCAGGCTGAGCCAGGGTTTGAATTTAAAGGACTTCCTGCCTTACCGGTTATCGATTGTAACCAACCGGATCAGCGCGTCCTTTGCCCGGCTCTACTCGGAAAAGTTCAACCTGAGTATCCCCGAATGGCGGGTAATGGCAGTGCTCGGCCAGCAGCCGGGCCTGTCCGCCGACGAGGTATGCAGTGAGACCGAGATGGACAAGGTGCCGGTCAGCCGGGCCGTGTCAAAACTGCTAGGCAAAGAGTTGCTCCGGCGTGAATTTTCCGGCCGTGACCGGCGCCGGTCGATTTTAAGCCTGTCCGAAGCAGGTTACGGCATGTACGCGCAGATCGTGCCGTTGGCGCTGGCCTACGAGGCTGAGTTGAAAGCGGCTTTGAGTGCGGAGGAGCAGTCGCAACTGGAGACGTTACTGGATAAGTTAATTTTGAACGGGAGAGAGACTTCATAATCAATGGGGTCAGACTCGATTGATTTCCCGCCATTCCCCTGTTTTCGCAGGGGCAGGCACTGCGAAAACAGAGAGCCTATGAGCAAAATCAATCGAGTCTGACCCCATTGATTTTGGGATTACCGGGTGGCCGCAGGCAATGACAGCAGTCCCCGGAAGCGGGCGCGTTTGTCCCGCACCGGTTTTCCCGTCAAGCTTAGTGCGGGAAAGCGATTGAGCAGCGCCGGGACGGCAATGCGCGCTTCCAGGCGCGCCACGTTGAGGCCGGCGCAGGTGTGTATCCCGCCGGCGAAGGCCATGTGGTTGCGGGGATAACGGGTAATATCCAGCCGGTCGGGATCAGGGTAGACTGCGGGGTCCCGGTTGGCTGCACCGATGGCGAAGGTCAAAGTCGTCCCGGCCGGGATCCTGGCGTCATCGAACTGTACCGTGTCGGTGGTTGCCCTGTTGCCGAGTTGTACCGGCGCTTCGTATCTGAGTATCTCTTCAATGGCGGAATTGATTAATTCCGGTTTCTCTTTCAACAGGCGCAACTGCTCCGGATGGGTAAGTAAACAATAGATGCTGTGGCCTATGAGGTTCGTGGTCGTTTCATGGCCGGCATTGAGTATGAAAATACACTGGTGATAGAGTTGTTTATCGGATAACACGAAACCGTCGGATTCCCATTTTATCAACCGGCTCAGTATATCGTCGTGGTCGTCTGACAGGTTGTTGCGGCGGTCATCGACAAGATCGGCGAGATAATCCAGGAATTCCTTCACACAACGGTTGCCATAATCCAGTTTTTCTTTTGACAGGTCAAACTCCAGCGCGCCGAGTATGGCGTTGGCCCAGCGCTGCAACATCCCGCGGTCTGCCCGGGGCAGGCGCAGCAGGTTGCCGATCACCTCTACGGGGATCAGGGAGGCATAATCGGACATCACATCGAAGTCTCCCTCGTCTTCGAGCCTGTCCAGCAATTCCGCGGTAAACCTGCGCAGGCCCGGTTCCATGGCAATGAGGGTTTTCTGCGACAGGGCATCGCCGATAGCCTTGCGTACGTGGGTGTGCAGCGGCGGGTCGTTGAATACCAGGCTGGTCGTATGGTGCTCATATAACAAGGTGTCGCCGAATAGAGGCTTGAACATCCTCTTTTTATCGGAACTGAACAGCTTCGGGTCGCGATAGATGCGGAACAGGTCGGCGTGGCGGGTGAAGAAGTAACTGCCGTCGGCGAAGCGGTGTACGGGGGATTGTTCCCTCAGGGCATGATAGTAGGGGTACGGGTCTTCGTAGTAATCTTCGGGCAGGTTGGTGAGGCTGAAGTCAGCGACCGATATGTTTCGTTTTTTGTCCGGCATATTGTCATATTACCGCGTTAAAACAAATTTGGGACACCCATAAATTTACGAAATATACAAATTTGGGACACCCATGAATTTGCGATTGTCATAAATTCGTGGTTGTCCCAAATTTGCGATTGACTGGGTTCCGGCCATGGGAGAAGTAGTTGGACTATCCCTTTTCGACCGGAGATAATAGAGAAACGATTTATGCCGAGGAGAATGCTATGAACGGGGTTTGGGATAATGACAGGTTGATCCGTGTCGACATGACGAATCTTGCCGTCGCCATCGAGGACTACCCGGCGGAATGGAAATACCTGGGCGGGCGGGCCCTGTCTGCCCGGATTCTGCTGGATGAGTGCGACCCGGCCTGTGACCCCCTGGGTCCGGACAATATCCTGGTGCTGGCGCCCGGCATCCTTTCGGGAACCTCCGCGCCTACCTCGGGGCGTTTGTCCGTCGGTTGTAAAAGCCCTCTCACAGGCGGCATCAAGGAAGCCAACACCGGTGGGGAACCCGGCCAGGACCTGATGAAGCTGGGTTACCGGGCTATTGTCGTGACCGGCCAACCGGCGGAGCGGGAACGGCGTTGGGGACTGGCGGTGTCGGAAGAAGGCGTGGAACTGGTCGCTGCGGACGATTACAAGGGGATGTGGAACTATGCCTGCTGCGAGAAACTCCTCGCCGGGCGCGCCAAGAATGCCTGTGCGATCAGTATCGGTCCGGCAGGCGAAATGATGCTGAAGACTGCGTCCGTCGCCACAACCGACAAGAGCAAGGGGCGGCATCCCGCCCGCCACGCTGCACGCGGCGGGGTCGGTGCGGTGATGGGCTCCAAGTGTCTGAAATGGGTATTGGTAGAACCGGGCAAGGCGCGTCTCAGGCAACCGGCAGACAACAAGGCGTTTGCCGCCAATAACAAGACCTTCAGCAAGACCTACCTGAGCGACGGCCGGCACAATATATTCAAGGGAGGCACCAGCACCGGCGTCCCCATGGCCAACATGTTGCACACTTTCCCCTACAAGAACCGGACCGAGGGCAGGAACCCGGAAGTGGACAAGCTGGACGGCGCCCGCATCCACGAAGTGTTCGCCGAACGCGGCGGCGGCATGCATAACTGCATGACCGGGTGTATCGTTCGTTGTTCCAACATTATCCACGACGGGGCCGGCAATTACGTGACTTCCGCGCTCGAGTTCGAGACGCTGACACTGCTCGGTTCCTGCTGCGCCATCAATAACTGGGAAGACGTGGCCGACCTGGATCGACTCTGTGATGATCTCGGGATAGATACTATCGAAACCGGCGCGGCCATTGCCGTGTACATGGATTCCGGCGGCATGGAATGGGGCGATGCGGAAGGGGCGAAGAGCCTGTTGCGCAACGACGTCGGCAACGGTACGGAGATCGGTACGCTGGTCGGTAACGGCGCGTTGTCCATCGGTACGCACCGTAACCACGACCGCATCCCGGTAGCCAAGGGCCAGGCGCTGCCTGCCTGGGACCCGCGCCCGCTGAAAGCGGCAGGCGTAACCTATTCCACCAGCGCAATGGGAGCGGACCATACCGCCGGCCTGGTCATCGACCCGGAACTGGCAGGGGAAGACGCGGTACGCGCATCCCAGGATGCACAGATCGTCAACGCGGTGTGCGACTCTTCCGGCCTGTGCCAGTTCATGCAACCCAACCTCGATGAAATCCGTCGCTGTTACAGCCTGTTTTACGGTGAAGAGGTGACGCGCCGGCAGATTGCCGACCAGGGCTGGCAGTGCCTGGAAGACGAATGGGAATTCAATGACCGGGCCGGGTTTACCGCGGCTGACGATGATATGGCTGCCTGCCTGCGCGAGGAGGGCATCGGCCCCGATCACGCGTTTGTGTTTGATATTCCGCCTGAAGTCTGTGTCCAGGCCAAGACCAAACCACCCCTGCGGGACAGCTTGTTCGAGCAGGGCGCGGCAGCCTGAGGGTCGCTGTGCTGCGGATTAATTTTCTTTACGATGGATGAACTAATCCGGAAAATCAACGACTTCGCGGAACAGGCCGGCATCATTGAGCCGGATGCGGGCCGGCGCCGGGAGTTGCTGGGCGCGGTCAACGACTATACCGAACGGTTCCTGGAAACCCTCCCGGAGCGGCCGGCGTTTAACTTTACCGAGGATATGGGCGCCGGTCTGTACGATTCTCCCATTACCGAGGAAGGCATGGATATCGGGGATATCCTGCGCATCTACAAGGAAAACGTGGATGACCAGGCGCTTTGCGCCGTATCCGGCAAGTTCTTCGGCTATATTTCCCCGTGCAGCATGTATTACTCGGCCCTGGGCGATTACATGGCGGCGGTGATGGATGAGTATGCGGGTGAGTTTGCCAGCTCTCCCGGCGCGGTGCGCATGGAATACCAGTTGCTGGACTGGATGGCGGAACTGGTGGGCTACCACCCGGGAACGGCGAAGGGCGTACTGGCCTCGGGGGGCAGCATCGCCACGCTGACCTGTGTCGTGACGGCCCGTGAAGCCCACGGCCTGAACGCGCAGGATTACCCCCGGGCCGTGGTCTATCACACCCGGTTTACCCACCACTGTGTAGCCAAGTCCCTGCATATCGCCGGCCTGGGCGGCTGTGTCATGCGCGACGTGCCCACCGATGCGGACTTTCGTATGGATCCGGATACCCTGGAGGAGATGGTTCGCGCCGACCGGGCAGCGGGACTTGAACCCTGGCTGGTGGTCAGTTCGGCCGGCACCACGGACCTGGGCAACGTGGACGAGCTTGACCGGATCGGCGCGGTTACCCGCGAGCACGGGCTATGGTTCCACGTGGACGCGGCCTACGGCGGCTTCTTTATCCTGTGCGACCTGGTCAGGCACAAGTTTCGCGGGATAGAACTGTCAGACTCGGTGGTCATGAACCCCCATAAGGGTCTGCACACCCCGTTCGGCCTGGGTGCGGCCCTGATCAGGGACGGCGAACATCTGTACCGGTCGCATTATTATACGGCCGACTACCTGCAGGACCGGGCGTTCCATGACCAGGAAGTCTCACCCGCGGACGTGAGCCCTGAGCTGACCCGCCACTTCCGCGCCCTGCGCCTGTGGCTGCCCCTTAAACTCATCGGCGTCGCGCCGTTTCGCGCCATGCTGAGCGAGAAATTGCTGCTGACCCAATATGCCTGGAAGCGGCTGCAGTCGACACCCGGGTTTGAGGTCGGTCCGGAGCCTGAGTTGTCCATCTTCGTGTTCCGTTATACCGGCGTGGGTGGTGATGTGGATGAGTTCAACAGGAGACTGGTTGAGGCATTACGCCGCGACGGTACCATCTTCCTGACTTCGACCCTGATCGATAATGTTTACATGCTGCGCCTTTCCATCCTGTCTTACCGCACCCACATCGATACCATCGACCTGGCTGTTGACGTGTTGCAGCGGGAAGCGGAAAAACTGAAAACGACGAGAGATTACGGGGGGCAGAATTAATTCTGTCTCCTGAAAGGGGTTTATTCACGATGACAGTTGATTCACAACTTCTTGAGCGGCGCTACCGCCTGCTGGGTAAAGGCGCCCCGCTGTTTTATGAGGAACCGGTACATATCGTCAGAGGCGAAGGCGTCTGGCTCTATGATGCTGCGGGCAAGAAATACCTGGACGTATACAACAACGTGCCCACCGTGGGGCATTGCCATCCCCACGTGGTTGAGGCCCTGTACAGGCAGTCCCGGACGCTGAACGTACATAACCGCTACCTGCACGAACTGGTCGTGGAATACGCGGAGCGCCTCACTGTACTGCATGATGACCCCTTATCCATGGCCTTCATCGTCTGCACGGGTAGTGAAGCCAACGAGATCGCCCTGCGCATGGCGCGCCAGGCCACCGGCAAGCTGGGCATAATCTGCACCAACTGCGCCTACCACGGCAACACCACTGCGGTTGACGAACTGGGCACTTACTTTCATGGCGGGGCCTCGCCGAGTCCGAATGTGAAGGCGGTGCCGTTCCCTGAGAGCTACCGGCCCATTGACGGTCTGTCAGGCGGGGCCCTGGCAGGCGCTTATGCGGAAAAGGTAAAACAGGCCGTTGATGAGTTCGAGGAAGAGGGCATCGGTGTTGCCGGCATGCTGATATGTCCCATCTTCTCCGGTGAAGGACTGCCGGATGTGCCGCCGGGCTACATGGAACAGGCCGTGGGTCATGTGCGCGCAGCGGGTGGTCTGTACATTGCCGATGAAGTGCAGGCAGGTTTTGCACGTACCGGCAAAAAAATGTGGGGCTACCAATTAGAAGGCGTCACGCCTGATATTTCCACCATGGGCAAACCCATGGGTAACGGTCACCCGGTCGCCGGGGTGGTGGCCGGGACCGACCTGGTAAACGGGTTCCGCGAACAGGTCATGTATTTCAATACCTTCGGCGGCAACCCGGTGCAGTGCGCGGTAGGTATGGCGGTACTGGACGTAATCGAACAGGAGAATCTGCAGGAAAATGCCCTGGTTGTGGGCGAATACATCAAGGACGGGTTACGCGGCCTGCGGTCCGATTACGAACTGATCGGCGACATACGCGGCCACGGCCTGTTCATCGGCGTCGAACTGGTGACGGACCGGGAGGCAAAGACGGCGGCACAGGCGCAGGCTAATACCATAGCCAACGCCATGAAAGAAAAAGGAGTGCTGATCGGCAAAATCGGCATGCACGACAACGTGCTGAAGATACGGCCGCCCCTGCCGTTTTCTAAAGACAATGCGGATTTGCTGTTATCCGTACTGGACGACGTACTGGCAACGTTGTGAATTCCTGTCTTGCCACAGAGGGCACAGGTCTGAAATTTGGGACACCCATAAATTTACGGGCATCTTAAATTCGGGACATCCATTAAGTTTAAAGACTTATGTAATTTATGGGTGTCCCAAATTATCAGGTATCGTAAATTTATGGGTGTCCCAAATTATCAGGTGTAGGACTCGCCTGTAATATCAGAATAACCGGCGCAACCCCAGCATCATGATCCGGTTCTTTCGGTCGTAGAGCGGGATGGTGGAGTCCGTCTGCGTCCAGCCCAGCGTGATCTCCGGCAGGTAGCCCGCCAGCGCTATCGCCCGGTTGGAGACGGTAAGGCTGGCCAGGTAGGTCCGATCCTTGCGGCTTTCCCCGAAGAAAGCATAAATGCCATCGTAATAGCGTTCATCGATGTATCCCTGCGCTTTCAGGTTCCAGTTCTGCCCCAGTATCGTCGTGTAATCCAGCGATGTCCCCCAGCCTTGCCATTGCAGGTTGCGGCGATCCGTCAGTTCCTGTGCCAGCCTGGCGCCGGCGCGCACGTAACCGAGACCCAGGCGCCGGGTGAGGTTTAAATCCACTGATTGCCCGAACGGATCCAGCTCCCTGTGCAGTTTGTCGTAGCGCGTTTCCCAGACGCGGGCAGCGGCGCCGGCGCTCCAGTCCCGGTTGAGGGTCTGTTCCACCCCAAGGCGCGCCCAGCCGCTCAGGGCATAGTTGTCGCCGCCGCGCCAGCGCCGCTCGACGCCGACGTCGGCGCGTACCATGCCGGGCCGGCGCTGACCTGCGAGGTTCATGGCGTAGCGCCAGCGCGGTCCGGTTGACGCGGTAAGCCAGGTACGGTTGTGTTGTTCCGCGTTGATGGCCGTGTTGCGGGCGACGGACCCGCGGGTCTCCAGGAAGACGCGCCCGCTCAGCAACGGTGTATGGCGCCAGCGCAGGTTCATGCCGGTGCGCGCCACCCAGGCTTTAACGGCCTGTTCACCCAGTTCGAATTCCAGCCCGCCGAACAGGGGCACCGCCACGGTGTCCTGTTCCGGTGCATGGTTGACGTTGTTGTCACGCCAGAAGCCCAGGTCAAAGTTGACCTGGAAGCGCTGGCGCGCACGGATGCGTTCCAGGAAACCTTCCACGTTACGGCGTACCGGCGCCGGCAGGTCTTCCTTGCCGCGCAGTTCGCGGAACAGGGTTTCCGCATGTTCGTCATGGCCGAGTTTGAACAGTGTCGCGGCATAGTCCAGGCGTACCCGGTTCAACTCCGGTTTCTCCGCGGCCAGTTTGGCCAAGGATCACTGCCGCATGGGCCGGGCGTCCCATCTTCAGCAGGGCCTGTGCCGCCAGGAAACGGATATTGGTGGTGTCGATATCGCCTTCCTCCTTGGCGGCCTGCATGACGTGGCGCAATAATTCAAATGCCTGTTGCGGTTGTCCTTCGTCTATCCATTTGCGCGCCAGTTTCAGCGCCGTACCTGCGTCCAGCAGGGGGAGATCACCAGTTATGCCGGTCTGCGCTACGCTCCCGGCGTTATCATTCTGAGCTTGAATTATGGCCGTCCAGGTGGAGAGCAGTACGAGCAGGCAAACAGACGTGAAAAGTTTGCCGGTTACGGGAAGGCAACCGGACTGGTTCAGGAGCATCCGGAAATCAACAGGTTATTGCAGGAAAATGAGAAAAAAAGGGGACGGATTTAAATCCGTCCCCTGTTGGGTTGCGTGGGTCCTCCTGTTATTGGTCATCGCGCTTGGCGCCGAACGAGCCGACTACCGAGGCGTATTCGAAGATGCCGCCGACTTCCTCGTGCCCCGGCCCGTAGAAATGGCCTGCAATCCGTTTGCGCGGTTGGGAAAGATTAAGTGGGTCTTCAACATCCCCAAGTTCTTCCGCGAACGAACCATCGGTCAGGTCAAGACCCGCCCAGTCTACGGACTCTACGGTAAGACCGCTTACGACCAAAGGATCGCCCGTCCTGAGGTCTTTTATACTGTCGAACAGGACATCAACTGTCGGATTCAGGAAATCGGCAATCGTGATGGAGACGTCGGCCGTGAGCAGGCTGCGATCCTCGAATCTTTCAAGCAGGTTAACCCCGATGGCGACACCATTCCACGTGCCGCTGCCGGAATCGTCCGGGTTGGTTCCGCTAGCGTTGCCGAACGTAAAACTGAATACGGCTACCTGGCTGGGGTCTTCGGTATTCCCGTCAAACGTCGCCTGGACGCCGAAGTAGTGATGATCCAGCCAGCCGCCATACGTGAGAACCTCGGTTGTGTCACTATCGCCAATGACAGGAATAGCGCTACCTTCCCTGCGCGACTGGGCAAAGGAAATGCCGCCGTAGGTCATCACGGCCTGGTATTCGTTATCCGCCAGGTTATGGTCACCAATACCGATCTGCTGAATTACGGCTGTGCACTCCAATCCCTCACACTCGGACTCGGTAAAAATGTCGTCGTCACCGGTGACGAGCAGGGCCAGGGTGCTGGTAAGATACGTGTTGGTGTCAGCACTGGTTGCTATCCCTGTAATAGCGTCTCTCACCTGGGCCTCCGTCAGATCAAGCGCCGTACCACCGATATTGGTGGTAGTTTGATCTGCGTTTAATGCCCATTCGATGTCAGGGAACGTGCCCATGGGCTCCGGTTCCGGCTCCGGCTCAGGCTCAGGTTCCGGTTCGGGTTCAGGCTCAGGTTCCGGCTCGGGTTCAGGTTCCGGCTCGGGCTCAGGTTCCGGCTCGGGTTCAGGTTCCGGCTCGGGTTCAGGTTCCGGTTCGGGCTCAGGTTCCGGTTCGGGCTCAGGTTCCGGTTCGGGCTCAGGTTCCGGCTCGGGCTCAGGCGCAATCATAGGATCGGGTCTGGGTTCGCCGCCGTTACCGCAACCGGACAATAGAAAAACAAGCCCCATCAAGAGCAGGAAGATAAAATTTCTCACGTTATTTCCCCTTTTTCTGGTGGACGTTTTTTCGGCCGATTATAACATAAAGTCATGTCATTTAGAAGTTCCGTCATAGGCCCGGCCGGCGGCAAAAAGGCCCGGAAAGGCCACAGATATTTATTTTAAATGATGTGTTGACAGAAAATATTGAATATACGAAAATAGCAGGCTTGCTTAAATCCGGAGGGGTACCCAAGCGGTCAACGGGGGCAGACTGTAAATCTGCTGGCGACGCCTTCGTAGGTTCGAATCCTACCCCCTCCACCATCAGGTGCGGGGGGTAGCTAAACGGTAGAGAGGCAACTAACGGGCTGATATTGAAACGGTAACGATTCCGCCCGGTTTACCAGGCGGGTGTAGTTCAATGGTAGAACCTCAGCCTTCCAAGCTGATGGCGTGGGTTCGATTCCCATCACCCGCTCCAGTAACAGGGGTTAAGCCGGTGTCGATGCCCATATAGCTCAGTCGGTAGAGCACTTTCTTGGTAAGGAAGAGGTCACCGGTTCAATTCCGGTTATGGGCTCCATGAATGTTTTTTTGAGTTTAACAATCTGAGGAGAATATTGTATGTCCAAGGAAAAATTTCAACGAACGAAGCCTCATGTCAACGTGGGTACGATTGGTCACGTGGACCATGGCAAGACAACCCTGACGGCTGCGATTACGCAGGCGATGGCCGCGCGTTACGGCGGTGAAGTAAAAGCGTATGACCAGATCGATAATGCGCCGGAAGAGCGCGAGCGCGGCATCACCATAGCTACCGCGCACGTTGAATACGAGAGCGAGAACCGTCACTATGCCCATGTGGACTGTCCGGGTCACGCGGATTACGTAAAGAACATGATTACCGGTGCGGCGCAGATGGACGGCGCAGTGCTGGTGGTGAGCGCGGCGGACGGGCCGATGCCGCAGACCCGCGAACACATCCTGCTGGCGCGCCAGGTGGGCGTGCCGAAGATCGTGGTGTACCTCAACAAGGCCGACCAGGTGGACGATGAAGAGTTGCTGGAACTGGTCGAGATGGAGGTGCGGGAACTCCTGGATATCTACGAGTTTCCCGGAGACGACACACCGGTCGTGACGGGAAGCGCGCTGCAGGCGCTGGAGGGAGTCGATAGCGAGTTGGGCCTGGGTTCATTAGACCGGCTGATGGAAGCGATGGATGACTATATTCCGGTACCGGATCGTCCCATAGACCAGCCGTTCCTGTTGCCCATTGAAGATGTCTTTTCCATCAGCGGCCGTGGCACCGTCGTCACCGGACGCGTGGAACGCGGCATAGTGAATGTAGGTGACGAGGTGGAGATTGTCGGGATACGCGAGACCACGAAGACAACCTGTACCGGCGTTGAAATGTTCCGCAAGTTGCTGGACGAGGGCCGGGCAGGCGATAACGTAGGCGTTTTGCTGCGGGGAACGAAACGGACTGAGGTGGAGCGCGGCCAGGTAGTATGCGTGCCGGGCAGCATCACCCCGCATACCAAGTTCGAGTGTGAAGTGTATGTGTTGAGCAAGGACGAGGGAGGACGCCATACACCATTTTTCAACAATTATCGTCCGCAATTTTATTTCAGGACCACAGACGTAACCGGGGCGGTGGAACTGCCGGAAGGTTCTGAGATGGTGATGCCGGGTGATAACATCCGCATGGTCGTTGATTTGATATCGCCTATCGCTATGGAAGACGGATTGCGGTTCGCGATACGTGAAGGAGGCCGTACCGTAGGCGCCGGCGTAGTCAGCAAGATTATCGAATAGCAGATCCCGGTAAACGGCGCTTGAAAAGCGATACATGTCATGCCGGCGCAAGCCTGTTTCCGGATAAACAAGCATTTCGGACCTGTGCGTATGGCGCGCAGGTCTGGAATGCAACCGTTAATCGCTACAACACTGACGAAGATAAACATAGGCCAGTAGCTCAATTGGCAGAGCGGCGGTCTCCAAAACCGCAGGTTGGGGGTTCGATTCCCTCCTGGCCTGCCAACTGGACAGGATATTTGGGGTCAGAGTAAAAATACAGCGGGCCGGCAGGTAGGACTAGCCAGTCACTGTGTATTTTTACTCTGACCCCAAATATCCCGGATACGTGGAAGTTTGGGTGATGAGTTCAGAGACAGTAAACATGAAGTTTGACCTGATGAAACTGGTCATAGCAGCGCTTGTCGTGATAGCTGCGGTGGCCGGGTTTTATGTCTTTGAGGATCAATCAACGCCGTTGCGGGTAGCCGGATTACTGGCGGCTGCAGGTGTCGCTGCCTGGATTGGATTGCAGACTGAACCCGGCAGGCGGTTGTGGGTTTTTTTGCAGGAAGCCCAGATCGAAGTGCGCAAGGTGGTGTGGCCTACGCGCCAGGAGACGATACAGACGACATTCCTGGTAATAGTTGTGGTTATCCTGGCCGCCCTGATTTTGTGGGGGCTTGATACGGTTCTTGGCTGGGCAATCAGACAGTTGATCGGCGGTCCGGGAGGGTAACTTGATGTCGCATAAATGGTACGTGGTACAGGCCTATTCCGGTCACGAACAGAACGTCATGCGGTCATTGACGGAACGTATAGAGCGGAGTGACCTGAAGGACCAGTTTGGTGAAATACTGGTGCCTACCGAAGAGGTCGTCGAGATGCGCGACGGCAAGAAACGCAAGAGTGACCGCAAGTTTTTCCCGGGTTACGTGCTGGTACAAATGGAAATGAATGATGCGACCTGGCACCTGGTGAAGGAAGCGCCCCGGGTACTGGGTTTTATCGGCGGCACCACGGATAAACCGGTGCCGATTTCCACTGCGGAAGCAAATTCCATCCTGCAGCGTGTCGAGGATGGTGTGGATAAGCCCAGGCCGAAGGTTCTGTTCGAGCCCGGAGAGGTTGTACGGGTAACCGACGGGCCGTTCACCGATTTTAACGGTGTCGTGGAAGAAGTGAATTATGAAAAGAGCCGGTTGCGGGTTTCCGTTTTGATATTCGGGCGCTCCACGCCGGTAGAACTCGAGTTCACCCAGGTGGAGAAAGAGTAAAAATCATCTTGCAGCAAGCCGCAGGAGCAAATCATGGCAAAGAGAACCGGAACAAAAAGGGTCAGCACTTATATAAAGCTGCAGGTGCCCGCCGGACAGGCTAATCCAAGTCCTCCGGTCGGTCCTGCGCTGGGCCAGCATGGTCTGAATATCATGGAGTTTTGCAAGACCTTCAATGCACAGACCCAGAATACGGAGGAAGGGCTGCCCGTACCGGTAATCATAACCGTCTACGCGGACAAGAGTTTCTCATTCGAGATGAAAACGACTCCGGCTTCCTACCTGTTGAAAAAGGCTGCCGGCATCGAAAGCGGCAGTGGAACACCGAACACAGAGAAGGTCGGCAGGGTGACGCGGGCGCAACTGGAGGAAATTGCCAGGTCCAAGGAACCTGATTTGACTGCGGAGGACATGGATGCTGCCGTTCGCACAATTGCCGGTACGGCAAGGAGCATGGGTATCGAGACGGAGGTGACATGATGTCGGCATTATCCAAACGCGCCCGTGAGGCCAGAGACAAAATTGATCCCGGTAAACACTATCCCTTGCTGGAGGCGCTTAACCTGCTCAAGGAGAATGCGACGGCAAAATTTGACGAAACCGTTGAAGTTGCAATCAACCTTGGCGTCGACCCGAGGAAATCCGACCAGATTGTCAGGGGGTCGACCGTCCTGCCCCAGGGAACCGGCAAGGTCGTCAAGGTGGCCGTATTCGCCCAGGGCGAACAGGCCGATGAAGCCCAGTCCGCCGGCGCCGAATACGTCGGTATGCAGGACCTGGCAGAGCAAATTCAGGGTGGCCTGATGGATTTCAACGTTGTCATTGCCGCACCGAATGCCATGCCGGTAGTCGGCAAACTGGGTAAACTGCTTGGTCCCCGGGGATTGATGCCCAATCCCAAGGTCGGTACGGTTACCAAGGACATCGGCCAGGCGGTGAGCAACGCAAAAGCGGGTCAGGTTCGTTACCGGACGGACAAGAACGGGATCATCCATTGTGGAATAGGCAAGACTTCCTTTGCGCCCGAAGACCTGAAGCAGAATTTCGACACCCTGCTGGCAGACCTGCAAAAGGCAAAGCCGAGTTCCGCCAAGGGTATTTATCTGAAGAAAATCAGTCTTTCAACCACCATGGGACCGGGTATCGTGGTTGACCAGGCGGAGTTATAGGAACGGGAGGCAGTTTCGTGGGTCTAACACTGGAACAGAAGCAGGCAGTCGTTGCTGAGGTGGCCTCCGTGGCTGCCGCGGCGCCGGCGGCGATCGCAGCGGAATACAGCGGCTTGAATGTTGCCGAGATGACGGAGTTGAGGCGTTCCGCCCGGGCTGCAGGCATTTATCTCAAGGTGGTCAGGAACACCCTGGCGCGCCGTGCCCTGGAGGGAACGCAATTCGATTGTATGCGCGAGACACTTACCGGTCCGTTGCTCCTGGCCTTTTCCAATGATGAACCGGGGTCGGCCGCAAAGGTTATACGCAACTTCGCCAAAGAAAATGAAAAGCTGGTCGTCAGGCTTATCGCCCTGGATGGCCGGTTGCTTGATTCGGCAGAAATAGAACGCGTCGCGAATCTGCCTTCCCTGGACCAGGCGCGTTCCATGTTGCTGGGCCTGTTGCAGGCCCCGCTTGGCAAATTTCTGCGTGTGCTGTCGGAACCGGAGGCGAAACTCCTGCGGTTGCTTGATGCTCGTCGCGAACAACAAACCACATAATCACCTAATTCACTAAATCGTACCGAAGAGGAATAGAAAATGTCAGTCTCAAAAGAAGAAATCAAAGAGGCCCTGAGTAAAATGCCGGTCATGGACCTGGTCGGCCTGATCTCGGAGCTGGAAGAAGAATGGGGCGTTTCTGCCGCTGCGCCGGTCGCAGCCGTTGCCGCAGCCGGTCCGGCTGCCGCGGCCGAAGAAGCCGAAGAACAAACCGAATTCGATGTTGTAATGAGCAGTTTCGGTAGCAGCAAGGTTCCGGTAATCAAGGTAGTGCGCGCAATTACCGGTATGGGCCTGAAGGAGGCGAAGGAGCTGGTCGAAGGCGTACCGGCCACGATCAGGGAAGGCATAGCCAGGGAAGAGGCTGATGAGGTTAAAACGAAACTGGAAGAGGCCGGCGCAACGGTTGAACTTAAATAGTTCAGCCCAGGTGTATTTTCGGCCGCACCTGCCATACCCCGGCGCACGGGACAGAACGACGGGCACAGACCTCTGCTTACTATATGCAGGGGCATGTCTATATCTGTCCCCTTTCTTTGCGTTGACCGGGAAAAAATTACGGGGGCATCTGAAGCTGCCCGCGTTCCTTTCCTGTTCTTTATAGAGGACTCGTAATGACCTACTCCTACACTGAGAAGAAACGCCTGCGTAAGGATTTCGGTAAAAGACAGAGCATACTGGATGTACCTTACCTGCTGGCGACCCAGAGAAGTTCCTACGAGCAATTCCTGCAATCCGGTTGTGCTCCCGATGACAGGCGGGACGCCGGCTTGCACGCTGCATTCAAATCGGTTTTTCCGATGGACAGCTATTCCGGCAACGCTGCCCTGGAGTACGTCAGCTACAAGCTGGATGAACCGGCATTCGATGTAAAAGAATGCAAACTGCGGGGACTGACTTACGCGGCTTCGTTGAAGGCCAGTGTGCGGTTGATCATCTACGACAAGGAAGCGGGTCTTAGCAACAAGATCGTAAAGGACATCAAGGAGCAGGAGGTTTACATGGGTGAACTCCCCCTGATGACCGAAACCGGGACTTTTGTGATCAACGGTACGGAGCGGGTCATCGTGTTCCAGCTGCATCGTTCACCGGGAGTCTTTTTTGAAAGCGACAAGGGGAAGACCCACTCTTCGGGTAAACTGCTGTACTCAGCCCGCGTAATTCCTTATCGCGGGTCCTGGCTGGATTTTGAATTTGATCCGAAAGACATCGTCTATTGCCGTATTGACAGGCGCCGGAAGATTCTGGCAACGATATTATTGCGGGCACTGGGTTATACGACCCAGGAGATCCTGGATATTTTCTTTGAGACGGACCATATCAGGATCGATAAAAAAGGCATATTTCTTAACCTCATTCCCGAACGTTTCCGCGGTGAAACGATCACGTTCGATGTAACGGACAAGGACGGGAACGTCATCGTAGAGAAGGAGAAGCGCATTACCGTAAGACACGTCCGTGCGCTTGAAAAATCCGGCCTCAAGGAGTTGAAAGTGCCCGAGGAATATCTTATGGGCAAGGTGCTTGCCAAGGATGTGGTAGATACCGAGACCGGTGAAATCATGGCCGCGGCCAACACTGAGATAACACCGGAGGTCCTCGAGACCCTGTATAAACTGGGTAAGCTGAGGGTGGAAACCCTGTTTGTGAATGACCTGAATTGCGGGCCGTTTATTTCCGATACCCTGCGTATTGACCAGACCTTGTCGCAACAGGACGCGCAGATTGAAATTTACCGGGTCATGCGGCCCGGTGAGCCGCCGACGAAAGATGCTGCCGAAAACCTGTTCAAGAACCTGTTTTTCACCCTGGAAAGGTATGACCTCTCTGCAGTGGGGCGGATGAAATTCAATCGCCGCGTCAACCGGCAGGAAGTGACCGGACCGGGAGTCGTCTATGATGGAAAATATTTCAGCCAGCGCAATGATGAGGCGTCCAAGGCGAAGTATTCGGAACACGGCGATAGTTCGGATATCATCGACGTGTTGAAGACCCTGATGGATATTCGCAATGGCAAGGGCACCGTCGATGATATCGACCACCTCGGTAACCGCCGGGTCAGGAGCGTCGGTGAGATGGTTGAAAACCAGTTCAGGATCGGGCTGGTACGACTGGAACGCGCGGTCAAGGAGCGCCTGAGCCTGGCGGAATCCGAGGGACTGGTGCCCCAGGAGATCATCAATGCGAAGCCTGTTTCGGCAGTGGTGAAGGAATTTTTCGGCTCAAGCCAGCTCTCACAGTTCATGGACCAGAACAACCCGCTGTCGGAAATCACCCATAAACGGCGTATTTCCGCGCTGGGCCCCGGTGGTTTGACCCGGGAACGCGCCGGGTTCGAGGTGCGTGACGTACATCCTACCCATTATGGCAGGGTCTGCCCGATTGAAACCCCTGAAGGTCCGAATATCGGTCTGATCAATTCCCTCGCGGTTTATGCGCGCACCAACGAATACGGGTTCCTGGAAACGCCTTACAGGAAGGTGGAAGACGGTAAAGTGACCAGTGAGATCGAGTACCTGTCCGCAATTGAGGAAGGGGATTACACTATTGCCCAGGCCAACTCCGACCAGGATGATAAAGGCCGGCTGGTCGATGAACTCATAGCCTGCCGGCACCAGGATGAGGCCACGATGTCCACGCCGGACAGAGTCCAGTATATGGATGTATCTCCCAGGCAGATCGTTTCGGTTGCCGCGGCATTGATACCTTTCCTGGAACACAACGATGCCAACAGGGCGTTGATGGGTTCGAATATGCAACGCCAGGCGGTGCCGACGATCCGTGCAGAGAAGCCGCTGGTCGGTACGGGCATAGAACGGACTGTTGCGATAGATTCCGGCGTTACGGTAATCTCGGGACGCGGCGGTATCGTCGATTCCGTTGATGCAAGCCGTATTGTTGTGCGGGTGAACGATGAAGAGATAGTACCGGGAGAGCCCGGCGTCGATATCTACAACCTCACCAAGTATACCCGCTCCAACCAGAATACCTGTATCAACCAGAAACCCCTGGTCAAGCCGGGTGACCGGATTGCCGGGGGAGACGTGCTGGCAGACGGCCCGTCGACGGATCTGGGAGAACTGGCCCTGGGACAAAACCTCATGGTGGCTTTCATGCCGTGGAACGGTTATAACTTTGAGGATTCCATCCTGATTTCCGAACGCCTGGTCAAGGAGGAGCGCTATACGAGTATTCATATTGAAGAACTCAATTGTGTCGCGCGTGATATCAAACTGGGCCCGGAAGAAATCTCGGCGGATATTCCTAACGTAAGTGAGAGCGCCCTGAGTAAACTTGATGAATCCGGCATCGTATTTATCGGCGCCGAAGTCCGGCCGGGGGATATCCTGGTCGGCAAGGTGACACCGAAAGGAGAGACGCAACTGACGCCGGAAGAGAAGTTGTTGCGGGCAATTTTCGGTGAAAAGGCATCCGACGTTAAAGATACCTCCCTGCGGGTCCCGTCCGGCATGAATGGAACAGTCATAGACGTACAGGTATTTACCCGTGACGGTGTGGAAAAAGATTCAAGGGCTATGGAAATTGAAGAGGCCGAATTGAACCGGGTCAGAAAGGACTTGAATGACCAGTTGCGAATTATGGAAGACGGGGTTTATCAACGCCTGGAACGCCAGCTTATTGGGAAAAAAGCCGAAGGCGGACCGAACGGATACCGGCGGGGCACGAAGATTACCGTTGAATTCCTGGCTGAAACCCCGCGTGAGAAGTGGTTTGAGATTCGCTTTCGCAGCGATGAAATGAGCCGCATGCTGGAGCAGACTGCAGAGCGCCTGCGTCAGTTGAAGGAAGAATTTGATGACAAGTTCAAGGACAAGCGGGATAAATTGACTTCGGGGGATGATCTTGCACCTGGTGTACTGAAGATCGTCAAGGTTTACCTGGCAGTCAAACGGCACATACAGCCGGGCGACAAAATGGCGGGCCGGCATGGTAATAAAGGGGTTATCTCCACCATCATCCCGGTAGAGGATATGCCTTACATGGAGGACGGGACGCCGGTAGATATCGTACTTAACCCCCTGGGAGTGCCTTCAAGGATGAACGTGGGCCAGGTACTGGAGACCCACCTGGGTTGGGCGGCCAAGGGGCTTGGCAGACGCATCGGCACCATGCTTGCTGCCCGGCAAAACATAAAACAGGTGCGCGGTTTCCTTGAAAAAGTCTATAACGAAAGCGGCGGCAGGAAGGATGACCTGAAATCGCTTTCCGATGAGGAAATCATGCAGCTTGCGGAGAACCTCAAGGATGGCGTACCGATTGCGACGCCGGTATTTGACGGCGCCAGCGAGCAGGAAATCAAGGACATGCTCAAGTTGGCAGGGCTGAACCGGGATGGCCAGAGCATTCTGTATGACGGCCGCACCGGTGAACCGTTCGACCGCCCGATCACCGTCGGCTACATGTACATGTTGAAGCTGAACCACCTGGTGGACGACAAGATGCATGCGCGTTCCACCGGTCCCTACAGCCTGGTCACCCAGCAGCCTCTGGGCGGCAAGGCGCAATTCGGCGGTCAGCGTTTCGGTGAAATGGAGGTCTGGGCGCTGGAGGCCTATGGTGCGGCATATACCTTGCAGGAAATGCTCACCGTCAAGTCCGATGACGTGAACGGCCGTACGAAGATGTATAAAAACATAGTCGACGGCAACCACCAGATAGAAGCGGGCATGCCCGAATCCTTCAATGTATTGCTGAAAGAGATCAAGTCTCTCGGCATTGACATAGACCTTGACCAATGACAATGGGCTACCTGACTTAGGAGGAAGAGAACTTTGAAAGATCTATTGAAGCTGCTGAAACAACAGAATCAGATTGAAGAGTTCGACGCCATAGCAATCGGCTTGGCATCGCCTGAGAAAATCCGTTCCTGGTCACTGGGGGAAGTGAAGAAGCCGGAAACGATCAATTACCGGACATTCAAGCCCGAACGGGATGGATTGTTTTGTGCGAAAATTTTCGGTCCCATCAAGGATTACGAGTGCCTTTGCGGGAAGTACAAGCGCCTGAAACACCGTGGTGTCAAATGTGAAAAATGCGGTGTTGAAGTCACCTTGTCAAAGGAACGGCGCGAGCGTATGGGCCATATCGAACTGGCGAGCCCGGTAGCGCATATCTGGTACCTGAAGTCACTTCCGTCCAGGATGGGGCTGCTGCTGGACATGACCCTGCGGGAAATAGAACGGGTATTGTACTTTGAAGCCTATGTAGTGATAGACCCGGGTATGACCCAGCTCGAGCGCGGCCAGTTGCTGGCGGAAGATAACTATCTTGAAGCCATTGAACAATACGGTGATGAGTTCGAAGCGAAAATGGGCGCCGAGGCGATACGGGAACTGCTTGGCAACATTGATCTCGACACGGAAATCGGACAGTTGCGCGTGGATATACCGCAGACCAAATCCGATACCAAACTGAAAAAGCTGTCGAAACGCCTGAAACTCCTGGAAGCTTTTCAGCGATCCGGCAACCATCCCAAGTGGATGGTCCTGGAAGTGCTGCCGGTATTGCCGCCCGATCTGCGGCCGTTGGTTCCCCTGGACGGGGGCCGCTTTGCCACATCCGATCTGAATGATCTCTACCGGCGCGTGATCAACAGGAATAACCGGCTGAAGCGCCTGCTGGACCTGAATGCGCCGGATATCATAGTGCGCAACGAGAAGCGCATGTTGCAGGAGGCGGTCGATGCGTTACTGGATAACGGACGGCGCGGCAGGGCCATCACCGGCACCAACAAGCTGCCTCTGAAGTCCCTGGCCGATATGATCAAGGGTAAACAGGGCCGCTTCCGCCAGAACCTGCTGGGCAAGCGCGTCGATTATTCCGGCCGTTCCGTCATTGTGGTGGGACCCACCCTGAAGCTGCACCAATGCGGCCTGCCGAAGAAGATGGCGCTGGAGTTGTTCAAACCCTTTATTTTCAGCAAGCTGGAAGGCCGCGGGCTGGCAACTACCATCAAGGCCGCAAAAAAACTCGTGGAAAGGGAAGGGCCGGAAGTCTGGGATATCCTGGAAGAGGTTATCCGGGAACATCCCGTCATGCTGAACCGCGCGCCCACGCTGCACCGGCTTGGTATCCAGGCTTTCGAGCCGGTACTGATCGAGGGTAAGGCGATTCAACTGCACCCGCTGGTGTGTACCGCGTTCAATGCGGATTTTGACGGGGACCAGATGGCGGTGCACGTCCCGCTTTCCGTTGAAGCGCAGCTTGAATTGCGCACCCTGATGATGTCTACCAACAATATCCTGTCGCCGGCAAACGGTGAACCGATCATCGTTCCGACCCAGGACGTGGTGCTGGGACTGTACTACATGACGCGCGAATCCGCCGGCGCAAAAGGCACCGGGAAAGTCTTTGTTGACGTGGATGAAGTACATCGCGCCTATGAGTGCGGCGCAGTCGACCTGCATGCCAGGATCAGCGTACGTATCAGGCAGGAAACGGACGGCAACGGGGAGGCGGCGCCTCCTGAACGGGTTGAAACGACCGTAGGTCGGGCGCTGCTGTCCCGCATCCTGCCGGAGGAAATGCCGTTCTCCCTGGTCAACCAGGTGTTGAACAAACGCTCCATTTCCCAGTTGGTCAACGTCTGTTACCGGCGGCTCGGCCTGAAAACGACGGTTATTTTTTCCGACCGCCTGATGTATACCGGGTTTCATTATTCCACCCGCGCCGGCTTATCCTTCGGTGTTGACGATATGGTCGTGCCGGAGGACAAGAGCGAAATCATCGATGAGACGGAAGAACAGGTTAAACAGTTTGAGCAGCAATATACTTCCGGACTAATCACGAACGGAGAGCGCTATAACAAGGTAGTGGATATCTGGTCACATACCAGCGACCAGGTGGCCAGGGCCATGATGGACAGGCTCGGGGTCGATACGGTCCAGGACATGGAAGGCAAGGAAGTGAATGAACCTTCTTTCAATTCAATCTTCATGATGGCGGATTCCGGCGCACGTGGTTCCGCGGCCCAGATCAGGCAGTTGGCCGGGATGCGCGGGCTGATGGCAAAGCCGGACGGTTCCATTATCGAAACGCCGATTACGGCAAACTTCCGTGAAGGACTGGATGTTTTACAGTACTTCATTTCCACCCATGGCGCGCGCAAGGGCCTGGCTGATACCGCGCTGAAGACCGCTAACTCCGGGTACCTCACCAGGCGCCTGGTTGACGTGGCCCAGGATCTCGTCGTGGCCCAGGATGATTGCGGTACCGAAGCCGGCGTCAAATTGACTTCGATGATTGAAGGCGGCGACGTAGTGGAACCTCTGCGGGAAAGAGTATTGGGCCGGGTCCTGGCGCAGGCGATCGCTACGCCCGAGTCTCCCGAGGAACCCCTCATCCCTGCCAATACCTTGCTTAATGAAGACCTGGTTGATCTCATGGACGAAAACGGAATTGACGAGGTTGTGGTGAGATCGGCGATTACCTGCGAGACCCGTTACGGAATTTGTGCACAATGTTACGGCAGAGACCTGGCGCGGGGTCATATCGTGAACATAGGTGAAGCCGTCGGCGTGGTAGCCGCGCAATCGATCGGTGAACCGGGCACACAGTTGACCATGAGGACTTTTCACATTGGCGGCGCTGCATCCAGGGCGGCTGCCATCAGCAGTATTGATGTGAAATACGGCGGTACCGTGCGCCTGGACAACGTCAAGCTGCTGGAGCAGGAGAGCGGTAACAAGGTGGTCGTATCGCGTTCAGGAGACGTATCCCTGCTGGATGAGGTGGGCAGGGAACGTGAGCGCTATAAACTTCCTTACGGCGCCGTGCTTACGGTAGACGATGGCGATACGGTTGACCCCGGCACGAAGATCGCCGATTGGGACCCGCATACGCATCCGGTGATATCCGAAGTCACGGGTCATATCCGCTTTGCCGATATTGTTGAGGGCAAGACCGTATCGCGTCACGTGGACGAGATAACCGGGTTAACCAACATGATGATCATGGACCCCAAGGAACGCAGCAGTGACGCGAAGGAAATGCGCCCGGTCGTCATACTGGTGGATAAGGACGGGACCCAGTTGATTTTACCCGATACGACTATTCCCGCGCATTACCCGTTGCCGCCTAAAGCATTGATCACAGTTCGTGAAGGCGCGGAAATCAAGGTTGGCGACGTCATTGCCAAGATGCCGCAGGAATCGCTGAAAACCCGCGATATTACCGGTGGTTTGCCCCGGGTTGCAGATTTGTTTGAGGCCAGGAAACCCAAGGAGCCCGGCATTCTGGCTGAAGCAAGCGGCACCGTCAGTTTCGGAAAGGATACCAAGGGCAAACAACGGCTGGTGATAACCGACCGGAATGGTGAGACCCATGAACTGCTTATACCTAAATGGCGTCATATCAACGTGTTTGAGGGAGAGCACGTGGAAAAGGGCGAGTCCGTAGTCGACGGTCCCCCGACCCCCCATGATATCCTCAGGCTGAAGGGGGTGCATGCGCTGGCAAGTTACATCGTTTATGAGATTCAGGAAGTTTACCGCTTGCAGGGCGTAAAGATAAACGACAAACACATCGAAGTCATCGTAAGGCAGATGTTGCGCAAGAGTGAAATTACGGACCCCGGTGATTCCGTTTTCCTCCGGGGTGAACAGGCAGAGAAAGCCAAGGTTCTGGAAGAAAATGAAAAGCTGTTGGCAGATGGGAAAATAGAGGCACAGTGGGACCCTGTGCTGCTTGGTATCACCAAGGCGTCCCTGTCCACGGAATCGTTCATCTCGGCCGCGTCATTCCAGGAAACCACCCGGGTATTGACGGAGGCCAGCGTCAACGGCAAGCGGGACGAACTGCGCGGATTGAAGGAGAACGTCATCGTCGGACGCCTGGTGCCGGCCGGCACCGGACTGGCGTACCATACCGAACGCAGAAAAAAACGCACCGAGGAAGATTTGGAGGTACAGGAAGGCGTCGCTGAAGACACACTTGAAGAAGAGGGCAGTGGCGATGAGAATGAGGTTATTATTCTTACTCCGTCCAGGGAAGAGACTGTGGAGATCGCCAGGGTGGATCAGGTCTGACGGAACTGGTTCGGAAATGGGGACGGACCCCCGCTTACAACAGGCGGGGGCATGTTTAAATGCTATTTTTTTATCTGGTCCTTTTTATACTGGTCCTTTTTATGCTTGACATCGCGCGCCATAAGGAAATATAATCCCGCTTCTTTTTGGGAGGGTCAGGGACAACAGGGTCCGGGCCTTCCTTTCAGGGGCAAAAACGACCGATGTACTGGTTGTTTTTTTATTTTAATCAACCACATAAACGTGTTATAGAAGCGCTGCACCGCGCCGGTTACCCTGTGCCGCAGGAAACCCCGAAAGAAACAGGGCTGAATAAATCGGATACGACGACAGATGTCTACAATTAGCCAGTTGGTACGCAAGCCGAGAAAACGGCAAAGGGCGAAAAGTAATGTTCCCGCCCTGGAAAATTGCCCACAGAAGCGTGGGGTGTGTACCCGCGTGTACACCACAACACCGAAGAAGCCCAATTCCGCCCTGCGTAAAGTTGCCAGGGTACGGTTGACCAACGGCCATGAGGTGACCACGTATATAGGTGGTGAGGGCCATAACCTGCAGGAGCACTCCGTCATCCTGATTCGCGGCGGCAGGGTCAAGGATTTACCCGGCGTTCGCTACCATACGGTGAGAGGGACCCTCGATACCTCGGGTGTGGTTGATCGGCGCCAGCGCCGTTCCAAGTACGGGGCCAAGAAACCCAGGTCATAAACCGGATCGAGAATAGCGCCATGTCCAGAAGAAGAGAAGCTGAAAAAAGGGAAATCCTGCCGGATCCGAAATACCACAACCAGGTCCTGGCGAAATTTATCAACATGGTCATGCGCAGCGGCAAGAAATCCATCGCCGAAAAAATAGTCTATGGCGCCCTTGACCAGATCGGCAGCAGGAAAAAGACGGATAATTCACTGGAGGTGTTCATACAGGCGCTGGATAACGTAAAACCTATAGTCGAGGTGAAATCCAGGCGTGTAGGCGGCGCTACGTACCAGATTCCCATCGAAGTGCGCTCCGAGCGCAGTATGACGCTGGCAATGCGCTGGCTGGTGGACGCGTCCAAGAGACGCGGGGAGAAGAGTATGGGCCTGCGCCTGGCAGGAGAGATACTGGATGCCTCGGACAACAAGGGAACGGCCATAAAGAAGAGGGAAGATACCCACAAGATGGCTGAAGCCAACAAGGCATTCTCCCATTACCGGTGGTAGGAGCGGTAACCGGAGCAACAACCATGGCGCGCAGTGTCCCCATCGAACGTTACCGGAATATCGGCATCATGGCGCATATTGATGCGGGTAAAACGACAACTACGGAACGCATCCTCTATTACACCGGGGTTTCCCACAAGATAGGTGAAGTGCATGACGGCGCAGCCACCATGGACTGGATGGAACAGGAACAGGAACGGGGCATCACCATCACCTCAGCGGCGACCACCTGTTTCTGGAACGGCATGGCCGGCCAGTACCCGGAACATCGAATCAATATCATCGATACACCGGGACACGTGGACTTCACTATTGAGGTGGAAAGGTCTCTCAGGGTACTGGACAGTGCCTGTGCCGTTTTTTGTGCCGTGGGCGGTGTTGAACCGCAATCGGAAACCGTATGGCGGCAGGCAAATAAGTATAACGTGCCGAGGCTGGCCTTCGTCAATAAAATGGACCGTGCTGGAGCGGATTACCTCAGGGTTGTCAACCAGATAAGAGACCGCCTCGGGAGCACGGCGGTGCCCATACAGCTCCCCATCGGGTCGGAACACAGGTTTAAAGGCATTGTTGACCTGATCCGGGGCAGGGCGACGTACTGGGACGACCGGAGCATGGGCATGGAGTTTACCGAGGAAGATATTCCGGAAGAGATGCTCGATGCCTGCCGGGAAGCCCGTGAACAGTTGACGGAAGTCGCTGCTGAAGCCAATGAGGATTTGATGGATGCGTACCTGGAGCAAGGAGAACTATCGGAACAACAGGTCAAGCAGGGCATCAGGGCGAGGACACTGGCCAACGAGATAGTCCCGGTCCTGTGTGGTTCCGCTTTCAAGAATAAAGGTGTCCAGAGTATGCTGGATGCCGTCATTGACTACCTCCCTGCACCTGATGATATCCCTGCCGTAACAGGCATTCTCAAGAATGCCACCCAAAAAGAAGTTTCCCGCCAATCCGATGATGCCGAACCGTTCGCGGCACTGGCTTTCAAGATTGCCACTGACCCGTTCGTCGGTTCGTTGACTTTTTTTCGGGTTTACTCCGGGGTGCTTAAATCCGGCGATTCGGTGCTCAACACGGTGAAGGACAAAAAGGAGCGAATCGGACGGATCCTGCAGATGCATGCCAACTCACGGGAAGAAATAAACGAGGTCAGGGCGGGGGATATTGCCGCCGCCGTGGGCCTTAAGGACGTCACGACAGGCGACACCCTGTGCGCCGTAAACTCTGCCATCGTGCTCGAAAGGATGGAGTTTCCCGATCCGGTCATTTCCGTCGCGGTGGAACCGAAAACCCGGCCCGATCAGGAAAAAATGGGTATGGCCCTGGGCAAACTGGCGCAGGAAGATCCCTCTTTTCGGGTACATACCGACGATGAGTCCGGGCAGACCATCATCTCGGGAATGGGTGAATTGCACCTTGAGATTATCGTGGACCGGCTGAAACGGGAATTCAAGGTGGATGCCAGCGTCGGCAAGCCGCAGGTGGCTTACCGGGAGACGATCAGGAAACCGGTGGAGAAGGCGGAAGGCAGGTTTGTACGCCAATCCGGCGGGCGCGGCCAGTACGGCCACGTCATACTGAAAATCGAGCCGCAAGAACCGGGTCACGGCTATGAGTTCATAAATAAAATTGTCGGGGGCACCATACCGAAAGATTTTATCCCGGCAGTAAACAAAGGCATCCAGGAACAGATGGAGAGCGGTGTTGTAGCCGGATACCCGATGGTAGACGTAAAGGTCACGTTGTACGACGGTTCCTTCCATGACGTGGACTCCAGTGAAATAGCCTTCAAGATAGCCGGCTCCATAGGCTTCAAGAACGGCGCCGACCGCGCCGCGCCTATCCTGCTGGAACCAGTAATGAACGTTGAAGTAGTAACGCCGGAAGATTACCTGGGTTCGGTAACGGGTGACTTGAGTCGGCGGCGCGGCATATTGTCGGAAACCGCCACCACCCCGGCCGGAAGGATCATCAAGGCGGAAGTTCCCCTGGAACAGATGTTCGGTTATGCGACAGCCTTGCGCTCGGCCACACAGGGGCGCGCCACGTACACCATGGAGTTTTCGAAGTATAATCCGGTTCCGCCCGGGGTCGCGGAAAAGATCACGAGCAAGAATTCAGGTTAGCTAATCACCAGGCATTGCGGACAGAGTAAAGACACATGGCGGAAGAACAGATTATAAGGATCAGGCTGAAAGCGTTCGATCACCGGTTGATTGACCAGTCGACACGTGAAATTGTGGAGACTGCGCGTCGCACCGGCGCCCAGGTGAAGGGCCCCATCCCGTTGCCCACAAAAAAAGAACGTTATACCGTTTTGATTTCGCCCCACGTCAACAAGGACGCCCGGGACCAGTATGAGATCAGGACCCATAAGCGCCTGGTGGACATCATCAACCCCACGGATAAAACGGTTGATGCGCTGATGAAACTTGACCTGGCAGCGGGCGTGGACGTCCAGATCAAACTCAGCTGAAGACAACGGGCAGATAACGGGTCAGAGAGATGGCAATCGGAATAATAGGCAAAAAGCGGGGGATGACCCGTATCTTCACGGATACGGGCCAGTCCGTGCCTGTCACCGTTATCGAAGCAGGTCCCAACAGGGTCACCTCTCTTTCCACCGTCGAGAAACACGGCTACCGCGCCGTGCAGGTCGCGTACGGAAGCAAGCGCCGCAACCTGATAAGCAAGCCTCTGGCCGGAACGCTGGCCAGGGCAGGCATCGAATCTGCCGAGGGCCTGCATGAATTCAGACTGGATAATGAAGAAGCCGGTGAATTGTCTGCGGGTGCGGAAATAACGGTGGATATTTTCAAGGCCGGGCAGAAAGTCGACGTGACCGGGACGACTATCGGGAAAGGCTATGCCGGCGTGATAAAGCGGCACAATTTCAGCAGTCAGCGTAACAGTCACGGTAATTCCCGCGCCCACCGGGCGCCCGGTTCGATCGGCCAGAACCAGTCGCCGGGACGAGTTTTCCCCGGCAAGAAGATGGCGGGACACATGGGTAACGCTAAACAGACAGCGCAGAACCTCGAGGTCGTCCGGGTTGACCCGGACAGGAACCTGGTGCTTGTCAAAGGTTCTGTCCCCGGCGCTCCCGGCGGCACGCTCATCGTCAAGGCGGCGGTCAAGTCAGCAGGGGTATTGGAGGCCTGAGATGGAATTGTCAGTGCGCAAAACCGGAAAAAAACGGGCGGGCCGGGTAAAAGTTGCCGATGAGGTTTTCGGCGTTGATTTCAACGAATCCCTGGTACACCAGGTGCTGACCTCATACCTTGCAAACGGCAGAGCTGCATCCAAGTCGTTGAAAAACCGTTCCGCGGTGCGGGGGGGCGGGAAAAAGCCGTGGCGCCAGAAAGGTCTGGGCAGGGCCAGGGCCGGCACGAGAAGCAGCCCCATCTGGCGCGGAGGAGGCGTCACTTTCGCAAACAATCAACGCACGTTTGCCAGGAAAGTGAACAGGAAAATGTATCGCGGCGCGCTGCGGTCCATCTTCTCGGAACTGGTTCGCCAGGAACGGCTGATTTGTATTGACGAATTGAATATATCCGAGGCAAAGACAAAGGCTGCGATCGGGGTGCTGGCGCAACTGGACCTGGAAGAGGTATTGATCATCACCGATTCCATCAGCGAGGAATTACACCTGTCAACCCGGAACCTGGCGCAGGTGGCCGTTATAGATACACATGAAATCAACCCGCATTCCCTGATCGGGTTTGAGCGGGTGCTGATAACCAAAGAGGCGCTGGAAAAGGTGGGGAAATGGCTCGAGCCGGAGATGAAGGACAGCGGGGAACAGCCGGAAGCCGGCGCACAGGAGACTGCAGAACAGGAGACGCCGGGCGGGGGTAAAGAGGATGAATGACGAGAGGCTGATGCGAATTCTGCTGGAGCCGCGGGTAACGGAAAAAAGTACGTATACCGCAGACAAGTACCGGCAGTTTGTCTTCAAGGTCATGCGCGACGCGACCAAACCCGATATAAAAAAGGCCGTGGAAAAAATATTTGAAGTCGAGGTTGAGTCGGTACAGGTACTGAACGTGCGCGGCAAGAACAAGACGTTCCGGCGTGCGCGCGGCAAACGCCCGGACTGGAAAAAGGCCTACGTCAAGTTGAAACCCGGCTTCGATATAGATTTCATCGGTGCCTGAGGAACTGTTAGAGAGATGCCCTTAATCAAACCCAAACCAACATCGGCTGGCCGGCGCGGCGTCGTGAAGGTCGTCCATCCAGACCTGTACAAGGGCGATCCGTACGGCCCCCTGGTTGAAAAACAGGGCAGGACCGCAGGACGTAACAATCACGGCAGGATTACCGTGAGACACCGGGGCGGCGGCGCTAAACAGCGTTACCGGATCATTGATTTCAAACGCGACAAGGACGGCATAGCGGCAAAGGTGGAGAGGATTGAATACGATCCCAACCGGACCGCGCACATTGCCTTGCTGTGTTATGCCGATGGTGAGCGCCGTTACGTAATAGCGCCTGCGGGCCTCGCGGTCGGGACGGAATTGATGTCCGGCACCCGGGCTGAAATAGCGCCGGGAAATTGCCTGGCCCTGCGCAATATTCCGGTGGGGGCGAATGTGCATTGTGTGGAATTGAAGCCGGGCAAGGGAGCGCAACTTGCGCGCAGCGCCGGCACCAGTGTGCAGTTGATTGCCCGTGAAGGCGCCCACGCAACGCTGCGTCTGCGCTCGGGTGAAGTCAGGAAGGTGCCGCTGGATTGCCGCGCCACTATCGGCGAGGCGAGCAACGTCGAACATTCGCTGCAAAAACTGGGCAAGGCGGGCGCAAAACGCTGGCGCGGTATTCGCCCGACGGTGCGCGGAGTGGCCATGAACCCGGTCGATCATCCCCATGGAGGCGGTGAAGGGCGTTCATCCGGAGGGCGTCACCCCTCCACGCCCTGGGGTTATCCCACGAAAGGTTACAAGACAAGGAAGAACAAACGCACCGACAACATGATTATTCGTAAAAGGAAGAACTAGAGAGGATTTACCATGCCGCGTTCGATCAGGAAAGGGCCGTTCATCGATCATCATTTGATCAGAAAGGTGGAGACTGCGAGACAGAATAATGACAAACGGCCCATCAAGACCTGGTCCAGAAGGTCGATGATAGTGCCGGATATGGTTGGACTGACGGTTGCGATACATAACGGTCGCGATCATGTACCGGTTTTTATCACAGAGAATATGGTGGGCCACAAGCTGGGTGAATTTGCCATTACCCGGACGTTTCGCGGTCATGCCGCGGATAGAAAAACCACGAAGTAGGTAGAGCGTAACAGGATTATGACGACTGCATGCCTTAAATTTGTACGGATGGCGCCGCAAAAGCTGCGCCTGGTAGCAGATCAGGTGCGGGGACTGCCGGTCGATCGGGCAATAAATATCCTGGCTTACAGCAACAAGAAGGCTGCCGGTATCGTCAAGAAAGTGCTGGAATCGGCAATTGCGAATGCCGAACATAACGATGCGGCGGATATAGACGAACTGAAAATAAGTGCGATAACCGTCGACCAGGGCCCCACGCACAAGCGCTTGCGTACCCGGGCGCGGGGACGGGCTGACAGGATATTCAAGCGTACGAGCCATTTGGCAATCACCGTCACCGAGACGAAAGAGTAGGCAGACTATGGGACAGAAAGTACACCCCACGGGCATACGCATCGGCATCATCAAGGATTGGACCTCAACCTGGTATGCCGATTCGAAAGATTATGCAAGGTATTTGAATACGGACCTGCAGGTACGTGACTTCCTCAGGAAGAAACTGGTCAACGCTTCGGTCAGCCGGATCCAGATCGAACGTCCCCCGAATGAGATCAAGGTGATCATACACAGCGCCAGGCCGGGCATCGTGATCGGCAAGAAAGGAGAGGACATCGAGCGGTTAAGCCAGCAAGTGTCGGAAATGATGGGCGTCAGGGCAAAAGTGAGCGTCCGGGAAATCCGCAAACCTGAACTTGACGCGAGCCTGGTGGCTGAGAGCGTTGCCCAGCAGATCGAAAGAAAAATCATGTTCAGGCGGGCCATGAAACGTGCGGTGACCAATTCGATGAGGCTTGGCGCGCTGGGCATTAAAATCTGTGTCGCCGGCCGTTTGAACGGTGCGGAGATCGCACGGTCCGAATGGTACCGGGAGGGACGCGTACCCCTGCATACCTTGCGGGCCGATATAGATTACGGCATTGCCAACTCGAATACGACCTACGGCGTCATCGGGGTAAAGGTCTGGATATTCAAGGGCGAAGTATTCAACATCGACGACAGGGGCGACGATGAGGAGGCGCCGGTAATCGGGGCGTAAGCAAATGTTACAACCGAAACGAACCAAATTCAGGAAACAGAGCAAAGGCAGGAATCGCGGGCTGGCCAGTAATGGCAACAAGGTCAGTTTTGGTGAGTTCGGTCTGAAGGCAATTACCCGCGGACGCATTACTGCGCGCCAGATTGAGGCTGCCCGCCGGACCATCACCCGCAAGGTCAAGCGGGGAGGAAAGGTCTGGATCCGGATTTTTCCGGATAAGCCGATAACGACTAAACCCCTGGAAGTACGGCAGGGTAAGGGAAAAGGTAACGTCGAATACTGGGTGTCCGTTGTCCAGCCCGGCAAGATATTGTACGAAATTGAAGGTGTATCGGAACAACTTGCGAGAGAAGCCTTTAAACTCGCGTCGGCGAAATTACCGGTCAAGACCATATTTATTAACAGGACAATACTGTGACGAAAGCCACGGAATTGAGAAGCAGGAACCCCGAGGAATTGCAGGTGCTCCTCGTCGACCTGCTACGCGAACAATTTAACCTGCGCATGCAAAAAGGTTCGGGCCAGCTCGGCAATCCGAGCCGTTTCAAGGCAGTGCGACGGGAAATAGCCAGGGTTAAAACGGTGTTAAACGAAAAAGCGAAGCAAGATGAGTGAATCCGGAAAATCAACCAGAACACTGACCGGGACGGTTGTCAGCAACAAGATGGACAAGTCGATTGCCGTAGATATCGGGCGCACGGTAAAACACCCGCTGTACGGCAAATACATCCGGCGCACCACCAGGCTGCTTGCGCACGATGAAAATAACGAGTGCAATGAAGGCGATATGGTAATCATCGAGTCATCCCGGCCCATTTCCAAAAACAAGGCCTGGCGCTTGCAAAGCATCGTCAGCAGGGCCCAGGAAGTATAGGGAGCCCGGAAATGATTCAAATGCAGACAGTACTGGGTGCAGCCGATAACAGCGGTGCGCGTCGCCTCATGTGTGTGAAGGTTCTGGGTGGTTCGAAAAGACGCTATGCCGGAGTAGGGGACGTGATAAAGGTGAGCGTCAAGGAAGCCATCCCGAGGAGCAAGGTGAAAAAAGGAGAGTTATACAACGCCGTGGTAGTGCGGACAAAAAAAGGCGTGAGGAGACCGGACGGTTCGCTGATACGGTTCGACAGCAATGCCGCCGTGTTGCTGAACAACCAGTTGCAACCTATCGGTACCCGGATATTCGGCCCGGTCACCCGTGAACTCAGGACTGAGAATTTTATGAAAATCGTGTCCCTCGCACCCGAGGTATTATAGAAAGGAGTGCGTTATACATTATGAACAGGATACGAAAAGGTGACGAAGTAGTCGTAACTGCCGGCAAGGACAAGGGTAAGCGCGGCATCGTGCTCAATGTCGACAGGAACGGCAATAAGGTCATCGTTGAAAATATCAATATGGCCAAACGCCATACCAAGGGAAACCCCATGCGCGGAGCGCCCGGCGGTATCATTGAAAAGGAGATGCCGTTCGCGATATCCAATATCGCATTGTGGAATCCGGTTTCAAACAAACCGGACCGGGTAGGCTTCCGGTTCCTGGAGGATGGCCGGAAAGTCCGTTATTTTAAGTCCAACGACGAAGTGGTTGATGTCTGAACAGCAATAACAAGATGGCCAGATTACAGGAATATTACCGGACCACGGTTGCGCCGCAACTGCGGGAGCAGTTCAGCTATACATCGCCGATGCAGGTGCCGAGGATAACCAAGATCACGTTGAACATGGGCCTGGGCAAGGTGATGACCGACAAGAAAATGATCGAACAGGCGGCTGCTGACATGGCGCGCATCGCCGGTCAGAAGCCGATCGTGATCAATGCAAAAAAATCCGTGGCTAACTTCAAGGTCAGGAAAGGCTTTCCGAACGGTTGCAAGGTTACATTACGGCGCAAGCGCATGTACGAATTTCTGGACAGGCTGATTTCAATCGCTATTCCAAGGATCAGGGATTTTCGCGGCCTGAACCCGCGTGCGTTTGATGGCCGCGGCAATTACAGCCTGGGTGTGAAGGAACAGATTATTTTTCCTGAAATTGATTATGACAAGATCGAGGCGCTACGCGGCCTGGACGTGACGATAACGACGTCGGCAAAAACCGATGAAGAGGCACAGGCCCTGTTGAAAGCGTTCAATTTTCCGCTTAGAGGTTAGAGGAGACTTATGGCTAAAACATCAATGGTAAACCGGGAACGGAAAAGGGAGAAACTGGTCGAGAAATATGCTGAAAAACGCGCCGAATTGAAGCGCACCATCAAGGATATGTCGCTGTCTCCGGAAGAGCGTAAGGAGGCAAGGATTAAATTGAACAAATTACCCAGGGATTCCAGCCCGTCCCGTCTGAGAAACCGGTGCAGCCTGACAGGGCGGCCGAACGGGTATTACCGAAAATTCGGGCTGGGGAGAAACATGCTGCGTGAGGCAGCCATGCGCGGGGATATCCCGGGCCTGGTCAAGGCGAGCTGGTAAAAAAAACCTGCGAGGCAGCGAGAGAATACAAAATGAGCTTACAGGATCAAATATCGGACATGCTGACACGGGTCCGCAATGGCCAGCACAGGTCAAAGCGGGAAGTCAGCATGCCTTCGTCGAAGTTGAAAATTGCCGTGGCAAAAATCCTCCACGAAGAAGGATACATTACCGGTTTCAGTGTGAAGGATGACACCGCCAAGCACGTATTGACCATTGAATTGAAGTATTTTGAGGGCAAGCCCGTGATCGAGTTATTGCGGCGGGTCAGTACGCCCGGATTACGCCGTTACAGCCCCGGTGGCAAGTTGCCGAAGGTGCACGGAGGCCTGGGTACGGCCATCATCTCCACTTCCAGAGGGGTCATGACGGACAGGAATGCCAGGCAACTGGGGATTGGCGGAGAGATCATCTGTATCGTTGCGTAGGCCTGGATATGTCGAGAATCGCCAATAACCCGATAACAGTTCCCGATAGCGTGGAGGTAGACGTGAACGGAGCACAGGTACGGATCAAGGGCAGCAAAGGAGAATTGATGCACACCCTGCATTCGCTCGTACAACTGGACCTTGAAGACAACCTGTTGAAGTTTTCCACAACAGACAACACCAAGTCGGCGCGGGCCCTGGCCGGAACCACCAGGGCGATTTTACAGAATATGGTTACCGGGGTTACTGACGGCTTTGAAATCAAGCTCGAGATTACCGGGGTGGGATATCGCGCACAGGCGAACCAGGGGAGCATCAACCTGACGCTGGGATTTTCCCACCCGGTGGATATAGACATCCCCGAGGGCATTACGGTTGAGACCCCCAGCCAGACCCAGATCATAGTCAGGGGTTCGGACAAACAGAAAGTCGGTCAGGTGGCGGCCAATATCCGCAGCTACCGGCCGCCCGAACCTTACAAGGGGAAAGGCGTGCGTTACGCCGATGAACAGATTCTGCGCAAGGAGGCCAAGAAAGCGTAATGAACAAGAAGACGGCAAGACTGAGAAGGGCGGTAAAGTCGCGCATGCGTATCAAGTCACAAGGCTTAAGCCGTTTGTGCGTGTTCCGTACGCCCCGGCATATCTATGCCCAGGTGATTGCTGCCGGTGGGGCGGAAGTGCTGGTCAGTGCATCTTCCCTGGATAAGGAAGTGCGCAGCAAGATAAAAAACGGTGGCAACAAGGAAGCGGCCGGGATAGTAGGCCAGGTGGTTGCAGAACGGGCAAAGCAAGCCGGGATAACAACGGTAGCCTTTGACCGCTCAGGTTTCAAGTTCCACGGCAGGGTGAAGGCGCTGGCGGATGCCGCCAGGGAACAAGGTATAAAATTCTGAATGATGAGGAGATAACACCAGCATGGCGGTAGCGGATTCCATCACGGGTAACGAAGATTTACTGGAGAAACTGGTAGCAGTCAACCGGGTGGCCAAGGTGGTCAAGGGCGGCCGTATATTCGGCTTTACGGCATTGACCGTTGTCGGTGACGGTAACGGCCGGGTCGGCTTCGGCCGGGGCAAGGCCCGGGAGGTGCCCGTTGCTATACAGAAAGCCATGGAAAAAGCGCGCCGGAATATGATCAGGATCCCGCTTAAGGGCGATACCCTGCATTACGCGGTCACTGCGAGGCACGGCGCAGCCAAGGTGTATATGCAACCTGCTTCGGAAGGCACGGGTATTATTGCGGGAGGTGCAATGCGTGCCGTATTCGAGTGCGCCGGCGTACAGAATGTCCTGGCAAAATGTACCGGCTCGACCAATCCGATTAACGTGGTCCGGTCGACTATGAAAGGCCTGCAGTCAATGGCTGAGCCGGAATACTTCGCGGCAAAACGCGGAAAATCAGTCGAGGAACTTACCGGTTAACCGGGGTTCGCAGAAAGGCGGAACGATAGACGACAGCATACCGGGATAACGATGGCTGAGGCAAAGAAACAACTGAGAGTGACCTTGAAACGCAGTGTCAACCGCAGGACCGCGCAGCATAAAGCCTGTGTAGCGGGGCTCGGGTTGCGCCGTATAGGTCATTCGGTAACGCTTGCGGATACCGCGGAAAACCGCGGCATGATCAACAAGGTGTCCTATTTGCTGGCGGTAGATGAGATCTGATATGCGACTTAATTCAATCAAACCTGCGAACGGTTCCAAGCGTGCGGCCAAACGGGTAGGCCGGGGTATCGGCTCCGGCTACGGGAAGACGGCCGGCCGCGGCCACAAGGGACAGAAGTCCCGCTCAGGCGGGTATCACAAGGTGGGTTTTGAGGGCGGGCAGATGCCGTTGCAACGGCGCCTCCCCAAGGTCGGTTTCCGTTCCTACCTTGCCAGGATAACCGACGAAATCCGCCTTGACGAGCTGGACAAAGCAGGGACCGAAATCATCGATCTGGATACACTGAGGAAAGCCGGCCTGGTCTCGAGAAAAATCAAGAGAGTCAAGATAATAGCCAGTGGGACGATCAACAGGGCGGTGACTGTCAAGGGACTGCGGGCGACCAAAGCGGCGCGGGCCGCCATCGAAACCGCCGGCGGGAAATTCGAGTAGGATAATGGCAGCAAGAAATCCAGCAATACCGGGCGGCCTCGCGGGATTGACCCAGGTAACCGAACTGCGCAGGCGGCTGTTGTTCGTCCTGTTGGCCCTGTTCGTTTACCGGATCTGCACTTTCATTCCCGTACCGGGGATTAACCCCGATACCCTGGCCCAGTTGTTCGAGCAACAACGGGGCACTATCCTGGATATGTTCAATATGTTTTCCGGCGGTGCGCTGGAACGCCTGTCGGTGGTCGCCCTCGGCATCATGCCTTACATATCCGCCTCGATCATCATGCAGATTCTGTCCTTCGTCGACCCGCGCCTGAAACAATTGCGCAGGGAAGGTGAAACGGGACGCCGCAAGATCACCCAGTATACGAGGTACGGAACGGTGCTGCTTGCCACCTTCCAGGCGCTGGGCGTATCGCTGGCGCTGGAAGGGCAGCAGGTGTCAGGCGGTTCGGTCGTCCTCGACCCGGGCATGGCGTTTCGCATCACTGCAGTGACTACGCTGGTAACCGGGACCATGTTCCTGATGTGGCTGGGCGAACAGATTACCGAACGGGGTGTCGGCAACGGCATCTCACTGATCATTTTTGCCGGAATCGTAGCCGGACTGCCCTCCGCGGTAGGCGGAACGCTGGAGTTGTCCCGTACCGGCGAGTTGCACCTGATAATGGTGTTTACCCTGTTTGCCCTGGCTATCGCAGTTACCGGTTTCGTCGTCTTTATTGAACGCGGGCAACGCAGGATTACGGTGAATTATGCCCAGCGCCAGGTCGGACGAAAACTGTACGCGGGGCAATCCAGCCACCTGCCTTTGAAACTGAACATGGCGGGCGTCATTCCCCCGATATTCGCCTCCAGCCTGATATTGTTTCCGGGGACCCTGGCAAGCTGGGCGGGTCAGGCGCGGGAAATGCGCTGGCTGCAGGACCTGGCTACACTGCTGCAACCCGGGCAGCCCATATACGTCGCATTTTACGCCGCAGGCATCATTTTCTTCTGCTTCTTCTATACCGCCGTTGTGTTTGATCCGCGAGAAACTGCAGATAACCTGAAAAAATCAGGCGCGTTCGTTCCGGGAATGAGGCCCGGTGAGCAGACCGCCAAGTATCTTGACGGCGTGTTGACAAAGCTGACGATGGTCGGCGCCATATACATCACATTCGTCTGTTTGCTGCCGGAATTTTTGATCATCCAGTATAACGTACCGTTTTATTTCGGCGGGACCTCGTTGTTGATCATTGTCGTTGTCGTAATGGACTTTATGGCGCAAATCCAGGCCCACCTGATGTCGCACCAGTATGAAGGCGCGTTAAAGAAGGCCAATTTGAAAAGCCATGGAAGGCGTTCGTAATGGCCGTCCTTCAACACGATACGCATGTGTGACGGGAGAATGAAATGAAAGTCAGGGCTTCAGTAAAAAAGATATGCCGTAACTGCCGTATTATCCGCCGGTTTGGCAGCGTCCGTGTGATCTGCTCCGACCCGCGTCATAAACAACGGCAAGGGTGAGCCGGCTCAGGACGCTTACCGGTTCGACTGGTTGAATGATTATTAACTAAAGAGAAAATAATGGCTCGAATAGCTGGGGTAAACATCCCGGACAACAAACACGTCTGCATCGCGTTGACTCATATTTACGGGATCGGCAATACATCAGCCCGGAAGATCTGTTCTGCAACAGGAATAGAGCCGGGTGTCAAGGTGTCGACTCTCAGTGAAGGCCAGCTCGACCAGTTGCGGGCGGAAGTAACGAAGTATGAACTGGAGGGTGATTTGCGCAGGGATGTATCCATGAACATCAAGCGCCTGATGGATTTAGGCTCATACCGGGGTATCCGCCACCGCCGCGGGTTGCCCCTGCGAGGCCAGCGTACCCGCACGAATGCGAGAACACGCAAGGGACCGCGCCGGATAATCAAAAAGTAATACGACGAGAGATTGAATGGCAAAACCGAGAAGCACCAGAAAGAAGGTCAAGAAGACGGTGGTTGACGGAATAGCGCATGTCCATGCGTCGTTCAACAACACCATTATTAATATTACCGATCGGCAGGGAAATACCCTGGCGTGGGCCACGGCCGGCGGCAGCGGATTTCGCGGTTCGCGCAAAAGCACGCCGTTCGCAGCGCAGATCGCCGCGCAGAAAGTAGGTTCTGTTGCACAGGAATTCGGTATGAAGAACCTGGAAGTGAATATAAAAGGTCCCGGACCGGGACGGGAGTCGGCTGTACGTGCATTGAATGCGTTGGGCTATAAAATCACCAACATCACGGACGTCACGCCCATTCCTCATAATGGTTGTCGCCCGCCAAAGAAAAGACGGGTGTAAGTGGAGGAGATATGGCTCGTTACCTGGGACCCAAATGCAAGCTGAGTCGCCGTGAAGGCGTAGACCTGTTTTTAAAAAGTCGCGCACGGCCGATTGAATCCAAATGCCAGATTGACAAACCGCCCGGTGACCAAGGCGTCAGGGCAAAACGCCTGTCTGATTACGCCGTGCAACTCCGGGAAAAGCAGAAACTGCGGCGTATATACGGCGTGCTGGAAAAACAGTTTCGCCGCTATTACAAGGAGGCAGTCCGGCGCAGAGGTTCAACCGGTGAGAACCTGTTGCAACTGTTGGAATGCCGTCTGGATAACGTGGTGTTCAGGATGGGGTTTGGCTGTACCCGTAACGAATCCAGGCAACTGGTCAGTCACAAATCGGTCATGGTCAACGGGCGACTCGTTAATATACCTTCTTACCAGGTCAAACCTGAAGACAAGGTCGAGATAAAGGAAAAAAGCAGGCAACAACTGCGTATCAAGGATGCGCTTAATGTCGCAGATCAAATCGGCTTCCCCGAATGGGTAGACGTGGACGCCAAGAAGATGGTCGGAGTATTCAAAACGATACCTGAACGGGGTGAACTCTCGTCGGATATCAACGAACAGTTAGTCGTAGAACTGTATTCCAAGTAAGCAGCAAAAGGAAAAACGCATATGCCGTCAACATTCAGTGAATTATTAAAGCCGCGCCGGGTTGATGTGGAAAACATCAGCAATACGTTGGCAAAAATAACCATAGAACCTCTGAACCGGGGGTTTGGCCATACTTTAGGCAATGCCCTGCGCCGGGTATTGCTGTCTTCCATGTCCGGCTGTGCTGTGACTGAAGTGGAAATAGACGGCGTGTTACATGAGTATACGACTATAGATGGTGTGCACGAGGATGTAACGGATATCCTGCTGAACCTGAAGGAACTGGCTATCAACATGCATGCACGGGATGATGCCACCCTTACATTGAACAAGAACGGACCAGGGGAGATCAAGGCCAGCGACATCAATCTGGACCACGATGTGGAGATTGCCAACCCCGAACACCTGATCGCACACCTCACGCGGTCGGGTGAGCTGAACATGAATATTGTTGTTGAGCGCGGACGCGGTTATCGCCCCGTAGTGATCGGCAGTCCGGATGAGGATATCGGACAGAGTATAGGCCGGCTGAAACTCGATGCTTCTTTCAGCCCGGTAAAACGCGTTTCCTACGACGTACAGAGTGCCCGCGTAGAACAACAAACAGACCTGGACAAGTTGATCCTGGAGGTTGAGACAAACGGTACCATCGACCCGGAAGAGGCCATCAAGGAAGCGGCGCTTATATTGCGCAACCAGTTGTCCATATTTGTTGACCTGGAAGCAGAACAGGCAGAGGAAATCCCGGCAGCCAGCAGTGAGCCGGAAATCGACCCCGTATTGTTGCGCCCGGTTGACGACCTGGAGCTTACGGTTCGTTCTGCGAACTGTCTGAAGGCAGAAAGCATCTATTATATCGGCGACCTGATTCAACGTACGGAAATGGAATTATTGAAGACCCCGAACCTGGGCAAAAAATCCCTGACGGAGATAAAGGACGTGCTTGCCTCCCGCGGCCTGTCGCTGGGAATGAGGCTGGAGAACTGGCCTCCTTCGGACCTGTACGAGGACAAGGAAATGTCGTCAGTGATTTCCTATTAGACTACGTGGGTAACTGTAATGCGTCATAGAGAAAGCGGACGGAAACTGAATCGGAACAGCAGCCACCGCACTGCGCTGTTCCGTAACATGACCGTGTCGCTGGTACGACATGAATTGATCAAGACCACCGTCGCCAAGGCGAAAGAACTGCGCCGCGTGGCTGAACCGTTGATTACTCTGGCCAAAACAGATTCGGTTTCCAGGCGCAGACTGGCATTCGCGCGCCTGCGTGACAGACCGACGGTGACGAAACTGTTCAATGAACTGGGGCCGCGTTACAAGAGCAGGCCGGGCGGGTACCTGCGCATCCTGAAGTGTGGCTACAGGGTTGGTGACAAGGCGCCCATGGCTATCGTGGAGCTGGTTGACCGGCCCGTCGCAGATTTGGAAGAAAATAACGACAGTACGGATAGTTGATATAACTATAATAAAGCAGTAACGACTCAAAGCCGGACCTGGTCCGGCTTTTTATTTCGTACCCTTGACAGCCAAATTTCGGTAACCTATAGGCCATGCAAGACAAGCGCTACGACACTCCCGAAGCCCTGAGGTCCCTGGTAGAGCCCGCCCGCGTGCACCGGGACGTCTATGTCAGGGAAGAGATCTTCAAACTGGAAATGGAGCGCATTTGGGGGCAGGCATGGATCTACGTCGGCCACGAAAGCCAGGTCAGGTCCCCCGGTGATTACCTCACCACCACTATTGGGCTGACGCCGGTGATCATGGTCAGGGACATGAACGGCAGCGGCATCAACGTACTGGTGAACCGTTGCGGACACCGTGGCGCACAGGTGTGCCAGGCCCGCGCCGGCAGCGCCGGCAACGGTATATTCAAGTGTCCTTATCACGGCTGGACGTACCGGACGGATGGCTCACTGCGTTCACAGCCGAGCCCCGCCGGCTACAGGGACGTGGGATTCGACAACAGCGCCGCCGAATACGACCTGCCCGGGGTAGCCAGGACGGGTCAATACCGGGGTTTCATCTTTGCTTCCCTCTCCGCCGCAGGTCCCGACCTGGACAGCTTCCTCGGTGAAATGCGCGACACCATAGACAACATGGTCGACCGCGCTCCTGCAGGTGAGGTGGAGGTGACCGGGAAGACCTGTCACCGGTTTCGCCACCCGGTCAACTGGAAGTTCTTTATCGAAAACCTGCATGACGCCATGCATCCCATGGTGGCCCATGCCGGCACCAGCGACGCGGTGCGGCAGTACCTGGATCAGCTTCCGCCGGAACACGACCCGCTGCCCGAAGCGGAGGTGATCGCTCCGTTCGGCGGCTCCTATGATTTCTTCGACAAGATGGGTTTTGTCGGGTTGCCCCTGGGACACGGCTACATGGGAGGGGAAACCAGCATTTTCAGTCATTACCAGGTCTATCCAGATTACCTGCAGGCAATGGAACAGGCCCATGGCAGGGAGCGTACCGAGCAAATTCTCTCTTTCAACCGCCACAACGGCCTGATCTACCCGTCCTGTACGGTGCGCGACAATATCCAGTCAGTGCGCGTAGTCATCCCCGTCTCGGTCAACGAAACCATCATTGAATCGTGGACGTTCAGGTTGAAAGGCGCACCGCCGAACATGCTGGAACGAACCCTGCGTTATTCCCGTTTGATCAATTCCCCCGCTTCGATGGTGGGCCCGGACGACCTGGACTGTTACATCCGTATCCAGGAAAGCGCCGCGGCCGGCGCCGTCGAATGGGTAGACATGCACCGCCATTTCGGCAGGGAAGTTCCGGATGGGGAAAGGCTGAGGGCCACGGGCACCAGCGACATGGCGTTACGCAGCCAGTATTCGGCATGGCTTGATTACATGACCTGACCCAAAATTCTCACTGATAAAATGGCAGATGATAATCTACAGGAAGCGATTACAAACCTGATCCGTCTGGAAACCCGGTGTCTCAACGAAGCTGACCTGGACACCTGGGCTTCCCTGTTTACGGAAGACGGGTATTACTGGATGCCCCTCGAACGGGAACAAACCGACCCGGAACAGCACGATTCCCTGATCTACGACAACCGCGCCCTGATGGAAATGCGCAGGTACAACCTGCACAACCCGTTATCGCCATCCATGCAACGTGAAGTGCGGTCTGTACGCATCCTGTCGGATCTGGAAACAAACCTGCCAAAGGATCCCGATGGCGAAATTACCGTCACGGCCAGTGTTATCGCGGTAATCCATCACCGCAAGCAGGATACCTTTGGCGGAACCGTTACCTGGCGTCTCGTACGGACGTGGGAGGGACTGAAAATAAAGTCCAAGCGTGTTGATCTGGTTAATGCAGACGCGCCGCTGGACAGCATCATGATGTATATCTGAATGTAGAAAAGGTAGCAGATTTATTTTACCCGGCCGTTCAATTCACGTAATTTTTGTTCGAAGGAATACCATGCAATTACCAGACAAAGTTGCCGTAGTCACAGGCGGCGCAATCCGCATGCAACCCCGTTAGCCCGCATTTCTCACCAGGCGACGGTTTGGTATGACGGCTCAGAACCGCTTGCGCAGCGTCAGGCCGTAGGTGCGGGTTTCACGCAGGTAGGAGGCGAGCTTCCCGTTCTGCAGCGGCACGTCGAACACGGGGCCGAACCAATCCTCATCCAGCAGGTTGCGCGCCCAGAAGGAGATATCCAGGTCGAAGGGCGCCAACACCAGGCCGGCGCGGGCGTTGAGCAGGCCGAAAGCGTCCTGCATCTTGATAGGGTCGGCATTCCCATCCATCACGATTTTGCTCCGGTGGTTGTAATCCGCATGGATATAGCCGCTCAGGTTGTCGCTGAATGAACGGGACAGGGTCGCGGACAGCAATACCGTGTGTTCCGGGTTGCCGGCCAGGCGGTCGCCGGTACGATCGCAGAAGGCATCGTCCGGGCTGGTCCTGCCCGGATCCGGCGTGCCGGTCAGGAACGGCGCCGCCACCCAGCAGTTGGCCATCTCGAACTTATCGTACTCGGCCTCGTTATAGATATATGCCGCGCTCAACCTCAGCCCGTCGAGCGGCGCCCAGGCTACTTCCAACTCGCCGCCTTTGGCCTCCAGTTCGCCCGCATTGCGCAGGTTGAAGCCGGCGCCGGTGAACGCGTTGCTCTGGAAGTCCTCCACCGTCGTGTAGTGCAGGGCCAGGTTCATGCGCAGGTTCTGCTCCGGCAGGACCAGCTTCAGGCCGACCTCGAACGAGTCCGACTTCTCGGCGCCGAACACCTGGCTGAACGCGGCGGGGATGCGGTCGGTATTGGTGCCGCCGGACTTGAACCCGGTGGCATAACCGGCGTACAGCAGCAGGTCGTCGCGCGGGGTCCAGCTCAGCCTGGCGTTCCAGGTAACCTGGTCGTCCTTCAGGGTTTCATTTACGTCCGGGCGCGGCGCAAACACCGGCTGCAGGTAAAAACCCCAGCCCGGATACACCAGCGGCGCCAGCAATGACGGGTCCAGGCTCGCCAGGCCCTGGCTCGCCAGGAACAGGTTGGTGCCGATGGCCGTAAAGTCCGGCGGCGGGCCGAAGTTGCCCTGGGTAAACGTGCCGTTCAGCTTTTTCTTCTCATCGGTATAGCGCAACCCGGCAGATACGGTCCACTGGTCGTGCAACCGGACATCAACCTGGCTGAACAGCGCCCAGGCCTCATGGTCCTGCAGCATCACGTCCAGCGACCTGGCGCCGGGCAGAACCGCGGGACCGGTCATGGGGATAAACCCGCCGGTCAGCGCAGACAGGGCGTTGATGGTGTTGATCAAGGTGCCCAGTTGCGGATTACCGCCGAGAGCGAATGCTTCAAAATCCGCGCCCAGCGCCGTCGTGGTCCAGCTATTCAGATTCTGGTTGAAATAATACGCTCCGGCCAGGTAATCTACCCGGCCCCGGCTCCCCGACAGCCGCAACTCCTGCGAAAACATCTCCGACTCCCCGCGGTTATAGCGGTCCGCTATGTCCGCCGCATTGAAATCCACATCCGCATCGTCCGTCGTGTTGAACGTGCGGTACGCGCTGATCGCCGTCAGGGTGTCCCTGGCGCCGAGGTCCCAGTTCAATTCCGCAGACACGCCGCTGTCGTCGTTCTGCGATTCAGGCAACCGGTTCATGTGCACCACGTAGTCGGTGAATTGATCTTCGTTCACCAGGGGCACGCCCAGGCTCGCCAGCAGGGCATCGGAGCCGGGCCGGCCGTCGAACGAGAAGTAATTGTTGCGGAACGTGGCCGCAGCGCAGCACACCTCGTCGATCTCGGAATAGTCCAGGATTACCCGGAGCGACAGGTCCTCTGTCGGCGTGTACAGCAGTTGCGCCCGCCCGCCGTAGCGGTCGCGGTCGTTGAGCAGGTTCCTGCCCGCGCCCACCGCATCGACAAACCCGTCCCGGCTGGTCAGGAACCCCGTCAACCGCACCGCCAGCACGTCCTCCACCAGCGAGCCGCCGGCGGCGGCGTTGGCGCTGAACAGGTCCAGGTTGCCGTAGCTCAGCTCAAAATAGCCGTCCGTCTCGTGGGACGGCGCCACCGTGTTCAGCAGTACTGCCCCTGCGGACGAGTTGCGCCCGAACAGCGTGCCCTGGGGGCCGCGCAGCACCTCCACCCGCTCCACGTCCGCCAGTTCGTTGATGAGCGCGCTCTGGCGCGCCCGGTACACGCCGTCCACATAGAGGCCGACCGAGGACTCGAGGCCGAAGTTCTGGGAACTGGTGCCGATGCCGCGGATATTGAAGTTCGCGGTGGTGGCGGTCTGGCTCTGCCCGACGCGAAGCGCCGGTGCGTTCTGCTGCAGGTCGAACATATCGGTAATGCCGTGCTCGACCAGTTGCTCGCCGCTCAGGGCGGTGACGGCGACCGGGATATCCTGGATATTCTGCGCGCGCTTCTGCGCCGTGACGATGATTTCTTCAAGCAGGCCCTGATCCTGGGCAAACGGCGCCGGCGCTGCCGTGCAGAGTGATATGGTCAGGAATACAACAAGCCACTCTCGTTGCGTAATCCTGTATGACATGAGCCTCACCCACATGATCACTAATCCCCCTGTACGCAATATTGTACTGTGACGGGCGTATCAAAACACGCTAGTTGCGGCCCGGAACCGGCGCCGCTGAATCTATACGCTAAAGTATTGACTTGTTCCATAAAAAGCATAGCATTTCATACCTGAGGAGAAATTACAAATCCTGCTCGCGCAGCGGTACGATGCGATGGTTTGGTGTTTGCAGCACCTGTCAACATTAGGAAAATAACATGCAGCAACAAACAAACGACCCTGAAGACCGTACCGCCCGTCCCGCGTGGTTCGGTTATGCCCAACTGGGCATTATGCTCATCCTGGTTGTAATTGCCTTGTACTTTGCCCGGGCGCCGGGTCGCGTCACCCTTGACACGGCGGCCGGAGAGGATGCGAACGCCGGCAAACCGGTCGTCAACGTGATCCGGCCCGAACCCACCGAGCAGGCGCTGACGGTGAAGCTGACCGGCACAGTCAGGGCATACGACCAGGTGGCAGTGCGTTCTGAAGTTGTGGGACGCGTAGTCTGGGTAGCTCCCGAATTTGCCAACGGCGGGTCCATTGTAGCGAACGAGACGTTCGTCAGGATTGACCCGGTCCGCTACGAACTCCAGGTGGAAGCGGCGGAAATGGCCGTCAGGGAAGCGGAAGCGCGGCTGTCCGCGCAAAATACCCGGAGCGCGGAAGCCAGGCTTGGCGCAGCCCGGGCTGAACTGAAGCTTGCGCAACTTGACCTCGAGCGCACCGAAATCTCCCTTCCCTACAACGCCCGGGTAGTATCTTCATCCGTTTCGGTGGGGGAACTGGTCGGTCCCGTTGAAGGGGTCGACGCCCGTGCGTCGGTATTGGGCCTGGTTTATCAACCGGGAATGTTGCAGGTTGACGCCCCTGTCGATCCGAAAGTCCTGGAATACCTGACGCCCGCGGCCGGCCGGACAGCGAGTATTCATACCCGCACGGAGGAATACGAAGCCAGGGTCGAGCGCGTGTCATCGGTAGTTGCGCCGCAAACGCGTCTTGCTTCACTGTTCCTGAAATTCGTACACGACCGGCCGCTGGAGTCGCTGCCCCTGCCGGGCACGTTCGTCGAGGTTGAGATACAAGGGCCGGCATACCAGGACGTCTACGTTCTGCCGGATGCCGTCCTGCAGGCAGACGACAGTATATGGGCGGTCCGGGACGGTGTCTTGCGTTCACTCGGCCTGCAGGCGCTTGGCCACTCCGCCGCCGGCATGGTAGTGGAGGCATTCGATGCAGGCGAGGGTGTCGTCACAGGAATGCTGCCCGGCGCCGCTGACGGGCTGGCGGTATTGGTTGCCGAAGCTGAAGCCGCGCAAGAATAGACCCTGTTCCCGGCCGTCAAGGTCCCCAACCAGAAAAAAACGGTGCAATCATGAGATCCGGACTCATCGCTTATTTCGCTGGAAACCCCGTTGCCGCCAACCTGCTCATGGCATTCCTGATCGTCGGCGGTCTGCTGTCCGCGCAACAGGTTGCCGTCCAGATTTTCCCCGAGATCGACCTGCGCACGGTGACTGTCAAGGTGCGGTCGCCCGGGTCGTCTCCCCAGGAAGTGTCGGAAGACATAAACCGTCGAATTGAACACAGCGTAATCGGTATTCCCGGCGCAGAGCGGGTTGTCAGCACCGCCAGCGAAGGCCTGGGAGAGGTCAAGGTCGAACTGGCAACCTTTGCCAACCCTGCCGCGGTCCTGGAAGATGTGCGGGAGGCGGTAGACAGCATTGATAATTTCCCGCCCGGCGCTGCGGAACAACCGGAAGTAAAGCTCGATCAGACCGGCTATGAAGTCCTGACCCTGGCAGTCTCATCCGCCGTCGCCGGCGACAGGGAATTGCGGCTTGCCGCGGAGGCGTTGCGCGATGACTTGCTGGAGCTGCCGTCTGTTTCGCAGGTGAAGTTGCTGGGAACCCGTGACCGAGAGATAAGCATTGAACTGAACGAGGAGGACCTGCAGCGCCATAACCTGACCATCAGCGATATAGTCACAAAAACGCGGCGCGCCTCCGTGAACATGACCTTCGGTGAACTGAGGACCGATTCCGGCGGCGTGATTCTGCATACGGTATCAAAACGCCGGACCGGGGATGAGTATAAGGACATACCGCTGATTACGCGGCTCAACGGCACCATCGTCAGGCTGGGTGACGTGGCGGAGATACGCGATGGCTTCAGCGATGAGGATATCGTCTCGGAGATCGACGGCACCCCTGCAGTTTTTGTGCGCATTGACTCGGCCAAGCAGCAGTCGATCGTCGCCATGGGCGAGGAGATCAAGAACTGGCTCGCCAACTATGATGCTCCCCCCTCGGTAACGGTCTCGGTCTGGAACGACAGGGCACAGCCTGCGATTGACAGGATATCGGAGATTATCGGCAATGCCGTGCTCGGTATCGTACTGGTATTCATCTGCCTGGTACTCGTGTTCGACCTGCGCGTTGCAGTATGGATAACCGTTGGTATCCCGTTGTCCATGATCGGTGCGCTCATGTTCTTCGAGCCCGCGGGCATGACGCTGAACATGGCTACCATCTTCGGGTTCTTCCTGTTGATCGGAATTGTCGTAGACGATGCGGTGGTGGTTGGAGAGAGTATTGCCGCGGAGCGGCAGAGCGGCAAAAACGCCCTGGATGCAGCCATTTCCGGCGCGCACGCCGTAGTCGGCCCGATTACCATCGGGGTATTGACGACGCTGTTTGCTTTTTTTCCGTTCCTGTTCGTCACCGCGGGCTTCTACCAGGTCGTTACCGTATTCCCCTACATGGCGGCTTTCGTCCTGGTGGTGTCGTTGGTTGAAGCGTTCTTTATCCTGCCCGCCCACCTGTCGCACGAGGGCCGCTGGAGCGTACCGCCGTTGAGCGTGCTCCAGGGCAGGGTCAGCCGCAGACTGGACGAGTTTCGCGACCAGGTGGTGGTGCCGACGGTTTCCTGGTCCGTGAGACACACGTTTATTACGCTGGCAAGCGGGGTCCTGCTGATCATTTTCGCGCTGGCGCTGCTTCGTACCGACAATGTTCGCCTGCTCATCTTCGATAGGGCGGCAAATGTCAGCGATAATGTCCAGGCCGATATTCACCTCCCGCAGGGCGCGCCCTTTGATGTCACTCTCGCTACTGCCGAGCGCTTTGTAAATGCCGCGCATACCGTGAATGAAGAGCTTGGCGGGACGCCGATCGACTCGGTCAGCATGCTGGTCGGTAATCTCATATCAGCGGCGGCGCTGGATCGGGACTTTAATGCCAGCCATACGGCGTCGGTCAGGGTACACCTAAATAAGAGACCGGTCCGCACGGTATCGCCCCAGGACATTGAAAGACTGTGGCGCCGGGAAATCGGTGATATTTCCTACCTGGAAAAAGTCAAGTTCCGTACCACCAGCAGGTTCACCCGGCCAGGTGTTGCATACGCGCTGAAACATGAAGATCCCGCGGTCCTCAAACAGGCAACGGCCGAACTGAAATCCGGTATGAGCGCTGTTCCGGGGCTGTACGAAGTTTCCGACAGCCTGTCACTCGGCAAACGGCATTTTGAAATTGAGGTGACGCCGGCCGGGATTGCCGCGGGGTTGACGCCGGCAGCTATCGGCGCGCAGTTGCGGGCCAGTTTCCATGGGGCCGAGATACAGCGGATACAACGCGGCAATGAAGAGATCAAGGTCGTGGTCAGGTACCCGGAGCACCGGCGGGAAAGTTTGCGTGAACTGGCCGAAGAGCATATCCAGCGGCCCGGCGCGGCCGGAGAGCTGCCGCTGTCCATGGTGGCGCACATCACGGAAAAACGCGAACTGACCCAGGTGATACGCATTGACGGTAAACAGACCTCCCTGGTCAACGCCCGCGCCGATGCTTCGATTATCACACCCAGGCAGGCCAGGCGCATTGTCAGGAAGGAGTTGATTCCCGAACTGCTGGCAAAACATCCCGGGCTCAGGTTTGAGGTCGACCAGGCTGCACGGGATGAGCGCGCATTGTTGAAAACCCTGGCCATATTGATCCCCATCGTCCTGGTTGCCATCTATGGCCTAATCGCTGCATTCCTGCGCAGTTACTGGAAGCCGGTGATTGCCGTAGCCGGCATCCCGCTGGCGTTCTCCGGCGCGGTCCTGAGCCATTGGTTGCTGGGCTGGGATTTTACCGCCATGTCGATATTCGGCGTGGTCGGTGTTTCCGGCATAGTTGTGAACGATGCCCTGGTGCTGCTGGACCGATACAACCGTATTCGCGTTGAAAATGACATGTTCCCGGCCATAGCCGCTGCATCGGCCGCGACCCGCCACCGTTTCCGGGCCGTTCTCCTGACCAGCCTCACGACCATCCTGGGATTGTCCCCGTTACTGTACGAACGCGGCGATGAGCTGATTTTCCTGGTGCCGTTTGTCGTGAGCATGCTCGGCGGCCTGGTATTCGCCACCCTGGCCACCCTGTTGCTGCTGCCGACGCTGGTCATGCTCGTCGAAGGTCGCAGGGAATAGCCCCGTTTTAAATTCAGCAACCCCTGAGATTAAGCCGGAGTTTCCTATATAATACTCCCTCCATAATAACCAGGGAGATAATATGGGATTGCGTATCGGCGTCGACGTAGGCGGCACATTCACGGATTTTCTGGTCGTGGATGAGGCCGGCAACGCCGAGATCCATAAGACCTCGACCACCCCTGACGATCCGTCGATAGGCTTTTTCCGGGGTCTGCAAAAGGCCGCCGGCCGGCGCGGATGGCAACTGGATGACTTCCTGCAACAAGTGGAGACCATAGTCCACGGCACCACCATTACCACCAATGCCACCCTGACCGGCGACGGCGCGAATACCGGATTTATCACGACAAAAGGCTTCCGCGATGTGCTCAACATGCGGCGTGGCCTGAAGGAGCGCCAGTTCGAAAAATATTCCCCGCCGCCGGCCCTGGTAGAGCGCAGTCACATCCGGGCCGTGGAGGAGCGTATCAACGTAAGCGGCGACATCCTCACGCCGCTGAACGAGGCAGACGTCAGGTCTGCCGCGCAGTATATTCGCGGGGAGGGCATTGAAGCCGTCGCGGTATCATTCCTCTGGTCGTTCAGGAACCCGGTCCACGAACTGAGGGTAAAGGAAATCCTGGAACAGGAATTACCCGGTATCTACGTGTCCTTGTCGACGGAGATCCTGCCGCAGATCCGTTTATACGAACGCAACAGCACCACCGCGCTGAACGCCTACGTCGGACCGGTGCTGACCCGGTATATTTCCAGGTTGCTGAGCCAACTGGAGACCAGGACCTTCACCGGCAACCTGCTCATCATGCAGTCCAACGGCGGGGTCATGTCGCCCCAGGTGGCGCAACGGTTTGCCTCCAATACCTTGTTGTCCGGCCCTGCCGGCGCCCCCATGGCCGGCGTGTTTTACGGCAACACCCACGGGTTCAAAAATGTCATCACCATCGATATGGGCGGCACCTCGTTCGACGTCGCGCTGGTGAAAGACGCCGAGCCGGGAGTGACCACGGAGGGCATGATCGGGGAACACCGCATCGCTTCACCCATCCTGGATATTCACACCATCGGCGCCGGGGGCGGTTCCATCGCCTGGATCGACCGGGGCGGACTGCTGGCAGTGGGTCCGAAAAGCGCCGGCGCAGCGCCGGGGCCGGCCTGCTACGGCCGCGGCGGCACCCTGCCCACCGTCACCGATGCGCAATACGTACTGGGCTACCTGGACCCGGCGTATTTTGAAGAAGGCGAATTGCAGTTCGATGCCGGGGCCGCGCGTACGGCAATCGACGAACACATCGCACAACCCTTGTCCATGGACCCGGTCGCGGCGGCAGACGGCATTTACCAGTTGGTGAACAACAACATGGCGGCGGCGCTGGGCGTGGTGTCCGTGGAACGGGGTTATGACCCCAGGGAATTCGTTCTGGTGGTCGCCGGCGGGGCCGGCCCCATACATGCGGCGGCCATTGCCAGGGAACTCGATATCCCGTTGATACTCATCCCCAGGGAATCGTCGGTCTTCTGTGCGGCCGGCATGCTGATCTCGGACCTCAAACACGATTACGTCCGAACCTGCGCTATGGATATCGACCGGGTCGATACGGGCCAGGTTAACGCGTTATTTGCGGAAATGACGGAAAACGCCAGGCAGACCCTGGCATCGGAAGCCGTTTCGGACGAGCGGATTGAGGTAAGATATTCAGCGGATCTACGCTATATCGGCCAGTTCAACGAGGTTGAAGTCCCCCTGCCGCACGGCGGTGAACTGGCGGACAGGTCCGTCAGGGAGCTTTGCGCAGCCTTCCATTCAAAACACGACAGCCTGTATGGCTATTCCATGCCCGACGCCGATGTGGAATTGATCAACCTGCGCCTCACCGCGCGGGGTAAAACGGAGAAACCGGCGCAGGAAAAACATGAAAGAAGCGGCGCCGCCCCGAACCATGCCTTGCTGGGTTCAAGAGATGCCTGGTTTGATGACGGGTTTGCCGATACCCCTGTCTATGATGGCCTGAAACTGGTCAACGGCAACCGTGTAACCGGTCCTGCAATTGTGGTGCAACCGACCACCACGATCATCGTACCCCCGGACTTTGCATTGTTATGTGATGAATATAATAATTATCTTATGTATCCTGTAACCAGAGACATAACTGAACTGGTCCATAGTTTAAGCAACAGGTGATCCCATGGATACCGAAGTAAAAATCAGCAGTATCGACCCCATCAGGGTTTCCGTTATCGGCAGCCGTCTCGATGCGATCAGCAAGGAAATCGGGCAGACCATGTTACGCACTTCACGCTCGCCGATTTTTTCCGAAGCGCGTGACTTCGTCACCGGTATCTTTGACAAGGACCTGCGCCTGGTAGCCCAGACGGCTTATATTCCGGTATTGATGGGCGCCCTGCCTTATGCGATAAGGAGTATTGCCGAGACGTTTGCAGGTGACGTCAATGAAGGTGATATCTTCATCCTGAATGACCCGTACCGCGGCAATAACCATCCCCCGGACATCAATATCGCCAAACCGGTTTTCTATAAAGGCGACATCGAATTCTGGACGATATGCAAGGGTCATCACGCCGACGTCGGGGGCGGGGGAGTGGCCGGGTATAACCCTGAAGCAAGAAGCGTGTGGGAGGAGTGCATCCGTATCCCGCCGGCCAAGTTATACGACGCGGGCAAGCCGAACAAGGCATTATGGGACACCATCCTGCTGAACGTGCACCTGCCGTTCCTGGTGGAAGGCGACCTGCATTGCGAGGTGGGCGCAGTCACCAAGGGCGAACGCAGCCTGCTGGCGTTATTGAACAAGTACGGACCCGATCAGGTCAACCTCGCCATCGACCAGATTTTTGACGCCTCCGAGAAACAGATGCGTGCGGCAATCGCTACCGTGCCCGATGGCGAGTACCGCGCCGAACGTTTCGTCGACCACGACGGCATTAACAAGGACAGGATGATTGCGGTCAGGTTGACCATCAAGGTCGAGAACGAAGACATCACGTTTGATTTCAGCGGCAGCGATCCGCAGGCTGCCGGCTACGTGAACAGCACCGTGCCGAACACGCTGTCCTCGGCTTACCTGGCCCTGTTCATGTCCATCGGCTCTGAAATCAGGTTCAACGAAGGTGCATTGCGCGCCCTGCACGCGGTTGCACCCGAAGGTACAATCGTGAACCCGACAGAACCGGCGCCGGTAACCGGGTGTACCATCAACACCGCGCAGACCATTATCGAGGCAGCCTGGCTGGCCTTGTCCCAGGCCGTGCCTGACCAGGTTGATGCCGGCTGGGCGCGCTGGTGCGCACCCGCCACGATGGGTATGAACCCGCGCACCGGACGCTTGTTCGGCGACATCCACTTCATGTGCAAGGGCGGCGGCGGGGCATCAAAAGGGCTGGACGGCTGGGACCATATCGGCACCGTAGTCTGCGCCGGCGGGGTGCGGGCGCCGGACCCGGAACTGCATGAACTGGTCAATCCTTACACGGTTTTACAATATGAATACTGGCCGGACAGCGCCGGCGCCGGTGAGTGGCGCGGCGGCATGGGTACGATCTATCGCTGGCGGGTTGAAGCCGATAATATCGCCGTTGCCAATTTCGGCGGGGGTAACCGGGAAGCAACGGTGCCATTCGGCCTCGAGGGCGGCAAATCGGCGCCGCAACACCAGTTGTACCTGAAAAAAGGTGATGAAACAATCGATGTGGACGCGGAAAGTTTTTATAACTACAGCACGGGAGACATATTTGAGATCTATCAAAGCGGGGGTGGCGGATTTGGCAACCCGTTGCGGCGCCCCGTTGCAAAAGTCAGGGACGATGTGGTGAACGGGCTGATATCCGCTGAAAAAGCCCGGGAAGATTACGGTGTTGTGATCGACCCGGAGTCTTTTGCCGTCGACGAAACAGAGACACAGGCGTTGAGAAGCCTGTCCTGATTATGCGGACCGCTTGTCATGGAAAGAGCCGAACAGATAGAAGAATCAGTACGCGACAGCGAAGATCAGGTGTTTGAAACCGCCTCGGGAATTCCCATAGAGGAATTATACGGCCCTGCGCACGTCGCGGAAGAGCACCGGGATGATGCTGTCGGCGAACCGGGCGATTACCCGTATACCCGGGGACCCTACCGCAACATGTACCGCGGCCGTATCTGGACCCGGCGTTTCCAAGTCGGTTTCGGATCACCGCAGGAGAGCAACGAACGGATTAAATTCCTGCATAAACACGGCGCCAACGGCTTTGTCATCACCATTGACCTGCCCACTTCCTACGGCTTCGATTCAGATGATCCCATCGCCGAAGGTGAGGTAGGGGTAACCGGCCTTGCGCTCAGCACGCTGGAAGACATGCGCGCGCTGTATGACGGATTTGGCCCGGACACGGTATCCTACGCCTTGTCGATACGCCCGCCGGTATCGTCGGTCTCACTGGCGATGCTTGCCTGTGTCGCCGAAGAGAAGGGTATCCCGCTGGCCAACGTGATAGGGACGCAGCAGAATGACCCGTTCTACCAGATGAGCGGCGGGCCGTTGCAGACCACCACCCGGTTTTTTCCCATGCAGGGTAGCTTGCGGCTGTGCATCGACAACATCGAGTTCATGACAAACAACATGCCGCGCCTGAACTGGATGGTGACCAACGGTTACAACCTGCGGGAAACCGGTGTCAACGCGATAGAAGACGGTGCGTTTACCCTCGGTCATGCGTTCGATATATTCAGGATGGCAAAGGAACGGGGGCTCGATATCAACCGCTTCCCGAAACGCGCCTCGTTCTTCCTGTCCTGCTCCATCGATTTTTTTGAAGAGATCGCCAAGTTCCGCGCCATGCGGCGGTTGTACGCCAGGACCATGAAGCAAGAGTTCGGCGCTACCGACCCGGCCTGCCAGCGCATGCGCTTTTCCGTGCAGTCGGCCGGCAATACCCTCACCACGCAACAACCTGAAGTCAATATCGTACGCGCCGGCATCGAGGCCATGGCCGCGGTATTAGGCGGCGCCCAATCGATCCATTTATGTTCCTACGATGAGGGGCACGGCTTGCCCACGGAGGAATCCTCGCGTATCGCACTGAGGACCCAGCAGGTAATTGCTTACGAATCCGGTGTTACCAAAACGGTGGACCCGCTGGGTGGGTCATATTACGTGGAACACCTGACCGATAAAATCGAGAGTGAGATAAACAGCAAGCTGGTTGAAATCGAGGAGCATGGCGGCATGGCCAGGGCCATACAGGACGGCTGGCTGGAAGAGCAGATCAATGCCGCCCGCTACCGCAACCAGCGCGACCTGGATTCCGGGCGCAAACCGCTGGTCGGGGTAAACCGCTACACTATCCCAGAAGAGGAAGAGCGGCGCATAAAGGTGCACAAGATCAGGGCGGATGAATGGGGCGAAAAACGCAGTCAGTACCTGGCAGCATTCCGGCGTAACAGGGACAGACAAAAGTGGAGCGATGCCATGGCTCATATCGAAAACGCCTGGACTGCGGGGGAGAATATGGTGCCGGTCATCATGAATGCCCTGAGAAACAATGCCACCATGGGCGAGATACACGAAGCCATGCGCAACGCCCAGAACTGGTCGTTCAATTAAATCGAGAAAAAAGGGGACAGATTTAAATCCGTCCCCGGTTATACGGTTAAAGATATTCGTGATTGACAAGAACAGAATTCTACTCGCAAAGATGGGGCTGGACTGCCATGACACGGGAGTCATCACCGTGGCCCAGCAACTGCGGGAAGGCGGATTTGAAGTTATCTACCTGGGACTGCACAACAGCGCCGACCAGGTTGCCAAGGCGGCGCTGGAGGAAGACGCAGACCTGATCGGTGTCAGCTTCCTGTCCGGCCAGCACGTTACCCAGGTGCGCAAACTGATTGACCGCCTGCGCGCCCGGCAACTGGAGGTGCCGGTTGTCTGCGGCGGCGTGATCCCGGATGACGACGCTGAAGAACTGCTGGGCATGGGCGTCAGTGAGGTCATCAGACCCGGCACCTTGACAGAAGAGTTGCTTGACAAGGTCAGGCGCGCATTGGGTTAATACGACATGTTATGACCCTGGATGACATCGTCCGTCGCAACGGATTGCGTTTTCCGGAAAAACTGGCGTTGGTCTGTAACGGCGCCGGTTGTTCCTGGGCAGAGCTGGACCGGCGGGTAAACAAGCTCGGTAATGCCTTCCTGGATGCCGGACTGCAGGGCGGTGACCGCGTCGCGGTATTGCTTGGCAATTGCAGCGAATACTTTGAAATCTATTTTGCCTGCGCCAGAACCGGGCTGGTCGCGGTTCCCGTCAATTACCGGCTGACCGGCCGTGAATTGGACCAGATTATCGACCATGCGGGACCATCCCTGTTGATCACCGATGCCGGATATGTAGAGCAGGCGAGGGCTATACAGTCCTTGCCGGCGCAACGCTGGTGCATATCCGCCGCCGCCGTGCAGGGGTTTAAGGACTACCATACAATCATGGATACGGCAGAGGCCGCGCCTGTCTCCTCTGACGGAAATGATATCTTCGCCATATTTTATACCAGCGGCACCACCGGCCTGCCCAAGGGCGCCCTGGTGTCCCACCGGAACCTGGAAATGAACGGTTACAACCAGGCCATCGCCGACCGCGCCGTACCCGGCGACGTCAACCTGCTGGCGACGCCCATCTACCACATGGGCGCGGTCTTCATGGCGCTGACCTACATGATGCTCGGTTGTACCCAGCATATTCTCAGGAAGTTCGATCCCGGCGCCTGGCTGGGGTTGCTGGAACAGAGCCGCGCCAGCGTGGCGTTGCTGGTGCCGACGATGATCAATGCGGTCCTGAGTGATGCGGACTTGAGAAACTATGATATTTCCTCCCTGCGGCTGATTTTCTACGGTGGCGGCCCCATGCCGGTATCGGTACTGGAACGGGCCATCGAACGGCTGGACTGCGGCTTTACCCAGGGCTACGGGCTGACTGAAACCCTGGAGGCGACGTTCCTGGTCAGCGCTGACCACGTGGTTAACGGAACCGAAACGCAGACCCGGCGGTTGGCGTCGGCAGGGCGGGAAGCTGTCGGGGCGGAAGTCAGGATAGTCGATGATGCGGGAGTTGAATTACCAGGCGGTGAGACAGGCGAAATCCTGGTCAAGAGCGAGTCGGTCATAGCCGGTTACTGGAACAATCCGGAGGAAACCGCAAACGCAATCAAGGACGGCTGGTTCCATACCGGCGACCTGGGATACCTCGATGATGAGCGTTACCTGTTCGTCGTCGACAGGAAAAAAGACATGGTGGTCAGCGGCGGCGTCAATATCTATTCCAAGGAGATTGAGAGTGTACTGCACCGGCACCCGGCAGTACTCGAGGCCGCGGTAATCGGCCTGCCGGATGAAAAATGGGGAGAGGTTGTAACGGCGGTCATTGCAACCCGGCGTGGACGCGCAGTGACCGCACAGGCGCTGATTGACTTCTGCAGGACGTCGCTTGCCGGCTATAAGAAGCCCGGAAAAGTCTTTTTCATGGATGAATTGCCGAAAAATCCCAGCGGAAAAATCCTGAAACGGGTATTGCGGGATAACCTGGCTAATGTTGTTAAATGAATATTGACGACAAGTTCACAACCAGGTTGCTCGACCGGGACCGGGCGACTGTTGCCCGGGCCATATCGGTGGTGGAAGCCGGCGGTGACGCGGCGTACCGCTTGCTCGACAGCATCCATGCGCGTACGGGCCGTGCATACAGGGTGGGCATAACCGGACCGCCGGGGGCGGGCAAATCCACCCTGGCCGGGGAGATCACCCGGACCCTGCGCCAGGCCGGTCACAGTGTCGCAATCATAGCCGTTGACCCGACCAGTCCGTTCACATCCGGCGCGCTGCTCGGGGACCGGGTGCGCATGGCGGACCTGGACAAGGATGAGAACGTATTCATCCGCAGCATGGCCACCCGGGGAACGGGAGGCGGCCTGGGCGCAAACACCACCGATGTGACCGATATACTTGACGCGGCAGGGTTTGATTACATATTCGTAGAGAGCGCGGGCGTGGGCCAGACCGAACTGGACGTGCGCCATCTGGTCGACACCACCGTCGTGGTGCTGGTGCCCGAAGCGGGGGACCAGATCCAGGCGGCCAAGGCGGGCCTGATGGAGATCGCGGATATCTTCGTGATGAACAAGTGCGACCGGCCCGGCAGCAGCACGGCCATGCAGTCATTGCAGTCCGCGGTCAGCTTCAGGAATCACGGCGACAGTCAGTGGCAGACAGGGATCATTGAAACCGCGGCCACAGAGTCCCGGGGTACGGCTGAACTGGTTGAGGAGATCCTGCGCCACAAAGCCTGGCTGCGCGCAACGGGCCGACAGCGCGGCCTCCTGCACAAGCGGGCAGAACAAAGACTGCAAAGACGCATCAGCGAGGCGGTCGATAACCGGGTATGGTCGGCTGCGAACAGGCAGTACCTGGCAAATGCGTTAGCGCAGATCATGGCCGGCGAGCTATCGCAGGATAGCGTAGTCAGGGAAATATGCGCCAGGATAAAACTGCCGGAAAAGTGCGATGAGTAACAGCTATACGGCGCCGCTGGACGATACGTTATTTATTCTCGAGCATGTTATCCGTTGGCAAACATTATTCGATCTGCCGGCCTACCGGCACGTCGACAGCGACCTGGCCAGGGCGGTGCTGACGGAGGGCGCAAAATTTTGCGAGCAGGTGCTGGGACCCATTAATGCCGTTGGCGACGAGCAGGGGAGTGTGATACAGGGTGGCAAGGTGAAGACTCCCGACGGCTTCAGGGAAGCCTACAAGTCGTTCACGGCGGCGGGCTGGCCGGGTCTGGACATGCCGGAAGAATTCGGCGGACAGCAACTGCCGTTGACCGTACAGGTTGCATTTGCGGAAATGCTCAACGGCGCCTGCCTGTCATTTGCCATGCTGCCGCTGATGCTGCGCGCCGCGTCCAGGTTGCTGATCGACCATGCCGGTGAGGAATTAAAGCAGCAGGTAGTTCCCAGACTGATCAAGGGCGAGTGGGGAGCAACAATCTGCATATCGGAAGCACAGGCCGGCTCAGACGTCGGACGCATAAAAACCATGGCCGAAATTCAGGCCGACGGCAGCTACCGGTTGACCGGCACCAAGGTCTTTATCACCTATGCCGACCACGACCTCACCGGGCAGATAATCCACCTGGTGCTCGCCAGGACACCAGGCGCTCCGCCCGGGACCCGGGGGATCAGCCTGTTCCTGGTGCCCAAACTGATGTTCGACGGCGGGCAGGCCAACGGGGTGCGCGTCGAGCGGCTGGAAAAGAAAATGGGCCTGAAGGCCTCACCCACCTGCGTGATGCGCCTTGAAAACGCGACAGGCTATCGTATCGGTGAGGAAAACAGGGGTCTGAACGCCATGTTCACCATGGTCAACCTGATGCGCCTGGAAGTGTCCGTGCAAGGCCCGGCAATTGGCGCCGCAGCCACGGCAAAGGCGTTAAAATATGCCGCTGAGCGACCCCAGGGCGGCGCGCCGGACGCCGGGGCGGTGAGTATCATCGAACACGCGGATGTGAAACGCATGCTGCTGGTCATGCACTGCAGGACCATGGCGATGCGCGCCCTGGTATTTGAAGCGGCAAGCAATCTTGACCTCGCCCGCCAAGGGGGAGATGAAGACAGCAGGCGTCAAGCACTGCAACTGGCCGAATTTTTATTGCCGGTGTGCAAGGCCTGCGGTTCCGAGACCGGTTTCGACGTGGCCAGCCTGGCCGTGCAGGTATTCGGCGGGCATGGCTATATCACTGAGTCGGGCGTTGAGCAGTATGTCAGGGATGTGCGGGTGGCAGCGATCTATGAAGGCACGAACGGCATCCAGGCGCTGGACCTGGTGACCCGTAAGCTGTTGCGTGATCAGGGCGCCAGGCTTCAGGTACTGACAGGAAAAATTGCAGCGACACTGGCTGACACCGGCGCTGTGGAGCCGGTTGAACAGATATACCAGGCGACGCAGACGGGACTGGCCGTACTGGAACGTACCACAAGGCATGTTTTGCAAATGGCGCCGGATCAGCGACGGCGCGACGTAGAATTTATCGCAAAGGATTATTGCCTGCTCACGGGTCTTGTCGCCGGTGCATGGATGTGGTTGCGAATCGCCCATGCGACCGGTGGATATGACCGGGACAAGCTGTTAAACAATATCAACTGCGCCAGGTTTTACGCCGAATACCTTATGCCGGAGATGCACACCCTGGCGCATCGCATAAATATCAGTTTTTCGGAGATGGAGGGATAAAACCGATCAATCCCGGCTGAACACGAATTTGTCCTTCTCTCTACGCACCGGCGGTTTGATCTTCGGACGGCCTTTCTGCAACTTGCCAAGAGCGTAGCCCTGCACCTGGGCGGCTTTGGCTATGATGGTGAACTTCATCAGCCAGCCGCCGGCCGTCGCCAGGATGCAGGCCAGTAATGCCAGCGGGGCCAGCAGGGCCGGCTGGACAATGACCGTGACCAGCAGCAGCAACGGCAGGGCGTTGCCCAGGATGACCTGGGGTCTGTCGATACCGTCCAGGATCTTCAGCGCGGCCGGGGGAGCGTTGTCGGCCGCCAGCCGTTGCCGGTAATTACGCCAGCTCACCAGCCGCCAGCCCAGCAATCCCATCAGCAGGTACAGGAGCCATCCCTGTGCGGCATTGGAAACGATGAGCAGGATGGACAGGATGGCCGCGCCCTCTGCCAGCCCGGTACTGATGATCAGCGGTACCACCGCGGGCTCGCGCCAGGCCGGGATACCCTTGGTGGCCTTGAGGATCCTGCCCTGGCAGTAGAGGAACAGGAAACCGAGCAGGCCCGCGGCGGCAATCAGGCTGGGAGCCTGAATGAGTACGCCGGTAAACGTGGCGGCAAACAGCAGCACGGAGACGGACGCCTCCCGGGTCATCCAGGACGTCTGGGGATGAAAAAACACGTGCAGGAAACGCCACGGGCGGCCGATCTCCAGCCATACCAGGAACAGCCCCAGGCCCACGAATACCAGTGCGGCCAGGCCGATGACCAGGTTCGGCGTGCCGGGCCAGGAGGCAATGGCCGCCATGAGTATCAGGGCGCCGCCGCTGCCGCCGAACATGAAATTCCCCGCCGCGCGCCAGTCCCACTGGGTCTGCAGGGCATTGCCGAACGTGTTGCTCATTCCTGCATGTCCCCCTGCATGTCTTCCGGCGCTTCCCTGTCCCACAGGTAGTAGAAACCGGGTTCGGTGTCCAGTTCCGCGTGCATCTGGAACCAGGTGTTCTCCGCCAGCAGTTCGGAGACGTTGCTGTTTTCGTCCTCTATGTCGCCGAAACTCAGGGCATCGGCAATACAGGAGTTGACACAGCCCGGTGTGGCTTCGGGATCAATGCCGGGGGTGAGGCCCTGTTCGACACCGGCGTCCACGCGGTCAGAGCAAAATGTGCATTTCTGCGCCACGCCCATGGTGCGTTCATCGAATCGAATCGCTTCGTTCTCCGTGGGGATATCGCCGTAGGCGAATTCCGGTTTGTCCACCTTGTAACGGGCCTGGTAGGGGCAGGCCACGGTGCAGTAACTGCAGCCGATGCACAGGTCGTAATCGATGGTGACGATACCGTCTTCCCGTTGCGCCGTCGCGGTGCTGGGGCAGACGTGCATGCAGGGCGGGTCCGCGCAATGCTGGCAGCCCACGGGCATGAACAGACGCTGCACGTCGGGGAATTCGCCCCATTCGACGTCCAGCACCTTGCGCCATTGCACGCCCGGTGGGGTGGCATTGGTGTGTTTACAGGCCGCGGTGCAGGTCTGGCAGCCGACACAGCGGTTAAGATCCGCGATCATCACGTAACGGGTCATAGCCCTGCTCCTATGCGCGTGACGTACACCTTGGTGCCGTCGATACTGGAACCGCCGCCGTCCAGCGAGTCGACGTTCATGGGGACCAGGGCATTCAGCCCCGGCCGTTTCAGATCTTTTGCAAACGGCATCTTCCACTGGCCGAACTGTGCGATCATCACCACCACGTCAGGCCGTACCCCCTGGCGCAGGCGGGCATAGCCGCGGGTGGAATTTACCGGCGAGGTGACCTCGATAAGGTCGCCTTCCTCGATACCCATTTCCCTGGCCCTGCCGGCATTCATGACGACACCGTCGTGGCCGTAGACGTTGTCCGCCACTTCCTTTATCAGTTGTATGCCGACATTACCGCCCCAGGCGTATTGCATGCTGCGCCCGGTCAACAGCCAGAACGGGTAGTCCGACGCCTTGACGTCGTGGTTGCGTTCGATGATCTCGTCCCAGAGTTTGTTCAGGTCCTTGGATTCGGGCAGGGGTTCGTATTCTTCCAGTTGCTTGTCCCACCAGTGCACCCCGGTCTCATGCAGGCGATTGGCCAGTTGTTTGCCCATGCGGTAATAGCGTTCCTGGTATGGCAGTTCAAAGCGCAGTCCCAGGTCTTCCAGCTTGTGGAACAGGTACCAGTTCAGGCGCGAGTAGGGGCGGGTCTTGAAGCCGTTCTGCCTGAACCAGTCCAGGTCCAGGATCTCCTTGCCTCCGGTCAGGTCATGGCTGGCGGCCTTGCTTACCGCGTTCCATATCTCATCCTGGGAGTGTTCCCTGTCCATTTCCAGGGAGTAGTCATAATCGTCGGTCTGCAGGGGGATGCCGCACACGCCGGCGTTGATGGCGCCGTTATAGGCTTCCAGCAGTCCGGTGCGCCGGGCCAGCTCGTTGGCGATCCAGCTGAAGTCTTTCGCCTCGTGCAGCGGATCTATCACTGCCTGGCGCAGGGCCCAGCCTTCGGATTCCCAGTGGTTCTCCATGTAATGACCGCCGCCGATGCGGTGCAACTGGTCGCTTTCCAGGTCGGTCGCCTCCGGCATGATCACGTCGGCGAAGTGGTTAGTCTCATCCAGGGTGTAGGCGAACGCGGCGACAAAAGGAAACTCCGCCATCGCATCCCCCATCCTGTTTGTTTCGGAATGGGAAATGGCAGGGTTGCATTTATAGACAAACCAGATGTCGGGCGGGTTGGGTTTCGGCCAGCTCTCGGCCGCGCGGCCCTGCAGCCGCAACCAGGCCAGGGTCGTGGAACCGAACAGTTGTGCGCCCATCTTGCTGCCGCCCATGGGGGTCAGGCTGTTGTGGGCATGGCGGGTGAAGGGGTTGGCGTCCCAGCCTTCCTTGTCGGTCGGGGTAAATGTATGGGTCATGAAGCCGTCTTCCCCGGCTTCCACGGTCAGCGACCTTTCCCAGTCCGTATCGCCGGCCACGTGGGTGGTGCTGCCCAGCATGCCGCCGGACACCTCCAGCGCGCCTACCAGCACCTGCATCATGGTATGGGCCCAGACGCACTCGTACGCCCCCCAGCCGTTGTTGACGGACTTGCCCAGGACCGTCGCCACCGGACGGAACGGCAGTTCGCGCCCGTCCACTATCTCGGTCTCGCCGATATGGGCGTGGGCCAGGTATTCATTGGTGATGCGGCGGATGGTCGCGGCCGGGACTTCGGAAATCTCCGCAGCCCATTCCGGGGTCTTGTCGGCCAGCAGTTGCCGTGTTTTTTCCAGCCCGGTCGCTCCCTCGACGCGGTCGTAACGCCAGGTCTCCTCATCGGCGCCGACCTCGATTGCGCCGGTTACGGTAAACGTCCCGACCAGGGCCGGGTCCGCATCGGCCCGGTCGTAAGGCACGGCCCCGTTTGAGTTGTTGTCCCACAGTAGCGGTCTTCTCGTTTCCGGGTCGCGCAGGTAGAAACCGTTGGGTCCCACCAGGTAGGGGGATGCGGTGCGGTTTTTCAGGAACGGCACATCCAGCTTGTCGATGGGGGTCTCGTGCAGGAGCACGTGCAGCATGGAATACAGCACCGCGTTGTCGGTCTTGGTTTTGATGGGGATCCATTCCGCGGCGTTGGCGCCGGTCACCGACAGGTGCGGTTCGAACTGTATGCGTTTCATGCCGCGCTTGCGCGCGTCGGCATGGCGCCGCACCCCGGTCACGCCGCCGGAGGCGTCGATGTTCATGCCGAATGAAATAATGTATTCACAGCGTGGCGTATCCGGCAGGATGGTAAAGGCCCGGTGCCAGAGTTCGCCGAACATGTGCTCGGTGTGGTAACACTTGACCGTGCCGCCGGCGCCCAGGCTCTGGTCGAACGGACCCCAGGCGAACAGCAGGGCCGGAAAACTGCCCATGTACTTGAACGGAGTGGCCGCGCCGCCGGTGGTGAAGGCCAGGCGCGGGTTGCCGTTCTCGTCCATGACGCCTTTGGCCCGGGTCGCGTTCATCTTCTCCGCGACGATATCCAGGGCTTCGTCCCAGCTTATCTCCACCCAGCCCGGCTCTTCGTGGCGGCCCTTGTTCGGGTTGGTGCGTTTCATGGGCCGTTTGATGCGGTCGGGATTATACAGTTTCTGCACCAGTCCGAAGGGCTTGACACAGACCTTGCCGTCGGCAGGGTGTTCCCCTTTCAGGTCGAAATTGGGCTCAATCTTGGTGGCTACACCGTCGACGGTTTCCACGGTCAGCAGGTCGGGACCGTTCACGCACTGGTAGCAGTAGGTGGAAACTCGTTTTACTTCAGGCTCAACTTTGGCATGCATCCTTCGTTCCCCCCTTAATCTCTTGACATGGATAATCAGGATAAAGTTTAGTGGGTTTTATCCCCGTGTTCAATCATTGTCAAGAATTGACAACTGCCGTTGCGGTAATCTCAATCAGGAACTCCGGCATGGCCAGGGCCTGTATCCCCAGCAAGGTATTGGCCGGCAGGTGGTCCGGGTCGAAATAGCGGCCCATGGCCGCGCCGATAGGGGGTATTTTATCCGGGTTGTAGTCCACCACGTAAACATCCAGGCGCACCACGTCTTTCATGGTGGCGCCCGCCGCGCCCAGGGTGGATTTTATATTTTCCAGGGCCTGGGCCGTTTGCGCTTCCAGGTCGTCCCCGCCTACCAGGTTCATGTCCTTGTCCCAGGCAGTCTGCCCGGCGCAATGGATGATCTTTGTCCCCGTGGAGACGACAACCTGGGAAAAACCGAATTGGGCGGAAGGCCAGACGTCGTCGGGTTGGATATGCTGGTTTGCCATGTGTCACCTTTATAGTTGTGCAGTTGCAACGCTGTTGTGGAAATTGTTGCCATCAGGCATTTATCATAGTATATTTATGTCGTTTACATGTAAGCCTTTTTATTGTATAAGACACAAAAGTCAATACAATTTCGATATAATTTCCAAGTTTAAACGGATAGTAGGGGAGAACCATGCTTCAAACTACAGTTAACCGTTCGGCCAAGGTGCTGAAACTCTCTCTGATCGCATTTCTGCTAAGCCCGGTCACACTGGTGTTGGCACAGGGCAGCGCCCTTGAGGAAGTGATCGTTACCGCGCAGAAACGTGAGCAGTCCATCCAGGACGTCGGCATTGCCATTACCGCGTTTTCCGGCGAGCAACTGGATGCCCTGGGCATTACCGACAGCGTCGCCATCGCCGAGTTCACACCGGGTATGCACATGTCCGGCAATAACGCCGGCTACACCCAGCAGTTCACCATTCGCGGCGCCACCCAGAACGATTTCAACGACCTGGCTGAAGCCCCGAACGCGGTCTATGTCGACGAAGCCTACCAAGCAGCCGGCCAGGCCCAGTTGTTCTCCCAATTCGATATGGAGCGGGTGGAAATCCTGAAAGGCCCGCAGGGCACCCTGTTCGGCCGTAACGCAACCGGCGGACTGGTGCACTACGTCACCAAGAAGCCGACGGACGAGTTTGAAGGCTACGGTGATATCCAGTACGGCCGCTATGACACCGTGCGTTTTGAAGGCGCGGTCAGTGGCGCCCTGACCGAGGGTATCAAGGCCCGGGTCTCCGGTTTCTATCGTAGCAATGATCCGATATTGAAGAACGTTTTCCAACCCCATGAAGTCGCACAGGGCGGCTATTCCCCCTGGGTTGGGAACACTAACCTGAGTGGTTCATCCGACGGCCAGGCCGATATGTGGTCTGAGGATTCCTATTCGATTCGCGCCCAGGTGCTGATCGAACCCAGCGATAACGTTGAAATTGAGATGAAAGGCCAGTACGCCAAGCGCTCCACTTCATCCGGTCCTTACCAGAACGTCGCCACCATCAGTGTAGTGGATGGCTTGGGGCGCGTGGTCAATACCTTGTATTCCAATGCGAGCACCAATCCCAATTCCTGTGAACAATTGATTGGTTCACCGGACGGCACAGCCACAGCCCAGTGTGTTCCGGGCGGGTCAGCGCTGGACCTGGATTTTGACGACTTCAGGCCGGGGCCGGATACCGATTTTTTTGGCTATAAAGATCCGGATGGCATCGAAGGGCTTACCATTTCCACCGACCATGCCCTGGATGACCATGATACGTATGAGACCTGGAGTGTTACCGGTAAAGTGAGTATAGACTTTGATTTCGCTAACCTGGTGGCTGTACTCAACTATTCGGACCAGGATAAAATTACCTCCTTGGATGTGGATTCCGGGCCAGGTCCCCAGTTCGAAGTGACCGGGGATTCGGTCATTGACTGGTATACCCAGGAGTTACGACTGGAAGGCGAGACGGACCGTTATCGCTGGATTATCGGTACCTATTACCTGACCATCGATGGTGAATTCACCCAGAACCTGGGCGACACCATCGGCGGAATAAATACCTTCGCGTCCCTGTTCGGCGGGTTTGCCGGAAATCCCGCAGCATTTGGCCAGTTCTGGGATACCTCATTCGACGCGTTCCTTCAGACAAAGTCATTCTCCCTGTTCGGCCAGGTGGATTATGACCTGACCGATCAGTTGATGTTATCTTTGGGCGCACGCGGCATATGGGAAAAGAAAGATTACGAATTTAACAGTAACTTTTTCATCAATACGCGAGATGCGACGGCAGAGGGTCTGAGACATGGCGATGTGCCGCTAGGTCCGACGCCGTTCCCTTACCACGAGGAAGAGACGGACGATTTTCTCTGGTCGGGCAGGGTGGGACTGCAATATGCCCACAACGACGACCTGATGCTCTATGGCACGTTCAACCGCGGTGTGAAGGCGGGCAACTGTAATTCACCGTTGCTCACGTTCCTGACCCCGGATCAGTACTGCTATGATGAAGAAATACTGCTGGCCTATGAGGCAGGTTTCAAATCCACCATAATGGACGGCAGGGCTCGGATTAACGCTTCTTTCTACTATTACGATTACTCCGATTACCAGGTATTCCAGTTCATCGGCACATCCGGCGCCGTATTTAACGTGGATGCGGAATACTACGGCGGCGAGGTGGAAATTTTCGCCAACCCCATCGACAACCTGGACCTGATATTCGGAATCGCCTATATCGACCCGACGGTGAAAGACGTGAATGTGGCCCCGGATTTACCGCGGGACGTGGAACCGTCGTTTACTCCGGAGGTGCAGTTCAGCGCGTTGGGCCGCTACACCTGGCCCTTGGCAGTTGGCGGTAGCGTGGCGCTGCAGGTGGACGGCAACTATGCATCGTCCGCGTTCCACAACATCAATAATTTCGATACCCACTACATGCCCAGCTATTGGCGCGGCAACGCCAGCCTGTCCTGGTACAGCGCCGACGAGCGCATTGAGGTAACCGGATTTATCGACAACTTCTCCGACACGCGCAACGTGAATATCGGTTTCGAATTGGCCGCTATCTGCGGTTGTGACGAGCAGTCCGTCGGCTGGCCGCGCACCTACGGTATCAAGTTGAGATATAATTATTTCTAGCAGGAACAGGGGACAGATTTAAATCTGTCCCCCGGCGTTTATAAAAAAACCGGGGTTATCCCCGGTTTTTGTTTTCCAAAGGTGACAAGCTGCAAAAGCAGTGATACGGGAAAAAAGGAAAATTGCAATCGGACGTTATGGTTCCTATAATCTGTAGATAGTCTTCTTGTATTAGCAAATACGACCAATCACAAGACTGCTCACGGGCTGGGGGGCTGAGTAATGAGCGATAGACTGCTTTCCGTTTCAACGGGTTTTACCCTGTATCTTCTTCTGGTCAGTTTCAATACGCCGCTTTTTGCACAGGGCGGTATCCTGGAAGAAGTAATCGTCACCGCACAGAAACGCGAGGAGTCCATCCAGGACGTCGGTATAGCCATTACCGCGTTTTCCGGCGCACAACTGGATGCGTTCGGTTTTACCAACAGTACCGAGCTGACGGCGTTTACGCCGGGCGCCCACATGTCCGGCAACAGCGCCGGCCATACCCAGCAGTTTACCATCCGGGGCGCGACCCAGAACGATTTCAACGACCTGGCCGAAGCGCCTAACGCCGTCTATATCGATGAAGGTTACCAGGCCGCGGGCCAGGCGCAACTGTTTGCCAGTTTCGATATGGATCGCGTGGAAATCCTGAAAGGACCGCAGGGTACCCTGTTCGGGCGTAACGCAACCGGCGGCCTGGTGCATTACATCACCAGGAAACCGACCGAGGAGACCGAGGCCTATGGCGATATAGTCTACGGCAAATATGACCAGGTGCGGTTTGAGGGCGCAGTCAGCGGCGCCTTGTCGGAAAACATCAAGGCGAGAGTATCCGGTTTTTACCGGCGCCATGACCCCATCCTGAAGAACATCTTCACGCCGGAGGATCTCCCGCCCACGCCGTTATACCTGGCCGTCCCGTTTACGCCTAACGGGGGTCCGCCCCGCGGTCCCCTGAACGGTTCGCTCAGCGGCCAGGATGATCTCTGGACCGACGACCAGTATTCGATACGCGGGCAAGTCCTGATTGAACCCAACGAAGACCTGGAGATCCTGCTCAAGGGTCAATATGCCAAGTCCACGCTGGCTTCCGGCCCGTACCAGAACGGGCCGACAATCGGTGAATATGACGACCAGCACCGGCGCGTCAATTCCCTGTTGTCCAACCACAAGACCAACCCCAATTCCTGCGAAGCCCTGATCGTCGGAACTAAGCAGTGTCTGCCGGGCGGTGAAGTCTTTGACTTTGATCTTGATGACTACCGGCCGGCTCCCGATACGGACCTGTTCGGCTATCGTGACGTGGATGGCGGTGAGGGCCTGACTACCTCTACCGACCATACCGTGGCCGATTTTGATACGACCGAAACCTACGGCTTCACGGGCAAGCTGACCTGGGACATGGACTGGGCAACCCTGGTGCTGGTCAGCAACTATGCGGACCAGGAGAAAATACGCACCCTGGACGTGAACTCCGGTCCGGCGCCGCAATTTGTCGTGACCAGCGATTCCGTGGTGGACTGGTTTACCCAGGAAGTACGCCTGGAAGGGGAGACCGAGCGGATGCGCTGGATAGCCGGGTTCTATTACCTGAACATCGATGGCGAATTCAGCCAGAACCTGGGCGATACCGTTGGCGGCATTAACGTTTTCGGCGCCAGCCCGCCGCCGAACGGCGCCGGCGTCAGTAACCTGTTCCTGGAAGGTTCGCTGGATGCGTTCCTGGAAACGCAGTCCTACTCCCTCTTCGGCCAGGTCGACTATGATCTCACCGAACAACTGGAGTTGAATGTAGGCTGGCGCGGCATTGTCGAGGAAAAGGATTACGAGTTCTACAGCAACCTGTTCATAAACACCGACGACCGGTGGACGGAAAGCCTGCGCCGCGGCGGTACGCCAATCGCATCGCTGCTGCCGGATCATATCGAAGACACGTCTGACTTCCTCTGGTCCGGCAAGGTGCAGTTGAACTACTCCCACAGTGACAACCTGTTGCTGTACGCCGGTGTCAACCGGGGTGTGAAAGCCGGGAGTTGCAACGCACCGGTGCTTACCTTCCTGACACCGGAACAATACTGCTTTGATGAAGAGGTATTGCTAGCCTATGAGATAGGGCTGAAGTCAACGATTTGGGACGGGAAGGCCCGTATTAATGCTGCCGCTTACTACTATGATTATTCCGATTACCAGGCCTTCCAGTTCGTCGGCACCTCCGGCGCGGTGTTCAATGCCGACAGTGAATCCCTGGGGTTTGAGGTGGAAATAGTCACCAACCCGGTCGATAACCTGGACCTGTTGTTCGGCATTGCCTATATCGATCCCAAGGTGAAAGACCTGTCCATTGCGCCGGGCGTTTTACGCGATGTCGAACCGTCCTTCACCCCGGAGGTACAGTTCAACGCGCTGGGCCGCTATACCTGGCCGGACTCAATCCTGGGCGGTTCGCTGGCCCTGCAAGTAGACGGCAACTATGCATCCAGCGCGTTCCACAACATCAACAACTTTGACGCCGACAGAATGCCCGATTACTGGCTGGGCAACGCCAGCTTGACCTGGATAAGCGCCGATGAGCATTGGGAAGTGGGCGGTTTCATCGATAACTTCTCCGATACCCGCAACATGAACATCGGTTTCTCGCTTCCCTTCGTCTGCGGCTGCGACGAGCAATCTTACGGGTATCCGCGCATGTACGGCGCCAGGGTGCGCTACAACCATTTCTAAAAATCAGTGAGTCTGAACATCAGAGCCTGAGTTAATGCCCCGCTCAGGTCGTCCTTGAGGTCGGCCACGTCTTCATGGCCGATTGACAGGCGGATTAGGCCAGGTGAGATACCCGTCTGCTGCTTCTCCTCGTCGGTCAGCCGGTTATGGGTGGTGGTGGCTGGATGTGTGATCGTGCTTTTGCTGTCACCGAGGTTGGCAGTGATGGAGAACAGTTCGGTGTTGTCGATCAGCCGCCACGCAGCGGCTTTGCCTCCCTCAACGACGAAGCTGACGATACCGCCGAAGGCTTTTTGCTGCTGCTGCGCCAGTTCGTGTTGCGGGTGATCGCTTAATCCCGGATAGTAAACGCTCTCTATGCCATCCTGCGCGTTCAGCCATTCCGCCACCTCTGCCGCGTTGCGGCTGTGTGCCTGCATGCGCAGGCTCAGGGTCTCGAGGCCTTTTAGAAAGACCCAGGCGTTAAACGGGCTCATTGTCGGCCCGCCGTACTTGAGCACGTTGAATACGTTCTCCCCCAGCAACTCTTCGCTGCCGAGCACGGCGCCGCCGACGCAGCGGCCCTGGCCGTCCAGGTATTTCGTCGCCGAATGAATGACGATGTCAGCGCCGTGGCGAAAGGGTTGCTGCAGGACCGGGGTACAGAAACAGTTATCCACTACCAGCAGGCAGTCATGCCGGTGGGCGATGTCGGCCAGGCGCTGGATATCGGCAATTTCCGTCAACGGGTTGGAAGGCGTCTCCAGGTACAGCAGGCGCGTGTTACCGGTGATCGCGGACTCCCAGGCCGCGTAATCGCTGAGCGGCACATAGCTGGTCCTGATATCGAATTTACTCAGGATCTTGTTGAACAGGTTGACCGTCGTGCCGAACACGCTGCGGGATGAGACGATATGGTCACCCGCATGCAACAAGCCCAGGCAAGTGCTTAATATGGCGCCCATTCCCGAAGAGGTTGCGATACACCGTTCGGCGCCTTCCATGGCAGCCAGCCGCTCTTCAAAGATACGTACCGTGGGATTGGTGAACCTGGAATAGATATTCCCGGGTTCGTCCTCGCCGAACCTGGCCGCGGCCTGGGCCGCATCCCTGAACACGAAACTGGACGTCAGGAACATAGGTTCACTGTGTTCGCCTTCAGCGGTCGGTGCGCGGCCGGCACGCACCGCCAGGGTGTTCACCCCGTATTTCTCAGGATCGATTTTAGCCATGTTACCTCCTGAACTCATCCTTCTCCCGGGCATACCCCTGGAGAAAACAGTCTGGTCAGTTAATCAGCAGAGACCACCTGTTGAAAGTACATGGCTGAGTGCGCGTCAAGTTGCCGCCAAGCATAAAAAAACCCGCATTCAGCTTGAGTGCTAAAGCAGGTTGGTTCTCTTTAGCCGTATTTATAACGCGCCCGCAAGCTGAATATCAAATCGGCGCCTAATTTCAGGATAACGATAATACAATGACAGATGGATGTCAAACAGGATTATTACTCAACCCCAAATATTCCCGTATTGTTCGCGCAAGGTTAATTTGCTGATCTTTCCCGTTGCCGTGAGTGGTAACCGGTCGACGAATATGACGTCGTCGGGTTTCCACCAGCGCGCTACCTTACCGTCGAACCAGGCCAGCAGGTCTTCTTTGGACACGGTTTGATCCGGTTTTTTGACGGCTATCAGCAACGGCCGTTCAGTCCACTTCCTGTGGGCGGCGCTGATCACGGCGGCCTCGGCGATGGCGGGGTGGGACATGGCACAGTTCTCAAGCTCGATGGAGCTGATCCACTCGCCGCCGGACTTGATCAGGTCCTTGGACCTGTCGGTAACCTGTACGGTGCCGTCTGGATCTATGGTTGCAACGTCACCGGTCATGAACCAGCCGTCCGCGTCGACGCCGGATTCTGCTTCTGTCGCTGCAAAATAATGTTGGCACACGGTCGGGCCTTTTACCTTCAGGTGGCCTGCCGCGGCGCCGTCCCAGGGCAGGGCGTTACCTGCGTCATCGGTAATTTTGACCTGCAACCCGAAAATGGGCCTGCCCTGTTTGAGGGGATAGCGTTTCTGTTCTTCCTCGTCAAGCGAAGGAAAATCAGGTCCGGGCACGTTCAGTGTCCCCGCAGAGCAGAGTTCGGTCATGCCCCATCCCTGTACGAGTTCTACTCCGTAGTCATTCCTGAGACGCTCGAACAGGGACAGCGGGCAGGCAGCGCCGCCGACCATTGCCTTGCGCAGGGTCTTCAGGTTTCCTCCCGACTGGTCCAGGTGGTCGAGCAACAGTTGCCAGATGGTCGGCACGCTGACGGCGTAACTGACGTCTTCCTGTGCAATCAACCGGCTCAATACCTGCGGATTGCCCATGTGGCGGCCGGGGAACACGATCCTGGCGCCCACCAGCGGCGCGCGGAACGGCAGGCCCCAGGCATTGACATGGAACATCGGCACCAGCGGCAATATAACGTCGTTCAGGCTGAGGCCGTCGGCGTCGAGCAACGAGACGGACAAGGTGTGCAGCAGCAGCGACCTGTGGGAATAAAGCACCCCTTTTGGATTGCCGGTCGTGCCGGAGGTATAGCACATGGCGCAAGCCGATGTCTCGTCCAGTTCCGGCCAGTTACAGGTATCATCCTGGCCGGCCAGCAGTGGTTCATAACCTTGTACAGTTACAGACAGGTTCTCCGGTAACTCACCATCCGGTCCCAGGATCACGATGCCTTTGACATTTTTGAGTTGTGGCCCGAGTCGCTCCAGCAGCGGCACAAAGTCCCGGTCGGTAAATATCCACTTGTCATCCGCGTGGTTTATGATGTAGGCAATCTGGTCGTCAAACAGCCGCGGGTTGATGGTGTGCAGCACGTAACCCCCGCAGATAACCCCGTAATAGAGTTCAAGGTGCTGCTGGTGGTTCCACGCGAGTGTCGCAATGCGCTCACCCGGTTGGCAGCCCAGCGCCTGCAAGGCGTTGAACAGCCTGCGGGCGCGGCTGAAAGCTTCAGAATACGTTGACCGCTGCAGTCCGGTTTCCGATGTTGCCGAAGCTATTTCACGGTCCCCGTGGTACATTTCCGCGTGCTGCATCACCGTGGTAACGGTGAGTGGCATATCCATCATCTGACCTTGCATAAGAGGTTTCCTGTCGACTGGTTAAACTGTGAAGATTATTTATACATACCTGTTTCGCTGTAGTCCGGCGCATTACAGCGCTGAAACAAACTCCATGTATTCCGCTGCCAGGTTCTTCAACAGGTCTTCCAGTTCTCCGGCAGACGGCGCGAAGTCCAGGAGGATCAGTTCATCAACTCCGAGTTCCGAGTATTGCCCGATCATCTCATGATTATATTCGTGGGGGTAGGGGCAGGCGAAAACTGAAACCGCATCCCTGGAACGGTTGTTGTGCGCCAGGAGCGTCTCCAGTTTTTCGATGCCCGGCGCCAGTTGTTCCGGATCGAGTCCGAGGGCATACCAGCCCTGTCCCTGTTCCGCGGTGCGCCGGAGCGCTGCATCGCTGTTGCCGCCGACAATAACGGGAGGATGCGGTTTCTGCACCGGCTTGGGATAAAAGCGGCAGGCAGGCAGATTATAGAACTCGTCCTCATACTCGGATACGCTGTCACACCACAGGCGCTTCATCACCTCGACGTAGGACCGGCACCTGGCGCCGCGCCGCTCGAACGGCGCGCCCAGGGCGCCGTATTCTTCGGCGAGCCAGCCGACGCCGATGCCCAGGTTCAGCCGTCCCCCGGAAAGCCAGTCCACGTTGGCGGCTTCCTTGGCGGTATACACCGGGTTGCGCTGGGGCAGGACGCAGACCCCGGTCCCGAGGCGTATGCGGCTGGTGTGCGCGGCGAGCCAGGCGAGCGAGGAGAAGGGCTCCAGTTCAACATTATCCTCGATATCACCCGGCATTTTGCCGTCTTCTGCCAGGGGGTAGGCGGAATCGTATTCATCGAACAGGACCACGTGCTCGCCGACCCACAGGGAACTGAACCCCAGGGCCTCTGCGGTGACGCCGAGGGTGCGGATGTATTCAGGCGTTGCGTAAGGTGCAACCAGGGGTATGCAAAGTCCCAGTTTCATTTGAGTTTAGGCCATCATGCTGCGTGAAAATGCTGACAACTTAATATAACTTTATGATATATTTGACTTTAGCTGAATTTGAATGCATATTATAGGCCATTGCACTATAATTTTCACACTTTCCGGGCAGGTAAATACACCAGCGCCGGAAAACCATGGATAAACTTCAGGAAATGGAAAGATCAAACAACCACCAAGCGGACGGTAAGGTCACCGGGACCAAGGGGCAGAAACGCCGCCAGCAGATCATCGACGCCGCGAAACAGGCGTTAATCGAGGGCGGGGCAAACAGCCTGGTCCTGCGCGATGTCGCGGACCAGATTGGTATCACCCACGGCAATCTTCAATACTACTTCCCCACGAAAAACGATCTGCTGATAGCGATATTCGACCAGGCGGTAGAGAAATACACGGAGAGCATGAAGGTGGCAGTCTCCGAAACGTCCACCAGCAAGGGCAGGCTGGATGCCATCATCGATGCCGGTATCGCCGAGTTGAAAGCGCCCGAAACCGCATTATGGCGCATGATGATGTCCCTGGCGGACCACAACCCGGACATGGCCTCGATTTTGAAGAAGGAAAACGACCTGTATGAACAGGTCGTGGCGGAGGAACTGGCGTTAATCTTCCCGAACCTGTCGTTACAGCGCAGGCGCCATATCGCCCGGATCATCCACGCCATACTCGACGGACTGGGTATCCAGTTCTCCTATGAAGATGCCGAGGGCCCGGAGATGCGGGCGCTGGCCAGCGAGATTAAGATAGCGCTATTCGCCATGCTGCAGGCGAGTTAGCGTTTGGTAATCATAAACGAACGTAATTCTTCGGTAGTGTATGTCTTTACAACTTTGCCGTAATTCAACTCAGCATTGGCGCGGCCGTATTCGAAAGAAATCAACTCTTTGACGGGTAACATGAGTTAAATTGATGAAACGAAATCCAGGTATTGTTCGGCTAACCTGTTTAACAGACTTTCCACCTCGGCTGCGGATGTTGCAAAGTGCAAAAGGACGAGTTCGTCGACACCCAGTTCCCTGTATTGCTCAATCATTTCGTGGTCATAGTCATGTCCATAGGGACAGGCATAAACCCTGATCTCTTCTCTTGGCCGGTTAGCTTCGGCAAGCGCGGCTTCCAGGTCCGCGATTTGAGGAGCCAGTTGTTCAGGGTTGGCGCCGATGGCAAACCAGCCCTGGCACTGGTCTGCAACGCGCCTGAAACTGGGTTTACTGTTACCGGCAAAAATAATGGGCGGATGGGGAGTTTGAACGGGCTTCGGATAGAATCGGCAGGGGCGTAAGTCATAAAATTCATCATGGTATTCAGAGACAGGGTCGCACCACAGGCGTTTTATCACCTCGATATACGAACGGGACTGCGCCCCGCGCTGTTCATACGCAACGCCGACAGCCTCAAACTCTTCTCTCTGCCACCCCAGCCCGACGCCGAGTTCCAGGCGCCCGTTTGAAAGCCAATCCACGTTTGCCGCTTCTTTTGCCGTGTAAACCGGATTGCGTTGCGGCAGCACGATGACAGCGGTGCCCAGCCGTATTCTGTCAGTGATCGAGGCAAGGTAAGCCAGGGAAGTGAATGCATCGAGTTCAGCATTATCGGCAGCTTCTTCGTACTCCATCCTGCCATCTTCGTATACGGGAAAGTTCGGATCGTAATCATCCACCATGACAACATGCTCACCGACCCACAGCGAGTTAAAACCCAGTTGCTCCGCAGTCGTTCCAAGCGCGCGCAGAAACTCCGGGGTTGCGGTAAGGTTAAGCGGAACCAGTACGCCTAATTTCATGGTTTATTCCCCCGGTTTCCGCCAGGTGGCCTTCGAAGCCTGGAACATCAGACACACCCGGTATCTGCCAACCCGGATCACCGTGTGATCCGGGTCCATGTTCGTGTTGCCGGCGGTTGCGCTCTTTCTCAGTAGGTCTTGAGAATTTTCCCGTAGGGCAGGTCGGCCGTCATTCTCACATATTTGGCGTCGACAATCTGCGCTACCGGCAAATTCACATCGGATATTCTGTCAACTTCCAGCGATGCCGAACCGTTGTATAACTCGTCCTTGCCATCAGGGCCCTTGTGGGGGACGCCGGTAAATGACACCGAGTTCAACTGCGCCACGGCAGGCGTATCGCTGCCCTCGACATCGGGTATGACTTTAAGGACCGCGAGCGGCAGTGCCGCCAGTTCCGAAGCGGGCAGGTTCCTATCCGGGAAAAAAAAGGTTTTGGCGACTATGTGGCCCGGTTTGACCTCTACAACACCCTCAATCTCACCGGTGCCGTGCTTGATCAACTCGATACGGTGGGCGAGTTTTTTTCCGAAACCCCAGACTTCCCGGCCTATGATAAGGGCATTTTCCGTCGTCACGTATACGGCGTTGGTGTAACCGTATACCTGGCCTTCATGCATACACAGGATCCCGGTGTACACCTCACCGTAAGGGCCGCCGCTGGTACTGATATTATTGACTTCCAGCACCATGAACGCGGTTGCAGGCTCAATCAGTTCAAGCTCCGACGGCATGATATCCAGCGCCGCATCTTCATCGGTCAGGTAGGTGATCACCAGCGCTTCGGTATCGCGGTAATACCAGGGCCCTTTCTTGTAAGCAGCATTGTGTGCGGGCATTGTTGAGCCCCATTGATCGGGTGTCAGTCTTCCCATTTTTGCCATGATGATAATCTCCGCTGTTGCTTTGTCCTTTATGGGGAAAGAATTTGAATCTTCAGTATAAATAATATTTGATAAAGCGTTGGTGAGTATAGGCCAAATTATTTATTTTTGCAAACCGTTCAGTTAATGATTTAACCTACTGAATAGTATATTAAATCAGCAATTTTATAGTGTTAATTATATAAATTATCATAAGATACGTATGTTAAAATTAGGCCAATGGCATAATAATATTCATTATCCACGGGACGCTGGTCAATCAGCCGGCGCAGGTAAAGTTAAAAACGATAATGCAGCATTCCAGTAAAAAATCTGATATTGCCTTAATAATTGCGGTCGCGGCCGGGACATATGTCAGTATCACCTCGTCCAATTTCTCCCCGCTATTAATCGGCATATTAGCGGACTCAGGCATAGTAGCTGAAATTACCGGAGCCTATATTTTAGCACTTGAAATTTGTGCCATCCCTGTTGCCACGCTCGTAGTATTGCCTTTCATACAGCGCGTTAATCGGCGAAGGTTAGCAATTGCAGGTGTTGTATTCGCTACGATTGCTCAATTGATCAGTCCGTTATTCCTGGAGAATTATGATCTCTTCATTACACGTTTTTGTGTTGGGCTTGGGCTGGGTTGTGTTTATGCCGCGGTCAATTCAGTAGGCGCAACTTCCAAATATCCGGATAAGGTATTTGGCTATTCAACAGCTATTACATTTCTTCTTTACGCTATTACGCAACCACTGATGTCCATGATCATCGGGAGTTTTGGGTTTGGCGGCGCATGTATCTTTCTTACGGTGGCAGGATTGATTTCCCTGCTGTTTATTCGCAACTTTCCCAGTGAACCCAGCACAGTCAAGCAGCAAAAAACAGAGGTGCATTGGCGCTATTACATTGCCCTGCTTATTACAATTATATTAGTTAATCTTGCCGCCGGTACAATCTGGGCATTTGTGGAACGAGTAGGCGTCAGCAGGTTTGGATTGGATATTGAAATAATTGGTTTGATTCTCGGAACAGGAACAGCTGCCGGGGTAGTGGGGGCATATTCAGCTTCATGGGCTTATACCCACCTGGGTCGTATAAATACAATATTGTTTGGCCTGGTCTTGTTTGGAGCGACAAGTTACGGGATCACAAATTCAACTACAATACCAGTCTATACCGGCAGTATAATTCTATACTGGTTTATATATCTGTTTCTTTATCCACTCCTGTTCAGCGTTGCTGCTGAGTTGGATCGTTCCGGACGTCTGGCTACCATTACCGGTGGGTTATTATGGCTTGCTGTTGGCGTCGGACCCGCAGTTGGCGGATTGATTGCTTCTCGATATAACTACGACATGATTGGATGGTTCAGTTTTTTCTGTTGCGTTCTGGCAGTGCCTTTTTTCTATCGGGTAGGCCGGTACTTGGAGACCCGTTATGAAAGCTCTTCAAAAGCTTGAGTTTTTACCTTTGGTCAAGCGGAATACGAAAAGATAAAACAGGTGGTATTCAGTCCGTCAGCGAATCGCCCTTATTGCCTGTACGTTCACCGCTGAGGCCTCTGCCTCTGCCGCTTCGAACTCTTCCGCCGTATAGGTCTTCAGTATCTTCGGGTACTCCAGCACGGAGTCATAGCGCGAAAATTTGAACGATGCAACACCGCGAATGGGCAACTGAAGGTCGGACGGCCACCCGAAGGCGAGATGCCCGGGGCCGCTATAGACCATGGCACGGCCCTGCGCATCAACGTGAGGATGGACCGGATACGGCTGAGAGACGAGTTGCGCCAGGGCAGGACGGTCTCCACCCTCAGAATCAGGGAATGTCTTGAGAAATATCATCGGAACAGACTGGTGCGCGCCCAGTGCTTCGGCCGGCTCGTGCGTAGCCGGCCGCATTACGGCACATGCTGCCCGGTCACCGTTCTTGATCTCCATGATCGCCTGGATGTCCCCATCCTCGTGCTGAGTAACCTCGATGCGCTCAGCGGTCTTCTTGCCGCATCCAACAATTTCCCGGGCAACCACCCGGGAAGCGACGCCGGTCGTATACACGGCCGGGATGTAACAGCAGTCTTCTCCCTGCCACTTGCACATGATGCCCATGTAGGCCTCGCCATAGGGCCCCAGCGTCGTCCAATGGTTGTCCGCAATTGAGACGAATGCCGTCGCCGGCTCGACAAGCTCGAGATCCGGAGGCATGAGGCTGCGCGCCGCATCCTCGTCTGTTTCAAATTCAATGATGATCCCTTCGGTGTTGATATAATACCAGGGACCCTTGGATGCACAGGAGTCATGAACCGGCGAGAATGGACCCCACTTGTCCAGCGTAAGCGTACCCATTTTACCCATCTTTCTTATCTCCCCTGTTGATTGAGGCAAGTATGAAATATAGGCCATTGGCCGGGTCTTATCAAGTCGCAACATTGTTGATACCAGGTCCGTTGCTTATAATGTTATAAAAAACTGAACAAACTGTTCGCAGTAACATAAGACTTTTGGAAAGGTATTTTTATGCATATTGATCTGAGTGATAAGCGTGCGCTGGTTACTGGAGGAGCTTCAGGTATTGGCGCTGCGATTGCCGAAGTATTTGCTGATTCGGGGGCACATGTCGCCGTTCATGCCCGTACCCTTGCGAAAGCGGAAGCAACTGTAGAACAGATTAACGCAGGTGGCGGGCAGGCCTTTGCTGTTGAAGCCGACCTGACCGACCCGGCGGCTATCGAAGCCATGTGTGATGCCGGGGTCAAGGGACTCGGCGGCATCGACATCGTCATGAATAATGCCGGCCTGTATATCCCGGAAGCAATGGTGGAAAGTGATATCGATACCTGGCGCAGGACCATGGCGGTCAACCTGGAAGCGCCGCAACTCATCACCAGGATTACGCTTCAAACCATGATCGAACAAGGCACGGGGGGAAGGCAGTTATATGTCTCGTCGGTAAGCGCAATCATGGCGGAAGTACTGGGTAGCCCTTATTGCGCATCCAAGGCAGGGCTGAATGCCCTGGTCCGATGCCTGGCCGTAGAAGTCGGCCAATACGGCATAACCGCAAACAGCATCAACCCCGGCTGGGTGGATACGCCTATGGCGAGGAAGGCGTTTGACGATATGAAGGAAGAAGGGCAGACGCTTGAAGAGATAATTGAAGAGAGTATGAGTGATAATACCCTTGGTGTTGTCATCAAGCCGGCGGATATTGCCGCCATGGCGGCCTATCTCGCCAGTGAGCATGGTCGTTGTATTACCGGGCAGGATATCAATATCTGCGCCGGCTTGAGCCTGGTACGCTACGGAGATTGATTACAATGTATAGTTGGGGTCAGAGTAAAATCTTGAAGAACATTGCCGGTGGCAGGGTCAGGGATGATTTTACTCTGACCCCGAGTATTCTATTCAAATGTTACTCAGGCGCCTGGCCAGGTAACGCTGAAAATAAAACAAGCAAGCTTCCTTGGCACTGAGGGGACCTGCTTCAGCATAGCGTGAGCCGATGGTTCTTTGCAGCCGCCAGGTGGCCTGGTAATCCTCCGGGTTGAGCACCTCGAAAAATTCCCTGTTGTAGCGGCTTAACTCTTCATTCAGTTCTTCTTCAGGTACCAGGGCGCCCATCATTACGCGGGTACGGTCGATGCTGAGGGGCAGGATCCGTTTCCAGAAGACAATCCCCGGTGATGCATCGACGGTGCTTGACGGATAAATAACATAGGTCAGCGTCTCATCCCTGTCCCGTGGTTCGATGTCTGCGCTCCAGCGCTCCATCAGGTCGGCGTAGATCGGCGCTTCAGCGCGTACCAGGTCCAGCATCAGCGGCGTACGCAACAGGCTCCAGTTCTGCTCATCCTCGCCGCAGTGCGAGTCGTCACCAGGCATCCACGGCTGCAGGGTGTCCGGGTGCAGGGTACGGTGATGGTGCGCCTCGGCATTGTTTTCCATGGTCAGCTTCCAGTTCCCCTCCCATATTTCGTCGTACATCGAGGAAATCCGCATCCTGTCGATGTGGTAGGGAGCCAGCCGCTCACCCAGTTCCTGCAACCGCGGCGCCAGGGGTTCTGCGTCGGGGTCGAGATTGACAAAAATGAAACCGAGCCAGGTTTCCAGCCTGAATTCCGGCAGCCGGCAGTTGTCCTTATCCAGGATACGGCTTTCCGCCATATTGGTCGCGCCCATCAACCTGCCGTCAAGCCGGTAGGTCCAGCCGTGGTAGGGGCAGGACAACCGCGCTGCGCTCCCTTGTCCCATGACAACCTGCATGTAACGATGGCGGCAGACGTTGGAGAGCGCCCGCAGCCTGTTATCGGTCCCGCGTACCACGACCAGCGGTTCGCCGGCCAGTTCGATGGTGAAGTAATCCCCCGGGTTCTCAGCTTCTTCTTCGCGCCCGACGCAGATCCAGTCGCGGCGGAACAGGTGTTCGAGTTCGAGTTCATAGAACTCTTCGGACAGGTATGCCTGCGGCGGCAGGCCCCGGGCTTCCTCAAGGGGAGTGGAGAGCGACTTTGCCAGCGTGTCGATTAACACTCGGGTTGCAGCTTGCATTTCAACCAGTATCCGGGTTCAGGACTACACAGTTCCGGAGCGCCTTAACGCCATTCCACCGGTTTATCCGATACCAGCATGGTGATGTCTTCAAAGTCATCGCTCATTTCGAAATCGATAGTAGTCCCCTCTTCAACATACAGGATGTCGCCTACGCTTATCGAAAAGTTCTCACCTCCATGGACATTGACTTTGGCGGAACCCTTGAGTACGAAGGCAAATTCGTCAAAGGGGTAGGTGAAGGTATGTTTTCCGGCTTCCTTGAAAGCAACGACTGCCCGTGTCTTGTCGGCTGACCGGTAGAAAACATGTTCCCCGCCGCCGAATTCCGGTGTCAGTTCCCAATCAACGTCTTTCATGTTAAAGCGTAATGCTTTAGGTGTGTTCATGATTCACCCCCATTGTTCATATTAAACCAGTAACAATCTATGTATTTATTATTTCCATAACCTGTAGCGCCGCGCGCTCCCCATGTTCAACGGCGCCAAACCACTCCTGGATGCCCTTGTGTTCCGAGTGACCAAAGGCAATACGCCCGAATGGCCTGGTAATGACCTGCTGCAGGGCCGGCTTGCCATCGTTACCGTGGAATAATCCCGGGATTGCAGCCACATAGGAGTGGCCCCAACGGTTCACGATAATGCCGGCGATATCTTTTTCATCATCGAAACCCAGCGGGCCAAACATGGTGGTCAACTGTCGGCGCACCGCTGCTTCGATATCGGCATAGCTTTTTGACATCAGTTCCCATCTTATAGCCGCCGCTTGTTCCTTTGCAGGTAATCCCGGTTTGGTAAACCCGGCGTAAAAGGTCAGGACAACCGGTTTTTCCGGGTTGAGCGGAGGCTGGTTGTCACCAAAAACCAACGGCCGCCTGATATTGCAGAACCCGCCGAGGCCATTGTCCGTGAAGAAATGACAGGCGCTCACCCCTAATTTTGCCATTGGCTTCCAGTTCCTGAGCGCTACATTGACGATCATGTTGGAACCATAAACCATTTGACCGAAAGCATCTTCATATGCGCCGGGCAGGTCCTGGATAATATGCTTGTTTACCCAGCCGCCAATAGCAGAGACGGCGCCTTTGGCCCTGACACGATAGACTTTGCCATCCTTTTGATAATAGACCGTAACGCTCTTTGCCCTGGCCGGGGCACCATCATGCTCGACACGAACAGCTGTAGCGTTTAAACGGATTCTCACCGGGTTGCCCGGGTTATCAAAATTATCAAACCGATATGCCGAATCATGAATCTCTGCAAAGCGCGTCCCCCCTGAAATCGCGTTCGGCAACACCTTCTTCAGCATGAGACGATAGATCGCATCGTTGCCTCCGGGGAACGAGAAAATACCGGCAACCTCCTTGTCATCAGAAGGCACTCGATACAGTGATTTGTCACCGAAACCTTTATCAAACCCTGGCAGCGCAGACATCATTGCGTAGCGAGCGGATATTGCGTCGCAACCCATCCCCGAGGTGGTAGAAAGGGTTATGGACAGCAGTTTGATTACACGGGGTTGAATATGGAGGATGTCTTCAAGATATTCCCGGTAGGTGATACTGTCCAGCCACTGCGACCAGTCGTCTCCGGCTTTATTGACGCCGGTTCCCTCACGCAAGCGCTCCAGGTCCGCTTTCTCAGCCGCTGAAAAAGCCGTGTTTGCATAAGCATTCTGACTTGAATCCCGGTCCCAGTAGGATTCCTCCAGACCGAAGGTCTCCTTGTCAAAGAAGTAACCCGCGCTAGCCGCCTGTTCGGCAATTCCCAGCATAGGCAGGTAATTTGTCGGGGATAACCTCAGCTCACCCTTGTAGCCCTCCAGGGGCTGGAATTCCGGGTGGCGCGGGATTTCCAAATCATTAAACAACTCGTCATACCAGTCGCCCTTGACACCGGGAACAACGGTAAGGTTCGACCCCTGCGGCCCCGTAATTTTATAACCGTCGACAATAAATTCGTTACGCTTTGCTTCCCCGCCCGGAAGGGAGTGGTTTTCCAGGATTAGGCAGGTTTGTCCCGGCCTGGATTCCTTCAGGAAAGTGCGGGCGGCCGACAAGCCGGCGAAACCACCGCCGATGATGACAAGATCGTATGCTTCTCCGGTGTCGACCGCACCAGTCAGTATCCCGTCAATTTGTTTGTCACGTATCAGGTGGGCGGCGCTGGTGGTACTTTCTGTGTTGCCGTTTGCGCGGGCGTAATCGCCAACACCGGCATAGCCGTCCCAGGGGTGAACCGTCTCCGGGTGATGCCGTGCAGCTTTATCACCCGGCCTGGCCATCGCCGTATTGGGCGCCGGCATGCTCAACAGCATGGCGCCGGAACCGATCAGCGTTCCTTTGACGAAGTCACGGCGGGTAATATCGCTGTCATATTTCCTCATCTGCAACCACCTGTATGAACTACTGCATGATAATCATTAACTGAAGTAAGCGGCAATAAAAAAAGCCATGACACACCCCTTGTGCCATGGCTTTTTTGCTGTGTAACTTCCGGGGGCAGAATTAATTCTGTCCCCGGCAACGTGCAATATACCAATTCCCGTCTGTCACTGATATGTCATCAGAAGCTATACCCGATGCTTCCACCAACCCAACGTTTAGGGGCAAAAACGTCCTCTCCGGAACCAAAGAACAGGCTTGCGTCAACCCCGAAGGTTCGATACTCTTCATCGGTCAGGTTATTAACAAAAATGGCCGCGCTCCAGGCCTCATCACCGCTCGTGTAATCCAGTCTGGCGTTCACTATGCCATAAGAACTTTCAGTGACAATTTCGGATTCAGATAAATTAAATTTTTGGTCATCTGTCCAACGAAAATCCCCTTGCAGCGCCAGTTGCCCACCAAAAGCAGGCCACGAATAACGCACCAGACCATTAAAAGTAACGTCAGGCGCTAATGGCGCTTTTTCTTTTCCGGTTGGGTAAGTTTGGGCAGGAGCGAAAGTGACGGGGTCCAAAGAATTAAAATCGGTAGGCAGGCCGGTTATCTCGGTGTCACTGAAAGATGCCCCCAGTAAAATATCCAGTCCCTCAACAGGATTCGCAACCAACTCAATCTCGCCACCGTAGAATTCAGCTTCTGCATTGAACAGTAGTGCATTAAAGAAAGGATCGATGTTATAGGCTTGATAATCATCATAGTCATAATAATAAGCCGATACATTCAGACGCGTGGTATCGCTTAAACTTGCTTTAAATCCTGCTTCGTACGAGGTGAGTACTTCACCACTGTAAGGTAAAACATCGCCGCTGACCGGCGTCAGTGGAAAATTAAAACCGCCGGACTTGATGCCCCGGTTCCAACCTGCATACAACAACCAGTTATCATTAGGTTTATAGTCAAGCTGTATCTTCGCGTTAAAGTCGTCTTCATTAAGTGAGCCCATGTAAGTCGGGAACCCGAAGTCAGGCGCCGTTAACGTATAGTCCTTATCGTCATCGTTGTAGCGCACACCGAGTATCAGGGTAAGCTGATCAGTAAGATCAAATTCTGTTTGCCCGAAAATTGCATAGGTTGTCGTGCTCTGAACGGCGAACTCATCGAAAATATCAGGACCAAAATAAAACAGCCCGGATTGTTCGGTGGAAAAATCGCCATCAATGTCCAAATAGTACACACCAATGACAGAACGATGTCGTTCACCTTCCCAACTCAAACGAAGTTCCTGGGAAATTTGTTCAATATCGGCAGTCTGGGTGTAGTGGTAAACGCTGTCGGGTGTTGAGTCTGAATCTTCAGCGTAATCATGGTCAATATCCTGGTAATCAGTGATAGAGGTCACTGTAAAGCCACCAAGGTCCCAGTTGATTTTGCCATACAAATTGATGACTTCAGTCTTTTGAAAAAAATCGAAATCATTGGAAATGGTGTAAGGGTTACCGTCTATTTCATCTACATAGCCAAAAAAATCAGTTGCGTTATATGACGGCACATTTAACGTCCATCCATTTGGCGCAGCGTCTTCGTCCGCATATTGCGCTTTCAACAAGATGCTTAGCTCTTCAGAGGGTTCAATCAACAATTGTCCCCGCACCGCCCAATCATCAGCTTGCTGCGCATCAGGGCCAATGTCATTATCGAGGAGACCATCATCCTCGTTATAGACCATCGACAGGCGACCCGAAACCTGGTCGGTCAGGCCACCGCCTGCAGCAGCTTCAACCCGTCTACGTCCTTCTTCACCCAGAGTCACATCAACAAACCCCCCAAATTCCTGTGATGGTTTGGTGGTGATGTAATGTACCAATCCCCCCGTGGAGTTGCGCCCGAACAAGGTGCCCTGGGGGCCGCGTAAAACCTCTGCACGCTCGACATCGAACATGCTGAAGCGCGTAGTGACGTTGGAACTCTGGTAGGCCTCATCTATATATAAGGCAACCGGCGCTTCCTGATTCGCCGTGTAATCGTTTTGACCAACACCACGAACGTTAAATGAGGCGATCGCACCGCCACCATAACCGGATACTTCAAGGCCGGGAGTTTGCGCAATCAAATCATTGGATTCAACGAAACCCAGCTTTCTCATTTGCGCACCACTGAAAGCCGTTACTGACACACCGATGTCTTGCAGGTTCTGTTCACGTTTTTGTGCCGTGACTACGACTTCTTCCAGTACTGCGGCATGCATGGTGCCTGATGCCAGAACCAGTACAAAAACTGCTGACGCACAGGTGAAAAAACTTGACCGCAGAGGGTTCAGTAATTCGCGAGGATTCTTCATTAATTTCTCTCCGGGGGATGTGTATGTTAATGCCAAAACACTGATATTACAGTCACTCAATAAAACATTTGGCAAGTATAGGCCAGAATATAGTTTTTTGCAAACTGTTGTTTAAAAACCATAACCCATTAATATACAATATATTTAAGATTCGAAATCAGAATTATTAAAAAAACAGGATTTAACAACAGGATTAATTATAGGCCAGCGGCTTATAGTTTTGGTGCGTACAAAATGAAAATCATTCTTGTAATAACCCTCGCATTCATGATTGCACCCCCAAAACCGGCTTTTGCTCTCGATACTGACCTTCCCGGTTATACCTCTGAGCAGGCACAACAGGGCAAGACAGTATACCAACGATCATGCCAGTTGTGTCACGGGGTAAATTTAAATGATGGTTCGTCACCACCGATTACCGGTGACCTTTTCTATAGTATATGGGGCGGACGTTCTGTAGGAGAGTTACTGCGGTATATCGAAACAGAGATGCCGACAGGTTCGCCGGGAACACTTGACAGTAAGCAATCCCGGCAAGTTCTGGCCTATATGTTCCAGGTGGGCGGTTTTCCTGCGAGTGATGGTGAACTGTCACAAAATCCGGATGAGTATTATGCCGCGCGTTTACCGATACCGTCCGGAGGCCGGATTTCTGCAGATATTGTCGTCATACCAGCGCCACCCGATCCACGGGCGAACCCGCTTGATAAAATCACAAGGGTAAGCAGTCAGACATTGGCGCAAGCGCCCGCCGGGGACTGGTTAATGTGGCGTCGAACATACGACGCAAAGGGCTTCAGTCCATTAAAAAACATCAGCGCGAAAAATGTGACGGACCTGAAGGTGGCATGGGCATGGACAATGCCCGATGGCAGGAACATTTCAACACCATTAGTCCATGATGGGGTTATGTTCATGTACGGTGCGGGCAGCCTCGTCTATGCGTTTGATGCTGTTACGGGGGATATTCTTTGGCGTTATGAGAGGGAGAAGAAGTGGAACTCTGCACGTTCTTTTGGTCCGCGTGCCATATCAATTTATAACGACAAAATCATTCTGACTACAGACGACGGAAATATCGTCGCACTCAACGTAAAGACCGGCAAAGTCGAATGGGATAAATCCGTATTAAGTGCTACCACCCTTTGGTTTTCCGCGGGTACCCTGGTTGCCGATGAAAAAATTCTCATCGGCACGGCTACTGCCAGCGCACCCGGTATGAACTTTATCGCAGCGTTTGATGTGCACACCGGTGATGAGTTATGGCGCTTCCATACCATCCCACAGGATGGACAGCAGGGTAGTGATAGCTGGAATGGGGTTGCAGCAGGGCAACGCCAGGGTGCGGGCGTCTGGGTACCAGGTAGCTATGATCCGGAATCAAAACTGGTTTTCTTTGGTACCGGTAATACTTACAGGCCACAACTTTTGAGAATATTGGCCGAAGGCGCCGTAAGCAATGATGGGCTTTACACCAATTCCACACTCGCGCTTGATATCGATACCGGAAAACTGAAATGGCATTTTCAACATCTACCGAATGATCAATGGAATTATGATTGGGCCTTTGAACGAACAGTTGTGGTCTTGCCTGTCAATGGAGTTCACAAAAAAGTGGTCATTACAGGCGGTAAGCAAGCCATTTTTGAAGCCTTGCAGGTTAGTAATGGTGAATATCAATTCTCGATAGATACAGGTTTTCAAAATGTAATCAATGGAATAGATCCAATAACGGGTACTAAAAAAATAGCTGCCGATGCCTTACCTGAAATAAATCAAACGCGTTTTGTCTGCCCTGATTCCCTGGGCGCCAGGAACTGGCAGCCAACATCATTCAACATTAAGACGAATACACTCTTCACACCATATAGAGAGTCGTGCATGAAAGTGCGCTCGCCATTATTACCCGGTGATACTCCGCACGGACTTTTTGGCCAGAAACCTTATCCGACACCGGATAGCGACGGTAACTTTGCCGGCCTGCGGGCTATAAACCTGGAAAGTAAGGAAATATTGTGGTCAACCCGTAAACGGGCAGAGCTGAGTACCGGCGTATTGGCGACCGCGGGAGGGTTGATATTCTCGGGTTCACGAGACCGGGTATTTTCTGCCTACGATCAATCTGATGGTACGGAATTATGGCAAGTTCGTCTCAATGGAGTTCCCAGCGGTGGCCCGATCAGTTTTATGGTAGAAGGTAAACAGTACATCGCGGTTACTACCGGCGACTCTGAGGGTTTTGGTGAATACAATTTGGGTGAAGGAGATCAAAATCCAAAAAAGAGCAGTGCAACCATATGGGTATTTGAGTTACGCGATTCCAGTTAGGAAATGACCTGTAAAATTGAATTAGTTAATATTAGGCCAATTTATAGTATTTTTACGAATATTTTATACCTAATATAACTACTTGATAAATAATAAATAATTTATATATTCAATTAGATAATTTAATTCATAAAATTAATGTTATTGACTGATAATAGGCCATTATATTATAATATGAACTAATTTTTAAACAGGGAAAAGCTAATGACAACCACACGAATCAAACCCCAACTAAGCCTCGACCACGCCGCAATCTGGGTCGAGGACATGGACAAGACAGTCAGCTTCCTCACCGACGTGGTGGGCTGGCGGCGTCACCCCATGGAGATTATGGTAAGCGACGAGGACGAAACCACCGGCGGTATGGAGGCTGTGTTCGTCGACGCCAACGGCTTCTGGCTGGAAATGATATTACCCACGTCACCGGGGCCCGGTATGGATATCCTCAAGGAAAAGGGCGACGGCGCAATCATCGAGATCAACTTCGATCCCGGCGATTACGATGCAGTGCTGCAGGATATGAAAGCAAAGGGTATCCCTATGTTCAACATGGACGGTTCTCCCCTGGGTGAAGACGGTGGACTCATCAAGGAAGGCGTGGTTGATGAAGGCGATTTCGAGCATACCGGCCAGCGCATTGCCTACTGGTCCACCGAACTGAGTCGGGGGACGGTCGTCGAGATCTTCGAGGTGATCAAGGGTGACGAACTCAACCTGATCAACCAGCGCGATCGGCAGTGGGAAAAGGAGAGCCGGCAACAGCAAGGGCCGCGCATGAGCCACGTTTCCATCGTCGTTGCAGACCTGGAGAGCACGGCCGGTTTCTATACCGATGTTATGGGGCTGAAACGGCACCCGATGAAACTGGGCATTGACGCCGGTTCCAACGAGGAGATCGGCGGCATGAAGGCCGCGTTCATTGATGCAGGCGGTGTCTGGCTGGAACTGTTCCAGCCTGTCGGTCCCGGGCCGCTCATGGACCTGTTGAACGAAAAAGGCGACGGCTACGTAGCGGAATTGTGTACCGAAGTCGATGACCTGGCTGCGTATTACGACGAAATGAAAGCAAAAGGCGTGCAGATGGTGGGTATCGACGGAACACCACTGGATGACAGTGAAAAGTATTATGTGCTCGACCCCTATGGTGAGAAGATAGCCTATTTCCCCGCTGAGGTGAGCCGCGGCATGACCATCGAAGTCATTGAGAGAGGGCCCCGGGAGACCAGCATCCTGCACCGGCGCGATGATGGATGGAAAGACTGATCCGGAATAACCTGTATTCTCTCCTGCCCAATGATTCAGGCTGGGATGCATTCGTGCTAATCTACTGATTGGTGAGCTATGCAGGCCAGCAGTTTGGATGATATTCAACATGCCATATTCACGGCCTACCGGAAACTGACCCCCGCGTCCGGGGCATACTATCAACGCGCCCGCCAGTCACTGGCCGGCGGTACGACAGGGAATTTACGTTTTTTCCCGCCATATCCGTTTTATGAAACCGGTGGCCGGGGCGCCAGGGTCACGGATCTGGACGGTAACGAATATATCGACTGTTTTCTTTGCAACGGACCGCTTCTGCTGGGCCATAATCATCCGGACGTCATCGCCGCTATTGCCGGGCACAGCAAAACGGGTCCGCTGGTCGTCAACCCCCCCATCATTGCAGAGGCGGCGGAACTGGTGCAGGAAACTGTCCCCTGTGCCGAGCGGGTGCGGTTCCTGAACAGCGGCACCGAGGCCGTCATTATGGCCGTGCGCTATGCGCGGGCCTTCACCGGCAACAGCAAAATCGTTAAATTCTACGGCCACTACCACGGCCAGGATGATCAGTTCCTGACCGGACTCGGGCCGACCGCTGAACCGTTCGGCGCCGGTGTTCCCGGTGAGGCGGCAAGCAACACCTTATTGACCGGCTATGGCGATATTGATGCATTGGCAAAACTTATGGAAAACCACGATGACATCGCAGCCGTCATCCTGGACCCGGCAATGCATGCGGGAGGGTTGTGGGGCAGCAACGGGTCATTCCTGCAAGCCGTTAGATCTCTCACGTTGGCGCGTAACATCGTACTCATATTCGATGAAGTGATTACCGGTTTTCGCCTGGCGCTGGGTGGCGGTCAGGCTTACTACGGCGTGACACCGGATTTAACCACTCTCGGCAAGGCCCTTGCTGCGGGAGAGAAGCTGGCCGCGGTTGCAGGTAAAGAGGAAATCATGCGCGTGGTTGATCCCCTGGCGGCTTCCGGTACGCCGCGTGTTTTCCAGTCCGGCACAGGTAATGACGGTACCGCGGGCATTGCAGGCGCCATCGGGGCAATCAGGACATACCAGCAACTGAATGAGAGGGGAGAATACAGTCACCTGTTCAATATCGGCGAAGCGCTGGCCGAAGGTATCCACCAGGCATTTTCGTCCCGGGAGATACCCTGTCATGTGAACCGGTTGGGGCCTTTGCTGCAGCTATTCCTCTCGGCAGAAGAACCCGGTTTCGAGCGCTTTTCCTTACTGGACATGGAGGTGTTATCACTTTTCTTTCTGGCGCTCATTAACGAAGGGGTGATCCTGACATTGCCTACCTCCAACCACATTTACCTGTCTTTTATGCATACCAGCGAGGACATCGATATCATCATTGACAGGACGAACCTGGTTCTGGACAAATATGATTTCAGATCACTGTTATGAAATTCATCCCTGGTTGCAGGGATTAAGTCGCGTTTTCAACATACAACCGGAGTACTACCATGACTGACACGAGCAAAGCGGAACTGGACAGGCTGTTTGAACAACAAAAAGCTGCCTTCCTGGCCGACAACAATCCCTCCTATGAACAACGTATGGAATGGCTGCAGGCCATGGAGAAGATGATGGTTGACTTGCGTCAGCCTATCCGTGATGCGCTGGGCCGGGATTTTGACTCTCACCCGGAGTTGATTACCGACCTGTTTGAAACCGGCGGGGTACTGGGCCGATGTCGCAATGCCATGGTCCATTTGCAGGAATGGATGGCCCCGGAAGAACGGCCTTTGCTGGATATAGTTCATGGGTCATCACGTTGTGAAGTCGTCAAACAACCCAAAGGCGTGATGGGTAACATAGCACCCTGGAATTTTCCCATTGAATGTTCCCTGGTCATGGTCGTTGACATGCTGGCGGCCGGCAACCGCGTTATCGTAAAGATGTCTGAACTGGCCCCGGTAACCGCAGACCTTATCCGGGAGAGTGTCGGCAAGTATTTTCCGGAAGACGTGCTGGCCGTTGTTATCGGCGATGTTGAGTTTTCCGAGTATTTCTCCGAATTACGTTGGGACCACCTGACCTATACGGGGAACACCAACGTGGGACGGCTGGTCATGCAGGCGGCGGCAAAGAACCTGACCCCGGTGACCCTGGAACTGGGCGGCAAGAACCCGACCATTTTCCTTGAAGATGGAGTCGACGAGCAACTGATCAAGGAATACCTGAGCTTCAAGTTCTGCAAGAACGGACAAATTTGTACATCCCCCGACTATGCCCTGGTACCTGAAGGCTTGCTGGATACCTGGCTGGAACTGGCCAGGAAGGTGTGGAAGGAAGCCTATCCCACCTATATCGGTCATCCTGATGTCACCGGCATCATTAATGAACGCCATTATGACCGCATCATCAAATCCCTCGAAGAAGCGGGGAACAGCGGCGCCCAGGTGATTAACCTCAGCGATGAAGAACCGGACCGTGAACGGCGTCAAATCCCGATGTACCTGGTGGTGAACCCTTCAGATGACCAGGAAGTCATGCGCGAAGAAACCTTTGGCCCTGTTACGCCGGTGCGGACCTACAAGACCCTGGACGAGGCCTATGCCTACATTAACAGCCGCGAGCGCCCCCTGGCTTCATACCTGGTGACCATGGCCCGTGAGCCGGAAATGGTCGATCAATTCAAGCGCCGTATTGTTTCAGGCGGCGCCGGCATCAATGTCTTTGGTTTCCAGGCAGCGGAGCCGACCGCACCCTTCGGCGGGATTGGATCCAGCGGTACCGGGTGTCATGGCGGCCCCCAGGGATTTAACAATTATTCCCATTCCAAGACCGTGTATAACTGTTCCCAGGACAATCCCCTGAAGATGTCCGTCTGCGCGCCCTATGGTGAGATCACGCAGGCCTTTGCGGATGGTATTTTTGCCGTGCATGAACAATAGATGAACAGTTCCGTCAACCCCCTTTCCCAGGAGTCCAAGGTTGCCCTGGTCACCGGCGCCGCCGGTGGTATCGGCAGCGCAGTGGCTATTACCCTGGCGCAACAGGGGGCATCCATTATTCTCACCGATCGGGAGACCGAGTCAGACAGGCTGACCCAAACCAGGCAATCCATAGAGAGGCTTGGGCAACCGGTTACAGCGCTGTTCGCTGACCTGTCTGCCGGCGAGCAGATTGATGTACTGGTAGAGCGTGCCTACGAGGAAGCCGGATCCATCGACGTGCTGGTGAACGTTGCGGCCATCCACCGTTATCCTGATCCCTTGCTGAAAATAAGCGAAGCGGACTGGGACCTGGTCCAGAACGTGAATTTCAAGAGCTGTTTACGCCTGTGCCAGCGCATTGTACCCAACATGGTCAAACAAGGCTCCGGCAATGTGATCACTGTTGCTTCGGACAGCGCTTTTGATGTTATTGCCGGGGAAGGGCCTTACGGTATTTCCAAGATCAGCCTGACCAAGCTCACCGCCTATCTTGCGAAAGAGATTGCCGGCTCGGGTGTGCGAATAAACGCCATTGCCCCCGGTTGGGTAAGAACACCCTTGATAGAACAATACTGGTCGGATCCCGAATTCATGAAGGAAGCCAAGGCCGGCATTCCCTTGCAGCGCATTGCCGAACCCGAAGAAATTGCAAACGTGGTCCTGTTCCTGGCCTCGGACCTGGCAAGTTATGTCCATGGCCATTGCATGGTGGTAGACGGCGGGCGTATTGCCGGCGTGCCTTGCTGAGCCGTCATGCGCAAGCATATCGCGACGTGAAATATATTGTTGTATATCTATCTTCCATAATAAGATATTCAACAATAAAATCATGGGCAAACTGGCCTGTCTTTAATCCGTCGTTCTACTGCTTAATATCTTCGAAACCATGTCCCAGACAATCAGCCGCAGGGATCTCGATTTCCTGATATACGAAATGCTCGATGCCGAGAGCCTGTGCGGGCGCGGGTATTTCTCCGGACAAGGCCGCGATATTTTCGACCCCATGCTCGATCTTGCCGAGGACGTTGCCCGGGAACACTTTCAGACCTGTGCCGAGGCCGGTGACCAGCATCCTGCCGAGGTGGTAGACGGCAAGGTCAGGATGATACCGGAGGCCGGGAAAGCGGCGGGCATCATGTTCGAAGCCGGCTTTGTCGCAGCCGGCATGGACAGTGAACACGGCGGCTTGCAGTTGCCGTTCACGGTCGCCAGTGCCTGTATGGCCGTCTTTCAGTCCGCGAACATTGGTCTGTCCGGTCTGCCGTTACTCACGGCGGGAGTCGCCAACCTGCTCATCGAATACGGCAGCGACGAACAAAAGGCCTTGTATATTCCGCCGCTGCTGGATGGCCGCTTTTACGGCACCATGTGCCTGTCGGAACCCCATGCGGGTTCATCGCTGACGGATATCCGTACCAGGGCTGAGTTGCTCGAAAACGGGACCTATGCGATTACCGGCAACAAGATGTGGATTACCGGCGGTGAACACGAGTTGGGCGAGAACATCATCCACCTGGTTCTGGCCAAGATCCCGGGCGGGCCGCCGGGCGTGAAGGGCATATCCCTGTTTATCGTGCCGCGCTACCGGGTTAACCCTGACGGCAGTGCGGGTGAATATAACGACGTCTCCCTGGCCGGGTTGAACCACAAGATGGGGCAACGCATCACCCCGAATTGCGCGCTTAATTTCGGCGAGAACGGGCGCTGTACCGGTTACCTGGTGGGCGAACCCCATCGCGGGCTGGAGTACATGTTCATGATGATGAACGAAGCCCGCATCGGGGTCGGACTCTCCGCAGTGGGCGTAGGGTATGCAGGCTACCTGTATTCGCTGGAATATGCCCGGGAACGCGCCCAGGGGCGCATGCCGGACAATAAGGACCCTGCAAACCAGATGGTGCCGATCATCCGGCATGCCGACGTGAAACGGATGCTGCTGGCGCAGAAGGCCTATGTTGAGGGCGGACTGGCCCTGTGCCTGTTTGCCGCAATGCTGGTGGATGAGAAAAAAACGCATCCGGACCGGTCGGCCCGGCACGAAGCCGATTTATTACTGGATGTATTGATACCCGTCGTCAAGGCATGGCCGTCCGACTGGTGCCTGGAAGCAAACAAGCATGCCATCCAGATCCTGGGAGGTTACGGCTATACGCAGGATTTTCCGGTGGAACGCCTGTACCGGGACAACCGTCTGAACATGATCCATGAAGGGACCGGCGGCATCCACGGTATTGACCTTTTGGGCCGTAAAGTAATGATGAAGAACGGCGCGGGATTCAGGTTGCTGGTGCGCGGGATACAAGAAGATGCAGATGGCGCGGCGGCGCACCCGGCATTGTCGGAATTCGCCACAGCCCTTAATCGGGCCGTGACAACCGTGACGGAGACGACGGAAGTCCTGGCCGCAACCGCGGCCAGGGGGGAGTTGAACCGGTTCCTGGCCAATTCGTCTGCATACCTGGACATGCTGGGCCACGTTGTTATTGCCTGGATGTGGCTGAAACAGGCCGCGGTCGCCCAGGCGGGACTTGCGGATGCAAACGATGCCGACAGGCAGTTCTACCGGGGCAAGATACAGGCCTGCCGCTATTTCTTCCGCTGGGAATTGCCGAAAACGCAAGCACAGGGCGAATTGCTGTCAGGGCTGGATACCACCTGCCTGGACATGCCGGAAGAGGCGTTCTAAATATATGATATAAGGGGTCAGAGTAAAATTACTGATTTTCGGTGTTTGAAATTCAGGGGTCAGAGTAAAAATTCAAAGAATTTTTACTCTGACCCCAAATATTTATCGAGGAGATTCCGTTGGACTTTACATATTCGGAAAAAGTACAGACGCTGCAACAGCGTCTCAGCGATTTTATGGACGCCTGGGTTTATCCTGCCGAGAGGTCCTACAGGGACCATATCAACGCGGCAGAAAATCCCTGGACCACCCCCCCAATCCTGGAGCACCTGAAGCAAAAGGCGCAGGCAGAAGGGCTCTGGAACCTGTTTTACCCCAAAGCACACTCTGACGGAGATGCGCTGACCAACCTGGAATATGCCCCACTGGCCGAGATCATGGGCCGGGTCCCCTGGGCGGCCGAGGTGTTCAACTGCAACGCGCCCGATACCGGCAACATGGAGACCCTGATACTGTACGGGACGGAGGAGCAGAAAGAACGCTGGCTGAAACCCCTGCTGGCCGGTGAGATACGTTCCGGCTTTTGCATGACCGAACCGGACATTGCCTCTTCCGATGCCACCAATATCTCCTGTTCCATAACAGGAGAGGGCAACGGCTACGTCATAAACGGGCGCAAGTGGTTTACCACGGGCGGTATGCGCGACAACTGTGAGATCCTGATCGTCATGGGCAAGACCGACCCGGACAACCCGGATCGCCACAGGCAGCAGTCGATGATCCTGGTACCGAGAGATACGCCCGGCGTGGAAATAGTCCGTCACGTGCACAGCTTCGGCTACAACGATGCGCCGTTCGGCGAGGCGGAAATCCAGTTCGACAACGTCAGGGTGCCGCTGGACAACATCCTGCTGGGAGAAGGGCGCGGTTTCGAAATCGCACAGGGACGCCTCGGGCCGGGCCGCATCCACCATTGCATGCGCCTGGTCGGCTGCGCCCAGCGCGCCCTGGAACTGGCCTGCCGGCGGGTGGAAGCGCGCGCCACCTTCGGCAGGAAGATCAGCCAGCACCAGTCGGTGCGCGAGGATATTGCCAGGGCCTATTGCAAAATTGAGCAGGCGCGCCTGCTGACCCTGCTGGCCGCGGACCGTATGGACAAACACGGCAACAAGGTGGCCCGCGACCTCATTGCGGCCATCAAGATCACCGCGCCGGTAATGGCCTGCGAGGTGATTGACGATGCGATACAGATGCACGGCGCCGCCGGTCTGACCGAGGACTTCTTCCTGGCGGAGGCCTATAACTATGCCAGGCAGATCCGCCTTGCCGACGGCCCTGACCAGGTCCACATGATGTCACTGGGCAAGATGATCGTGCAGCGTTATGCAGATGGAACCGTTTGACCTCGCAAAGCTGAATTCCTGTCTTGAACGCCACGTGGACGGTTTCCACGGGCTGGTCAAGGCGGAGAAGTTCCCCGGCGGGCAGTCTAACCCCACCTGGCTGCTCAGCGCCGGCAGCGGCCGCTATGTATTGCGCAGCAAACCACCGGGGCAATTGCTTAAATCGGCCCACGCAGTCGATCGCGAGTTCAAGGTGATCAAGGCGCTGGCAAAGACCGGCGTACCGGTCGCCCGGGCCCTGCACCTGTGCGAGGATGAAGACGTCACCGGCGCCATGTTCTACGTGATGAGCTACGAGGAAGGGCGGGTCTTCTGGGACCCGGCGCTGCCGGATACCGGCAGGGAAGAGCGCGCCGGCTACCACCGTGAGCTGATGCGCGTACTGGCAGCCATTCACGAAGTGGATGTCGATGCTGTCGGACTGGCCGACTACGGCCGTGCGGGCAATTACTACGAGCGGCAGATCAGCCGCTGGACAAAACAATATAAAGCTTCTGAAACCGGCAGGATTGAGGCTATGGACACGCTGATGGACTGGTTGCCCGCCAACCTGCCCGAAGATGACGGGAGGAGCGGCCTGATCCACGGCGATTTCCGCATCGATAATGTCATTTTTCATCCTGGTGAGGCGCGCGCCCTGGCCGTTATCGACTGGGAACTGTCCACCCTGGGGCATCCGTTATCGGACCTGGCTTACTATTGCATGTGTCTGCGGCTTCCTCCGCAGGGTGATGTGAAGGGTCTGGCCGGAAAAGACCGCGCTGCTTTGGGTGTCCCTGAAGAGCAGGCGATTATCGAGCAGTACGGCGAATTCCGGCGCATGCCGGCAATCGAGAACTGGCATTTCTACCTGGCTTTCAGCTATTTTCGTATGGCTGCTATATGCCAGGGCGTGTATAAACGCGGTCTGGACGGCAACGCGTCCAGCGACAGGGCCCTGGATATGGGCAGAATAGTAGAACCAATGGCTGCCGACGCAGTAGAACTTATTGCCAAATAGTAGAGGTGAACACATGAGCACAGACCTGTTTGACCTGACCGGCAAGATTGCGCTGGTGACCGGCGCCAGCCGCGGCATCGGCGAGGCGGCAGCAAGACTGCTGGCGCAGCAGGGCGCCCATGTTATTATTTCCAGCCGCAGGCAGGAGAGCTGTGAGGAAGTGGCCGCAAGTATCAGGGATGAAGGCGGCCGGGCGACTGCTTATGCCTGCCATATCGGCGACCCTGAGCAAATCGAAGCGATTTATGACCATATCCGGCAACAGCATGGTCGACTGGACATACTGGTCAACAATGCTGCGGCAAACCCCTATTACGGACACATCACGGATACCGATATGGCCGCGTTCACCAAGACCGTTGAAGTCAACATACGCGGTTACTTCTTCATGTCTGCAAATGCCTGCAAGTTGATGAAGGAAAGCGGTGGGGGCGCCATCGTCAACGTCTCATCCGTCGACGGGATCAGGCCGGGAGACAAACGGGGCATCTACTCGATTACCAAAAGCGCCATCATCCAGATGACCAAGGCCTTTGCCCTGGAGTGCGGCCCGGACAATATCCGGGTCAACGCCCTGCTGCCGGGATTGACCGAAACGAAATTCGCCGGCGCCCTGACCGAAAATGAAGAGGTCCTGAATTCCTGGTTAAAGCAGATGCCCTTGCGGCGCTATGCCCAACCCGATGAAATGGCCGGCGCCATCCTGTTCCTGGCCTCTCCCGCCTCCGGGTTCGCCACCGGCAGTATTCTCCCTGTGGACGGGGGTTACCTTATTTGACCCGGATTGGGACATTTTAGCACCGCTAGCAGTAAGGTATGGACACCTGCTGCATGAATGTGGTATAAACCGGTTCCTTGGATTGTAAAATCTGCATTTGCGGACCGTGACAGGAAGCGCCGGTCCGTGTCTTCTTGAGGGTGATGCCCTGGAAATCCCTGTACTGAACGGCGAGACTGCGTAAGCGCGTCGCGCTGTTTTTAAAGACGGAAGCCCTGTTCGAGCAGGGCGCTCGAACAAATACAACCTGGAGAGAGTGACTATGCCCGGTCGAAACTATTTACACATACCCGGCCCGACGATTGTGCCCCAGCGCATCCGCAATGCCATGGCGATAGAACAGGAAGACATGCGCGCAGCGGATTTCCCGGAATTCACGTTGCCGTTGTTTAACGACCTGAAGAAGATATTCAAGACGGAGACGGGGCGGATTTTCGTCTTTCCATCTTCCGGCACCGGGGGGTGGGAAGCCGCCATCACCAATACCTTGTCGCCCGGAGACAAGGTCCTGATGTCCCATTTCGGCCAGTTCAGCCAACTCTGGGTAGACATGTGCCGGCGCCACGGCCTCGACGTTCATGCCATCGAGATGGACTGGGGCGATGGTGTCCCCGTTGACCGCTATGCGGAAATACTGAAAGCGGATACCAACAAGGAGATCAAGGCCGTCTTTGCCACCCAGAATGAGACGGCTACAGGTGTGAAGAGTGATGTCCCGGGAGTACGCAAGGCGCTGGATGAGGCTGATCACCCGGCCCTGTTGTTTGTCGATGCGGTAAGTTCCCTGGGCAGCATGGATTTCCGCATGGACGAGTGGGGTGTGGACCTGGCAGTCAGCGGTTCGCAAAAAGGTTTTATGCTGCCCACCGGACTCGGTATCGTCGGCGTCAGTGAAAAAGCGCTCGCCGCACGCGCAGACGCAACCTTGTACCGCACATTTTTTTCCTTCGACGACATGATCGGGGCCAACGACAACGGTTTTTTCCCGTATACCCCCAACACCATCTACCTCAGAGGGTTGCGGGAATCCATCGACATGCTCATGGAGGAAGGGCTGGATAACGTCTTTGCCCGCCACACCCGCATGGCTGTCGCGGTCCGCAAGGCGGTATCAGCATGGGGCCTGTCCCTGGTTGCAAAAGACGAAAATTGGTATTCCGATACGGTCAGTGCGGTACGGGTGCCGGAGGGATTTGACGGCAACGCAGTGGCGCAGCACAGTTATAAATACTACAACGTCGCCCTGTCCATCAGCCTCGGCAAGATCGCCGGCCAGGCATTTCGTATCGGACACCTGGGTGACCTGAATGAAGTGATGGTCCTGACCCCGCTTAACGCCGCCGAGATGTCGATGAAAGATATGGGGATTGATATCGAGCTGGGCAGCGGCGTGGCCGCCGCACAGGAATACCTGCGCAACACCCGCCAGGCCCGCTTCTGATGAGTTTTACCCAGTACCCCCCGGCGCCGGTCCGGTTACAGCGCAGTGAACTTGCCGTACCCGGTTCCAACCCCGGCATGTTTGAGAAAGCGGCCCGCTCCGCCGCGGACTTTATCTTCCTGGATTGCGAGGATGCGGTGATCCCCGATGACAAACCCCAGGCCAGGAAGAACATTATGGAAGCGTTGAACGATATCGACTGGCAGGGGAAAACCATGTCGGTGCGTATCAATGGTCTTGACACGCATTATATGTATCGCGACGTCGTGGATATAGTAGAGCAGTCCGGCGCCAACCTGGATACCGTGCTGATCCCGAAGGTAGGCACTGCTGCAGACGTGTACATGGTGGATTGCCTGTTGACCCAGATTGAGGATGCCAAGGGCCTTGACAAGAGGATCGGCATAGAGTGCCTGATTGAGACTGCATTGGGCGGGGCCAACGTCATGTCTATTGCACAGTCTTCCTCACGTCTGGAAGCCCTGCATTTCGGTGTCGCGGATTATGCCGCCAGCATGCGTGCGCGGACCGTGAATATCGGCGGCCTGAACCCGGATTACCAGTGTGACGGCGCGTTGGGCGACCAGTGGCATGCCGCGCTGGTGAACATCGTCACCGCGTGCCGGGCATACGGCCTGCGCGCCATCGACGGGCCGTTCGGTGATTTCAACGATCCGGACGGTTACATTGCCGCGGCCAGGCGCGTGGCGGCGCTGGGCTACGAGGGCAAATGGGCGATCCATCCCAACCAGATAGCCCTGGCCAATGACATCATGTCGCCGCCCGAAGCCGAGGTCAAGCGCGCCCGGCGTATACTTGAAGCATTGAAAGAGGCTGCCGAACAGGGCAAGGGCGCGGCGCAACTGGACGGCAAGATGATCGATGCCGCCTCGGAACGCATGGCAAGAAATATCGTACAACAGGCGGAATTGATATTGGGGTCAGAGTAAAATTCTGGAAATTCAGGGGTCAGAGTAAGAAATTCGTCAGAATTTTTACTCTGACCCCACCAATTCTGACAATACAACTATGAGGTAACGACTGTGGAAATTCATGAATACCAGGCGAAGGAGATACTGACTGATTTCGGCGTGCCGGTCCCGAGGGGGGGATTGGCGTACAGCCCGGAACAGGCGGTGTATCGTTCCCATGAACTGGGTGGTGATGCCTGGGTGGTCAAGGCGCAGATCCATTCGGGCGGGCGCGGCAAGGCCGGCGGGATTAAATTCTGCCGGGACGACGATGAGATCTGGGCGGCTGCCGATGAACTGCTCGGCAAGCGGCTGATCACCAATCAAACCGGCAACGCCGGCAAGATCATTCACCGGTTATACGTGGAGGAGGCCAGTGAAATTGCCAACGAGTATTACGTCGGGTTCGTACTGGACCGGCAGAAGGAAAGGATCTCCGTCGTCGCGTCATCTGAAGGCGGTGTTGAGATTGAGGATATAGCCAGGGAAAACCCGGATTCACTGATTCGCGTCACGGTCGAGCCGGCAGTGGGGATGCAGCCCTTCCAGGCAAGGGAAATTGCCTTCAAACTGGGCATCGATAAATCCCTGAGCAGCCAGGCGATTACGACGCTGCTGGGTTGCTACCGGGCGTTCCGCGACCTGGACGCCACCATGGTGGAGATAAACCCCCTGGTCGTGACGAAGAACAATCACCTGCTGGCGCTGGACGCGAAGATGGGGTTTGACGACAACGCCTTGTTCCGGCGTCCGAATATTTCCGAGTTGCGGGACAAATCCCAGGAAGACCCCCGGGAGATGAAGGCGGCGGACCGCGGTCTCAGTTACGTGGGCCTGGAAGGAAACATCGGTTGTATCATCAACGGCGCCGGCCTGGCCATGGCGACCATGGACATGATCAAGCACGCCGGCGGCGAGCCTGCCAACTTCCTGGACATTGGCGGCGGGGCTTCGCCGGACCGCGTGGCGAAAGCCATTAACCTGGTCCTGGGCGACAAGAACGTCAGGGCGATACTGGTCAATATATTTGCCGGGATCAACCGCTGTGACTGGGTCGCCGAAGGGATAGTCCAGGCGGTGAGCAAGATTGACCTGGAATTGCCCTTTATCGTCAGGCTGTCGGGCACCAACGTGGAAGAAGGCAGGGAAATACTGAAGAACAGCAATTTACCGATCATCATGGCGGACACCTTGCACGAGGCCGCGGACAAGGCGGTTGCCGCCTGGCAGGACTACGAAAAAACTCAGGCTTGACGGGATAAATCATGGCGATATTGATAGACACAAATTCAAGAGTCATTGTCCAGGGCTTTACCGGGCAGACAGGAACATTCCACACCCGGGACATGATCAATTACGGCACCAACGTCGTCGGCGGCGTTACCCCCGGTAAAGGCGGCGCCTCGCATCTGGATCGGCCCGTATTCGACACGGTCAAGGACGCGGTAGCCGAGACCGGGGCCGACAGCAGTATTATCTTTATCCCCCCGCCCTTCGCCGCGGACGGCATCATGGAGGCGGCGGATGCGGGCATAAAGTACTGTGTCTGCATTACCGACGGTATCCCCGCCCATGACATGATCCGGGTGAAGCGTTATATGCGCCGTTACCGCCAGGAAGACAAGATGGTGCTGACGGGACCCAACTGTGCAGGGACAATCAGTCCCGGCAAGGCGATGCTGGGCATCATGCCCGGGCATATCTACATACCGGGCAGGGTTGGCGTCATCGGCCGTTCCGGCACCCTGGGCTACGAAGCGGCATCGCAGATGAAGGCGCTGGGGATTGGGGTATCCACCAGTATAGGCATCGGTGGGGACCCGATTAACGGCAGCTCCTTCAAGGATCACCTGGTACGGTTTGAAGACGACCCGGAGACTGACGCAGTGGTGATGATCGGTGAGATTGGCGGCCCCCAGGAAGCGGAAGCCGCGGAGTTTTACCGGGACAACATGAAAAAACCGGTGATAGGATACATCGCGGGGCTAACCGCGCCGAAAGGCAAACGCATGGGCCACGCCGGCGCCATCATCTCCGCGTTCGGCGAGAGCGCCGCGGAGAAAGTGGAGATCCTGCAGGAATGCGGTGTCACCATCGTGTCGAAGCCGTCGGAATTTGGGACAACCGTAAAATCGGTGCTGGATTCACTATAATTCCATGATATTGAAATTACGAGAGCTATCCGTACCGGCAGAGCAAACCTACTTTGCACAGGGAATCAACATGAGTAAACCCAGAGTAATAGTCAGTCGTCAATGGCCGCAGGAGGTTGAAAGCAGGATGCAGGAACTCTTCGATGTGCAGTTGAATGAAGATGATACGCCCATGTCCGCCGGTCAAATGCGGGCGGCGCTGCAGAGTGCCGATGCTTTCTGCCCTACCGTTTCCGACAACGTAAATGCGGAAGTCCTGTCCGTGGATAACCTGAAAGCCGAAATCATCGGCAGTTACGGCGTCGGGTTTAACCACATCGACATTGATGCCGCCAGGACGCGCGGGCTGGTAGTAACCAATACCCCCGAGGTGTTGACCGACTGCACCGCGGACATCGCCATGACCCTGTTGCTGATGACGGCGCGCCGCGCCGGGGAAGGGGAGCGGCACGTGCGCAACAGGGAATGGAGCGGCTGGCGCCCGACCCACATGATGGGCACAAAGGTGACCGGCAAGACCCTGGGCTTAATCGGCATGGGCAGGATCGCCAGGGCCATGGCGCAGCGGGCGTATCACGGGTTCGGCATGAAGATCATCTTTACCGATCCGTATCCGCCGCCTGCTGAACTGGTCAGTGAATTGCAGGCAGAGTCTCGTGCCTCGATAGAAGAGGTGCTGCAGGAAGCGGATTTTGTCTCCCTGCATTGTCCCGGAGGCAAAGAGACCTACCATTTAATCAACAGGGAACGTTTATCCATGATGAAACCGGGGGCGTTTCTCGTTAACAGTGCCCGCGGCGATGTCATCGACCAGTCCGCCCTGGTTGAAGCGCTCGATAACGGCACCATTGCCGGGGCCGGTCTGGACGTTTACGAGGGAGAACCGGCAGTGCCTGCTGAACTGTTGACCCTGGATAACGTCGTGCTGTTTCCTCACCTGGGCAGCGCTTCCCGGGAAACCCGGGTCGCAATGGGCATGCGCGTGGTGGAGAACCTGCAGGCATTTTTCAACGGTGAGGCGCCACGCGACCGCGTCGTGTGAAGCACGAGTCAAAATCCACCTTTGACTTCCCCGAGCAGTCCTCGGTAGCGGGACTGGATTCGGCGGTTGCCAGTTATGCCGGCAACCTTATTGACCTGCTGGCGGAGTTGTTGCGCCAGGTCATCGGGCAAAGAAAACCGGAGATACTCCCGATTTTTGATGGAGAGCAGGTCCTGCCCAGGGATGACAACGAACTGTTGCTGGCCGGGTTACAGGCCTGGGGTATCTGGTTCCAGCTGCTCAATATCGCCGAAGAAAACGCGGCGATGCGCCGGCGCCGGGTCACCGAGAGTCTGCAGGGACTGGAACATGTTTCCGGCACCTTCGCCAACGTGATCGGACAGGCCTTTGAGCTGGGTTTGTCCCATCTGGAAGTCCAGGACCTGCTCGACCGCCTGAAAGTAATGCCGACCGTTACCGCGCACCCGACAGAGGCAAAACGCGTTACGGTCCTGCAGATACACCGCCGCATCTACGTGATCCTGTACCGGTTGGAAGCCACACGCTGGACCCCGCGGGAACGGGAGGCGCTGGAACAACAACTCCGTAACGAAATCGACCTGCTCTGGTTGACCGGGGAATTGCGCCTGGAAAAGCCATCCGTCGTCCAGGAGGTTAAATGGGGGCTGCATTTCTTTGAGCAGACCTTGTATGACCGCGTCCCTGAAACCCTGGAAAGACTTGACTGGGCCCTGGAGAAATATTACCCGGACGTGAAATTTACCACCCCGCCGTTTTTCAGGTTCGGTTCGTGGATAGGCGGCGACCGGGACGGCAACCCGTTTGTCAACAACACCATTACCCGGGAAGCGCTGGTATTGAACAGGCAAGCCGTCTTACGGCATTACCAGGGCCGCCTGAACAGCTTGTTCTCCCAGCTCAGTGTTTCCATTCACGCGATCCGCCCGCCCGCCGGATTTGTGAAACACCTGGACAGGTTGCTGGATGAAAGCGGCCGCCGGAACAGCCTGGAAAAACGCAACCCGGGGGAGATCTTCCGCCAGTATGTTATCTGCATACTGGAAAAGATAAGGAATACCGAGAAGAAGAACACGCTGAGCGAGTTCAGCTACTCTGATGCCGACCAGTTTATCCGTGACCTGAGTATTCTTGAACAGGGACTGGAGGGCGCCGACTGCGCGCACCTGGCGGGTTCCCGGGTAACCCCGCTGCTGCGCCAGGCCGAGGCGTTCCGGTTCTGCACGGCATGTCTTGATATCAGGGAAAATTCCACGGTTGTTACTAAAACCCTGGCGGATATCTGGCAACTTCAGCACCAGGGGGAAACCGCGCCACCGGCGCATGCGCCTGAATGGCTCGCGTGGATACAGAAGGAATTGTCCACGCCGGCCGATGAACTCCCGAATATCTCCCTTGCCGACAGGCAATCGGCCATGACCTTCGGCCTGTTCCAGATGATTGCGGAAACCCGCCGCACCCTGGACCGGCAGGCAATCGGTGGTTTTATACTGAGCATGACCCGGTCGGTGGCGGATGTATTAGGCGTGTACCTGCTGGCAAAGTATGCCGGTGTATTCTCCGACAGCCTGGCGGTGGAAAGTTCGCCGCTGCCGGTGATACCGCTGTTTGAGACCATAGAAGACCTGCGCATGGCCCCCAGGATCATGCAAAAGGTGTTGCAGACACCGGTTGTCAGGCGCAGTGTCAGGGAACAGGGCGGGATACAGGAAGTCATGATCGGTTATTCGGATTCGAACAAGGACGGTGGATTTTTAACGGCGAATTACGAATTGAGCCGGGCCCAGACCGAACTGACCAGAACCGCGGAAAAGTGCAGGATCCCCATCGTCTTTTTTCACGGCCGGGGAGGGTCGGTCAGCCGTGGCGGCGGGCCTGCCGGGAGTATTATCGCGGCACAGCCGGCAGGTTCCGTAAACGGCAGGCTGCGAATTACGGAACAGGGTGAAGTCGTCTCCACCAAGTACGCCAACCACGGTACCGCGCAGTACGAGATGGAACTGCTTGCCGCCAGCGTCATGGAACATACCCTGAATTCCACGGCGGGGAAACAGTTCAAACCGGACCCCGAGTTCGAGCAGGCCATGGACGCGCTGTCCAACCTGGCCTACACCGAGTACCGGCAGTTGGTGGAGGAAACCGGGCTGGTTGATTACTACCAGACGGCAAGCCCGGTGGGAGAACTGGGCAAGCTCAGGATCGGCTCACGGCCGGATCGCCGGTTCGGTGTCGGTTCGCTGGATGATCTGCGCGCCATTCCATGGGTATTCGCCTGGACCCAGAACCGCCACCACGTCCCGGCCTGGTACGGGCTGGGAAGCGCCGTTGAGAAGTTTATCAAGGTCAGGGGCAACGAGGGAAAGAAACTGCTGAAGAGAATGTATAAACGCTGGCCGTTGTTCGGTTTGGTAATCGATGAGGCGGAGAAATCCCTGGCCTTTGTGGACACCGACGTAATAGGCCAGTATGCCGGCCTGCTGGACCAGGAGATCATCAAGGAGATAATCTCCGCGAAAATATTGCAGGAATATAAACTATCCATAGCGGGCGTGCTCATGATAACCGGCGAAAAAAAACTGGCGGAACAGTTCCCGCGCTTCAGCAGAAAACTGGAACGCCGCGGCGATATCCTCAAGCAGGTCGGCCTGGCCCAGGTCGAACTGGTCAAACGCTTTCGCGAACAGGGCAAACAGGCAGACCTGGTCGCGCTGCTGCTATCCATCAACTGCGTCAGTGCCGGGCTGGGGTGGACCGGCTAAATACACAGATTTAACACGGATGAACAGGATAGACAGGATGATCAGTTTGCTCCAGTATAACCTGTACACTTGAAAGCTCTTTGAACAGGTGTTATTCTGGGTGCTTATAAAAGCTCATTTTCAAGGTGGACATGACTATCAAATTTTCCGAGGATTTGGTTCCCATAACTGATCTCAAGGTGAATCCGGCTCGCGTGGTGAAACACACGACCGAGGTGCACAGACCCGTGCTGCTTACCAGCCGTGGCCGGGGCGTGGCGGTGGTCCAGTCTGTTGGTGATTATGAGAAGGCGGAGGAAGAGCGGGAATTCATGCGCGCGGTAGTCGCGGGTCTTGCGGACCTGGAGGCAGGGCGTGAAGTATCCCTCGACGATGCCAGGGCGCGACTTGGCCTGATATAACCTCATGCCACGGATGGTCATCGGCTTTGCCGAATCCGCACTCCGGGACCTGGAGGAGGTGAAGGCCTGGTACGCGGAGCAGGGGGTGCCCGGCGTTGGTATGCGGCTGGTAGAGGAGGTGTTCCAGCGCGTGCAGGCATTGGCCGACCATCCGGATCTGGGCCGGATGGTACCTGAATTCGATCAGCCCTTCCTGCGCGAACTCATTCATCCACCATTCCGCATAGTGTACCGGCGCGACCCCCGGCGGGTGAGGATCGTCCGCATCTGGCGTAGCGAACGCCTGCTACTTCTGCCCAAAGAAAGTGGTGAGGAATTGTGAAAGACGTGATGACTGCGCGCCTGGGATAGCTGTTTGAACTGAACGTACTCTCAACAGAACACCGTCAGTACGCCCGTGTACCCGTACAGCCTGTTATGGAAAATCTCTCCGTTGGCAAAAAAACCGGCCAGGGGCAGGTCGCCCAGTTCGGCGCGGATCAGCTTCAGTTCTTCGGAATCGGGGCCGAACTGGTAACGGCCGCGGCCGGTACAGGAATAATAGACCGCTCCCCGGGGGGATGAGCTCATTCTGCCCTTGATGTCGGTCAGCATACGCTGCATATCCTGCCTGGCGGTATTACCGTCGCGCCGGCAGAACATGACCTCGCTGCCTTCCGTCAGCAGTTGGCCCACGCCGAGGAGCCGGTTGGTTTCATCGATGCCGACCAGGTTGCGCACTATGTAATCACTGGTATCGGACCCGGGAATGGGAAACCCGGCGAATATGTAACCCGCCACCCGTTGCAGGTCCCTGGCTATCACTTCTCCCACGTCTTCCTTGAATACGTCCAGGGCAGGCCTGTTGTCCAGTTCGACGATGATATTGCGCTCGCAGGCGGTGATGACGTGCCTGGAAGTAAAGGGTGTGCAGCCCTGGGTATGGCCTGTCGCCACGGGCACCTCGCTGGAGAACAGGACGCCGGAAATGCCGCCGGATACGACCGTATCGGCCACCTGCACGTTGACGTCCGCGGACGAACTCAGGCCGCCCACGAAAAAAGCGTTGGGCACGTATTGCGCCAGGGACGAAATCAATGACGGCACCTGCATGTTGCCGGGGTCGCAGTGGAGAATGCCGAAATAAAAATCATCGTTGTTGATCCAGTCACCGGTACTGTTGATGAAGTTGTCGATATCCCCGGTCTGTACGGGCAGGGTCCTGAACGTGGTCTCGGGGAATTCCGCGAGCAGGATAGCCAGCGCCGGCTGATCATAATATTCTTGTCCGGTAGCGCTGACGCCCAGCCCCACACTGCCGGACCAGTTGGTGATGCCGGTACGCCGGCGTAGCGTATCCAGTATGATGTCGAGCTTAGGTATGAGGGTATAAGTTGCATAGATAAAACCGAAGTTCGCCGAATCGGGTACCTGGCCGACCTGTTCAAGACAGTCTTTAACCAGTTGCTCGGGAGCCTGGTTACTGCTGTGTCCTGCCAGAAACTGTTGCATCGGTGGTTTTGTCATATGCGGCAGGTATTTTATCCACATCGGGTTGTATCGGTGCCGGGCTTATACTTCCCTTACGTGTGCGGGTTGTATTTTTGGCAAGGCCGTAGTGAAGTGTGAGGTAGTCGATGATCACCGACTCGGCAGCGCCCAGTTCCCATAAACCGTGTTCCGCCTGCATCAGGCGAATGGTATCTTCCCAGCCGCTTCTGTCCATCCTGTTCTGGGTCACCAGTTGCGCCGAATGGCAGGAAGCGCAATGGGCATTGGTGAGCTCCCAGCCGTCATCGATAACGAAGCCGCTAACCTCATCCAGGGCCTTGTCATCTGCAAGTGCAGTATAGGGAGCCGCCAGGACGCAAACAAGCGGCACACAAAGGATCAGGCGACGTAAACGGCGATGCGGTGGCATGAGTTGTTCAAATACCCCTTCGGGTTCCAGCCGGGGATGACCATGGGTTGGGATACCCCGTTTGCATCCACTGCCCGCGCCCAGACTTCGTAATAGCCCGCCGCCGGGAAGCGTATCTGCGCGTCCCAGTTCTGCCATGCGAGCCGGTTGGTGGGAGTCTCAAGTCCGGCCTGGCGCCAGGTGCGGCCGAAATCGATGGATACATGTAATTCGGCCACCTCGACGTCGCCGGCCCAGGCATGGCCGTGCAGCGCCAGCGGCTGTTTCAGCGCGGTGGTAACACCGCTCCTTGGAGAAGTGATCAAGGACTTGACCGGCATGGCCTCGATGATACACATGTCCTCATCTGCCACTTTTGTGCCCGGCGCGACCGGGTTGCAGGGCATCCGGTAGGACTTGCCCGTCATTTTCGGGCCGTCGTGGATGATGTTGCGCACGGCGATCCGTTCCAGCCATTTCCCCGAAGTCGAACCAGGCCACCCGCCGAATACCAGGCGTAACGGATAGCCGTTCATGCTGTGCAGCGGTTCTCCGTTCATGCCCCAGGCGACCAGGGACTCCTGCTCCAGCGCCTTGCTCACGGGCACGCCGCGGGAGATGGGTATTTTTCCGGCTTGCCCGCTCAGGTGTGCATCGGCGCTGTAATAAGCGACATACACGGCATCGTTCGTTATTCCTGTATCCTCCAGCAGGTCCCTGAGCCGCACGCCGTTCCATTCCGGACAGCCCACCGCACCCAGGGTCCACTGGTTGCCGGAAGCCGGCGGGTCGAACTCGGCCCGGCCATTACCGCCGCATTCCAGGGTCAGCTGCAGGGTATGGTTCTCAAACCGTTGTTTCAACTCCGCGATGGTATAGGTTTTCGACGTTTCTGCTGATTCGCCGTCTATGGTCAGGGTCCAGGCGTCGGCATCGACGTTTGCCGGCGGGATGCCGTTATTGCGGATAAACAACCGTTCTGTCGGCGTAATATCGTCGTTTAATAAATGGGCCGGCGTCTCCGCGTTCAGGGGCCGGTCATTCAACACCCGCAGGCCGTTTTTCCCTTCGATGACAAACGCTTCCTGCGTATCGGCCAGCACAGCCGGGATCAACCCTGAAGGCATGGTGTGGTGGTAGACTATCCCGGCCCCGATAACGCCGGTTAAACCCGCCAGTCCCTTGACGAAACCGCGGCGGCTCACCGGGTCGGAGCGCCTGCCCCACAGCAGGTAATCCGCTCTTTCAGGATCAAGCCTGTACAGTTCATGAATGCCGATTTCTTTGTTCATGACATGTTATCGCTTCGCCACTGTGTAACTGTGGTTGAAAAATAATCATACATAAATAACACTATCCTTACCATCGTGAAAAAATCTACCGGAGAGGCGCCGACCATGACTAATCCAAGAATGCCGGAAAACGTACCTGATTTCGTTACGGAGCACCTGCAACGCTATCTTGACAGCAACGGGGAAGACGGGCACGAGTGGAGTTCAGCGGGGATGGGGGACCATGGGGATTGCCCGGCCCTGCTGCTGACGACTATCGGACGCCGGTCGGGACAACCCATCATCACGCCGCTGATCTACGGCGAAGCCGGCGGCGCCTATGTCGTCATAGCCTCAAAAGGCGGTGCGCCGACCCATCCGCACTGGTACCTGAACCTGGATGCCAACCCCGAAGTGGACGTACAGATACGCACCGAGCGCTTCAAGGCCAGGGCCAGGACGGCTGGCGGCGCTGAACGTGCTGAACTGTGGGATTTGATGCTCACCATCTACCCGACCTACACGGAGTTGCAGGGCCGGACGGAGCGCGAGATTCCGGTTGTAGTCCTGGAAAAGGGATAGATATTGCTCCCCCTGACGGTCTGAGACCAGGGTTATGACAATAGTCAATGAGAGCGCCGGGGCATCCCTGGATGCGACTGCAAGCGCCGGGACCACGTATTCGATAAGCTCCGGCGATACCTTCAACGGCATCCTTGACCACAAGTTCGACGAGGACTGGGTCGGTATCGAACTGGAGCGGGGGAAAACCTACCGGATCACCCTGTCGGGGCGCGGGGACGCCCCCGGCAAGGCCGAAGACACCGTCCTGAAGCTGTTCGATGCCGGAGGAAACCACGTTCTGACAAACGACGACATCGATGCGGCAAACCGGGTGTTCGATTCACGCTTGACGTTTACCGTGCTTGCCAGCGATACCTACTACATCAGCGCCGGCAGCTATACCGGCAATCCGGCCACGGACAATTCCGGGGCTTACACCATAGCGGTTGAAGAGATAGAGGTGGTTACCGTTATCGACGGCACAATCACCGGCACCAGCAGGGGGAACAGCCTCACCGGGACCGATGAGGTGGAAATGATCCATGGCCTCGGGGGCAACGATTACCTGTACGGCCGCGGCGGTGACGATGAACTGGACGGCGGACCCGGCAACGACACCTTGAACGGCGGTGCGGGCGCCGACAGTCTCACCGGCGGTGAAGGCGACGATACCGCGTCCTACGCAGGCTCACCCGCGGGCGTGATGGTGCGCCTGCACAATCCCGCACCCCGGGGCGGGGACGCCCAGGGCGATACATTCGCGGGGACGGTTGCGTTTGCCTATAGGGACAACGGCAACCGGGTGGAGGTGGAACTGCCGGATATCATCAACCTGAGAGGGTCGGACCATGATGACATCCTGGCCGGTGACCAGCGGGCCAACAGGCTTTCCGGAGGAAGCGGCGACGATACGATGTACGGCGGCCCGGGCGGTGATGATACGAACCGGGACGACATGGACGGTGGCCCGGGAGATGACAGGCTGTTCGGCGGCAGGGGCGATGATACGCTGTACGGCGGCGAGGGTAACGACACGCTCAAGGGCGGCGCCGGCGCCGACACGATATGGGCCGGCTCTGGCGATGATATGCTGGACGGCGGTGCGGGCGCGGACGTGCTGGACGGCGGTATCGGTTTTGATACCTTCCTGTTCGCTCCAGGGCACGGGGAGGACACCGTAACCGACTTCAGAAACGGCAGGGATTTAATCGACGTCACAGCCTTCGACCTGCCGGGATTTGATGATCTCAGCTTGTCCGCGGCGCCGGATGGTGTGACGATAGACCTGACGGACCACGGGGGCGGAACCATCCTGCTTGAGGGGTTCGATATTGCCAATCTGGATGCGGCAGACTTCCTGTTCTGACCGGCGTCAGCTAAAGTGACGCAGGGCGACTCGGTGGCCCGTTATCTATGCTAGTATTACGGCTGCGGCCTGCGCCGGTCTCCCCGCGGCGCGAAGTTGTGAACCCCGTCAGGCCCGAAAGGGAGCAGCGGTAACAATGGATGCGGGCGCCGGGCCAAGAACGGTGCAGGACGCTTTCTGAATCGGGATTAATCGGAGGGTTATGAGTTATCAGGTTCTTGCGCGTAAATGGCGGCCGCGTTCGTTCGCGGATATGGTGGGACAGAGCCATGTCCTGAAGGTGCTGGTCAATGCGCTGGATTCCGGCAGACTGCACCATGCCTACCTGTTCAGCGGTACCCGCGGCGTGGGCAAGACGACCCTGGCGAGGATCCTGGCAAAGTGTCTCAACTGCGAAGCCGGCGTCAGTTCCGAACCCTGCGGCAAGTGCGGCGCCTGTACGGGTATCGATGAAGGCCGGTTCGTCGATTTAATCGAGGTTGACGCGGCATCCCGGGCCAAGGTGGATGAAACCCGGGACCTGATGGATAACGTCCAGTATGCGCCCACTGCCGGAAGGTACAAGGTCTATCTCATCGATGAAGTCCACATGTTCTCGAAACACAGCTTCAACGCCTTGCTCAAGACCCTGGAGGAACCGCCCGAGCATGTAAAATTCCTGCTGGCGACGACCGAGCCGAAACGGATACCGGTCACCATTTTGTCGCGTTGCCTGCAGTTCAACCTGAAACACCTGAGCGCCGAACAGATCCAGGATCAGTTGGATAAAATCCTGGAACAGGAGACTGTCCCTGCGCAGGATAGCTGTGCCCGGCTGATAGCCGTTGCGGCGGACGGCAGTATGCGCGATGCGCTCAGCCTGCTTGACCAGGCCATTTCCCACGGTAACGGCAGCCTGGAGACGGCGCAGGTGCGTGATATGCTGGGGACGATCGACGTTGAGGAGTTGACTACCCTGTTCACTGCTGTCGTCGAAAAGGACAGCGCGTCCATGTTTGCAAGGCTCGGCGCCATGGCCGAGTTGTCGCCGGATTATGATGCCTTGTGCGCGGGACTGTTGTCCATCCTGCACAACATCGCGATCGCACAGGTGTTGCCGGACGGTTCCGACCTGGTTGACGAGGCCGGCCGCGCATTCGCCCGCAGACTCGACAAGGAACTTGTTCAACTCTATTACCAGATCGTCCTGAACGGCCGCAGGGACCTGCTTATGTCGCCGGATCCGAAAACGGGGTTCGAAATGACCATGATCCGCATGCTGGCATTCAGCCCCTGGGAGTCCGGTGACGCCCGGGCAGATAGCGATAACCGGTCCGCGGCAGGGAATAACGGATCAACAAATACGGCGCAGAAAGCCCGTGACCGGGTACAGGACACACCGGCGCTGGCTGATAACGATGCCTGGCACGACCTGGTGGAATCGATGGCGCTGGACGGTCTGACCAAACAACTGGCCTTGCATTGCACCCTGCAGAACTACCAGGGAAACAGGCTCAACCTGAACCTGCGGCCCGAACAGGAACACCTGCTGACCGCGAGCCAGAAAGAGAAGCTGCAGGCAGCGCTCAGGTCACGCCTGGACGACAAGGTCAGGCTTGAAGTGGCGGTGGAAGGGTCCGGCGACGAGACGCCGGCGCAGAGGAAGGAGCGCAAGGACCGTGAGGCAAAACAGGCCGCATTGGCGGCCGTTCAGAAGGACCCCGAGGTCAGACAGTTCATGGAAACGTTCGATGCGACTATCGATGAGGATGCGACCGGATATATGGAGTCAGGATATTTGGGGTCAGAGTAAATGCTCTGACCCCAAATATCCCAAACAGCAACACAGAGGAGAAGCAAATGAAAGGCGGCTTCGGCGACATCATGAAACAGGCCCAGAAGATGCAGGAAGACATGCAGCGGATGCAGGACGAGATCGCGGCCACCGAAGTACAGGGTGAGGCCGGCGCCGGCATGGTGAAGGTCGTCATGACCGGCAGGCACGACGTCAAGCGGGTTGATATAGAACCGTCCCTGCTCGCGGCCGACAAGGAGATGCTGGAAGACCTGATCGCCGCCGCGGTAAATGATGCCAACAGGCGAGTGGAAAAAGCGGCACAGGACAAGATGGCCAGTGTCACTTCAGGTCTCGGTCTCCCGCCGGGATTCAAACTGCCGTTTTAGGGTACTGTTTAATGATTGAACCGGTCATCGATGCGGGCTGAACCGCCCAGGCTGGGCACGCTGATCCAGGCGCTTTGCTGTATGCCGGGAATCGGCAAAAAATCAGCCCAGAGAATCAGTTACCACCTGTTGCAACGGGACCGTAGCGGGGCAAAGTCTCTTGCCGCCGCGCTGGCCGATGCGATGGACAACATAGGCAGTTGTCAGAGGTGCCGTAATTTCAGTGAAACCCCGGTATGTGAGCTTTGCCAGAGCGAGAAAAGGGACGGTTCGTTGTTGTGCATAGTGGAAAGCCCGGCAGACGTGTTTGCGATGGAAGAGGCGGGCTACAACGGCAAATATTTTGTGCTGATGGGGCACCTCTCCCCCCTGGATGGTATCGGACCGCAGGAACTGGGCCTGGACAAACTGGCGGCGACCCTGGGCGCTGCTGCCGGAGATGGAGCCCATGGAGAGATCAGGGAGGTGATCCTGGCAACCAACTCGACCATGGAGGGGGAAGCGACCGCGCATTTCATCAGCAATATCGTGCAGAAACATGACATGCGCGTGACCCGTATCGCCCACGGTGTGCCGCTGGGCGGTGAACTGGAATATATAGACAGCAACACGCTTTCCCACGCCCTGGCCGGACGCCGCGAGATAACCGGCTGATACTTATCTCTGCGGTATTGCAGAAGTTCAGTATATGATCTAGGATTACTCTACACCTAAGCCGGTAAGTACTACAAGGAGATTGAATGATGAGTAATACGGATCAGGAACAAACGGGCTGGCAAACCGCTCTTGAACATCACGAACGACTGTGTGTCGAACGTGGTCGCACTATTGACGCTAGATTTAATTCCGTCGAGAAGAGGCTGGACAATATCGAAAGACTCCAGCGCTTTACTCTTGGCGCCATCCTGGCTTGGCCGGCGCTGTTGATCGCTGTATTGAAACTGCTTCCCTAACCCGCATTTCTCACCCGGCGGACAAGTGGGCGACCCTTATGGGCGCCGGCGGGTGCGAGTCATGAAATGCCGAATACAACGGGTCCGGAGTCAAGGTATTGGCATTTTCCTTGTAAAGCTTGACCAGGGCATTGATCAGGCTGCCGGAGCGGACCTGGGCCTTGGCAAAATCGTCGGCTTCAAACTCGTGTTTGCGGGACATCGACGAAAACAGGGGCTGCAGGAAGAAGCTGAAAGCCGGCGCCACCAGCACGAACAGGGTGAGCGCCATGTAGGCGGAGGGCTCGCTGACCCCCAGGCCGGCATAAAACCACGGCACACCCAGCAGTACGCCCAGTATGGCGAAGCCGATGAGAAACGTTACCCCAAGGATGGCAAGGCGTTTCCTGATATGGCCGCATTTGAAATGCCCCAGTTCGTGCGCCAGCACCGCCTCAATCTCATCGTAGGACAGTTCATCGATCAGGGTATCGAAGAATACGATACGCTTGTTCGCGCCCAGGCCGGTGAAGTAGGCGTTTCCATGGGTGGAGCGGGTGGAGCCGTCCATCACAAAGATGCCGTTGCTGGTAAACCCGTTCCGGTCCAGTAACGCGGCGATACGGGTCGAAAGTTCGGCATTGTCCAGCGGCCTGAATTTATTAAACAGCGGTGCGATGACGGCGGGATAAGCCCACACCATGACCAGGTTGGTCCCAAACCAGGTCAGCCATACGTACAGCCACCACCAGGCGCCCGAATTGTCCATGAACCATAACACCACCATGATCAGCGGGGTCCCGATGACCACCATCAGCAGCGCGTTTTTCAACAGGTCGGTGACAAACAGCCTGATGTTCATCTTGTTGAAACCGAAGCGTTGTTCCAGCCTGAACGTGCGGTAGAGAGACAGCGGCAGGTCGAGCAGGGATGAGATCAATACGACCGCAATGATGAAGATGGTTCCCGTCCACACGGCGGATAACTGGTATGGGCGGATGACGCCGTCGAGAAAATCCAGGGCGCCGCCCAGGGTCCAGACCAGCAGCAGGACAGAGGACACGACCAGGTCGGCCAGCCGTACGCGGGTCTTGGCACAGTTATAATCGGCCGCCTTTTTGTGCGCTTCCAGTGAGATCCTGTCTGCGAAGTTATCGGGAACCGTATCCCGGTTGCTGCGGATATGGCGGATATGCCGCGCGCTCAGGTGCCATTGGAGCAAAACGCCGGAAATCAATGCTATGATAAGCGCGTAAGTTAACGTATTCATCGTCAGGTTTTTAATAGCCGGTTACAGGTTTTTAGTCGCATAGCGGAATTGTATCAACTAACAACTGAAAACTGGAAACTAAAAACCGGTACCCAATTATGCCGCAATCGGAAAACAACCTAATCTGGCTCGATCTTGAAATGACCGGGCTGAACCCGGAGCAGGACCGCATCATCGAGATTGCTACCGTGATTACCGATGAACAGTTGAACCTGCTGGCTGAAGGCCCGGGAATGGCGCTGAACCAGCCGGAGACCGTGCTGGCGGCCATGGACGACTGGAACATGGATCAGCACACCCGGTCGGGCCTGTTGCAGCGGGTGCGCAGCAGCGCGTACTCCGAGAGCGATGCGGAGCAGCTTACGCTGGAATTCCTGTCCAGGTACGTACCGGCCGGGGTCTCTCCCATGTGCGGCAACACGATATACCAGGACCGCCGCTTCCTCAGACGGTACATGCCCGAACTCGAGAACTATTTTCACTACCGCAACCTGGACGTGAGCACGGTAAAGGAACTGGTTAAACGCTGGACTGGTAACCCTGAGCCGTTTGCCAAGGAGTCTACCCATCTTGCCCTGAACGATATCCGCGATTCCATCGAGGAATTGCGCCATTACCGGGAACTGTATTTTAACTGTTAGCCACAGAGAACATAGAGAAAAGCACATGGATATTTGGGGTCAGAGTAAAAACTCATGGAGATAACGGTAACGCCCCCAAATACCAGAAGAGTTTTTACTCTGACCCCAAATATCCAGGAATGACAAACGAGAGAGCAGTCAATGTCGGATTATGATGTCATCATAGCAGGCGGCGGTCATAACGCGCTCATTTGTGCCGCGCTCCTGGTCCGGAACGGCCTGAAAGTCCTGGTGGCCGAGCGTAACGACTGGGTGGGCGGCGGCGTCATTACCCGGGAAGTCACCTTGCCCGGGTTCAAACACGACATGTTCGGCTCATCACACGTCTGGATCCACCTGAATCCCGATTTCAAGGCCCTGCTACCTGAGTTTGAACGCCATGGTCTGAAATATATCTGGTCCGAGGACCATATCACCGGCCACCCGAACAAGTACGAGGGGCAGGGGATTATCGTTTACAAGGACGTGGACAAGACCTGTGACACGATAGCCGAATATTCCCGCAGTGACGCCCGGCGCTACCGGGAGATCTACGAGGAGTTCGGCGAGATCCGTGACGGCGTAACCAAGGGTATGTTTTCTCCTCCGGTACCGCCCAGTTACCTGTACCAGGCCATGGAGAACAGTCCGGAAGGCCTGAAGCGGTTACGCGACTACCAGTTGAGTTCGCGCCAGTTTACGCTGGAGAACTTCACTAACGACCACGTGCGCGCCTTTATCCTGGGCTGGGCCATGGCCCCGCAGACCCTGCCGGACCAACTGGGCACCGCCGCCGGTTTCTACGTCATGATCCCGAGCATCCATTACTACGGGCAGGCCATTCCTGAAGGCGGCAGCGGTATGCTGGCGCGGTCCATGCAACGCTACATCGAAGCCAACGGCAGCACGGTGCTGACCGGCGCAACCGTCAGAAAATTCATCGTCGAGAATAACGAGTGTATCGGCTTTCGCCTTGAGGATGGTACCGAAATCACCGCGCGGCAGGCGGTTGTCTCCGAACTGGACCCGTACCAGACCTACCTGCATGGTTTCGATGAGGGCGTGCTCACGGAGGATTTTCTCAACCTGGTGCGTAACTTCCGCTTCGGTGACGTGACCATCGCCCGCGTCCACTATGCATTGAACGAAGCGCCGGAATTCAGGAACGGGAAAGACATGGACAGGACGGCGTTCCAGCGTATCTTCGGCACGGTGGCCGATATCGATAAACAGTATAACGAGATGGCCTTGGGACTGGCGCCGACCGACCCGTTCTTATGGACCGCGGCCTGGACCACCATGGACCCCACCCGGGCACCGGACGGGAAACATACGCTGATCATGGATACCTTCGTGCCCGTGGACCTGGCCTCCGGCGAGGACTGGGAACGGATCGGTCCCGCTTACGTGCGCGATACCCTGCTCGAACAGCTGCGTAATTACACGACCAACATGGATGATGACAATATACTGGGAGAATACGTGGAAACCGGTCCGAGCCTGGCCCGGGCGAACCTGTGTTTTTACCGGGGTGTCACCACCGGCGGCGAACGCACCCTGGCCCAGATGGGGGCATTCCGGCCGTTTCCCAATTATGCCGACTATCGCGGCCCGATAAAGAAATTTTATATGACCGGCCCGTCCTGTCATCCGGGCGGGGGTATCTGTGGCATGGGTACTATTGCCGCCAATGAAATTCTTATGGATTTGGGGTTGAAAGAAGACGATGATGATTTTGAATTTTAGTTATGATGGCTTTAGAGGGTATAGCACAGGTCTGGATAGGGTTTTCAAGACCCGCTGTGAATACATCCCTGTACGCTTACCATCCGCTATCCCTGCGGATGATAGTCTTGAAAACCCTATCCAGACCTGTTGTCCGCAACGTCTGTAATGAATAAGCATTTTTTAGAAAGGTATGGTTATGACTGAAAAAGCTGAAAGAATAGCGCCTTACACGGCGCTGGTGGTGCAACCGGAGGTAACGGTTGTAAAGACACGGGAAGATATCGGTAAAAACCTGGACCGGGTGTGCAACATGATCCACTTCGGTGTGGGCTATTTCTGGGAACAACCGGTGCGCCTGGTGGTGTTGCCGGAATATTTCATGCAGGGTGTGGGTACGCCGGGCAAGGGTGAAAGCACTATCAAGGACCAGATGGACAAGGTAGTGACCATTCCGGGCCCGGAAACGGATCAACTGGGGGAGATCGCCAGGCAGTACGGGTTGTATATCGTCGCCGGCGGCGTGTGTGAAGAACTGCCGGAGTTCCCCGACCGCTGGTTCAACACCAATTTCATCGTCGGCCCCGAGGGCGACATCGTACTGAAATACCACAAGTGGCATATCCCTGCCTACATCGGTCTCGGCACCAGTCCCCATGACCTGTTTACCGAGTACTGCGAGAAGATCGGCGGCGATATCAAGGACCTGTTCCCGGTGGTCGATACCCCTATCGGCAAGCTCGGCACCATGACCTGCCACGACGGCTGCACCCCGGAGGTGTCCCGCGCCCTGGGTTATAACGGGGTGGAGATCATCTGCCATCCCGGCGCCATCCAGGAGGTGGAGGGCGTATCCGAACCCTGGGATTTCTGGATGTTCACCCGCCGCGCCCGCGCCCACGACAACATGTGCTACCTGCTGGGGTCCAACTGGGGCAAGGTCAACTACGAATACTACCCGAAGGCATTCTGCCCGGGCAATTCGTTCGCCATCGATTATACCGGTATGGTCCTGCGCCACGTGCCGTATCCTGAAGAGCAGGTGCTGGCGGTGTCCATCGATATCGAGGCGCTGCGCCATCACCGGACCAAAACCATCCATAACTGCTGGGTTGACATACGCACCGAGGGCTTCCGCCAGATCTACGAGAATCCCATCTACCCGCCCAACCGGTTCCCGCCGGGCAAACCGCCGCGCAGCCTGTCGGAAAAGGTATCCATCTGCAAGGAGGTGTTTGACGACCTGTACGGCCGCGGCCAGTTCACGCCGCCGGCGGGGTATGCGCCCGGGGATATTTCCGGGTTGCTGGAAGAGCGGATCGCCTACGCCCAGGAAACGGGGCGCCTGAAGAAGAGCTGACCCATGAGAGTACGCAGCAAACTGGCGGACGTCGAATTCCAGTTCGGCGAGTTCGAATACAGAAAAGACCACCTGGTCATCCACAGCGCGCCGGAGCAGGCCATGCAGACCCGGGTGTATGTCAGTCCTGATGACATTGTTAGCGCCATGAAGAAGGCGCTGTCCAATCCGCGGGTGTGGTTGTATTTTTTCGGATTCCCGTTTTTCCTGGTTCGATACAGGCGCAGGCGCAAAATTAGGAATTAGGAATAAATTCAGGGGTCAGAGCAAGAAATTCTTCGAATTTCTTGCTCTGACCCCGCACCCTGACCCCGTCGATACAAGAGGACAGCCTGTTCACCCATGATCGATAAACGCTGGAACCTGCCTGGCGGCGTTCGGCCGGCGTTAATCATTCCCGTACTTGTGGCGGCATTTACCCTGTCCGTATCTCCCGCGTCCGCGCAAACGCAAGCGTCAAGCATGGAAGAGATCGTCGTGAGCGCGCGCAAACGCGAGGAATCGCTGCACGAGGTTCCGAATGCGATCACCGTACTGCAGGAAGAGGACCTGCGTCAGCGCGGGATCACCGAACTTAACCAGGTCGAGAAATTCGCGCCCAACGTGGTCCAGACAAACTTCGGCCAGGGCAACACGGGGCACGCGGCCATATTCATGCGCGGCGCCGGGCTGCAGGATCACATCATCACTACGGATCCGTCCGTGGGCATCTACCTGGACGGGGTATACCTGGGGCGCAACATGGGGGCCAACATGGACCTCATGAATATTGAACGGGTCGAGGTGGCGCGCGGCCCCCAGGGCAGCCTGTCAGGCCGCAATACCCTGGGCGGCGCCCTGCACATCGTCACCAGGGAGCCTGCAGGAGACAATAGCGCACGCCTCGATATCAAAGCCGGCAGTCTCGGGCGCATTGACGGACACCTGTTTGCCGATGTGGCGTTGGCCGAGACGCTTTCCGTGGCGGTCTCGGCCGGCGCCAAGTCCCGTAACGGGACAGGCAAAGCGGTATTGATTGAAGACCCCGACGCGGACATCGGTGAAATCCTGCGCGGCTTCGGTCGCGTCGCGCTGCTCTGGGAGGCGTCAGCTACGCTGAGATTCCTGGCAACGGCTGATCTTGCCCGTTCGGACCAGGGGGTGGCGCCGCATGCGGTCGAAGTATTCAACGTCCCCAACGGCTTCGGGCTCCGCCCCGAAGATCAGCCGGCGGACCCTGATGATACCTTTTCCGTAAACGACGATTTGACCGCTACGGAAGACCGGACCCTGGGGGTCTCGCTGACCGCCGACTGGAGCATTTCGGACCGGCTGGATCTCAGGGCAATCCTCAGCTATCGCGATATGTGGTACGAGGGGGGGCTGGACAATGAGAAGGTCAGGGCGACCTTGATCGAGTTTCCCGAACGCGGCGAAGCTGACCAGACAACGGTGGAGATACAGTTGCGCGGCGTCGCCGGTTGGGGCGACTGGATTGCCGGTTTCTACGCCTTTGACGAAGACGGATACAACGACAGTCCGTTTGTGTTCCGCGCCGGCGGGCTGGCGGACGGGCGCCCGGAAGTGATACCGACCCGCGATTTTGACGGGAGACTCTACCTGGAGCAGGAGACCAGCAGCAGGGCCGGTTTCGGCCACGCCAATATCGATCTCGGCGAACGCTGGGTGCTGGGCCTGGGCGCCCGTTACACCCACGATAAGAAAGACGCCCTGGCATCCCTGCATTATTTTCCGGCGCCGGCGCAACGCGGGGACGACTGGGATGAATTCAGCGGCGATGCAGCGCTTTCGTACCGCATTGCCGAGAACCTCAACACCTATTTCAGCTACGCGCGCGGGTACCAGGCCGGCGGTTACCCGCCCCGGCCCTTCGCCGGCGCGGCCACGTTTGTCGCCTTCGACCCCACCTTTGCCGACTCGTTTGAACTCGGCGCAAAAGGCGCCTGGGGCAGCCGCCTGTGGCTGCACGCCGCCCTGTTCCACGTCCGCTACCGTGACCTGGCGGTGCAGAGCAGCGAATTGATCGGCGATGGCTTCCTCACCCTGACCCAGAACGCCGCCGAATCCGAAGCCACGGGCCTGGAACTGGAAGGCCGCTTGCAGCTTGGCAGCGCTTTTGACATCCACTTCGCCCTGGGCTATATCGATGTCGAGATATCCGACGTGGCAGAGGGAGTGCAAGGCATCGGCAAGGGCGACAGGCCGGCGCTGACACCTGAATTAACCGTTTCATTGTCGCCCCGCTACGCCCACGACCTGCCCGGCGGCGCTACGCTGGAGTCGCGCCTGGACTACTACCACCGGGGCGGGATGTTTGGCCAGCCGGTCAATACGCCGCGCAACAAAATCGAGGCGGTTGACCGACTCAACGCCTCCCTGACCTGGACCAGCCCGAAGCACGCCTGGAGCATCTCCCTGTACGGCGAGAATCTCACCAACGAAGTCTATCCCCTGGCCAAACTGGACGTCGACCCCACGACCCTGATCATCAACAGCAACGATCGAAGGGAATACGGGATACGCATCAGCCGGCGTTTCGGGAGTTGATAACACAGTGGAAAAACCGCTATAGTTAAACCTGAAAATAACATTGATATGGGGAGAGAAACCGTGCCGGACATAGCTTACAGAGACCTCACCGACGAAGAAATAACGGCCTACCAGGAAGAAGGAGCGGTAGTGGTGCCGCAATGCGTCGACCCGATATGGATAGAACGCATGATCAAGGCCATAGACCGGCAGCTTGCCAGCCCCAGCGTATGGGTGCATGACACCAATCCGGGTGGGAACCAGGAACGTTTTCTCCATGACCGTTACCTGTGGCCGACCGATACGGACTTCAGGGAGTTTGCGTTCAACTCAGGGGTAGCTGAACTGGCCGCCCAGGCCATGGGGTCGGATAGCGCGCGTATCTATTTTGACCACGTGTTTGTTAAGGAACCGAATACGCCCGAAGAGTTTTTCTGGCACCAGGACCTGCCTTACTGGCCGTTCAAGGGAGAGCAGATCTGCTCGGTCTGGCTGTCCCTGACCGACGCCGATCTCAGGTCGAGCGGCCTCGAATTCGTGCGCGGTTCGCATAACTGGGACAAATGGTTCAGGCCGGTGTTGCCCGACGGCGGGGAAGACACCAGCCAGGCCGAGTGGATCGGGTCCAGTTCCGAGGAGGAAATACCTGATTTCAACGCCCTGAGGGATGATTACGAGTTCCTGTCTTACGAGACCAGGGCGGGGGACGCCATAATCTTCAACACGTCCATCATCCACACGTCCCACGGCAATTTCTCACCAACCAGGCGGCGCCTGGCCCTGTCCACCCGCTGGCTCGGCGACGATGCCTGCTGGGACCCGCGCCCGGGAACGGACCCGATTGTGACCCAGGAGCATGTTTCCATCAGCCCCGGCGCTCCGGCCAGGGATGAGAAGGCTTTTCCGCTGGTGTGGCAGGCGAATTAACTTTCTTTAATATTTTGTAAATACTCTACAAGCTCGTGGACTCGGGTTGATGGGTTATCAGTTCCGGTTTGTTCTGCCGCTTGCAAAGCATTTATAGCATTGGCCGTAGCTGTTTCAAGTTTGTCATATAGCTTGGAAAATAGTCCCGAAGCGGATTTATCGTAGTCCGGGTAGTGTTTCTTTAATTTATGAATCACCTGATCTGCTGCGCTTAACCTTCCCGTTGCCAAGAAAGGTTCAGTAGTGTAAATAAAGTGCAGTAATAACCAGTATTCGAAACATGGAATTGAATTAATTGCGAAAAAGGTGTTTTTACGTCTGTAGCGTTTAATTTCATCCAGAGCTTGTGGGTAGGTAAGGTGAGTGTCTTTGTCAAAGACAAAATAAACGCGATCGAACGCATCGCCTGTGCTTCTCTCATCTTCATAGAGTTTCTTGCCGTATTTAACTACACTTTCCGGGCTTGAATCACTGTTACCATCTATCTCGATATTTGCGCTGTTTATCCTGTAATACTTCTTCAGGTCGTTGAAATATTCAGGTTCCGTTTTTTTCCCTTCAGTAACAATCAACACTTTATCGTAGCGCTCTCGTTTGTGTTTTCCGCGCTTAAGTTCCCGTGCTCCTTTTGGCCTACGTTTTTTAAAACGGTTTTCCTTTCCCATAAAAAATGTCCTAAGAAAGATCAGTAGTGTTCAGATAGGGCAATGATCCATATCTTCCGGAGAGGTAGCCAGCTTCGAGATTTTCCCGACCTTTGCGAGGGCTGAAATCAGTCAAAGGATAAAGTCTGGTTGCCTGTTCTTTGTTTTTTTCGCAAAACCAGATCTGGTCACGCCTGAAAATTTTCTGACTCAGGATCGAAGTTTCATGGGAGGTAAAGATCAATTGGGCATTTTTGGGATTGGTTTTGTCGCTATGGAATAAATCCACTAGAAACCGCACCATCTTCGGATGAAAATTTGAGTGCAATTCATCTGTGAATAGAACATAACCGTTTTCCAGGGTATCAATAATCGGGCCTGCCAGAGCGAAGAATTTCTGTGTCCCTGCTGACTCTAAGCTAAAGTTGAATACTACGGTATTGCCTTGATTTGTCTTATGTATTGTTCGTATATCAAATACATCAGTATCAATCTCATTTTCCAGAAAATTGGTCTTCGCTTCTTCCGACATATAATCCGGCAGGTGTTTTGCTGAAATTCTTTCCGACTTGATTGATAGATCATCGATACCTAGATCGGCTACTTTGAGATACTCCACTACTTTATTGAGTTCATTGCTATCCTTGCATCGAGATGAAGTAAATTCGAGTTCCTCATACGACCCGCTGAAATATATGGCTCTTAAGTTATTTTTAAACCAGTCAAATACGGGCTGTAGCTGTTCACTGTTAAAGTGTACTGCGGTAGACAGGAACAGTGCATTGGAGCGGGTGGCAGCTTGCCAGAGTTGTTTCTGGCCGGTGAACGAATTGCCCATTTTCCATTCGTATGTGTTCATTTCAGCATTCCAAGTGCGTGTAAACCAGCGTTGTGGTTTGACTTTGGGGAACGCAAGCAGCCATTCTTCATGCACTCTTTCCGAAGTTGCTGCGAAACCATATTGGTAGCGAACTCCGTCGGAAATAAAAACAATTTCAAACTCTGAAGGTGACTCAGTTGACATCTCATCCAAAAGGAAAGGAGTGATAGGTAATTCTTCTCCCCGTTGCCATTCAGTGGTGGAACCCATAACAATGCGTTTCATAGCTACTAAGGCCGCAATAAAATTGGACTTTCCACTCGCATTGGGACCATAGATAACCGCTGTTTTGAGTAAGCTGGCAGGGGCAGATAAATTGGACTTGAATGTGTTGGAATTAACCAATTCTCCACCTTTTGCCATGGTCAGGCTCAAGGTCTGTTCATCCTTGAAGGAAAGATAATTTTTGGTACTGAACTGGATAAGCATGATATAAATTAAATAATAGTCTCAATATTGACAAAAATAACCCAAAATAAGACTATAATCAATATCTTCTTCTAAAATAAGTTCAATTTTTGGAATCAGATAAAGATACTTGGGGTCAGAGTAAGAAATTCGCCAGAATTTTCACTCTGACCCCATAATTGTAGCTGCCTGATCAGGGTTTACAGATCCCGCAACAACTCGTTCAGGCTGACCTTGCCACGGGTCTTTTCATCGACCTGTTTGACGATTTCCGCGCAGAACAGGCTGTATTTGCCGTCTTTTGTGCCCTATGGGGTCAGGCCAGTTCAGACTTCTCCTCGTCAAAGCACGCTACCACGCCCGCCTGCCGGAGAACTTTCATCGTGGAAAATCCGCATATTGTGCGGATTTTCTCGAATGATTTTTCCGGCACTAAAAATCCATGTTGAAAAATCCGTATTTTAAGCGGATAATAAAGCATGATTCACGATAAGCGTTCAACACTGTCATCCTATGCTTCCCGCTTGCTGTCAGAGGGGCGATTAGTCTTCTCGGCAGGCGAGGCCGAGAGGGCACTGGGAATCAGTCGGGGAGCGTTTCTGGACGCCGCCGAGCGACTCCAGCGCCGCAAGCACCTCGTCAAACCAAGACGCGGCTTCTATGTCGTGGTTCCGCCCCAGTACGCGTCCTGGGGCGCCCCGCCTCCGAGTTGGTATATTGATGACCTCATGCGGCATGAAGGGCGACCGTATTATGTCGGTCTCCTCAAGGCGGCCGAGTTGAGTGGCGCTACGCATCAGGCCGTCATGGAGTTCCAGGTTGTCACGGACAAACGGCTGCCGAAAATCCACGTTGGCAGGACTCTGATCGCTTTCTTTTATCGCAAACACCTGAAAACTGTCCTGAATGGCATAGAGGACCGCAAGACCGACACTGGCAAGATGAATGTGTCGTCCGTCGAGCTCACAGCGCTTGACCTTCTGCGCTACCCCCATGCCGCCGGCGGTATGGACAACATCGTTACCGTCCTGACAGATCTCGGGCCGAAACTCAGATCGCAAGAACTGGCAGAGCTTTCATCGGCAGTGGAGCGCCCGGTCATTCAGCGTCTCGGCTACCTGCTGGACCGCCTTGGACACGAGGGTCGTACCGGCTCGTTGTTCAATGCGTTGTCGGGTAGCGGCGCTTTTCCGTGGGTCGAACTTGACAGCAAGGAAACCCGCCATCCTGAACTCACCTTGCCGCCACTGGAGCGTGACGAACGCTGGCGCGTCATCGTTCGCCGCCCGCCGGAGATTGATGAATGATCCCTGTGATGAACATCATTGCCTGGGGAAATGTCGTCCCTTGGGTAGAGCAACGTCAGGTTGAGCATTTCCCGCGCCATGGCGCAGCAGCGAATGTTTGCCAAGCTCGCAAATCCCGCTTTTCTTACGGATATGCGACCGCTGGTTCCGGCCGACCGTGTCGAAACCCTGAACGAGGAGACTACGAAGGACGCGTTCAGGCGGGTCCTGTCGGAACTAATCGACCTCATCCCGGGCGAGGATTGGAAGGAGACTCCAGATATGATTGAGCGCTTTGCACTTTAAATCCGGGGATGCTGTATTTGCCGCCAGCACGATAAATATAGCGCGTACGAAGGGATTCGAACCCTAATCTTCCGTTTCGTTAATACGGGGCTCTTTCTTTTGAGCTGCGTCCGCTGAAAATACTCTCTGATAAAGAAGCTAAAGAGATCGCAAGCTTGGTGGAGTAACAAATATTTTTTAAGAATTTGAATCGGTCGGATTAATATTGGATTAACCCGCCTGATTTTTTGAAAAAATATTGTGATCTTTAGCAATAATCTCCTAAAAGACCCACACTGAATCCTGACCTACCTTGTCATTGGTGACCTTCCCTCTGGTCTGACACGCTGCCAAGCAGGGAATCAAAGCTCCCGCAACAACTCATTCAAACTAACCTTCCCCCGCGTCTTCTCATCAACCTGCTTAACAATAACCGCACAATACAGACTATATTTCCCGTCCTTCGACGGCAGGTTCCCCGATACCACCACCGACCCGGGCGGCACCCTCCCGTAACTGATCTCACCGGTATCCCGATTATAAATCCGGGTACTCTGCCCGATGTACACACCCATTGAGATCACCGACCCTTCACCAACCACAACACCTTCAACAACTTCAGAACGCGCCCCGATAAAACAATTGTCTTCTATGATGGTCGGGTTGGCTTGCAACGGTTCCAGCACCCCGCCCAGGCCCACACCGCCGGACAGGTGTACGTTTTTGCCTACCTGGGCGCAGGAACCTACGGTGGCCCAGGTGTCCACCATGGTGCCCGAGTCCACGTAGGCGCCGATATTGACGTAGCTGGGCATGAGCACGACGTTGGGGGCCACGTAGCTGCCGTAGCGCGCCATGGCCGGCGGGACCACGCGCATGCCACCAGCAGTAAAATCGTCCTGGCCGTAACCCGCGAACTTGGGTTCCACCTTGTCGTAATATCGGGTGCAGCCGTCTTCCATCACGCGGTTGTCATTTAATGCAAAAGAAAGGAGCACGGCCTTTTTCAGCCACTGGTTGACCACCCATTCGCCGTTTTGTTTCTCCGCCACCCGCAATTCGCCGCTGTCCAGCCCGGCTATGGCCTCGTTTACGGCATCTTTGAGTGAATCACCGGCGTTGCCGGCGCTGATACTGCCGCGTTGTTCGAAAGCTTCGTTGATTATGTCTGCAAGACTGCTCATTGACTGCCGGCTCCTGTCGTTTTGTTTATTTTGTACTTAAAATCAGCAACCCAACATTATGATACAATTTGCATATTTACTACAACAACGACGGGCAAAAAAACTGGAGATGGGTCAAAACGTATTGATAATGGCAGGTGACGGAATCGGCCCTGAGATTATGGCGGAGGCAGAGAAGGTACTGGCCTGCCTGTCCCGGGATTACGGGCTGGATATTACCCTGGACCGAGCCCTGGTCGGCGGCGCGGCCTACGATGACTGCGGGACCCCGTTGCCGGAGCAAACGCTGCGCATGGCGCGGGCGAGCGATGCCGTCCTGTTCGGCGCCGTCGGCGGCCCGAAGTGGGATGGGCTGGCGCGGGAGTTACGCCCCGAACGCGGCGCGCTGCTGCCGTTGCGCGCGGAACTTGCCCTGTTTGCCAACCTGAGGCCGGCGCTCACCTACCCGCAACTGGTGGCTGCCTCGTCGCTCAAACCGGAACTGGTCAGCGGACTGGATATCATGATCGTGCGCGAACTGACCGGGGGCATCTATTTCGCCAAACCCAGGGGTATCAATACCACAGAGTCAGGTGAACGCGTGGGGATCAACACATTGCGCTACACGGAGACGGAGATCCGCCGTATCGCCCACGCGGCTTTCAGGGTCGCCATGCAGCGGGACAAGCGGCTGTGTTCGGTAGACAAGGAGAATGTGCTGGAGGCCACCGTGCTCTGGCGCGAGGTGGTGATGGAAGTTGCCGCCGGGTATCCTGAAGTCGAATTGCAGCATTTGCTGGTGGATAATGCCGCCATGCAACTGGTGCGCATGCCGAAGCAGTTTGACGTGATCGTCACCACCAATATGTTCGGTGATATCCTGTCTGACCTGGCCTCCATGCTCAGCGGTTCCATCGGCATGTTGCCCTCCGCCTCGCTTGACGAAAACGGCAAGGGACTGTACGAACCGATCCATGGGTCTGCGCCGGATATCACCGGCCGCGGCCTTGCCAACCCGCTCGCCATGATATTGTCAGCGGCAATGATGCTGCGCTATTCCCTGGGCCTGCCGGAACAGGCGGACAGGGTTGAGAATGCGGTGAAGTCTGTATTGAGCCAGGGTCTCAGGACCGCGGATATCCATACCCAGGGTACGGAAAAAGTGTCCACGTCACAGATGGGCGATGCAGTAGTTAATGCGCTTCAGTAGTTTTTGCAATCAGTCAAATGAGTAATAGAGTTAATATTGCAGTCGTAGGCGCGACGGGCGAGGTCGGCGGGACCATGTTGTCGATCCTGGCGCAACGGGATTTTCCGGTTGCGCAGGTACATGCCGTGGCCAGCAGCCGCTCAGCGGGGAGCTGTGTCGAGTTCGGGGATGAGGAACTGGTGGTCAGGGACCTGGCGTCGTACGATTTTTCCGGTATCGACATTGCCTTGTTCTCCCCCGGCGCGTCCGTTTCCGCGGTGCACGCGCCCCGGGCTGCGGCCGCAGGCGCGGTCGTAATCGATAACACGTCGCAGTTCCGCTATGACGATGACATCCCCCTGGTTGTACCCGAGGTGAACCCGGACGCCATAGGGCAACACGTGAACCGGGGCATAATCGCGAACCCGAACTGCTCGACCATCCAGATGGTCATGGCCCTGAAACCCGTCTACGACGCCGCCGGCATAGAACGTGTCAATGTTGCCACCTACCAGGCGGTATCCGGCAAGGGCAAAAAAGCGATTGAGGAACTGGAACAGCAGACCATCGCCCTGTTCAACAGCAAACCCGCGTTGCCGACGGAGCATCCCAGGCAGATGGCGTTCAACGTCCTGCCGCAGATAGATGCATTCCAGGACAACGGTTATACCAGGGAAGAGATGAAGATGGTCTGGGAGACGCAGAAGATACTGGGCGACGATGCGATCCGGGTGAACCCCACCTGCGTACGCGTGCCCGTGTTTTACGGCCATTCGGAGGCCGTACACGTAGAAACAAAAGAGAAAATCTCCGTCGGTGAGGCCAGATCCTTGCTGGATGGTTTTCCCGGAGTCGTTGTCATAGACGAGCAGGAGGATGGTGGATATCCCACTGCGGTAACGGAGGCGTCGGGCAATGACCCGGTGTACGTTGGTCGAATTCGGGAGGATATTTCACATCCCAGGGGCATTAATTTCTGGGTTGTTTCCGACAATATACGCAAGGGAGCCGCCTTGAACAGTGTTCAAATCGCTGAATATTTGCTAAAAGACTAATTTTGACTGCCGTACGGGTTGACCCAGGGGGAAACCGGAATGAAGCAGAACAAATCAACACATCAGATAGTATCTGGCTGCCTGCTGGCGCTGCTGATGCCTGCATGGGCGTATGCCTTGAACCTGGGGGATATCAACCTGAAATCGGAGCCGGGTGAACCGCTGGAAGCGGAAATTCTGCTGTCCGACGTAAAGGCCGACGAGCAGGACAGCCTCAGCGTGGGACTGGCCGATGTTGCAGGGTTTCGCTGGGCCGGCATAGAGTGGTCCCCGGCGCTGAGCCAGTTGCAATTTGAACTGCAGCGCGGCACGGACGGCAGGGATTATATCAGCATCCGGAGCGATGAAGCGGTCCGGGCAGCCTCACTGCACTTCCTGTTGAAAGTGGCCTGGTCCAAGGGGCGCCTGTTCAGGGAATATACCCTGGAACTGGGCACGCAGGCACCTGACACGGACGGGCAGCCGGAAGACGTAGCGGCAGAACCCGCGGCCGTACCCGCTGTTGGGCGCAACTGGGGTGAGGCCAGGGCAACGGTCGATGATACCCGCAATTACCAGGTGGTCCGCAATGACACGTTATGGACACTGGCCCGCGAACTTCGTCCGGACACCTCCATCTCTATCCAGCAGATGATGCTGGCCCTGTTGCGCACAAATCCGGACGCCTTCAGCTACGGCAACATCAACTGGTTGAAAGCCGGCGAGGTCCTGTGGATGCCCAGTGACTTCGAAATGCAGGCGCTTACGCAGGCGGAGGCTTTTGCCGAAGTGCTGGCACAAAACAACTTCTGGCGTGCGCAACGCGGCTACGCCACCATCGAATCCGGTGCTCCCGGCACGGTTGCGGTCGATGGGGGGTTGCGCCTGGTTGCGGTCGATGAGGACGATCTGGAAGGAGATGGCGTGACGGCTACCGACCCGGACGGCATTGCGCAAGGGGAGGCCCTGGTGCTGGCCAACGAACAGGTCGAAGAGTTGTCGCTGGAGAATATTGAACTTGGGGACAAGCTGACCGAGGCTGAGACTATTATCGAGGACCTGAGGCGCCTGGTTGAACTCAAGGATGATGAACTCGCCGCCCTGCAGACGCAGGAGTTGCAAGAACAGGCGGAACCGGGACCCGGACTGCCGGAACGGCTGGGTTCACTTTACGACTCAACGGTTGAGACGTTGTCCGGACCGAAAATGCAGTCGACGTTTGAGGCTGCAACCAACCTGGCAAGGAATTACTGGGTTATTGCGCTTGCGTCCCTTGCGCTGCTTGTGGCCGGGTGGTTGCTGCTGCGCAGAAAATTTGTTCAAGACCCGAAGGGATTTACCGTCCCTGCCGCTTCTATCCGGCCTGATTTTGCCAAGGTGGTCAATGGTGGGAAAACGGATTCTCCCGCTGAAGATAATGCAGCCGAGGAAGGTGCAGACACCGAAGAGTTGGATTTAGTGGATGACCTGGAGGACGCAGAAGAGGACCTCCCGGATGAAACCGAAACAGTGGACGATTTGCCGGAGCAGGAACAGAGAAGCGATGCAGATCAGGAGGATACAGAGCAGGAAGAGGCCGGTGATGAAGACCAGGCGGAAGCAGAACAGGCAGAGAGTGGCGATGAAGACGAGGACTGCGCAGAGCAGGAAGATGAAGACCTGGTGCAGAACAAACTCGACCTGGCCAGGGCCTACCTGGAACTGGGCGATGCGGAGAATGTCCGTTCCATCTTGAATGAGGTCCTGACGGAAGGTAATGCGGCGCAGAGAGAGGAAGCCCGGCAATTACTGGAACAAGCAGATTCAGGGTAATGTTTAGTCATGAAGATTGCCGCCATTGTTGAATATGACGGATCAAACTATTCCGGATGGCAGCGACAAAAACATTCCGTGTCTGTGCAGGAACACGTGGAAGCCGCCTTGTCAGCAGTTGCCGACCATCCGCTTGCGGTTACCTGTGCCGGCAGAACGGATGCCGGCGTACATGCGCTGAACCAGGTTATTCATTTTGAATCGGACGCGGTACGGGACGCGCACTCCTGGGTCCTGGGCGCCAACAGCGGGTTACCCGGCGATATCAGCCTGACATGGGCAAAACCCGTTCATGGGGATTTTCATGCCCGTTATTCGGCAACGAGCCGGATTTACAAATACGTCATCCTGAATCGCCCGGCGCGCCCCGGTGTGGGCCGGGGCCAGGTCACCTGGGAATGCCGCCGCCTGGATTGTGACAGGATGTCCCGGGCGGCTTTATCGTTGATAGGCGAGCATGACTTCACTTCTTACCGGGCAACAGCCTGCCAGGCAAAGAACCCGGTGAGGACTGTATTGAACCTCGCGGTCGAACGGAAAAATGAATATGTCATCATCATGGTAGAAGCCAATGCCTTTCTCCACCACATGGTGCGCAATATCGCAGGCGTGCTGATGGGGATAGGAATGGGCAAGCACGAGGTCGGCTGGGAGCTTGACGTGCTTAACGCCAGAAGCCGGGATTGCGGGGGCGTAACCGCGGCGGCAGACGGCCTCTACCTGACCGGGGTGAATTATCCTGAAGCTTATGGAATCCCGCGGCAACATACAAACCATCACCAGGACTACTTTTTATGACCGGGGGGCACGCCCGGCCCAGTGCGCCGGGCGCGGGAACACATGAGGCGAAATAAATGACTGTCGAACGCCGGGTAAGAACAAAGATCTGCGGCATCACCCGCGCCGAGGATGCCCGGGCGGCAATCGAGGCCGGCGCGGACGCATTGGGATTCGTGTTCTACCAGGCCAGCCCCCGTTATGTCGCGCCGCACTCGGCACAGGAGATCATCAGCCGGATTGCGCCGTTCCCGGCGAAGGTGGGACTGTTCGTCGACCCTGACAGGGAGTTTGTCGACGCGGTCCTGGCGCAGGTCGCGCTGGATATTCTCCAGTTTCACGGGGATGAGGACCCCGCTTTCTGCAACAGTTTCGGCAAACCCTATATCAAGGCGGTGAGGATGAAACCCGGTATCGACTTGCACGGGGTTTGCCGGCGCCATGCCGGTGCCGCGGCCCTGCTGCTGGACAGCTACTCCGACACCGGCCACGGTGGCACCGGTACCGTGTTTGACTGGAACAGTATCCCCGCTGATTTGACCAGGCCTGTCATTCTTGCCGGCGGGCTGACAACTGCAAACGTAAGCAGGGCTATCGCCGCATGCAAACCGTATGCGGTCGACGTGAGCAGCGGCGTCGAACTGGACAAGGGGGTCAAGGACAAGGATGCGATAACTGCTTTCATACGCGAGGTAACACATGCCTGACAAGCTACCCGATGCTTCCGGCCATTTCGGTATTTATGGCGGCCGGTTTGTTGCAGAGACCCTGATAGAACCGCTGGAACAACTGACCAGGGCCTACCGGAAGTACATCGATGACGAGGAATTCCTGGCGGAATTCGACCGTGACCTGAAGACATTCGTGGGCAGGCCGTCGCCCCTGTATCACGCCCGCAGGTGGGGCGGGCAATTTACCGATGCCCGGGTCTACCTCAAGCGTGAGGATCTGAACCATACCGGCGCGCACAAGGTCAATAATACGGTCGGCCAGGCCCTGTTGGCGCAGCGAATGGGAAAAACCCGCATCATCGCGGAAACCGGAGCCGGCCAGCACGGTGTGGCCACGGCTACCGTTGCCGCGCGCATGGGCCTGGAGTGCGTTGTGTACATGGGCGCCGAGGACATACGGCGGCAGGCTGTGAACGTATTCCGCATGAAGTTGCTGGGGGCCGAAGTCGTGGAGGTTACCTCCGGTTCTCAGACCCTGAAAGACGCCATGAACGAAGCCATGCGGGACTGGGTGAGCAACGTCGATGATACGTTCTACATTATCGGAACCGTGGCGGGACCGCACCCGTACCCGGTACTGGTCAGGGACCTGCAGTCGATCATCGGCAGGGAAGCCAGGCAACAGTGCCTCGAAACGACGGGTAAACTGCCTGATGTCCTCGTCGCCTGTGTCGGCGGGGGTTCCAATGCGATAGGGTTGTTTCACCCGTTTCTGCAGGATTCATCCGTCAGGTTAATCGGTGTGGAAGCCGGCGGGCTGGGGTTGCAGACCGGCCGGCATGCGGCCCCGTTAAGCGACGGCAGGCCCGGTGTGCTGCACGGCAACCGGACCTACCTGATGGAAGATGAGAACGGGCAGATCAATCCCACACATTCCATTTCCGCGGGACTTGATTATCCCGGCGTGGGTCCGGAGCATGCCTGGTTAAAAGACAGCGGCAGGGTCGAGTATGTTTCGGCAAATGACGCGGAGGCCGTTGCCGCGTTTCATGACCTGACCCGGATGGAAGGGATCATGCCCGCGCTGGAATCCAGCCATGCCCTCGCGCACGCCAGGAAAATTGCCGCAGATATGGATAGCGACGCGGTAATTATCATAAATCTGTCGGGCCGCGGGGATAAGGATATTGAGACGATTGCGACTATGGAGGGGATCACGTTGTAGCAGGATTGGGAACAGGTTTGCATAGGCTTTTCAAGACCCGCTGTGAATACGTCCCTGTACGTTTACCATCCGCTGTCCCTGCGGATGATAGTCTTTAAAAGCCCATGCAAACCTGTCTCAGTCCTGTCCTATCATCTTCCGTGTTCACAATGGGTTAAAAAATAAACCTATACCGGTTTCCCTGATTGTTGTAACCTATTACCTTTACATATTTTCGATCTCCGTCAGCAGATGAGCCGTATTTCATCCACATACCAGTCCCTTAAACAGCACAACAGGACGGCACTGATCCCGTTTATCACGGCCGGGGACCCGAGTCCGCAAAATACGCTCGAAATCATGCAGACCCTGGTGCGGCACGGGGCTGACATCATTGAACTCGGGGTGCCGTTTTCGGACCCGATGGCGGACGGCCCGGTGATCCAGCGGGCCAACGAACGCGCGCTGAAACAGGGGATGTCACTGTCCGGAGTTTTGGATATGGTTGAGCAATTCCGCCGGTCCGATACCCGCACCCCCGTTATACTGATGGGTTATCTGAACCCCATTGAAATCTTCGGTTACGAAGAGTTTGCCTTGCGCGCTGAAGCTGCCGGGATTGACGGGGTCATCATCGTGGATCTGCCTCCGGAAGAGGCGCTGCCGCTTAACCGGCATTTGCGCGACAGGCACATCGACCAGATTTTCCTGGTTACTCCCACAACCACGGAGCAGCGTATCGAGAGCATAGCCGGAATGGCTTCCGGGTTCCTGTATTACGTGTCCGTGAAAGGGACTACCGGCGGGAAAGGCGCCGACCCGGCCGGGATCAAGGACAGGCTGCGCCTGGTGAGACAAAAAACAGACCTGCCCGTGGCAGTCGGTTTCGGCATAAAAGACGCAGGTACGGCTGCGCGGGTTGCGGATTATTGTGATGCCGTTGTCATAGGCAGTGCGCTGGTTGAGGCGATCCATGCCGCGGTTACGGCAGGAGACGATATAGCGGCGCAGGTCGGGTCGTTTCTCGCGCCGGTCCGGCATACGCTGGATAAGGCGGCATAACGGTGTGTCATGAGCTGGCTGGATAAGTTACTTCCCTCGAGGATCAAGACCAACAGCACCAGTCGCCGGTCTGTGCCGGAGGGGGTATGGACGAAATGCGACAAGTGTAATGCAACGCTTTATCGCGCGGAGCTGGCGCGCAACCTGGAAGTCTGCCCGAAATGCGGACACCACATGCGTATCGGCGCCAGGGACAGGCTGGACGGGTTTCTCGATGCGGATGGCCGGGTCGAAATCGGTCCTGGTATCAAGCCGGTAGACAAGCTGAGGTTTCGCGACAGCAGGAAATACAAGGACCGGCTGTCAAGCGCCTTGAAAAAAACCGGGGAAAGTGATGCCCTGGTAGTCATCAGGGGCAAGGTCAAGACAATATCCCTGGTTGCCGCCGCCTTTGAATTTGATTTTATGGGCGGTTCCATGGGCTCTGTGGTAGGTGAACGGTTTGTGCGTGCAGTGGATGCCGGCATCGAACATAAGGTCCCGCTGGTGTGTTTTTCGGCAAGCGGCGGGGCGCGCATGCAGGAGGCCTTGATATCCCTGTTCCAGATGGCAAAAACAAGTTCGGCCCTGGCTAAACTGCGCAAGGCGGGACTGCCTTATATCTCCGTCCTGACAAACCCTACCATGGGCGGCGTGTCGGCGAGCCTGGGCAGCCTGGGAGATATCAACATTGCAGAGCCGGGCGCCTTGATCGGGTTTGCGGGCCCCCGCGTCATTGAACAAACGGTGCACGAGACCCTGCCCGAAGAATTTCAAAAGAGTGAATTTCTGCTGGAACACGGAAATATTGATATGATTTCGGACAGGCGTGAAATGCGCAATAAAATAGCATCGTTGTTATCCATTCTTTGCCATAAACGGAGTACTGCTTAACTGGCCGATGAGTTCGCTCCCAGACATATTGCACGGGCGGCAACAGGAACCGGCAGCCAGGTTTTCACACCTGGCTGACTGGCTGGCGTGGCAGGAAAGCCTGCATTTCACTGCCATTGAACTGGGCCTGGACCGCTGCAACAAGGTGGCGGAAAGGATGGGCCTGCTGAAACCGGCGAGCAAGGTAATCAGTATATCCGGCACCAATGGCAAGGGTTCCAGCGCGGCAATGCTGGATGCGATGCTGAGGCGCTCAGGCTATAAGGTGGGGACCTACACTTCGCCGCATTTAACCCGGTACAACGAGCGTATCTGTATTGACGGCAAACAGGTAACGGATTACCAGCTCAGCCAGTCATTTGACCGTATCGACCGGGCCCGCGCCGACATTTCCCTGACCTATTTCGAATTCGGCACCCTGGCTGCCCTGGATATATTCCGCAACGCTGAGCCGGACATCATTATCCTGGAGGTGGGGCTGGGCGGCCGGCTGGACGCCGTCAACATCCTCGATGCGGATATCGCCCTGGTGGTGACGGTCGACCTGGACCACGAGAAGTGGCTGGGGTATACCCGGGAGAGCATAGGCAGGGAGAAAGCCGGGATTTTCAGGCACGGACGTCCGGCGGTATGCTCGGATACACGGGCGCCGGCATCCATAGCGGCCTGCGCCGGGGAAACGGGTGCAGTGCTGTACCAGGCCGGCCGGGAATTCAGCTATACGATCGGCAAGGACACCTGGGACTGGAACTATGCCGGAAAAGTTTACCAAGGGTTGCCCCAGCCCAGTATCAACAATAACAGGCAGGTGGAAAATGCCGCCGGCGTGCTGATGGTTCTGCAAGCCCTGGCCGATGAATTTCCGGTCAGCCGGGAAACGGTCAACGCCTGCCTGCGAGATTTTCGGCTTGCCGGCCGGTTCCAGGTCATCCCCGGTGAGATCCCCTGTATCCTGGACGTTGCCCATAACCCCCAGGCCATCTCGGCGCTGGTTGAAAACGTGAAGAAAATTCCCTGTGTCGGAGAGACACATGTCGTGATTGGCATGCTGAAGGACAAGAATCATGCCGCTGTTTTCGAAACGTTGGCGCAAATTGCAGATCACTGGTACGTGGCCGAATTGCAAGCGGACCGCGCGGCAAGTCCGGGCGAATTGGCGGGGGTGTTGGGACAGTTTGAAAACCCCGGCAACGTCAGACAGTTTCAGACAGTCCGTGAGGCGCTGGCGGAAGCCGAAGCCCGTACCCTGGTTGGCGACAGGATCATCGTTACCGGATCGTTCGTAACCGTCGGTTCAGCAATTGATTACCTGAAGTGTAACTGGGGACGGAATTAATTCCGTCCCCTGTAGAACTGGAAATGAAGTGTAATTGGGGATGGAATTTGTTCCGTCCCCTGTAGAACTGGAAATGGAACAAAAGTTAAAAGAGAGACTGACCGGAGCAGTGGTATTGATCCTGCTGGCGGTAATCGTTATTCCCCTGCTGCTGGATGATACCCGGCGACCGGATACCGGGATATCGGCGACCAACATCCCGGAAAAACCGGAAGAGAGGTTCACAACGCGGCTGGTTCCCATCCTTGAGCAGGATGAAGTTCTCCCCGCCGGGGAGGCTACGGAAGACATCCCGGCGCCGGTTGAAGCGGAAGTCGCAGACGCAGTAGAGCCGGCAACCGCGGATGAACCGGCAGAAACCGCGCCTGATACGGAATCGGAGGTTGAGAACAAGGGTTTGACCGGATGGGTTGTACAGGTCGGCAGTTTTTCACGTGGTAATGCCGATAATCTTAATGATAAATTGCGGGAAGCCGGCTATCGGTCCTACGTCGTTGATGAACCGGTAAAGGCGGGGGACGGGTCCCTGTTATACCGGGTGAGAATAGGACCGGAGGTGCTGCGTTCGGAAGCCCTGAAGCTGAAGGCGGAATTAAAAAAGCGAATGAAACTGGATGGTTTTGTATTGAATTATCCGTAATGCCCGGGTCTTGCTTATCAAATCTGCAAACCTGTTTGATTATGACCGGTCAGGTCGGGTAATCCGGACCAGGGTCTGACTGTGGAAGGCGTAGATATAGGTATCCTGGCCGTGTTGTTCCTGCCGGCTATCATGGGCATGCTGTATGGATTACTGAATGTCCTGTTTTCAATCGCCGCATGGATAATGGCTGCTGTCACTGCAACCAAACTCAGCGGTTATTTTTCTCCCCTGCTGGATGGCTACCTGGAGCCGGTGCTCAGGGAAATCGTCGCGTTTGCCGGCGTGTTTGTCGTCAGCCTGGTGATCTTCACCGGGCTGGGATATTTCATCGTGAAACTGCTTGGCAGGACCGGTTTGACCGCCGCCGACAGGATCCTGGGTTTTTGCTTTGGAATCGGGCTGGGTGGCGCGATAATTGCCATCCTGGTTTTCCTCGCTGGATTTACTGCGCTATCAAAACACGAATGGTGGCATGAAGCCGCTCTGATTGAGCCGTTCCAGCGTGTCTGTGTCTGGGGTCAACGCTTTCTGTCGGAGGATATCGCCGTGTACCACCGCTATGAAGCCGTCCCGGGACGAGAATAGGGAGAGAGCAGGGGACAGATTTAAAATCTATCCCCGTAAACTTAGACAACTGATGAGTAACTGCGGATAAACAGGATATATGTGCGGCATTATCGGAATCGTTGCCAGGTCAAACGTCAACCAGGCGCTGTTTGACGGCCTGACAATCATTCAGCACCGGGGGCAGGACGCGGCCGGTATCGTTACCTGCGACGCTGCCCGGCTTTATCTCTGCAAAAACAACGGTCTGGTCCGGGATGTCTTTAACTCACGCCAGATGCTCAATCTCAGGGGGAACATGGGCATCGGCCATATCAGGTATCCCACGGCAGGAAACTCATCCTCGTCTGAGGCACAACCGTTTTATGTCAACTCTCCCTACGGGATTTCCCTGGCCCATAACGGCAATCTCACCAACAGCGAGGAACTCAAGCGGGATCTCATCATGGATGAGTTAAGGCACATCAATACGGAATCGGATTCCGAGGTCTTGCTGAATATCCTGGCTTTCGAACTGCAGCGTATCGGTAAAATGAAAAAAGACCTGACCCACCAGGACATTTTTTCTGCGGTGCGCAGGCTGCATCAACGTTGTCGCGGCGGATATTCGGCCGTTGCGTTAATCTCGGGTGTCGGTGTGCTCGCCTTCCGCGACCGTTTCGGCATACGGCCGATTGTCTTTGGAGAGCGCGTCACCGACAGGGGAATGGAATACGTCGTTGCCTCCGAAAGCGTGGCGATGGACGCGCTGGACTTCAATGTAACGCGTGACGTAGCGCCGGGGGAGGCAATTTTCATCAGCGAACAGGGTGAACTGTTTACGGAGCAGTGCGTGGAAGACCCGCAATCTACGCCATGCATCTTTGAATACGTGTACCTGGCAAGACCGGATTCCGTCATTGACAATATTTCCGTGTACAAGACCCGTTTGCGCATGGGCGAGGCGCTGGCCGCGAAGATTTTGCGGCTGCGCCCTGAACACGATATCGACGTGGTGATCCCCATCCCGGACACGGGGCGTACCGCGGCGTTGCCCCTGGCCTATGAACTGGGCGTGAAATACCGCGAAGGATTTATCAAGAACAGGTATATCCCGCGCACGTTCATCATGCCCGGACAGAGTGTCAGGAAAAAATCGGTAAGACAGAAACTGAATGCAATCGAACTGGAGTTCCGGGGAAAGAACGTGTTGCTGGTGGATGATTCGATCGTGCGCGGCACTACTTCAAGGGAGATCGTACAAATGGCCCGTGATGCGGGCGCGGCGAAAGTATATTTTGCTTCTGCGGCGCCGCCGGTCCTGTATCCCAACGTTTACGGTATCGACATACCGACTCCTGACGAACTGGTTGCCCACGGCAGGACTGAAGAGGAAATATGCGCGTCCATAGGCGCCGACTGGTTGATTTACCAGGAGGTCGAGGACCTGGTTGATGCGGCAAGCGAAGGGAATCCGGACATTGACCGGTTTGAAATGTCCGTGTTTACCGGTGAATACGTGACCGGAGACGTAAGCGATGACTACCTGGCGAACCTTTCGGTGCAGCGCAGCGATTCAGCCAAACAGTCCCGCGCCATGGTGGATGACGTCCTCAACGACCTGTCGAATATGGCGTAGTTAACAGGCGCCGGTTAACCGCTTTCCCCTTCGTCCTTTTTTTTCGAGTCTGAACCGGTAAATCCGGGCGTCTGGAAGAAACTGTTCTGCAGTTGCCGCCAGGCTTCCATGTTCTGCTCCGTCATTTCGCTCATGGTGGCGGCAAACGGGTTGCTGCCGACCGCCTGCTCGAACTTTTTCTGCAGGTTCTGTTGTTGCGCGGCAAACATCTCCAGGCTTTTCTGCAGGTATTCGCTGAACGCGGACTGGTAGGAGTTGCCGTAAAAGCGGATGAGCTGGGTCAGCATCGGCGTATTGAAGATAGGTTTCCCCTCGTGTTCCTGTTCCGAGATAATCTGCAGTAATACGTTGCGCGTCAGGTCTTCATCGGTCTTGACGTCCGTCACACGGATATCGATGCCGTTCACCACCAGTTTCCTCACGTCATCCAGGGTGATATACCTGCTGATCTCGGTATCGTACAGCCGCCGGTTGGGATATTTTTTTATGGTACGCATGTCGCTCAGTCCGGTCCGGTTATCTTTCCACCGCCAGGGCCACCCCCTGGCCGCCGCCGATACACAGGGTGGCCAGGCCCTTGCTGGCATCCCGGCGTTGCATGGTATGGAGCAGGGTGACCAGGACCCGGCAACCCGATGCCCCGATGGGATGCCCCAGCGCAATGGCGCCGCCATTGACGTTCACTTTCTCCGTGTCCCAGCCCAGCCCGTTGTTGACGGAGATGGCCTGGGCGGCAAACGCCTCATTGGCTTCCACCAGGTCCAGGTCGTCGACCGTCCAGCCGGCCTTGCCCAGGCAGCGCTGTGTTGCCGGGATCGGACCTGTCCCCATGATGGCCGGGTCGACACCGGCGCTGGCGTATGCCCTGATGCCGGCCATCACCGGCAGGCCCAGTTCGTCGGCTTTTGCCCGCGCCATGACAACGACCGCTGCCGCGCCGTCGTTGATGCCGGAGGCATTGGCCGCGGTGACCGAACCCTCGCGGGTAAAGGCAGGGCGCAGTTTCGCGATCTTTTCCGTAGTGACCCCTTGTTTGGGATACTCGTCCCTGTCGAATACGATGGGATCGCCCTTGCGCTGCGGCAGGCTGATGGGGATGATCTCTTCATCGAATATCCCCGCTGCCTGGGCTTGTTCAGTCTTTTGCTGGGACACCGCAGCGAAGCCGTCCTGTTCCTCCCGTGAGATCCCGAACTTGTCCACGATATTTTCTGCAGTCATGCCCATGTGATAATCGTTGAAGGCATCCCACAGGCCGTCGACGATCATCGAATCCAGCATCTTCCAGTCTCCCATCTTGGTGCCGTTACGGGACCTGGGCAGCAGGTGCGGCGCCAGGCTCATGTTTTCCTGGCCGCCGGCGATGATGATGTCCGCATCGCCGCATGTTATTGCCTGGGCCGCGAGATGCACGGCCTTGAGGCCGCTCCCGCAGACCTTGTTGATGGTCATGGCGGGTACCGAATGGGGCAGGCCGGCTTCGATGGCGGCCTGGCGCGCCGGGTTCTGGCCTTCGCCGGCGGTCAGTACCTGGCCCAGGATAACCTCGTCGATCTGCGCCGGGGCCAGGCCGGTTTTTTCCAGTAATGATTTGATTACCGCGGCGCCCAGGGCGTGGGCCGGGGTATTCGCCAGGCTGCCGCCGAATGAACCGATAGGGGTACGTCCTGCGGCGACTATGACTACGTCGTTGGTCATACTTTCTCTCCCTCTATTTCAAGACTTGGTTATGTGGTAACAGAGGGCGGGCATTATAGACCATATAGTTGCACTGCACAAAACGGAGGACGGAAGACAGTGAATGATGTTGGCTGTTCGAGAAGCAGTCCTCAGATATGCAGTGCGCGCCCGTCGTTTGCCAGGGCCGCCTCGTGCATGGCCTCGGCCAGGGTGGGGTGGGCGTGGATGGTGCGGGCAATATCCTCGGAAGTGCCGTCGAATTCCATGGCGAGGACTGCCTCGGCTACCAGTTCGGAAGCGTTCGGCCCCAGTACGTGAACGCCGAGCATCTGGTCGGTATCGGCATCGCTCAGTATTTTTACCATGCCGTCGCTGTCGCCGGCGGCCAGCGCCCGTCCGCTCGCCGCGAATGGAAAAACCCCGGCTCTGCAGGATACCCCGGCTTCCTCCAGTTCGGCCTCGGTCTTTCCCACCCAGGCAATCTCCGGCCAGGTGTAGATTACCCAGGGCACCAGGTCCAGGTTGATTTCGCTTTTTTGCCCGGCGAGGCGCTCGGCCACCATCACGCCTTCCTCGGCAGCCTTGTGAGCCAGCATCGGGCCGCGCACCACGTCGCCGATCGCATAGACATTCGGCAGGTTGGTGGCGCAATATTCGTCAACCTTGATGCTGTCGTTCTCATTCAGCTCCAGACCCGCCTCTTCTGCCCCAAGGCCGGCAATGTTGGGGGAGCGCCCCACGGCTACTATCAGCTTGTCGAAATTCAACTGCTGTTTGCCGCCACCCTGCTCGAAAGAGACACCGACCTCCCGGCTGTTTACGCCGGTACCCGTAACCCGGGCGCCGAGGCGGATATCCAGCCCCTGTCTTGTCAGCAGTTTTTCGGCTGCAGCAGCGATCTGCCGGTCCACGGGCGCGAGAAAGTCATCCAGGGCCTCCAGGATGGTGACCTTTGATCCCATCCTGCTCCAGACGCTGCCCAGTTCCAGCCCGATCACCCCCGCGCCGATGATGCCCAGCCGCTTCGGCACCTCCTTGAAGGCGAGGGCGCCGGTGGAATCGACAATCCTGTTCCGGTCTACCGCGGCAAAAGAGAACGTGGCCGGAATGGAACCGGTGGCGATGATGATGTGCCTGGCTGAAACCGTGTATTCTTCGGCAGCTTCCTTGCCTGCCGGCGTGACTTTTACCTTATCGTTTCCCAGGAGTGTGGCCTGGCCCTGCAGCCAGTCTACCTTGTTCTTTTTGAACAACCCGGCGATACCCCGGGTCAGTTTCTGCACGATCCTGTTTTTCCGGTTTATCATTTTGTGGATATCAAGCTTCACGCCGCTGACGTTGATGCCGTGGTCGGCGGCCTGTTTGCTGATGAAAGCGTAATGGTGAGAGGAATCCAGCAGGGCCTTGGACGGTATGCAACCCGTGTTCAGGCAGGTTCCTCCCAGGGCAGGTTTGTTGTCAACGCCCATCCCGTTGTCCACGCAGGCGGTGGAGAAACCCAGTTGCGCGCAGCGGATCGCGCTGATATAACCGCCGGGGCCGGCGCCGATGACCACTACGTCGTAGTTGTTCATAATATACGGGTCTAGATTTGTAACAGCAGCCGTGACGGGTCTTCCAGCGCCTCTCTCAGAGCCACCAGGAAAGAGACCGCCTCGCGTCCATCGATTATGCGATGATCGTAGGATAAGGCCAGGTACATCATGGGCCGGATCACGACTTCGCCGTTCTCCGCAACGGGACGCTCCTCGATCTTGTGCATTCCCAGGATAGCGCTTTGTGGCGGGTTGAGGATGGGTGTGGATAACAGGGAACCGAATACGCCGCCATTGGTTATCGTGAAAGTCCCGCCGGTCAACTCTTCCAGGGTGAGTTTTGCATCACGGGCTTTTTGCCCGTAGTCACTGATGGTTTTCTCAATTTCGGCAAAACTGAGTCTATCTGCAGCACGGATCACCGGTACGACCAGCCCGCGCGGGGAACTGACCGCGATTCCTATATCGTAATAGTTGTGATAGATAATGTCATCGCCATCCACCGAGGCGTTGGCCACCGGAAACTTTTTCAGGGCTTCTACCGCCGCCTTGGTGAAGAACGACATGAACCCCAGTTTAACCGCGTGGGTTTTCTCAAAACTCTCCTTGTAACGGCTGCGCAAATCCATTACCGGTTTCATGTTTACTTCATTGAACGTAGTCAGGATGGCATTTTCATGTTGCGCCGCCAGCAGGCGTTGCGCCGCACGCCTGCGCAGGCGGCTCATGGGAACACGGTTGTCTGCCCCTTCCGGACTTTTCCCATCCCCGGGTTTCTGTTTCTCCCTGGCAGGCGCCGGTGCCTGTACTTCCGTTTTGCGCACCCTGGTTTCCGACACCTGTGCCTGGTCGTCTACCTTCTCCGTCCTTTCGGTTTCTCCATCGTCCGCAGTCCCGGCTGCCGGCTTGCCGTTTTGCGCGTCCTGCCCGGTGTCCTCCAGGTTTGACAGGTAATCCAGGACATCTTTTTTCGTCAACCTTGTCCCGCTTGCCGGGATCTCATGGGCTTCCAGTCCATGCTCGGCCAGCAGTTTCCTGACGGCAGGGCTTGATTTGGGTTTCTGGTCCGAAGGCGGCGCTTCCCGGCCGGTATCGCCGGCAGGTTCCGCTTCAAGTCGTGCTTCGGGTTCCGGCTCTGGTGTTGCCTCACCGGCTGTCTCATCAGCGGGGGGTTCGTGTTCGGTACCAGCAGCGCTCTTGCTGTCCGTTGGTTCTGTTACGGAAGCCTGTGCCTCGGTATCGATTTGTGCGATCAGTTCGTTGCTTCCCACATCGTCGCCGCCGTTTTTCAGGATGCTGACAAGCGTCCCATCCTCCGGGGCCACCACTTCAAGGGTGACCTTGTCGGTCTCCACGTCAATCAGTGCGTCACCGAACTTGACCGGGTCTCCCGGTTGTTTGTGCCAGTCCATCAGCGTTGCCTCCGCAACGGATTCGGCCAGTACCGGTACTCTTACTTCAACTAACACAACGCTCTCCTGTAATTGCCGGGTTATGCATGATGTGTTGCCCTTCAGCGGATCCCTCGAGTCTTCTGCATGTGTGTCGTCACTTCCAGTTTTTCCGGTTGCAGGGCGTCGTCAACCAGCTTCTTCTGTTGCGCCAGGTGCAGGCTCAGGGAACCCACTGCAGGGGAGGGTGAATAGGTGCGGCCGGCGTAACCGAAAACGTGCTGTTTACTCAGGCATCCAATCATCGTTCCCCTGGACTGCATGTAATACCAGCCCCCTTGATTCTTGGGTTCCTCCTGTACCCACACAACTTCTGTTGCGTTCGGGTATGAATCGATCACGCGTTTCATCTCCTGTTGCGGAAATGGAAATATCTGTTCCAGGCGAATAACGGCAATATTGCCGAGTTCATTGCCGCGTCTTGCTTCCAGCAGGTCGTAATACACCTTCCCGCTGCATATCAACAGGCGTGTTACCTCTTCTTTTACTATATTCTCGTCAATTTCATCGATCACCAGGTTAAATCTGCCACTGGTGACTTTATCCAGGGTCGATGCGGACAGTTTATGCCTCAGCAGGCTTTTCGGACTCATGACTATCAGCGGTTTGCGATAAGGCCTGATGACCTGCCGCCGCAACAGGTGGAACATCTGGGCCGGTGTGCTGGGCTGGCAGACCTGCATGTTTTCCCGGGCGCTGAGCTGTAAAAAACGCTCCAGCCGGGCGGATGAATGTTCCGGACCCTGGCCATCGTAGCCGTGGGGTAAAAACACCGTGAGTCCGCAGAACCGTCCCCACTTCGCTTCGCATGAACTGATGAACTGGTCGAAAACAACCTGTGCGCCGTTGGCAAAATCGCCGAACTGGGCTTCCCAGATCACCAGGGCATTGGGCTCGGAGCTGGCGTAGCCGTAGTCAAAAGCCAGCACGGCTTCCTCCGAGAGTGTCGAATTGATGGCCAGGAATGAAGGCTGTCCCTCTTTGAGGTGTTGCAGCGGCAGGTACGTATCACCGTCATCCTGGTTGTGGATTACGGCATGACGATGAAAGAAAGTCCCGCGGCCGCTGTCCTGGCCCGAAATACGTACCGGGAAACCGGCGTCAAGCAGGGTTGCGTAGGCCAGGGTTTCGGCATAGCCCCAGTCCATTTCCAGTTCACCGGCGCCCATTTTTTTGCGGTTCTCGATGATCTTCGCCACTGTCGGGTGTACGTTGAAATGCTCCGGCACGGCAGTGAAGCGTTCCGACAGGCGGGATACCGCCTGGGGAGTGACGGCTGTATCGATCCCCATATTCCATGCCGTTCTCTTGTACGGTTCATAATTGATTAGATACCTGAAGTCGGCATTGCTTGTCCTTGCGCCTGCCACGATCCTGTTGGATTCCAGTGCTTCAACGTAGGATTCATGAATTTTCCGGACCTCATCGCGTGTGACTACTTTTTCCCGTACCAGGCGCTCGGAGTGTATCTCCCTGATATTCCCGTGCTGCCTGATCTTCCGGTACATGATAGGCTGGGTGGCAGCCGGCTCGTCGGCTTCGCTGTGGCCGTGCCTGCGGTAGCACACCATGTCGATGACCACGTCCTTCTTGAATTTCATGCGGTAATCCAGGGCCAGTTTCGCCACGTACACGACGGCGTCCGGGTCATCGCCGTTGACGTGAAAGATCGGCGCCTGCACCATCTTGGCGACGTCCGTGCAGTACAGGGTCGAGCGTGAGTCCAACGGGTCACTGGTGGTAAAGCCAATCTGGTTATTGACTATGATATGGACGGTGCCGCCGGTGCTGTAGCCGCGGGTCTGGGACAGGTTGAAGGTCTCCATCACCACGCCCTGACCGGCGAATGCAGCGTCACCGTGGATGATTATCGGCAATACCTGGGAGCGGGATTTATCGTTACGCCGGTCCTGGCGCGCCCGCACCGAACCTTCCACCACGGGGTCGATGATCTCGAGATGGGAGGGATTGAACGACAGGGTCAGGTGAATGACGCCCCCGGGTGTCTGGATATCCGAGGAATAACCCAGGTGGTATTTGACATCACCCGAATTGCTGGATTCGACGTCCTGTGCCTGGTTGTGAATCCCTTCGAATTCATCGAACAGTTCCCCGGGCAGCTTGCCGATGATGTTGATCAGGACGTTGAGCCTGCCGCGGTGGGCCATGCCGATTACCGCCTCGCGCACACCGGCTTCCCCTCCTGCCTGTACGATTTCATCCAGCAACGGGATCAGGGATTCACCGCCTTCCAGCGAGAAGCGTTTCTGCCCCACGTACTTCCTGTGCAGGTGTTCTTCCAGGGCATTCGCGGCTATGACGCGTTCCAGAACGCGTTTCCTCTTTTCCGGGGAGAACTGGTGATGCCCTTCGGATTCTTCCAGCCTGCGCTGGATCCAGCGTTTATGTTCCGTCTCGTTGATGTGCATGTACTCGGCGCCGATGGTGCGGCAATAAGTGCTCTTGACGATATAGAAGATTTCAGCCAGCGTCAGCTCATCCGGCGCAAACAGGGAACCTGTATTGAAAATTCGCGTCAGGTCTTCTTCCGAGAAGTTGTAATACGAGGGGTCCAGTTCCGGGACTTCCGGCCTCTCGTACTGCTTCAGGGGGTCCAGGTCCGCCTGCTGGTGGCCGCGGAACCGATGGGCATTGATTAATTGCAATACCGAGGCCTGTTTTTTGTTATCTGTATTGACGGCGATTGCAGGTTCCGGCGCCGGGACCTGTTCGACTTTCGCCGCGCTCACAGGTTCCCGTACCTGCGCGCTGGCGGCGCTGTCGGCCTGTGCGGGTTCCCGTTGCAGGGCATCGAAATAACGCCGCCATTCATCGGCCACGCCGGCGGGATTTTCCAGGTACCGTTCGTATAATTCTTCGATAAACGCGGTATTGCCGCTGTAGAGATGGGATGGTTCGGGCGTGCTCATTATCTTTCCACGTTTCTGCAGGAATTTTGACCGGTGTTTCCGGGTATTAGGCGCGATTTTTCACTCTGATACATGGAATCTGGCGCTATTATATGACAATTTCCTGAAATTTTCCTTGAATACTTCTGTAACGCATTAAACTATAAGATGTTTTGTCGCATGTATGATCTTTGACCCAAGGTGGGCGTAATTAGTTTCGCTTGCGGTATCCTCTGATAAATGTATGCTAGAAAGATAACAATAAAAAAAGCTGCAAATTCCCCTGGGAAGAGGAGACGGTTTCATGACGCGTACTGTCACAATTACCGATAACAAGACCGGCAAACAACTCGAATGTCCGGTCTCCGAGGGCACTTACGGCCCTCCGGTTATCAATACCAAGTCCCTGTACAAGGAACTGGGTATGTTTACCTTTGATCCGGGTTACGCCACAACGGCCAGTTGCCGCAGCGCGATTACCTACCTGGATGGCGAGAAAGGGATCCTGTTACACCGCGGCTACCCGATAGAACAACTGGCGCAGAACAGTACTTTCCTGGAAGTCGTCTACCTGTTAATTCACGGTGAATTACCGAACCGGCAACAGATGGACGAGTGGGACCATTCCATAAAGATGCACATGATGACCCACGAACACATATCCCGGTTTTACTCCGCTTATCGCTATGACGCACACCCCATGTCGATTATGGCGGGTGTGAGCAGCGCCATCGCGTCATACTACCATGACCGCACCGATATCAGTGACCCCGCCAACCGTCTTATCACCGCAAGGCGCGTGGTCGCCAAGATGCCCAACGTGGCGTCCAAATGCTACCGTTACGCCTCCGGCCTGCCGTTTGTCTATCCCGATAATTCGCGCAGTTATGTTGAAAATTTCATGTACATGACGTTTTCATGGCCTACGGAGGATTACGAGCCGTCAGCGGTTGCCGTACGCGCCCTTGATCTCCTGTTCATCCTGCACGCCGACCACGAACAGAACGCCAGCACCTCGACCGTGCGCCTGGCCGGCAGCTCGGAGGCCAACCCGTTTGCCTGTGTTGCAGCGGGCATTACCACCCTGTGGGGCAAGTCCCATGGAGGCGCCAACGAAGCCGTAATCCGCATGCTGGAGGAAATCGGCACTCCTGCCAATGTGAGGAAATACGTCGACCGGGCCAAAGACAGGAAAGATTCGTTCCGCCTGATGGGTTTCGGCCATCGTGTCTACAAGAAATATGACCCCCGGGCGAAAATCATCCGCGAAGCATGCCATGCCCTGTTGGCGGAAATGAATTTGAACCAGCCCTTGTTTGAAATAGCCATGGAACTGGAGCGGATAGCCCTGGAGGATGAATATTTCATCAAGCGGAAGTTATACCCCAACGTTGATTTTTATTCAGGCCTGATCTACCAGGCATTGCGGATTCCCACGTCCATGTTTACCGTGATGTTCGCCCTGGCGCGCAGCGCCGGCTGGATTGCCCAATGGATGGAATTGATGGAGGACAAGGACTTCAGGATCGGCCGCCCGCGCCAGTTGTATATCGGCGAACAATCCCGCGATTACGTACCCATGGGGGAGCGATGAGCATGAAACCCCCGGTACGCGTTGCCGTCACCGGCGCTGCCGGTCAAATAGGTTATGCCTTGCTGTTCCGGATTGCCGCCGGGGAATTCCTGGGCAGGGATCAACCTGTGATATTACAACTACTTGAAATTCCGCCCGCGTTGCCGGCGCTGGACGGCGTGGTGATGGAACTGGATGACTGCGCGTTTCCGTCGCTGGCCGGGGTGGTGACCACTGCGGACGCCGAGGTTGCGTTCCGGGACGCAGATTATGCGTTCCTGGTCGGGGCAAGACCGCGCGGACCCGGAATGGAGCGCGCGGACCTGTTATTGAGCAATGCCGAAATCTTTAACGTTCAGGGCAGGGCGTTGAACGGGCATGCAAGCCGTGACGTGAAGGTTCTCGTTATCGGCAACCCGGCCAACACGAATGCCCTGATCACCATGAAAAATGCGCCCGATCTGGACCCGCGCCAGTTCATGGCGATGATGCGGCTTGACCATAACAGGGCATTGGCAATGCTGGCGGCAAAGGTCCGGTGCCCGGTGGACGTTATCCGTAAACTGACCGTCTGGGGGAACCATTCAACCACGCAATACCCGGACCTGCATCATGCGCTGGCAGGGGGCAAGCCGGCAATAGACCTGGTCGAACAGGGCTGGTATGAAAACGACTATATCCCCGGTGTGGCAAAGCGCGGCGCCGAGATCATCAAGGCCCGCGGGGCATCCAGCGCCGCGTCTGCCGCGAACGCCATCCTGGACCACGGCCGCGACTGGGTATCCGGCACCCCCGAAAATGACTGGACCAGCATGGCAGTCACCACCGACGGGTCCTACGGCATTCCCGAGGGCCTTGTTTATTCCTTCCCCGTCACCTGCGCCGGCGCTGGTTACGAGATAGTCCGGGGGCTGGATATCAATGACTTCAGCAAGGCAAGGATGGCTGCAACGCTGGCGGAACTGGAGCAGGAGAGAGAAGCGATTAAACACCTGTTTTAACGAAGATATTTGGGGGCAGAGTAAAAATTCAGCCAGTTTGACAAGTATTGCCCGTCTTATCCTTGTGAATTTTTACTCTGACCCCAAATATCCTAATTTACCGATCAATCCCTCTCCTTGCCGCTCCGGGCAATCTGTGTTAAAAATAATAAGGAACCTCTGCGAGTTAATCCTCAGGGGTTCTTTTTTGTTTACGCAGGTGTTACCGATTATATGGTCAGATTACGTTCAACAATTGATGCAGACGGTTTCCGCGCCAACGTGGCGATCGTCCTGTTCAACGATGAACGCCGCCTGTTCTGGGCAAAGCGGGTGGGTATGGATGCCTGGCAGTTTCCCCAGGGCGGCATCAGGCCGGACGAGTCGATCGAGGCGGCCATGTTCCGGGAACTGTACGAGGAGGTCGGCTTGTTACCGGAGCACGTGGAAGTGGTCGGCGCGACGCGGAACTGGTTGCGCTACAAGCTGCCGAAGAAATATATCCGGCGCCACGTCAGGCCGCTCTGCATCGGCCAGAAACAACGCTGGTACCTGCTTAAACTGACCGGCGATGAAAGCCATGTCAACCTTGCCTCAAGCCGGCGCCCGGAATTTGACCACTGGCGCTGGGTTGACTTCTCCGAACCCGCCGAAAACGTCGTGTTTTTTAAAAGAGATGTCTACAAAAGAGCGCTGGCGGAGCTGGAACCGCTGATGAAGGCTTCCTGATAACTCAGGGAGACTGGTTCGATTTCTCCATCATCAGCAACGGCAATACGCGCCGGATAGCCCGGTTTTTAATCCTTAACACCGCTCCCATGAAGTAAGCAGGGTTGATCCCCTTGTCTGTCAGGGTGCTTTCCAGTTCGGTCAGGATCGGGTTACAGGCTTCAGCCGCGTTTCCCGCAATGACGCGGACGTCGGGGCTGGATGCCATATATTCCTGCGCCTTCTCCTGCAGGCAACCCGAATAGGCCAGGTTTGTCTCGGCCATCAATCTCATATCTGCAGTGTCCAGCGAATTCTTCAGCGGGGTTTCGGCGTGGGCCGGAACGCCCGGGAAACACAGGAGCAGTACAAGTTTCGGCAGTAAAGTCCTCATGTCAGCTATACTCCAGCAAACTGCGCAACGTCCAGGCATTGTTTTCATGGATCGGCTATCCGCTGCCTGTGGTCTTCGGAAATACCAATATCTATCTGCATGTTATCCTCGTTTCAGGTAACGTCTGTGTGCGTGTCAGAGAGAGCATAACGCACTGCACCTGATTAAGATAATTTTATTATTTAATGATATTAATAGATAAAATATATGTATCGGGCTCGCTGGTAACGGAATCTGCCTGTCCGGGACTGTTTCAATACGACTCCCTCGGATTTCATATAAACTGTCGCCATGTATAGGGATGCTATCATACTCGCAGGGGCCTTTTGTAGAATGTGCCTGCTGAAGCGCCGGCCACAGGACGTGCCCGCATCCAGGGAGTTGCTGCTGCTGACCATTGCAATTTATTTTCTGCTGGATTTACTGCTGGCAAGTCTGGATGAGAACATAACGAGTGCGCTGACGGCAGCCCTGGCCGATACCGTGTTCCTGCTGGTGTTCACGCTTGTGCTGCTGTTGTTGTGCCGTAAAGCAGGCAGGTGGACCCAGACCGTGACGGCGCTGGCGGGGACAGGCGTAGTATTTGCCTTGCTGCTCATGCCGGCCGTTATATCCCTGTCCGGACCGGATGCAATGACGGCCATGCAACAAGCCCTGTCCGTCCTGCTTTACCTGGTGCTTATCTGGTACGTGGTCGTGCTGGGACATATTTTCCGGCATGCGCTGTCGTCTCCATTCGCCATGGGCGTATTTGTCTCAATGATATACTTGCTTATAGGAGTTTTCATCGAACTAACCCTTGTATACCCGGATTCATGAAGCTTCACATACTTGGGATCTGCGGTACTTTTATGGGCGGTATCGCCCGCCTGGCGCAGCAGCTCGGTCACCAGGTTGCCGGCAGCGATCAGAATGTCTATCCGCCCATGAGTGAGGAACTGGCGAGACTGGGCATAGAAGTCGGGCAGGGTTATGAACCTGGCCGGCTCGACCCGCGGCCGGACCTGGTCATCGTCGGCAATGCCCTGTCCCGCGGCAACAGGAGCGTGGAATACGTCCTGTCGGAGAAAATACCCTACATATCAGGACCGCAGTGGCTCGCCGAACATGCGTTGCCGGGACGCAAGGTATTTGCCGTCTCCGGCACGCACGGTAAAACTACCACTGCAAGCATACTCGCCTGGATCCTGCATGAAGCAGGAAAGAAGCCCGGCTTCCTGATCGGCGGAGTGCCGGAAAATTTCGGCTGCTCTGCGGCAATCGGAGGACCGGACCTGTTCGTGGTCGAGGCCGATGAATACGACACGGCTTTTTTTGACAAGCGTTCGAAATTTGTCCACTACCATCCTGACGTGTTAATCATCAGCAATATAGAATATGACCACGCGGATATTTTTCCCGATGTCGCAGCGATTAACAGGCAGTTCCACCACCTGGTCCGGACCGTCCCCGGCAACGGCCGGATTATCGCAAGGGCAGCAAGCCCGCAAATCGACGCGGTGCTGGAAATGGGATACTGGTCACCATTGACCCGCTTTGGTAATGTTTCCTCGGACTGGCACAGCGCGCCGTTGAACCGGGACTATTCCGAATTCGAGGTAATCCATGCAGGACAGACAGTGGGGGTTGTAAACTGGCCCTTATTTGGCGAACATAACGCGCAAAACGCCCTGGCGGCGCTGATAGCGGCACAGCAGGCAGGAGTTAACCCGCAGCAGGCCTGCGCGAGCCTGTCGGGATTTGCAAGCGTAAAACGGCGCTTGCAACTGCTGGCTTCAGTCGATGGCGTTTCGGTTTATGACGATTTTGCCCATCATCCGACGGCCATAAAAAGCGCATTACAGGCGTTGCGGAGCCGAATCGGGAAGGAGCGCCTGATTGCCGTGCTGGAATTGCGGTCAAATACAATGAAAGCAGGAATACATAAACATACCCTGGCCGGCGCCCTGGGCGACGCGGACCTGGTCTGTGTGCATGAACCTTTGGGTCTCGGCTGGGACCTTCGTGCCAGTCTCAATGGCCTGGGCGAGAGGTTGCGCATATTTCCCGGCGTAGCGGACATTATCGGGCACCTGGCCCAAATCAGGATGCGCCACGACCATGTCCTGATAATGAGCAATGGCGGGTTTGAAAATATTTACCGGCGTTTTATCGAGAGATTGTCAAACTGATGAGTAGCATCCCGCTGTTTCCGCTGCATACGGTTTTGTACCCGCACGGGCGTCTGCCCCTGCGCATATTCGAACCCCGCTACCTGGACATGGTCAGCGACTGCATGAAATCGGCGAGCGGATTTGGGGTCTGCCTGATAAAACAGGGAGCTGAAACCGGACCCGCGGCTACCTGTTTCGAGACGGGCACCTACGCGGAGATTATTGATTTCTCCCGCCAGCCGGACGGCCTGTTGACCATTACCTTACAGGGGAAAAGCCGCTTCAGGGTGTTGCAGACGGCCGTCAGGAGCAATAATCTGCTCACCGGTGAAATCGACTGGATCTCCCCGGACGAAGCTGGAGCAAGTCCGGAGGAGTACCCGTTGCTCAAGGAACTTTACCTGCATATCGTCGAAAACTACGAAACCTTTTACGCGCATGAAGACCACGAAACTGTCAGCCCGGCGCTGCTCAGTTACCGGCTCGCTGAATTTTTGCCGTTTGACAACGGCATCAAGCAGGAAATCCTGGAAACAGACAGCGCGCAGGACCGGCTGGAACTGGTCAAGAGCAACCTGATGAGCATGGAAATTGAATTCGATACGTCAGAGACAGGTATGCAATAGCATGTCTTATCCCGATTTATCCAAATCCGTGGAACCGGTCACGCTCAGCCTGGCCGGGCTGACGCCCTTGCTGGCGGTTTGTACGACGTTGCTCAGCGGCCTGTCGATAGCTGCTGCCTACCTGGCGGTGTTGATTCTCACCGGTGCGACCGTGTCCTGTAGCGGCCGCTTTATTCCGGCCAGGTTCAAACCCGTTTACCTGTTGCTGGTAGCCACGGCCTGGGTCTCTATCATCGATTTGCTGCTGCAGGCCGGGTTCTATGCGCTCAGGAGTGAACTGGGAATTTACCTCTACCTGCTGGCCATGAACACCGCACTGCTGATTCATCTTGAAGCCTTCCCGCGGCGCAAGGATTTTGCGGAGAATGCGCGCACCGGCATGAGATCAGCCCTGACCGGCAGCGCCTTGCTCACTGTAACAGGCCTGTTGCGTGAACTTGCGGCCCGGGGCGGGGTACTGACGGATATCCACCTGTTGTCCCATGTACAAGGCCTGGATTCCCTGCAGCCTTTCTACATTTTTTCTTCGGGCCTGCACCTGTTCGCTACCAGCGCCGGCGCCTTCATCATGTTCGGCCTGTTGCTGGCTGCCTTATCGCTTTCGAACCCGGGAAGCCTCCGCTCCTCCTGATTGGCGCCGTACGATTGAACAAGGCCAGGCGCACAGAGATCTTTTCGCTGTTAAGGCAGCACAACCCGGCGCCCACCACGGAGCTTCGCTATTCCAGCCCCTTCGAGTTGCTGGTTTCCGTGATCCTGTCGGCGCAGGCTACGGACGTCAGCGTCAACAAGGCGACAAAAGACCTGTTTCAAGTGGCCAATACACCTGAACAGTTCATCGGGCTGGGCGCACAGGGACTGAAGCGTTATATCAAATCCATCGGGCTGTACAATACCAAAGCCGAAAACATCATCAAGACCTGCCACATCCTGGCCGGGACCCATGCGGGCCGGGTCCCCGAAAGCCGGGAAGCCCTGGAAAAACTCCCGGGTGTCGGCAGGAAAACGGCGAACGTCATCCTCAATACCGCGTTCGGCCATCCCACCATCGCCGTGGATACCCACATATTCCGCGTATCCAACCGTACCGGCCTGGCGCCGGGCAAGAATGTCCTGGAAGTCGAACAGAAGCTGTTGAAGTTCGTCCCCGCTGAGTACCGGAAAGACGCCCACCACTGGCTGATACTGCACGGCCGCTACACCTGCGTGGCGCGTAAACCGAAATGCGGCGAGTGTGTTATTTATGAACTGTGTGAGTGGAGGGAGAAGATGTTTTTCAGGGACGAAGGAACAGGGGCATAATTAAAGTCGTCACGGATACGTCGCCTTCGGCAGGCTGATCTGCAGCAGAATCCAGGCAGCCAGCGCGGACAGCAACGAACCCACCAGGATACCCAGGCGGTCGCCGCTGAAATAGGCGCCGCTCCCATGTTCAAAAGCCAGTCCGGCGATAAACAGGCTCATGGTGAAGCCGATACCGCAGGCGCAGGCTACGCCGAGGAGTTGAGTCCAATTGACGTCTTTCGGCAGCCGGGCGAAACCCAGGGCGACGGCGACCCCCGTGAAGAGCACAATACCAAGTGGTTTGCCCAGCACCAGACCGGTTATCACGCCCAGTGTGACGGGATGCAACAGTGCATCCAGTGATACCCCTGACAGGGACAGCCCGGCATTGACAAAGGCAAACGCCGGGAGAATTACGAACGCGACGGGTTCGTGCAGGTTATGTTCAAGTTCGCGCAAGGGGCAATGCCCCTCTTTATCCCGCATCGGTATGCAAAATGCGATGAGCACGCCCGCCAGCGTCGCATGGACCCCGGATTTCAGCGCGGCGATCCACAGGACTACCCCCAGCAATATGTAGCTGGAAGTACGCGTCACTCCCATGCGGTTCATGGCGGCCGCAATGCCGAGTGTGACGGCGCCGATAACCAGCATCGTGGGAGAGAGAGCTGCAGAATAGAACAGCGCGATGATGACGATGGCGGCAAGATCATCCAGTATCGCCAGCGTAAGCAAGAAAACCTTGAGGGAAACAGGGACCCTGGCGCCGAAGGACCCCAGCAGGGCGAGTGCGAAGGCGATGTCGGTCGCGACCGGGATTGCCCAGCCGTCCATTGCCACGGCATCTCCCAGGTTGAACCAGATATATATGGATGCGGGCACAACCATGCCGCCCAGTGCGCCCATTCCCGGCAAAATCACCTGGTCGAAAGAGGACAGCTCACCATCCATGATCTCGCGCTTGATTTCGAGCCCTATCAGGAAAAAGAATACTGCCATGAGCCCGTCATTTACCCAGAGCAGCAGCGGCTTGTTGATGACCAGGTTACCGACCTGGACCGCAACCGTCATATCGATAAGGGCCGCATAAATGCCCGATAACGGCGAGTTGGCTATCAGCATGGCGATGACGACGCAGACGATAAGCAGAACGCCGCCTGCAGTCTCAAGTTGCAGAAACTCGCGCAACGCGTCCGCCACGGTTGGTGTCTGTTTTCGTGTTTCCATGCTACCCGGATATTTTGACCAGAATCACTGAGATATTATCCTTACCGCCGTTTTCGTTAGCCGTCTGCACAAGTTCCGCGGCGGTTCGCGCAAGCCTGCCTTTGCCGGTGAGGGCTGAGATAGTGATGTTCCCGGCGGTGCTCACGGTGCCGGTTGGGGGAAGTCGCCCAGGTCTGTTAACGCTCCAGGTATTGGAGCTTGCCTTCTGTCTCTTTCCAGTCGTCCGCGTCGGCAGGAGCGTCCTTCATTTCATTGATGACAGGCCATTCCCTGGAGAGTTCTGCATTCAGTGCTATGAATTCCTGTTGGCTTTCGTCAGCGTCTTCGTCAGACATGATGGCTTCGACCGGGCATTCCGGTTCGCACAAGGTGCAATCAATACACTCGTCAGGGTCGATGACCAGCATATTGGGGCCTTCATGGAAGCAATCGACCGGGCAGACTTCCACACAGTCAGTGTATTTGCACTTGATGCAGCTTTCTGTGACGATAAAAGGCATGAGAACGTCCTAATGTAGGTTGAGTTACAGTATTCAGTAGGACAGATTATAGCTTATAACCATTCCAATTCAAAAGCGGCCATATCCTGTTCATCCTGCACATCCACGTTAATTCCGGACCAGTTTGCATAACCGGTATAAAATTTCCAGCGCCTGTTTGGGCGTGACACTGTCCGGGTCGATCTCTTTCAATAATTTCCGTATTTCATCGGGTTGCTGGAACAGGTCCCGTTGCGGCGTATCCGGGAGCAGGTCTACAGCGTTCTTTTCCATGATGTCGAGCTGGTGGTTCGCCTGGTTGATGACTGCGCGGGGAATGCCCGCCAGTTGCGCCACCTGGATGCCGTAACTCCGGTTCGTGGCCCCGGGTTTGACCGTGTACAGGAAAATGATCTCGTTATTGTGCCTGATCGCGTCCAGGTGCGCGTTCCTGACGGTATCCATGAGTTCCGGCAAGGCGGTCAATTCGAAATAATGGGTGGCAAACAGGGTAAAAGCCCGTACCTTGTTTGCCAGGTAGGCAGCGCAGGACCAGGCCAGGGCCAGGCCGTCGTAAGTGCTGGTGCCGCGGCCTATCTCGTCAATCAATACCAGGCTCCTGTCCGTGGCGTTGTTCAGGATCGTCGCGGTTTCCACCATCTCGGCCATGAAGGTGGATTTGCCTGAGGAAATATCGTCAACCGCGCCGATACGGGTGAAGATGCGGTCAACCGGGCCGAGGACTGCCTTGTCCGCGGGGACGAAACTGCCGATATGCGCCAGCAACGTGATGAGCGCGGCCTGGCGCATGTAGGTTGACTTGCCTCCCATGTTCGGGCCGGTAATCAACAGCATCCTGGTGGCCTCGTCCAGCCGGATGTCGTTGGCAATGAAGGGATTGCCCTGCAATCGCTCGATCACCGCGTGACGGCCTCCCTGGATATCCAGTCCGGTGTCCTCGACGAATTCGGGCCGGCAGTAATCGAGCGTGTCCGCCCGCTCGGCAAAGCACGCCAGCACGTCTGTCTCGCACAGCGCTGCCGCGCCGGCCTGCAATGGGGCCAGGTCGATGCAGATACGCTCAAGGATCTGTTCATACAGCAATTTTTCCCTTGCCAGGGCGCGTTCCCTGGCGCTCAGTACCTTGTCTTCGAAGTCTTTTAATTCCGCGGTGATGAAGCGTTCCGTGGATTTCAGGGTCTGCCTCCTGTGATAGTGCTCCGGAACGGCGTCACTGTGTAACCGGGAAACCTCTATGTAGTAGCCGTGCACGCGGTTAAATCCCACCTTCAATGTGGGGATCCCGGTCTGTTCGCGTTCGCTCTCCTCAAGGGAGTCCAGGAATGTCCCGGCATCCCGCCCCAGTTGCCGCAACTGATCCAGTTCGGCATCAAAACCCTGTGCGATCACGCCGCCTTCCCGGATAGTTGCCGCGGGTGATTCCAGCAAGGCCGATCCCAGGTACGCCTTCAGATCGGGGAATTCATGGATCGCCGCGTTAAGTTCAGCAAGACGGGGACTGTTCAGGGTTGCCAGGGTCGCTTTCAGGTCCGGCAACCGCAGCAGCGACTTGTGCAGTTGCGACAAGTCCCTCGGGCGCGCAGACTTGAGGGCTACCCGCGCCAGGATGCGTTCAAGGTCGTTTACGCGTTTTAATGATTCGTGGACTGCGAGGTAGGATTTACCCGTTGACAGGTGGTCGACGGCGTCATGCCGCAAGCGCAGCGCACGTTGATCGCGCAGGGGCCGGTTCAACCAGCGTCTGAGCAACCGGCTGCCCATCGCCGTGACCGTAGTGTCCAGTACGCCCAGCAGGCTGTTTGCCTTCCTGCCGCTGAGATCCTGTTCCAGTTCCAGGTTACGGCGGCTTACCGCATCGATAATGATACTGTCCGAACGGTCTTCGACCTTGATCGGCTGCAGGTGCAGCAACGCCGTGCTCTGGGTTTCATTGACGTATTGCAACAGCGCTCCCGCAGCAGCAGTTGCAGCCGGCAGGTCCGCGCACCCCAGGCCGTCCAGCCTGTCGACCCGGTATTGCCGCTTGATGGCGTTTGCGGCCGTCGATTGGTCGAAATGCCACGCGGCGCGACTCACCACGCTGTTGCAGGATATGGCCCGGCTGTCTTCCAGGTCGCTGCCTTCACAGACCAGCAGTTCGGCGGGTTGCAACCGCGCCAGTTCGTCATGCAATGAGGTCATATCCGGGGTCTGACAGAGTATGAAGCGGCCGTCAGCCAGGTTAAGCGCGGCTATACCATATTCGTCAGCGAGAAGGTGCGCGCACACGAGCAGGCTGTCGGCCTTTTCTTCCAGCAACAACTCATCAGTAACGGTCCCCGGGGTGACCACGCGGGTCACTTTTCTTTCAACCGGTCCTTTTGCCAGGGCGGGGTCGCCGATTTGTTCACAGATGGCGACCGATTCACCTTGCCGGATCAGCTTTGCCAGGTAGGAATCAACAGCATGGTAGGGCACGCCGGCCATGGGGATAACCTGGTTGTCCGACTTGCCCCGGGAGGTCAGGGTGATGTCGAGCAAACGGGCCGCTTTACGCGCATCCTCGAAAAACAGTTCGTAGAAATCGCCCATGCGGAAGAACAGCAGGATATCGGGGTAGTCAGCCTTGAAGCCCAGGTACTGCTGCATGACCGGTGTGTGTGTAGGGTTGTTGGCGGGCATTGGTTTATTCTGCTGACTGCGCTGGTGTCCTGGTGTGTATGATATTCATATTTGGGGTCAGAGTAAAAACTCTGACCCCAAATTTCCCTGCTTTCGCAGGAACGGCGGGTTCCGGTTTCCCCTTGAAATTCCGCGCCGTAAACCCCACATATGGCAACTGGACACTTTGATTGACGACGGGGATACCATGACTGTAGATACGAACAAAGAAGCGCTTGGTTTTGAAACCGAAGTCCAGCAACTGCTGGACCTCATGATCCACTCCTTGTACAGCAACCAGGAGATCTTCCTGCGTGAACTGATCTCGAATGCTTCCGACGCTGCCGACAGGTTGCGTTTTGAGGGCCTGCAGGACGACAGCCTGTTTGAAGACGATTCCGAACTGAACATCAGGGTGGAATACAACAAGACGCAAAAGACGATAAGCGTCCTCGATAACGGCATAGGCATGTCCAGGCAGGAGGTAGTCGATAACCTCGGCACCATCGCCAAGTCGGGCTCCAGGCAGTTTTTCGAGTCCCTGACCGGTGATCAGACCAGGGATTCACAACTGATCGGCCAGTTCGGAGTAGGATTTTATTCCTCGTTTATCGTTGCGGAAAAGGTTGAGGTGGTCACCCGCCGCGCCGGTCTGCCCCGGGCGGAAGGCGTGCGCTGGATCTCCGACGGCAAGAGCGAGTACACGGTGGAGACTGTCGACCGGCCGAAGCGCGGCACCAAGGTGACCCTGTACCTGCGCAAGGAGACCAAGGAATTCCTGGATGGTTACCGCTTGCGCAGCATAATCAACAAGTATTCGGACCACATTTCCCTGCCCATCGTCATGCCGAAAGAGGGCAAGGATGAAAAAGGGGATGAAACGGTCAATGCTGCAAAGGCGTTATGGACGCGCAACAAGAAAGACATCAAGGACGAGGAATACAACGAGTTCTACAAGACCGTGTCCCATGATTTTGAGGACCCGCTCTGCCATATCCACAGCAAGGTGGAAGGCAAACTGGAGTACGCCAGCCTGTTGTACATCCCTGCCCGCGCCCCGTTCGACTTATGGGACCGGGAACAACGCCACGGCGTTAAACTGTACGTCAAGCGGGTCTTTATCATGGATGACGCAAAACAGTTATTGCCCCCGTACCTGCGCTTCGTAAAAGGGGTGGTGGATTCAGATGATCTGCCGCTTAATATCTCCAGGGAAATTCTGCAACAGAACAAGGTAATCGAAACCATCCGTTCGGGGTGCACGAAAAAGGTACTGGACCTGCTGAAAAAACTGGCAGCCAAGGAACCGGAAAAGTACAAGCAGTTCTGGCAGACATTCGGGCGTGTCATGAAGGAAGGAGTCATCGATGTGCACGATAAACGCGAGGAACTCGCAAAACTGTTCCGTTTCAAGACCACCCATGAAGACACGGAGGAAGAAACCGTCTCGCTGGACGATTACATTTCCAGGATGAAGGAGGGCCAGACAGCCATCTATTACGTGACCGCGGAAAATCATGCCACCGCAAAAAACAGCCCCCACCTTGAAATATTCCGCAAAAAAGAGATTGAAGTCCTGCTGCTGACCGATCCCATCGACGAGTGGCTGGTTACCCACCTGACCGAATACGGGGAGAAACCGCTGACGTCGGTGACCAAGGGTGAACTGGACCTGGGCGATCTTGCCGATGAGACAAGCGGGGACAAGCCCGAAGAAACCGCGGATGACAAGCTGGACGAACTTACCAAACGCATTGAGAAAGTCCTGGATGAGCGGGTGAAGGAAGTACGCATCACCCGGCGCCTGACCGAGTCACCGGCCTGCCTGGTGGCCGACGAACACGAGATGGGCCGCCACCTGGAGCAGATACTCAAGGCTTCCGGCCAGCAGATCACGATGGCCAAGCCCATCATGGAGATCAACCCGGGTCACCCCATTGTCGGCAAATTGCAGGACGAGGCGGACGAAAGCCGGTTCGGGGACTGGGCCAACATCCTGTTTGACCAGGCCCTGTTAAGCGAAGGCGGGCAGCTGGAAGACCCGGCCGGGTTTGTTCAGCGGCTCAACAGTATCTTCCTGGAACTCAAGTAATGAAATAATGGGGACAGATTTAAATCTGTCCCCAGGTAGTCAAAGGTCGAAGAATTTGACGGCATTCACGCCGGACAACCTGGATTTTGTCCCGCTACTGAATGCGTTCGAGTTTTTGATCAGGGAGCCGATTTTCTGCTCGCCCAGGGGGAACGGGTAGTCGGAACCCAGCATGACGCGTTCCTCCCCCATGACATTCACCAGCAGGGCCAGGGCGTTCTCATCGAACACGGCTGAATCCGTACAGAAGCGGTCGGTGTAATGGGACGGCGGATGGGGGCAGTCCGCCCGGACGATATCCCGGTTGTGCCAGGCATTTTCCACGCGTCCCAGTAAAAAGGCAAAGCTGCCGCCGCCGTGGGCGAAGCAGATGCGCAACGTATCCGGCAGGCGTTCGAAGGCGCCTGACAGAATCAGGGAGAGTATCGACAGTTGCGTCTCTGCCGGCATGGCCACCAGCCATTGCAGCATGTATTTCGGCATACGTTCCGGCGCCATCATGTCCCACGGGTGAACCAATACGGCCGCGCCTTCTGCGGCGCAATGCTGCAGAAACGTTATCAGTCCCTCGTCGTCCAGGTTCATGGAACCGACATGGTTACCGATTTGCACCCCGAGGTGTCCTGCATCCATGGCCCTGCTGACCTCTTCGCAGGATAAATCGATGTCCTGCAACGGCACCTGGCACAGGGCTTTCAGACGTCCGGGATTATGCCCGCACAACTCCAGGGCCGCATCGTTGAACAGCCTGGCGCACTCCAGCGCCTGGGGCGCCGGTTTATCGTAGGCAAACAGCAACGGGGTGGCGCACATGATCTGGATATCGATGCCGTCACGGTCCATCTCGTCCAGCCTGAGCGCAGGGTTCCAGCAGGCTTCGTACACGGGCCGGTAGTCTTCGTTACCCAGGGTGATCATGCCCCTGCCGGGTTCGGTGTGGCGGAAACCCGGCCAGTTCCCGCCGAAGCGTGCGGTTAAATCTGGAATGGTGTCGGGGTAGAAGTGGCTGTGAATATCAACGACCGGATTCATACCACAACCCAGCCTTCCGGTGGGTGTTTGCCGGGATGCAGTGTCTTGCAGGCCGGGCAGGTACGTAATGTCTCATCGTTGAAAAACTGTTCAAACAACGGCGGCAGGTCCCTGACGATTGAGACCAGCAGTGTCTCGACCCGGTGAACCAGGCTGCCGCACTCGAAGCAGTACCATTCGAATCCGTCTTTTTCCTCATTGGGCCGTTTGGGCTCCACTACCAGGCCGATGCTCCCTTCCACCGGGCGCTGGGGTGAGTGCCTGACGTGCGCGGGCAGGAAAAAGATATCGCCTTCGCGGATCGGCACGTCGTAAAATTCACCCTTATCGCATACTTTCAACACCATGTCTCCCCGCAGCTGGTAGAAAAACTCCTCGGCCGGGTCATCGTGGTAGTCGGTGCGCCGGTTAGGACCGCCCACAACGGTCACCATCAGGTCGGCATCTTCCCAGATTTGCTTGTTTCCCACGGGCGGTTTAAGCAGGTGTGAGTTTTCATCGAGCCAGGATTGAAAGTTAAAAGCGCCGAGTCTTGCCATGGTAATCTCTCCACGTGGTAATACAGTGAGGCATTTCGGAATACATTAATTTAAACAGAGTTGCCGGATTTATTCAACGTCGTAAAAAAAAACAGGGTCACGCCGGCAGGGCGTACCTGGTTATTGAGGCACTATTTGCGGAGAAGACAACAGGCCGGTAAATCATTGTATGATGTGCGGTTCCGTTAACACAGATCAGAAGCATCATTTTGACCACTCTCCGCCAACTCATCGACTGGGCCGAGCAGCAATTTACCCGGTCTGACCTGTTTTTCGGCCACGGTACCGACAACGCCCAGGATGAGGCCGCATACCTGGTGCTGGGCGCCCTGGAAATTCCGTTTGACGCGGGCCCTGAACAATTGGACAGGGAAGTAACCCGCGGCGAACATGGGAGTATTAAAGAACTGGTCAATGCCAGAATAGATTCAAACATTCCCGTCGCCTACCTGCTCAACAAGTCCTGGTTCGCCGGTCTGCCGTTCTACGTGGACGAGCGCGTCCTGATCCCCCGTTCACCGATTGCCGAACTGATTGCCGAAAAGTTCTCGCCCTGGATTAAACCTGCTGACGTAAAGCGAATCCTGGACCTGGGTACCGGCAGCGGTTGTATCGCGGTTGCCTGTGCCGAGGTGTTCCCCGATGCCACCATTGATGCAACGGACATCGCGGCGGATGCGCTTGAAGTGGCGCGCATCAATCGCGAAAAACACGGCTTTACGCACCGGGTAAACCTGGTCGAATCGGACCTGTTCAGCGCGTTGGAAGACAGGAAATATGATATTATCGTGAGCAATCCACCGTATGTTCCTGATGAGGAAGTGCGGGCTTTGCCGGCTGAATACCGGCATGAGCCGGCTCTTGCCCTGGAGGCAGGCGCCGCGGGCCTCGACGTGGTTCTGCGTATATTGCATGAAGCCCGCAGACATATGACTCCCCACGGTATCCTGGTAGTGGAAACCGGCAACGGGCGCGCCGCGCTTGAGGCGAAATATCCCCGAATACCATTCACCTGGCCGGACCTTGAACACGGAGGGGAAGGGGTTTTTGTTATTTCGGGGGCGGAGCTTGATGAATTGGGAATCAGGAAATAATGAGTAACTGGATATGTGATCTTTAGCTGTGATGACTGGCAAAACTAAATCTGTGCCTGTTACTCCCGTCGCCGGTAACGGCTTGCTGGACCGCCGGTTGTTCTTGCAGGGTGGGCTGGTGCTGGGGGCCGCACAACTGGTTGCAGGTAATGCCCGGGCGGCCAGGCAGGAGCCTGCGGCCAGGCCCGAGTGGATGAATGTCCCGGGACAGCCGTTTTCACTCTACGGCCAGCCGGCGGAATATGAGGATGAGGTAGTCAGGTATCCCTCTCCGAACCGGCAGATGCGTAACAGTGGTGCGTCCTGGACGCCGTTGCACATGCTGGAAGGCATGATCACGCCCAACGGCCTGCATTATGAGCGGCACCATAACGGAGTCCCGCAAATCAACCCGGATGAGCACCGTTTGCTGGTTCACGGGATGGTGCGGCAACCGGCATTTTTCACGATCGATAACCTGCTGCGCTACCCGATGCGCTCGCAGATCTGTTTCGTCGAATGCGGCGGCAACAGTAATGCGGGATGGAACAAGGCGCCTTCCCAGGCAGAAGCGGGGTACTTTCATGGCCTGGTTTCATGCAGCGAATGGACCGGCGTGCCCCTGTCGACGATCCTCTCAGAGGTCGGCCTCGACAAAAAAGCGGGGTGGCTGATTGCCGATGGAGCGGATGCCTTTGCCATGAACATCAGCATCCCGGTGGAAAAGGCAATGGATGACGCCATGCTGGCCCTGTACCAGAACGGCGAGCGGTTGCGGCCGGAGAACGGTTACCCGTTGCGCCTGATCCTCCCGGGCTGGGAAGGCGTATTGAATGTAAAGTGGTTGCGATCGTTGAAGGCTGCCGCGCAACCCATCATGGCGCGCAACGAGACGGCGCGGTACACCGAACTGCTGCCGTCCGGCAAGGCGCGCATGTTCACGTTTACCATGGATGCGAAATCGCTGATCACTTCGCCTTCAGGAGGTATGGTGCTGAAGCAGGGGCCGGGACTGTACCAGGTTTCCGGTCTGGCCTGGAGCGGCCGGGGCCGGATTGAACAGGTGGACGTCTCTGCCGACGGCGGCGAAACGTGGGCGCCTGCGGAGTTGCAGGCCCCGGTTCTGCCGAAAGCGTTTACCCGGTTCCGCATCCCCTGGCAGTGGGACGGCGTTCCGGCCGTCCTGAAAAGCAGGGCCGTTGACGAAACCGGTTACGTGCAGCCGGAGAGAGAACAACTGGTCGCCGCGCAAGGCAGGCATGGTTTTTACCACTACAACGCCATTGTCACCTGGAGCGTGGATGAATACGGAACCGTAACGCATGTTTATACGAGTGAAGCGCAACAAGCTGATAGCGATATCAGTATTGATGCTGGCTGGGATTAATCCCGGCGCTGATGAGGTTCGTCCAGGTCCGAACCTGGGTGAGCCGGCCGACAGCCGCGCCGTGAGTAGCTATGACTGGGGCATCATGCCGGATGGCGCTGGTCTCCCGGATGGGAGCGGTACAGCGGGGGAGGGCAAGCCCATCTATGACAGGCTGTGCGTGTCCTGCCACGGACCCGGCGGCCTGGGTGACAGCGCTGACCAGCTTGCCGGCGCGCAGATGCAGCTAACCGACGAGTGGCCGGAAAAGACCATCGGCACTTTCTGGCCCTACGCTCCCACCCTGTTTGATTTTATCCGCCGCTCAAAACCCATGATGGAGCCGGGAAGTCTGTCCAATTCCGAAGTTTACGCATTGACGGCATACCTGTTGTATCTGAATGGGATCATCCCGGAAGATCAGGAAATGAACGCCGCCATCCTCGCGGATGTGGAGATGCCGAACCGGGATGGTTTTATCCAGGTATTGGAGTAATGCGCAGGCTCTGTGCATCCATGTTGAATTCCTTATCCTGAACACATGAAAAATCGTTGGCATTAATATGACTAGTCAGATATACTAGTCATATGGAGACGATTAATGCATCTGATTTCAAGGCTCAATGTCTGGCGATTCTCGATCGTGTACAGGCGACAGGCGAGCACGTGCTGATTCTGAAGCGTGGCCGTCCTGTTGCCGAGTTGCTGCCTGCGAGTCGTTCCCGCTCCGAGTATCCGCAGTCAGAACTCAAGGGCACGGTTACCGTGCTGGGCGACATCCTGGAACCCGCGGTCCCTGAAGAAGATTGGGACAGTCTTCGGTAATGAGCGTGTTACTGGATACCCATGTGTTACTCTGGTGGTTTGATGACCATGAAAGGCTCTCAACCGCGCAACGGGATATCATCAATGCAGTCGATAGCAAGTCGCCGTTGCTGGTATCTGACATCTCACTCTGGGAAATAGCCACGTTGCATAGTCTGGGGCGTATCCGCCTGCTTATTCCATTGCGGGAGTGGCTCGATAAGGCAACGGCGCCGCCGCTGGTGCAGCGCCATGGCATCTCACCGGCTGTTGCGGCAGAAGTAGCCGCGTTACCGGCCTCATTCCACAGGGATCCGGCGGACAGGATACTGGTCGCGACCGCCCGGGTTCTCGGCGTTACGCTTCTGACACAGGATCGCAGGATCATCGACGCGGCGTTGGTCGACACAGTCAGTTAACCACTATGTCAGGCAATACTATTGGAAAATTATTTACCGTAACCAGCTGTGGCGAGAGCCACGGCTACGGCTACCTGTGCATTGTTGACGGTTGTCCGCCTGGGATGGAACTGGCCGAGGCTGACCTGCAGCGCGACCTGGACCGGCGCAAGCCCGGCAAGTCCCGCCACGTCACCCAGCGCCGGGAGTCCGACAAGGTCAGGATCCTGTCCGGGGTGTTCGAAGGCAGGACAACCGGGACGCCGATAGGTCTCATTATTGAAAATGAGGACCAGCGTTCCAAGGACTATTCGGCGATCAAGGATAAATTCCGGCCCGGCCATGCCGATTACACCTACTGGAAAAAATACGGTGTGCGTGATTACCGGGGCGGCGGCCGTGCCTCCGCTCGTGAGACCTGTATGCGTGTAGCTGCCGGCGCAATCGCCAAGAAGTATTTGCGTGAACGTTACGACTGCCTGGTGCGCGGCTACCTGGCGCAACTGGGACCGGTAAAACTGGACTTGGTCGATTGGAGCGAGGTGGAGAATAATCCTTTTTTCTGTCCGGATGCGGGGAAAGTCGCAGAACTGGAAACCCTGATGGACAATTTACGCAAATCGGGCAATTCCATCGGCGCCCGGGTGAACCTGGTCGCCACAAGTGTGCCGGTGGGCCTGGGAGAGCCGATATTCGACCGCCTGGACGCCGATATCGCCAAGGCCCTGATGAGTATTAATGCCGTCAAGGGCGTGGAGATAGGCGCCGGATTCGCTGCCGTAGGGCAACACGGTACCGGGCACAGGGATGAAATAACCACCACGGGGTTTTTATCCAACCACGCGGGCGGCACCCTGGGCGGTATTTCCAGCGGCCAGGACATCCTGGCGAGCATCGCCCTGAAACCGACGTCCAGTATCCGCATCCCCGGGAAAACCATTGATATTTACGGCAATGAAACGGAAATCGCAACCACCGGACGCCACGATCCCTGTGTCGGCATCCGCGCCACGCCGATCGCCGAGGCGATGCTGGCTATCGTGCTGATGGACCACGCACTGAGACAGAGAGCGCAGAACCCAGACTGAATTACGCTCAGGGGACGGATTTGAAATCCGTCTCGTATAATTCATATGTCATTGATATTATTATAATATAATACGTTATTAAATCATTACGTTATCACTTTGTCTATTATATAATTCTATTGACGGATCGTTGTTTATGGGAAACTTATTAGCGCGCATAAAGATATTACGCTCCTTATCTGCAAGCATGGGGATAAAATAGCGAAGCAAGTCAGATATCCTCTAAATTGCATACTGTGCCATGTGTTCAGCCAACCTTTTTGAAAGACGTGGCCAATTATATATACCGCGTTCTTCCCAAGATACGGTCCCGGACATTAAGCGCATATCAAGCAGTTCATCACGCAATTTATCATGAGGATAAATATACCACTGATCATTTTCATTAAAAGCAATGTACACCTCTTTCCCGTTGTACTTTCTGTCAATACTTAACCGACCTTTCAGTTGGACCTTGATAAAAGAATTCCCATCTATATGACAGGCAATGAAGTCTGCTCCCTGCCAGTCATCGCTGAGGCGTAGGCAGTTGTATCCATAATCGGCGAGTCGGGACGCGAGTTTCTGAAAATTGTAGTTCTCCTGCTGCCGAGATGTTAAATCTTCGTACCTAACATGATCAAACATAGTATTTCGTTGTACTCGAATCATAATCAATATCCCCTGAATGCCTGTCCAGGCCGTAAGCCAGCACCAGCGCGGCGGCGCCTTTCAGGACCACGGGCTTGTTTGACAATCCTTTAACAATAGTCTGAATTAACCTATTGTGTATCCGGTTCGGGATATCGCTCACGCGGCCATTTCCCATATCATGCTCTGGTAATTGCGCCAGTCAGTCGGGTCCACCTTGAGCGACGTCGTTGACAGATCATCGATGATAACCTGAAAGTCATCGAAGATGGCCTGTATCGCCTCATCGGTGTCAATCCAGCCGTACATATCCACGGTCCGGCCGCGGGTGTTGCGGATTAACACGAAATCCTGATACAACAGATCGATGGCTGCGCGCCGGTGGTTGGCCACGATAAACGGTGGCTGCAGGTTAATCCAGTGATCGCGTGACAGACAGAACCGGGGCAGGGAATCATACTCCGGATAAGTGATGATCCCTTTATCCTGCAGCCAGGGCAGTGTATTCACTTCACAGCCCTCGCCGGCATAGCGCAGGTTTTCGGGCAACAGGGTGCAGGAATGCCAGTCGCCGCCGTTCCCCGACGGATCAATCATGTTGAGCGCAGCGTAAAAGGAAATGTAAACCTTGCCTGGACTGCATTGATTGTGTTGATTGTGAGGGACGCGTTGTTTACTCATTCCTGTGTGAATAACAGTAATCGACTGTGAACGCGTTGTTCCCTGAAAGGATAATCCGGCAATTTATCCTGTGACTCATTGCAAGGTGATTCCGGTTATTCCATACGCCGGTACTTATCTATCCGGGATTCCCGGGGCGGTTCAACCATCAAACCCGTAACTGTCTGATCGAATCTGAATGTCTACACGTAATGTGTATTTCAGTCTCCCGGCTCACGGTCTGGACTGTCCTGTTCTGTTTCCGGCGGGTAGTATTTACCGTCTTTGGTCATGCCGCCGTTGCCGTGCATGATATGTCTGTGGTCGTCCAGGACTTTCTGCGTCATGACCAGGGCGGCGTTCATGGTTACGGTTGCCAGTGCACCGATATAGTCAGAGAAGGGTTTCAGATTGCCCCTATCCGCGATTTCCAGCGCAGCGATGTAAGCCGGTTTCCCTTCTGCCGTGACGATGGGGGGTATCTCGCCTCTCTTCAGGTAAACATACGCCATCAGAAGGCGGGACATGCGCCCGTTGCCATCCTGGAAGGGGTGCGTGCGCACAAACCGGTGGTGCAGCCAGGCAGCTTCTACATGGGTTGGTAGATCTCTCTTATAAATATCCTGATAATACTCAATCAGCCGGTCCATTTCTGATTGTACGTGTTCGGGCGGACAGTATTCATGCACAACGCCGTCTTGCCGTCTCGGGTTGTTGGGGTGCAGTTTATATTCTCCCTTTCGCTCGAAGGGAACCTGCACGCGTGTTACGCGATCCCCCTCAACGCGTAGTGCGGGGACGGTTGCCTGGTGCCGCGTCAACAACTGGTGCCAGGATTTCAGCGTGAAATGCGAGAGTGGCCTGTCAGACTTGATCTGGTCGAAGACGACTTCCATGGCGGTTTCCTGATCCTGCAGCAGGCCTTTTATGGTTTTATCATCAACGTTTTCCAGTGTGTGCGATGAGACGACTGTTTTGAGCCCTTCAGTAATCAGCTGTTCGGTGACGCCCCGTTTCAGCGTGTAGAGGCCCTCAATCTGGCCGGTTTCGATAGCAAAGGCACGGCGCCGCTCCCGGAGCCAGATGTTGACGATGGTTTTGTCTTTTTTCTTGTCGGTGATTTCCCGGACATGCGCGCGCCATTGCTCGACCAGCGTCTCGTAGTTATCGTCTCGCCACTGCGCTGCGCCCTCCGGCAATCCCGTCAAGGGCGTCCAGATGGCTTCTTCGGGTTTGTTCAGGGCCGGACTCATATTGATTTAATCAGATATATCTCGGATCATGGATGTACACAGTGAATTATTACATCATTGAATGACTATTGTCAGGATTCTTTGATGTATACGTGGCAAGGTACGGTATTCGTCCCTGTTTGCGCGTGAATCCGGTTCAATGTGTGTGCCTGGATAATCCATAGCGAGAGTACGGACGGGTAGCGGGATTTGTCAACGTGACAGACCGGCCTCATCCTCCCGGGCCTGCGGCCGGCAGGCGCGGATCCACTCGGGCATGCGCCCGGGCCGGAAGGTATCGATGTGGTCCCGGCTGCGCGCAACCAGGTCGTCCATGAAACGGGCATTGTGCCTGAGATAGTCTTTTGCGCGCATCGTTGCTTTTTATTTCCTGTTGACACCTCAAGGTAGTCGGCCGCGGCGGCGCCCACTCGGCCGGGCCTGTGAAACTTAATCATCATGATTGAGCACCTCGTCAAGCCGGCGGTCGATATCAATCAGGCGCGCAATCACTGCCCGCACATTGCGCCTGTCCAGCTCGTTGCGGTTGGCAGCCCGGGCAATCTGGTTGAGGTTGTTGCCGCCCCGGCCCACCGCAGCCAGCAGCGTCGGGTCAACGGGCGGGGGCGTACGGCGGCGCACGACCGGCAATGCTGTGTGGTTGCCCTGCAGCATGCTGCGCGCCCATTCGCCGATGGTGAGATCGGAGTCCTTCGCCAGCGTAGTCCACGTTGCATACGTGGCGCTGTCGATGCGGACGGAGATGACCTTGTCCAGCTGCGTTTTTGATGTCCGGGGACGCGCCATGGATGAGGTTCAGTGTGACTATCTTCTCGTGTGTCCGCTGTTAAGCGGGGGGTTCAAGGGGGGCTCGCCCCCCCTTGCGAGACTCCTGTATCAAAACGCAGTTTTGTATACAGGAGTAGTCTCGCCCCTGCCGTTACCGACAGTAATCGACCGTGTGTGCGTTGTTCCCTGACGGCATAATTCCGTGGCCTATCGGATAACCTGTCACAAGGTGAATCCGGTTGTTCGATTAGCCAGCATTTATCCGTCGTCATCCACTCAGCCAGGCGACTGACTATATCCCGCAGAAGCACGGACCGGCGGGCGCGTCTGGCCTGGTTCATCCTGGACAACCTTGCCAAATCAATAACCAGGGCACACCGGTCAACCCCTGGCAACACGGCCCGATGTCGGCAACAGCAGCCTTGTTAATGACAAACAACCACTCCCGAGGCGTACTCGATGAGACGCGGCACAACAGGCGACTGCGTGAATACTCCAGCCCAACGTGAACACCCATTCCGGGACCGTGAACACCGATTCCAGAATCAGCCTGAACGTGTTCACGCTGAGCCGGACTACGCAGGTGGCAGCGTTGCTATGAAATGAAACATGCACCCCCGTTTCACTGCACTGAAACACGTTCTCAAATAACGTATACTTAAACAAATATCGTCCTTTAACAGATTAAGGGGAGTGAGGGCAAGATAGGCATTGTGTGACACAATGGCCGAGAGATAGACCCCCAAAACCACAGCAACCACTGCCGCCCTGAACAACCCGTGGCTGGCCGGTGCCCATGGGCACCATTCCATCGCAACCGACCGGGCAGACCTAAGTCCTGTGCCCGGTCCTGCCACTCGTTACGCGCCGCCCTATCCACTTGCAGGAAACTGTTCCGGCATCAAGACAAGTCTGTCCCGCCACCCTGTCATATTGCTCGGGTAAGGTCGTTCTGATCAGGCGGATCCGGTGCATGCGGATTCCGTTTCAAAGTGAACGCGTATTCCGGGAATGTGAACACCGATTCCGGAAATACCCGAAAAGTGTTCACGATGAACTGGAACAACTGTTCACGTTCAGCCGGAATCAGTGTTCACATTCCCGGAATACGCACTGCAGGAACGGTCTGATGGAAATAATCAGCCCCGCGGTTCCATCATGCCGGTATGGCCCCTGGTAGACTGGCAACGGTTTGCGTCGCCCTGGACGGGCTGTGGCGCCTGTGTGACGGTTTTCAGGGTTGTTTATCAATAACAAATCCAAGACTGGATTTCGAACCGCGTTTTGTGCAGTGGCGCACGCGTCAGGCTACCGCGTTCAGCGCGCCGCCAATCCGGCCGTCAGTAGTCTTGTTACCGTATGGCCGTAACGGCGGCTTTCTCAGCCGCCAGGTAACCGGCCCACTGCGCCATCAGCCGCCGCCGCAACTCAAACAAGTCAGAGCGCTGGTACGCCGCCTCAACCCGGTTCGAATTGACGTGCGCCAGGGCCAGCTCGCACACCTCACGGGGCTGGTGGGTCCGCTCAGCAGCCCACTGCCGGAACGATGAGCGCATGCCGTGGGGCACACAGCCGATATTATTTTCCACAAGCAGCTTGCTGAGCGCATTCTTGCTTAACACCTTGCAGCTCATGCCGGGAAACACCAACCCGGACCGGTCTGCATACCGGGATGCGTCCTTGAGTATCTCAAGCGCACGGTTTGACAACGGGACACGGTGCGGTCGCTTCGACTTCATGCTCTCCCCGGGTATCGCCCAGGTGGCGGTCTCAAGGTCGATGTCGTCCCAGCGCGCCAGCCTCGCCTCGCCGGAGCGGACCGCGGTCAGCGTCATGAACTCGAAACAGGCCACGGTGGCCCAGTACGCACCGGATGACCGCACCCTGGCAATGGCCGCACCCACCTCCGCATACGGCAGGGCCTTGTGGTGGTGGCGGACAACGCCGTTCTTCGGCAGCGCCGCCGACAGTGTTATTGTCGGGTCGTCCTCCCGGTAGCCGTTGGCGATGGCCCACTTCATAACGGCCCCGATGCGCTGCTTGACCCGGCGCATGGTCTCCGTCCTGTCATGCCAGTGCGGCAGCAGGAGGGCCAGGATGTCGGACGTGGTGATGGCGTTGATGCGTTTATGGCCTATCGTCGGCATCGCATAATCCCGCAGGGAGGCGCGCCATTGGTTGGCCGACTTGCCCCCGTCCCGCCAGCCTATAGCGTGTATCCTGATGACTTCCTCGGCGGCTTGCGAGAAGAGCGGCATACTACCACGCGGGTCGCGTCCTTTGAGTAAAGTCTGGCGGTTTTCCAGAGCCTTACCTCTGGCCTCAGCCAGCAAGACAAGCGGATAGGCGCCCAGACCGACGTTGACGGGTTTGCCGTTTATCAGTAGTCTTTGAGACCAGGTCTTTGACAGGCGGCCGTTGGTCATGGGTTTGACCAGCAGGGACAGGCCATGACCGCCGCGGCCGTCGCCGTAGCGGCCGGGCCGGTTGATGGTTCTGACGAAGGAGGCCGAGAGGATTTTGGGTCGTTTCATGACAGGATAATGTTATTGTTACCGTTATCACTTCGTGTAAAAGAATGCCTGATACGACGTAAGGCGTTAATAGACAATAAAACAAACAATATCAAACAGATAAGACTATATCAGGGAAGGTAAGAAAATGCAAAAAAACCGGGAATGGCGGATTTGAAATCCGTCCCCTGTCGTGCATGCAATCAGGCCGGTTCGTCGAAAGTAATGGTGACGTCCGCCGGGCCGGACCGGCCCTTGTGCGGTGAGCCGCTGAGGGAAAAGGGCAAAGTCACCCATTGGGCTGGTTTATCTGCGTTATTTCCCGGGGCCGTCAACCATTCGGCGCTGTCCGGTATTGCACCGGACCACGGGCATACCACTTCGCCGGCATTGAGCAGGTCCATAATGGTATTACGGGTTGACTGATCCCCGGTACCGGAAACGGCCCTGAAGAATTCAAAAAACTTTCTCGAATACCACTTGCTGCGGATATTCTCATCCATCACGAACCGGATCTGGCGCGGAGCCGCCATCTGGATGAAAGTCCAGTCCTTGAAGCTTGTTTGTTTCCCCAGCATCAAAACACCCCCTGTATCGGGAAAATGTTTGAAACCCTGCACCACCAACCGGTAGCGGTAGCCGATTGTCATGGTGACGAGCAGCCGCACCAGGGATTGCGGCAGCTTATACACCGTGTAGAACGCTCCGCCCAGGGCAACGACGGTCAATAATGGGAATAACAGGTTACTGATCTCCATCATGGAAAACAGCACGGTCAGGACCAGGAAGCTCAGCATGACGACATTCTGCATGAGGTTGTTACTTGCCAGGACCCTGCCCAGGATGTGTTCGCCTGCATGGAACTGGATCAGGGCATTCAGCGGGATGATGAATATCCCGCTCAGCATCCCCAGTAACAGGATGTTGATAGCGTGCGCCGGCACGCTGGTCAGTCCCGGCAGTATGAACAGGCAGGTGGCCACGCCCACTGCGCCGATTGGAATTAAACCGGTTTCGATATAATTCCTTGAGATCCTGCCGGCGATGAGGGAACCCAGCATGATGCCGATCCCGGCACAGGCCAGCATGCCCTGGATGATCCTGACGTCGGTTACACCCAGGTTGTCTTTGGCAAAAGACGGAAACGCTGCCAGCAGGACCTGGCCGATAGCCCAGATAATCGCCAGTCCGATGATTGACAATAAAATGACTTCACGGGATTTCACGGCGTTCAGATTATTCGCCAGGTATTGGCCTGTTCGATATTTGTTCCAGTCAAAGCGCAAATTCTTATCCGGCTCGTGGAGACTCGGCAACCGGTAAGCCAGGATCAATTCAATGAGCGCGCCGCAAATCAAAAACCAGCCTATAGGTGCGATGGTGAGCATAATCTCTTTCTTGCCGGAGAAAATCACGTCGCTCAGATACATCTCGAACAGGACCGAAAATACGAACGTGCCGGTAAGGATTGAAATGGTGGTGGTAGCCTGCACCACGCCGTTGGCGCGGGCCAGGTTTTCCTTGCCGGCGATTTCCCTGATATAGCCGTACTTGGACGGTGAGTAAAACGCGCTCTGTATCGCCAGCAGGAAGGTCATGGCAAAAGCCGCCCAGAACCAGCCCAGGTGGTAGAACAAGGTGATCATGCAGGTCAGTCCGACCGCGCCCCAGGCAGTCGTGCGCATGACCTTGTTCTTGGGGAACTTGTCCGACAGAAAACCGGCAGGAGTAAACAACAGGATGTACGGCAGCAGGATCAGGGCGTTGACGATGGCCGTCAATATGATGAGGGTATCGCCGTCGTAGGTTTTGAAAACAGTATTCTGTATCGTGATCTTGTGCCCCAGGTCCACGAAAGCATTGAGGAAGAGCATGACAACGTAGGGGAGGAAGCCCCTGATCCTGAACAGGCCACTCACTATGTAGACGTTCCGCCCACGGTCAACTCGTCGATTTTCAATGTGGGCTGGCCCACGCCGACGGGAACTGACTGGCCGTCTTTCCCGCACACGCCGATGCCGGTATCGAGTTTCATGTCGTTACCGGTCATGGACACGCGGGTCAGCACATCGGGGCCGTTGCCAATCAGTGTCGCGCCCTTGATGGGGCTGGTCAGACGGCCGTTTTCTATCAACCAGGCCTGGCTCGCGCTGAACACGAATTTACCGTTGGTGATATCCACCTGCCCGCCGCCGAACTGGGAAGCGTAGACCCCCTTTGCCACGGAACCGATAATCTCCTCGGGATCGTGATCACCGCCCAGCATGTAAGTATTGGTCATGCGCGGCATCGGCAGGTGCGCGTACGACTCACGGCGCCCGTTGCCGGTGGGTTGCATGCCCATGAGCCCGGCATTCATCTTGTCCTGCATATAGTTCCTGAGAATGCCCCTTTCTATCAGGGTAGTGGCTTCCGTGGGTGTGCCTTCGTCGTCAACGGTCAGTGAACCGCGGCGGTTTTCGATGGTCCCGTCATCGACCACCGTAACGTTTTCGGCCGCCACCCGCTGGCCTATCCGGTTGCTGAAGGCGGACGTTCCCTTGCGGTTGAAGTCACCTTCCAGGCCGTGACCAATGGCCTCGTGCAACAGGATTCCCGGCCAGCCCGGGCCCAGCACGACGGTCATGGCGCCGGCAGGCGCCGGAACCGCTTCCAGGTTATTGAGCGCCTGGGTCACCGCATCGTCAATATAGCCGGAGACAATTTCATTATCGAGGAAGTATTCGTAACCGAAACGCCCGCCGCCGCCGGAGCCGCCTCTTTCCAGTCTGCCGTTGTGCTCGACGATGACATTGACGTTGAGTCTCACCAGCGGCCTGATATCCCCGGAGTAAGCGCCGTCACTGCCGGCAACCAATACCGCGGAATATGAACCGGTCAATCCGGCGATGACCTGTTTTACGCGGGGATCTTTTTTTCGGGTTTCACTATCAATCCGTTGCAACAGCGCAATCTTTTGCGCGGACGATATCGATTCCAGCGGGTTCGAGCTGGAGTACAGCGGGGTAATATCCTGGTTTTGCCGAGCCTGCAGCTTTTGCCTGCCGCCGCTCCCGGCAATTGCCCGCGCCGCCCGGGCCGCATCGGTCAGGGCCGGCAGGATTATCTCATCGGAATAGGCAAACCCGGTCTTCTCCTCGCTGACCGCCCTGACTCCCACACCCTGGCCGATGCTGTGAGAGCCTTCCCGGATGATGCCTTCTTCAAGCACCCATGCTTCGGCCTGGGAAGCCTCGAAATACAGGTCGGCGTAGTCGATGTCGTTGACGATCATCTGGTCCAGGGTGTTTGCGATGTCCCGGCTGTCAATCCCCGTCGGGTTGAGCAGTTGCCGGGTTGCCTTTTTCAGTTGCTGACTCATAAGGTCCTGTGTTCCAGGGCAGGGAAAGATCGCCTCAATTCATGCACCCGGGCAAGGTCGATATCGGCACAGGCGACGCCCGGTCCTTCTTCCAGGCTGCACAAGACATCGCCCCAGGGGTCGATAATCATACTGTGGCCCCAGGTGCGTCTTGTCTCGGTGTTCTGACCGCCCTGGTTGGAAGCGATGACGAAACAGAGGTTTTCCACCGCGCGGGCGCGTAAAAACAATTCCCAGTGGCGTTTTCCGGTAGCGTAGGTAAAAGCGGACGGGACTGTCATGATTTCCGCCTGCTGCCCGGACAGTTCGCGATACAGTTCGGGAAAGCGCAGGTCGTAGCAGACCGTCATACCGATATTGCCCAGCGGGGTTTCCGCCACGACCGTACTGTTTCCCGGCACGATGGTATCGGATTCATTGTAGGTTTCTTCATCGTCCACCTGCACGTCGAACAGGTGGATCTTGTCGTAGCGATGGGTGCAGTGTCCATCCGGGTTGAACAGCAGGCAGGAATTGTAAACCCGCGCTGCTTCATCACTCTGCAATGAAAAAGTGCCCGCCATCAACCAGAGGCCGTTCTCCCTGGCCTGGCCGGCAAGAAAATCCTGGATCGGGCCTTCCCCCGGTGTCTCGCCGATGCCGATTTTCGCCGTCTCATCATCACTCATAATGGGGAAGTATTCCGGCAGCAGGGCAAACTGCGCACCCTGTTCCACCGCTTCACTGATCAGGCCGGCAGCCTGGGCAAGATTCGCATCTACGTTATCCGTGGAAACCATCTGGATTGTCGCAACTCTGAGCATTCGGTCAGTATACGTGAATCAGGGGTGAATTCACATGGATGCACAGGATGCACAGGATAATTCAGGGGACAGATTTCAAATCTGTCCCCGTTCGCTATGTATCCATGTAAAATATACTGCCAGGTAACACGCCCCGGAGGTTGAACCATGCAGATACACGATACATCCAGCCGGGCAGGCATACGTTTCGAACCCGGTGAACAACCCCCTCTTTCCCTTTGTCTTGGCCTTGGCCTCAAATCAGCCTTGCTTGTCTTTCCGACAGTGGTGCTGGTACCGGTCATCATAGTTCGGGCAGCCGGCGTGGACGGCGGCTACCTGTCCTGGTCGATCTTTGCCGCGTTGCTGATCTGCGGGCTTTTCACGGCGCTGCAGTCCTTTCGCACAGGCTTTGTCGGCGTCGGCCATACACTCATTTCCAGCAGCGCCGCCACCTCAATCGCCGTCTGCATAATGGCGCTGTCTGAGGGAGGGGTTGCACTGATGATGAACCTGGTCATTGTCTGCGCGCTGTTCCAGTTGTTATTGTCATCGAAGCTGTCGTGGTTGCGCCGCATAATCACGCCGGTCATCTCCGGTATGGTGCTGATGCTGATCGCCGTTGCCGTCATGCCTGTCGCATTCGATATGCTGACGCACGCGCCCGAAAACGCTTCGCCCGGCGTCGCGCCGGGTATTGCTGCCGTGACACTGGTTGTGCTTGTGGCGCTGGTATTCGGCGCGGGGGGTGTATTAAGGCTCTGGGCGCCGGTTATCGCACTTGCTGCCGGCTCCGTGGCTGCCGCGGTTTTCGACCTCTACGACGCCGGCTTGATACTGGAAGCGTCCTGGTTCAGCATTCCCTCGGGCAGCCGTCCCGGGCTCAGCCTGTCCCTGGGCGCTGATTTCTGGATACTTTTACCGGCATTCCTGTTCGTCACCCTGGCTAACACCATGGGGGATATCAACGCCGGGGTTGCCGTTCAACGGGCATCCATGCGTACCTTGCATTCGGTCGATTTTCGCGCGGTGCAGGAAGGGCTTGCGGCCAACAGCCTGGGTAACCTGGTTGCCGGTCTCGCCGGCGCCATACCGGTAAAAAGTGACCCGGCAGGCATCTCCCTGGTCGAACTGAGCGGAGTGGCTGCCCGCAGGCTTGGACTGTGTATCGGCATCATCCTGTTACTGCTGGCGTTCATACCCAAGCTGGCGGCCTTGCTCCTCGCCATCCCCGGCCCCGTGATTGCCGCTTACCTGGCCGTTGCCATGGCGCTGGTGTTCGTACAGGGTATGAACATGGTTGTCCAGGATGGCCTCGACTACCGCAAGGGTGCGGTGATCGGACTGGCTTTCTGGCTGGGAGTAGGTTTCCACAACCAGGCAGTTTTCGCCGATTTGCTGGGCGAGGCCTGGGGCGCGTTACTGGGTAACGGCATGACCGTCGGCGGCCTGGCCGTTATCCTGCTGACGGTAATCATGAAGCTGACCGCCCCGCGCCGTTATAGTATAGTGACGGCGCTGGACCCCAGGGTCTTACCACGGCTGGAAGATTTCCTGCGCGAGCAGGCGAAGCGGATCGGCTGGGGCGACGCCTCGATAGAACGGTTGTTCCTGATCGGTGAGGAAACCCTGTTGTGCCTTGCGGAAGGACATGATGAGGCAGCCACGGGTGAGTTGCGGAACCTGCTTGTCACGGCAACCAATGACGGTCCGGTCATGGAACTGGAGTTTGTTTCTGCTATCGGCGAGGAAAACCTCGAAGACCAGATGAGGTTACTGGGAGACCATGCCGAGGCGCGGGACTCGCATGAAATCTCGCTCCGTATATTGCAACACTTCGCTTCTTCCGTGCGCCACCAGCAATTCCACGGCATGGACGTGGTGACGGTGCGGGTCAATAAAACCGACGACTGAAAAGAGAGAGAAAAAAGGATAATGAAACCGGTAAAAACAGGGTTGCTCGGCCTGGGTACGGTAGGCGGGGGCGTTGTCACGGTATTGACCCGGAACGCCCACGAGATCGCGCGCCGGGCCGGCAGGGAAGTTGTCATCAGCCATGCAGCGGCAAAAGAATATGATGCCGGCGCAATCCAGGGCCTGGACCAGGTAGACCGGATTACGGACGATGGATTTGCCGTCGTCAATGATCCGGACGTTGAAATAGTCATAGAACTGATAGGCGGTTACTCCCCCGCAAAAGACCTGGTTCTGCAGGCCATTGAAAATAAAAAACATGTCGTTACCGCAAACAAGGCCTTGATTGCCGTTCACGGTAATGAAATATTCAGCGCCGCACAGGAACAGGGTGTAACCGTGGCGTTCGAAGCCGCAGTCGCCGGGGGGATTCCCATTATCAAGGCAATCCGTGAAGGGCTGGTGGCCAACCGCATCCATTGGGCAGCCGGTATCATCAACGGTACGGGTAATTTCATCCTCACCGAGATGCGTGACAAGGGCAGGGACTTTGCCGACGTGTTGAAGGAGGCGCAGGAACGGGGTTATGCGGAAGCCGACCCGACGTTCGATGTCGAGGGTATCGATGCCGCACACAAGCTGACCATCATGGGTTCCATAGCCTTCGGCATCCCGCTGCAGTTTGAGAAAACCTATACCGAGGGCATCAGCAGCATAGAACAGCAGGACGTTGCTTATGCCGATGAACTGGGTTACCGGATCAAACATCTCGGGATTGCCAGACGTGTAGATGCAGGAATTGAGCTGCGCGTGCACCCCACGCTGATCCCCGCAAGACGGTTGATTGCCAATGTAGACGGCGTCATGAACGCCGTGCTGGTGCAGGGCGACGCGGTGGGGCCGACCCTGTATTACGGCGCCGGCGCCGGGTCCCTGCCGACAGCTTCCTCAGTCGTAGCTGACGTGATTGACGTCGTGCGCGCCCTGACCACCGATCCGGAAAACCGTGTGCCGCACCTGGCATATCAGCCGGATTCGATGTCCGACCTGACCGTACTGGATATGGCGGACGTCAGCACTGCTTATTATCTGCGCATGCAGGCCGTTGACAGGCCGGGCGTTTTGTCCGCGGTAACGACCATCCTGGGCAACCTGGGTATCAGTATCGAGGCGATAATCCAGAAAGAACCGGAACCGGGCGCCAGTCATGTGCCCATTATCATGCTTACCCAGCGTGTGCTTGAGCGCAACATGAATTCAGCCATCACGCAGATAGAGGCACTGGATACGATAGACGGCAGTCTGCACCGGATCCGGGTTGAAGCTTTGGATTAGGGGTTAGGGATTGGGAACGCAGTAGAGTGTGTCACTATAAATGACCGGATATAAAGGCCTGATAGAGCGTTACCGTGAACGTCTGCCCGTGGCGGGCGATGCGCGGATTATCACCCTTGGTGAGGGGAATACGCCGCTGATCCGGCTGGGAAACATCCCCGAGGCCAATGACGGGGAGATCGAATTGCATGTGAAGCTCGAGGGATTGAATCCGACCGGTTCGTTCAAGGACCGCGGCATGACCATGGCGATAACTCAGGCGGTCAGTGAGGGGTCACAAGCCGTATTATGCGCTTCAACCGGCAATACATCGGCCTCCGCGGCGGCCTACGCGGCCAGGGCCGGCCTGGACTGTTACGTTCTTATCCCGGACGGCAAGATCGCCATGGGGAAGCTGGCCCAGGCCATGATCCACGGCTCCATGGTGATCCAGGTTGAAGGTAATTTTGACGACGGGATGCGGCTGGTTAAACAGATCGCGGCCGAGGCGCCAATTACCCTGGTAAATTCCGTGAACCCGTACCGGCTCCAGGGCCAGAAGACCGCGGCGTTCGAGATCGTGGATGAGCTGGGCAGACCTCCTGATTTTCATTGCCTGCCCGTGGGCAATGCGGGCAATATCTCGGCATACTGGACCGGCTACTGCGAGTACGCGGGAATTACTACTGCCGTCAGCAACTTTTTACACGGGCAATGCCCCTATCAGCACGATGCGGTCACAGATAAACCGCCCCGGATGCTGGGTTACCAGTCGTCGGGCGCTGCGCCTTTTTTACGGGGCGGGTTCGTTGAGGAACCGGAAACCGTTGCCAGCGCGATCCGCATCGGCCGGCCCCAGTCCTGGGACCTGGCATGGGCCGCCAGCAGGGAATCAGAGGGTTGGTTTGACGAGTTCGATGATGCGGAAATCCTGGCTGTCCAGGGGCTGTTGGCCGCCAGTGAGGGGATATTTTGTGAGCCGGCTTCTGCCGTGTCCGTTGCCGGCGCCTTGCGCGATATCCGCACCGGGAAAATTCCGCCCGGGAGTACGGTTGTCTGTACCCTGACCGGGCACGGGCTGAAAGATCCGGATATCGCCATGCAGCAAGGCTCCGCCGTGGTGAAAAAGGTCTCAGCCGATCTTGACGCGGTAAAGCAAGCCATTCTTGGCGACCGATAAAGCCAGGAACCGGACCGTGCCGAAGGATACGCTGTCGTTCGACCAGATCCATATCGGAGACAATTACAGTGCGGAATCCTATAGCGTATCGCTCGATGAAATGTACCGGTTCAACCAGGACTGGGACCCCCTGCCGATCCACCTGAGTGAAGCTGCCGCCCTGGCTGCCGGCCATAAGGCCATCATTGCCTCGGGACAGTACACATTGTGTATCAAACAATACTTTATGAACCGGATGCCCTGGCGGGAGGCCGTTATCGGCGCTATCGGGTTTGACGAACTCCGGTTCGCCAACCCGGTCCACGCCGGCGACATGATTTCCATAAAGGTGGAATGCATCGATAAACGGTTATCCAGGAGTAAGCCGGACAGGGGTATCTGTAAATTCAGCGTACAAATGTCCAACCAGGATAATGAACCGGTCCTGACTTACACGGATATTGTCATGCTCAAAAGTCACTGAGCTTCCGATAACAGGCCACTGTCACATCCATTAGTGTTGATCAATGAAAATTACCCGTCGCCTGGTCTCATCCAGCTGTGAATTGCCGGATCATATACATCCGGTTATACGGCGTGTCATCGCCGGCCGGAATATTTCATCGGCGCGGGAACTGGATTATTCGCTGACAAATCTGTTGCCGTTCGGCAGGTTGAAAAATATTGATGCTGCGGCCGGATTACTCATCGATGCCATTCGCAATAATAAAAAGATCCTGGTGGTCGCGGATTACGATGCGGACGGCGCGACCGCCTGCGCCGTGGCCCTGCGCGGGCTGGCTGTGCTGGGTGCAAGGCAGGTTGTCTACCTGGTGCCGGACCGGGTGACACACGGGTATGGTTTGAGTACCGACGTGGTGCGCCAGGCCCTGGAGTTTGAACCCGACCTCCTGGTGACCGTGGATAACGGTATCTCCAGCCTGGCAGGCGTGGACTTTGCCCGTGGCGCCGGTGTCGACGTGTTGATTACAGACCATCACCTGCCGGGCAAGGAACTGCCTGCGGCTAACGTCATTGTCAACCCGAATCAGCCGGGTGATCGGTTCCCCAGCAAGTGTATCGCGGGTGTCGGTGTGATGTTTTACGTACTGCTGGCTGTCAGGGCCGGACTGAGAGATGAAAACTGGTTTGAAGGGCAGGGACTGCAAACGCCGAACTTCGCGCCACTGCTCGACCTGGTGGCGCTGGGCACCGTTGCAGACGTAGTGGAACTGGATTTCAACAACCGTATCCTGGTCAGTCAGGGCCTGAAGAGAATCCGGGCGCGACACTGCTCCCAGGGTGTCATGGCCTTGATCCGGGTGGCAGGTAGCGTGCCCGAGAAGATTACTTCCGCTGACCTGGGCTTTCTGCTGGGTCCGAGGCTGAACGCGGCCGGCCGCATGGCTGACATGAGCCTGGGCATCGAATGCCTGCTCACGGACAACTTTTCCCATGCGGTTTCACTGGCGATACAACTGGACAGGTTCAATCGCGAGAGAAAACAGGTCCAGGCTGAAATGCAGGAAGAAGCCGAGGCTTACTTGCGCGAAATCTCTGAACTGGAGCGCGGTGAGATGCCTTTCGGAGTGTGCCTGTATGACGCCGGATGGCACCAGGGCATAGTTGGTGTGTTGGCCGGCAGGATAAAAGAGATGACAAACCGTCCTGTGATCATCTTCGCATCCGCGGGCGAGGGTTTATTGAAGGGATCGGGGCGTTCAATATCGGGAATACACCTGAAAGATATCCTGGAGGGGCTGGTGGCAAAATATCCTCACCTGGTGGAGCGTTTCGGCGGTCATGCCATGGCAGCGGGTTTGACCATAAAGGAAAGCCATTACGCTGAATTCAGGGAGGTGTTTGATGAGGAAGTAGGACTCACGACTGCGGGCCGGCTGCCGGGAGCTGAGATCGTAACGGACGGTGAGTTGGTTCCTGCCGACATAAGCCTGGAACTCGCCAGGGAAATAGAAAATGCGGGACCCTGGGGGCAGGGTTTCCCCGAACCCCTGTTTGATGACGTCTTCACCGTTGCCGATGCAAGGACGGTGGGAGACCGGCACCTGAAATTGAAACTCCTCCCCCATGATTCCCAGACCCCGGTTGATGCCATATCGTTCAATACGGACCCGGATGCTGTTGAGATGGACGCTGAAAGTTTGCGCTTCGTCTACCAGTTGGCGGTTGACGACTATAACAATAAGCTAAAGCCGCAACTTATTATCAGGCACATAGAAACGGGGAAATAGACCTGTGTGCTCATAGATGGAACGGCAGGTTTGGATAGGCTGTTCAGGACACGCTGTGAATACGTCCATGTACGCTTAGCATCCGCTGTCCCTGCGGATGATAGTCCTGAACAGCCTATCCAAACCTGCCGAGCATCTGGGTTTATTTCAATATTTTTGAGAAAATGATTTGTCCCTGTTTCTGGTGCTGTAGTAAGATTCCTGCGCCATTTATTTGTAATGTATAAGGAAAAATGCTTGAACTGACTGCAATTATCGCCCGTATCAAAGACTGCCAGGGGAGAATCGAATCCCTGAGGAGGTATCTTTGACCTTGATGTCAAGGTCAAACGCCTGCAGGAAGTCAGGCGGGAACTGGAAAATTCCGAACTCTGGAATGATCCTGAACGCGCCCAGGCATTGGGTAAGGAACGCGCCGCGCTTGAAAAAACAGTAAATAGGATTGAATCGATTTGCCAGGGACTGGACGATGTCGAGTTGTTGCTCGACATGGCGAAGCAGGAAGACGACGCCGATACCGTGCATGAAGTCGTAGCTGACCTTGACAAGTATTCCGCACAGATAGAAGAGCTGGAATTCCGGCGCATGTTCTCCGGCGAGATGGACCCGAACAACGCGTTTCTTGAAATCCAGTCAGGTTCCGGCGGCACCGAAGCGCAGGATTGGGCAGATATGCTGCTGCGCATGTATTTGCGCTGGGGTGAACAGCGCAGTTTTGTGACAGAGTTGATTGAAGTGTCGCCCGGGGAAGTGGCAGGGGTGAAAAGCGCGACGGTCAAGTATAAGGGAGACTATGCCTACGGCTGGCTGCGTACCGAAACCGGGGTACACAGGCTGGTCAGGAAATCCCCGTTTGATTCAGGCAACAGGCGTCACACCTCCTTTGCCTCCGTATTCGTCTCCCCGGAGATCGATGACAATATCGAGGTGGATATCGATTCCTCAGATTTGCGCGTCGACACCTACCGGGCCAGCGGGGCGGGGGGGCAGCACGTGAACAAGACGGATTCGGCGGTGAGGATGACGCATATACCGACCGGTATTGTCGTGCAGTGCCAGAACGACCGCTCCCAGCACAAGAACAGGGATCAGGCAATGAAACAATTACGCGCCAAGCTGTACGAACTGGAACTGCAAAAGCGTATGTCCGAACAGAAAGCCATGGAGGAATCCAAGGCCGATATAGGCTGGGGCAGCCAGATCCGTTCCTATGTACTGGACCAGTCCAGGATCAAGGATTTGCGTACCGGCGTGGAGACAGGCAATACACAGGCCGTGCTGGACGGGGACCTGGACCGGTTTATCGAAGCCAGCCTCAAGGCCGGGGTATGATAGCTATGACTAAAGACGACAACGAAATCATCAGGCAAAGACGTGCACAGTTGCAGGCGTTGCGTGAACGGGGCAACGCCTACCCTAACGACTTCAGGCGGAATATTCTGGCGCAAGAGTTACACACGCGTTACGGGGACAAGGACAAGGAGCAACTGGAGACGGTAACTGAAAAGTTCAGTCTTGCCGGCAGGATGATGAGCCGCCGCGTCATGGGCAAGGCCTCCTTTGCGCACATCCAGGACATGTCCGGGCGTATCCAGCTTTTTATCAGGCGCGACGACCTGGCGGAGGATTCTTATACGCAGTTCAAGAAGTGGGATATCGGCGACCTTGTCGGCGTGACCGGGAGCGTTTTCAGGACCAGGACCGGTGAATTATCGATCCAGGCTGATTCGATCAGGCTGCTGGCCAAGTCGCTTCGGCCCCTGCCGGAGAAATTCCATGGCCTGTCCGACCAGGAAATCCGTTACCGCCAGCGTTACCTGGACCTGATCACCAGCGAAACAACCCGGCTGACGTTTCAGGTCCGTACCCGTGTGATCAATCATATCCGCGCTTACCTGACAGGGTGTGGTTTCCTTGAAGTGGAAACACCGATGATGCAGGCGATCCCGGGTGGGGCTGCGGCCAGGCCGTTTATCACTCACCATAACTCCCTGGATATGGACCTGTACCTGCGCATAGCGCCCGAGTTATACCTGAAACAACTGGTCGTCGGCGGATTTGAAAAGGTATTCGAGATCAACCGGAATTTTCGCAATGAAGGGCTGTCGTTGCAGCATAATCCCGAGTTCACCATGCTCGAGTTTTACTGGGCTTATGCGGGTTACGAGGACATGATGTCGCTGACAGAGACCCTGTTTCGTTCCCTGGCCGTAGAAGTGCAAGGCGATACCATTGTCGAGTACCAGGGTGAAACATACGATTTCGGCATGGAGTTTCGCCGGTTGACACTGCGGGATGCCGTTCTGGCGCATAACCCGGAATTATCAGCAGGCGATCTCGATGACCTGGACAGGTTACGCAACATTGCTGCAGGTAAGGGAATAGAAGTAAAAGATAGTTACGGCACCGGCAAGCTGCAGGTTGAATTATTCGAGAAAACGGTAGAGGCGCAACTGAAACAACCTACCTTCATCACCGCTTACCCGGTGGAAGTGTCCCCCTTGTCCAGGCGTAATGAGGCGCAGCCCGATATAGCCGACCGGTTTGAACTGTTTATCGGCGGGCGCGAGATCGCTAACGGGTTTTCCGAGTTGAACGACCCCGATGACCAGGCCGAGAGATTCCGGATACAGGCTGAAGGGAAGGCATCCGGCGACGAAGAAGCCATGCACTATGACGCCGATTACGTCACGGCCCTGGAATACGGCATGCCGCCCACTGCCGGGGAGGGGATCGGTATAGACAGGCTGGTCATGTTGCTTACGGATGCTGCATCCATCCGCGACGTGATCCTGTTTCCCCAGTTGAGGACAAAGGAGTAACCCAAGAATAACATCTTCCATACATTCGATGAAACTTTCCCTTGTCCACAGAGTCTAGTGCTATACTGCATATGAAAGTTTTTTCCGAATCATGAGGCGGCCGGAAGATAGAAACCGGCCGTGACAGCATGATGTATAAACCCTGATCAGGAGGTAACACTGATGTCGAAAGAGACTACTTTAAAACCTATAGCAGCTGCGTTGGGCACCACTTTTGCAGTTTCGCTCGCCCTCAGCCCTGTAGCCAATGCTGCAGACAACCCGTTCAGCATGACCGAGTTGTCCCAGGGCGGTTACATGGTTGCCGATTCGCAAGGAGGTGAAGGCACGTGTGGCGAAGGCAAATGCGGCGAAGATAAGGAAGGCGAAGGATCATGCGGCGAAGACAAGGAAGGCGAAGGCAAGTGCGGTGAAGGCAAGTGCGGCGAGGACAAGGAAGGCGAAGGCAAATGCGGCGAAGGGAAGTGTGGCGAAGGGAAATGCGGTGAAGGGAAATGCGGCGAGGGTAAATGCGGCGAAGACAAGGAAGGCGAAGGCAAGTGCGGTGAAGGCAAATGCGGTGACAGCGCAGAGGGTTAATCTGCGCCATTCATCATTACTGTCCCGGGGTTTGACGATGCGGACACGTTCCGGTGTTGCCCCGGGGTACTTGCTTGCAGCCTGAAATGGCTGATATTTACCCCGTAAAAGGAACCGGACTGGGTCTGCGGCGAGCCTTCATCGGTTCGCTCGCAGACTCGGATCATCTTTTGTCAGGGATCGACTTCATGGAAGTGGCGCCGGAGAACTGGATCGATGTAGGCGGCCGCTTCGGGCGCCGTTTCCGTGAGATCTCGGACAGGATGCCCGTCGTCTGTCACGGACTGTCCCTGAATATAGGCGGCCCTGCACCCCTGGACGAGGCATTCCTCCACAAGGTAAGACAATTCCTTGATACGTACAACGTCCGTTGTTACAGCGAACACCTGAGCTATTGTGCCGATGACGGTCACCTGTACGACCTGATGCCGATCCCGTTTACCGAAGAGGCAGTCCGTTATACGGCCGCTAGAATCAGGCGGGTCCAGGAGATTACCGGGCGGCGCCTGGCTATTGAAAACGTGTCCTATTACGCTGCGCCCGGCCAGGAAATGACGGAAACGGAGTTCATCAATAACGTACTGGCCGAAGCTGATTGTGACCTGTTGCTGGACATCAACAATATATATGTAAACAGCATCAACCACCGTTATGATGCCGAGACCTGGCTGAAATCATTGCCGGCGGAGCGTATCGCCTATGCCCACGTCGCCGGGCACTACGTCGAAGCAGAGGATTTGCGGGTGGATACCCACGGTTCGAACGTAATCGATCCTGTCTGGAGGCTGCTTGAAGTCGCCTACCGGCATTTCGGTGTTTTCCCCACACTGCTTGAGCGGGATTTTAATATACCTCCATTGCCCGAGTTGCTGGGCGAAGTTGACAGGATCCGCGGGATCCAGTCCGCCCAGATGGACTATCCTGATGCATCGGTCCTCCAGCAGGAACTCCTTTAAGGATATCCAGTACCAGTTTACCCGGCATATTCGTGACCCGGCCAACGCGCCGGCGCCGGGGGATATCGAAGAGCGCCGGATGGCGATCTACCGTGATTTGTTGTACCGCAACGTAGAAAGTTTCCTGGCAAACAGTTTTCCGGTATTGAGGAAGGTCATCAGGGATGATGACTGGCACTCGTTAATGCGGAAGTATTTCAAAAACCACCAGTCCCGCACACCCTTGTTCCCGAAGATGCCCCAGGAGTTTCTTCAATATCTCCAGGATAATGAAGAAACCGCCGAAAACCTGTATCCGTTCCTGCTCGAACTGGCTCACTACGAGTGGGTGGAACTGGCATTGTCTATCGACAGCCGGGAGATCAGGCAGGATGGGCTGGATACCGGCGGCGACTTGCTGTCCGGGGTCCCGGTATTAAACGAACTGTCATGGTCCCTGGCTTATAATTATCCGGTACATCGTATCGGTCCCGATTACCTGCCCGGGGAAAAGCCGGCACAACCTACCTGCCTGCTTGTTTACCGGGACGGGCAGGACAGTGTAAGGTTTATCGAGCTGAACCCCCTGGCCGCGCGCCTGGTTGATTGCCTGAAAGAGAATACAGGTAAAAAAACCGGCAGGGAGATCCTCATGGAAATAGCTGGTGAAATAGCGCATCCGGATCCTGAAATAGTGGTTAATGGCGGCTGCGCTATCCTCGAAGACATGCGCGACAAGCAAATAGTACTCGGTACGGAATAAAGGATTGTGGGGGGACGGACTTCAAGTCCGTCCCCGGATACTATCATTTCTGCAGGCGCAGTCTTAGTGCGTTGAGCTTGATGAACCCTTCCGCGTCTTTCTGGTCATAACTGCCGGCATCGCTTTCGAAGGTGGCGATATCCTGGCTGAACAGGCTGTCCGTATCCGACCTGCGGCCGCAGACGATGACGTTGCCCTTGTACAGTTTCAGGCGTACCCGGCCGTTTACCCGGGCCTGGGTGTCATCGATCAGCTTTTGCAGGGCCAGGCGCTCGGGGCTCCACCAGTAGCCGTTGTATATCATCCTGGCATAGCGCGGCATCAGGTCATCTTTTATGTGCGCCAGTTCACGGTCCAGGGTAATGGATTCGATGGCGCGGTGGGCCTTGAGCAATATGGTCCCCCCAGGGGTTTCATAGCAACCGCGTGATTTCATGCCAACGTAACGGTTCTCGACGATATCCGTCCGGCCTACGCCGTGCTTCCCGCCGGTTTCATTCAGCGCTTTCAATAACTGTGCCGGCGTCATGGCTTCGCCGTTCAGGGCGCAGGCGTCGCCGCGGCTGAAGTCAAGTTCGATTGTCTCCGCCTCATCCGGGGCGTTTTCGGGCGCCACGCTCCAGCGCCATACCGGTTCGTCCGGTTCCTGCCACGGGTCTTCCAGGTCGCCGCCTTCATAGGAGATATGCAATAAGTTGGCGTCCATGGAATAAGGAGAGGATCCTGCCCGTTTAGCCTCGATGGGAATACCGTGCCGTTCGGCATAGGCCAGCAGTTTCTGCCTGGAATCAAGCTCCCATTCCCGCCATGGGGCGATTATCTTTATATCAGGCTTGAGTGCGTATGCGCCCAACTCCAGCCTGACCTGGTCATTTCCTTTTCCCGTGGCGCCGTGGGAGATGGCGTCGGCGCCGGTTTCTTCGGCGATCTCTATCAGGCGTTTGGCGACCAGGGGGCGGGCTATGGAGGTGCCCAGCAGGTATTCCCCTTCGTACAGGGTATTTGCCCTGAACATCGGGAAGACGAAATCCCGGACGAACTCTTCTACCAGGTCATCAATGAATATTTCCCTTACCCCCAGGCTTTCAGCTTTTGCCTGCGCCTGGGCGACTTCCTCGCCCTGGCCGATGTCCGCGGTAAAAGTCACCACCTCGCAGTGATAGGTATCCTGCAACCATTTCAGGATGACGGAAGTATCCAGTCCCCCGGAATAGGCAAGAACGACTTTATTGACTTGTTTGGTAACCATTGTGTGAATAATCCCCGGGACCCGGGTCAAACTGACAGGGCATTATATACCCCGCAGGTTGTTTTTTCAGTAGCTGAAAAACTCGTTGGTAATCAGGAGCGCTTCAGGTATTGCTCCGGCCAGATATCCAGGTACAGCAGGTCCAGGTCAACACCTCTCATGACCGGGTAGTTTTGATAGTCATGGCGGTTTACCCAGGCGTAGTCGGTGTGTTCGTCATTAAGCGTGATTTCGCCGCCCAGCCAGCGCAGATGGAACAGGTAGAATTCGAAAATCCTGCCGGAGATCTCGTCCCTGACCGGGTCGAGCTGTTGCACCGGCTCCACCGAAACATCGGTACCGATTTCTTCAAACAACTCCCGATCAGCGCATTCCTGCGGGGATTCGCCGGCTTCAATGTGGCCCGCCGGAAAACCCCATAAGCCGGGACCGTACCTGCTGGCCGTACTCCGTTTTAACAGCAGGATCTCACTGTTGTCGTTCACTACGACGTTGACTGAAAACCGTCCTGCAGCTGATAAGACATCCCGTTTATCCTGTGCATCCATGTTAATCCCGGTTAAAGCAGAATATCGCGGATATCCGTCAGGATTTTCCCCAGGGCCCGTGTGAATTCTACCGCTGCGACACCGTCGATTACCCTGTGATCATAAGACAGGGAGTAGGGAAGGATCAGCCGCGGCTCGAACTGTCCGTCAAGGTGAACGGGTTTCATTGCCGCCCGGGATACGCCGAGGATGGCGACTTCCGGGGAGTTGATAATGGGAGTAAACCCGGTGCCGCCGACATGGCCCAGGCTGCTGATGGTAAAACACCCTCCCTCCACGTCGGCAGGGCGGAGTTTTTTGTCGCGCGCCTTTTGCGCCAGTTCCTCGAGTTCCTGCGCCAGTTCGAACATCCCCTTCAGGTTGGCGTCCTTGAGTACCGGCACCACCAGTCCCTCGGCGGTGTTTACCGCCACCCCGATGTGAAAGTACTGTTTATAAATCAGTTCCTTGCCGTCCGGACCCAGGGAAGCGTTGAATTCAGGAAACTTTCTCAGGGCAACAACCACGGCCTTGATGAGAAAACTGAGCAGGGTGAGCTTGACGCCGCGCCGTTCCGCTTCGGATTTTTTCGACCTGCGGAAAGCTTCCAGTTCCGTAATGTCTGTTTCATCGTGCTGGGTGACGTGGGGGACATTTACCCAGTTACGGTGCAGGACCTGGCCGCCGAGCCGTTTCAGGCGTGGCAGCGGGCGGGTCTCGACCGGACCGAATTTGGAAAAATCCACCGGCGGAATTTCCGGCACGGTCGATTGGTCGGATACGCGCTTGCCCGTCATCACCGACCTGGTGAAGGCAGTGACGTCTTGTTTCAGTATCCGGCCTTTTTTCCCGCTGCCCTTGACCAGTCCCAGGTCAACACCCAGTTCCCGGGCATACTTGCGTACACCGGGACTGGCATGGGCCCTGGAGGAAGCGCTGGAACCTGCGGTCTGGGCGCCTGCGGGGGTCCTGGGCGCCGGATGCGGACCGAATTGCGCCCTTGGCGGCGGTTTTTCCGGTACGTCAGTGTCGTCCTCCCGTGTCTTCCCGGCCTGATCTGCAACCGTTGCAGTAACGTCACCGGCCGGCGCTGCAGGCTTGCCGGTCTCCGGCGTTTTCCCGTCCGGGGCGTCATCTTCATCCAGTGTCAGGATCAATGTTCCTTCGGCGACGGAATCACCGACCTTGACCAGTACTTCCTTAACGGTGCCGGCTGCGGGAGCCGGAATGTCCATGGCCGCCTTGTCCGATTCCAGCGTGATCAAGGCATCTTCCGGCTTGACCTTATCACCCGGCCGGACTGCTATATCGATGATTTCAACCGCATCGAAATCGCCGATATTGGGGATAAGGATATCAGTCAACTGTGCCATGGTTATACGCTCACCGGGTTGGGTTTTTCCGGATCGATCCGGTATTTAAGCATAGCCTCCGTGACCTTTGCCGCCGGGAGTTTACCCTCGTCGGACAATGCCTTAAGCGCGGCAACCACCACGTAATAACGATCCACTTCAAAGAACTTCCGTAACTTGGCGCGCGTATCGCTTCGTCCATAGCCGTCCGTGCCCAGTACGGTGTAATGGGCAGGTACATGGTGCCGGATCTGGTCTGCATAGATCTTCATGTAATCCGTTGCCGCAATCACCGGGGCAGTGCTGCGTTCCAGGCAGTCTGCGACGTAACTTTTTTGCGGCGGCGCTTCCGGGTGCAACATGTTCCAGCGGTCCGTTTCCAGGCAGTCACGGCGCAGTTCGTTAAAACTGGTCACGCTCCAGACGTCGGCGCCAATATCGAAGTCGGTCATGAGTAATTCCGCTGCAGCCTGTACTTCCCGCAGGATTGTACCTGAGCCCAGCAACTGTACCTGCAGTTTTCCGCCGCCACTCTCCTGCAGCAGGTACATGCCTTTCAATATCCCTTCCGCTGAGTTTGCCGGCATCGGCGGGTGCGTGTAGTTCTCGTTCATCACGGTGATGTAGTAATACACGTCTTCCTGGTCGCTGTACATACGGCGCAACCCGTCGTGAATTATAACTGCCAGTTCGTAGGCATAGGTCGGGTCATACGAGATGCAGTTGGGAATGGTGGATGACAGCAAGTGGCTGTGGCCGTCCTGGTGTTGCAGTCCTTCCCCGGCCAGGGTGGTCCTGCCGGCGGTGCCGCCGATGAGAAAACCGCGGGAGCGCAGATCTCCTGCCGCCCAGGCCAGGTCGCCGATACGCTGAAAGCCGAACATGGAGTAGAAGATATAGAAGGGTATCGTATGCACCCTGTGGTGCTTGTATGCCGTGGCGGCCGCGATCCAGGAGGAGAACGCGCCGGCTTCGGTAATGCCTTCTTCCAGGATCTGTCCTTTTTTGTCCTCGCGGTAATACATGACATGGTCGATGTCCACGGGCTCGTACAGTTGTCCCACGGATGAATAGATACCCAGTTGCCTGAACATGCCTTCCATGCCGAATGTGCGGGCCTCGTCCGGTACGATGGGGACGATGTATTTGCCAATGTCCTTGTCTTTTGCCAGGGTGTTCAGGATGCGGACGAAGGCCATCGTGGTGGATATCTCCCGCTTGCCCGTGCCTGCCAGCATTTTCGGCTGGATGCCGACGTCGGGAGTTTCCAGGGCTTCTGCCCGGGGCCATTTCCGCAGTTGAAAACCGCCCAGCTTTTCCCTGCGCTCACGCATGTATATCACTTCGGGGCTGTCGTCTGCCGGCTTGTAGAACGCGGCATTGGTAACGTCTTCATCCGATACCGGGATATTGAAACGCCGGCGGAACGCATTCAGGGCCTCCTCGCCCATTTTCTTCTGCTGGTGGGTGATATTCTGGCCCTCGCCGGCCTCACCCATGCCGTAGCCTTTGACTGTCTTTGCCAGGATCACCGTGGGTTGCCCTTTGTGCTTGACTGCCGCGGCGTAGGCGGCATAGACTTTATGCGGGTCGTGTCCGCCGCGGTTGAGACGCCAGATATCCTCATCGGACATGTTGGCAACCAGCGCTTTCAGGTCCGGGTCTTTCCCGAAAAATTTCTCCCTGACGTAAGCGCCGTCGTTGGCTTTGTAGGCCTGGTATTCACCGTCTACCGTTTCTTCCATCACCTTGAGTAGCTTACCTTCGGTATCCCGGGCGATTAACGGGTCCCAGTATGAACCCCAGATGACTTTGATGACATTCCAGCCGGCGCCGCGAAAATCCGCCTCCAGTTCCTGGATGATTTTCCCGTTGCCGCGCACCGGTCCGTCAAGCCGTTGCAGGTTGCAGTTGACGACAAATATCAGGTTGTCCAGCTTTTCGCGGGCCGCAAGGCCGATGGAACCGAGTGTTTCCGGTTCGTCCATTTCACCGTCTCCCATGAAGGCCCAGACCTTGCGGTCGGTGGGCGGGATCAGTTCCCGGTGTTCCAGGTAACGCATGAAACGCGCCTGGTAGATGGCCATCAACGAACCCAGGCCCATGGAGACCGTGGGAAACTGCCAGAAATCCGGCATCAACCAGGGATGCGGATAGGAAGACAGGCCGTCGCCGTCGACTTCCCGGCGGAACTTGCCGATCTGGGCCTCGCTTAACTCGCCGTACAGGAACGCGCGGGCGTAGATACCGGGCGCCGAATGGCCCTGGATGAAAACCAGGTCGCCATCGCGTTGTTCCGTGGCAGCACGAAAAAAGTGGTTGAAACCCACGTCATAGAGTGTCGCCGACGAAGCGAAGCTGGCGATGTGTCCCCCCAGTTCGGCGCTGTAACGGTTGGCCCTGACAACCATGGCCAGCGCGTTCCAGCGGATCAGTGATCGTATGCGCCATTCCATACCCGGGTCGCCCGGGGCGCGTTCTTCCCGGGCGGGCGGTATGGTATTCAAATAAGCGGTGTTGGCGGAGTAGGGCAGGTAGGCGCCGGATTTTCTGGCCTTGGCAATCAACTGTTCCAGCAGGTAGTGCGCACGTTCAATACCTTCCTGGGCCAGGACTGAATCCAGGGCTTCAAGCCATTCCCGGGTTTCCTGCGAGTCTGAATCGATGGTTTTTTCCATAATAATTTTTGCTGGCATTATAGCCGTAACGAAAACTATAAATCAGCCCGTGAAAAAAACCTGTCCGGATCCGTTCTATATGCCCGGGATAGAACAGGGCGGCGCTATTGCAGTAAAAAAAGACCGCCACCAGAGGGGGAGAACTGGTGGCGGCAAAGTGTGGGAGCTAGGGCGCTCCCGGGGGATAGAGGAGGGTAAATCTGTCTCAACACTGCACATGGTTTCCTGTTGATTAATGTTCAAACATGCATCAATAAGTTGGCGTTAATCCTCGCTGTTATCAATTCAATACGCCGGATCGGTACGGGTGCGGAAGGCCGGCACCCTGGCGGTTTGCAACCGGAAACCCAAAGCGCTCAGCCTGTGCGTCTTTATCCTCATCGCCATTGACAGGAACGATTATCTTGCTCTCATACAGGCGCTGCACATTATTTTTCAATTCCTGAAAAACCTGTGTGCGCATAGTGCTGTCCAGGTAGAGATCAAGCTCATTCGCATGATTCTCGACGCTGGCCAGGACCAGTAAGCCTGTAATTAAGGTCGCAGCCAAGGTTTTGCCGGTTAAAATCTTCATGTTATCTCTCCTTAAGTATGTAAGTTGTCTAACTAAATATGGGCGAAAAAATATTATTCAAGGGTTTTGAACAGTCATTACCCATAACCTACAGATACATCGGTCAAATAAGTCACAACTTTTATACAAAACTATCTTCTCCATATCATTGTTAGTTAAGAAACTAACTAAAATGTCGTTAAAAAAATTTTCCTGCTATGCGGCAACCCGTTCCTTATCCCGGGGAGCCGGTTCAAGACCGGCTATCCAGTCAATTACCGCATTAAGTTGCTCTTTCAGCCGCCGGGGGTCGTTCAGGACATTACCCAGCAGAATAACTCCCTGTATGCGAGCAACCAGCTCAAATCCCAGATCCTCTGCCTGTCTCAGGCCCATGAGGCGGAACTGCTCCGTTGACCAGTCCAGTAAAAACTTCAAACAACTGTGTGCGGAATCTGTCAGTTCCACACATTCATCATCCAGTTCCTGGCACAGGCTGCCCAATGGGCATCCTGCTTGCGCCAATTCCTTATTGTGACTGCTCATTGCCTTAATTAGATTCATCAAGGCCTCCTTTGGTTCCCTTCTCCTGCAACAATTTTTCAGCATCGACGACAACGCTTGTTTGCGTTCCGCAATAACCGCCTTGCAGATATCATCCTTGGTCTTGAAATAGTAGTACACGTTACCTAACGGTACCTTGGCCTCCTCGGCTATGTGTGCCAGTGTCGTACGATAAAACCCCTGCCTGTGTATCAGGGTATCCGCAGCACTGATCAAACGTTCACGTTTATCACTAATCCTGGGCATAAACAAGCCTTAGTTAGTAGATTGACTAACTATTATATCGATTGAGTATAAATTGTCAAGTTTTTTTTCCAAATATTTTTATCGCTGTTTGATATCAGGCAATCCGCGGCATATAATCGTTTTATGGCAAAAATAAAATTGTTGATAACTGTAGCGCTTGCACTGTTTGGATTTGCAGCTGTGGCCGATCCGGAGGTGGGTCTACCCGCACCCGGCTTTGTAATGCCGGATCAGTATATGAAGACCCATAGCCTGGAGCAGTATCAGGGCAAGTGGGTGGTAGTATATTTCTACCCGAAAGATGACACGCCCGGATGCACCACTGAGGCCTGTAACTTCCGGGACGACATCTTCAAAATCCGGGCCATGGACGCGGAAGTCCTGGGCGTCAGTCTCGACAGCACCGAGAGCCACGCCCGCTTCGCGGAAAAATACGGCCTGCCGTTTCCGCTGCTATCCGATGCCGGCGGTGAAGTCGCAGAGCAATACGGTTGCCTGACGGAATGGAGGGGGAGGACAATCGCAGCCCGGCATACCTTTATAGTCGACCCCGGCGGCAACATCGCAAAAATCTACCGTGAGGTGGACCCCGACACCCACAGCGCCCAGGTCATTGCCGACCTGGTTAGCCTGCAATCTGATTAGTGTATCAGGAGGTTATTGGTTCGCAGGTGATTTCCTGGCGTTTCTCTGCTTAAGCGTGCCGGATTCATGAATATTCGTCTGTTTTTCCCTTGGTTTTTGATTAGGTCGCCTGAGCGTCGACATGTCCAGAAACTCCGTAACCTCCTCACCCCTGTCAAAACGGGCGTCAAACTCTTCGGCTGTTATTTTCTTCATACCATAACACCTCTTTATTTATGTGAGCGTCGCACTGATATCAAGCGTATTGTCTCTTTACGGTATGTAACTACTTACGGTATGTAACTACCGCAGACCAATGGTTACCTTCAATCTTACCGATGACCATCCATCTTGGTTCAACCGATGTTCTGGAGTCAATCTCAACAAGGTTCGGATCGTTCCATGACTTTCGTGCTGTCCGGAAATCTATTCCGTGTTTCCTGAAATTGCTTGCGCTCTGCCGTTTGTCAAACTGAAATTCCATTTACGAAAAAAATACATCAGGCCAAGAGCAATATCAACCATGAGTTCAGACTGTTATCATATTCACACTGACTGCAGACCGCTTACTGGACCCTGACCGGCGTTGTATCCAGGGTTCTCAGACGAAAATTCCGTTGGATTAATTTAAACCACAAAGAATGAGGCAGAGGAGATATGGGAAACAGTAGCGAGCTTAATAATGAACTCAAATCGTTTGATGACATCATGCAAGAAAAACATTTTTTCAGGATCCCCGATTACCAACGCGGTTATTCCTGGGAGAAGCAACAGCGCGCCGATCTTTTAAAAGATATCGAATACCTTATAAAAAGCGGCTACGAGTACCGACATTATACCGGTACTATTGTTGCTTCTTTGAGCGAGAATAAAAATGGCTACAAGGTTTTTGATGTTGTAGACGGTCAACAAAGGATGACATCATTGATATTGCTTCTGTCTGTAATATGTAGATTGTTGAAAGGACCCAAGGCAGAGAGTAGAAACAAGTGTAAAGAAATTTCCTCCAAATTCATCCAGGATGTACGGGAAGGAAAGACTATTCGTAAATTGCATTTAGGAAAGCAGGACGAATTATTCAGGCGCTTGGTCACGGAAGGTATAACACCTGCCATAGAAGCTACCAATTCCAAATCTGATCAAAATCTCAAAGATGCTGTTGATGAGTACGATAAATGGCTGAAGGAAGAGCTGAAGCGTAAGGATATCAACATCGATGAAGTATTGAAATGCATTCGTAACAAACTGGGATTTCTTCTATATGCTCCAAAGAATGACAGGGAAATTGGCATCATGTTCGAGGTGATAAACAATCGGGGCAAGGCCCTGACCGAACTCGAGAAAATCAAGAATTACCTTATCTACTATGCTGTTAAAAATGATAAAGGTGATATCAGCGAACGTGTTAATGCCTCATGGCCGAGCATTTTAAGCAATCTGAACAAAATCGGTTATACCAGCAATGAAAGCGAAGATCGATTTTTGCGGAACTGTTGGATTGTATTCACGGATACACATAAGAGCAGGAGTTACGATGTTTATGACAACCTGAAACAAATGTGGCCACCGGATGGCGACGATACCGATACGTCCCGAATGCTTGATTTCATTGATTTTCTGAGAGACGCCGCATTTTTTTATGCGCAATATCTGAAGCGGGAAGGCGTAACTGATAAACAAGAAAAAAAATGGTTGGAGCGTATCAGTTGCCATCCTGCGGACGCTTCCATCACACCGCTCATATTAGCCGTTTTCAGTAAAGTCACAGATCAGAAGCAAAGAACAGATTTATTCAAATTGCTGGAAAAACTGAACTTTCGTTTTTATGGAACGGGCATTGCGGGCAGATCGGATACCGGACAGGGAGATCTTTTCTGGTATGCCAATTATTTTTTCAATCATTATGAACAAGAGGTAGAAGGAGAAATAATTGACGCTCGATGGCTGAAGAAAGAGTTGACAAATTTTGTTGATAAACGAGCCAATGACACGTCTTTCATTGAATACCTTACCCTTGATAAGGATGAATCAGGGGATTATTACGATTGGAGAGGCCTGAAATTTTTCCTTGCGAGCTACGAAGAACGCCTGAGAAAAGATCAGGGGGAAAGTATTGACCTTCAGGAGATAATGGACCCCCGCAAATCGGAGACTCCTAATGATTTCTTTCATAGAGAGCATATCTGGGCTGCGAAAGACTACACTAAAATTGACGACTCCGATGCTCCTGACATAAATAAACGCAGACTGGGTAACTTCCTGCTTTTGAAGGAGAGCTTAAACATTAAGGTGAGTAATAAACCGCCTGAGGAGAAAGTCGAAGAATACTTCGAAGATAGGCTTAATGATCCGAATACCCTGATGATTCGCGAGTTAAAAGATTATTTTAAACAAGCAAAGTTAAAGGAAGAAAAATCCAGGGCTTGGAAACGAAGAACTTACAATTACTGGTACAAAGTTTACCAGCGATTTCTGGACAAACGTGAGGAAAAAATGATTAATTTTGCCTTGGAGAGGTGGAGAATATCAGAACTAAACGGTAATATTTCGAAAGTAAAACTTGACAGTTTGGATAGCAGGAACGAGATATATACCCCGGAATGAGCATTGGAGTTTTTGGAAGAAAAAGCAATAAAGTAGACATCAAAGGTAAATATGGTTGAAAGATTTACCCTGGATTTCTGGATGGATGCGGGTTGGTATGTCGGAAAACTTCGCGAAGTCCCCGGTGTTTTCAGCCAGGGAGAGAGTCTGGAAGAGTTAAAAATGAATATTCAGGATGCCTATGACCTGATGATGCAGGATGTTTGGGGTCAGAGTAAAAATATGAACAGTGAAGGTTGTTGGTAAATTTCTGCAAAATTTTACTCTGACCCCTGGTTTTTCAGCAATTTCCCCTTTCCCCGGCACGAGAACCCCTCGAACAGGGCGGTGAGGTTGCCGTCCTGTAATTACCTACGGGCAAAATCTATCAAGAAGACCCGCTTCAGATTTCTAACGCGGGATTTGGGATTAAAAATGAACGTACCTTGAGGCGGAAGGATTTTATGAAACGCCTTGCCTATGGAGGACACTATGGAGGATGTTACTTGACAGTTTGTCTCAAATTTGAGATACTTTTTTAACCATGAAGGGTGTAAAGTTCGTTGGTTCTTCCCTTGACGACCTGCGCGCTTTTCCCAAGTCCCCACGTGAGGATATGGGCCGTCAAATCAACAGGGTTCAGCAGGGATTTGACCCACTTGACTGGAAGTCCGTGAAGACTGTAGGGCCGGGTGTTCGCGAAATACGTATTCGCGATGAGGGTAACAACTACCGTTGCATGTACGTAGCTAATACAGGTAAAGCGGTCTATGTATTACATGTGTTTATGAAGAAATCACAGAGGACGTTGAGGAAAGATGTAGAAACAGCCAGGTCCCGGTTTAAAGAGGTTCAGGCCGCGTTAAAGCATCAAAGGAGTTAGCCAATGAAAATTGATACCTACCAGAGCGTTTGGGATGCAATCGCTGATAGTCCTGAGGAGGCTGCCAATCTTAAAATCCGCTCCCGGTTGATGGACATTCTGGCAGCTTATATCCGCCGCGAAGGAATCACCCAACAAGAAGCTGCCCGGAGGTTTGCTGTGCCTCGCTCACGGGTCAGCGAACTCGTCAATGACAGGATCAGCAAGTTCACCATCGACAAGTTGGTGAACATGGCCGCACGGGTCGGACTGACACCATTTAGTATTAACCCTCACATGTCTCAGGATTTAAGTGATGATATGTCTAAGACCTGGTACAGACACGATAGGCTACCAATATCTGAGAGATACCCCCACTTCACCACGATTACTGTCTGAAGTATGAGACATCACCGGAATTTAACTATGAACGGCTACCAGTACCGTCGATTAGTAGCTGATGCGAAAGCTTTTGCCCAAGCTGCTTGGTTGATTGAGCGCGAAATTGTGCAACTCAATGTCAAGCCTGCTGACCAAACGCGTGTGGGGGGAACCGGGTGGCCCTCTCATGAGGTCTGGGAGTCGCTCAAGACCGCCAGCCATTTTAATCTTGGCATTGCGTTGGAGTTGAGATTGAAGTGTCTGATAGCTATTAAACTAAACTGTGACCCTCCACGGCATCATCAACTGTTTAACTTGTATGAACAGTTACCCAATAATATTCGCATAAAGTTGAATTCCCTGTTCAAACAAGCCCAGCGCGAGGAAAAAATAACCCTTGAAGCCTTTGTAAGTACGGTGACTCCTGCGCCTCCTGAAGGGCCGCCAAATCGTGAATTGAATAATCTGAAAGATTTCTGTATTTACTTCGACGAAGATATGAAACTTTCCATGAAACGGTATTCTTGGGAAGTGCTCTCTAGAGAGGTTTGGCGCCATTACTTGAATAATCTGGATTGGGTGCTACGTTTTCTTGATTTGACTGAAAAGTTTGCAGAGCAGTTGGCGCAAGAAACGGGCTTGGTCAAATGAAAGTCATATCGGCTTCTCAAGACTACCCGGATTAATCAGTTTGCCCGGTAAAACTTGAAGCTTCTCGCTTTGAAATACATTACGACTGACTAAAGCAATTTCCCCTTCACCCGGCACGATAGCCCCTCAAATAAAGCGACGAGGTTATCATCCTGGTCGGTTACACTGACCTGGTAGCGGCCGTAGCGACCTTCCTGCGACAGTTCTTCGGCGGTTGCAGTCAGTTGATCGCCTGCCTTGCCCGGCCGTTTGTATTCGATACTGCACTTTTGCGCCAGGTTCGAATCGTTGCGGGTATTGCAGGCGCAGGCAAAGGCCGTGTCCGCCAGGGTGAAGATGAATCCGCCATGGCAGATGCCGTGGCCGTTCAGCATTCCTGCAGTTATCTGCATAGTCAGACGGGCGAAGCCTTCCCGCACTTCGGCAATGGCAATGCCGATGCTTTTCGAGGCGGCGTCCCTGGAATACATGGCGTCGACGCAGGCGCGGGCAAGTTCGTCCCCGGTCAGGTCAGTCATCCCGGCGTTCCACCAGGGTCATGACGTCATACAGCGCCACGGTCTTGTCATCCTGGTTGATGATCTCCACCGCCCATCTGACTACCCCCGTGGCCCGGGTGTCGTCGGGGCGTTTGTCTTTTTTGATCTTCTGTTTCACCACGATTTTTGTCCTGATCGTATCGCCGATGCCTACGGGTTCGATGAAACGCAGGTTTTCCAGGCCGTAGTTGGCCAGTACCGGTCCGGGCGCCGGGTCCACGAACATACCGGCAGCCGCGGAGATCAGGAAATACCCGTGCGCGACCCGTTTGCCGAACAACGAATTCGCCGCGGCAGTCTCATCGAAATGTGCATAGAAAAAATCGCCGGTCAGGCAACCGAAATTAACGATATCCGCCTCGGTCACGGTGCGCCTGTAGCTATCGTGGGTTTCCCCGATTTGCAACTCTTCAAAGTACTTGCGGAACGGGTGTACCTTGTCCGTAAGCGGCGCCGCGCCCTGGTGGTACTCGCCCGTCAGACGCATCAATGTAGTCGGAGAGCCCTGTATCGCGGTGCGTTGCATGTAGTGCTTGATGGCCCGCTCACCACCCAGTTCCTCCCCGCCGCCGGCCCGACCCGGCCCGCCGTGGATCAGCGCCGGCAGGGGTGAACCGTGGCCGGTGGATTCCGCCGCGCAGTCACTGTTAATGACCAGCAGACGGCCGTGCCAGGCTGCCGTATCGAGGACGATCCGCCGCGCTTCCGTATCATCGGCGGTAAATACCGAGCCTACCAGGCTGCCCCTGCCTTTTTTTGCCAGAGAGACGGCCTCATCGATGTCGCGGTAGGGCATGATCGTACAGACCGGACCAAAAGCTTCGATGTCATGGGGTTCAGTAGCATTATCCGGTTGGCCGCAGTACAACAGGGTAGCGGGGAAGAATGCCCCCCTGTCCCTGTCACCCCCTGTTATTTCAAATTCCCTGGAGCCGCCGTAGAGAATTTCACAGGAACCGATCAGCCGGTTGACGTTTTCCCATACGTCCTCCATCTGGGTACGGCCGACCAGGGGTCCCATTTTGACCCCATCCACCGAGGGGTCTCCCAGGGGCAGCCGGTCCAGTCTTTGTTTAAGAGCCTCATCGACCGCTTCAACCCTGCCGGCGGGAACGATGGCCCGCCTTATGGCCGTGCATTTCTGCCCGGCCTTCACCGTCATCTCACGGGCTACTTCCCGGATGAACAGGTCGAACTCTGCTGAACCCGGTTCGACAGTCTCACCAAGCAGTGAGAGGTTGAGGGAGTCTGCCTCCATGTTAAAAGGGATGGAATTTGCAGTCACACCCGGATGGGATTTCAATTTCCTTCCGGTGCCTGCCGACCCGGTGAAGGTAACCACGTCCTGTTCCATCAGGTGGTCGAACAGGTCCCCGGTGCTGCCGCAGATCAGCTGGAACGCGCCGTCCGGCAGCAGCCCGGAACCGATGATTTCCCGGGCCATCTTCTCGGTCAGGTACGAGGATACGGTAGCCGGTTTAAGCACTACCGGCATCCCTGCACACAGGCTGGGCGCGATCTTCTCCAGCATGCCCCAGCAGGGGAAATTAAAGGCGTTGATATGGACGGCGACACCCTCCCTGGGCACCAGTATATGGCGGCCGGTAAACGTCCCCTGTTTCGACAGGCGCTCCTGGTTGCCTTCCACCAGGAACGTCTCGTTGGGGAATTCGCGCCGGACCAGGCTGCTGTAACTGAACAGCGTGCCGATACCCCCTTCGATATCGATCCAGCTGTCGGCGCGGGTCGCACCGGTCCAGGCCGATACCTTGTAAAAATCCTCCTTGTGCTCCATCAGGTGTTGCGCCAGCGCCTTCAACCGCAAGGCGCGCTCGTGAAACGTCATTCCGCGCAACGCGGGGCCGCCCACTTCTCTGGCATAACGCAACACGTCTCCGAAATCCATCCCGTCACTGGATACGTTGCCTATAAAATCACCGTTTACCGCATTCACGACCCGGATGCCGCTGCTCTGTCCGCTGAACCATTCGCCTTTCACATAACTCTGTATATTCATTTCATGATGTATCCGTTATAAGATTTCAGTTACCTGTTCCCGTTTAATCGCTTTTAAGATATGATACGGAAATCAGATAATATCAGAAATTTCTGTAATAGTTTATAACTACACTACAGGTGCACAGTATGACAGAGCAAGGAACTTATGACACCCTGGAGCCTATTGAAAAAGCCAGCATCGATGAGCTGCGCAGCCTGCAGTTAAAGCGGCTGAAGTGGAGCCTGGAACATGCCTATACCAATGTCGATTGTTACCGGAAAAAGTTTGATCAGACCGGCGTTCATCCGTCGGATCTGAAGGAACTGGACGACCTGTCCAGATTTCCGCTCACGGACAAGCACGATATGCGGGATAACTATCCTTTCGACATGTTTGCGGTGCCCATGGGCGACATAGTGCGTTTACACGCATCCAGCGGTACCACCGGCAAACCGGTAGTAGTGGGATATACCCGCAACGACATCGACATGTGGAGCCGTGTCGTGGCCCGTTCTTTCCGGGCGGCCGGTGCTACCCATAAAGACAAGATACACGTTGCATACGGCTACGGTCTGTTCACCGGTGGTCTGGGTGTCCATTACGGCGGTGAACTGATGGGTTGTACCGTTATACCCATGTCCGGCGGGCAAACGGAGAGACAGGCGCTACTCATCCAGGACTTCGGACCTGACATCATCATGGTCACGCCGTCATACATGCTGTGTATCGCCGACGAATTGGAACGGCAAGGCGTCGATTGCCGCAAGCTGAGTTTACGTGCAGGGATATTCGGCGCCGAACCCTGGACGGATTCCATGCGCGCCAACCTGGAACAGAGGCTGGACATCGACGCGGTGGATATTTACGGTCTGTCCGAGGTCATCGGACCGGGCGTTGCCCAGGAGTGCGTGGAAACCAAGGACGGCCCCACCATATGGGAGGATCACTTTTACCCGGAAATCATCGACCCGCAGACAGGAGAGGTTTTACCGGAGGGAGAGGAGGGTGAACTGGTCTTTACCAGTCTCACCAAGGAAGCCCTGCCTGTGATCCGTTACCGCACCCGGGACCTGACCCGGTTGTTGCCGGGAACCGCGCGCACCATGCGCCGCATGCGCAAGGTCACCGGCCGCAGCGACGACATGCTGATCATCCGCGGCGTGAACGTGTTTCCCACCCAGGTGGAAGAGCAGATTTTCAGGGTCCCCGGCCTGGCGGCCCACTACCAGATCGAGATAACCCGCAGCGGCAACCTGGATGAAATGGCGATCAACGTGGAATTATCTCCCGGCGCCGCGGCAGCGGCGAAACAGCCTGCGGCAGCGGAACTGCAGAATCATATAAAGGATCTGATCGGGGTCTCTGCGAAGGTCAATGTGCACGACGAAGGCGGCGTGGCCCGCTCGGAAGGCAAGGCCAAACGCGTGATCGACAAACGGAAGTTGTAAATGGGGACGGATAAATGTCCGTCCCCTACGGTACAGTCAGTACTCGCTTCCTGGCGTATCCAAGCTTTAGTCGCGTCCTATTTTCCACACTCCTTTTTCTCGAAAAGCAGGAATGCTTTGGCGGCGGGCGGCGTTAGTGACGGCTGGTCCTGAGAGGCCGTTCTGTTTGATATGGTCCGACAGTCTGATGATGACCTGTCCTTTCAAATAACTCAGTCTCTTGTGCAGGGCTTCCATGAGAGCCAGCGACAGGATGCCTTCCATTGTCTTTGTTTTTTTGCCGTCGTTGTAGTCTCTGAACGCTTGATAGTACCGCTCTTTTTCTGAGTTCCTGATTATAACGCGGGGCAGGCCGGACTGCAGGAATTGAAAATTCATAATGACGCGGCCCAAACGGCCATTACCGTCACAAAAGGGATGTATAGTCTCAAAATCCAGGTGAAATCGGGCAACCCTGTCCAGGAAATATGAACTCAGGTCGCTGGAATACGTGACGAGGAGGTCATCCATCATCTGTTCCACGCGCTCGGACGCCGGTGCGATATGAGTTCCTACCCGTACATACTCTCCCTGCCTGCGAAAGCGCCCTGAAATAGTGTCATCAATGCCGCCGATAAGCATCTGGTGTAATCGCAGGATCAGGTCTTTGTCCAATTCACTGTCTTTAACCCTTGTACGCTTGTATTCAATGACGCGGGCAAGGTTTTTTGCCTCGAAAACTTCCCTGACAGATACGTTTCGGGACAATGCCTGTTCCAGCAGGATCTTCTCTGTTTCTTTCAGGGTGAGAGTTGAATTCTCAATTGCATTGGAGTTATACACATTCTCGGGTATCTCCACTTCATCGATCATCGACAGCAGCGCTTCCTTGCCCTTGCGCAAAGTGTCATACTCTCGCTTCAGGGCTTGAATGCGGTCTTTTGTCGGTTGTGTAGTTGCCATGTCCCTGTTATAAAATATTCACTATATTTCACCTGTTTCAAGTGAATATAGCATTAAATCGAGGAATATTCACTGACAAATGGGAATTGTAAAGGGGGTAACAAAACCGTGTTATGGAATTAACTTGGATGCACAGGATATACAGGATGTATGTGTGTGCTCACTGCTTCCTGGCCGACACCTGCCGTATTAACGCATCAACTCCATTAAATTATTTTATCTTTTTTTTATCCTGTACATCCTGTGCATCGATGTGAATTAATCGGTGTTAATACTCCGTCACTCCCAGCTTGTCTTTGATGCGAACAAGCAGTTCTTCCCGGCGGTGGTGTATGTCGAGCAGCGGTTCCTTGCGCAACTTGCCGATCTCTTCCGCGCTGTAGGGCACAAACGGGTCCGGCAGTTCGTTTTTGCTGAAATTCAGCAGCATCCAGTTCATCACGTCGGCCAGTTCCTGGTCGGTGATGGGAGCGCCGGCCGCCCCCGGCACCTGCACCAGGAACTCCCTGCCGCCGGGCACGTGCAGGAAGTAGCCGGCAAAGTCATTCATCTTCGGCACGTTCCCCTCGGAGCCGGAGCCGTCCGGCAGGTGACACCCCTGGCAGTTCAGGATGTAGTTCTGCCTTGCCAGGATCTCGTTGGCGGTAACAGTTGTGGCGATACACAACACCATCGTGATCAGACTGGCAAGAAAGACTCTGAATTTGCCGTTACTCATATATGCACTTCACAGACACAAAAATCCATTCATCATCCTGTATATCCTGTACATCCATGTTAATTACTTTATCGCCACGCCCAGAATCAGGTTCACGGTGCAATGGTAAGCCGTACTCTCCGTGCCCAGGCACCAGTTGTAATCATTGGAGGTATGGGGCCGGTAAGTGGGCCTGTCCCCTTCGTTCCTGTTGCAGAAACAGTTGCCGCAGGATGTCTTGCCGCAGCAGTCGTTGTAGGAAATGATGTAGTCCTTATCATCACCCGGGTTCCTGCAGGTGCCGATCCAGGTGATTGTCGACATTTCCGTCCCCGGCGGGCAACTGTTGATGGTGCCGCCGCAGCAGGAGCACAGGTAGCCGTCAATGGCGCAGTTGCGCCAGTAATCACAGGTTGCCGGGTCGCCCGGATCTACTTCAGGTGGGCCGGGTTGTTCCATGGCCCTGGCGCGTGCAACAGGCAGCAACGGGAGAAGCGAACCTCCGGCGATTACACTGCCAAGCCCGCCGAGAAAACCCCTGCGGGAAGATGTCTTGGCCACGTTTCTCGTGATATTTTCCGTCAGATTATCTAACCAGTTCATTGTCATTTTCTCCGGGTGGCGCCTATTGTGATGCGTAGACCAGCAACGGCCAGTTATGGTAGAAATCGGCAATGGTATCGACATGCTCGCCGGACCGGGCGTCATAGACTTCCAGGCTCATTTCAATATTGGTGGTCACGATTTTCGGCGCATCGCCCATGGTGATGTCGAAAGCGATGGCAGGCAGCGCCAGGGGTATGCGGTTCACCCGGGTTTTCCCCGCGGTATCGAACACCCAGATCTCCGAACCGGGGTAGTCATGGCTGCCTTCCTCGCCGTTTTCGTGCATCATCACGTATAACCGCCCGGTACTGTCCGTGGCGGCAAGCCAGGCGCCGCCGGGACGCCAGCCCTGGCTTTTGTCCTCTTCATTCAGCAGGCTCCATCTCTCTCCCAGCCGGGCCGCGGTGCCGCTTAAATCGATTTCCTGGACGTCGCCATGAAAACTCGGAAAGTAACCCGTGCCGCCAATGATCGCCGGCCTTTCGAACAGGGCGTCTTCGTCGACATCGAAGAACGGTTCGATCTTGTCCTGTCCGGTAACCTGGCCGTCTTCATCAAGCTGGAAACTGACCATTGAGCCATTGCCGCACATAGAACTGAACCCGCGTTTGCCGGTGGGATAGATGCCGGCGCAGGTCGGTAACGGGACGCCGTTGACAACCTCGCGTTTTTCCAGGTCGATCACGGTGACGAAGGTGCCGGGCGTAAAGCTGTAAAACAGCAGGAACCTTTCGTCGTCGATGAGTGAAATGACGAACTTGCTGACCAGTATCTCCGCCCGTTTGAGTTTGGGATCGTCGAGGATGATTTCATCGACAGGTTCCAGGGTGGCCTTGTCGTAAATGGTCAATACGTCGGTGCGATTGCCGCGGGTGCCGCGGTCATAATAATGTTCGAGCACGTACATTTCGGGTTTTTTCAAGGCCTGGGTGAAGGCAGAAATAAAACCGCCGTTGAAACTCCCCTTGAAAAAATCCTTGATGTCCCCGCCGTTGATATCCATCACCATGAACCGGCCGATGGACATGTGGTCGAAGGCGATGTCGTGGACGATGACCCAGTCATCCGGGTAGGGAACGGGCAGGGTCTCCACCTTTCCCGCAGTATCGTTCGGTAAATCCGCCGTGGCGGTGTGAACGATGCCTGCGAATAGTACGAACAAGAGTAGATGTCTAAGCATGAACGGAGCTCACCATATATTTCGGGATTACCGCCGGGTATTGTAACCGTTTCTCAGGGATGATAATACTATTAGGAACATAACGATCAACTTGAGGAGGCCGCTATGGCGACAGGTTTTGTCTACCACGAACTTTATACATGGCATGAGAACGGCAATTTTGCGGGTTTCATGCCTTACGGGAACCCGGTGCAGCCATTCGTGCATTCGGAACACCAGGAAACCAAGCGGCGCATCCGCAACCTGCTGGACGTCAGCGGCCTGTTGAAGGACCTGGTATATATCGAACCCAGGGAGGCGGGCAAGGAGGAGATCTGCCGCTTTCACACCCCTGATTATTACGAGAAGATCAAGGCGCAGAACGACCAGTACCTGTCGGAGACGGGATTTTACACCGCGATGGGCCGCGGCAGCTTCGAGATCTGTTGCCTGGCTGCCGGCGGGGTGATCGAGGCGGTCGACGCGGTGCTGGACGGCAGGATAGACAATGCCTATGCCCTGGTACGGCCGCCGGGGCATCACGCCCTGGCCGACATGGGCATGGGGTTCTGCGTGTTCGGCAACGCCGCGATTGCCGGGATGCACCTGCTGGAGGCGCGCAAGCTGGAGCGTATCGCCCTGGTCGACTGGGACGTGCATCACGGCAACGGCACCCAGGCAGCTTTCTGGGACAACCCTGCCGCGCTGACCATATCCATACACCAGGACAACTGTTTCCCGCCGGATTCCGGCCATATCAGTGAAACCGGTGGCGGCGCCGGCGAGGGCTTCAATATTAACGTCCCGTTACCGCCGGGCTCAGGCACCGGCGCCTACGAGGCGGTGTATGACCGTATCGTCATCCCGGCGCTGCAAAAATTCAGGCCGGACTTTATTATCGTTCCATCCGGTTTCGATGCGGGGGCGCATGACCCCCTGGGCCGGCAGATGCTCACCAGCGAGGCCTTCCGCAACCTGACCGCAAAGATGATGCAGGTCGCGGATGAAGTCTGCGGCGGCCGCCTGGTCATGTGCCATGAGGGCGGGTACAGCGGCTACACGGTGCCGTTCTTCGGACTTGCCGTGCTGGAGCAGTTGTCGGGTATCAGCAGCGGTGTGGAAGACCCGTTCGAACCCATACTGGCAGGCCTGGGAGGCCACCCCTTGCAACCGCACCAGGATGCGCTGATCAGTGAGGTTGAACCCCTATTGGAGAGACTGTAGTATGACTCGGGGAACCCGCAGTAAAACAACACAGTTTCAGGAAACGCGACATAGTGACGAACCGATTTGAAGATGTTTTTCAGGACTGTTACGCCTCGTTAAAATCGGTTGTATCCAGGTATCTCAAACGTCCCGAAGACGTTGAAGACATCGTGCAGGAGGTGTTTGTACGCACCTATGCGGCTAAAAGCAAATCCGGAATCCAGAATCTGAGAGCCTATTTTTTCACGACCGCGCGCAACCTGTCGCTGAAGCACAAAGCCCTTCATGCCAATAAATTGACCGATCAACTGGAAGATTTAGGCATTTCAGGGGTCTTCGATTATAGGACGACTCTGGAATACCAGTATGAAGTCAATGAACAATTCAGTATCTTTTGTGAAGCGGTTCGGGAATTGCCCCCGCAATCCCGCCGTGTGCTGATTTTGAAGAAGGTCTACGGCTTATCTCATGCGGAAATCGGTGAAAGATTGGATATTACGGTAAGTACATCTAATCAACACCTGGCCAGGGCCATAGCAAAATGTACTCTGTATATGCAGGAAAGGGGTTATCTGGACGATTTTGACAATCTTTATGATGAAAAGCAATCAGATGGCAAGTGATAGAAAAATACTGAACTTCCCCAATAAGGAACTCCTGCACGAGCAGGCAGCCGCCTGGATTGCACGCATGGACGAAGACACGATGAATGCGGAAGATATTGCGGAACTGAAACAATGGGTGAATCAATCCGAAGCGCATAAAAAGATATTGTTGCACTCGGCCAGGGTGTGGGACCGCATGGATGTGATGGCAGGCCTGTCGGAATTACTGAGCCTGGATGATATACCGGCAAAAAGAAAGCCTCTTGCCGTTCCTGCCATGGCCGCGATCGCTGCCTCACTGTTTTGTCTGGGTATATTGGCTTACTACTATTATGGTGGCGACCTCCAGCCGGAAATTCAGCAATCACCTGTTGCGGTCGAGAGACAAGCCCCGGTATTTTACGAAACTGTCGTTGGAGGAACCGACGTGGTAAGCCTGGAAGACGGCTCAATTGTGAAGCTGAACACGGCTACTCGTATTCAAGTCGATATATCTGAGACCCGGCGTAACGTTACCCTGCTGGAAGGCGAAGTCTATTTCGATGTCGCTCGCAATGAAGACACGCCTTTTGTCGTCAATGCCGGTAAGACCGTGATCCGGGCGCTTGGCACTGCATTCAGTGTATATAAGCTGGCTGATAAAATCGAAGTAACTGTTACCGAAGGTCTGGTCCAGGTAAAACATGATGGTGAAGCCGGGCAAATTAGCAGTGAACGGCGACCAGAACCGGTCCTGTTACGAGCAGGCCAGTTGTTGCAGGTAAACAGGCCGGGCAGACAGGAAATCCAGGAGATTGAAACGGCGGAGATCGCACGCAGGTTGTTATGGCAACAGAAAATGCTCGCGTTTGACGGCAACACCTTGCAGCAGGTGATAGATGAATTCAGCCGTTACACGAGTTTTAATCTCATCATCTCCGATGCCGAGACGGCTTCAATACGGGTAGGCGGATATTTTCGCTCTGACGATATCGCCGGTCTGTTGACATCACTTGAGGAAAATTTCGCCATATCCGTAAAACAGGTGGCGACGAACACTTTCGAGCTGCAAAAAAACCAGCGTTAAGGCCTGCTCAATACCGGTCTGGAGCAGTGCCATCCCAGTCTGTCAAAAAAAGCATTAATATATTGATAATCAACATAACAGATATTCATGCCCCAGAGGTCTTATCCAATGTAACCTGCGGATTTATCAGGGGATGAATCGCTGCTACCGGTATCACTGGATCGTAGTGTTGTTGTGTGCATTTGTTCCTGTGAGCAAAACGCTTGCAGTTGAGGTCTTTTTCAGTATTCCTGAAACCTCCGCAGATAACGGGCTGAAGCTCTATGTTGAGCAGGCCGGCCGGCAGGTCCTGTTTCCGTATGATAGGCTGAGCCGCTATTTCACCAATACGGTTCAGGGTTCATACGATGTTGATGAGGCGTTGCGAGTACTCCTCGCCGACACCGGTCTGGAAGCAGTGTCTGATGAAACCGGAACTTTAAGCATACGGGTCCTTGAGGAGGAAGATGAAGTGAGCGCCAATAAGAATACAATATTTTCGGCTGTAGCCGCTCTTTTTACGGCTGTTTTTGTCACGTCACCCGGCATTGCCCAGGCCCAGCAGGTTGAAGGCGCGGCCGTACTGGAAGAGATTATCGTGACTGCGCAAAAGCGTGAACAATCCGTCCAGGACGTGGGCCTGACAGTCGCGGCCTTTACCGGTGAGCAATACCGGGAGTTGACCAGGGGCACCCTCGACGGCCTGGCTGCGCAGATTTCCAACCTGCAGGCCTACGCCAACAACTCGTACCTGGAAAGCGTACACATCCGCGGCATCGGCCTGAATGAATTTCAGGGACAGTTCGACTCCCCGGTGGCCCTGCATATGGACGAAGTCTATATCGCCAAGCCCTGGATGAGGGCGCGTCGCAACTACGATATCGGCCGGGTGGAGGTGCTGAAAGGGCCGCAAGGTACCCTGTTCGGCAGGAACACCACCGGCGGTTCGGTGAACTACTATACCAGGGCGCCGGTCGATGCGTTCGAGGCCGAACTGGAAGCCGGGATTGACGAGCACGAGCGTTACCGGGTGACCGGCATGATCAACAGCCCGCTTTCCGAGCAGTTGAGCGGACGCGTGTCATTCAATACGGAGTTCGGCAACGGCGGTCCCCAGAAAAACCTGTTTTCCGGCGATGAACACGGCAGGCCGGACCTGGTCGACGTGCGCGGTCAGTTGCTCTGGACAGGCGAGAAACTCACCGTACGCGCGCTGGTACATGGCGGCAGGGACAAGAGCGACAAGGTCGCCTGGAAAGGTCCGGGCATCTTCAACCTGGGCGCGCCCGGGTTATGCCCGCAACTGTTCACGGGTGAAGTGACAAAAAGTCCGTCGTCCTGCCCCAAGACCGCTGGATTCGCCATACTGAACGGTTTCCCGGAGGGGGAGTTCGAACCGGAAGGCAAACATACCATCAACCAGAACAAACCGCCGACCGTGGATGACAAATTCTACGGCGGTTACCTGCGCTGGGATTATGAAATAGGCAACGCTACCCTCACTTCAATCACCGCCTATGAATACTATGAGCGGATCCATACGGACGACAGCCAGGCCGATATGTTCAACTCCACCAGCACCCACTATTATGACGAGATGAACCAGGTCAGCCAGGAACTCAGGCTGTCCGGTTTCCTGAGTGAGAACTGGCGTTATATCCTGGGATTTTTCTATGAAAACGATGACCTGGACCAGGTAGACGGTTCCGACCTGAGTCAGCAACAGGTGCCGGGCATCACCCCGCCGTTCGCGGACCAGTTCTTCTCCCAGTTCGGTATCGATACGGAATCCATCGCTGTATTTGCGCACAACGAGTTTGATTTTACCGACAGCCTGACCCTTAACCTGGGTCTGCGTTACACGGACGACACCATTGAAGCCAGCGACGCAATAATGGGCATCGGCCTGTTGCCGCAGTTCGGCAAGGAGAAGTTCGTCACTCCCTGCCTGATAACGACTTACCCTGCCGGCCCGATCGGTTCCCCGGCTTGCCCGTTCCTCGGACCTGCCGCGCCGCCGTACAACGACAGCCGCACTGACACGGATTTCTCCTGGCGCGTCGGCATCGAATGGAATGCGACCGACGACCTGCTGGTGTATTCCAACCTGACGACGGGTTACCGCAGTGGCGGCTACAGCCTGCCGTTCGCCGGCGCGGCCACCACGTTTGAACCCGAGGAATTGCTGACCCTGGAACTGGGTTTCAAGTACGAGTTACTGGATAACACCATGCGCATCAACGCATCAGCTTTCCGCTATGTGTATGATGAAGTGCAGGTCAACGTGGATGACCCGGTTTCACCCCTGGTACCGATTACCCGTAATATCGGCGAGCAGTTGAATACGGGCTTCGAGGCCGAGATCACCTGGCAACCGGTGCCCGCCCTCTACCTGAGGCAAAGTGTCGGTTACCTGGATTCCGAATTCAACGATACACCTCGCCAGGTTACCACCTACACCGGCGCCATCCCCCTGGAAGGCAAACGGCCGGTGAACTCACCCGAGTGGACCTATAACGGCGCGGCCCGCTGGCAGCAACCTGTGGCTGACGGACTGGACCTGATTATCGGAATAGATTACCGTTGGATCGACGACCGTTTCCTGGAAGCCACCAACCAGGTATTCGATAAATCCGATGACTACTGGGTGGCCAACATGCGGGTTGCCCTGGCCGCGGAGAAATGGGAAGTCGCGGTATACGGGACCAACCTGTTCGATGAGGAATACCTGACCTATATCAATAATATCGGGTTCTTCAAGCTGGATATCTTCGGCGAAAGGCAGACCTTCGGCGCGTCGGTCCGCTATCGTTTCAATTGAGATACAAAGCCTGCCTGGGGACCGGCAGGCTTTGACTGGTCAATTCCTGTAAATGAAACCGGCTGAATACATTACCCACGACGGACTGGGGCTCGCAGAACTGATCCGAAACAAGGAGATCAGTCGTGACGAAGCCCTGGAATGCGCCCTTGATATGGCGGAGTTACTCAATCCGCGCATCAACACCATCATCGAGCTTTTCCCTGAACCCCTGGCGGCCTCGGATGATGCCGGGGCGCCTTTTTATGGCGTGCCTTTCCTGATCAAGGACCTGGCGCTGCATGCGGAAGGCGTGCTGAACGAGATGGGCAGCAGGCTGGCCCGGGGCATCAGGGCGCAGCATGACACCGACCTGATGAAGCGTTTCCGCCAGGCCGGTTTGCGCACCATAGGCCGGGCATCCACACCGGAATTCGGCTACTGCCCCACCACGGAACCGGTGCTCTACGGCCCGTCCCGCAATCCCTGGGACCTGACGAGAATGCCGGGCGGTTCCAGCGGCGCCACGGCTGCATCGGTTGCCGCAGGAATAGTTCCGCTGGCCCATGCCAATGACGGCGGCGGGTCCATCCGCATCCCCGCCTCCTGCTGCGGCCTGGTCGGCCTGAAGCCGACCCGGGGCAGGGTGCCGAACGGTCCGGACAGCGCCGAACCGTTGAGCGGGCTGGCGGTGGAATTAGCCGTTACCAGGACGGTAAGGGACACGGCAGCCCTGCTCGATGCCGTCAAGGGCCCGGGGATTGGAGATCCTTTCGAGATAGCAATTCCGGCCGAGGCTTATGCCGGCAGCACCTTGAAAGACCCCGGCGCACTGAAAATTGCCTGGATGAACGAGCCCTGGTCGGGCGCTGAAATCGATAAGGAGGTCAAAGATACGATACCGAAGACTGCACAACTCTGCGAAGAACTGGGACACCAGGTAACTGAGGCGAGGCCGGAACTGGTATGGGAGCAATTCTTCGAGGCGACAGTTGTTCTTTGGGCGGCCAATCTGGCCGTATTCATAGATTATGCGGCAATGCTCACCGGGCGGCGTGCAGACGAGGATCACCTGGAAGCAACCGTACTAGCCTGTTACCGGGAGGGCAAGCAGGTAAAGGCGGAAACCCTGCTCATGGCGCAGGCAACAGCCAACCACGTATGCCGCGGCATCGGCAGGTTTTTCCAGGAATACGATGTGCTGTTGACTCCTACCGTGGCCCAGCCCCCGCTGCCGCTTGGAACAATTAATGCCAACGACCCGAACCTGGACGCAAAGGCATGGTCAAGGCGCACGTTTGACTTCTGCCCGTTTACACCGTTGTTCAACACGACAGGCCAACCCGCCATCTCGTTGCCGCTGCACCGCAGCGCCGGCGGCCTGCCGCTGGGCGTGCAGTTTGCCGGCCGCTATGGTGACGAGACCACCTTGCTGCAACTGGCGCGGCAACTGGAACAGGCTGCACCCTGGCCGTTGACGGCGCCATTACTCAATTCGGGGTCAGAGTAAAAATACGGCTATGTTGTAAATGGAGACGGATTTTAAATCCGTCCCCTGTTCGTTACTTACCTGGGTTCTCTTGTATACTGGCGCAATGTCAAAGATCAAACTTGCCGCCACGGTTATCCTCACCCGCGGGCCCGCAGATGACCCTGAAGTCTACCTGGCCAGGCGCGCCCCGGAACTCAGGTTCTTCGGCGGCTACTGGGTTTTCCCCGGCGGCAACGTCAGCACGGTCGATTACCATGGGGAGGGTGAACCCGAGGAACGGGTACTGAAGCGTTGCGCCATCCGCGAGATGCTGGAGGAAACGGATATCCTCTGCGCTACCCTGGGCAAGGAATTCAGCCTGGAACGAAAGCAGGCATTAAAGGGACAAATAAAGGAAGCGCCGGAACAATGGCGGCAATTCCTGGCGCAATCTGCGGACGATTTTGATCGGGTGACGCCGCTGTTCCGGATTACCACGCCGTCGTTCGTCCCTGTCCGTTTCGATACACAGTTCATGCACGTGCGGGCCTGGGACAATGAAGAACCCGAAATTGATCAGTACGAACTGGTCGATGGCCGGTTTGTCAAGCCGCGGGAGGTGGTCGACGCCTGGGACCGGGGAGAGATGGAGATTGCGCCGCCTGTACTGTTCCTGTTGCGGCTCATTGCTGCCGGCAGTATTGAAACATTCCCTGACCGGGCCAGGCTGGAGACGGAGCGCCTGGCGCAGGGGGGATTGCACCCGGTTTATTTCTCGCCGGGCGTCTTCGTGGCGCCGCTGTCGACCCCGACACTGCCGCCGGCAACTACCACCAACACATTGATCGCAGGGGTGGACAAACTGTATGTCATCGACCCCGCCACTCCTGATCCGGCGGAGCAGCAACGCCTGTTCAACAAGATGGACGAACTGGTTGGCGGGGGCCGGTCATTTGAGGCCATCCTGCTGACGCACCACCATATTGACCACGTCGGCGCGGTGAACGCCGTCAGCCGGCGTTACCGGCTGCCGGTCCGGGCCCATGCAGAGACATACAACAGGGTTGACGGGGATTACATAACAGGAGAACCGCTGGCAGACGGAGACCGCCTGGAACTCGGCACCGCACCTGATGGGACCGGCGACTGGCACCTCAAGGTTGTGCACACGCCGGGACATGCGGTGGATCACCTGTGTTTTATCGACAGCCGCTACCATGCGGCGATCGCGGGTGACATGCTGTCCACTGTCGCAACCATCATTATCGACCCGCCGGAAGGGCATATGCGGACCTACCTGCACAGCCTCAACAGGCTGCTGGAAATGCCGGTGAAGGCCCTGTACCCGGCGCACGGCCTGCCGCACCGGGACGGTCACAGCCTGATCCGGCGCTTTCTGAAACACAGGCAGAAGCGGGAGGACGCCATCAAGTCCGCGCTGGCCGGCGAGCCGCGCAGTCTCGATGAACTATTGCCCGACGCTTACGCCGATGTATCTGAAGACGTCTACCCGATCGCATCCCGCTCCCTGCTGGCAGGTTTGATCAAACTGGAGGAGGACGGTTTCTGCAGGCGCCAGGGCGCCGGCTGGCTGCTGGCCTGAACCCCCTGCCTGCGCTACATCAACTGTTCTTCGATCTGTATAACCGGGTCGATATTGGTGAAATTGGGAATGTCTCCCATGATCTCGGGCGCATGGGCATCCATGGCCTGTTGTAACGCCTCCACGCTGTCGAATTTGAGGCTGGCGACGGTGACGTAAGGCTCATCAGCGCCGCCCGCGCCGCTCAGGCCCCGGTAGACTTCGATGCTGCGCACCACGTCGCGCCACCTTTCCCCTACCAGGGGCATGTGGGTGTTCAGGTAATAGTCATAGTTGAAATTACCGCCGTCTTGCTTGGGATACATCACGTTGACTCTGATCATGTTATTTCTCCATTAATATTACAAACTGTTTGCAACCAGGTATCCGGAACCGCCGCCCAGGCCCGGACCGGGATGGGTGGATGCGCCGATATGGTACAGGTTTTTAACCGGCGTGGCGTGGTTTTTCAATGCCCGTAACGGCCGCCACAGGAAGAACTGGTCCAGCGAACAGGCGCCGCCGTAGGGGTCTCCCCCCACAAGATTGATGTTGATGGCCTCCAGGTCAGCCGGAGACAATACCGTTCTGGCAATAATACTGTCTTGCAGGTTCGGAATATAGTGCGCCAGCCTGTTTATTATCCTGTCGGCATAAGCCTCGCGTACTTGTTCACTCCAGGCACCGTCTTGCGGAGCCTCGATTTCTCCCGCTGCATCGCCTCTTATATAACGTGGGCATTCCTGCAACTGTATCCACAACAGGCCCTTGCCGGCAGGGACGCGGCCCGGGTCCAGCGCCGCGGGCTGACCGACCACGACGGTCGCCTCACGGGGCAGCAGGCCGCAGTTTGCCTCGTTAATGGCGCGCGATACGGCATTCATTCCGGTTGTAACGTGGGTGATCGCCACGTTTTCCATTCCTGGCGCCCGCCATTGCGGCGCTTCCGACAGGGCCAGGTGGATCTGCATGTCACCGTTGCCGTAGCGGTATGCCCGGGTCTGCGCCGCCACGTCAGCCGGTACGTCGGCCGGGTCCAGCAGGCGTTCGTAGAGCTGGTTCGGGGTGACGCTGCAAATTACCTTGCCGGCCCGGTACTCGGTCCCGGCCTGTGTTTTTACCCCTTTTGCGCGGCCGTTCTCCGTCATTACCCTGGCGACATCCGTGTTTACCAGCAACTCGCCGCCGTTGGCTTCAATCACCTGCTGAAAGGCGCGTACGATATTGTAATTCCCTCCCTTGACTACCGGGCAACCTACCATCTCCAGGGTGAAAGCGATTACCTGGGCCATCAGCGCCGAGGACGGCGCGTCCGGGCCGATACCGGCATGGGACGGCCAGCCTGCCAGGCAGGCGCTGACGGCGTTCGACCTGAAGGTCGTTTCCAGCCAGGCGCGCGCCGGTTGCAAACCGCCGCCGAAATACTGCGCCAGCTTGAACGGTCCTGTTTTCACCAGGGCGGAAAGGAACACCTTCAGCGTGGACCAGCGCCACAACTCGCTGCCCAGCAAGGTAAACGTCAGTCCCAGAGTCTGTTCCAGTTCTGCCATGGCTGCCCCGTAACGGTCGCCGTCCCCGTCCGCCAGGGCGTTCATGTTGCGGATGTTCTCTTCCCGTGAGTTCTTCAGGATGAACGCGCTATGGTCGGGTAACACCACCGCGGTGGGACTGTCGGAATTGCAGTATTCGAGGCCGTATTTTTCCAGGTCTTGTTTCAGTTCCGCATATCCCGGAGAGGTGACGAACAGGGGGTGCCAGCTTGACAACACGTCGTGGATAAAGCCGGGCGCGGTAATCTCGTCAGTGCGGATACACCCTCCCGGGCGGTCGTTGCGTTCCAGCACCAGCACCTTGTGGCCTTTCTTGCTCAATATTGCCGCACATACCAGCGCGTTGATGCCGCTGCCGACAATGATGCAATCATATTGGTTCATTTAACTCCTCCTCCAATGGATTGAATAACACAGCAAAACAGGTTAGCTTGTCACTTGCGGCATTCGCGATAGATCAGCCTGTGTGAACAGAATATGGCAGGTATAACCGGGATGACAAGCACAAATAACATTGCGCAAGGAAAAATAAAATATGTAACTGCATTCCTGCTCATCGCTGCAGTGGTCTTTGCAGCCTGGTTGTCGATATCCTTCTCCGCGCCGGCCAGGATAATAAAACACAAAATCACGCTGGCGGCCGTAGCCCTGGTCAAGTCGCCCTGGGAGGAAAAAGCCGGTGACTGGGAAAAGAGGGCGGACGCCCCTGTCCCCTTGCTGGAGTCGGCCGGGACGGTAGTGGACGGCAGGTTATACGTGTTTGGCGGTATCGAACGCCCTTCCATGTTTGGTCTGAAAGGCGGTAGCGCCGTCTATTTTTATGACCCTCGAACGGACAGTTGGGGACGGAATGCCGATATGCCCACTGCCGTTACCCATGCCATGGCTGCGGTCGACGGACACAATATATGGTTCGCGGGCGGCTGGCTGGGCAGCCGGTCCGGCGGGTTTGATGGAACACGGGACGTATGGGTCTACGACACCAGCAGCGATCTCTGGCAGCAGGGGCCGCCACTGCCGCGGGCGATTGCTTCGGGCGCACTGGTCCGGCATGATCGCAGGCTGCATTTTTTTGGTGGGTTCCTGGGAGAAGACGGCGAGCGCATGAGCGCCGGACACTGGGTGATGGACCTGGATGGCGGCACAAACTGGGAGCCGCTTGCACCGTTACCGGAGCCGAGAGGCCATATCTCTGCCGTGGCCCTGGATGACAGGATTTATGCCATCGGCGGCATGCACGGTCACCACGTAGATGCCCGGGACCTGACCTGGGTACATGCTTACGATCCGGCCGGCGACACCTGGACGGAACTGGCGCCGTTGCCAAGCCGGCGTTCCCATAACGAAGCCAGCACCTTTGTGGATAACGGCCGCATCTATGTATTGGGCGGAAAAAACTACAGTGATCACCCGTTTTTTCGCGAGCGCGGCCTGCCCTATATGAATGTCTATGACCCGGGCACCGATACCTGGTCGAGCCTGCCCGGGCTTCCCAGGGGCTTACTGGGTCCCGTGGCTGGTGTCATCGATGGTTATCTCTACCTGGCCACGGGCAGTTTAATCAGCGTGTTCCACGGCCAGTCCGCAACCTATCGCCGACCCTGGAAGCATTAATCTACGGCACTACCGCAGTTCCTGTGTCTCCCTGTCATTCCTGCTTTCACAGAAACGACGAACTTTGCTTAATCATCATTCCACGGCGCCCACATTTTCTTCAGGTCGTCCCAGGAAGGTTCCTGTTCCCCGCCGGGTTGAAAACGGCAGCCTTCGTGTTCATAAAACGGCCTGGTCCAGGTGCCGCGTTCGACCAGGGATTCGATATTGCTGCGGTAGATCTCATCCACCTCCGCATGCCGTTGCGGGTCCTGTTCCAGCCAGAGGTTTTTCGGATGGATGGGTTTCTCGTACATGCGGCTGAATACTTCCGTGCGCAGGTCCTTCAGCCAGTTGCTGTTCAGGTTCATCATGCGGAACTGGCGCAAGGCCTCGATGTCGATGGTGGCACACACCAGCGTGTTGTTGGCCGACGGGCTGTAGGACATGATCTCACCGCGGTAATCGACGATATGGGCATGGCCGCCGGTAATGTCTACCGGGTTCCTGGACGTGGCTGACAGGTAGATCGGGCCGGCATTGGGACATAGCATATACACGGAATTGAATTCCGCGTGGCCCCGGTTCTGGATCATCCAGGAACCGCCGCCCGGGTAGCCGGAACCGGTCATGGGCATGGCCTCGCTGGGCCGGTATACCACCTCGGCGCCGTTGAAGGCCAGCGCCCGCACCGCCTCCGGGTATTCGCCGTCGCTGCAGCAGATGGTGCCTATGTTGCCGATGTCCGGGGTCTTCAATACGGGATAGAAGGCATCGATGTCATCGCCGAACACCTCCACCCAGCGGTCGTAGATATCGTGGGGGGTACAGGAACGTTCCCGGCACCAGATATGGTTTTTTGCCGCCTTGTGTACCACGTTTCCGTTGGGGTCAATTACAAACAGGGTATTGAAGAACCGGTCACTCATGATCTCGGGCCAGCGCGCCTTGCACTGGCCGATAATGTAGGTGTTATAGAGCGCGGCCAGGCGTCCCAGCCACGCGGTCTCCTCCCCGGGGATATCGATAAACAACTCCCTGGCCGCCAAAGTATGGGGCAGGTCGAAGATCTCGTCGGTGAAGCCGGTCAACGCGCCTTCCGCCAGGGCGATAATCTTCACCGGCATGTTGATATTCACCATGGAGACGGCCGCATGTATCGCCTCCTCGATATTTTCCAGGTTATGGCGGATATGTTTGCGGTCGGCTATCCCCGTGATCGTCGTGGACAGGCCGATGGCCATGTAGGGGGCGACGGGCTTGTTCTGTTGTTCAGTGGTCATCTGGCGTCTCGAATTGGTGGCACAAGCTGGAGTCTATCAAGATCCGCACGAAAAAAAACACCGGTTGAGTACTCAACCGGTGTCAGAAAGGGAAGGACCCGCTTATGATTCGGGACGGTATCTCTCCGCCCTCTCTCCCCGTTACATATGAAATACCCTGTTGGATTATTGCCAGCTGTAACGGACCGAACCGCCGTACCAACGCGGTTTGCCGTAATGCAACTGGTTGAAGCCGCCCGGACCGGTGAAATCGAAGGTATAGGTCAGGTACTCCTCATTGGCAATATTGTTGACGAAGGCCGACACCGTCATGGCGTCGTTGGCAGACGTCCATTTCAGCCTGAAGTTCCCGACGATATAGTCATCCCCAAGCGCGATATCGTAGTTCTGTATGTCGAAGTAGGTTTCGTCCTGGTAATAAAAACTGGCTATTGCCGCCATGGAGCCGTTCCATGCCGGCCACTCGTAACGGGCCATGCCGTTTGCCGTAAAGTCCGGGGCCGACACCATGGTCCTGTCGACCGGGGTACGGGTGGCAGTAGTCTCAATATCCTTTGCGGTGGCGTCCAGGAAGGAGGCGCCCAGGATAAAATCCCAACCCTCGGCCGGGCTGGCCTGCAACTCGATTTCGCCACCATAGACTTCCGCGTCGGAGTTGAAAATGATCGCGTTGAAGGTAACGAACCGGAAGGTCTGAAAATCATTGTAGTCATAATAAAAGGCGGCAGCATTCAAGCGGGCGGCGCCGCCCAGAATGGTAGCCTTGAAGCCGGCCTCGTAACTGGTCAGCGTCTCATCATCGAACGGGATGTCCTCCGGCGCGTCCAGCCCAAAGTTGGCGCTGGCATCAAGAAATGTGCCGTTGAAGCCGGCCGACTTCACCCCCCTAGAAAATTTGGCATAAACCAACAGATCATCGTTGGGCTTCCAGTCCAGTTCCGCCAATGCGGTCACATTGTTCTTGTCATGGTTTGCAATGTTACCGACGCTTGAGGTATTGAACAGCATCATCTGGTCGGGCGTCGGTCTGATGGCGCTGGGGTAATTGGGCAGTACGCCGACACCAGGACCGGCCCCAAGGTCCACCTCGGGAGGAGGCGCTGTCAGGAATCCGGTCAGGCCGCCGGCTATGTCCATGCTGCTGTAGTCCATGTCTTTCTCTTCTTCCGTGTACCTCAGCCCGCCTATTACGGTCAGTTGTTCGGTTAAATCGAACTCAAACTGGCCGAAAGCCGACCAGGACTCCGTATCCTGATCTGCATCAACGTCAATGACAAAGAAATCCGGGATCAGGACCAGGCCATAGTCAGCCTCTACGTCCCAGTTGAAATAATACAGCCCGGTCTGCCAGCGCACCCGGTCAGACTCGCCGGCCAGACGCAGTTCCTGGGTAAACTGTTCCGTTATGGCGTAAAACTCAACCCGGACGAAATTGATGGGGGTGGAGTCAGTGTCTTCCTCTTGGGTGCGGTCCACATGGTCGAAGGCCGTTATCGACGTGAGAGTCAGGCCATCTCTCAGGTCCCAGTCGATGGTTGCCGATACACCCGCGGCGGTGACCGCCGTATCACCGTCCCGATCGAAGCTGCCTTTATGCGGATCGCCGTCCGTATCCCGGTAACCTAAACAGTCCGTGCCGACGACCTCGTAGAAAATACCAGCGCCCGGGTCAAAACAATTTGGATTCGATTCGTTCGGCCCCAGGTTTACGCGATTATCGAAATCATATCCACCTCCTGGAGCAGGAGCAAATCCGGTCGCCTGGTTTTGCCACCCACCCACCTGGCCCCGGTTGTGGGAATAATGGGCCTTGACCAGGGCTTCAACGTCATCGGAAGGCGTGACCAGCAACTGGATGCGCCCGGCTTTGGCGTTGGTCTCATTGAAATCGCCCGGTGACGTGCCCTTGATCGGATCTACGCCGTCATAGACGTTGTCCACGTAACCCCCGTTCTTGTTGGTCGCGAAGGAGACCCGCGCGGCCATGTTCTCGCCGATGGCGCCGTTCACCATGCCTTCGGTCTTGAACGTTCCGTAGGACTCAAGGCCTGCTTCCAGGTAGGCTTCAAACTCCCGGGTCGGTTTCCTGGAAATGAAATGCACCAGGCCGCCCGAGGTGTTGCGGCCGAACAGGGTGCCCTGCGGGCCGCGCAGCACTTCCGCCCGGTCCACGTCGAAATTCTGCAGGTGCAGGCCGCCGATGGCGGCGCGGTAAACACCGTCAAAATACACGGCGACGGGGTTTTCATTGAAATCCGATACTTCGTTCAGGCCGACGCCCCGCAGGAAGAAATTGATCTGGCTGCCCTCGGCATTAGGCACCGTGTACTGCAGTCCGGGGGTCATGGTGGTGAGGTCAACGGTATCGGCCAGGCCCAGTTCCTTAATCTGCTCGCCGGTGTAAGCGGTCACGGATATACCCACGTCCTGCAGGTTCTGTTCGCGCTTTTGCGCGGTAACGATTATTTCTTCCAGGACCTGTGCGCCTGTGTTGAACGGGACAATCACAGACAGGATCAAAATCAGCCTGAAAAGAGAAGTGCCGGATAATTTCATTATGTTTCCCCGAAGGTAGGTTGTTTCTGTCTCTTGATGCTCTTTGTATTATACCTGCAACAATGTGTCACCACATCAGTATAGTCCGATAATACCCGGAATTTAAGCATAATCCGGTGAAATTTATAAAAGAACAGGCGAGTGCGTGATAGTTGCACCTCCGCTTCAACCGGTTTGATGTTGTTTGGAGACGACAAAAAAACAGGTTATTCATAGTGCTCGTGGGATGGAATTTATTCCGTCTCCATTAAACGCGTTCGGCGTCAGATAACTTTTTCAGGTGCCGGCGCATGGCGACGCCGGGACGGTCTGCCGGCACGTCTACCTCGTAGAAATCCGGCGTCCGGTCGGTATCCTGCATGCGGTTGATATGTTCGATGGCGAATACGTCTTCACTGAACGCCGCCTGGTTGGCCTTCAGCATGAAGGCGCCCATCTCCCCGTCGTCGATACAGAAATTGCGGCACTGGGCGTAGTAATAATTGGTGGACGTATTCGTCTCCGGGGTGATCAACTGCGCCACCTTGACCATGGGTTGCAGCTTTGCCATTTTTTCCGGCTTATCCAGGTTTTTCAGTATCCCCGTGTTGACATGCAGGCCGGGGGAGACGAACAGTGAACCGGAACTGCGCAGGGCTTTTTCATTCTCCCAGCCCAGGGGGCGGGAGTAAATCGGCGGCAACACGCATTCCACGCGTCTCCAGACCTCGAAGTGTTCGTCCTCCACCGTGACCTCGATGGGCGCCCGGGCATACTCCGGCGTACCGAAGGTTTTGTCGTGCAGGAAGCTGAGGTGGGATAAATCCAGCAGGTTCTCGTGCAGGTGCACGTAACTGCCCTTGATGTTGAGAAAGCCGATGTTCACCGCCCAGTCCGGGTGGTCGAAGTATTCCTGGTGCGGCAGCAGGGCTTCATCGGCCAGGTCCGGGTCTCCCGGCCAGATCCAGATGAACGGTTTTCTCTCGAAAACCGGGAATGCGCGTACGCCGATATTTTCAGGTGGCCGGTCCTGGGACGGGACCGCCACACAGCGACCCGTACTGTTATAGCGGAACCCGTGGTAACCGCATTCCAGGATATCGCCATGGAGCTTGCCTTCGGACAGGGGGAAAGAACGGTGGCAACAGCGGTTCTGCAAGGCCACGGGAGTGCCGTCTTCCATGCGGAACAACACGGTGCTGATTCCCAGGTATTGCCGGGAAAACAATGTCCGGCCGATCTCATCGCTGCGCGCCGCCACGTACCAGGCGTTGCGTATTAGAGGCGTTTCCCGATTGGCCATGCTTGCCGCCGAGATGGAAGCAAGTTTTTGCCGTCTTTCAATGGATACCTGTGATGACACCTGGAATTTGTTCTCCTGTAGTCAGGCGCTTTCTTGTTTTATTATAGATAACTTTGCCGGGAACGGCACTTGTCCCGTTTCCCGCGTTGTTTGTCTCCCATGCCGGTGTAAAGAGCGAGGTCATGCACAAAAACCGCAACCTGTATTCCTGTTACCTGCAAGGTAAAGAGGATAATCACGGCAAAGTCGCCATTCATTGCAGCGACAGGCATTACAGCTACGCCGACCTGGCAGACGGATCCGCGCGCTATGCCAATGCTCTCACGGATATGGATGTCTCTCCCGGAGACAGGGTTTGTGCCTACATTGACAAATCCATCGGCAACATATTCCTGTACCTGGCCTGCCTGCGATCCGGTATTGTCTACCAGCCGTTAAATCCCGCGTTTCAACCTGCCGAGGTAGACTATTACCTGGCCGACGCCGGTCCGGCAGCGGTGATCTGTTCGAGGGAAAATGAGGTCTGGGTACGGACTGCGGCCAGGCGCGCCGGTGTCGAACGGGTGCTGACCCTCGACCGGGACGGAACCGGGACCCTGGCTGCCGCCGCCGACGCAGCGGGAACCGAATTTGCCACCCGTGTGTATGACGGGTCCGAACTTGCCTGCCTGCTGTATTCCTCCGGCACCACGGGGAAACCCAAGGGCATAAAACTCAGCCACAATAATCTCGCTGCCAACGTCAGGACCCTGGTTGGCCTGTGGGGTTTCACGACCGGTGACGTGTTGATACACGCCTTGCCCCTGTTCCACGTTCACGGCCTGTTCGTTGCGCTGGGTTGTGTCCTGACTGCCGGCGCCTCTCTCCACCTGCTGGAAAAGTTCGACGCGGATGAAATTACCGGCCTGTTGCCCGGGTCCACGGTATTGATGGGAGTGCCCACGTTCTACACGCGCCTGCTGCAATCGCCCGGTCTGACCGGACCTGCGTGCAGTGCCATGCGCCTGTTCATCTGCGGATCCGCACCGTTGCAGGAGGCTACGTTCAACCAATTCAAACAACATACAGGCCATGCCATCCTGGAACGCTACGGTACCTCCGAGACCGGCATGAGTATCTCGAACCCGCTGCATGGTGAACGCAGGGCCGGCGCGGTCGGCATACCTCTGCCGGATGTCCATATCAAGATCGTCGATGACGGGGATAATGAAGTAGCGGAAGACGCTGTCGGCGAGGTGCTGGTGCAAGGGCCCAATGTTTTTTCCGGGTACTGGAACCTGGATGAGGTAAACAGGACAGCCTTCACGGAGGACGGTTATTACCGTACGGGGGACCTTGGGAAACGGGACGCCGATGGATATATCCGCATAGTCGGCCGCGCCAGGGACATGATCATCAGCGGCGGGGAAAATATCTACCCGAAGGAGATCGAGCAATGCCTGGACCGCATGGAAGGAGTCAGTGAGTCGGCTGTCGTCGGCATCGAGGATGCGGACCTGGGTGAAAAGGTGATCGCGGTCGTGGTGGCTGAACCGGACTCCGGCCTGGATGAAGCCGGGGTCATTGCTGCGTTGAAAACACAACTGGCCGGTTTCAAGGTGCCGAAGCGAATCCGGTTCGTCAGTGAACTGCCTCGAAACACCATGGGCAAGGTACAAAAGAACAGGTTGAGAGACACCCTCGGCAACGGCAGGACAGGCCGTACAGTACCTGCCTGAAAGAGTGTAACCGTTACTGATTTGCGATCGCCCTGAGTGGCAGTCCGTTGTTGCACATCGTCCGCCTGGTGGATAAGCTGTGCGTCCGGCTTGGGCGTACATGATACAGGCATGGTATTGATTGCTGTTCATTATGGATACATAGATAAGAAATATAACCGGCTATGGAACTACAGGAACATATCCGCAAACTGTCCGGTTCCGCCAGGTACAGTTCGCTCATGCTCAGGCGCAGGCGGGTGGCTTACCTTTTCACGGGTATCGGCGTTTTTCAATACGCCCTCTACTTTATGGTCATTGCCTGGGCGCCGGAACTGGCCGGGACGATCTGGCCCGCAGGCAGCGCCGTCAGCGTAATTATCTGGCTTACCGTGCTGATTAACCTGCTGAGTATTGCAATCTCAGCAGGGTATGTCTGGTGGACCGGCCGTTACCATGACCCGGAAAGGGAGGCGATCTTGAGAGACCTGGGGCTGAGGGATGACTAGTACCAGGTCTGTCCCGGCGTTTATGCTCCTGCTGCTGCATCCGGTGTTTGCAGGGGCCGATACGCTGGCCGAACCCGGGGCGACACAACCGGTAAACATGACCGCGATGGCTACGTTTATCCTGTTTGTGCTCAGTACCCTGTTGATTACCTGGTGGGCGGCCCGGCACACCCGTTCCCGCAAGGAATTTTACGTTGCCGGCGGCGGCATCCCCGCGTGGCAGAACGGCATTGCCATCTCTGGTGATTTCATGTCTGCGGCAACTTTCCTGGGGCTGACAAGCCTGCTGTTTTTTTCCGGCACCGACGGCTTGATGCTGGCCGTCGGCGCGGTCGCCAGTTGGCCGATTATCCTGTTCCTGGTCGCCGAGCGGTTGCGAAATCTCGGCCGCTATACGTTTATCGACGTCATTTCCTTCCGTCTCGACCAGCGGCCGATTACGATGGTTGCCGCGCTGGGCTCCCTGGCCACGGTGATCTTCTACCTTATCTCGCAGCTTGTGGGCGCGGGGAAACTGATCCAGTTGCTGTTCGGACTGGATTACCTCTGGGCCGTGAGCGGGATCAGCCTGTTGATGATCGCCTACGTGACCTTCGGCGGCATGCTTGCCACCACCTGGGTACAGATTATCAAGGCATTCCTGCTGGTGCTTGGCTGTACCCTCATTACCCTGTTGATGTTGCAACATTACCAGTATGACCTGAATGCAGTTTTTCACAGCGCGGTCCGGACTCATCCGCGCGGCTGGGACCTGGTCGCGCCGGGTGGCTGGCTGGTCGAGCCGGTATCGGTGATTTCCCTGGGTTTGACAGCGTTGCTGGGGTTCATCGGGCTGCCCCATATCCTGATGCGTATCTTCACCGTGAAGGATGCGAAAACAGCAAGAAAGTCAGCGTTTTACGCCATAGCCATCATTGGTTATATCAACCTGCTGATGCTCATCGTCGGTTTTGGCGCAGTATCGCTGATCATGTTCAACCCGGACTATCAATCCGCCGCCGGGGTCCTGACCGGAGGCCGCAACATGGTGGTGTTGCATACTGCCCATTTCCTGGGGGGCGACATCCTGCTGGGTTTTGTCTCTGCAGTGGCTTTTGCCACCATTCTGGCAGTCGTTTCGGGGCTGACCATCTCCGCGGCCGCCACCATCGCCCACGACCTGTACGCGAAATCGATAAAGCAGGGCAGGGCATCGGAAAAGTCCGAACTGCTGGTCTCCCGCTGTGCCGTGATCGGCATCGGCATCCTGGCAATCCTGTTCGGCATCGCGTTCGAGCATCATAACGTCATCTTCATTACCAACATGGCGCTGGCGGTTGCCGGCAGCGCCAATGCGCCGATATTGCTGCTGTCCATGTACTGGCGCGGGCTGACGACCCGGGGCGCCATCTACGGTTGCCTGGCCGGCCTGGTCTCTTCCGTCAGCCTGATCATCCTGGGACCGCAGGTATGGGTGGACGTGATCGGCATGGAACAACCGGTGTTCCCTTATGTCTATCCGACCATCGTATCGGCTCCCCTGGCGTTCGTGACGGCCTGGCTGCTGTCAGTCACGGATAAAAGCGCCAGGGCAGACAAGGAAAGGGAAGCGTTCACGGAACAATACATCCGTTCGGAGATCGGTATCGGCGCGGCAGAGGCGGCGGAACACTGACCCCAAATATCTCCAGTTTGTGACATAATTACCATAGACCATATAAGGGGTACCACAGCATGATTTTCTTCTCCAACAAGAACCGGCCCTTCCACTACGGACCTTATCCCCTTGAGAGACTGCCCCGGGATGAAGCAGTTATCGAGTTTGAACGTCAAAGGGGGCAAAATACCCCGCCCGCTGCCGGCAACGGCGCATCTTCAAACTATGCCGCCGCGCTGGAGAAGTATCACGATATCTTCAAGCAATTCTGCAAAGGCGCGGTCGCACCGGCCATGGCGCCGGTGCCTGACGACCTGGAGAGGCGTTCGATAGACATCAAGGGCGCCGGTTATTTTCTGGATGCCGGCCAGATCGGCATATGCGGATTGACCGCTTCCTGCTGGTACCAGTACGCAAGTCCGGAAGCTCACACCCACGGTATCGTCGTACTGGCTGAATACTCACGGTTGCCGGAACAGGATAACTTGGCCCGCAGCTGGCTTGAGGGCTCCGTCCATGCCACCGCGCAGATGCGCGCGTTTGAAGTGGCAGTGGGAATAGCCAACCATATACGGGCGATGGGTTTCAACGCGACCGCTTATGACGACCGGAATGACCGGATAGATATCGACCGGCTGACCGTACTGGCAGGCCTGGGAGTACGGAATGAGGGAGAGGTGGTGAATCCCTACCTGGGCACCGGCTTCTCGGTCGCGGTGGTGACCACGGATTATGCGCTGGCAACGGACAAGCCGCTGGCCGGCAAAACGAAAAACGGCCGGAACCTGGCGTACTGGCTGGGTATCGGCGGCGCCGTGTCCGGTCTGGAACGATGGCGCCGCGCCAACCGGCAGACCCACCTGAGCAATTATCCCATGGAACAGGTGCGGCGCACAGACAGGCCCACGACACTAATCCTGGATGATGAAGTCCCGCGGGTGCCGAAACGGGCCGGTTTCTTCGAGCGGGCAATCCACGGAGATCTCGATAAAAAAGCCCAGGTGGAGCGCCAGCGTTTTTCCTTCAAACACCCGTTTGCCGCGGCCATGTTGAAACAGATCCGCGGCATGGTGCCGCACCAGGACGGCCCTGTGGCAGCTGCGCCGGCCGGCGGCACACATGATCCGGAGGCCAATACCAGGGCGCTCAAATCACTGTCGTACGCCCTGGGATCGGAGGTAACCGGGATCTGCGAGATACCGGACTACGCCTGGTATTCCCACAAGGAAGACGGTACGGAGATCAAGCCGTACCATAAATATGCCGTCGTATGCCTGATCGACCAGGGCTACGACACCATGGAGGGGGCGTCCGGCGATGATTTCATCTCCGGGGCGCAATCCATGCGCGCCTACATGCGCGGCGCCCTGATTGCCGGCATCATGGCGGAGCATATTCGTTCGCTCGGCCATCCGGCGCGGCCGCAGACCAATGCGGACTCCCACGTGCTGCACATTCCCCTGGTCATGTGGGCAGGTCTGGGGGAACTCAGCCGTATCGGCGAACTGGTGCTCAACCCGTTTATCGGCCCGCGTTTCAAGACCGTTGTCATGACCACCGATCTGCCCCTGGTCCCCGACAAGCCCGTTGACTTCGGCCTGCAGTACTTCTGCTCCAACTGTCTGAAGTGCGCGCGGGAATGCCCCTGTGACGCCATCCCCTTCGGCGATAAGGTGATGTTCAACGGTTACGAGATGTGGAAACCGGACGTCGAACGCTGTACCCGTTACCGCCTGACCAACCAGCGCGGACTGGCCTGCGGCCGCTGCATGAAGACCTGCCCGCTGAACAAGGTCATCAGCTGGGACGGCCCGATTGCCACCCAGGCGGCCAGTTGGTGCGGCGTCAACGCATTCTGGCTGAAGCCCGTGCTGGTGCCGATAGCGGTAAGACTGGATGATATGCTGGGCCACGGCATACGTGTTCCCGCCAAGAAATGGTGGCTGGACCTGGAGATAGTGGACGGCGTATGCGTGCACCCGCGTAAAGGCGTGAACCAGCGGGACCTGGACGTAAACCGCAAGATCGACGTACAGAAACACAAGGTCGCCTATTACCACGCCGACATGATGCCGCCGCCCAACAGCTCCGGTATTGCCATGATGGTGAAGAGGAAAGACGGGATAGCCGCGGCGGTCAAGGTCGAAACCGTCGAACAGGCCCTGGCCCGTAAAGCCAGGGGAGAACCCGTTCCGGATCATTACATAGCGACGCCCCCCATGGACACCGATGCCGCGCAACAGGAAGACGTCTCTTCCTTCAATCCTTACCATAACTGAACTTGCCCGTCGTTCCCCCGCTTGCACGGGGGAATGACGGAGTGATGATATTTGGGGTCAGAGTAAAAATACCCGGGAACGTACATTTGCTTATCCTGTGATTGTATTTTTACTCTGACCCCAAATATCCGGCAGGACTCGAAATGATACAAAAAAATTGACATTCATGATATTTTTTGTATCATTAATTCAATGGTGATATACGGCTAAACTCAAATGACCAATAATGCAACGCCGGCAGAGGCCTTTCGGAGGCGGATAGATTCCGAGGAAAAAATAGAGCCCCGTGACTGGATGCCGGACGCTTACCGGAAAACCCTAATCAGGCAGATTTCCCAGCACGCACATTCCGAGATAGTGGGTCAACTACCGGAGGGAAACTGGATCACGCGCGCACCGTCGCTGCGGCGCAAGGCAATCCTGCTGGCCAAGGTGCAGGATGAAGCCGGCCACGGCCTGTATTTGTACAGCGCGGCGGAGACTCTGGGTATCTCCCGGGAGCAGATGCTTGAGCAACTGCACTCCGGCAAGGCCAAGTATTCCAGCATTTTCAATTACCCGACCCTGACCTGGGCGGACATCGGGGCCATCGGCTGGCTGGTGGATTCGGCGGCCATCATCAACCAGATTCCCTTGTGCCGTTGTTCTTACGGGCCGTATGCCCGGGCCATGGTGAGGATCTGCAAGGAAGAGAGTTTTCACCAGCGCCAGGGTTATGAACTGTTGATGACGCTGTGCCAGGGATCCGAGGAGCAAAAGGCAATGGCGCAGGATGCGATAAACCGGTGGTGGTGGCCGTCGGTGATGATGTTCGGTCCCAGTGACGCGAATTCCACACATTCCGCCCAGTCCATGCAATGGAAAATCAAGCGTAACAGCAACGATGAACTGCGCCAGAAATTCGTGGATCAAGCCGTTCCCCAGGCCGAATACCTGGGCCTGACGCTGCCCGACCCTGATCTGAAGTGGAATGAAGCACGGGGGCATTACGATTTCGGCGAAATTGACTGGGACGAATTCTACCAGGTCGTCGGCGGCAACGGTCCCTGTAACCATGAACGATTGAGCGCGCGTGTCCGGGCCCATGAAGACGGCGCCTGGGTGCGGGAGGCGGCACTGGCCTATGCGGACAAGCAACGGCAGCGAGCCCGGAAGACTGCTGCCTGAGATGCGGCCTTGCATAATTGCCTGGCTGCCGGGAGGAAAAGATCATGCCGGATAAAATTGGGCGTTTACCCCTCTGGGAGGTATTCATCCGCAGCAAGCGGGGGCTGGACCACAAGCATGCCGGCAGCATTCACGCAGCCGATGGCGAGCAGGCCCTGCAATATGCCCGGGACACCTATACCCGCCGCAATGAGGGCTGCAGCATCTGGGTGGTGAAGTCGGCGGATATCGTAGCCAGCCAGTTCGAGGACAACGACAGTCTTTTTGATCCTGCAATAGACAAGATGATCTATCGCCATCCGACCTTCTACGACGTACCTGAGGACCTCAAACTGTGAACCAGGACCGGGACAGGGGACGGATTTCAAATCCGTCCCCATACCCGGATTAATTATCCTCGCTGCCGCGCCTGAAATTGAACTGCGCGCCTGCCTGGATAGCGGCCGGCCAGCGCGTGGTGACAGTCTTCATCCTAGTGTAAAACCTGACACCTTCCGGGCCGTGGATATAGTGGTCGCCGAATAACGAGTTCTTCCACCCGCCGAAACTGTGATAGGCCGCAGGTACCGGAATCGGCACGTTGATACCGACCATCCCGGTTTTGACCCGAGCTGCAAAATCCTGGGCGCAACCTCCGTCCCGGGTAAAGATGGCGGCACCGTTTCCATACTCGTGCTCGCTTACCAGCCTGAGCGCTTCGTCGTAGCTGTCAACCCGCACCAGGCAGAGCACCGGTCCGAAGATCTCGTCGCGATAGATTTTCATATCAGGCGTTACGTGGTCGAACAGGCAACCGCCCAGGAATGCACCCTGCTCATATCCCTCCAGGGACAGGCTCCGGCCGTCCACAACGAGATCCGCCCCTTCTTCAACGCCGAGATCAACGTAGGACTTCACCTTACTGTAGTGGTCCGGGGTTACCAGCGGCCCCATCTCTACGTTCTCGTCCGTACCGGGGCCGACGGTCAAATCCCTGACGCGCGGCGCCAGGCGGGCCGTTAATTCGTCCGCCGTTTCATCACCGACTGCCACGACAACCGAAACGGCCATACAGCGCTCACCGGCAGAGCCATAACCCGCTCCCACCGCGGCATCCACGACCTGGTCCAGGTCCGCATCAGGCATGACAACCATGTGGTTCTTTGCGCCGCACAGTGCCTGTACGCGTTTTCCATGCTTGCATCCTGTCCGGTAAATGTATTCTCCCACCGCGCTCGATCCGACGAAACTGATGGCGGCCACGTGCGGGTGGACCAGCAGGGCGTCAACCGCTTCCTTGTCGCCGATCACCACGTTCAGTACGCCATCCGGCAGTCCGGCTTGTTTCATCATTTCCGCCATTATCAGCGAACATGACGGGTCCTTCTCGGACGGTTTCAGGATGAACGTGTTGCCGCAGGCGATGGCAACCGGAAACATCCACAAGGGCACCATCGCGGGAAAATTGAACGGGGTGATTCCGGCGCAGACACCTACCGGTTGACGTATCGAGTAACTTCCCACACCCCTGGCGACCTGTTCGGACATTTCACCCTTCAACAACTGGGGAATACCGCAGGCAAATTCCACGACTTCCAGTCCCCGGTTGATCGATCCCTTCGCATCAGCCAGGGTTTTTCCGTGCTCGGCCGATATCACTTCGGCCAGTTCGTCCATCCTGTTGCGGACCTTGTCACGGAATGAAAACAGGACCTGAACCCTGCTTCCCGGCGGGGTTGCAGCCCAGTCCGGAAGTGCTGCCGCGGCCGCGTTCACTGCAACGTCAACCTCCTGCGCACCGGCGTAAGGGGCCTGTTTGACGACCGTGCCGAACGCGGGGTTGTAGATGTCACCGAACCGTCCGCTCGTCCCTTCCACCCGTTCGCCGCCGATATGGTGATACAGCGTTTCTTTAACTTCCACGTCCATCACAACACCTGTTTTACGGTTTTAATCTGATACCCCCGAATTTTACGCTACATATTAATTCCTACAATAAGAATATCCGGGTTCAGGGAAAAATACAGGCCCCGGCGGACGCGCTGCGGGCACCTTGTTGCGTATTTTTACTCTTACCCGGCAGTCTCATCCTGAATACGGCAATTCAACGAGATTATTTTTCTTGCTTCAATCATTTCCATCTGCCAGAATTTTGTCGGTTTTACTGCGATGGTTCAATCGGTATCCGGAGGATAAAACGATGGCGAGACAATCCGGTGGAAGAAAGGCGCGCAGGGCGTTGCGCAGTGCGCCGTTGGCTGATGCGCTCAAGCCCGTTCATCCAGGCGAAGCCGGTGGGCAATTCCGGCCCCTGAAGGACGCGGACATGGAGGCTATCAACGATAACGTCTTCAGGATCCTGGAAGAAGTGGGCTTCGGTGAGGCGACGCCCCACTGCATCGACGCCTGTACCGGCGCCGGCGCCGTGCTCGGCAACGACGGCCGGCTCAGAATGCCGAGAGCCGTAGTCGAAAACGCCATTAGAGTTGCCCGGCACAACCTGGTGCTGCACGGCCAGCATCCCGGGCACGACCTGGATCTCAGCGGCAGCAAGGTGCACTTTGCCACGGCCGGCGCCGCGGTCATGGTTGCCGACCCTGAAAACAACCTGTACCGCGAATCGACGGCCCAGGACCTCTACGATATGGCGCGCATCACCGACACCTGCGATCACATACACATGTTCCAGCGCACCTGCGTGTTGCGGGACATTACCGATAATTACGAAATGGATCTCAATACCACGTATTGCGTGGTCATGGGCACCAGCAAGCACGTTGGCTCAAGTTGGACGGAGGCCGTCCACCTCGAAAAAACCCTGGAAATGTTGCATATAATCGCCGGAGGTGAAGCCGCCTGGCGCGCGCGACCGTTCGTGAGCCAATCCAACTGCTTTGTGGTGCCGCCCATGAAGTTCGCACAGGAATCACTGGAATGTTTGCGGATCGCAGTCGAGGGCGGCATGCCGGTGCTACTCCTTTCCGCCGGACAGGCAGGCGCGACCACCCCTGCCTGCCTGGCCGGCGCCGTTTCCCAGGCCTGGGCGGAATGTCTCGGCGGCCTGGTCTACGTGAACGCCATCGAACCCGGCGCGCCGGCAATTCTCGGCGCCTGGCCGTTCGTGTCCGACCTGCGCACCGGCGCAATGAGCGGCGGTTCGCCCGAGCAAGGCCTGTTGTCCGCGGCCTGTGCACAGATGGGCAACTTTTACGACCTGCCGTTTGGCACCGCGTGCGGCATGACAGATTCGAAATTCCCGGATTTTCAGGCCGGCGCGGAGCGCGCCGCGACAACCCTGGCAGCGGCGTTGTCGGGTTCCAATATCGTATACGAATCGGCAGGCATGTACGCAAGCCTGCTGGGCGCCTGTCCCGAGAGCCTGCTGCTGGACAATGACGTACTCGGTGCGGCCCTGCGGGTAACGCGGGGCATCGAGGTGAATGCCGGGACCCTGAGTTTTGACGAAATAGAACAGGTCTGCACCAGTGGTGAAGGTCATTACCTGGGCTCTGACAGGACCTTGAAGGTCATGCAGAGCGAATACATTTATCCGGATTTCGGTGACCGGACCAGCCCGAACGTCTGGGAGGAAAGCGGCAAACCAATTATGTTGCAGAAAGCCATAGAGAAAAAGCGCTCAATTCTTGCCGGCCATTTCCCGAACCACGTCAGCGACAGTGCTGATTACGAGGTACGGGCGAAGTTTCCGATATTCCTCTCCCGCGAGGCAATCGGCAGGGATTAGGAATCAATTCCTAATTCCTAATTCTCCCCCCGTCCGGATCGTACATGGGACGCAGGGAGGCCTCGGCCGGGACGCGGACGCCCGCAACCTCGATTTCGAACCTATCTCCCAGCAGTTCCGAAACATCGGCTACGTCTGAAATATCAATGTATCCGAGACCGATACTGGCGCCCAGGGTATGGCCGTAACTGCCGGATGTCACGTGGCCGATAATCCTGTCTTCATGCCGGATCGGTTCGTTGTGGTAAAGCAGGGGTTCAGGGTCCAGCAGCCTGAACTGCAGCAGGCGTCTGTTCAGACCCTGTTCCTGCTGTTTCAGCAATGCGTCGCGGCCGATGAACCCGCCCGGTTTGTCGAACTTGACCGTGAAGCCAAGTCCCGCCTCGAGTGGAGTATCCTCATCGGTAATATCGTGGCTCCAGTGCCGGTAGGCCTTTTCGATACGCAGGGAGTCAAGCGCGTGATAACCGGCGTGGACCAGTCCGGCAGGCTCTCCGGCAGCCGCAATTTCATCGTATACGCCGGCGGCAAACTCGGTTGGGATGTAAAGCTCCCAGCCCAGTTCGCCGACAAAAGTAATTCTTGACGCGCGCACCAGCGCATAACCCAGTTCTATCTGGCGGCTGGTTGCAAAGCCGAACGCCTCGTTTGACAGGTCGGCCGGCGTTAATGGCTGCAACAGCTTGCGCGCATTCGGACCCATCACGGAGATGACGCCCATGGCCGAGGTTATGTTGGTCAGCACGCAATGCGCATCGACGGGGATGTGTTGTTTAAGCCAGTGAAAATCGCGCACTTCCGTCGCCGCGGCAGTCACGATCAGGAAGCTGTCCTCCGAGAGGCGTGTGACCGTCAGGTCCGCCTCGATGCCTCCTTTCCCGTTCAGCCATTGTGTATAGACGATGCGGCCGGGACGGACGTCAATGTCGTTGGCGCAGACCTGGTTCAGCACACGCGCCGCGTCCCTGCCTTCCAGGCGGTACTTGGCGAAGGACGACTGGTCGAACAGGCCGACGTTCTCCCGCACCGCCCGGTGTTCGGCCGCCGAGTACTCGAACCAGTTCTGGCGCCCGTAGCTGTATTCGTACACGGGTTCCACCCCCGCGGGCGCATACCAGTTCGGCCGCTCCCATCCTGCAGTCTCGCCGTGGCAGGCGCCGATTGCCTTGAGCCGGTCGTAAAGCGGCGACTTGCGCACGCCGCGGGAGGTCTCGTACTGGCGGAAGGGATAGTGCCTGGCATACAGTAGCCCCAGGCTTTCGGACACGCGTTCCTGCAGGTATTTGCGGTTCCCCTGGAACGGCATGTTGCGGCGCACGTCCACCTCCCAGAGATCGGCCGGTGGCTGTCCGTCGCGAATCCATTCCGCCATGACTTTCCCGATTCCTCCCGCCGATTGCAGGCCGATTGAATTCAGGCCCGCGGCGACAAAGCAGTTCCCGAACGCCGGCGCCCGGCCGAGATGGTAACGAACGTCCGGGGTAAAGCTTTCCGGGCCGCAGAAGAACTTCTGGATGCCGGCCGCTTCCAGGGCCGGCACGCGCGCCATGGCGTCCTGCAGGATCGGCTCGAAGTGGTCGAAATTACCGGCGATCTCGTCAAAACAGAAGTCCTCGGGGATGCCGTCCATACCCCAGGGCCGGGCGTTGGGTTCAAACGCACCCACCAGTAACTTGCCGGCGTCGTGCTTGTAATAGGTGCAGGCGTCGTAGTCGCGTATGACCGGCAGGTCCTCCTCCAGTCCGGCAACGGATTCAAACAACACGTAGTAGTGCTCGCAGGCGTGCAGCGGTACGTTGACCCCGATGGTCGCGGCCAGGTCCCGCGTCCACATGCCGGCGCAAAGCACCACGTGGTCGGCGTCCACATCGCCGTAGCCGGTGCTCACGCCGGTGACCCGGCCGGCGCCGGTACGGATTGCCGTTACCGGCACGTTCTGAAAAATCCGCGCGCCGCCGGCGCGTGCGCCCTTCGCCAGCGCCTGGGTTATGTCGACCGCGTTGCCGTAGCCGTCGGAAGGTATATGGATGCCACCGAGCACGTCGCCGGTATGGAGCAGTGGCGCCCGCTCCCTGATGGCCCCGGGTGTGACGACGTCGACCTGCAGTCCGAAAACCTTTGCCATCGACGCGTTGCGTTTCAGTTCCTCGAAGCGTTCTTCGCTGGTGGCGATAGAGATCGAACCGCATTGCCGGTAGCCCGTCGCCTGCCCCGTCTCCGCTTCCAGCCCGTCGTAAAGTTCCCTGGTGTAACGGGCGAGCCTGGTCATGTTGATGGAGCCGCGCAACTGCCCGATCAGTCCGGCCGCGTGCCAGGTGGTCCCCGATGTGATCTGCCGGCGTTCCAGTAAGACAACGTCCAGGGACTGAAACCTTGCCAGGTGGTAGGCAATTGAACAACCGATCACGCCGCCGCCTACGATGATGACGTCGGCGCGTCCAGGGAGATTAACCTGTGTATCGGTCACCACCGGCCCACCGACAAGATTGTCATTCCACACCCCCCATAGTCGTCCTGAAAGTTATCAGGTTACTATATTTTCAGCCGTTCGTTGGCAGGGTCATAAGCCGGGTCCTTCAGGACCCTTGCCGGACAGCGTTCTCCGAGAAGGCCAATACTGAGCTCCGTGCCGGGTCTGGCCAGTGCCGGGGTTACGTAGCCGAAGCCCAGGCTTTTTTGGACGGAATGGCCATAGCCGCCGGACGTTGTCACTCCGACACATTCATCGCCCCTGTACATGGGTTCACCGCCCCGAATATCCGAATCGGTTACATCGACCTCGAAATACACGAGTTGCATGATCCGATCCTTTTGCTCCAGGGTAGCTTGCCTGCCGACGAAGTCTTCCTTGTCCAACCGCATAAACCGCGCCATGTCGGCATCGATCATGGTGACCTCGTTGGTCAACTCCGCGCCCCAGCCACGGTAGGCCTTCTCCATGCGCAGGCTGTTGACGGCGTACAGCCCGAAATTGGCAATACCGAACGACTCGCCGGCTTCCATGAGGGCATCGTACAATTCCTCCATATGTTCCATTGGCGGGTGCAACTCCCAGCCCAGTTCGCCCACATAGTTAACCCGCAACGCCCGCACGGGTCTTCCTGCAACGGTAATTTCCCTGCCGCTCAACCAGCGGAAAGCGCCGCTGTCCAGGGGCGAGTCCGTCAACCGGGCAAGAACATTTCTCGAATGCGGACCGGCAAGCACCAGTACCCCCCGCTCATCGGTGACATTGGCAACCTGCACTTGCTCACCTGCGCGCCTGCTCCGGGTCAAATGGTCCAGGTCACGCAGTTCGGCGCCGGCTGCGGACAACACGTAGAAATGCTCGTCACCAAGATGAGTAATTGTCATCTCAGCGCCGATACGGCCGCGTTCGGACAATACGTGCGCAAGGACAATGCCGTTCGTTTCCGGCATCCTGTTGGCGCAAATACGGTCCAGGAACGCCCGCGCGCCGGCGCCGGTCACGTCGTACTTGGCGAAACCCGATAAATCCAGGATGCCGACCCGTTCGCGCACAGCCAGGCATTCAGCGCGCACTACTCCGAAAACGTTGTTGCGGCGGTAGCTGTAGTCCTCCTCGCGCCCATCCGGAGAGAACCACTTGGGCCGCTCCCAACCGAATGTCTCGGTGTACACGCAACCCTGCGCGCTCAGCTTTTCATAGAGCGGGCTGACGCGAAGCGGACGGGCGGCGGGCAACTCTTCACCGGGGAGCGGAGTAAAGTAGGTCATGCTGTAATCCTGGCGACCCCTGGCTTTCATGTAGCCCTCATCGGCAAAACCACCGAAGCGGCGCGGGTCGAAACCGGTCATGTTGATTTCCGCATCGCCATGGAGCATCCACTGCGCCAGGTACTTGCCGCACCCCGCGCCCTGGGCAATGCCGAACGAGGAGCCGCAGCAGAGCCAGAAGTTCTTCAGCCCGGCCACGGGTCCCAGCAGGGGCGGACCGTCCGCGGAATGGGGGATGGCGCCGTTGACGATGCGCTTGAGCCCGGCGTTTTCGATGATCGGCATGCGCTCCATCGCCCGCTCCAGCCATGGCATCAAGCGGTCGAGGTCTTCGTCAAACAGTTCACTCTCTGACTCCCAGTCCGGCAATCCCTGCGGTGGCCAGGCTTCGGCCAGGCCGGCGTGCTCGTAAATGCCGATCAGGCCGGACTTCTGCTCCTGGCGCAGGTAGGCCGAGGCATACGGGTCGCGCATGACAGGGATCTCTTCCTCCCGGTCGATAAACGCCTGGATCGGGCCGGAGACGAGGTAGTGGTGCTGGATATTGCAGATCGGCAGGTCCGTTCCGACCATTTGCGCCACCTGTCTTGCATAACAACCTGCTGCGTTGACGACGGTTTCTGCAATGACGACGCCATTCTCGGTCACCACCTGCCACTCGCCGGAGGGCAGCAGTTTAATATCGGTGACCCGGTTGTGCCGGACAATCGTGGCGCCCATGTCGCGCGCGCCGCGCGCCATCGCGTTGGTGAGTCCTGCCGGGTCCGCGTGACCGTCGTTGCGCGTCCACGCACCGGCCAGGACGCCATCGGTGGAAATGAACGGATTGAGCTTCCTGATCTGGTCGGCGCCGATGATTTCCATGTGGAAGCCGACGTTGGCTGCGATCCCTTTCACGTAATTGAACCAATCCAGGTCGCGCTCGGTCAGTGCAAAACGAACGCTGCCCGAGGTGTGCCAGCTCACCGATTGCCCGGTAAGGTCCTCCAGTCTTTTATACAACGAGATGCTGTACTCATGGATCTTGGCAAGGTTGTAATTGCCGACGAAGTTCGGGCACTGGCCGGCCGCATGCCAGGTTGAACCCGAAGTGAGTTCGCCTTTCTCAATCAGGAGAACGTCCGTGCAACCTTCCTCGGCCAGGTGGTAGAGCAGTCCGACTCCCATGATACCGCCGCCAACGATGACGATTTGCGCATGATTTTTCATACTGTTCTTTATTGCAAGTCGGGCAATCCGGGTTGCCGGGAATCGGGAACCTGATATGCGACAATGATAGCCGACGATATTAGATATATCACCTGTGCGGGGTCGGCTTTGCGACAGGATTAATCGGTTATACGACATGAAGCAGGGGCCAGGGTCCAGAGACTAACCCCTAACCCTAATCCCTGGCCCCTAACCCCTGGCCCCTGTAAACTGTCGGCATTATGGCTGACTCAATTACTCCCTTCCTGGATCGCCTGTTCAGGCTGTCGGAACACGGCACCAGGGTCCGTACCGAGGTGCTGGCGGGGTTCACCACCTTCGTCACCATGGCGTACATTATCTTCGTCAACCCGCAGATGATGGCCGCGGCCGGTATGGACCCGGGCGCCAGTTTCGTCGCCACCTGCCTGGCCTCGGCGCTTGCCTGCCTGTTCATGGGCCTGTATGCGAACTGGCCGGTGGGCCTGGCGCCGGGCATGGGCATGAACGCGTTCTTTACCTACACGGTGGTCGGGAACATGGGCTACAGCTGGGAGGTCGGCCTGGGCGCGGTCTTTCTCTCGGGCGTGTTGTTCGTGATCATCAGCGTTACCCGGTTACGCAGCTGGATGCTGAACAGCATTCCCTTGAACCTGCGCTTTGCCATGGGCTGCGGAGTGGGCCTGTTCATCGGCTTTATCGGTTTGCAGAACGGCGGCCTCGTCGTTGCCAATCCCGCCACGATTCTGAGTCTCGGCGACCTGACCCGGCCCGAACCCCTGCTGGCCGGCATCGGGTTCCTGCTGATCGCCGGCCTGGGCGTGAGAGGGATTCCCGGCGCCATCATGCTGGGCATCCTCGCGGTAACGGCCGCCGGCATGCTCACCGGGCTGGTATCCTGGCACGGACTGGTGTCCGCACCGCCGGATATGGCCTCGACCTTTCTGCAACTGGACATTGCCGGCGCGCTGGATGTGAGCATGATCAGCGTGGTGGCGGCCTTCCTGTTCGTCAACCTGTTCGATACCACAGGCACCCTGATGGGTGTCGCCCAACGGGCCGGCCTGGTTGACGACCAGGGCAGTATCCGCAACCTGGACCGGGCGCTGAAGGCTGACAGCTCATCCAGTGTGGTTGGAGCCTGCCTCGGCTGTACCCCGGTAACCAGCTACGTGGAGAGTGTAGCGGGCATTGCCAGCGGCGGCCGCACCGGGTTGAGCGCGGTGACGGTGGGAGCCCTGTTCCTGCTGGCGGTATTCTTTGCTCCGCTGGCGCAGATGGTGCCTGAATTCGCCACTTCGGGAGCGTTGCTGTTCGTAGCCATGCTGATGCTGGGCGGGATGCGCGCATTGGACTGGGAGGATGCCACCGAACTGGTCCCTGCGCTGCTCACGATTGTCGCCATACCGTTGACTTTTTCCATAGCAGACGGCATCGCCGTGGGTTTCATCACCTACGTAAGCGTCAAGCTGGCAAGCGGCAGATACAGGGATATTTCAATGGGGGTCTGGTTTCTGGCGTTGATTTTCCTGGCAAGGTTTGCATTCATCTGAGCGTATGCTCCGGCAGGCATACCACTTATTTACGGGGCACAGGCCATACCCCGGGGGCTAGACCGGTATCAAATCATTGTCCCTGTCAGGGCCGTTGACTTCGCCACCTGATGCTGAATTCACAAGCTCCGCGAGATTCTGCTGCCATGCCTCCAGCAGTTCCACGAAATTGCGCATGGCGTCGGTCAACGTGGCCAGGTCCAGCGTGGCAGTCACCAGCAACTGCGAATACACGACGACAAAACCGCCGCGGTGCTCATCAACTATCAGGCCGATAGCGCCGTCTCCCACGGCCCGGTGCAAGGCATTGGCTTCCAGCAGGCCCAACAGCAATTCCGGCGCCGGTCGCACCAGGAAGCCGGCATCGCTGTACAGCAACAGGCGTTCCCTGTTGTTGCGGTAGCTGAGAGAAACGGGGTTGCCGTCGAATTCCAGGATGCAGGGTTCATCGTCCGGTTCGATGGAATCCAGGCCTATGGTCCGGGCAAATTCATTCAAAAGGTCATCGATCATTATTTTCCAGGATTGAAACGGTAGTGGTGGAAGCGATTAATCCGGTTTTAGCATGGGAAAGCACTCCGTGACCCAGTTTTCCAGGTAACCAGGCATGCGGTCAACGGACTTCCCGTATTCGGGGTTCATGTACCAGGACAAAATCTCGGCGGCACATTCACGCGCATCGGTCGCGGCATACTTGCCAATCGACCTGGCGATTGCATCGGCAGTGCGCTTGTCAAACAAGGGATCGCCAAAGCTGGATTTAACGCGAGCGTGCGCTATGCCTCCTGCTTTTAATGCATCGACCAGTTTGGGAATCCATACCTTTTCCGGCACAATCCGGTTACTCAAATGGTGCGCATATTCATGGTGAATCATACCCCCGTAATCCTGTTTGGGCGTCAGGTAACCGGATTTGACATTTTCCAAAGTCATTCTTGATACCTGTTTTAGCTTGTGAGAAGCAAGTTCCATGGAACGGGTACGTGGCTCATAGGCCGCTACGGCATCCTTCACTGTGGGCTTCGTATCCAGTTTCAATGTTGTTATGGCAGGCAGGTTACGGAGTTTCGGATAGCGGATATATAAATCATTCATGGTCCGGTTGTACCAGAACAACTTTGCCCTGGCAGTCAGGGTCTCGCCTGCGGATGCTGCCGGTTCTGCCTGTGTCGATTTTTTCGCAGTGACATTAGCGGCAAAGCCAAATCTCCGGGCGTTTCGAACTTCTCCCGCAGTGCTCGTTGCAGGTTTGTATTCAGCGCCGGCGCGGATCTCGCTGACAGTATTGATAAAGGACCTTAAGAAATGCCGGTTGGATTCAGCATTGCTTAAAACGGTTTGAATTTTTAACCGGTGGCCGGTTCCGAATTCGTTGTTTACCGTCTCATTCAAGGCGGCAATGACAGCATGATTCTGTTGTCTGATCTTGTCCGGGAAGATACGGCTCTTGAAATAACGTACTATCCTTCCAAGAAATGTACCGCCTGTCACTTCCAGGGCGCCTTTCCTGTCCAGCTTGACTGATCCGCCCTTCTCGAGAGCTTTATGGGCAATACTGACCGAGTGCTGCAGGGAATGGTTTTTTGACAGTGATACTCTATCGGGCACGATCAGAATTCCATGCCGAAACGCACCATGTACTGCCTCGGCGCAATCAGTTCATCACCGGTGGCGCCCACGCCGAAAACGTCTGTGAAGCGGGCATTGATGCCGTCTTCGTCAGCCAGGTTCATCCCCATCAGGTCGATATACCAGGGCCAGGCATCGGGCCTGATTGTCAGCATCAGGTTAACGATGTCGTAGCTGGGCACATCATCTGTCTTCGGGTTGTTGAAGATGCGATGCTGGAAGCCGTCCCGGTAAATATACTGTACGCTGCCTTCGAGATCAGCCAGGCTGCCAAGTCTGCCTGAGTAACGCAGCATGACGTCAGCGGTGAAATTGGGCGTCTTGGCCAGTTCATTACCCTTCACGTCCGTGACCGCCTCGGCGCGCGCCCGCTGTATGTCGTCACAGAAAATATTGAAGTTGCATTGGGGCAGCAGCGCATTCGTTGCCTCGTCCGACTGCACGTTATCCAGGGCCAGGTGCGACTCGGAGATGTCCGTCTCCAGCCAGGACAGGCGGGCATCCAGGGTGAACCTGTCGGTAATGAAAGCCAGCAGTTCCAGTTCCGCACCGTAAATCTCGGATTCCGGCAGGTTGCCGACACCGCCCTCAAACAGCTCGGGGTCCGTAGCCTGGTATTGCAGGTTCTTGTATTCGTAGTAGAAGGCGGCGGCATTCAGGCGCACCCGGTTGTCGGCGAAATCCGTTTTGATACCCAACTCCCAGGCATCAACCGTCTCATCCTTGAAGGTCGGCAGCACCACGATGGGGGCGATGATATCCTCGCGGCCGTAGGTGAGATTGCTGCCGCCGGGTTTGAAGCCGCGGGTGTAGGAGGCATATACCATGGTGTCATCGTTCAGGTCGAATTCGACCACGCCGCGGCCGGTCAGTTTCTGGCTTTGAACTTCGAGGACCGCCGTGCCGCCGCGGCCGAAGAAGTTGGTTACTTCGGAATAGACCTCGTCATCCGTATAGCGCAGGCCGGCAATCAGGCGCATGCTGTCGGTCAGGTGAAAAGTTCCCTGGCCGTACACGGAGACGGAGTCCCGCTCAGGTTTGGAATCGGAGATGAAGCCGACTTCCCCCCCGAAGTTCAGCACTTCCTCCACTGTCACGGTGCCGGGACCGTAGGTGCCGTCGACATTGAAGTCAATGTATTCACGAATCAGGATGTCCACCTCGGTATCGAGGTAGAAGACCCCGGCCACCCAGTCCAGCCGGCCGAACAGGGGCTCGGCGGAAATCAGGTTGAGTTCCTGGGTGAAGGTCTTCTGCCGGTTGGTCTCCGGGTCGAAAATCGCGGGCAGCAGGAAGATGCCCTGGTTGATCAGGTTCACGAAATCATGGCGGTCGTTATCCCGTACTATGGCGACATCGTCATCCTGGTAACTGGTCAGCGAGCGCACCGTGAAAGCCGCTAAATCCCACTCGGCAACCAGGCTGTACAACTGGCTTTCCAGTTCATAACTGCTGTGCCAATCCTGGGTCAGCCGGCGCGGATTTGGGGTGGAGTCCAGGATGCCTTTCTGTGCCGCGCCATTCGTGTTTTCATCGTAATACTGGGCGGTGAAGTTGAAGCGCAGGTTCTCCATGGGCGCCCAGAGCAGCCGGGCGCGGGCGGAGATGCTGTCGGCCTGGTCCAGCCCCTGGTCCAGCACAATATTCCTGCTGAAGCCGTCGTGGTTGTGTGACGCGATGGAGGCGCGCAGGGCCACCGTATCGCTTACCGGAACGTTTACTGAACCTCGCGCCCTGATCAGGCTGTAGTTACCCACGGTAATGTCCGCTTTGCCGGAAAATTCTTCGGTGTCAGGCGCCTGGGTTATCACGTTAATAGCGCCGCCCGTGGAGTTCTGGCCGAACAGGGTACCCTGGGGACCGCGCAACACCTCGATACGTTCGAGGTCCAGGAAATCCGTGTGCAGGGCAAAAGGCGAGGCTACGTAAATGCCGTCCAGGTGGTAGGACACCGACGGGTTGGCGATAGCGTTCTGGTTGGCTTCGTTACCCACCCCGCGGATGGCGATGACGGTCTTGAACCCTTCGTTCTTGGCGACGGTCACGCCGGGGGCGATGCTGCTCAGGTCTACAAAGCTGGTAAGGTTCCGGTTATCTATATCTTCTCCGGACAGCGCGGTGACCGCCTGGGACAGGTCCTGCAGGCTTTCCGAACGTTTTTCCGCAGTGACGATGATCTCTTCCAGTAGTGGTCTTTTCTCCTGTGCAGCAATGGCCCACGGTACCAGGGTGATAAGAACAAACAGGTGAGACAGGTGGAATTTTATTGTGGTCATGGCTTGTACGAAATATCTTGCAGGATTGTAAATTAAGACGAATAACCGGTTATTACTGCACCAACTGCAGGGGTGAATCCGGGTCCCGGCTGTTTTTATCCATTACGGAAAATACCCGAATACTGCTTTCCATCGTAAACTGTATATGACGTTCCGTAGCCGCAGTAGCTGCTTTCACATCGCGAGCCAGGGCTGCCTCCAGAATTTCCCGGTGTTCCCGGTGGACGTCACGGTCCTGCTGGTGCGAGAGGATGGCGATGAACCGGTACCTCTTGTGCTGTTCGTAGAGAACATGGCGCAGACGCAGTAACCAGGAGGAGGCGCAGGCTGCTACCAGGGCTTCGTGAAATTCTTCATTGCGTTGTTCCCACTCGCCCAGGTTCCTGCCGAAGCTCCGTTCGGCTTTCTGCAGTCGGTGATGGGCAGCGAGCAGGTTTGCCTCCCATTCATCGTCGCCGTTGCTGATACTCTCCCGCAATGCTTCGCATTCCAGCATGATGCGCATGCGGCTGAGGTCCTTGAGATCATCCGGTGAAACCGGCGCGACCTTGAAGCCGCGTTGCTCTTCCACCGTGACGAAACCTTCTCCGGCCAGCCGGTTCAACGCCTCCCGCAACGGGCTTGCGCCGATCCGGTAGTCATCCCGCAATTCCTCGATGCGGAGTTTGGCGCCCGGCGCGAGTTTTCCGGCTATGATGTCGGAACGTAGCCGGTTATATGATGATTCGACGAGTGTTTTAGCCCGCATTGTTAACAGACAGTCAGGGTTAATATTGAACAAGCCAGCCCAAGTTAAAACGATATTCCGGACAAACCGGTGATCGGGTTTACTGCCATGTCAAAAATATCGATAAATTAAAAAAATATCGATATAATTCAGCCACACAAACAAAAATTATTATATCCTTTATATACGGTTGCGATCTAACTATTTGTCCTGTGTGCGACAGCGCCGATAATATTGTCGACATGATAAAACGCTATGCTGGAATTATATACTCATCCCATGTCTCCCTGCGCCCAGAAGGTGCGTATTGTCCTGACGGAGAAACAGCTTGACTGGCGCAAGCGCCACGTGGAACTTGCGGAAAAGGAAAATCTCTCTCCTGAATATCTCAAGCTGAATCCCCTGGGTGTGGTGCCTACCCTGGTCGATGACGGACAGCCTGTCATCGAATCATCCATTATCTGTGAGTACCTGGAGGATAAATTTCCGGGTCCGGAACTGCGGCCGGAGGACCCCGTCCAACGGGCGCGCATGCGTTTCTGGATGAAACACGTGGATATCAAGGTTCATCCCAGTTGCGGCGCTCTGCAATGGCCGCTGCTGATGGCGGATAAACTGAAACAACTGTCGGCAGCGGAGATGGATGCCATTATCGACCGGGTCGTGGAAAAACCCCGGCGCGAACGGCAGAGGCGGTTGTTGAAACAGGGTTATGACGCGCCCGATGTCAAGGATGCCGTCGCTACCTATGAAAAGACCATTGCCGATATGGAAAGCTTGCTGGAGGAACAGGACTGGCTGGCCGGCGATCGGTTCTCCCTGGCTGACGCGGCCATGGCGCCTTATTTTCAAACCCTGTACCAGTTCGGCTGGACTGACTGGTACCGGTCCCGCAAAAATGTTGCGTCCTGGTACGAGCGCTGTATGGACCGGCCGTCGTATCAAACCGGGGTTGCAGCCGATTTTTCTGTGGAAAAGCTGGCGCAACTGAACAGCAAGGGTGAACAACCGTGGCGTAAAATTCAGGAATACCTGCGCACGGAGTCACTATGAACATAATAGTGGAACAGGGCAACATCCATTGGGAGGCAGCCAACGCGCTGGTTCAGGCTGCTGTCGGGCGCGCCGTCGAATTGAACGTGAAGGTGAATGTTGCGGTTGTGGACAGTGGCGGACACCTGGCTGCGTTTCTGCGCATGCCGGGTTCGGCGTTCCATTCCGTGGACGTCGCCATCAGCAAGGCTTATACGGCCATGAGCTTCGGAATGCCTACGTCGAAATGGGGGGATGTAATGGAAACCTTGTCGATTCCGTGTAAAACAGGGCTGCCGTCGGTGGATCGATTGATGACCTGTGGTGGAGGCGTCCCCATCGAGATTGACGGTCACCGAATTGGGGCTATTGGTGTTTCAGGGGCGACGGAGAAGCAGGATGAGGAGATTGCGGAGTATGCGTTGGGGAGTTTGAAATAGTGTCGCTGACGCGACGGTGTTTGTTCACCGGGTTCCTGCTTTCGCATGAATGACGGGAAGTTATGCGGGAGTGATTTAGCAGAGGGTAGAAAATAATGCATGCAAAAGTTGAACAGGTGGTTTCGGGCGCGCCGTTCTGTCATTTTATCAACGGCGAATTTATCGGGTCTGCCGGCGGCCGGTTGTTTGATACGCTCAACCCGGTAACGGGTGAGGCCTATGCACAGGTCCATGAGGCAGGCAGGGAAGAGGTGGATGCGGCTGTCAATGCGGCTCGCGCCGCCCTCACCGGTCCCTGGGGTTCGATGACCGTACAGCAGCGGGTTGCATTGTTGTATGAGCTTGCCGACGGTATCAACGCCCGGTTTGACGATTTTCTTGAAGCGGAGTGCCTGGACACCGGCAAACCCTGGTCGCTGGCACGCCATGTCGATATCCCGCGGGGCGCGGCCAATTTCAAAATCTTTGCCGATGTCATCAAGAACGTACCTGCGGAGTCCTTCATGATGGATACCCCGGATGGCGCCGGCGCGCTGAATTACGCCGTGCGCGTGCCCAAGGGTGTCGTCGGCGTCATCTGTCCCTGGAATCTGCCCCTGTTGCTGATGACCTGGAAAGTGGGACCGGCGCTGGCCTGCGGCAATGCCGTGATAGTCAAGCCCTCCGAGGAAACCCCGGCTACCGCGACCCTGCTGGGCGAGGTGATGAACTCGGTGGGTATCCCTGCGGGGGTATATAACGTTGTGCATGGATTCGGGCCCGATTCCGCCGGCCAGTTTCTGACGCAACATCCCGGCGTGGATGCCATCACGTTTACCGGCGAGACGGTAACGGGAACCGAGATCATGAAGGCCGCGGCAGTAGGCCTGCGTGACGTTTCGTTCGAACTGGGCGGCAAGAACGCGGGTGTGGTCTTTGCCGACTGCAATTTGGACAAGGCGATTGAAGGGACCATGCGTTCGGCATTCGCAAATTGCGGCCAGGTCTGCCTGGGGACGGAACGGGTTTATGTCGAGCGTCCGATATTTGCCGAATTCGTGGATCGGCTCAAACTTGGGGCGGAAAACCTGGCGCAGGGCAGGCCTGAACTCGGGACGACCACCCTGGGACCCATGATCAGCCGGCAGCAGAGGGAAAAAGTGCTTTCCTATTATGAAAAGGCCAGGGAAGAGGGCGCGGAAATCGTTACCGGCGGCGGTATCCCGCAGGTGCCCGAAGATCTTGGAGGCGGTTTCTGGGTGGCTCCGACCATCTGGACCGGACTGCCCGAGACCTCGCCGGTTAACAGGGAAGAGATATTCGGTCCCTGCTGTCATATCCAGCCTTTTGACGAGGAAGCCGAGGCCGTCAGCATGGCCAACGATACGCCCTACGGCCTGGCAACGGCCATCTGGACCGGGGACGCGGCGCGCGCACACCGGGTTGCCGCCGCCATTGAAGTGGGCATTACCTGGGTCAACTGCTGGTTCCTGCGTGACCTGAGGACGCCGTTCGGCGGCTCCAAACAATCGGGCATAGGCCGGGAAGGTGGTGTACACTCGCTTGAGTTCTATACGGAAATGCGCAACGTGTGCCTGAAGTTATGAGCTTGACTGAAGAAAAAATACTGTCCTGCGGCAATACGCTTTACGATTGCCTGAGGGAACGCCGGACTATTGACCCCCTGACCGACCAGGAGCCCGGAATTACCATCGAGGATGCTTATCGCATCTCGCTGCAATTGTTGCAGCGGCGCCTGGATGATGGCGAGAAGATCATCGGCAAAAAGATCGGTGTTACCAGCAAGGCCGTGATGAATATGCTGCAGGTGAACCAGCCGGACTTCGGTTACCTGACGGACCGCATGGTTTACAGCAACGGGGATGAAATACCCATCAGTTCGGACATGATCCAGCCCAGGGCGGAGGGCGAGATTGCGTTCATCCTCAAGCACGACCTGGATGGGCCGGGAATAACCAATGCCGACGTGCTGCGCGCCACCGAAGCCGTGATGCCCTGTTTTGAGATAGTCGATTCCCGCATCACCGAGTGGAAGATAAAGATTCAGGACACGATTGCGGATAATGCCTCGTGCGGCTGTTTCGTGCTCGGTGACAGGGCCGTTGACCCGCGTGACGTCGACCTGGTTACGTGCGGCATGGTGCACACGAAGAACGGTGAGGTCATCGCCACCGGCGCCGGCGCCGCGGCCCTGGGTTCGCCGGTGAACTGCGTGGCCTGGCTGGCGAATACCCTGGGTGAATACGGTATCAAGCTGGAAGCCGGTGAAGTGATCCTGTCGGGCTCCCTGGTCCCGCTGCATCCGGTAGTGCCTGGCGACTCCATGGGTTTGTCCGTAGGCGGGATCGGTAATGCTGCGGTCCGGTTTACATGATTGGTTCAATCTCCGGGGACGGATTTTAAATCCGTCCCCTTACACTCGAGGCTATTGACATGAAAGTAAATGCTGCTCTGGTCGGTTCCGGAAACATCGGCACGGACCTGATGATGAAGGCATTGCGCAGTGACTGGGTTAACCCGGTATGGATGGTGGGGATTGACCCGGACTCCGACGGCTTGGCAAAGGCAAGGGAGAGCGGGTTGAAAACCACCCATGCAGGCGTCGATGCGTTGCTTGACCATATCGAAACAGACCATGTCAAAATCGCCTTTGATGCGACGTCCGCCTATGTTCATCCGGAAAACTCCAGGAAACTTGAGCAGCGTGGCGTGCTGGTGGTCGACCTGACACCGGCGGCCATAGGCCCTTACTGTGTGCCTCCCGTCAACCTGCAGGAGCACATAGGCAGGCAGGAGACCAACGTGAACATGGTCAGTTGCGGCGGGCAGGCCACGATCCCCCTGGTGGCCGCAGTGAGCAGGGTCCAGCCGGTGAAGTACGCGGAGATCGTGGCAACGGTGGCGTCAAAATCCGCCGGGCCCGGCACCCGTAAAAACATCGATGAGTTCACCCGCACCACGGCCAATGGGATAGAACGTGTCGGTGGTGCAAAACAGGGGAAGGCAATCATCATCCTCAACCCGGCCGAACCGCCCATGATTATGCGTGACACCATCCATTGCCTGACGGAAGACACACCGGACGAAGCTGCGATTACCGGTTCGGTTCACCAGATGATCGGTGAGGTGCAGAAGTACGTGCCCGGTTACCGGTTGAAAAACGGTCCCGTGTTTGACGGGCGGCGCGTGTCCATCTTCATGGAGGTCAAAGGACTGGGTGACTACCTGCCGGAATACGCGGGCAACCTTGATATCATGACCGCCGCGGCATTACGAACCGGGGAGATGCTGGCCGAGGAAATGATCAACGGGACGTTGCGCCAGGCCGCGGTAAACGCGTGAAGCGAGGTAACTGACTATGGACCTGACGGGAAAGACAGTCAAACTGCACGACATGTGTCTGCGTGACGGCATGCACGCCAAGCGTCACCAGATCACCACTGAACAGATGACCAGCGTCGCTTCTGCACTGGATGATGCCGGTATTCACCTGATAGAAGTGACCCATGGCGACGGACTGGGCGGCGCCTCGATAAATTACGGTTTTCCTGCCAGTACCGATGAGGACTACCTGCAGGCGGTGGTGCCGCGCATGAAAAATGCAAAAGTGTCGGCCCTGCTGTTGCCTGGTATCGGCACCGTGGATCACTTGAACATGGCCCGTGACTGTGGTGTGCATACTATTCGCGTGGCTACCCATTGCACGGAAGCGGACGTCTCCGAGCAGCATATCAGTTCCGCGCGCAAGCTTGGGCTGGATACGGTGGGTTTCCTGATGATGGCGCACATGGTGGAACCGCAACAGTTGCTCGAACAGGGCAAACTGATGGAATCCTACGGCGCCAACTGCATTTACTGTACGGACTCGGCCGGTTATATGCTCCCCGATGACGTTTCCGCGCGCATCGGGACTCTGCGCGAGGGGCTGGGAAAGGATACCGAGATCGGTTTTCACGGCCACCACAACCTGGCGATGGGCATCGCCAACTCACTGGCTGCCATTGAGGCCGGGGCTGACCGCATCGACGGTTCCGCCGCGGGACTCGGCGCCGGCGCCGGCAACACGCCCCTGGAAGTATTCAACGCGGTACTGGACCGCATGGGCGTCAAGACGGGCGTTGATGTCTTCAAGTTGATGAACGTGGCAGAGGACGTGGTCGTACCCATCATGGATCAACTGATCCGGGTTGACCGCGATTCATTGATCATGGGCTATGCAGGTGTGTACTCTTCCTTTCTCCTGCACGCCAAGCGGGTCGGTGAGAAATACAGGATCCCATCCGGCGATATCCTGGTTGAACTGGGCAAGATGAAGACCATAGGCGGTCAGGAAGACATGATCGAGGACGTTGCATTGAACATGGCGCGCGAGCGCCGTGAACTAAAGGTTGCGCAATGACAAATCGTCAGGACAGACGATTTGCACGGCCGCAGGCCGCCCGTCAGGGTTGCGCACAGGGAGGTGTGCAATGACGTTGGATCAGAGCACCATCAGGCAACTGGCGGAGTACCTGGAAAACGCCGAACTGAACAGGCAACCGGTGACGAAGATTACCGACGACCACCCGGATATGGACTGGGAAGACGCCTATTCCATCCAGTATGAGATCCGCCGGCGCAAGGAGGAACGCGGCGGCAGGACCGCCGGCCTGAAAATGGGCTTGACTTCCCAGGCCAAGATGCGCCAGATGGGCGTGTCCGATCCGGTATACGGATTCCTGACGGATGCAGGCAGTTATGCCGACGGCGCGGAAATCGATACGGCAGCATTCATCCACCCGCGGGTGGAAGCGGAGGTGGCTGTCATGACCAGGGCGGAACTGGCCGGACCCGGTTGCAATATCGGCCAGGTACTGCAAGCCGTGGATTTTGTCACCGGGGCAGTGGAGATTATCGATTCCCGTTATGAGAACTTCCGTTTTGACCTGAAGAGCGTCATTGCCGATAATACGTCGGCTGCCGGTTTTGTCGGCGGCAGCGTGATGCGGGGGGTGGATGCCGTGGACCTGCCGACCCTGGGGGTCGTTATGGAAAAGAATGGCGAAGTGGTCGAGACCGGAGCGGGGGCGGCGGTGCTGGGTCACCCTGCTACCAGTGTAGCCATGCTGGCAAACATGCTGGCGGCGCGCTCCGAAGTGATCCCTGCCGGGACATTCATCATGACCGGGGGAATTACGGCGGCGGTGGCTGTGGACAAAGGCGACACGATAAATGTACGTTTTCAGGATCTGGGAAAGGTCAGCTTTCGGATGGTCTAGAATCGTTCAGGATACGGGGACGGATTTAAATCCGTCCCCATCTGATTATAAAGGGGAGACAGTGCTTAATAACGTAATCATACACGCGACCAGGATTGCAAACTTCTGCCTGTTGGCTGTAGTCTGCCTTCTGTTCTCCGGCTGTGAGTCGCCGCTGGTACTGGACGAAGTGCAGAAAACCGAGCAGTCGCCAATACGCAGGACGGATAATATCCAGGAGGTCAGCGCCTTTCAGCAGAATATTGTTGCAGTCGGATCTGCCGGGCTTATCCTTGCATCACGGGATGGTGGGGCAACCTGGCAGCGCCATGAAATTGCTTCCTGGCCGTCGTTCATGGATGTCACTAGTTGCAGTGACGGACTGTTTGCCGCCCTGGCCTTTGAGGGTGAAGTATGGATTTCCGGGGATAACGGACAGACCTGGGACATGCGTAAACTTCCAACCGAGGAAGCGCCCCAGGCGATTCAATGTGACCCTGCCGACAATTTATGGGTGGTAGGCAGTTTTTCCACCATCTCCATCAGCCGGGACGGTGGCGCAAACTGGACGGTTTCCTCCCAGGATGAAGACGTGATATACACGGACATCCAGTTTTTCGATGAGCAGACCGTCTACATTGCCGGCGAATTCGGGACGTTGATGAAAACCACTGACGCTGGCGCCAACTGGGAATTCCTGCCCCCCATGCCTGATGAGTTTTATCCCCAGAGCATGTATTTTGATAATCCGGATAAGGGCTGGGTCGCCGGTCTGGGCGGTGTTCTCCTGGCCACGGAGGACGGCGGACGGACCTGGCAGGTGCAATCTACCGGCAGCCTGGTGACCCTGTACACGATTGTGAAAGCCGATGGAAATATATTTGTCGTCGGCGGTGAAGGCAGTCTGTTCCGTTACAATGGAACCGGTTGGACGCCGGTCGACCATGGTCAGACATTCCGCCTGTACCTGCGGGGTATAGAAACCTTACCTGACCACAGGTTGATTGTCAGCGGCCCGGGTGGTGTATTACACGTTTTTTCCATCGACGAACTGACGGACGATAAAAGGTCCTGAAATACCGCCTCAACCTGCCAGGTCTGTTACTAACAAATGATGAAAATAGATACCAGCCAGATTTTTCCCACTTTCGGTAATTTCCTGTTCAACAACAGAAAATTCGTTCTGGCCGTGATTTTTTTGGTCACGGCAATGTTCGCGTGGAATATCCCCGCGGTACGGATGCTGTCGGATTTTGCCGACCTGCTGCCCCAGGAACACCCGTATATACAACTGCATAACAGCATCCGTGATACCTTCGGCGGCGCCAATATCATCGTCATGGCCATGGAAGTGGAGGAGGGCACGATCTTCACGGATGATTCCCTGGACCGTATCCACCGCATCACCCAGAAGCTGGACAGCGTGTCCAACATCAACCACAACCTGGTGAGCAGCCTGACACACCGCAACACCCGCAAGATCTTTCTGACTCCGGATGGGACAATACGTTCGCAGAACTATTACGACCCGCATCACGATAAATATACGCAAGAACAACTGGCGCAGATCCAGCGGGACGTGATCGCGAGCACCAATGTATACGGACTTCTGGTCTCGCCCGACATGAAATCAGCCCTGATCAAGGGCACCCTGAATGAAGGTCAGCTTGATTACGGCAAAGTGTTTGAAGAGATACAGGCGATACGGGCCGAGGAAACCGCACCCGGCGTGAAGATCCATGCGACCGGCCATCCGGTGCTGGTGGGCTGGGTGGATTCCTACAGCGGCGATATCCTGCTCATATTCTTCTATACCATACTGATCGTCCTGGCGATTTTAGTCTTCTACTCACGCCGCTTGTACGGCATCCTGTTGCCTTTGCTGGGCATGATCCTGACCAGTATCTGGGGAGTGGGCTTCATGGGGGTGTTCGGCTACAACCTGGACCCGCTGATGCTGGTGGTGCCGTTCCTCATCTCGGCCCGGGCCATGTCCCATGGCATCCAGAAAATGGAACGTTATTTTCTCGAGTTGTCCCGCACCGGCGAAAAAGTACCGGCGGCCCGGAACACCTTCAACGCCTTGTTCAGGCCCGGCGCTCTGGCCATTGTCGCGGACGCCTCCGCGCTGTACCTCATCGGCCTGGGTTCCGTGCCCATCAACGACAAGATGGCGATATACGCATCGTTCTGGGCAGTTTGCATGGTGGTCACGGTCTTGATAGTGATTCCCATGTTGCTGGCTGAATTGCCCAGGCCGAAAGACGTGGCCGTGAAGCATACCATGGCGCGTGCCGTCTTCCCCAAATTCGCCCAGGTTGTGGGGACGCACGGACGCTCAAAAGCCGTGCTGATCACCTGCCTGATCATTGCTCTTTGCGCCACGTATTTCAGTTCCTGGGTGCAGATCGGCGAACCGGAACCGGGTTCGCCTCTGCTCTACCACGACCATGATTTCAATATCTCGTCGACGGCGATCAACGACCGCTTCCCGGGCGCCGAGGAACTGTTCATCATTGCCCGCGCCGACGAGAACGGCGGCTTGAAGAAACCGGAGATCATGAAGGCCCTGACCGATTTCCAGAACCACATGATGCTGGACCCGAAGTTGGGCGGCGTCAAAGGAGTGAACAACCTGCTGATGCAGGTGAACCAGATGACCCGTAACAACGACCCGCGCTGGTCGGTCATACCCTCCATCGACCAGAATATCGGCGGACTGCTGTTCATGTTCATGATGTCGGCGCCGACCCAGGGCGCGTTGCAGGAATATATCGACACCGATGACCGGCTTGCCAATATGGTGTTCTATTACAAGGACCATACCGGCGAGACCATCCGGCGCGCCATCCACATGGCCAAGGAATGGATAGACACCACCGGCAAGCAGATTGAAGGTTTGCATATCGACCTGGCCGGCGGTCCCGTCGGTGTGACCGCGGCCATCAATGAGGAAGCGTTTGAAACCAACGTGATCGTGGTGCCGGCTGTCCTGATCCTCATCCTGGGCTTCACCCTGTGGTTTTACGGTTCGTTTCACTCCGGTTTCATGATGCTGGTTTCCATGACCTTCGCCACCACCCTCACCTATGCCTGTATGGGCTTGTTGAATATGGGACTGAACGTCAATACCGTGCCGATGATTGCCGTGGGTATCGGTCTGGGGGTGGATTACGCCATTTACATGATGGATCGCATCAAGGAGGAGATGCACGTCGCCGATGACGTCCAGGACGCCATCCGGCGCGCGGTCACCACAACGGGTGTTGCCATTGCCCTGACCGCCACGACGCTGGTGGGGGGTATCATCATGTGGGTGTTTATTTCCGAATTGCGTTTCCAGGCCGATGCGGCGCGCCTGCTGATCATCATGCTGGTCATGAACATGGCGTCCGCCATGTTCCTGGTGCCGGCGTGGGTGAACATCTTCAAGCCGAAATTCATTATGCAGGCAGCAGAAGAGCGCTGGGAAAAAGGCGCCGGTTCGACGATTGACGAAATTGACCTTGATTGACGGCGCTACAATCGGAGAAATTATGCAAATTGTGATAGCATCGATGTTAAATCACGCTATAATGAAAAAATGTCGATATTTTCAAATAATTACTAACCCAGTCCATAAAGCGTAGGGGGATAAATGATGAATATCCGCAGGTTCAGCCTTACCCTGTTAGCAAGCGCAATCACATGTGCCCTTGTCATCACACCGCTGACGGTGTCCGCATGGAACTCCAAAGACGGCACCCTGGAAATCCACGGTTTTCTTGATAATACCTATCACAACAGGGATGACTACGGTATTACCAAGGAACGGGTACGCGGCCAGATTGAATGGTCCAAGATATTCAAACCCACCGGCATATTCTCCGAATTGTCCTTCCACGGGACCCTGAGGGCCACCTACGACGGCGTATATGACCTGAATGACGACAGGTTCGGCAAGCGGGCCGGTGGTCCGGTCACAAGCACCAGTTCCGGTACCGGTGTCGTACTTCCCATTGCAATCGGGCCGAATGACGTACCGCACCTTGTAAACGTTACCCGCGCACCGGGAGGCACTACTGTGGATAACCCCTGGGGCGCTTCGCCCGTCTCTGCAGGGGTGCCGGCCTTGCCCGGTTTCGGCGGCTTCGGTTTTGATACCGTAGCCAATCCCAATGAAGGCCTGAAACGGGTAGGTAGCGAACTTGCCGCCCGCAACAACAACGGCGAGTTCGGCGGCGGCCTGGAATTCTATACCCCTGTCCGGCCCTGCAACGTGGATTCCCGCGGCTGTATCCCCGGCTACATGGACGCGGACCTGGACGACCTGCGCTTTCCCGAGTTCACCGATGACCATGGCTGGCTGCGGGAGATCTATATTGACGCCACCATGCCGGTCAATAACGGCGATGAGATCAACTTCCGCATAGGCCGCCAGCAGGTGGTCTGGGGCCGGACCGACCTGTTCCGGGTACTGGACCAGGTGAACCCCATCGACTTTTCCATCCAGAGCATCTACGAGGAATTCGAGGACAGCCGTATTCCCGTGGGTATCTTTTCAGCAGAATACCGCGCCGGCGCAGTGGGCGCCTTCGATGACCTCAACCTGCAGTTGATCTGGAACTTCGAGAAATTCCGTCCGAACGTACTGGGCCAGGGCGGCCAGCCCTACAATATCCTGCTGGCCGGCGACTTGTTCCGGGCATTGAAAAACTGCTGGGACAACGGTTGCACCATCAATAACTTCGCCACCGGTCTTGCCCCGGACGGCAACCTGGCCACGGATTTCCCGCGTCACGTCGTCGGTATCCGTGATATCCACATGCCGGGCTGGGACTTCGACCAGGGCGGTGTACGGTTGGAAGGCGTGTTCAGGAGCGTGGGTTTCTCTTTTAACGCCATGACGTTTTATTCGCAACTCCCGTCGTTGAGAGGCGGTATTGAGGGCGACAACCCGTTCCTGGGCAACATGATTCCCAGGGAATTCTGCCCGCCGTCCACGCCGTCGGAAGGTTTGTGGAGTCCGGCTTTTAATTTATGCCCGCTTGGTTTTAACCCGTTTGACCCCACGGATGTGCCGCGCGGAGAACGGGTCAGACCCTTCGTGCCGGCGTTCGATATTTACTTCCCGCGGGTCACCCTGGTGGGAGCGTCCGCAGACTTTTATATCGATCCGGTCAAATCAGCGTTCCGGGTGGAGGTTGCCCACACCAGCGGTGAGGAATTCGCCGATACATCCAAAACCCGCCTGTTTTCCGAATCCGACGTGGTACGCTGGGTCATCGGCTGGGATCGGCCCACCTATTTCAAGTGGTTGAACCCGAAGCGTACCTTCCTGTTGTCGGGGCAGATTTTCGGCCAGCACCTGCTTGATCACGAGTCAATCAATCATCCGCTGACCGGATCGCAGATAGGTTTTCAGAGTCGGAAGAGCGATTTTCTCGGCACCTTATTGATCCAGGGCTTTTATTCCGGCGACAGGATTCTGCCGCGCCTGATAATAGGCCATGACTTCAGGGCCAACGCCACCGTACTTGGGCCGGGACTGGACTACCTGATCAGCGATCACCTGCGCCTGATCGTCGGCGCTAATATCAAGCTGGGCACCGGCGCCAGGGTAGCTGATGACGGCCGCACGGGCAATTCCTATCCGCCCTTCACTGCCGGGCCGGCCTGCGCGCCGCCGGATAGTGTTGCGCCCTGTATTCCCGGCAATGAATATGCCAGCCTGGGTAACCGCAGGGGATTTGAACCGCTGGGCCGCTTCCGTTCCGGTCCCCTTGGCATGGCGCAGCACGAGGACGAGTTTCAAATACTGATACGCTACCGCTTCTAAGAATCTATACAGGAAGGAGGCTTAATAACCATGATTAAGTATGCCAAATATCTCGCCGTTCTGCCGCTGTTCGCCCTGAGTCTGGGGGCGTTTGCAGAATTCACTGAAGAAGACGTAAGAAATTCGTTTTACACTTACGAAAACTGGACGCCGGAATTTCCGGGATACACCCCCGGCATGGTGATTGACCAGGGCAACGTGGAGCAGTTCAAGGATATTCTCGATCCGGCCCTGTATGACCACATCATAAACGGCCAGACTGCGTTGCAGACCAAAGTGACGGAATCCCTGGAACTGCACCCGGGCTATATCAACGCGACGATGGAAGCCGTAAACAACCCGCCCAGCCTCAGCGCTGACGGCCTGGTGGATAATTTTGTTGCCGGGCGTGCCTTTCCGGCCGAACCGGATCCCAACGATCCCCAGGCGGGTCTGAAGATGGCCTGGAACTACCAGTACGGTTATAACTGGGGCGATAACGCGGCTATCTCTCCGTTTTACTGGAAATTCAGGAACGCCAAGACGGGTAAACTGGAGCGTACCATCAAGTGGAGCTTCCATTTCCTCAACTGGAAACACCGGGTCAACCAGGACCCGGTCCCCGAGTTCACAGATAACCCGGCCCAGTTGTTCCGTTCCGTTTACGTCAGGGCGCTGGAACCGTTCGACATCGCCAACACCCAGCTTCTTATCCACCGCTACAAGAACGACCTGAAGCGGGATGACGCCTGGCTGTACCTGGGCTTCCAGCGGCGCGTGCGCCGCCTGGCCACGGGGCAGACGACGGATTCATTCCTGGGCACCGATATCATGATCGAGGACTTTGAAGGCTACAACAACCGCGTATCCGACTACAACTGGGAGTATATCGGCACCAAGAACGGTTTTCTGCCGTTCCATAACCATGACGAACTGGAACTGGCCACCGATATGCCGCCGGAACCCGATGGTTACCAGTTCGTTGACGTGGAAGGCTGTTTTCCCAAGACCACATGGGAGCTGCGCAAGGTCTATGAACTGCACGGGACTCCCAAGGATCCGAACCACCCGTTGAGCCGGCGCGTGATGTATATCGATGCGCAGACGTACACCATTCCGCGCCAGGCGGAATTCGACCGCAAGGGCGACCTGTGGAAATCCTTTTCCATCTGCCAGGCCTACCCGGACCGGCACTTGCCCGGCAACAAGGGCTCCGGCGTCGCCATCGATAATTGCTTCATGATGTACGACGTCCAGGCCCAGCATTGCACCACCGGCCAGTTCAAGGGCCAGCTTGACCCGACCCTGAACCCGCCGCAGATGTTCACGGTGCAAAACCTGCGCAAGAGCGGCAGATAGCCTAGAGTTTACCGGGGACAGATTAATCTGTCCCCGGTTATCCTGGGGTGTGGGGTTCCAATGACTGAGACCGTCGATCTGAAGTTTTTCTTCAATTTCCGCAGTCCCTACTGTTATCTCGCCAGCAAGACGATGTTCAGCCTGGTGGATGACTACCATGTCAACTTCGTCTGGCGGCCCCTGGCCGGCTGGAACGGCCGTTCGGCCCCGGAGCGGGCCAAGGTCAAGATACCCATTACCCGGCAGGACGTGGCCCGCTGGGCGAAACGCATGAACATTCCCTGTATTCCTCCTCCCATCACCACCGACCCTACACCGGCGGGCATAGGTTCCCTGCTGGCCGAAGAAAAAGGCTGTTTGCGGGAATACGTTACCGGGGTAATGGATACCGAGTGGGGCCGGGGCGTGGATATCGGGCAGACCGAAACCCTGGTCGACATAGCCCGGCAGGCCGGACTCGACCCCGATGAGTTTACCGCGGTACTGAACGATCCTGACAGACAGAAAGTACTGGATGACAACTGGAACGAAGCACAGGAGAACGGCGTCATCGGCGTGCCGACTTTTGTCATAGACGACCAGATATTCTGGGGTAACGACCGGATCGATTTCGTACATGAGCACCTGCGCGAACTGGGACTGCAAAAAAGGTAATATCGAAATTTGGGGTCAGAGCATTTGCTCTGACCCCAAATATCACCCCAATACAACTGACAATGCGGCTTTTTTCTCATAAAAAACGGGCAATGCACCTGGGGCCGTTTCCACTGGAACGGCTTGCCCGGCAGGATTCAGTGCCTGAATATCCGGCCTCCGGGAAACATCATGTTCAGGATACAACTGAATCGTCCAGTCCGGCATCCATGACAGAAGCGTTTCGCGAGTATATTGACCTGTTTGATCGCATGCGCCTGGGAGATCCTGTACCTAATCAGGCGCCCATTCCGTCAGACCCGCAGGAACGAGCCGACCATCTGAAGGCCGGGTGCTATAACCTGGACGTCAGTATGGCGGCAACCTGCGCCATTCCGGAACAGGCGATACTGGCGGAACCCATAATCAATGAGTCCCTGGCTCAGGCCCAGGAAAAGGAATACCAGGCCGGGTCGGCGACCAACGTAATGGCTGAGACTACCGTCAGGGAAGGCCAGGAGGCCTGGAAGCGTTCCCTGGAGGACGCTAAAAAGGAGTTCAACCACGGCTTTGCGCTGGTTTTACTGGTCGAGTACACCCGGGAACCGGACCCGGATGTTGCGAGTGAAGCCTGGCTGGTCGGAACGCAGGCGCAGCGGGCAGCAGTGAGGGTTGCTGAAGCGGCTGCGGTGATGGTGAATTACATCCGTTTCCTGGGATTTGAAGCAACATTGCACACGGCAACGGCGAGCGACGTTGATCTTGATTACCTGTTGCTTTGCAGCGGTCTGGGTGAGGCCAACGGCAGGAACGGCAGCAGTACTGTCCGCAATCCCTACCTGGGCGATCAATTCGGCATGGCTGTGGTTTCTACGACCATGGAGCTTGCTCCTGACGAACCCTTGGCCGACAGGGGGTTCATGGATTCCATGAGATCCCATGGCCCGGGCTGGTGGCTGGGTCTGGGCGGCGCGCGGCCGGGTTACAAGGGCAGGTTATTCAATAACAGGCCGTTTCACCTGGGGCCTTATCCAATGGAAAACCTGAAACCCCGGGACACCACCACAACCCTGATTGACAAGCCGAATGTGCCGCGCATACCGAAACGGCATGACATGTTTCTCCGGGCTGCCTTGGGCGACCTGGGGGAAAAGCCGCAAAAGGAACTGGAAAACTTCCGCATGATCACCAAGTCGCCATACGGCCATGCCATGATACCGCCCCTTGGCGCCATGGTCCCGCTGCAATACGGCAAGGAGACGGATGACATCGCACCAGGGACAGACGACCCGAAGAAGAACGCCGAAGCGATTAAGGCAGCCCTGTATTATATGGGCGCGGACATGGTGGGAATCTGTGAGTTGCCCGACTATGTCTGGTACTCCCATGATACGGATGGTTCGGAGATAAAGCCCTACCATAAATACGGGATCGCAATCCTGGTTGACCAGGGTTACGAGACCATGGAAGGGGCCAGCGGGGATGATTGGATCAGCGGTGCACAGAGTATGCGCGCTTACCTGCGCGCGCAATTGATTGGGGGTGTCGTCGGCGCCCATATCCGTTCCCTGGGTTATTCTGCCCGCGGCCACAGCGTGATGGACCAGGACGTACTGCATATACCGATTATACTGGAAGCCGGTCTGGGCGAATTGAGCCGGATTGGCGAACTGGTGTTAAACCCCTACGTCGGGCCGCGTTTCAAATCGGGCATCATCACGACCGACCTGCCGTTGCTGCCGGATAAACCCATAGATTTCGGTTTGCAGGATTTCTGTGAGAAATGCACCAAGTGCGCCAGGGAATGCCCGTGCCAGGCGATCCCCTACGGTGACAAGATCATGTTCAACGGCTATGAAATGTGGAAGCCGGACGTGGAAAAGTGTGCTCGCTACCGTATCACCAATTCCGCCGGGGCGTTGTGCGGCCGTTGCATGAAGACCTGCCCCTGGAATATTGAAGGGGTATTGGCCGAGAAACCTTTCCTGTGGGCCGCCATGAACCTGCCTTTTACCCGCAAGTGGATCGCCAGGTTGGATGACAAGGTGGGTAACGGTTTGATCAACCCGGTAAAAAAATGGTGGTGGGACCTGGATTCGGACGAACAGGGCAATATCATCCCGGCAAAGCGAACCAACAGACGCCAGTTTTCGACGCGCACGAATATGGATCCGGAAAAGCAAACCATGGGTTGTTACCCGGCAGACATAGCATCGCCACCGGTCTCGGAACAACCGGTTATCCTGCACAGGAAGATTGCGGTGCAGAAATACAAAAGCGCGGAAAGTCCGGAAGAATACAAGGCCCGGATGAAGTGATTTATCCGCAGATGAACGCAGATTATTTTAAAGTTATATGAGTGCAACACCTGTGACAGAAGCTCCGAAAAATGAGGTGCGCCCCTATACCGGCGATGAATTTCTTGCGGACCTGAAAGACGACCGGGAAATCTGGATCTATGGCGAGCGCGTGAAGGACGTAACGGAGCACCCGGCGTTTCGCAATCCTGCCAGGATGATGGCGCGGCTGTACAACGCGTTGCATAACGAGAAGGAATACCCGCACCTGCGCACCGCTACGGACACCGGCAACGGCGGCTTTACCCACCCCTATTTTAAAGTGGCGCACACGCGTGAGGACGTAATAGCCCAGCGTGAAGCGATTGCCCAATGGGCGCGGTTGACGTATGGCTGGATGGGACGAACCCCTGACTACAAGGCCAGCCTGATGTTAACGCTGGGGTTTAACCCGGGATATTTCGGTGATTATGAAGAGAACGCCCTGAACTGGTACAGGAATGCCCAGGAACGCGTGCCTTTCCTGAATCATGCCCTGGTCAATCCCCCGGTAGACCGCAATAAATCCCACGAGGAGATTGGTGACGTCTATATGCACTGCGTCAGGGAAACCGACGAAGGTATCATAATCTCCGGCGCCAAGGTGGTGGCCACCGGGTCGGCATTGACCCATTACAATTTCCTCGGCCAGTACGGACCGATACCCGTGAAGGACAAACGCTTTGCCATCAGCGGCATGCTGAAAATGAACACCCCTGGAGTGAAACTGCTTTGCCGTCCTTCTTACTCGTATGCCGCGGAGGTGATGGGCAGTCCGTTCGATAACCCGCTGTCGAGTCGGCTGGATGAAAACGACGCTATATTGATACTGGACAATGCCCTGATGCGCTGGGAGGATATCTTTATCTACCAGGACCTGGACGCGGCCAGCACGTTCCTGGGTACCTCCGGCTGGGCCTACACGTTTGCCTTTCACGGTTGCACCCGTCTCGCAGTCAAGTTTGATTTTATCACCGGCTTGTTCATGAAGGCTCTGGAGATCACCGGCACCAAGGATTTTCGCGGTGTGCAGGTGGCAATCGGTGAAATGATCGTCTGGCGCCACCTGTTCTGGGCGTTGTCGGACGCCATGTGCGGTATGCCCGATGATTTCAAGGGGGCGAAAGTGCCCAACGGCCATGCCGGCCATGTGTACCGGGTACTGATGACCATGGCCTATCCCCGGGCGAAAGAGTTGATCGAAAACATGGTGGCCAGCGGCCTGATTTACCTGAACTCCCATGCGTCGGATTTTAATGTGCCGGAACTGAAAGGTTACCTGGATAAATACCTGCGCGGTTCATACGGCCATGATGCGGAAGACAGGGTCAAGACCATGCGCCTGTTGTGGGATGCCATAGGCACCGAATTCGGCGGCCGCCACGAACTGTACGAGCGCAACTATTCCGGTAATAATGAAAACATCCGCATCGAGGCGCTATGGAATGCGCAGGGCACCGGCCTGGACAAGCAACTCAAGGACTTTGCCCAGCAATGCATGGACGAATACGACGTCAACGGCTGGACGGTCGGAGACCTGGTGAACCCCTACGACGTGAACTTGTTCATGGGCAAATCCGCAGACGACAGTGTGTAGGTGTTTGTCCGCAGATTACGCAGGTGAACGCAGATAAAAATCTACGCTTTTATGGATAATTATGACATTTCGAAACGCCGTCCTGTTATTTCTCTGCTTGTCAATTAATCCAGGTATCTTATCGGCGGATATTGTCGAGCAGTCATTTGCGTTTGACCACGAAAAAATAGCAACACTTAACCCTGCGCCCGGTACGGTAATTACAAAAGACAATGTGGCGTCATTCAGCCATATTCTTGCTCCGAAACTCGTTGACCTGATCAGCGATGAGTTTTTGACCATTACCACGGGCGATGCCATTTCCATCGCTACGCACCCTGCGTATATTGAGGCGACGAAACGTTACATTGATACAACCGAACTTGGGGATCAACCGGGGATCATTCGCAATTACGTAGCAGGCCGGCCGTTCCCGCGCGAACCCCGGCTGGACGATCCCAGGGCAGGCGATAAACTGGCCTGGAACCTGCGCTATACCTATTCATACGATGCCGGCGAGGTGGCCAGCTTTTACTGGCAGTACAGGAATATAAGACATAACAAGATAGAAAGAGAGTTGTCTTTCTATGCAAGTTCCCTGAAGTTCATGCACAGGCATGTACAGGAACCGGTGCCGTCCATGCCCAAAAATCCGTCAGAGATTTACCATGCACTGTACCTGAAGGTACTGGCTCCGCCGGACCTGCGCGGCACGCAGTTACTGGTACAACGCCTTGAAGACGACACCAAGCAGGAACAGGTCTGGCTCTACCTGTCCGGCCACCGGCGCGTCCGGCGCCTGGCATCCGGGCAGACCACGGACGCGTTTCTCGGCAGCGATATCATGATAGAGGACTTTCTCGGCTATAACGGCCGTATCATGGACCAGAAATGGACTTACAAGGGCGTCACCTGGGTCCTGCTGCCATTTTTTAACCACGACGAACAACCGTTGGAAGAAGCAGGCCAGCAGCTTGATGGATTCAGGTTCATTGGTTTTCACGGCAAGGGTGACTGTTTTCCGAATGCCACCTGGCACGTGCGCAAGGCCTATATCCTGGAAGCCGAGCCATACTGGAAACAGCATCCGTTATCGAAACGGCGTTATTACCTGGATACACAGACCATGCTGCCGGTTTACGGCCATATCTTCGACAAGCCGGGTAACCTGTGGAAGGTAGCGATAGCAGCTTACTCCCACCCGGACCGGCACCATCCTTCCAACCGGGGTATGGGCGTCCCGATCATCGATGCGGTTTCCATGATCGATATCCAGGCCCAGCATTGCACTACCCTGCAATTCAAGGCGATATTGCCCGAGAAGCCGTTCGGCGAAACGGATTTTACCGTGCAGGCGTTGCGCGCCAAAGGGCGCTGAGCCTATGTACAAGGTGACCTTGGTATCCGCCGAAGGCCAGGCCGACTTTTTTTGTCCGGAGAAAGCTTCGGTACTGAAGTCTGCTTACGCGGCCGGCCACCAGTTGACCTGCGGCTGTCAGCAGGGCCGCTGCATGACCTGCCGTGTACGGTTGATCAAGGGCAGCGTTACATCGCTCCGGCCCCTGTCAAGGTATGCTACCATTGACCCGGCAAATCTCGACAACGGAGGCGTGTTGCTGTGCTCTGTCACGCCTCTGGAAGATATAGTTATCAGCTACTGAAACGTACATAAGGGGGTTACTCATGCGTGATTTTACCATCGATAATTTAACCGAAATCGTTCTGGAGGAATACGGCTCCAAAACAGAGGATCCCAGGTTCAGGCAGATCATCACTTCACTGCTCCAGCACCTGCATGGTTTCGTCAAGGACGTGGAGTTGACGGAAGAAGAATGGTTCAAGGCCATCATGTTCCTGACCAGGACCGGACAGACCTGTGATGACAAACGCCAGGAATTTATCCTGTTGTCGGACGTAATGGGCGTCTCCATGCTGGTGGATGCGATCAACCATCCAAAGTCGGGAAAGGGGACTGAGTCAACGGTACTGGGACCATTTTACGTGTCTGGCGCGCCGGAATACGAGAGCGGCGCCAGCATCATAAAACAGCAATATGCCGAGCAAGTCGCACTGGTGCAAGGGAAGGTGATGGACCCGGACGGCAAACCGATAGCCGGCGCCAAACTGGACGTCTGGCAAACCGCGGCCAATGGTTTCTACGATGTACAGGACAAGTCAATGCCCGAAGATAATATGCGGGGTATATTCACCACGAACACGGAGGGCAACTATGCATTTGTTACGGAAAAACCATTATCATATTCCGTACCGACTGACGGGCCCGTTGGTGAATTGCTCCGGGCCAGCGGCCGTCACGCCATGCGTCCGGCGCATATCCATTTCATCGTTTCCGCGGATGGCTACGAGTCGCTGACGACCCATGTATTCTCCGACGGCGACGAATACCTGGACTCGGACGCGGTGTTTGCCACCAAGAGTTCATTGATAGGCCGCTACACCGAATCCGAAGATGCCGACCTGGCTGCCCGGTACAACATTCCCGTGCCGTTCAGCCACCTGCAATTCGACATGGGGTTAATGCCGAGCTGACGTATCTTTGTATGACCTGTTAAAAGACCTGCGTATCGTAGAGGGTTCAGCTTTTGTTGCCGCGCCGCTGGGAGGCATGACCCTTGCACAACTGGGTGCGGACGTCATACGGTTTGACAACATCGGCGGCGGTTTGGACTACAGACGCTGGCCGGTGACGAATGAAGGGCAAAGTTTATACTGGGCGGGATTGAACAAGGGCAAGCGCTCGATTGCCGTTGACCTGCATTCCCCGGAAGGGCGAGAACTGGCTATTGCCCTGGTTACCGAGGATACGCCCAACGCGGGCATATTGCTGACCAATTTCCCGCAATCGGACTGGTTGGGATACGAGTCGTTGATAAAACGGCGTGACGATCTCATCATGGTACATGTGCAGGGAAACCCGGATGGCAGCAGCGCCGTCGATTACACGATCAACGCCGCCACGGGTTTTCCTTTTACGACCGGTCCTGCAAACGATCCCGAACCGGTCAATCATGCATTCCCGGCCTGGGATGCGCTGACGGGCATCAATGCGGCACTGGCGGTCGTTGTCGCCGAACGGCAACGACGACTCACTGGGACCGGGCAACTCATCAGTCTGGCGTTGTCGGATATCGCGTTTGCCATGACGGGTAACCTGGGCTACCTGGCCGAAGTGCAAATCAATAATGCAGAGCGTCCGTCCATCGGCAATCGGCTGTACGGCGCCTTCGGCCATAACTTCAAGACCAGGGACGGGCATGAGATCATGCTGGTGGCCATCACTCGCAGGCAATGGCGCAACCTGGTCACGGCATCTGAACTTGAGCAGGAGTTTAACAGGATAGAAACCGAACGCGGGTTGAAACTCGACCGGGAAGGCGACCGTTACCAGGCCACGGACTCCATAATCGGTTTATTGGAACCCTGGTGTGCGCGCTATGACCTTGCGAAATTGGCATCGATATTCGATTCCCACGGTGTGTGTTGGGGACCCTACCAGAGTTTTTCCGAACTGGTAAACCATGATCCGCGCTGTTCTGACAAAAATCCTGTCTTTTCAACTGTCCTGCAACCCGGTATCGGTGAATACCTGATGCCCGGTTCACCTCTGCGCTTTGAGGCAGAACCGCGCCAACAGGTCACACCGGCGCCGCAACTCGGCGCCGATACCGACGAGATACTCGCCACGATCCTGGGTTTGAGCGCCGCCGCCATCGGCGGCCTGCACGACCGGGGAATCATTGCCGGCATTACAGTTGATTAGTCACCGGGTTGTTTACCCCACACTGAGCCAATGCCTGAAGTAATTCGTAACATCGCTATTATCGCCCATGTTGATCACGGCAAGACAACGCTGGTGGATCAATTGTTGAAACAATCCGGCACTCTGCAGGCGAGAGACATGAGTTCTGTTCGCGTCATGGACTCCAACGACATCGAAAAAGAACGCGGCATCACAATTCTGGCGAAGAATACCGCGCTGCGCTGGAATGACTATCGTATCAATATTATCGATACCCCGGGTCACGCAGATTTTGGCGGAGAAGTGGAAAGAATTTTGTCTATGGTCGACTCAGTGTTGTTGCTGGTCGATGCCGTTGAGGGGCCGATGCCGCAAACCCGTTTTGTCACGCAAAAAGCATTGGCCCGCCAGCTAACCCCTATCGTCGTTATAAACAAGATTGACCGCAGCGGCGCGCGGCCTGACTGGGTGCTCCACCGCACCTTCGATTTGTTTGATCTTCTTGGCGCCAGCGATGAACAACTGGATTTTCCGGTGATATATACATCCGCGAAAGAAGGCTACAGCGGCCTTGATCCCGATTGTAAAGACCAGGACATGACCGCATTATTTGAAACTATCGTAACGAAAGTCCCGGCGCCCGATGTCAATGAAAATGGCGCTTTTCAATTTCAGGTCAGTGCGCTTGATTACAACAGTTACATAGGGGTAATTGGAATCGGCCGCATCACCCGCGGTAAAGTGATATCCAATACACCTGTTTCGATCATTGATAAAGACAATAAAGTGCGCAGAGGACGCATTCTGCAACTGTTTCGTCTGCTCGGTCTTGAACGAACTGAAATTAACAGCGCGTCTGCCGGCGATATTATCGCCATAGCCGGTATTGATGAACTTGATATATCAGATACCTTATGTGAACCGGATACAGTCGAAGCCTTACCCCCGCTGACCGTTGACGAACCGACGGTCACCATGACCTTCCAGGTTAATGATTCGCCTTTTAACGGCCAGGAAGGTAAATACGTCACTTCTCGCCAGCTCAGCGAGCGATTGTTCCGCGAATTGAAACACAATGTTGCCTTACGCGTTGAAGAAACAGGCGACTCCGACAAGTTCAGGGTCTCCGGTCGAGGCGAATTACACCTGTCCATTCTTATAGAAAACATGCGCAGGGAAAATTATGAGTTCAGCGTCTCGCGCCCTGAAGTTATTATCAAGGATGTCGACGGTCAATTATGCGAACCCTATGAACAACTCACCGTCGACATGGAGGCCAGTTACCAGGGAAGCGTTATGGAAATGCTGGGTTCGCGCGGAGGCGGCTTGCAGGACATGGTACCGGACGGCAAGGGACGTATAAGACTTGATTACCTGATCCCCGCCCGCGGTATCATCGGTTTTCGTACTGAATACCTGACGGCAACAGCAGGCACAGGAGTGATGCATTATGTTTTCGATCACTACGGGCCGTTAAAATCGACGCTGAACAATCAAAGAGTCAATGGCGTACTGATTTCCAACGGTAGGGGTAACGCACTGGCCTATCCCTTGTTCAACTTGCAGCAACGCGGTCGGCTACTGATAGAACCCGGCACGAATGTTTACGAAGGCATGATTGTCGGCATCCACTCCCGCGATAATGATCTTATTGTTAATCCGCTCAAAGCCAAACAGCTCACCAACATTCGTGCTGCCGGCAAGGATGACAATGTTCTATTGACCCCGCCCGTGAAGTTCTCGTTGGAGCAGGCACTGGAATTTATCAATGATGACGAACTGGTGGAAGTTACACCTGACAATATCCGGTTACGAAAAAAATTACTAAAGGAGTATGAAAGAAAACGCGCATCCCGTGAAAGCGCTATGCCCCTGGCGATTTAGGAAAAATAGCTCGATTTGACGATGACCCAATTCAACGAACTGTTTCCCGGCTGGCGCCCGAAGGTTGAACGCTGCAGAGAAATCATAACCCCTGCCCAGGTCAACAGGCTCGCGGCCACACTGGATGAACCGGCGCCGAACTATGGGGAAGGAGACAGACTGCCGCCTTTGTGGCACTGGATTTTGGCCGTGAAGCCCGTTTCACATTCCGGTCTGGGCAGGGATGGCCACCCTGAACGGGGTGGTTTTCTTCCTCCAGTAACGTTGCCCCGGCGCTTGTTTGCCGGGATGAAGACGGATTTCCCGCAACCGTTAATCATTGGCCATGAGGCTGAGCGAGAGTCAGAAGTTATTGATATAACTGAAAAAGCCGGCACATCCGGTGATTTGGTATTTGTCCGTATACGCAACAGTTTCAGGCAAGAGGGAAACCTGTGCGTTGTTGAGGAGCAGGACATCGTCTACCGGGAGAAGGGGGCGCCTGTGGCGTTGCCGGATGTCAAGCCATTTCCGGAATCGGGAGCGAACACCTGGACACATGAGCTGATTGTGGATGCCGGTATGTTGTTCCGTTTCTCGGCCGTGACGTTCAACAGTCATAAGATTCATTACGACAGGACCTACGCCGCGGCAGAGGAGGGCTATCCCGCCCTGGTGGTGCATGCCCCCCTGGTGGCCATGCTGTTGCTGCAACTGGTCAGGAAACACACAGATAAGGAAATTAACAGGTTTGAATATCGCGCCCTGGCGCCGCTGTTTGACGGTCAGCCTGTCCGTCTCTCTGCAGCAGCGGAAGGAGCAGATACCATCAACATGCAGGCGCAGCGTTCAGACGGAGAAATTGCAGCCCGGGCAAGCTGTCACGGCTGAATAATCAATAAGAACAGGGAGTATAAACCGGCGCTGGGCCCCGTGACTGCATACCAGGGAAAGTCGGGACTTACCCGGTATTTTCCGCACCGGCTGCTTTCGCACTGCCCATGTAGGCCAGGACGATAACCAGCACCAGTCCCTGCATGGTGATCATCATCGGCCATGCCGTGCCGTCGTGAAACCAACTGAGAAACAGTGCTGCAACCGAGCCTATTGCCATCTCCGCGGCAACGATCATGGCTGCCGCCGCGCCGGTTCTTCTACTGGTTGAATTCATGGCCAGGGTGGGTACTACGGCAAAGACCGGCCCGTCGGCGAACGTGAGCAACGCCACGGCAAACGTCAGCGTGACCGGAGTCTCCCATCCGGTTACCATGATAGCCAGCAGCAACAAGGCTCCGCCTACTGCGGAGTAAACGCCTATGCGTAAAATGTCCCCGGCACCTTGTTTCCTTGTCATCCTGGCCGCGAGCAGGCTCCCGATAACGAAGGTCAGCACGATGGCTCCCTGGTAGTAGCCGAAATGCTCGGTCGGCACGCCATGGTTGGTAATCAGGATGAACGGAGCTGCGGTGATGAAGGCAAATATGCAGCCCAGGCTGCAGCCGCCGATGGTGACATAAATCAGGAAAGACCTGTTGCAGAGTAAACTGAAATAGTCAGAGTAAATTTCCTTCAGAACAAGAGCGTTATAGTCTTTTTTGCCTGATTCCTCCAGGAACAGGGTCAGCAGCACGGTTACCGCCAGCGCCAGGCACGCGAGCAAATAAAAATTCATCCTCCAGCCGAAATATACGTGGATATAACCGCCCAATACGGGAGCAATGGCGGGAGCAAGCGCGGTGGCGATGCCGTAAACGGCTATCGCACGTATCTGTTCCTTCTCCGAAAAAATATCGCGAATGATTGCCAGCACGACAACGCCTTCCACGGCAGCAGCGATGCCCTGGAACACCCGCGCCGTTATGAGTTGGCCTATATCGGCTGCAACGGCGCAGAATAAGCTGGCCAGGGTAAATCCGGCCATGCCGCAGAGCAGGACCGGTTTGCGGCCGAAACGTTCGGAAAGCGGACCGTGAACCAGGGTGGCGAAACCGTAACCCAGCAGGTTGAGGCCGACTGTCAGCTTGACCATTTCAGGGCTGGTGCCGAGCAGTCCCGGCATATGGGCCATACTCGGAATATACAAGTCCGTCGACATCAAGGTGATGAAACTGGCGGAAATCACCAGTATGAGAATCTTGCGCTTGTTCATGGTCCCTTGCCCGGAAAACTGTATTATATAGAATGATCCCTGTGGAAGAACGGTTACAGCAAGCAGAGCATGCCATCAGCGCCATTGAAAGGCTGGCGCACGGTTACCTGGAGAGCCTGGCAGGGAGGGTGGTCAGGGATAATGCCGTTCATGCGCCGTCCCTTGAAAAGCACCAGTACATCGCCCACGGCTGTGCCTGGGTGGCCACGTACCTGGAGGCGCTGAAACAACTGGCGGGCTGGTCCAGGCGGCTACAGGAACAGGACGGGTTCACGGAACTGAACCAGGCTGTCTTCAAGGCAGGGACAGGCGGTTACCTGCAACAGTTACTGCATGGAATTGCCATGAGCCAGGACGAGGTGTTCCGTCCGGAAGACCTTCCTTCTCCGGCAATCCAGGCTGAACTTATGGCAGATGACTCCATCACCGCATTGATCAGGGACGGCAACACCGTTGAAAACCGCGTGCGTATTACAGAGTTGATGGCTGACGGGGCGCTAATCGACGAACCGACACAGGATGCGACGTTGACCCTGGTCAGGGAGCAGTTCCGCCGTTTTGCAGATGAAGAAATAGCCGGACAGGCGGGCGAATGGCACAGGCAGGACAGTCTTATCCCGTCCGGCCTGATCCGGCAACTGGCCGATATGGGGGTTTTCGCGGTCTGTATCCCGGAACGATATGGCGGCCATGCTTCCGGCAAGCTTGCGATGTGCGTCATCACGGAAGAGTTGAGCAGGGGGTATCTCGGTGTGGGGTCGCTTGCCACCCGCTCCGAGATAGCTGCGGAGTTACTATTGAAGGCCGGAACAAGGGAACAGAAACAACGTTACCTGCCCGGGATTGCATCAGGTGATATAGTGCCGGCTGTGCTGGTCACCGAGCCCGATGCCGGTTCCGACCTGGCAGGGTTGAAGTCCAGGGCCGTGAAGGCCGGGGACTGCTACGAGATAACCGGCAACAAGACCTGGAGTACCCACGCAGCCAGGGCTAACCTGATGGTCCTGCTGGCTCGTACCGACCCCGCGCACAAGGGTTACCGGGGATTGAGCATGTTTCTTGTGGACAAGCCCGGCGGGACTGATGCCGAACCATTTCTGTTGCAGGGAATGCGCGGCAGTGAAATCCCGGTACTCGGGTATCGCGGCATGAAGGAATATGAAATCAGTTTTGACCGCTGCAGGGCAGACCCGGACGGTTTGCTGGGGGGAGTTGAAGGGCAGGGGTTCAGGCAACTCATGGCCTCTTTTGAAGCGGGGCGGTTGCAGACCGCGGCGCGGGGCGTGGGCGTTGCGCAGAACGCGCTGGAGCTGGCCCTGGACTATGCCGGGCAGCGCGTACAGTTCGGCAAACCCATCCTGGCCTTTCCCAGGGTGGCCGGCAAGATCGGCTGGATGGCGGCCGAGATCATGCTGTTGCGGCAACTGGTATATTTTGCCGCCCGCCAGGCGGACACGGGCCGGCGCTGTGACGTCGAGGCGGGCATGGCGAAAATGCTGAGCGCCCGCGTAGCCTGGTCCTGCGCGGATAACGCCCTGCAGGTCCATGGAGGTAACGGCTATGCCACAGAGTTCGAAATCTCAAGGGTATTATGCGATGCCAGGGTATTGAGCATCTTCGAAGGTTCCGCGGAGATCCAGGCAAACATTATCGCCAGGGGACTGCTGAAGCGCAGGCTGTAAAATCAATCGAGTCTGACCCCGTTGATTTTACAGGATGCCGGCGTCGCAGTTCGAATGATCCCTGTTATACTCTGTAACTCACCGTAGTCATTGGAAATATCGGAGATGTCCAGAAAATACTTCAATATCACTGCTGTGGTTGTAATGACAACCATCTTCCATGGCGCAGGCCTTGCCGGGGAGGACGGCAGACCGGATATTACGGGTGTGTGGACCAACGCATTGCTTTCACCTGACGATGAACGCTGGCGCATTGAGGACCTGGCCTGCTCCCGTTCAGGGTGTTCCATGGCGGGATTCAAGTACCTGCAAAGCCTGTTGGCAGACCCCGGTAACGACGGCCGGACCGTGAAAGAACTGTTTTACGAGATGCAGGACTACGTGAAACAGGAGAATAAGGACCTGCTTACCCCGCTCGCCCGGAAAAAACAGTCGGAATACGACCCTGCGAAAGACGCAGTCCTGGACTGCACCCCGGAGGGCGACAGCTTGCGCCACCAGATCCTGGCGCCTGTGCCCATGCAGATTGAGCAGTTCGATGACAGGGTCGTTTTCCGTTACGAATACTGGAATGCCGAGAGGACGGTATACCTGGATGGAAGGGCGAACCCGCCCCACTCGCCACTGACACGGCTCGGACATTCGACCGGTCATTACGAGGGCGCAACCCTGGTAGTGGAGACGACCCACGTTATTCCGAACTTGATTGGTGTCCCCGGCGGCGGGGCTATTGCTCCCGATAAAGACACACGCTTTATCGAACGTTATACCCTGAATACCGGCAACGGCAGGCTGGACCTGGAACTGGCCATCATCGACCCGGTACACTTCCGTAAGCCCTATGATAACCAGAGAAGTTTCCTGCCTGCTCCGGACTGGGAACTTGAAGAATTCGTCTGTGAGGCGATCACCGGAGAGTATTAGCGCATCGTGATCACGAGGAGTTGTTTATGAAAAAGTTACTGGTTGCATCTTTAATTTCAGCAGTGCTCTTCGGTTCGCCGGTGTTCACGCATCACAGTCCGGAGTCACACTACATAGTCAGCGAACTGATAACCGTTACCGGCGTGGTGACGAAGTTCCGCCTGATCAATCCCCACGCCCGCATCTATTTCGATGTCACGCCCTCTGACGGTGAAATTCAGCACTGGTTTGCGGAAGGAAATGCTTCGGCCATTTTGCGGCGCAGGGGCTGGGACAAGGATACGCTGCAACCCGGTGACGTGATCGAGATCACCGGCAACCCGGCGCGGGACGGCGGTCACAAGATGGACTGGAAGCTGATCGTAACCGAAGACGGCACCGAATATCGCGGCGGTAACACCGTGGGCAGCGAACGCGACCGGTTGCTGGACGATATAGAAAAACGGCGCCGGCAACAGAAAGCTGAATAGAACGGGAACAGATTTACAAAAAGAATGGGGACAGATTTAAATCCGTCCCCGGCCGGGTTCTGCTAAATCATATTTGACTGTATCTGCGAGGCCAGGTACTCCGCCTGCCGCAACGCCAGTGCAATAATGGTCAGCGTCGGGTTGGCGCAGCCTGAGGTAGGGAACAGGCTGCCGTCGCTGATGAACAGGTTGTCGAGGTCATGGGTTTGTCCCCATTGGTTGCAGACACTGGCTGCCGGGTCGTTGCCCATGCGTGCAGTACCCATGTTATGGGTAGCGGGGAACACGTCCACCATTTCAATTACCTGTTCGGCTCCCAGCGCCTCGTATATCCTGCGCCCCCGGTCAAGCCCGTAGCGCAGCATCTTCTTCGAGTTGTCGTGATGTTCGTAGTGGATGACCGGCACAGGCAGGCCGTAGCGGTCCTTGCGCGTCGGGTGCAGGCTTATCGAGTTACCGGCCATCGGCGGGTCCTCACCGACGATGAGCATGGCTGCCATGCGGTCGTATTGCTCGAGCAGTTTTGCGTAATCTTTTCCCCAGCCGCCGGGCCGTAGAAACCGGGCCATGGATTCCGGCGTAAAATTTACCGTCTCAAACAAAAAACCGCCGGAAAACCCGCGCGCCTCGTCAGGGTGACGCTCGTCATAGATTATCCCCGCCTGGTGCGCGCCGCGGTACAGGTTGACCTGCCCGGGCATTACCCCGACCACCCCCGCCATGACGTGCCGCATGTAGTTCCTGCCTACCTGGCCGCTGCGGTTCGCCAGGCCGTCGGGGAATTGTCCGGATCGGGAGTTCAGCAGCAACCGGGTCGTCTCAACGGTATTTCCCGCGACGCAGACCGCCCGGGCGGCCTGGGTATGCAGCTTGCCGTCTCTGTCCAGGTAGTCGACGCCGGTTACCCTGCCATTGTTGTCGTGGTTCAGCTTTACCGCCATTGATTCCGTCCTTAATTCGAAATGGCCGCTTTGTTCCGCGGAGGGAATGTCCGTGTACAGGGTCGACCATTTTGCCCCCACCGCGCAGCCGCTGGTGCAAAACCCCAGTTGCAGGCAACTGCCCCTGCCGTCCCGCGGCGCCGGGTTAATAGCCAGGTTGCCGGTATTGATTTCCTTGTAACCGCAGCGTTGTGCCCCGGCTTCGAAGACGAGGAAATTATTGCTGGCCGGCAACCGTTCGATACCGTGTGTCCCGGTCACACCCAGCCGGTCTTCGGCGACCGAGTACCAGGGCTCAAGATCGGCAAGCTTCACCGGCCAGTCGGCCAGTGTCGTACCTGCCATATCACCGTAGTGGCTGCGTGCGTTAAATTCGTGTTGAGACAACCGCACGCTGGTCGCGGTCCAGTGTACGGTCGTACCGCCCACGGTCTTGCAGTTCCAGACGGGGAAGGGGGGTGGTGCGATGCCGCTGCCCTGTCTTTCATCCAGCCAGGTGAGCTTGCCGAACATCTCGGCTTCATTGGGGACAATATCGGCGGGGTCCAGCCGTCCGCCGGCTTCAAGGCAGACGACGTCAACCCCGTTGTTGGAGAGCACGTCGGCCACTGTCCCGCCGCCCGCGCCCGAGCCGATGACTACAACCACGGAGGCGTCATTCAGTGAGAATTGTGTCATTCCATCTCCATACCGGATAGTTGGGGTCAGAGTAAAAATACCCAGCAATAACTTAATTTCCCCCACATAGTGATTGTATTTTTACTCTGACCCCAAGAATAAAACCACCGTTTTTTGCGTTCCATTTCTTTCCTTTGTATGCCATAACTATCTGATATTGTTATAAATGTATTGTTGACGATTATTTTTCCTTCCTGTACAGTTCCGTGTGTATTGTTGGACAAATCGTAGGAGCAGGAGAACATACCATGCAACAATTTACTGATGCAAAAGCCCGCAAACTAAGCGCCCCCGGTTTCCATACGGTGGATACCACATTGTATCTGAGAATCACGGACCAGAGCAAATACTGGGTACAGCGAATCACGATTAAAGGCAAGCGCCATGACCTGGGCCTGGGTGCGTTCCCGGTCGTGAGTGTGGACGAGGCCCGGGAGACGGCGTTTCTCAACCGGCGGCGGGTCCGCGCCGGCGGGGATCCGCTGGCGGAAAAGCGCAAGGCGCTGAAACCGGACTTTGCCGCGGCAGCCACGGCGGCGCTGGACAGCCTGCGGCCGACCTGGCGCAATCGCATGACTGAAAAGGAATGGCGGCGCTGCATGACCACCTATGTCCTCCCGCGTATCGGGGACAAGCGGATCGATCTGATCGACCGGGCGGACATTCTTGACATACTGGTTCCTTTGTGGACCGATAAGAACGCAACGGCGCGCCGGTTGCGGGGCTGGATCAAGGCCGTTTTTTCCTGGGCGCAGGCGTTCGGCCATATCGAGACCAACCTGGCTGCCGACGCCATCAGCGCGGCGCTGCCGAAGCAGGCCGGTAAAACCAAGCATCACAGGGCATTGCACCATACCGAGGTCAGGGACGCATTAAACCAGACCGACAAGGCGCAGGCCTGTATTGCTGCGAAACTGTGTCTGCGGTTTATCGCATTAACGGCGGCCCGCAGCGTTGAGGCGCGGGCCGCACTGTGGAGTGAGATTGACCTTGATAACAAAACCTGGTCAATCCCCGCGGGGCGCATGAAATCGAACCGGGAGCATAGAGTGCCCTTATCAGACCAGGCGCTTTACATACTGGAACAGGCGAGAGTGCTGCGGGACAAGTCCGGCTTGGTCTTCCCGTCACCAAGAAACAACGGCAAGCCGTTAACCAATGCCACGATGATGGTGTTTCTGCAGCGGGCGGGGCTGGCAGACCGGGCAACGGTGCACGGCCTGAGATCGTCGTTCCGTGACTGGTGTGCTGAAAGCGGGAAGGATCGGCAGCTGGCGGAAATGGCCCTGGCGCACGTTGTGCCGGGTGTTGAAGGCAGTTATTTCAGATCGGACCTGTACGCACGGCGGGAGCGTCTTATGCAGCAGTGGGGGGATTATATCACCGGTGCGGGTCCGGCGAAGGTGGTGAGGTTGAACTCGGGTTGAAACCCTTGACGGGAAACCCGGTAACAGGAAGCGCCTGCGAATAATTTGAGATAATCCAATATGAAGAGCAAGTACGATCCTCTTTGCTACTACCTGTTGAGTGTAGATACAGACACGGTCACGCTGACCTTTTCCGAGATTGAGGCAATCATCGGCGCCGAGTTGCCGCCAAGCGCATTTACCTGGCGGGAGTGGTGGGCTAACGACGTCACGCACAGCCAGGCAATGCGCGGCTGGCTGGCCGCTGACTGGCATTCTGTGCTGATTGATGTACCCGGCAAGGTAGTTACATTCAGACGCGTGGCCAAGCCGCGCCGATGATACGCCGAATCCGCCCCGATTCGGCTCTAACCGTCCATTTCGTCCTGTTCTGGTGACATCCGACCGCCGTAGAGGCGCTGTAAGCGATTTACCGGCGCGACCCTAAGGGTTGGTATGGCCTGAATACGGCGGATACAAGCCCGGCGACGACGAGATCTGGAGCGCAATGCGATACGTCAACGCCGGTGCCTGGCTTGGCTTTGTGGTCTGCATCGTTCTCGAGGTGTGCGGCAGCCGCGGCCCCGGAAGCGCCACCACCGTAACGGTCAGTCATCAGGAAAAACCGGATTCCCTGACCCCCGCTCACTGTCGAGGAGACGGCGCAGCAGCTCAAGCTCCCCCCACCATTGCTGGCGGTTTACGCCGCGGCAATGTGTGCCGCCTGGCGCCCGCAGTAACCCGGCACCGGCATCGAGTCCACTTGTGGGGCGGCAGACTGCGGCCTGCGCCAGGCATGTCCACCGGGACCGGGTCTCCGTCGCCACGCGCAGGGTAACCATCCGGTCCGGCGGCGCGTGCGATGTGGTGCGCTCAGCCATTGGGACTTGTCAGTGGGTCGGGGAAATAGCGCTCCCTTCTGTCATGCAATGAACGGTCAGACCCGGCTGGACAACCGTGAACAACATGAACTGATGATGAACTCCATCATCAGCCCACCTGACATCAACACAGCCGTTTTACTGCACTGAAACAGGTTCTCAAATAATGTATACCGGCTAAAAATAGCTTCCTTAAATCATTTTAATAGGAGTGAGGGCAAGATAGGCATTGTGTGACACAATGGCCGAGAGATAGATCCCTGAAACCGCTACCACGTTTACCGCCCTGGCCATAACAACAATTCAGCATTGACCGCGCCCTCACGCCGGGCAGCCACAGCTATAAAGCTATGGAATCCATCCTCCGCCACGGCCAGGACCGGCAAGCCCTCGCAGGACAGACCTGAGTCCTGTGCCCGGTCCTGCCACTCGTCACGCGTCCCCGTATCCATGCGCAGGGTAACCGTCCGGTCCGGCGGCGCTCGTGATGTGGTCAACTCAGCCGTCAGGTTATGCCAATGAATCAGTTGGCCCCGTTGCAAACGGGGGGGGTCAAGGGGGGGTGTCCCCCTCTTGCGAGACTCCGGTATCAAAACGCCGTTTTGTATACAGGAGTAGTCTCGCCCCTCCGTTAACGACAGTAATCGGCCCGGTGCAAGTTATTCCCTGACAGTATAATCCGGAGGTTTATCAGATAACCTGTCACAAGGTAAATCCGGTTGTTCGATTAGCCGGTAGTTATCCGTCACCATCCACCCGACCGGGCGGTGAAACCAGTCTGGCAGGAGCACGGACCGCCTGGCGCATCTGGCCTGGTTCATCCTGGACAACCTGATCCAAGCAACAAACAGGGCACGCAGGTCAACCCCTGGTAATACGGCCCGAACGCCGCAAGGAACGCCTCATGACAGACAAATACAATCCCAGCCATGCACTCGATGCTCGCCATCGTTTCAGTGCCCGGGAGCGGTGTTGTCCTGTTCCACCCGCCGTTGTTGTTATCGACTGCTGCACCATGTCGGGCTGCATGGCTTGCCAGGTAAAACGGAATTTGCCCCCGCCTGATTTTACCCGGTACGTATCATTTGGGCCGATAACTGCCCCTGAGCAGGACTGTTTTGAGGAAATCGGGAACATGACACCGCACGTACAACCGATTTATAATGGCGGAAACAGTGTTTAAATTCTATGCAATATCTGTTGGACTGATAGTGTGATATTGATGGATCGTATTTTGTAGAATGTTATATAAAACAAATAGTTAATAAGAGAGTTTTACTCTGACCCCAAATATCCAAATCTCTCAAGCTATTCAGGCAGCCAGTCAATATCGTCCAGGCCCCTGTTGATGTAGCCGCCGAACTCCAGGGAGGAGCCTTCAAATCCCAGCAGTTCCCAGGTGAGGGGGTGCTGGTATATCCCGCCCAGGGTTTCATTCAGGACAAACCGGAAGAATGGAGTCTGTTGTATTTTCTCAAGCGAAGCCGTCTTCTCCTGTTCCGCCAGTTCCGGCCATCGTTCATTGCCGTTACCTGCCAGGACCTGCAGCGCGTCGTCCATCATGGCCGTCAGTTCGGCGGATTGGCTGATTTTGCCGCTCAGTTGCTCCGTTACCTGCTCGTAAACATCCTTGTTTAACCGTTCATGGGGGAACAGTTGATAGACGACACCGGATAATACCTCGCCATTGCCGCCCGCTATCCCGGCCGCGCCTCCGTCCGCGGCGGCGCGGCCGCCCAGGGAGGCAAATGCCAGGGATAGGGTTAATTGAAGAAAATCTCTGCGTTTCATCGCCATTTCCGCTGCAGTTTAATGGATTTGCCGCAGCTACGAAACAAGCAACATCGATACACCGCAAGTTATTCTATATACTCTGTGATCTCTGTGCCCTCTGTGGTAAAAGATCCCTTAATTCATGAATAAATTATTTTCCTGCTTCATTGTTGCCAACCTCATCGGTCTGCATTGCCATGCCGATGTAACAGGCCGCGTGGAACCGGCGATACACCCTGAACTGAAAGCCCATACGGAACATTTTACGAAAAAGATCTACAAGGTAACGGATCGCGTCTACAGCGCAGTCGGCTGGAACGTAGCGAACATCGTCATGATCATCGGTGATGACGGCCTCATCATGGTTGATGCCGGCCTCAGCCCGGAAACCAGCAGGGAGGTGCTGGCCGAGTTCCGCAAGATCACGGACAAACCCATTGTTGCAGTGATATACAGCCATTTCCACCATGACCACATAGACGGCGTGAAAGGCCTGGTATCTGCGCATCAGGTGGAGACGGGCGAGACACAGATTTACGCCCATACCTCACTCATGCAGCACCTGGTTGACGAGAGCGCGGTTCTTGGCCCCATACTGGGTGTGCGCACCGGGTATACCTTCGGCTTTTTCCTGGAAGGCGAGGACATTAAGTACATGAATAGCGGCATCGGACCGTTGCCCACGGGCGGCAGACCGGGCTCGTTCATAGCCCCGACCAGGCTGGTTGACGATGTTATGGAGGTGACCATCGCCGGTGTCGACCTGCAAATCATCCATGCCCCGAGCGAAGCGCCCGATGAACTGGCCGTGTACCTGCCTCAATCAAGGGTATTGATCGATACCGAGGTCATCCAGGGGCCGACTTTCCCGAACGTGTATACGCTCAGGGGGACAAAATTCCGCCAACCTGCGATCTGGATAAAAAGTATCGACCGGTTGCGCAGGTTAAAAGCCGCCTACCTGGTGCCGACCCACGGCCGGCCCGTTGCGGGAGAGGCCAAAGTCGATGAGGTGCTGCGCATGACCCGTGACGGCATCCAGTATGTCCATGACCAGACCATCCGCTATATGAACAAGGGGTTCACCCCGGATGAACTGGCGCAGAAGGTAAAGCTGCCGCCCCACTTGTTCAATTATGCGCCGTACCTGAGACAGTACTACGGCACGGTCAAACAGGCGGTACGGCAGATCTACGCGGGCTACCTGGGCTGGTACGAAGGCGACCCCGTGGCCCTGGACCCGTTGCCCGCAAAAACCAGGGCAACCAGGTTGGTCGGCCTGATGGGAGGCAGGGAGAGAGTCCATGAGGCGGCCCTGGCCGCCTACCAGGAGCGTGACTACCAGTGGGCTGCGGAGCTTGCAAGCTACCTGGTACGGGTTGATAACGGCGACATGGCGGCAAGATCTGTCAAGGCGGCATCTTTCCGCCAACTGGGTTACGCCAGCATGAACATCAACTGGCGCAACTGGTACCTTACCTCGGCGCTGGAACTTGAGGGCGGGCTCGATACGCTGGAGACCGCGAAAAAAATGGCAAACATATTCATGCCGCCTGATATCCTGGCGGAAATGCCCGTTGATGTGAGCATTGACGCCTGGACGACCAGGCTCAAGGCGGAGGAGACCCTGACCGTGAACAGGTCGCTGGGGTTTGTATTCACCGATTTGGACGAATCCTACGGGTTGACGATACGGCGCGGCGTCTGCCAGTTCGATACCGACCCGGAAAACGAGATGGACATCGTTCTGTACATGACAAAACCTGTCTTCAACGAGGTAGTATCGGGTGTTACAACCATAGAAGCAGCGGTGATGAACGGCGACATAAAGTTAACGGGAGAGCTGTCCGATCTGAACCGGTTCCTGGACTACTTTGAGACGCCCGGCGCCGACCCTGTTTCATTGACATTGCATTGATATTCTTATGAAAACATCGCATCTTTCCTGTTTTTTCGCATTATTGCTGTCGGTTGGGATTGCCGCCGCCGGAGAGCGGCCGAATATCCTGTTCATACTGACCGACAACCAGGCTGCTTCCCTGCTGGGCGCCTACGGTAATCCGGATATCAGGACGCCCCACGTGGACAGGCTGGCCGAACAGGGCATCAGGTTCACCCGCGCCTTCGCCGTCAATGGCATGTGCTCGCCCACCCGGGCCACCCTGATGACCGGTTTGATGCCGTCCCAGCACGGCATACACAGCTGGCTGGATGACGAGTTGCTGGACCAATGGCCGGAAAGCTGGTCTGCCGTGGCGGAATTCCGCACACTGCCGCTTACGCTGAAAAACCGCGGGTACCGGACCGCCATGATCGGGAAATGGCACCTGGGCCAGCCCTGGAAAGCGTCCATCGGCTACCAGCACTGGGTTACGTTTCCTTACGGCCACACCATTGATTTCTGGGACAACACTATCATCGATAATGACAAAACCTACCCGGTAAAAGACCGGCATATCGTCGATTTCTTTACGGACAAGGCGGTTGAGTACATACAGGACTACGCCGGCGATCAGCCGTTTTACCTGCAACTGAATTACGACGGGCCTTATACCAACCCGCCCACGAACTACGGGCCCGCAAGAAACCGGTTCTACCAGGAATACGCGGGCAAGGAATTTAGATCATTCCCCCGCACGGCCTATAACGAAAACCTGGTCGAGCAGTTGCTGGGCGGTGACGTCAGCCCGTTTCTGAGAGGCAAGCTGCGCGAAGGTCTTGCCATGCACAATGACCCGGCCACCATGGCCAACGTGGCATCCCAGAATACCCTGGTGGACGACGGCGTCGGCAGGGTGCTGGCCGCGCTGCGGGAGCAAGGGCTGGAAAACAATACCCTGGTGATTTTTTCCTCCGACCAGGGCAACTTTTACGGACAGCACGGTATCTGGCAACACACGATTGTGACAACACCATCGAGCATGTATGAAACAGCCATGAATGTCCCCCTGATTATCAGGCACCCGGGCAAAATCGAGGCAGGCCTGACCAGTGACCTGTTGATAGGCCAGTACGACCTCCCGGTGACCATCCTGGATTTCGTGGGACTGGGCGCCGTGAGCTTCGAGAACAGCCCGGGCAAAAGTTTCAGGTTTGCATTGTCCGGCGAAACGGACAAGTGGAACGACGCCGTATTCATCGAACAGGAAGAGACCCGGGTCATCCGCACCGCGAACTACGCCTACTGGAAACGGTTGCGCAGCACCGGTGAACCGGAATTATACGATCTTGAAAAGGATCCTGAGCAAAACCGGAACGTCTACGGTGACCCGGCATACCGTGAAGTCGCCGCTGACCTGGATGCCAGGCTGACCGGCTTCTTTGCTGAATATTCCGACGAAAAATACGACCTGTGGAACGGCGGCGGCGCCAAGGGCTCGGTGGACCGGCCGGAACAGTTCAGGAAATTATACGGCGCTGACTGGACACCAGAAACTGAGACAAAACCGGCATTCAGCGAGTAGCGCTCGTCGTTCCTGCTTTCACAGAATCAGTCGATTCCGATCCCCGCTGATTGCTAAACCACCGGTACTACCCTGCCGCTGTATTCCTCGGCGTTCGCTTTCCTGACGAGGTCTGTCAGGGCCGGGTTACGGGGATCGGGCAATGTAACACCATCCTGCCCACGTAATTTGTCCATGATGCGGCGGCAGCGCACCGTGGCGCTGTCCATGGGCAGCAGTACCGGATCGACTTCGTCAAGGTCAGTGACACCCAGTGCTTCCAGCATGCCCTGTTGCGCCTCAATCATGGGTTTGTCCTGGGTCCCGAACGCGGTTTCTATGGCGCCGGTCCAGATTTTATCCATCTCGGCGCTGTCCTTGTCATGGGACCTGGCTACGCCCCAGTAGTAATAGGTGGATGTCTCGTTTTTCGGCGTGAGGATATCCGTTCCGTACATCCATATTCCTTCATTACGCGGCCTGCCCGTGGGGGTGATGCCCACGTCCAGCAACATGTGGGCGGGGGCATCCCAGCGCATATATAACCAGTGGTCCACCGGCTTGCCGTAGTCCTTGAACATGTGGTCCCAGGCCGGCGGCGCCAGCCCGTCCGGGCACCAGCGGTTCGACCACACGGAGGTGCCGTCCTGCAACAGTTCGTGCTCGCCGCGCTTGATTGCGTCACTGCCCAGAATGCCCTTATGCAGGAACTCGACGTGGGACAGGTCCATCAGGTTGTCGGTAATCAGTTCGTAGTTGCCGTGCATCTCGATCATACCCTGGACCGACGGATAATCAGGGTTGGTATGGCAACTGAAATCGGGGATGGTGGCGGGGTCGGCCAGCGCGGGATCGCCCATCCAGATCCATAACATGCCGTGCACTTCCTCCAGCGGATAGGCCCTCGTACACATCTTTTCCGGGATCCTGCCGGCCCCGTGGGGGTTATGTACGCAACGTCCCGTGCCGTCATAACGCAGGCCGTGATACTTGCATTCAACCACGTCGCCTATCAGGGTGCCCAGGTGCAGGGGCGAATAGCGGTGCGGGCAGGCGTTGTTGATGGCGACCGCCTGGTTGTTCTCCTGGCGGAAAAACAGGATCGATTCGCCAATAACAGTGCGTTCGAATAACTCTTTCTTTACTTCATAGCTCCATGCCGCAACGTACCAGGCATTTTTCAGAAACAGTTTAGCCACTTTGAAGTTCCCCCGGATTTCACTGTAGTCAAGGAATATTTTACTTCGATGATTATAAATAATATCGATATTTTTTCTAGATGGAATTTTGTCAAACCCGCTGTGATAAAATGTTGAAATGTTCAAGGTAAAGATAGCAAGCAGCGGCGAAGTAATCACCGTCGAAGACGGCGTCAGGATCGTCGACGCCCTGGGCGAGCACGGCATCATCATTCCAGTGTCCTGCGAGCAGGGCATCTGCGGCACCTGCCTCACCGGCGTACTGGAAGGGGAACCGGAACATAACGACGTATTCATGACCGATGAAGAGCAAGCAGCTAACGACCAGATGACCCTCTGCTGTTCCCGCTCAAAGAGTGAAATGCTGGTTCTGGATTTGTAAAGATTTAGTGGTGAAAAAGGTTGGTCAATATCTCAGAATTGTGGAATGGTCAGAACAAGACCAGTGCTATATCGGCCGTGTGCCCGGCCTGACTCTCGGCGGGTTACATGGAAAAAATGAGGCTAAGGTTTATCAGCAATTGAGCACATTACTTGATGAATGGATACAAATACACGAGCATGATGGCGTGCCATTACCACCCGCAACAGCCGGTAATGCGTATCCTGTTCAATAACAGTGTCTACCTAGTGATACCGATACGTTAACGACACCCCGTACATCTGTGGATCGCCGAACACGGAAACGACTTCGCCTGCAATGGCGTACAGGTGAGTGACATACTCTTCGTCAAGCAGGTTTTTGCCCCATACGGCAATCTCCAGGGTATCATTGGGACTGTTCCAGGCAAGGCGGGCATCGAACAGGTCGAATGCAGGTTGTATTGAATAGGGTTCAAGTTCGCCCCGCTGATCATCAGTATATCGATAGCTCAGGAGGGCGGCCAACTGTCCTCCCCCCGGCACGGGCAACACGTATTCTGCATTGATACTGTATTTGTTGCGCGGGGCATGAATCATCTCGTTGCCGGTCTGTACCGGGTAAGCGGAGTTCGGTACGATGGTATCGGTAAATTCCGCGTCCAGGAATGAATAGAAACCTGACAGTGTCAGGTTCTCTACGGGGACCCAGGTAAGTTCCAGTTCCACCCCTTTGGCCTCAGCATCGCCCGCATTGAAAGTCTGGAAGCGGCCAAAACATTCAAGCAACTCCGTGGTCGGATCTTCAACACAGCCAGGCGTAGGTCCAAAGGCTTGAATTTGTAATTCTTCGTATTCCGTGTAGAAGAAGGCGGTATTTAATCTTACATTATCCAGCAGGTCTGACTTGAAGCCGATTTCATAATTCAGCGCGCCCTCCTGGGCAAGGGGCTCCGTATCAATCTCTGTCTGCGGGGCTGCCGGGAACCCGCCGCTCTTGAAGCCTTTCGCAATCGTCCCATATACGGTCACCGTGTCCCGTGGTTGCCAGGTCAGGGAAATTTTCGGAATGAATGAAGTCCAGATTTCTTCCTTGGTATTGGCGAAGGTCTGGTTGATTACGACAAAATCACCGGCCACGGCATCGTTGACGATTTCCTTTTTCTCATAATTATAGCGGCCGCCGACGGTCAGGGTAACGCCTTCTGTCAGGAGCCAGTCAACCTGGCCGAACCCGGCATAACTGTCTGTTTCGTTGATTTGATGATAACGATCACTGCCATTGATGTTCTTGTCTGCGAGAATATCGAATACTTCGAACCGGTCGGTTTTCTCATTCAGATACCAGAACCCGAAAACATAATTCAACGTATCCGTATTTCCGCTCCAACGGAGTTCCTGGGTGAATTGTTCGGTATTGTCGATAATGTCATCTGTGAGTGGAATAGAAACGCCGACCGAATCCATCTCCCAGTCCACGTCGTTTTCCCGGTAAGCACTGATTGATTTCAATTCTCCGATCCCGAAATCGTGGGTAACGTGCAGGCTTACTCCCCAGGCGTCACGCCTGGCAAAACCGTCACTGGGATTGGTCGAACACTTCGGTCCCCTGTTGCCGCACAGCGCGTGATACTGATCGACGAGCGGCCCAAGGCCGCCGACTATCTGCGTCTGGGGAATCCTGGCCATATCCTCGACGTCCAGCCTGTTGTAGTCAGCCGTAAACATGACCTCCGTATTATCGGACGTATAGAGGACTTGACCGCGGTAGGCCTGGACGTCATCGTCTTTTTGTTTTTTATTCAGGACGACGTTGTCCACCCAACCGTCCCGATTACGGTAGGAGAATGAGAATTTACCGGCGAGGTTCTCACTGATGGGACCGGTTAATAGTCCGGCAAAGTCGGTCCGCTCATAATTCCCGAAATTCGCTCTTAATTTGGCTGAGAACCGTTCCGTGTTCGGTTTGGTCGATATAATATTGATAGCGCCACCAATGGTATTTTTTCCGTACAAAGTGCCTTGTGGACCGCGTAATACTTCGACGCGCTCAATGTCGAACATTTCGGGATTGATATTGGATACTCGCCCCAGGTAGACCTCGTCCACGAATATCGCGACCGAATTATCCGTCCCGGCGCCGTCGTCGTTCGATGACACGCCGCGCAGGGCGATGATGTTCTGGCCCGGTGAAAACGGCGAATAAGTCAGGCTGGGGACACGTGTAGCTATATCGGTCAGGTCATGAATATCGGCTTTTTCTATCGTTGCCTCACTCAACGCAGAGATGGCGATGGGCACGTCCTGCAAATTCTCGGCACGCCGTTGCGCAACTACGGTGATTTCTTCCAATAAGCTGTTCTGCTGTTGAGCCTGAATGCTGGGAAGGCACAGCAAGGACAATACTGTAAACGTTGAGACTTTTGATAATGTCATCGACTGTTTCCTCGGCAGGTAAGTTGCATATACAGTAGACAGTATAGATATAATACTTGAAAAGTAAAGTATTTATACAGAAAGCACAAAGGCGAGGAATATTTTAAATAAGTAAATACATGTGATTGAAGTTAAATTAGTTTTTAAGTATTGCAGTTTTATCCATACAGATAAGACAGAAAAAATAAATACTTTATATATAAAATAAAAGTGAATATCTGACAATATTCCTCTTAATTCACATATTGCTTGTTGCGACGAGATGATGCCGGGTGCAGGCGCAGGACCAGCACACGAACAGGCAGGGTTGTGGTTAGCGCTAATACCGTCTCAGAACGGGGTCTGAGACGAGGAAGATCAGAGGTCTAGTGCCCGGGGGCGTTAGCTGACACGCCGCTAAAGGTTTCGACTATATTGAAATCAATACCTTCTGCTTCAGCCAGGTAAATGGTCTTGGTGCTGTGCCTGTTATGGATGATCATCGAGCCCCGCGGACTCTCGAAAGTGAAGCCTTCGGTAAAAGAAGCGAGTTTCTGCACATCCAGCGATTTCGCTTTGGCGGCCAACCGGGCAAGGAAATGCAACCCATCGTAACAGGATTGTCCGACAACGTTCAGCATCGGCGCATTATTACCGAATTTTGCCGCATAACGTTCCATGAAACTGGTGTTCTCGGGCGTATCCAGGCAGGTGAAATAGCCGCTGGAAGAATAGATACCTTTTGTACACTCCCCGCCGATACCGAGCAAGGTGTTTTCTTCGATCAACGGGCCGAATCGTATGATATTGTTCGCAAGGCTCCTCTCGGCAAAGGCACGGTTGAAATCAACGGAATCGCTGCCTACGAGGGTAATCAATACTGCATCAGGGCATAACTCCTCGATTTGTCTCAGGGCATGGTCGAAGTTTTCGCTGCCGAATGGTACGAATTCCTCGCCAAGGACTTCACCGCCGATTAACCCGATGAATTGCCTGGCCAGCCAGTTCGTGGTGTAAGGCCATTGATAGGCGTTGCCTACCAGGTACCAGGAATTCACCTGTTTCTCCTCCATGAACCAGGGCAGCACGGGAGACAACTGCTGGTAAGGAGTCTCACCCAGGACAAACAAACCTCTGCCTGTTTCGTCACCTTCATAAGGCGGGGTATAGATATAGGGAACCTTGCCGCGGATATGCCTGGAGACGGCGCTTCTGACGGCGCTGTCGTGGGTACCGACGATCGCGTTACAGTTGTCTGAGAGCAGCCTGTCCAACTGCCTGATATATAACGCGCTGTCCTGACCCACATCGATAAATTCCAGGTCAATTCCAACTCCCAGGAGACCACCCATGTCCTTGTTGATCTCGTCCGCTGCGAGTAATGCACAGTCCCGGGTGGAGGGCCCGAACAGTCCGGACGGTCCGCTCATGGCTACCAGTATGCTGACGGTTAATCTATCCATTGGTACTGGGATGGCTTCGTTTTTTGAGTGTTATTTCAGGTATTAGCGTATAACTTCCGGGAAGCGGTTACAAGCGTACCGGACAGCTACAGACCTGTTCCGTATTTTGGTAAGGCGCGCATGCTCAGGTATCATGACTCCATTGAGATGCGTTAATGAGACCGGGGAAATCTTTTGGGCAAACGTATTATAGATAATCACCTGGCCAGCTTAATGGCCCGGACCGGTCGTAAAGTGAATAACCGGCTGACAATCGAATTACGCACAATAGGACTGAGTCTTGATGCCTGGCTGGTCCTGAATATGCTGGTTTCTGAAGGCGGCAAGTCGATGGGGGAAATTGCGGAAGCGCTGGTATTGAACCTGCCGACGGCCACAAAACTCATCGACAGGATGGTAAATGACAACCTGGTGTACAGGAAACCGCATCATGATGACCGGCGCATCATAGAAATTTTCCCTTCAGACGCCGGGATGGTACGTCATGAAGTGGCAAAAAAGCTGGTGGCAAAAGAACAGAAAGCCCTGAAAAAACTGATCCCGGACCTTGACCGGCTAATGGGAGAGCTTGTCAGGCTGAACCGGGACCTGGACGAGACAGGGAAATAGCGGGTTGCAGACGACCTGTCCCGAATGGAGTTCAGGTCTTTATCCCCGTCCCCCGCTGCAGCAGGTAAAGGGAAAGGTACGACAGGGCGAGGATAAACAGCAGGATTATGGCAAATGCGGTGTAAATATTGATGTCGGAGACGCCCAGGATGCCGTAGCGGAAGGCGTTCACCATGTACAGTATCGGATTACCCAGGGAGATCGTCTGCCAGAGGCGCGGCAGCAGGTCTATGGAATAGAATACCCCGCCCAGGTAAATCAGCGGGGTCAGTACGAAAGTCGGGATGATGGAGATGTCATCAAAGTTCTCGGCAAATATCCCGTTAAGAAATCCGCCCAGGGAAAACAGGATGGAAGTGAGGACGACAATACTGATGACGATCAAGGGGTTGTAAAGCGATGGCATGCCGGTGAAGAACAACGCAATGACCGTCACGATCAGACCCACGATCAGCCCCCTCAGCACCCCGCCGGAAATATAGCCCGCCAGGATTATCCAGTTCGGCACCGGCGCGATGATCATCTCCTCTATATGGCGCTGGAAGCGCGCGCCGAAAAAGGATGAGGAGACGTTGGAATAGGCGTTGTTGATGATCGACATCATGATGATGCCCGGGGCGATAAACTCCATGTAGGAAAACCCGCCCATCACGCCGATGCGGGGGCCGATCAGGTTGCCGAATATGATGAAGTAAAGCGCCATGCTGATGGCCGCGGGCAGGATGGTCTGCGTCCAGATCCGCATGAACCGGGTGATCTCCTTGGTGACGATGGTCTTGTAGGCGATATACAAACGGTCAGACGTCATTTTCCCGTTCACTCTCGTCCAGCAACCGGATGAACAACTCTTCCAGGCGGTTGGCTTTGTTGCGCATGCTGCTCACGATGATCCAGTGCTGCGACAGCATCTCGAATACGGCGTTGGCGTTCTGTTCCCGGTTAATGACCACCTCCAGGGTCATCGGGTCGATCTGGCGTATGTCCAGGAACGGCATGTCGGGCAGTTTCTCCAGGGGGCTTGCCAGGTCCAGGATAAACGTCTCCGAGTGCTGTTTGGCCAGCAGGTCCTTCATATGGCCGAACTCGACGATCGAGCCCTTGTCGATGATGGCGATTTTCCGGCACAGGCTCTCGGCCTCCTCCAGGTAATGGGTGGTGAGGACGATGGTGGTGCCGTTGCGGTTGATCTCCTTCAGGAACTCCCAGGTGGAACGGCGCAGTTCCACGTCCACACCGGCCGTCGGTTCATCCAGCAGCAGCAGTTTCGGTTCATGGACCAGGGCCCTGGCGATCATGAGCCGGCGTTTGAGACCGCCGGAGAGGTTGCGGGATATACCATTACGCCGATCCCACAGACCCAGTTGCCTGAGGTATTTCTCCGCCCTGGTGTAAGCGGATTTCCGGTCTATGCCATAGTACCCCGCCTGGTTCAGCAGGATATTGAGAGGGGTTTCAAATAATGAAAAGTTGACTTCCTGTGGGACTATGCCCAGGCGGGATTTTATCTCGATGATATGGGTGTCGCTGTCGAGTCCGAGGACCCTGACGTTGCCGGCGCTTTTGTTGACCAGCGACGAGATAATCCCGATCGTGGTCGACTTGCCGGCGCCGTTGGGACCGAGCAGCGCGAAGAATTCGCCTTCATCCACCTCCAGATCGATTCCCTTCAATGCCCGAAACCCGTTCTTGTAGGTTTTTTCCAGGCAGTTAATCTCCAGCGCTTTCATTCGTGACGGCAGTACCTCTACATCACCAGCGGCTTCCCGTGCAACCGGCAAATGCTTTTAAAGGTTTCAGAGACAACTTATCAGTTCCTGCCCTTATAGGCCCGGACCGCGGAATTGAACAGTTCGCCGACAGCCTGCATTTCATCCACCATTTTATTGTAGAATAACTCGTTGATCTGTAGTTGTTCTTCCGTGGGAGTTTCCCCCCAGCTTGTTCTCAGACCATCCAGGCAAGCCAGGACTGCTTCGCCCTTGGCAATATAATTTTTTATACCCTGTTGCGCCTCAAGCATATCCTCCTCGCTGGCCTTCAGGCCGTTGGGGATGGAAGGCTTTTCCGGTAATGGACAGGTTTCAATCACTTCGGTCGATGCGGCTTCGACCTGCGCGAGAACGGTCTGGGCCGATACAATGCCGAAAATCAGTAAACAAGCTGAACACAGTGCTGACAACTTCATGAGTTTCTCCTATGGCGGTATGTTTTCAGATCATCCGGACGTATACTTGCAATAATATACGTCCGACCGGAAACAGCATTATATTTGGGGTCAGGGTAAAAACATACAGGTTTTTACCCTGACCCCAAATATTGAGTATTCTATGAACAAAGTCCTGATACGGCAATTCGGTTTGCGGAGATACCCGGGCGTCTACAAGGCAATGGCTGAGTTCACCAGCCGGCGCGACCCCAGGACGGCAGACGAGATCTGGTGCCTGGAGCACGAACCGGTATTTACCCTGGGCCTGGCCGGCAGGACCGAACACCTGCTGGACCCGGGCAACATACCCGTGCATAAGGTGGACCGGGGTGGGCAGGTGACGTATCACGGTCCCGGCCAACTGGTTGTCTACCCGCTGTTCGACCTGAAGCGGCGCGGGACAACCATCAAGCGCTTCGTCAACCTGCTGGAACAGTCGGTCATTGATTTCCTGGCCGCCTTCGACCTGGACGCGGTACGCCGCAAGGGGATGCCGGGCGTGTACCTGGCTGACAGGAAGATCGCAGCCCTGGGCGTGCGGGTGAGAAGAGGGTGCTGCTACCACGGCCTGGCTCTCAACGTGAACATGGACCTGTCTCCCTTCAAGCGGATCAACCCCTGCGGCTACCCCGGGCTGGAGGTAACCCAACTGGCAGACCGGGGCATCAGGTTATCAATAGATGACGCAGCCGAAAGTTTTTTGCCCTGCCTGCTGGAACGGTTCGGTTACGATGAGGTCGAAACGTATGATGAAAGGGTGACACCGCATCACACTGGATGCCGGAACAAGTCCGGCATGACGAAGGTAAGGGCAAGATGATAAAATTGCCTTGAATTATCGGTAGTCTTATGACAACAGCACTGGAAAACCTGACAAAGCAGGAACGGCGCGGAAAATTCAAGACTGCGCGCATCCCGATCCGGGTCGTGCCGATGGAGGGCAAGCCGCCGAGAAAGCCTCACTGGATCAGGGCCAAAGCCCCCACCGATCCCAGGGTGCTGGAGTTGAAGCGGCTGTTGCGTGAGCGCGCCCTGCATACTGTGTGCGAGGAAGCGTCCTGTCCCAACCTGGGCGAGTGCTTTGCACGGGGCACCGCCACCTTCATGATCATGGGCGACACCTGCACCCGGCGCTGCCCTTTTTGCGATGTGGCCCACGGCCGCCCGCAGCCCCTGGATGAAAACGAACCGGAACACCTGGCAGAAGCCGTCAGGTTAATGGCTCTGAAATACGTAGTCATCACTTCCGTCGACCGGGACGACCTGCGCGACGGCGGGGCAGGCCACTTCAGGGACTGTATCCGTGCCGTACGCCGGGAGACCCCTGAAACCAGGATCGAAATTCTGACCCCGGATTTCCGCCGCCGCATGGAGATCGCACTGGAAAGACTGGGCGAAGCGCCGCCCGACGTGTTCAATCACAACCTGGAGACGACGCCGGCGCTGTACCGCAAAGCCAGGCCGGGCGCCGATTACCGCTGGTCGCTGGACCTGATCCGCAAATTCAAGGCGCAACACCCCATAATACCGACAAAATCCGGTCTCATGCTGGGACTGGGTGAAGAGATAGAGGACGTGAAACAGGTCCTGCGCGACCTCAGGGAGCACGACTGCGACATGCTGACCCTGGGCCAGTACCTGCAACCGAGCCGCTATCACCTGAAAGTGGAACGATTCGCGGAACCGGCTGAATTTGACGAACTGGGTGAATACGCAAAAGGGCTGGGCTTCACCAGCGTGGCGAGCGCCCCCATGGTGCGTTCATCGTATCATGCCGACCTGCAGGCCGCTGAGATATAGCATTCCGGAATAAGCAGGATTTTAGTTTTTCAGATGTACATTGATGTTTTCATCCAGGAAATGCCTCTTATTCATCATTCGCGTCGACCCTGTTAACGGTTGAGCGAATGCTTCCCTTTGAGAATCTGGTGCTGATCTCGGCGTTTTCCTGTAGCTGATCCGCCCTGCGCACGAGTTTTTCGTCTTCATCCGTGACGATGGCGTAGCCCCTGTCCAGGGTTGCCTGGGGACTGACCGTCTCAAGGGAATGGTAAAGAAAATCCAGTTGTTTTTTCCATGTCTGCAGGCTGCGGGCGAGTTGGTTTTGCAGTTGTTTTTCCAGGCCGGCGCATCTTGTGCGATATCCCGCCAGTTGTTGCAGGGGGTTCCTGCTCCTGAGGATATCGGCGAACCGGTTCAAGCGTGCCAGGCGTAATGTGATGCCGTTGTCCAACGCGAGTCTCAGGCGGATGGCAAGATCATCCGTGCGTTGCGTCATATTCTGTAGCAGGTAGGTGGGGCGGGGCAGGCGTTTACCCAGTTGTGTTACGTTGCGCAGGTGGTAGGACAGCAGTCCGGTGACGCGCAGGTGGAGTTGTGAATGAAGGTTATTCAGTGTCGATTTCAACGAAGTGGAGTCCGGACTGACCAGTTCCGCTGCTGCCGAAGGAGTGGGCGCCCGCTGGTCGGCAACGAAATCGGCAATGGTAAAATCAATTTCATGGCCGATGCCGCTGACCACGGGGATAACAGAACGATAAATCGCCCTGGCAACGGTTTCTTCGTTGAATGACCACAGGTCCTCCAGTGAACCGCCGCCCCTGGCCAGGATCAACACGTCACATTCCTGCCTCCGGTTTGCCATATGAATTGTTTCTGCAATCTGCTGTGCCGCGCCTTCTCCCTGTACGGGCACCGGGTAGACAATGACATCGGCAACTGCATAACGTCTCTCCAGAACCTGGATGATGTCTCTCACTGCCGCGCCTGTCGGCGATGTGACCACCCCGATAGTCCCCGGGAAGGCAGGGACCGGCTGTTTGTGATCCTCGGCGAACAAGCCTTCTTCCAGCAAGCGCTGCTTCAGTTTCTCGAACGCCTGCTGCAGGGCGCCGGCGCCGGCCGGTTCCATGGATTCCACGATCAACTGGAATTCACCCCGGCCTTCATACAGGCTGACACCCGCCCGGACCAGTACTTCCTGCCCGTTCTCCGGGGCAAATCTCAGGTGGCGGTTGGCGCCCTTGAACATCGCACAACGTACCTGCGAATGCTTGTCCTTCAGGGAGAAATAGATGTGGCCCGAACCGGGTTGCGCCAGGTTGGAAATCTCGCCGCGTACCCACAGGGACGGGGGGAAACTGTCCTCCAGCACCATCCTGGCCTCACGGTTAAGACGTGTGATCGTGTAGATATCGCGTTGTTCTTCAGTTATGCCGGTGTTCATTTCATTTTAACGGGGGCAGATTTAAATCTGTCCCCTTTTTCTCTTTAATTCCTAATTCGTGATTGTATAATAGGTCATGCGAATAATCGAAGAGGCCCTTACCTTTGACGATGTCCTGCTGGTCCCGGCCCATTCCAGGGTCCTGCCCCAGCAAGTCAGCCTCGAGACACGCCTGACGCCGCGCATCAAGCTCAATATCCCCCTGATTTCCGCGGCCATGGATACCGTCACGGAATCCCGCCTGGCGATCGCACTGGCCGCACAGGGCGGTATGGGCATCATCCACAAGAACATGAGTCCCGAGCAGCAGGCCAGGGAAGTATTGCAGGTGAAAAAATACGAAGCCGGTGTGATACGGGACCCGGTGACCGTAAACCCGGGTACCAGTATCGGTGAGGTGATGCAGATCACGCGCGCCAATAATATTTCCGGGGTGCCTGTGGTGGACGGTTCGGACCTGGTCGGGATCGTCACCAGCAGGGACCTGCGTTTTGAAACCCGTTTTGATGACCCCGTAGCCAAAATTATGACACCCCGGGAGCGCCTGGTCACCGTTCAGGAGGGCGCAGGCACAGAGGAGATCATCTCCCTGCTGCACCGGCACAGGATTGAAAAAGTCCTGGTCGTTAACGAAGGGTTCGAGTTGAGAGGCATGGTTACGGTCAAGGACATTCACAAGGCGCAGGAATTTCCCAACTCCTGCAAGGATGAAGACGAACGCCTGCGCGTCGGCGCCGCGGTCGGCGTGGGACCGGGCACCCGGGAACGGGCTGCCGCCCTGGTGGCAGCGGGCGTGGACGTGCTGGTGGTGGATACCGCCCACGGCCATTCCGAAGGCGTGCTGCAGGCTGTCAATGCAGTCAAGACGGACTATCCTGACTGCGAGGTGATCGGCGGTAACGTGGTGACGGCAGAAGGGGCGCAAGCCCTGGTTGAAGCCGGCGCGGACGCGGTGAAAGTCGGCATAGGCCCTGGGTCGATCTGTACGACCCGGATCGTGACCGGAGTCGGCATGCCGCAGATCACGGCCGTGGCCAGTGTGGCCGGGGGATTAAAGGAAACAGGTGTCCCGTTTATCTCGGATGGCGGTATCCGCTATTCCGGTGACATCGCCAAGACCCTGGCCGCGGGAGCGCATTCGGTCATGATAGGCAGCCTGTTCGCCGGCGCCGAAGAAGCGCCCGGTGAAGTCGAGTTGTTCCAGGGGCGGTCTTACAAATCCTACCGCGGTATGGGTTCCATGGGCGCCATGTCCCAGCAACATGGATCATCCGACCGTTATTTTCAGGAAAACGATGAAATAGAGAAGCTTGTGCCGGAGGGAATCGAGGGTCGGGTGCCGTATAAAGGTCCGCTGGATGCCATCGTGCATCAACTGGTAGGGGGTCTGCGCGCGGCCATGGGATATACGGGCTGTCTCGACCTTGAGGAAATGCGCAACAAGCCTAACTTTGTAAAATTGACCGGGGCAGGCATGAAAGAGAGCCACGCCCACGACGTGACCATCACCAAGGAACCGCCCAACTACCGCGTATAAGGTTTTCCTGTCGGCCAATGCCTGACATTCACAGTGACAAAATCCTGATCCTGGACTTCGGTTCGCAGTACACCCAGCTTATCGCCCGGCGCGTGCGGGAGACAGGCGTTTACAACGAGATCTACCCTTTCGACCTGGATGAGCCGGCGATCAGGCGCTTCAACCCGAAAGCCGTCATATTATCCGGTGGCCCCGAATCGGTGACCGGTGATAACGGCTGGCGCGCACCCGACATCGTATTCCGGCTGGGCGTGCCGGTGCTCGGCATCTGCTACGGCATGCAGACCATGGCGCAGCAACTTGGGGGACAGGTCGCTGCCTCCAGCCTGCGCGAGTTCGGTTATGCCAGGGTCAGGGCGCGCGGGCACTCGCGCCTGTTGCGCGATATCCAGGATGACACCAACGCCGAAGGTCACGGCCTGCTGGACGTTTGGATGAGCCACGGCGACAAGGTGGATGAACTGCCTGAAGGATTCAAACGTATCGCTTCCTCGGACAACTCACCGATTGCCGGCATGGCCGATGAGGAACGGGGTTTTTACGGCCTGCAGTTTCACCCCGAAGTAACCCACACCCGCCAGGGTATGGCCATCCTGCGGCGTTTCGCCTGCGATATCGCCGGTTGCGCTGCGCTGTGGACCCCCGACAACATCATCACGGATGCCATCGCAGACGTGCGCGCCAGGGTGGGCAACGACGAGGTGTTGCTGGCCCTGTCCGGCGGTGTCGACTCCGCGGTGACCGCGGCGCTGTTGCACCAGGCAATCGGAGATCAACTCACCTGCATCTTTGTCGACACCGGCCTGCTGCGCCTCAATGAAGGCGACCAGGTCATGGAGACCTTCGCCAGGCACATGGGCATCCGCGTGATTCGGGTCAACGCCGAGCAACGCTACCTGGATAAACTAAAGGGAGTAGCCGACCCGGAAGAAAAACGCAAGATTATCGGCCGGGAGTTCATCGCTATCTTTGAAGAGGAAGGCAAAAAGCTCAAAAATGAAAAATGGCTGGCGCAAGGGACCATCTACCCGGACGTGATCGAATCCGCCGGCGCCGGCACCGGCAAGGCCCACGTCATCAAGTCACACCACAACGTGGGCGGACTGCCGGAACGCATGGACCTGCAACTGATCGAACCCCTGCGGGAGTTGTTCAAGGACGAGGTGCGTAAACTCGGCAAACAACTTGGATTGGCGCAGGAACTCATCGGGCGCCATCCGTTTCCGGGCCCGGGCCTGGGGGTGAGGATCCTCGGGGAGGTAAAAAAGGAATATGCGGACATCCTGCGCCGGGCCGATGATATATTCATAAGAGCGCTCATCCAGCACGACCTGTACCACAAGACCAGCCAGGCGTTCACCGTGTTCCTGCCCGTCAAATCTGTCGGAGTCAAGGGCGACGCGCGGCGCTACGACTACGTGGTGGCGCTGCGCGCGGTGGAAACCGTCGACTTCATGACCGCGCGCTGGGCGCGCCTGCCGGACGATTTTCTCCAGGAGGTCTCAGAACGCATCATGAACGAGGTGGAAGGCGTCTCCAGGGTGGTTTACGACATCTCCAGCAAGCCGCCGGCCACTATAGAGTGGGAATGACAGAAATCACAACGGAGAGACTGGTTCTAAAAAAACCCGGACTCAGGGACAAACAAACGATTGTTTCCCAGATTGGGGACTGGGACGTCGTAAAATGGTTATCTGAAGTTCCCTACCCGTATACGGAAGACGATGCTGACGACTGGATAAGTACACTCAGCCGGCAGGAATTGACGTTTAACATATATCGAAGCGATACCCTCATCGGTGGTATTCGATTGACCCATGACGATGATGACTCCTACGAGTTGGGTTACTGGCTGGGCAGAGTTCATTGGGGGCAGGGATTTGCCACGGAAGCATGCAAGGGACTGCTCCATTACGCGGCCGAAGAACTGAATATCAGGAATGTCAAATCCAGTCATATGACAGGGAATGACGCTTCGGCCAGGGTGCTGGATAAACTCGGGTTCAGGAAAACAGGGGAGGGCGAAATGTACTGTCTTTCCCGGAAAGCGACGCTTCCCTGCATAAAGCTGGTATTGCTATAGGCACGCACATAGCCCAGCGAGGCTTGAGTTTTATCCGATTTGCCAGTGGAAAGCGCTGAATACGCCAAAGCGACGAACCCGGGTCCTGTGGTAGTTGATCTTTGATATTGCTTTACCATACTATCGATTATGGGTAATATGGGAATCATGAAAACAACGCTCGATATACACGATGCGCTGCTGGACCGGGCGAAACGCCATGCGAAGACGACCGGCAGGCCGCTACGCGCGGTGGTAGAAGACGGTCTGCGCCAGGTACTGGCCGTCCCTGTTTCACCCCGCCATTATCAATTACCCGACTTGAGTGTTGGAGATGCGGATGCGGCAGACCCGCTTGAGGCATACTCGTGGCAGGATTTGCGCGGGATGATATACGAAGAACCTGAAACAGGATGATTGCGGTCGATACCAACCTGCTTGTTTACGCGCATCGCAGGGAATCACGGGCCTATGAAACAGCATATAAGGTTCTGCGTGACTTGTCTGAAGGGGAGCGGGTCTGGGCGATACCATGGCCGTGCTGTTATGAATTTTTCAGCGTCGTGACAAACCGCCGGATATGGAGAGAATCAGCTACACCGCCGGAACGTGCCTGGGCTCAGCTTGAAGCCTGGACTGCTTCACCGTCAAATCAATTGATCGGTGAGACTGACGATTTCCTGAGTGTATTAAAGGGTTTCGTTCAACGTCCACGAGTACGCGGAGCGGTAGTACATGATGCCCGGGTCGCTGCTATCTGCATTGCGCATGGCGTGGAAATGCTGCTCACGCGGGATCGCGATTTTTCCTTGTTTCCGGAACTTCCCACGCGCGATCCGATTAACTCTCCCCGGGTTATTTGAACATAGATGTCTGACACTCCGCCGGGGTACCATCCATTCAAGCTTGGAAAGATGTTTAGCGATGAAGAAAAAACGAAAACTAGAACTCACCTGGACCGGTAAGGACAACCGGTCGAAGCTGGAGCCGCGAATTCTACTGGAAGATGGGGAGAAGTCGCATCACGCCACGCATCGGGTGGCGGAGAACGATATCTTTGACAATCTTCGGGGACAACCTGTTGGCACTAAAGGCCCTGACTATGGCCGCAAGGTGTTGGCTGATTTGTCTGGCCGTTTAGGGCGTGAGTTTGGGTGTGGCTACTCGGTAGACAATCTAGAGGGGTTTCGGCAGTTCTATCTCGAATACCCGCACTTGATTTCCGAGACGACGCCGCGGAATTTTAACCTTCCCGCGATTTCCGAGACAGTGTCTCGGAAATCGGATGAGACCGAATGATGAGATTGCAGAAAATATTACTCTCGCCGGATTAGCTGGGCGGTTTGGATAGATTATAAGTCACGGTTATTGTTTATATTTGCTGAGTGAAGCGGAGTGGGAATGCCCTTAAGGTAGAAGTGGAAACAGAAAATACTGCCATGCCGCTGACAATTGCATCCTGGATACAATACTAGGCATTGCCGGTCTGATTGCACTCACCTTGGATCATTCCGCCATTTGCACTGGCACTCGCCTTTGCTGTCAGCATCACGGCCAGCGCCTTAAAAAAGTACCTCTGATACAGTTGACTGTAATAATACAGTCTGCTACTATGTATTCAAGCACTATACAGTTACAGTATTGGAGGTAAATATGATCGCTCAAGCCGAACAACTACTGCAACGTGGTTCCAATGTCTCCGGTTCACTGCTGCCGGCGATTTTCGCTATTTTCAGTCAGTGGCGCCTGACCGGCGTCCAGCAGATGACCTTGTTGGGGCTCAGTAACGAGAAGACCCTCTACAACTGGAAGAGCCAGCCGGGAAAGGCAAAGTTGACGCGGGACCTGTTGGAACGGGCCAGCTATATCCTGGGGGTCTACAAATCCCTGCAGATTTTATTGCCTGACCAGGCGCTGGCCGATCAGTGGCTGGCTGCGCCCAATGACAATCCACTGTTCAATGGTACGGCACCGCTGGCTCGGTTGTTGGCCGGGCAGGTGGTGGATCTGGCCGTAGTCAGAAATTTCCTCGATGCGGAGCGGGGAGGCTAGTGATCGATATCAACACCCTGCCTGGTAGCGAAGTGAATGAACCCGCCTATCGGGTCATTCTATCGCGCTATCCGCAGATCAGCCTGTTCGAGCGCGTCTCCGGTCCAAAAGATTGGGATGTACTCTATGCCGTTGAGTCGCTGACCAACCCCAGGCTGCGCGATGAAGTGGGAGATATCCGCCTGGTACCACCGGAAGACCGGGTGTACGGCGATGGCGCGTCCTGGATAATGGCGGCTTTCACCCATCCACCCGTGGATGGCCGTGGAGGCCGCTTCAACCGGGATTTCGGTATCTATTACTGTGCTTCCGACGAGGTGGTGGCCATCGCCGAGTCATCTTTCCTTCGGGCACGATTCCTACGGGAATCCAGAATTGAGAAAACTACGCAGGAGATGCGCGTTATTCGGGCGCAGTTGGGAACAGTTACTCTGCATGACGTGCGACATCTGGCAGGGGACGCTATTTACGATCCCGATGAGTATGTGACAGCACAGCAGCTCGGCTATGCGTTGCGGGATGCCAAAAGTTACGGTGTTCACTACCAAAGTGTCAGAGCGGACGGTGACTGCTATGGGGTCATGCGAGCCAGATCGCTTTCGGATGCGATCCACTGGCGTTTTCTGCGGTACCACTATGACCAAGGAACGATCGTTGAGGTTGAAGCGCTGGAAGGTAGTGGCAGGAGGTGATGACGATGTACAACGAAGGCATTGCGCGTTGAAGATCTCCGGGCCGAACGAGGTGGAATTCATGGGGCGAAAATCGATAGCCGGCAGACTGCCCAGGTTGTAGAGACACTGAGGCAATAGCGAACCAGCTATCCACCTTGTGTTGGATTTGCTCGGCTCGTTTACAATTGAGTGGGCATGACAGAAATCACAACGGAGAGACTGGTTCTAAAAAAACCCGGACTCAGGGACAAACAAACGATTGTTTCGCAGATTGGGGACTGGGACGTCGTAAAATGGTTATCTGAGGTTCCCTACCCGTATACGGAAGCCGATGCTGACGACTGGATAAGTACACTCAGCCGGCAGGAATTGACATTTAACATATATCGAAGCGATACCCTTATCGGTGGTATTCGATTGACCGATGACGATGATGACTCTCACGAGTTGGGTTACTGGCTGGGCAGAGTTCATTGGGGGCAGGGATTTGCCACGGAAGCATGCAAGGGTTTGCTCAATTACGCGGCTGACGAACTGAACATCAGGAATGTCAAATCCAGTCATATGACAGGGAATGACGCTTCGGCCAGGGTGCTGCACAAACTCGGGTTCAGGAAAACAGGGGAGGGTGAAATGTACTGTCTTTCCCGGAAAGCGACGCTTCCCTGCATAAAGCTGGTGTTACCTGTGCGTCATTAAAATCCCAGTTTCAGCCGGACGAAGTAAAACCGCCCCAGGTAGTCATAAATTGACGACGTGTTGAGGGCAACGTCAGGTACGTAGGGAGGGGCTTCGTCGGTGAGGTTCTCCGCCCCGATCGTCACGTTAATGACATCACCCTGGTAGTTGCCGAACAGGTCGAAATAATTTACCGCGTCTACCGACTCGTGGACATTGTCGAAATCAATCGTATCGAAGATATCCATGGCGTCCAGGTAACGCCAGGAACCGCCGATGGTCCAGTTGTTCCGGCTGAACGTCATTGACAGGTTGGAACGCCATTCCGGGTAGCCGGCCCAGTCCGAGACGTTGCCTGCCACCATGTCGGTGCGATCGCTCACCGCGCCCGCATCGGTTGTCTCCACGTACTCGTTGAGCCAGTTGACGTTGCCCGTGAAACTCACATCGCCGAAGCCAGTCGACAAAACATAGCCGGCGCTTAGATCAATGCCGGATGTCTCCAGACGGGCCAGGTTTTCGTTAAGCAGGTCGAAGCGGGTAATTGTCCCCGACGGCCCGCGCCCGATGCGGGCGCATTCCGGGGCAGCCAGGTTGGGCGTGGTGTAGCAGGTCTGGATTACGTCAACCGGGTCGGGTGTATTGATGGCATCGTCCACCTGGACGTCGTAGTAGTCTATGGCGAGAGAGAGATTTTCGACTGCATCCGGCGTCCATACCACACCCACGGTAAAGCTGTCGGACGTTTCCGGTTTCAGTTCGGGGTTACCGCCTGCCGAGATTTTCAGTTGTGACGCATTCTGCACGTAGTTCGCGGGGATACCCTGGCCGGCGCAGTTTTCACGCACCGCGGCGTTGTCCCGGTACAGGTCCGCCGCGGTGTTGCACGGATCGGCAACCGTCGGAAAGGTATCCGAGGTGCCGCCGAAGGATTCCAGGATATTCGGGGCGCGGAAGCCGGTGGCATAGACGCCGCGCAGGTGGATGTCATTATGCGGGGCCCAGTGCAAACCCAGCTTGAAGGTTGCCTCTGACCCGACGGTATTGTAGTCCGAGTAACGCGCCGCAGCGTCCAGGGCCAGTTCCCGTGCGAATGTCCGCCCCTCCAGCAGGGGCAGATGAAATTCCGCGAACAACTCCCATACCGAGAAATCACCTTCCGTGGGTTCGGAAAAATTCCCGCCGCTGTGTCCCGCCTGAACCGTCGCGGAAGGAACGGCGCTGCCCGACTCATGGCGCCACTCCAGCCCGGCCGCCACGCCGATGGGGCCCCCGGGTAACGACCATAATTCCCCTGTCAAGGCGCCGGCCAGGTGCCACATTTCGTATCGTGTGGCGTCTTCATCGTCGAACAGTATGTAGTCTTTTTCCGCCTGGCTCTTGGCGCCCCGGCCGAATATATCCAGGGTCGGATTGCCCACGGCATCCCTGGGGCAGCCGGGGTCTAGCTTACAGGCTGCTGGTTTCAGGGCAGTCTGAAGTTTCGCAACGTTGACCTGGTTATGGGTCACTTCATCCAGGGTTGACCGTCCGTAAGTGAACCAGGCATCGTAATTCCAGCCGTCCATGAGGAAGGGCAGGTTCCCGCGCAAACCCACGGTGGCCTTCATGGTGTCGCTGTTGTACCTGAACAGGCGGTTATCCAGGTCCAGCGCACGCCACCACATCTGGAATTGGGTGGCATCGGGCCCTACGGCCGCGCGGATGGCCGGTATCGCGTCAGCCGGAATATGGGGGTTGGAAAAGGGCACCTGGAGCAGGTTTGTGAACCCCCCGAGAGCGTCGGCAATGGGCAGAGGCGTATACTTCAGGGTGCCTTCCCGGTGTGTGCCCAGCAATTCGTAATACACGGCGGCATTGTCCAGGTCCAGTTCGCCGATAATGCTGCCGTTCATAACCTGGGACTCATTCAGAAGGGAAAGTCCCTTCTCGATGTCGCTGTAATTAAACCGGTGCCCGGTATCCAGTATGGACTGCAGGCTGCCGTCTCCTGCCGAACCGTTCAGGCCGCTGAAACCGAAGGTATCGTAGGGTTGAAAACTGGCGCCGGTTGCCGGATCCGGTTTGAAAATAATACCGGCATCCGGTTGCCTGCCCTCAGGGGGTATGCCGCTGCCCATCAAGGTCAGGATAGTTCCATCGTCGTCTAATTGTCCAAGGATCGGAACTCTTGACCAGTTGCGCTGCTGGAAATCCACTTTGCCGGTATCGACGAAGGTGGCCGCCAGGGTCACGTGGCCGCGTTCCCCGGTGAATCCGGCGACAAGACCTGCGTTGTGGGAATCACCCCCCGGGTCTTCCGGAGAGCCTGCCCCGGCATTGAGTTCGATGCCCTGGAAACGCTTGGTCTTGACGTTGATCACGCCGGCCACCGCATCCGACCCGTAGATGGCGGACGCGCCGTCCGCCAGCACTTCGATGCTGTCGATCATGTTGATGGGGAAGGACTGCATGTCCACTCCCAGCCCCAGTGAATCACGGATGGTATGCACCATGCGGCGGCCGTTCAACAGCACCAGGGTCCGTTCCGGGGTCAACTGGTGGATGCCGGTAAAATTCGCGCCGCGTCCGCTGTCGGGGTTATTCCTGGACGTCCCCTGCAGGCCGATCGAGGGGAGCTTGAGCAGCATGTCCTGCACGCTGTAATTGGGGGTGAGTTCTATGTCCGGGCCTTCGATGATTGCCATGGACCCTACGTAATCAGCGGGGTTCCTGCTGATCCGGGAACCCGTCACCCTGATTTCCTCCAATTGTTCCGAATGAACCGGGGCAGCAGGCAGGCCGGCCGGCAGCGTGCAGATAGAAGCTGCCGCAAGTGTTAACAGGCACAATTTCTTCACTGGTAATTTATCCCTTGCCATTGTCTGAACACCAGACTATAAAACGACTGTACAGTCGTCAACCTTCGCCGGTACATTCCCGGAGACTCATTTCCGGACTGCGTCCGAATGGGCTCATAAGTACATACCATCAATTCCAAGGATATCACTGATGCCGTTAACAAGAGTTACCCGGCAACGGGAACTGCAACTTCCCCGGGAACAGGATCAACCCGACGCAGGAGCGGAACAACCGGTACCGGAAGAACCCGCGGTTGCCCGCGCTATGGCGCAGGGACGTCCTCACCAGGCCTTTGTCGAAAACAGGTTGCGGCAATACCTGCAGGATGAAAATATTCACAGCCTGGTTAAACCGGCGCAGGATGACATCCGTGCGGCAGCGCTGGAGGTCCTGGTCCTGAAATTGCGCAGAAAACCGGGCAGAAAACTGACTCAGCACCAGAATACCGCCTGCCGTGCCGTGGCGGATGTTGTGGAGCATGCCCGGGAACAATGCTGGACTGGAGAACCCTTGTCCGTCCCCCGGGCCGGCGCAGACTACGTTGAGGCACTGGTGCAACTGGCGCATGATGCAGGCTGGCTGGGCCGGGAGTTACACATACCGGACCATCCTTCCATTTATTACACATGGGACGCCGTCACCGACAAGCCCATGCCCAGGGGAGACTGTTATATTCGCGGCAGCTATTTATCTCATGTGTTTGGTCCCAGACTTCCGCAAAACAACCGAATTTATCCGGATACAAATCCGCAGCGGGGACATGTCTACTACACGTTGGACGACAGGAATGGGACGCCGTCTGTACGCATTCATTACACAGTGGTTGGAGGTGTCGACCTGGAAGAATTTTCAGGTACTAATGTCCATGTTAAAAAATTGGAAGTTCTGCGTGCGGCCAACAATGAGATTGCCGCACTCAAACGTTCGGATCATGGCTGGAAGGAAAAGGTTACAAGACTTTATAAAATACGTAAACCGCTGGGATTGCTTTGACTGAGGAAACGCCGTTCCTTGAGGATGTGGCCGGAGAAGAAGTTGTCCTGTAGAGAGAGGTATCGAAAATGACAAAAGATAAAATAATTTTTATGATAAGCAGCGTGCTTATCGGCGCCGCGTTATTTTGCGTCATAGCGGCATGCCTGCTGAAGCTGGTCTGGGCCTGGGTCATGCCCGAACTGTTTCCCGGCGCGGTGGCGCAGGGATTGCTGGTTGCTTCGCTGTCCTGGGGCGCGGCATTCAAACTCACCGTTTTCATGATGGTTCTGGCGGTATTTGTCAACCGCAGGTATATCTATCCCGCCCCGGGTAACAATGAAATACATAAATCGTCTGGTTCACACTGACGGCAGTTCCCGGATAGCAGGCTGCCATTGCACTGGACCGGAGTCACGAATCACGACATCATAAACCCCAGGCCGAGCCCGACCGCCGACCGTTTTTTTCATTATCACCATTATAAATTCCAGACCGTATATCAGCAGCGATCGCGACCGCGCATCAGCGATAGACCAGGCCGGGCATGAGTCCGAGCATGAAATGACCAAAACCCGGGCAGGTGCGGCCGGCCGGGCTGGCGCAAGCGGCGCAGATCCTGCCGGCACCGGTGATCCTGCCGCCGCCCTGCACACGGTAACCGCAGGTATCCGGTCGGGCACCTCACCCCTGCAGTTCATGGACAGTATCGATACAGGGGGACGCCAGTTGGGCAACCGCGCCTTCATGCGCTGGGTGGGGCAGATGCACACCGGCACACCGGCAGGGGCCACCCACGGGATTGCAGCACAGGGCCTGCAGGGACCGGGTCGTCCCCTGGCACACCACGACACCCTGCAACAGGCCTTCGGACACCACGACATGCGCGGCATGCGCGAGCATACCGGCGCTGTTGCACCGTTGCAGATGTCAACAGGAAGGAACAGAAGAAATCATGTAACCGGGCAGGAGAATCCAGACTGGGATGATATGCCTGACCTGGAACAGGAAGCCGGGGAGCAGGCCGACCCCGCAGGACAACCCGATGTTCAAATGCCGACCGGGGTCAACCTGGAGGTCGAACAATTCCAGGCTGCTGCGGAGAACCTGGCCGAAGAGATTCCTCCTGCTGCGCAGACCATATTTGAGGGACTTCAGCCTGGCCCGGAACTCCCCGATATGGGAGATGAAGAATTCGAAAGTTTATCGGCTGCAACAACCGATGCGGCAGCCGAAACCACCGGGGACGAGGCAGGTGCGGATATTCCGGAATGGCCGTCATATTTTTTTCCGGTGGCAGCTTATCTCTATAACAGTCTCGCGGACCGGGCCGGACAGATACGAACGGAAGAGCACGGCGCCTTGAGCCAGCCCGGGATACTGAACATATTGGCAACGGCCATGCTGGGGTTGCTGATGGTCGGCGCGGGACTGCCCCTGGATGTCCTGGGCAATATTCTCGGCGGTGTTGCCAGGTACATCATGTTGCTCTGTACTATTACGGGTAAGCCCGTAGAGTGGTTACTGAAAGCCCTTCTGGCATTCAACCCTCCTTCGGAGGAGGACCGTGCACGGGTCACATCCACTGGGCTGCCGCAGGGACCGCCCGGGGGTATGGACTGGAAGGTATACACGCCTGAATTAATCGTTGCCGGTGGTGCTTCTGCCTACTTCCACGCCGCAACCGCGCAGGGCAGCCTGTCCCCGAGTCAATGGCGCCAGCCCTGGAGCACTGACCGCATGGCCGCCATTATCATCAGGGTAATTCTGGACAACATCATTTACCTGTTAAACCTTACCCTTTCTCCTTCGATCGCCATACATCTGTTAATGGGCAGACTGGGCTGGAGTATGCCCCGCACAGGATTGTACCTGTCCATGTTGAACAGCATTTATGCTGTTGCACTTGACTACCTTGCAGCGTACTTGACAAACCCGCAACTTGCGATTTACCTGACCTGGCAATATATACATGAAGGTGAAGAATTATCGCCTCGCGCAACCACAAATGCGTTCATGCAATACGCTGCTTTAGGCATGCTCATCCAGATCCTGGCGAGAATGCTGGTTGCAACTCATGTCGTCCAGGCGGTAAATCAGGAAAACCTTATTCCCTGGCGCAGGCAATTCAGCGCTATCCGGAACAGGCTGGCCCGGGCTATTGTTATCGTCCTGGCTGCCACTCGCAACCAGGTTATAAATGTCATGTACACCTCTACGATACTCTCGCTGGTCGCTACGAATATTATCGGGCCGTTATCGATACGGTTCGGTTCAGGGGGAGTATGTGTCTGGCCGGCGGCCGCGGCAGGCGCCTGTGGGGGGCTGCCTGCTGATTTCGATTTTGCCGATTACGTGCGCAGGATAGAGGCAGGCAGGGAAAGTCTGCCCCCCGGGCATTTAGGCGCGATTCAGGAATTTCCATGGCTGGTGTGTGTTCTCGGGCTGGGTATTCCCATAGGGTATGTCCTTGCCGCGCTGCGTCGTGGACAGATAGACGGACACGGAGCAGCCATGCCTGTTCGGCGAGGAAGAAGAACAGCGAGCCCGGATCGTGACCGCCTGGTGGAAGAGGATGGTGAGTCAGACAGCACCTGCGATGTTGATGAAGATACGGAGCCGTATAACTTCATCGATATTTTCGATGTTTATGATGAAGCGGAGTTAACCAGTTCCTCCGACAATGATGCAGATACGGAGTCAGACAGTTCTTCCGAAGACGAGGATGCGGAGTCAGACCATGTATCCGAACCTGTCCTGCCACGGCCGGGTACGCTGCGCAGGCGCAGGGCGGAGACACGCAGGGCAAATTCTCACCCTTCCCCTCCCCACGCGCCGGCCACAACGAGCGTTCAGGAACCACAAGCGTCGGTGGGCGCTCAACCCGGCGCTTCAGTAACGCCCATGAACCCGAATGCGCAGGAGTTGCTTGAGATGTTGTTAACGATGCCGGCGCTCTCCTCTCCCATGATGCAAGGGATACTCGATCAACACGTTACCGAAGCAAGCATTACTCGTGAGGAAGCAGAGGTTATAGCGCGCCTGGTGAGAGAGGAAGTCGTGCTCGGGAAATAAAGCTCACAGATGGGTGGATGAGCTTTGCTGATATAACATTACGTGACACCGGTCGTTGCTTTGTCGAAACTGGTTGTCTGAGAGAATGAAACAAGGATAGCGCTTAATTCTTTACCCGCTGTGATTGCGGGCATATACTTTTGCTACATGAAGAAACTTATACTCATATTGCTGTTGTTTACCCCTCCCGGTTTTGCCGACACAGTAGTCGGCGACTTCCGCCTCTCCGTAGTTACCGATGAAGTGCCGGGTGCCAGGCAGACAGCCGAAACTGAATCCGGCCTGCTGCTGGTGGGGTCTTTGCGTGACGGCAACCTGTATGCCGTGATACCGGCCGCGCAGGGCAAAGCCGAGGTCGTCACGTTCGCGCGCGGCTTGACAGTGCCCAGCGGCCTGGCGCTGATCGGTGGAGACCTGTACGTGGGGGCGCTGGACCGGGTCCTGCGTTACCGCGCCATTGAGCAGACCTACCGGGATAACCCGCAACCGGAGATCGTGACCGATAAACTGCCGGACGAGCGCCATCACGGCTGGAAATACCTGTGCGCCGGTCCGGATGGGTTTCTTTATGTGCCCGTGGGCGCACCCTGCAATATCTGCGAATCCGAGGACCCGCGTTTCGCCAGCATCCTGCGCATGGACCCGGACACCGGCGAGACTACAATTTACGCGGCCGGGGTCAGGAACTCCGTCGGCATGGCCTGGCATCCCGACACCGGCGAACTCTGGTTCTCCGATAACGGGCGCGACATGTTGGGAGATGATATCCCGCCGGAAGAGATCAATCGCGTGACCGAAGCCGGGGCCCATTACGGCTATCCCTATGTTCACGCCGGCGACATCCTTGACCCCAGGTTCGGGGAAGGGCACAACCCGGCGGACTACGTGCCGCCTGAAATCAGCATCCAGGCCCATTCCGCCGCCCTGGGCCTGGCTTTTTACACGGGCGATCAGTTTCCTGCATCCTACCGCAACGCGCTGTTCATCGCCGAGCACGGTTCCTGGAACCGTTCCTCCAAGGTGGGTTACCGGGTCAGCGTTGTGCGCTTTACCGAAGCCGGACCCATGTACGAACCGTTCCTGGACCTGTGGCTGCAGGGCGAGAAGGTGACCGGGCGCCCCAACGACGTACTGGTCTCCCGGGACGGCAGCCTGCTGATTTCGGACGACAAGGTCGGGGCGGTCTACCGGGTGACCTACCAGGGCAAGTAGATATTTGGGGTCAGAGTAAAAATACAGTCGCAGTCAGACGATATAGGTTATTGCAGAGTATTTTTACTCTGACCCCAAATATCCCAATTGAATGGGTTCCTGGTCCCTGCTTCCGCAGGGACAAGCTTCGCAAATGACGGGGGTTGGAGTGATTATCCCCCGCCTATGGCAGGGACGAAAAACACCTCGTTGTCTTCTTCCAGGGGTTGCAGCGGACCGAGGTGGCTGACCTGGCCGTTGACGGCGACCGCGATGCCGGGTTTGAACCTGTCACCGTCCATCAGGGCATCCTTCACCCCGGGGTAGGTGTCGTCCAGGGCGACGATAAGTCGCCTGACGGTGCGGCCTTCCATCTCGACGGTTTCCCTGCCGCCGGTAAATCCCTGCATGGCTAATGGAATCCAGACCGTAGGCATGCAGTAATCAGGCGGCTTTGGCCGGTTTGGCGGCCTTGATGGCCGCGCAGACCTTGTGGGGCGCCATCGGCATGGAGTCCAGGCGTACCCCGACCGCGTCGTGGATGGCGTTGGCGATTGCCGCAGGCGGCGGGGCAATGGAGATCTCGCCGCAGCCGCGTACCCCGAAAGGATGCGCGGGGTTAGGCGATTCCAGTACCACGGTTTCGAGCATGGGCACGTCCAGCGAGGTAGGCAGGCGGTAATCCAGCAGGCTGGCGTTTTTCAGGTGGCCTTCCTCGTCGTAGAAATACTCTTCGTTCAGCGCCATGCCTATCCCCTGTACCGCGGCCCCCTGCATCTGGCCCTCCACGTAATCCGGGTGCACGGCCTTGCCCACGTCCTGGAATATGGTGTAGCGCAGGATGTCCACCTTGCCGGTGTCCGGGTCCACCTCTACGTCCACCAGGTGCACGGCGGTGCCGGGGATGAAACTCTGGGTAGTACCGGTCTTGTGGTAGCTGATGGGGCCGCCGGTCTCGAACATCCTACCCGCCAGTTCATTGAATGACAGGGTCTGCGCAGGGTCTGCCTTGTTGCTGAAGGTGCCGTTTTCGACGGTCACCTGGCCCGCATCCGTCTCCCACAGCAAAGCGGCCCGTTCACACATCTGGTTCAGTATCTCCTGCGCCACCTCGCAGACGATAGTGCCCGTGCCGTACGTGGTGCGGCTTCCCACCGAAGGTACCGAGAAACCGATGGATTGGGTATCGGCAACCGAGGGGTTTACCTGTTCAACGTCTATGCCCAGCATTTCCGCGGCCTGCATGGCCAGCGCTATGCGCGTGCCGCTCAGGTCGGGGCTGGCAGTGGCCAGGATGACGGAGCCGTCCGGGTTGACCTGTATGCGTGCGCTGGAAATTTCGCCGATGTTGAACCAGATGCTGTAGGCCAGGCCCCGTCCCCGGTTCGGTCCGTCCAGGGGCGCATGGTAATGGGGATGCGCCTTGACGGTATCCATCATCAGGTCCGTGTCTATGGGCGCCAGCGGGAAACCCGGCACCAGCCGGTCTCCGGTCCTTGCCAGGTTCTTCATGCGGAAGGCAATGGGGTCCATATCCAGTGCGCGGGCCAACTCGTCTATCATCTGCTCCACCGCAAACAGCGCCTGGGGCGCGCCCGGGGCGCGATAGGGGCGCATGGTGGGCTTGTTGACGATGACGTCGAAGCCGTCGATACGGATGTTGGGCAGGTTATAGCGTGACGTGGAGGACAGGATGCCGAGAAACAGGGGGCCGCCGGCGTAAGCGCCGGCCTCGTAGGCCATGTGCAGGTCGGCGGCCGTGATGGTGCCGTCCTGTTTGACGCCGAACTTCAGTTTGATATAAGTGCCGGAACTCGGCCCGGTTGCGCGGAACACCTCGTCCCGGCGCATGGCGATCTTGACCGGGCAGCTGGACTTTTTCGAGAGCATGGCCGCCACCGGGTCGAGATAAATTCGCTCTTTCCCGCCGAAACCGCCGCCAATCTCCAGCGGCACCACGTTGATGTTGCTTATGGGCACCTGGATGATGTCGGCCAGATGGTCGCGCAGGGCGAACTGCCCCTGGGTCGCGGTCCACACCGTCACGTGATCATTGCTGTCCCAGTTTGCCGTGGTGACATGGCTTTCAATGTAACCCTGGTGAATGGTCTCCGCCGTGTATTCCCGTTCCAGGACAAGATCGGCCTCGGCAAATCCCTGTTCGGTATCACCGCTGCCCAGTTGCACGCGACTGGCATTGGGCATGAATTTTTCCGTAGGCGCAATAAACCCCCCGGGGTGAAAGTCCTGGTGGATGACCGGGGCGTCATCCGCCATGGCCGCGCGCACGTTCATCACCGGCGGCAACAGTTCATACTCCACCTCAATCAGGTTTACGGCCAGTTCCGCATCGTGCGGGCTGTCCGCGGCCACCGCGGCCAGGGCATGCCCGTCATACAGGACCTTGTCTTTTGCCATGCAGTTCTCCGCCATCTCGCGCACGTTGAGCACGCCGGCCGCGCCCGCGTGGATCAGCTCATGCTTGACGGGAGGGAAGTCGGCGCCGGTGACCACCGCGCGCACGCCCGGAAGGGCTTGCGCGGCGCTGGTGTCGATGGAGATGATGCGCGCATGGGCGTGCGGGCTGCGCAGTATTTTACCGTGTAACATGTTCGGTAGGTGAAAATCATCGGCGAAGCGCGCCTGTCCCGTAACCTTGTCCAGCCCGTCAGGCCGTATCGGCGAGGTGCCGAGCACGTTAAAACCATTTTTCTTCGTTGCTTCAGTCATCGTTATGCCTCCGCCATATTATCTGCTGCCTTCAACACGGATCGCACCAGCTTGTCGTAACCGGTGCAGCGGCACAGGTTCCCGGCCAGCCAGTGGCGTACCTGGTGTTCGTCCGGCCGGGGTTCCTTATCCAGCAGGGCTTTTGCGGATATCAGGAAACCCGGTGTGCAGATACCGCACTGCAGCCCGGTATCTTCAAGAAAAGCCTGTTGCAGGGGGTGCAGTTCAGCGCCTGCCGCCAGCCCTTCTATGGTCTCAATGCTGCTGCCTTCTGCCTCGACGGCCAGCATGCAGCAGGCGTCCAGCAAGACGCCGTCGACGATGACGCTGCAGGCGCCGCAGTTGCCGTCGTTGCAGCCTTCCTTCGTGCCGGTCAGGTACAAGACATCCCGCAATACCTCCAGCAGGCTCTGCCTGGGTTCGCACAGGAACTCTCTGGACTCGCCGTTAATCGTTGCCGTTACCAGTGATTTGCTGCTCATAAATCTGTTCTCCCTCAAAAAATTCTGTGTTTAACATGGATGTACATGATAAACAGGATGGTTATGATCAATATTCATGTGCATCCTGTGCATCCATGTAGCTTGTTGTTTATTCTTCGTTATTTGCCCGGGCGATGGCTCGCCGCAGTGCCCTCGTCGTTAACACCTCGACCAGTTGTTTCCGGTGTTCAATCGTGCCGCGCATGTCGTTGATCGGCGTTGCTGCATCCCGGGCGATGCCGGCGGCTTCGGCAATCGACTCCTCGTTAACGGGTCTGCCGCTGAGTGCGGCGCCGGCCGCTTCCACGAACAGGGGAGTCGGCGCTACCGCGCCTATGGCTATCCGGACCGACTTGAAGGTTGCGCCGGTCTCGTCCAGGTCGACCCGGGACGCGGTGTTAGCCACGGCGATGTCCATTTCGTTACGGGGGATAAAGCGCAGGAACGCGGCGCCGGAGTTCGCCGCAGGTACGGGAACAGACAGCGAGACCAGGATTTCATCGTGCGCAAGCGAGGTCAGGCCGGGTCCCGTGCAGATTTGCTCTACCGGTACGTCACGCTCACCACGGGCGCTGACGATATGGGCTGTCGCCCCGTAGACGATCACCGGGGGTACGGTATCGGCGCTGGGCGCGGCGTTGCACAGGTTACCGCCGAACGTTGCCCGCCCCTGGATCTGGATACCGCCGATCAGGGTCGCTGCATCCGTCAGTGCCGGAAACCGTACACTGATTTCCGGGTGTTCCCAGACTGTCCGGCAACTGACCGCGGCGCCGATGGTGAGGCGGTCCCCATCCAGGTGCAGGCGGGTGAGCTCCGGGATTTTTTTTGCGTCGATGATAACATCCGGGGATTTGCGGCCGTTGCGCATGAAAATGAGCAGGTCCGTTCCCCCGGCCAGAAGTTGCGCCGAACCTGCGTGTTCGGCCATCAGCACGGCTGCCTCGTCCAGTTTACGCGGCGCCAGGTATTGAAAGTCCTTCATTGTTTTATTTCCTGTTATATGTGTTTAATTCGTTCGACGGCCATATTATCGTCAATAATCCTGCCGTTTTCTATGATTACCTTGCCGTCCAGCGCCATGGTGCAATCCCGCATGGGCACGTCATAGTGTCCGCGGGTGGTGCGTTTACCGCCGCCCTGGTTATTTGGCCCGGTCGAGAACAGGAAATTGCCGGGAAAGGTGCGGGCCGCGGCGCGGCTGCGCTCCGGCTCATCGCCGTTAAGGGCAATGCCGTACCACAGGGCCTGCGGGTTGAGGCCCCAACCCAGGTGGGAGACCGCATAAGGGTCCCGGTCGTCGGCGCCGGTCCGGTTGTCATCCAGCCAGTCCTGCATGAGCTTGGCATCCAGGCCGCCTTCCACGTTATCGATAAACCCATCAGTGATGGTCAGCCTGACTTCATCCTGGATATAGCGGCAATAAGGCAGGATCACGATGTCTCCCGGCTGGAATACCACCGTGCCGCCGGCGCTGCCTTCATTGGGAAAAGTGTGGACATGGCCGCCGCCCCAGTGGTCGAACCGGCCCGGTGCATCGGCAAACCCGTATTGACTCATCACCGGGTATTCGCCGCAGTCATAGGTCAGGTCGGTGCCGGCCTCACTGGTAACGTGTACTTTTCTGGTTTTAGCCAGCAAGGTGTCAGCGTAGAGTACGGCCTCCTTCAGACCCGGCGGCGCCATCAACTGCTCCAGGTCGTCGGGCGAATCGATGATCATCAGCACCCGGGTACCGGCATCCCTGACTTCCTTCAACCAGCCGGTGAACAGGGGCACGTGCAGGGCAACGATGATATCGGCAGCCTTGGCCGCTTCCAGGGTCCCCTTGCACTGACCGACGGTGGCAACACCGACCTTGGTCCATGAGGGAACGGAATTGACGCACATTTCGTAGACATCGGCGCCCATATCCTCGGCGGCTGCGAAGGCCGCCTCCACGTACTCACGCCGGGTGGCGAGGTCGCTCAGCAACATCACGGTCTCGCCCTGGCGCACCCGGCAGAGATCGAATTCTTTTTTAAACAACATCCCCAGCTTGGCCGGGTTCAGTTCCTGTACGCGGGAAATTGCAGGTAACATGATGGATACTCCCCATTCGCTTTATTTGCCATGATTGAATGACGGCGTTCGTTTGTCAATATCAAGAACCAAGAAATGCAGGAAATAGTCGTGCCGGGCTTGACCCGGCATCCAATATGATACTGTGTCGCCGGAGGCGGCGCATTTTTCCACTGGGTTACTGCTTGCGCAGGAATGACGGCCTGGATTCCTGTTTGCGCAGGAACGATGAACATGTCAGTGCGGGAACGACGGTCGGGTTCAGGGTGCGTTCAGGCTCCAGTCGTAATAATCGTCGAAGTCGTCGTGGTTGCCCAGGATTTCAACCAGTTCAGGACGGGCATATTGCTTCAGGTGGGCCAGCACACCGGCATCGGTGCCGCCGAAATCCGACTTGTACCAGTCATAGATGCTGGAGACCACCAACTCATCTCCCTGAACCTGCGCGCCGCGGGGGTGGTTGACATAATCCTTTGCCGCCTGCTCAAGCAGCTGTTCAAGGTTATCCGAACGAAAGGCAAGCGGGTACAGGTTCGGGCAGCCCAGGCTGGCGCAGTTTGCGGCGTAATGGATGCGCGGGTCTTTCCAGATCGGCCGCAGTATGCGGTGTTCAATCTGGTTCAGGGTCAGTTTCTCTCCCTGCAGGGGAAACAATTCCAGGTTCCAGGGACCGAAGTCGACGATACCGCTCTTGATCTCCTTGATCGAGTCCACCGGGTAGCGGGGCACGATAACGAACACCGTGAGCGCGTTGTACAGGTTGATCCAATAGGCCATCTGTTCATCCCTGGAATAGCTGCGGGGATCGATGACGGCGAGGCTCTTCAGGTAAGCGGACAGTTTCTTGCGGTCGTCCGCGTTGGCTTTCAGCGCACCGTAGTCAAACCGGTTGATGCCGGAGGGATCATCGGATTTCAGGTAGCCATCCAGGATGTCCTGCCAGGCGCTGTGGTCGATGGCTGCGTTATTGGATTCGTCGCTCACATCCCAGCCGGGGAGGAGTTCTGATTCAGGCGCGCCGCTGACGGGTCCGGAGGCGCCCAGGAGGGACAAGGCCAGTGCCGGTGCAACCAGTGCGTGTAAAAGTGTTTTTTTCATAGTCATCACCTGTATCGGTATTGCCGGAACTGTTGCCAGCGGAGTTTGGCGATCATACACAGGATGCCCGTACAGGCGCTCACCGCACCTGACAAGGTCCCGCTGATCTTGGATTCACCGATGCGCACCCGGGTATCCACGGGCACCTCGGCTGTCTTCATACCCTGTTGAATGGCCTTGACCTGCATCTCCACGGTCCAGCCGAAGCGCGTGTCCGCCATGGTCAGGCGGGCGAGTGACCCGGCGCGGATGGCCCGATACGGGCCCAGGTCGGTGACACGATGCCCCCACAGGAGCCGGATCAGGGCGCAGATGACACGGTTACCCAGTTCCTGGCCGGGCGCCAGCGCACCGCGCACCGGTTGGCCCAGGGTACGGGAACCAATCACCAGGTCGGCCCCGGAGGCTACCGCGTCCAACAGCCTGACCGCCTGCGTTGCATCAAACGCATGGTCGCCGTCAATAAATACGATGACGTCCGGCGTCTGCAATGCGCCGATGGCAGCCAGGCAGGCACTGCCGTAACCCGGTTGTTGTTCATGGACTACGCGGGCGCCGGCTTCCCGGGCACGCAGAGAGGTAGCGTCGCTGGAGCCGTTGTCACAGACAACCACATCGTCAAACACGGCTGACGTGTCGGCATTGTATAAGGCCAGCAGGTCGCGCACGACCATGCCGATGGAGTGTTCCTCGTTCAACGCCGGGACCACTGCCGCGACACTCATGTTTTTATACATGCCGTATCAACCCCCGCGCACGGACCTGCCCCTGTGGTGGGTAAGCGGGCTTACTGCCCCCCCAGGTTGTAGAGATCGAAAGTATACGTGATCGTGCCCAGGATGGCGTCGAAATCAGCGGTGTTGCGGCCGTCCAGGATGCTGAACCAGTTCAACCCCAGGCTGATTTGATCGGTGAGGTTGAACGACCCGCCCAGCGCGATGCGGTCGATGTCCTCATCGGTCTCCGGGAAACGGGCCGGGCTGAAGCCGTAGCCGCCGATATCCAGGTCGCCGTCCGACATGGTCTTGTGGTAGCGTGCAGACAAGGACAGTTTGGGTGAAACCAGCAGGTAAGCCGCCGCGTTGAGGAACGTCTCGCCCGGGACATTACTGTTGCGTTCCCGGCGCCCGGCTTCAGCGGACAATGCAACCCTGTCGCCGAGTATTTTTCCGACGATCAGGGACCCTTCGAAGCCGTCCCCGCCATCGCCGATGGACCAGGGCATGCCGGTATCATAATCACCGGCAATAATGCCGGCTACCCGTACCGCGATGCTGGGCGCGCCCGCTTCGCTGATATCTTCATCGACCACCCGCCAGGTAAGCCCTATTGTCGTGTCGGTCATCCCGTCAGATTCCATGCCGTTGTCCGCTTCCACCTCGGAGTGACCGCCCTGGACGTCCAGGGCCACCGATTCGGCCAGGCCGTAGTTCAGGGTCACCCAGGTCGTACTCTGCTCGATGCCGCCGAACGGGAGGCGCCGGCGGTCCTTGCCGCGGTAGAACTTCTCGGCATCCTGGTACACGTGGGAAACGCTCAGGGAGCCGGATTTTGGAATCGGCAACCAGGGTGAACCCTCTGCCCACACCGGGGTGCTGATCGAGGTAATGAGAATAAGTGTAATAAAGTGTCGCATCTGTAACCTCCGTGTCGGCATCAGCCTTTAATGTTAAAACGCCGGGTCAGGTAGTACTGCACCATCTCCTGCTCGTCGGGACGACCTGCGCAATTGCCGGCATTCTCGCCGGGGCACAGGACGCTGATTATGGCGTCGTTTTCCGATTCCTCGAATTTAAGCTCTGCCCGTGTGCGCAGGCTCTCGACCAGGCCGGTCGCGAGGCTGCCTGATATCTGGTTGCGCTTGACCGGGCACTCGGACCGGCTGCAGGCGACCTTCCTGAAGAACGCCACCTTGCCCTGTTTGTACAACTGGCCGTACTGGCTGCTGACGCCGCTGCTGCCGGTGCTGATGGAACCGGAGGCAAGGGTGGCGGGGGATAGCAGGGTGATGATCGCACTGAACCCGGCGATAATGGATAACAATTCTTTAAGCGTGGTATTGGGGCTTGTCATGACTTTTTACTTTTAATCGTGAGGTCAATGAAGGGTACGAATTGTAATCGATCCCATGCTGAAAATCAAGGGGTTATCATCCAGGTGTTGTCAGCCAAAGTTACGGAAAAACAGCGAGGTAAATCACCGTTGTAACCGTTGTCTCAGGGAGCGGCGCCATGTATCCCCGCACAGGGCTGTGAGGATCAGGCCGAACTCGAGCGGGCGTACCCACACGGGATGGGCATACGGTTCCAGGTCGAAGTCGCCCAGGTTGAGCCCGGTGATATAGGAAAGGAACAGCGCCCAGGAGGCAACCCATGCCCACAAGCTGGGGTATATGACGGCAAACGGCAATAGCCAGAGCGCATACCAGGGGTTGATCACCGGCGCCGCGAACAGGAACAGCCCGTAAATCCAGTCGCCCCGGGGGACCTCTCCCGGCGTTTCCCGGCGGTAGCGCAACCAGTAGGCGCCGCCGAATCCCCAGCAGGCAGGCTCCCAGCAACAGCTTTGCGTCGGTATCGGCAAGCCATTGCGTTAGCACGGCATACAAGGCAGCGTTGAATTCCCAGGCGCGGGCAAACACGGCCAGAGATGTTGCATCCGAACTGCCCTGCAGCAGGAACGGCAGGTATAACAGCGCGAGTATGGCGCCGAAAGTAAGCCAGGTGCGCAAACCGGTACGAACCAGGATGAACGGGACAAGGAGTACTGCCAGCATCTTGGCGCCGACGGCCAGCGCCAGGCAGGCCGCCGCGCCGCTGAGCTGTTCACGCCGGCGCAGCAGTACGGCTGCTACCAGCAGGCACGCGCCCATACCGTCCGGATGGGCGGTGAAGGCGATTTCCTTGACGACCAGCGGACACCAGGCGTAGAGCAGTACATATCCGGCAGGCGCTACAGACAGTAGCAGTCTGATGAGCAGCAGGTCAAAACCGATAAATATGAGTTGCAACGGGACCAGGCTGCCGGCTTTCAGGAAGTAAGCCAGGACGAAGGCAAACTGGCTGGTCGGCCCGTAGATTGTGGGCAGGTCGGGGTAGTTGACCCGGTCCAGGATACGTTGAAATACTACCGGTATCCCCGGATCAGTGAAGGAATCCGCCGGCGCCCAGCCATAAGGTGTACCGGTCTTGGCAAAACGGTAACCGTCCCACAGGTAGCGGAACCAGTCGTCTTCGAACAGCGGCATACCGAAAAGCCCGCAACAACGGAACATTACCGCCCAGAAAACCAGGCGCCCTATGGGCAGACTCGCAGGCTGATGCCGGAAACAGGCGAACACGACCAGCAGCGGCAGGCTCACCCAGACCAGCAGCAGGAAGAAACCCGGCAGTTCCGGAGGTCGGAGCGTTCCGTGCGAATACCAGGAGAGTACGGTGTAGCCCAGCAGGCATATCAGCCCGCAGATATCGACGACCCTGTTGCGTCCCTGCCTGGTCTGTATCATGTTATCGAACATATTTTGCCAGTATGCCTTAAATTCGTGATGATATGACAGGCGGGTTCCTGTTCCTTCCTGCGCAAGCAGGAATCCGCGCAGGGATAAACTTCTGCAGAGCCTGCCCCTGCGCAGGCCCTGAAACGACGGATGGATTTTTACTTGCCATAATCCGGGTCAGAACTTATCCTTTGACGGGAGAAGTCAACATTCAAAAATAACATTATTCAGCCAGGGGAGGATTTACAGTGGCTTTAACCAGTGTTGAATCATTTCACAGTCCGACAGATGCCTCTGCGGTAGTGCAACTCCTGCAGGAGCATGAGGACAGCGCGCTGATCGTTGCCGGCGGCACTTTCCTGCATGGGCTTGCCGCCAGGGGGTTGCTCACGGGTATAGACGCGCTGATAGACATACAGGGTCTGGGTCTGGACGATATCGCCATCGACCCCGGCAACGTGGTTATCGGCGCCACGACCCGCCTGGCCCAGCTTGAACAGGATGACGCGGTTCAGCAGCAGGCCTGGCTGGGCGCCGTCAAGGACGCGATTGCCTATCCGCCGGTGCAGATCATGAATGCTGCAACCGTCGGCGGTTCCATCGCTTCGGCCTGCCCCCTGTTTGACCTGCCGACCAGTTTCCTGGCATTGAACGGCGAGGTCCAGGCACACGGGCCGGACGGCAGCCGCGCCATCCCCCTCGAAGCATTCTTTTCCGGGCTGTTCGAAAACAGCCTGGCCCCGGCCGAATTCGTCACGGCGATCAGGCTGCCTGTGCCGCCGCCCAACAGCGCCAGCGCGTTCATCAAGCTGGAAACCAATGCCAATGACCTGGCCATCGTCAATGCCGCGGTGGCCTTGACGCTGGATGGTGCAAACCGGTGCGAGCAAGCCCGTGTATTTATCGGCGGTGGAACGGGAGAGACACCGGCGCGGGCAGGTTCGGCCGAGGACCTGCTGGCCGGCGCTGTTCTGGATGAAGACAGCGTCAGCGGCGCCGGGAAAGCGGCGCAAGGTGACGTGGACCCAATCTCCGACCACCGGGCATCGAAGGAATATCGATCACACATGACCGGGGTGCTGGTGCAAAAAGCCTTGCGCCAGGCAATAGCCAGGCTGGGGGGAGAAGTGCAATGAAACAAGTCATTCAGCTTGACGTAAATAATGAAACGCACGAGGTCGCGGTAGAACCCCATGACAGCCTGCTGCGCACCCTGCGGGAAACCCTGGGCCTGAACGCCGCCAAACGGGGTTGTGATTCCGGTGGATGCGGTTGTTGTACTGTTTTGCTGGACGGCAAGGCGGTGTATGCCTGTATGACCATGGCCATGCAGGTAGGGGGCAGGACAGTGACTACCGTGGAAGGACTGGGTGGCGACGCCGGACTGGACCCCGTGCAACAGGCCTTTATCGACGCCGATGCGGTGCAGTGCGGCTACTGCACCTGCGGCATCATAATGGCAGCCAAACAGTTGCTTGCCGAGAACCCGGATCCGGATGAGGCAGCCATCCGTAAGGGCATCTCGGGGAACCTGTGCAGGTGTACCGGGTACCAGAAAATTATCGAAGCCGTGCAGATGGCGGCAGCAGGTTGATATACGGGGAGAACAGGAATATGGCTCAATTGAATGTTGTCGGTAAAAATGTGGTACGTCCCGATGCTTTTGACAAGGTAACGGGCGGCAAACACTATATCGTTAATTACAGCCTGCCCGGCATGCTGCACGGCAAGTTGCTGCGCAGCCCCTATCCCCATGCGAAGATCATCAGTATCGACGCCAGTGAAGCGGAACGGCTGCCGGGTGTGAAAGCGGTGTTGACACCCGCCGAGGTGCCGCAGAACAAATTCACGCCCGTTTATTTCGTGCCGGCCCATGCCAAGAGCATGGTGCAGGATTTTGTCGTGATGAGCGACCGGGTACGCTGGGCCGGCCAGCCGGTGGCGGCGGTTGCCGCGACAACCCCGGAAATCGCCGATGCCGCACTGCAACTCATCGACGTTGAATACGAGGAATTGCCGGCCGTATTCGACCCGGAGGAGGCCATGCAGGATGGGGCGCCGCAATTGCATGACGACGCACCGAATAACATCGCCAAGTCGCCGTCCTTTAATTTTGGCGACCTGGAGGCCGGTTTTGCCGAGGCCGACCATATCTTTGAGGGTGTGTACCAGACCCAGCGGGTGCATACCTGTTACATGGAACCGCGGGTTTGCGTGGTGGATACCGAAACGGACGGCAGGATTACCGTGCATTCCTCCATGCAGCACGGCTTCGGCCTCAGGGAAAAAATGGCGGTTGCCCTGGGTGTGCCGGAGAGCAGTATCAACGTGGTCAAACCGGCCTATATCGGCGGCGGCTTCGGCGGTAAACTGGATATCGGGCACCTGGAGCCCATCGCGGCCTTACTGAGCCGCAAGGCGAAACGGCCCGTGCGTATAGAGCACAGCCGCGGGGAGGATTTCATCACGACCACGCGCAACCCGATCAAGGTGTATCTCAAGACCGGGGTGAAAAACGACGGCACGTATACCGCCCGCTATATCAAGAGCATACTCGATGGCGGCGCCCATGCCACCCACGGTGCCGAAGTAATCATGGTGCACGGACTGTACGGGACGTTTTTCCCATGGAAATGCCCGAACCAGGTCTGGGAGGGGTTTACCGTCTATACCAATAACATTATCGGCGGCGGTTACCGCGGCTACGGCGCGCCCCAGGGCTGTTTTGCCGTCGAATCCCAGAACGATGAAATCTGCGAGAAACTGGGTCTTGACCCGATTGAGTTCCGCTCCAGGAATACGCACAAGGAAGGCGACCCCCACCCGGTGCTGCAGGGCCACACGCTGAACAGTTACCGGCTGGACGATTGTCTGAAACAGGGTGCGGAGCGTATCGGCTTTGATCGGCGGCGCCCTGCCGGCGCGGATGAAGGAAGCAAAAAACGCGGGATAGGCTTTGCCTGCCACCCGTTGTGGGTGAGCGGTTGCCTGGGGTTCCCCGACATCTACGAGCATGCGGGCGCGACGGTAAAACTGAACCGGGACGGTACCGCGGACGTGGTGTCGTCCTGTGTCGACCTGGGCTCCGGCCAGACCACCATGCTGACCCAGGTTGTAGCGGAAGAACTGGGTCTGGCGCCCGGGGCAGTCAGGATCGTCTATGCCGATACCGATACCGCGCCTTTCGATGCCCCCACCCACGCCAGCCGCGCCACCTATTCGGCGGGTCTGGGGACCAAGGCAGCCGCCGTTGCGGTAAAACGGCGCCTGTTCCAGGCCGCGGCCGCCGTCATGGAGGCGAATGCGGATGACCTTTATCTTGAAGACGGAATGATACTCGTAAAAGGCGCGCCGGATTCCGGTGTGCCCATGACGGAGATCATCGCCCGCGCCGAGTCCCCGTTCATACAGATGACCGACAGCGGGCCGCAACCCACCACCATCGCGGAAAAAGGGACGATAATCGGTTCTGCCAGCCAGGCGCCGCCGTCCAACCCGTCGCCTGCCGCGGCGCAGTTCGTGGAGGTGGAAGTGGACACGGATAGCGGCGAAGTCAGGGTGTTGCGTGCGGTTCACGCTACCGATATGGGCCAGGTAATGCACCCCAAGTCCGCCGAAGGCCAGGTTGAAGGCGGCTTCCAGCAGGGCATGGGCTATGCTTTGATGGAGAACCTGCAGTTCGACCAGGACACCGGCGCCTGCCTGTCCGCCGATTTCCTGGACTACAAGATGCCGACGTCCATGGAGATGCCGCCGAAGGTCGAGAGCATTTTTGTCGAATCCAACGAGCCGACCGGACCGTTTGGCGCCAAGAGCATGTCTGAAGTCTGCCTGATCGTGCCCGCTGCGGCTATCGCCAATGCGATCTACAACGCGATTGGCGTCAGGATAACCGAATTGCCGATTACCCCGGAGAAGGTACTACAGGCCCTGGGAAAATTGTAAAAGGATTTTTTTGCAGGTACGCAAGGCCGGTTTGAAGATGCGGGTTGGTTCGATTATTGCGATTTTTGTCGCACTCTCTACAGCTGCCGGTATCGGTTTAAGTTACCGGATCAACGGCTCTGTGAATGCCTGTTATTGCCTGATGAGCCTGTTTTTCTCGATCAACCTGATGGTCTGCTATTGGGAGATGTGCCTGTTCTGGCGCCGGGATTACATTGAGAAACGCGTCGGTTACTGGCGTGAATACTGCGCGGAAACCGGCCGTTCGTCTGCTGCCGGGTTTATGGCTACCGAGGTCCCGGTAGGCAAGGTTCTGTCCCCGACCATTTGGGCGGATGCCTGGGCTTCGTATTCCCTGTACGATGGTTCTTATGCGGACCGGCGCACGTACGGGTTCAACGTTGACATCGGCAACGGCTTTGTCACGGCAATTCCATCACTGGTCCTGTACGCGGCGTACACGGTCAGTTTTCTGCCGGCACTGCTCGTGGGTATCCTGGGCGCCATGCTGTTCTGGCAGTGGGTGTACATGACCTCGGTGTACGTGGTGAGTTTTTATGTCGCAGGCAGGCATAAGCTGATTCGCAGGGGCGATACATACTTCTATATCCTGGGAATAAACTCTTTCTGGGTACTGTTCGCGCTGCTGGGGTTGTACATTTCCGTTCGATTGATCGTCGACGGTGACTACAGCGTGCTGGGCCGGAGTTAGGCAACCCCATCAGGTTTTGCGAGTGTAGCGACCCACGCCTCCGACTTGTCCCACAACAGTTTCGACACGGTTTCATCTTTGCTCTCATCGCTTGATTCTGCAAGGCTGCAGCGATCATAATACCCGCCGCCTTGTAGCGGATGCTTACTGGCACACATCACGATGGTTTGGGCCCCATCCTTGAGCGGCAGCAACACCAGGGACGCCAGCGCGGAACTGATTCGATGCAATACCTTTCCGATCTTTCCTTGCGGCGCTTCCATCCGGGTGAGGTTGGTGTCGACCGATCCCGGGTGCAATGCCATGGAATGCAGGTTGTACTGTTTCGCGAAGCGTCTTTCGATCTCATAGGCATGGTGAACCAGCGCCAGTTTCGATAACCCGTACGCATCCCATGCGTGATAACGCCTGTTACCGTTGAACAGGTCTTCGTTATTCATCCTGTCGTGCAGGTGGGAGGACACGTTGACCAACCGTGCATCCCCGCTTTCCAGGCCACCCTGCTTCAGCAGCGGCAACAGCAGGCTCGTCAGGTGATAGGTGCCGAGATAGTTGATGCGCCAATGAATTTCAAATCCGTCTTTACTGAGTGGCGGCCGGGTGCGCGGTTTTAAGATATTTTTATGAACGCCTGCGTTATTGACAAGCACATGCAGTTTCCCGTCATAGCTGTCCCGGTACCACTTTGAAAAGCGGTTGACGCTGTCCACATCGCACAGGTCCAGCGGCTGGGCCGTGACGTTGTTCTCGTCGGCGCCCATCCTGCGCAGGTCTTCCTTCAGGGAATGCTCCATACGCGCAACGTTGCGTGTACTTGTCACCACGACGGAAGCGCCCCAACCGGCAAGAACCCTGGCGGTCTCATAACCCAGTGAATTGGGGGAGGCGCCGGTGACGATAACCTGCCTGCCTGTCATGTCGACTTTTTCCGCCATCGGTTTGCGGCCGAACCGGCGCCACAGGTGCCGGACGGATTTGTTGAACGTATGCAGCATGCTTCAGTACTGATCAGGGCGTTTTTCGTGATTTCGCCAGCAGCGCTGCGCTGGCCTCCCACAGCCTGGTTCCGTTCTCCGGGTCCGCCGCGGCCGGCGAAACCGATTTCTGCTGCATCATGTGCAGGTACATCCCCGTGGCAGTACCTGCTGCTTCAGCGCAGCACAGGTAGATTACCGGCCCGATGGCCTGCTCCGGGGGCTGGAAAAAGTGCCCTAACAGCGGGTTGACCAACGGTTTAAGCCAGACCGGCGCATCCCTGGCAATATTCGTGGCAACCCCGCCGGGGCACATTGCATGCACCGCAACTTCGACCTTCTCCCGCGGGTTCAGGCGCCGGGAAAGTTCGGTTGCGAAGGTGCACAGGACCAACTTGCTGATACCGTAATATTTGAGGCCTTGCCTGATTCCGTAATCCCTGAACGCGCCAAATCGGTCGAAGTCGATAGTGTGGGAGGAACGGTGCGACTCCGAGGTAATAAATACGATACGCGGGGTCTCACCGGGCTGGACGGACGGGCGTATCACACCGTCCTGCAGCCAACGTTCGATCATCACCCGTTTCGAGAGGAAATGCACCGCGAACATCATCTCGTATCCCTGTGGCGTTTTTCTCGCCTTGCGCGGCATCAGGCCGGCATTCATGAGTGCGATGTCAACGCGTATATTGCGTTGCTTCATGAGGTCGCATAAGCGATGCACGGATTCCAGGTCTGCAAGGTCCACTTCCAGCATTTCCACCGTCCCGGAGCCGGACAACCGCATAATTTCGCCACGGGTGTCTACGTGTCCGGGGCGGCAGGCCAGGATCATATTTCCGCCTCGCTTCGCAAGTTCGACGGCCGCGGCCTTGCCCAGTCCGCTGTTGGCTCCGGTAACCAGGCAGGTTTTACCGTCAATCCGGACATCATCCGCAACGGGGCTCAGTCCCCCTGCCTGCGGTTGGCGGAGATCCCGGATTGCGCTGGCAATCGAATTGATGAAGGTGCCGTCACCGGTTTGTTTTGGTTTTCGTTTCATTGGTTTTCAAAGGGGATCGCGTATTTTTGCCGGTAAATAGAGAAGTTATCCTCAATGATTTTCTCATTCAATCCGAAATCACTTAACCGGTATGCGTGTCTGCCGAAACGGTTTTGCTTGTTAGCCTGTGTGTATTCCTCGGCTTTTCGCCGGGCTTCCCCGGGAAAATCGATCCCCGCCTGGCGGTAAATTCGTTGCAGTTCGGCGATCGGATTATCCACCAGGTCGTAATACGATACGTCGATAAACCGGCCGGGGTCGTATTTTGTCCGGGTCTGCATGGCCATTTCAACCATCCTGCGCGTTTTTCGGCACCAGTGTGCGGCTATTGCCCCCGGGTCTACGTGGTCGCTGAAGATGCCCCGGGCGTGGGCTACCATGCTGCAGAAGGATGGAAATGTTCTGCACGGGTCACGGTGAGTCTGTATGACCGTCGCTCCGGGAAATACTGCCAGGAATACGTCGAGATATTCCATGTGTTGTGGTGTTTTAAGTACCCAGGTGCTGCCGGGGCGTTGCCGGCACAGGATCTGCAGGACCTTGCGAAAGTATTGGTAGGTACGCGTATGGTCCTGGCGTTCCAGCCAGCGTGAATATGCCGGCACATGCATGGTGGCCTCCGCGGTCTGGCTCATGAAGTTCAGGTCCAGCAGCATGATGTCTTCTTCCGGCGCATTGTGGTCTACAGGATGAACCGTGACAAACTGCGGCGACAGGTAGGAAATCACCCGTTGCGCGAGTTTTGCGCGCCCTGCTCTTGTATTGCGTTTTCCTGTATGACCCGCCGGCACAGGTTCCAGTCCTTCCACGCCGGACACGGTCCGGATGGCCGGATTGGAATTCAACAGGCGTTGCAGCAACGTGGTGCCGGTACGCGGCAGGCCGGTAACCAGGATAATCTTGCCGAGGTCGATATCGTGTATTTCGGGGTGTCTCTTAAGCAGGTCCTCGATACGCAGACGTTGAACCAGCGCATCGGTGAGCCTGGATTTCTGTATCAACCTGCCTGTCGCATTCAGTGCTGCCTCGTCATTGATGGACGTTACCAGCACCTCCAGGGCATGGGCATGGCCATCGTCTCCAAAATCCGCAAGCCCCGTCTTGCGTTTTGCGTAATCCATGAGTGTCCCAAATTGCAACCCGTAATTTATGGTTGTCCCAAATTTCGGTCCGAAATTCCTGACTGATCTGCCTATGAAATTGAAAAGCCTGACCGGCAGGGGGCGATAGGGATTTCCGTAGTCCGTGGAGGTCACGAGGTTCCTGTCAGCCATGGTATTACCCTGTATCCGGACGGTTCTTCAGGCTGCCCAGCCGGACCAGCCGGGTCCGGGGTTGTGGATGCTCCCTGGCCCGCACCCAGCGGAAACACATGGTGCCGGAACTGTGTCCTGCGGTTTCGATCCAGTTGGGCAGGCCCGGGTCTTCATGTGCTACGACAAGTCGTACGGAACGGTCGTCCTCATAGTGGGCAAGAAACTTGTTCGTATGGATTCTGTGATGGCGGTAGTCCAGGGATTCCATCCAGTAGTTGTTCAACTGGAAGTTCCAGTAATCGCATTCCGGTGGTGTGACTTCCACCAGCAGGGCCTCGCCCTGCGCGATTGCCCAGTGGCTGTGGTAGTAGGTGATGTTGGGGTCGCCGCCGGCCGCCAGCGATACCTGCGGGTCGAACATCGGCAACTCGTTACTGTGTTTTTGAAAACCGCGCGCCCACCTGGCGAACAGTAACGGCGCCCCTGCCACCAGCGCGCCGGTCTTCTGCAACCCTTCATCCAGTTGCCGCGCCGTGAGCGGGGAGGGGCGGCGTTCATGCTCCGGACAGTTGATGCGCTCGATCACGAGGTCTGCCGGGGTTTCCGCATCCCGGTCAAGGAATGTCTGGCGCACCACCAGGGTACCGGTTTCCGGTGCCATGGGCAGCCAGTTCTTTTCCCGGCGATTGCGGCTGAGCACCAGTTCGAAATACCCGTCCCCGTCCATTTCAATCTGGTCGGATTCAATGTGTCCCGTGGGCGGCAGACCGCCCCCCTGTCCGTAATTGCCGGACTGGGTGCCGAAGCTCAGGTACGCGACAGTGTTGCGTCGCCCGCTGATTTTGTAATCGTAGTCGCCGTTCAGGGCGGCGGTTTGATAGTAGTTGTCCGGGTTGTCGGCGCCCAGCTTGGTGGTCTCGTCGACCACCCGGTGCAGTACGGGCGCGTTTGCGTCGGCGTGCTCGATGAACACCGTCAGGCCGGCCCGGGCGATACGGCTCAGGTAGCGGTATCCTTCCGCCTGGTTGAGCGGGTCCCGCGGCGTCCCCGGATACTGCAACGCGGCGCCTGCCGCTTTCAGGGTATCGCAGAACTCATCCCAGGACTTGCCGCTGGCCACCCGGTGTGCGGCGATATCGTCTTCCGTCCTGCCGCGCAGCTTCCGGATGAAGAGTGACGTACGCCGGAACAAGGTGAGCAGACCGATGGCGAGCTTGCGCATGGTGATTATTCACAAGACAGTGGTGACCCGGATACTCATTGCTGCGGGTCCGGCCACCCGCGCACCGATACGCGGTGCATGATTCGATCCTGTTCGGGCGAACGCGAGCGCTCGAGTAGCTCGGCGCTGTGCAGAAGCTGCGAGTTGTCCCAGATCACCACGTCGTGTTTGTTGTATGCATGCCTGTATACAAAGCGCTCATCGGTCGCATGCTCAGCCAGTTCCAGCAGGAACTGCCGGGCGCTGTCGCCGGACATGCCTTCGATGCCTATCCCGGTATCGGCGGCGGCGTACAGGGCGCGCCTGCCGGTTACGGGATGCGGCCGTACCAGGGGGTGGCGCACCAGCGGCATGGACCCGTCGGTACGCGCCTCGTAGCAGTGGATCACGGTCATCGTATCGACCCGCTGCCGCATTGGCTGCGGTAACGCCTCGTACGCGGCAACCTGGTCGGCGAACAGCGTCCTGCCGCCGGCAGGCGGAACGGCAATTGCGTTCAGCATGGTGAAGCTGGCCGGTTCATCGGTGTGGACCAGGTCGGTATGCCAGTGGGCGCCACCGTTGAGTTGGCGGTCGTCACGGTTGTCTGCGTTCGACAAGGACATGACGCCGGGTAGTCCGTCAAGACGGAGATCCGCCTCGGTATGGTGAATGGGCTTGCCGAAGCAGGCGCCGAAATCAGCCAGTTGTGCCGGTGTAAGCTCCTGATCCGGGATACATACCACCGCGTGGCGGTAGAGCAGGTTCACGATCGTATTGATGGTTTCACGGTCGGCGCCTTTGCTGATCTGCAAGCCTGTCAGCGCCACGCCAATCCCGTCGGAAAGCGGTGTTAATCCCGGCGTGGAATCAATCATGGTCTGTCACGGTCATATTGTGTAAGAAGGTGTGTTGTTGAGCGTATCAATAGCAAAACCGGATCGCTGCTTGAAGTCGTCAATCACGGCTTGCAGCCTGTCCATGCCGACATAATCATGGATGTTGCCCGCATCATCGGGACATTCATTCCTGACTACTTCCAGCACCTCGTCGGGGCCGTTCTCACGGCTGGCCAGCACCACCCGGTTCGCCTTGGGAAGCCTGTCTGCTTCATAGGCCTTGAGGCCTGCCGCCGGATCGCGCTCTCCTGACAGCGCAGAAGCCAGCGCCCTGCCGTCGATAATGGCGTGCACCGCGCCGCTGGAACTCACAGGTATCAGCGGGTGTGCCGCATCGCCCAGCAGGCTGGCCCTGTCGAACGTCCACCGTTGCAACGGGTCCCTGTCGTATATGGGGAACTCAAATATCTGCTCCGTCGCGGAGATGATGCCGGGTACGTCCAGCCAGTCGAATTGCCAGTCCCGATACAGTTCGACCAGGTTGTCCGGCCGGGTCAGTTTGCCCCAGTCTTCCTCCTGGCGTTGGTCCGTCACAAACGGGACCGCGGCAATCCAGTTGATATGGCTCTGTCCGTTTGCCTGCAACCTGCCGGAAATAGGGTACGACACCAGGCGCAGGCGATTGTCGCCGCAAATGACCATGGATTCACCATCGAGATAAGGCGATTCCTTAACAGCTCCGCGAAAACAGACCATGCCGGCATAAACCGCCGCGCCTTCGTCCGGGTACAGCGTTTTCCTGGTTGCCGAATGCAGGCCGTCAGCGCCGATGAGGACGTCGCCGGTAACGTCGGCTAGCGGTTGCTTCGATGCCGGGTCGATGAACGTCGCGGTGATCGAGCTATCATCCTGTCTGAAACCTGCAAGCTGGTGGCCAGCGACAACCCTGTCCGGGCCCGCGCGTTGTCTGAACGTTTCAAGCAGCAACATCTGCAGTTCACCGCGGTGCAGCGAGTACTGCGGCCACAGGTAACCGGCATATTCACCGCAGGGCACACTGATTGCCAGTTTGCCGCGCCGGGAAAAATATTTCATGGAGCGGGTACGGATGGCGATCCTGTCCAGTTCATCCTTGAGGCCAAGCGCGATCAACTCCCGCGATGCGTGGGGCAGGACATTTATTCCGACGCCCAGCGGCACAATCTGTTCCACGCTTTCAAACACGGTTGCCTCTATGCCGGCCTGTTCCAGGCTCAATGCGGCGGTGAGGCCGCCGATGCCTGCGCCTGCGATCAATACATGCATGAATGCCTCAGTAACCGCTTAATCTGTCGGGATAGATAAAGTTGTTCTCCGTTGTGTAGTGTTCCCATAGATCAAGCATTTCCTTGAGTTTCCCGGGGTTGGAAGCTGCCAGGTCATTACTTTCCGTGGGATCATCGGCAAGGTTATATAACTGCCACTGTCCCGGCTTCAGGACCGGCAGGCGCACGTCCCGCGACGGGATGCTGGGAATATAAAGTATCTTCCAGTCGCCCTGGCGGATGGCCTGCTTGCCGAACAGTTCCCAGCCCATGTAGTCACCAGGTTCACGTATGGTCTCACCAGCACCGGTCAGGATCGGCATGACCGAGCGTCCCTGCATGACCAGCACTTCCCGCCCCTGGTACGGTCCGGCGCCGGGATGCTCGATGCCTGCCAGTTCCAGCAGGGTCGGCATGACGTCCTTGACGGTAGTTATCGAATCGTTCATCACCCCCGACTGCATGGCGCGCGGGTAATGGAAAAACGCCGGCGCCCGTACGCCGCCCTGGCTGGGGTAACCCTTGAACATGCGCAACGGCGTATTGCCTGCCTGCCCCCAGTTCGGTCCCAGCCAGACATAGGAATCGGCGTTGCCTATGTTCCCGTAGCTGTTGTCGCAGCACTCGTCCGCCCATTCCGCCACTTCAACAAAAGTGAGTTGCATCGCATGACCTTCAGGGCCGTTGTCCGACATGAAGAAAATGACGGTGTTCTCGTATGCGCCGATCTCCTTGAGATAATCGACGATCCTGCCGATATACACGTCCACGTCGTCCACCATGGCCGCATAGATCTCCATGATTTTCGCCTGGTAGCGCTGTTCCTCCGCGCCCAGTTCATCCCATGGTTTCTCGTCCAGCAACCTGGGGAACGGTTCGACGTCCGCAGCAACCAGTCCCCTGGCTTTCATATTCTGCAGGCGTCTGTCCAGTAACGCATCGTAGCCGTCATCGTAAACGCCCTGGTACCTGGCTATCGATTCCTGCGGCGCCTGCAGGGGCCAGTGGGGCGAGCTATGCGCGAGATAGGCAAAGAACGGTTTGCCGTCATCCAGGCCGTCGCCGATGTATTCAATCATGCGTTCGGTGTAGAAGCGAGTGGAGTAAAAATCCTCGGGCAATTCTTCCACATTGACGCCATCTTCCCGGTAGGGAGCCTTGCCCGGGCCGACGATCGGGAGCATGTTGGCAAACGCGCCTGCGCCGCCCGGCAGCAGGGCAAAGGATTTTTCAAACCCCCGCGCTGCCGGGCTGGTTTCCTGTGTCAGTCCCAGGTGCCACTTGCCGGTCATGTAGGTGTTGTAACCGGCGTCCAGGAACAGTTCGGAAAGCGCCGCGACCTGGAAGTTCAGGTAACCTTCATAGCCTGGGTTGCCCGCCTGGTTCGGCGACAGGTCCTCCGCCATGTTGCCGAGTCCGGCATTGTGGCTGTCGGTACCGGAGAACAGCATGGCCCGGGTTGGAGAACAGTTCGGCGCCACATGAAAATTGGTGAGAAAGACCCCCTCCCGGGCGAGTGCGTCTATATTGGGCGTCCTGATCTCGCTGCCGAACAGGCTGAGGTCGTTGAAGGCCACGTCATCAACCACGATAAGCAGCACGTTAGGCCGCGTGTCAGTGCCGCCGGAAGTGCCGGTACAGGCTGCAATACAACACAACAGGGTAGTGACAACAACCGAAAAGAGAACGGGCTTCATGTAGGGTAATCTGGTTAATTATATAGCCTGGTATCTTAACATAGTGATTTACCAAGGCTCCAAATCCCGGACGGACCCGGCATAACCCCGTGAAACCCCGCGACAGCCTCATAGGATTACCATAGCCTGGTAAATTTTCTCTTGTATCCATTCTGACAACGGGTTAAAACAGGCTTATATGACAGGGCGCATGCTCGGTGACAATCGGGAGAAGACATGTTATGCCGGCAAAACTGATAACCCGTAAGCGGGAATACCAGCCCTCCGGTGAACAGGAACAGGCAGCGCCTGTTGCCCGGCGACCGAGGCCTGAAGCCGATGAGGCCGAACCTATGGAAACCGGCCGGCCTCATCAGGCCTTTGTCGAGAGCGAGGCCAGGAAATACTGGCAGGACATGGTGTATATCGGCAGCCTGGCCAAACCGGACCGGCAGGAACTCCGTGCGGCTGCCATGCCGGTCCTGATAAAGTGCCTGCAGAAAAGGGGAGTGGTCAGATTTCTTGCACCCACGGTCAAAGCCCATATGGCCGTCAACGTCATGCATATGCACGCCGCGGATAGAGGCGAGCTAACGGGGCGGCCATATCCGAGTCCTGATCACATCGAAGCCTTGCTTCGGTATATGAAGGTCACCCGCCTGGCGCCCCAGCCAATCCCCTTGCCTTGGCACGAGGCGCCGAAACATCCCCCAATTTACTACTACATTGACCCGATAACAAAGCAGCCCACCCCCCGGGAAGACGCTTTGATTCGCGCAGAGTATGTGCGGGACAAATCGACTGGTGAACTGCTTACCGAGGCCAGCCATATCTATCCCTCAACGGACCCGCATGGGCAGCCTCCTCCTGAAGTAGTTGAGAACAAATCAGGCGTCTACTATCGGCTTAAAAATACAGATGTAAAAGTTATAGTAGAAATATGCATAGTATTATGGATATTTGAAAGGCCGATATTTTTTGCTGAGTTTGACTTATCTCGTTATAAATTCACACCACATAGGCCGGAATCCTATGAAGATGACCCTTTGGAAAACTGGCCGCCTGATCAGGCCCTTATCGAGAGCGAGGCCAGGAAATACTGGCAGGACATGGTGAATACCGGCAGCCTGGCCAAACCGGACCGGCAGGAACTCCGTGCGGCTGCCATGCCGATCCTGTTAAAGTGTCTGCGGAAAAGGGGTTGGGTCAGATTTCTTGCACCCACGGTCAAAGCCCATATGGCCGTCAACGTCATGTATATGCACGCCACGGATAGAGGCGAGCTAACGGGGGAATACAAGGGGCCATATCTGAGTTCTGATCACATCGATGCTTTGCTTCGGTATATGAAGGTCACCCGCCTGGCGCCCCAGCCAATCCCCTTGCCTTGGCACGGGGCGCCAAAACATCCCACAATTTACTACTACATTGACCCGATAACAAAGCAGCCCACCCCCCGGGAAGATGCTTTGATTCGCGCAGAGTATGTGCGGCGCCGATGGGACGGTAAGCCGGTTACCAGGATGAGCCATATCCATCCCTCAGACCCGTATGGGCAGCCTCCTCCTGAAGTAGTTGAGAGGAAATCAGGTATCTACTATCGGCTTTCTGTTGAGCGTGGAGAAATTAAAGTATCCATATGCTACCTTTTCTGGCCAAAACCCGAAAAGCATAGAGAGCCCGGAACTATGGTGATGCCGTTATCCGATTATAAGTTCACTCCACATTATTTCAAACCAGCTTGGTTGGAATCCGATGAAGATGAACCTTGAGAAACCGGCCGGCCTCATCAGGCCTTTGTCGAGAGCGAGGTCAGGGAATACTGGCAGGACATGGTGAACATCGGCAGCCCACCCCCCGGGAAGACGCTTTCCTGCGTGTATAGAGAGGACGGATCCCGAATTACCAGAGCCAAAACACGTCCATCCGCATGTCAAACCAGGTGTACCGGATGCCGAAGAAATGTTCGCTCAGGGATGGGATGTCTGCTATACGTTATATTATCGATGGAACACAATACAGGTATTCATTTATCGGGCCAGGAGAATAGGTGATCTAACACTGCTTTGGGGACTTCCATTGGAATTTCTGCATTTCTCCCCACGCCCGCCTGTTACCAGGAATCAGGAAACATGAAAGGAAAAATTGCTTTTGAAGAACACATGGCGATCGAGGAGACCCTGGATCATTCCAGGGCCATTGCCGCTGAAGCGGGGAGTTGGGATGAGTTTGCCCTGGAACTGCTGGACATGGACAAGCGCCTTGCCGCCATGGACCGGGCGGGTATCGAACTGTTGATACTGTCCCTCAATGCCCCCGGTATCCAGTCCATCCTGGACCGGGAAGAAGCCGTAGTAACTGCCCGGAAAGCCAATAACCGGATTGCCCAATGGGTTGCCCGATACCCGGGTCGCTATGCCGGCCTGGCCGCGTTACCTATGCAAGACCCGGCTGCAGCCAGCACAGAACTGGAGCGCTGCATTAACGAGTTGGGATTCAAAGGAGCGCTGGTGAACGGTTTCACGCAAAAAGGCAACCCGGCTTCGGGGCTATACTATGATATCCGCGAGTACCGGGACTTCTGGGCCACCGTGTCCGATCTCGATGTGCCGTTTTACCTCCACCCGCGTATGCAGTTGCCGGCGCAGGCCAGGATCTATGACGGGCATCCCTGGCTGATGAGTTCCCCCTGGGGCTTTGCCGTTGAAACCTCGATTCATGCGCTGCGCCTGTGCGGTTCCGGCATATTTGACGATTTCCCCAACCTGAAGATCATCCTGGGTCACCTGGGTGAAAACATTCCCTTCGGCCTGTGGCGAATTGATGAGCGCATGCGATTTTCACCCCGCGGTTACCGCGGCAAACGCCCGATCGGCGAGTATTTCCTGGAGCATTTCCATATCACGACCAGCGGACACTTCAGTGATCCGGCCTTCAGGTGCACCCTGGACGTGATGGGCAGGGACAAAGTTTACTTCTCTGCCGATTATCCGTTTGCAAGACTCGAGGATGCCGCCGCATGGTATGACGCCACCCCTGTTATAACTGATGAGGAACGGCTGCAAATCGGCCGTCGCAATGCAGTCAACCTGTTCAGGCTTGACCTGGACTGAACGGCTGAATTTGTTCGAAGAAGTTTCGTCCTGCTCCGAAACTTGCCCATGACATTACGATTTCCTTCCAGGGCCCCGTATTCAAGCCGTTTGTTCATCCTGGGGATTCTGCTTTTGTCGGGTATTGCCTGTTACGGTTCCGGCGATTCTCCCGGTTACGACCTGCTGATCAGCAACGGCATGGTCTATGACGGAACCGGCGGTGAACCCTACCGGGCGGATATCGGGATTGCCGGTGAGCGTATTACGGCCATCGGGGACCTTGAGGAAAAGGCCGCTGAGATCATTGATGCCGCGGGGCTTGCAGTAGCGCCGGGCTTCATCAATATGCTCAGCTGGGCTACGCGCTCACTCCTTGTCGATGGCCGCAGTCAAAGCAATATCCGCCAGGGAGTCACCCTGGAAATTTTCGGTGAAGGCACTTCACCGGGTCCGCTCAGCGCGGCGATGCGCGCCGAAGACGAAAGCGAATATGCCGGCAAGTGGACCACCTTGGGCGAGTACCTGGAATTCATGGCGGGCCGCGGCGTGTCTCCCAATGTCGCTTCTTTCATCGGTGCAACCACCGTTCGTGTCCACGAGCTTGGCTACGAGGACCGTGAACCGAGCGTAGAAGAACTTGAACGTATGCGCCAACTGGTAAGACAGGCGATGGAGGAGGGCGCCCTGGGGCTGGGTTCCTCGTTGATCTACGCGCCGGCGTTTTATGCCGATACACGGGAACTCGTGGAGTTGGCAAAGGTAGTTGGAGAATACAACGGTATGTATGTTTCCCACCTGCGCAGCGAAGGTAACCGGTTGCTCGAAGCCGTAGACGAGCTTATCCATATTGCCCGCGAGGCAGATGTGCCTGCGGAGATCTACCACCTGAAGGCGGCCGGGCGGGACAACTGGCAAAAGTTTGACAAGGCAGTGGCAATGGTCGAAGCGGCGCGGGCGGAGGGGTTGCAGATCACCGCCGATATGTACGCCTATACCGCCGGATCTACCGGTCTGAACGCAGCAATGCCGCCCTGGGTGCAGGAAGGCGGCTTCGACGCCTGGGTCGAACGCTTGCAGGATCCTGCGATTCATCAACGGGTATTGAAGGAAATGACTACCCCTACCGACGAATGGGAAAACCTGGGCCTGGCTGCGGGTCCGGACGGGACCCTGCTGGTCGGCTTCGATAATCCTGAACTGCGTCGTTACACGGGCATGACCCTGGCCCGGGTGGCCGCAGAACGGAAAACCGGCGCGGCCGAAACAGCCATTGACCTGGTTGTCGAGGACGGCAGCCGGGTACAGGTAATTTACTTTCTCATGTCGGAAGAAAATGTCAGCCGGGGGATAGCGCTGCCATGGGTGAGTTTTGGCTCCGATGCGGCATCTATTGCAACTGAAGGGGTGTTTCTCGAACGCAGCACCCATCCCCGCGCATACGGCAACTTTGCCAGGGTCATCGGCAGGTATGTACGCGATAAACAGGCCATCGGTTTGCCCGAGGCAATCCGCAAGCTCACCAGGCTACCGGCGACCAATCTCAACATCCGGCAACGGGGCGAGATCAGGGAGGGTTATTTCGCCGACGTGGTTGTCTTCGACCCGGCTGCAGTACAGGACCATGCCACCTACGAGCAACCTCATCAGTATGCAACGGGCGTCCTGCACGTGCTGGTGAACGGGGAGCCGGTGCTGCGCGACGGGGAGCACACCGGCGCCTTGCCCGGACAGGTGGTGCGCGGTCCCGGCTGGACCGGTTGGCGCTAGTACTCTTTCCAGTTCTTCGGCATTACCTGCAATTTTGTAAATTCGGAAGGAGGTGCAGGTTACGAATCATCGCATCGTCTGGTGAGTAATGCGGGTTAACCCTTCGACCGAGCGCCGGCGCTTGACGGCGCGGGTCAGGGACAGTTCATAATTCTCCCGGGCCTGGTCCGGTGCGCCGATTTCCAGGTACACGTCCGCCAGCGCTTCCGCCGCAGGTTGCGGCATGGCGGGGCCGATGGCGGGCGAGAGGGTCTGTTCCAGGTCAACCGCCTTCTGCATCAGCGCCAGTCCCTGCTCACGCTGCCCTGCGGCGATGAGCACCCGGCCTTCAAGCAGCAGTTTCAGCACCGTGGGCGCGGCGGCGCGGATGCTCCTGCTTTCCGGGTTCGGTGAGTGGACGAAGGCAGACGCGATCATCCTGGCCTTTCCCGTGTCTCCCCGGTGCAGCGCGCGCAGGCCCATGACGTATTGATCCGCGGCGATGACGGACGGCCATACCTTGTCGTAACTGACCTCCAGGTCCAGCAGCGGGTCGTCCCAGGCCTGGGTATCGATAATGTAATTGCTGCGGCAGGTGATAAAGCCGTTGCGGTTGGCCGGCGTGTCGGCTTCCATCCATTCCTGCTCAGCGTAGCCCACCAGGCGCCGGGCTTCATCGAGCCGGCCCTCCTGCAGGCGGGAATACAGCAACCATGACAATGAATGATAGGCCTGGCCGTTGTAGGGGAGATTTTTTTCCTGGATCCGTTCCAGCGCGGCCTCGAATGAGCGGGCATTCAGGTTGCCGGCCCGTTCATAATCGCCCAGGGCGAAAAAGATGTGCGACGGCATGTGCAGGGCATGGACCGCATCAGGCGCCACCTCCGAGTACACCTCCGCGGCGCGCCGGCCCAGGGGGGCATGCACGGGGTCGTCGTAGCTGTGAATGTTGTAGTGCAGGACACCGGGGTGTCCCGGCGCCCGGTCCATCAGTTCTTCAGTGATGGCGCCGGCGCGCATGAACTTGTAAAAATCCCGCCCATCGTGGCTGGTGACCAGCACCGACAGGGCGTACAGGGCGCGGGCGTCTACATCGTCCGGCCAGGTTTCGCTGATGGTATTCAGCGCCGCGCTGTAGGCGTAATCCCGCGCCTTATCATCACCTTCGCCGAACAGGATGTTGACCGAGCGGATGTACGCTTTTTCCCGTTCGGTCTGGGCTTTTTCGACCCGGGCCTCGTCACTCGGAGCCAACTGGTTCAACACGGCTCTTGCAGCCGCCAGGTTCTGCTCGTTCCACAGCGGGTGTTCGTGTGTCAGGGCCTCGCCCCAGTAGGCCATGACGAAATCCGGGTCCAGGCTGCGCGCCTGCCGGAACACTTCCCGGGCATCCTCGTATTCAAAATTGTGCAGCATCACCAGGCCGCGAATGAACTGGGCATGGGCTTCCGGGTCGCCACTCGCCGGGAAGTCCGTGGACCCGTATTGCTGCGAATAAACCGGAAAATTAAGAACTGCAGTAATAACAGCCAGTGCCGCCAGGTATTTTTTCATGCCGATGTCACTCCCCGGATTTGATCCTGTCCTGCATTGTAGCAACAAATTCGTTGCCGATTGAATCGGCAACCTTCTGCATCAGGCCGGAACCGAATTTTCCCAGCCGCCCCAGCATGTTGATCTCGGATTCGTAGGTCACCTGCGTCGTATTCCCTTCAAGTTGATTGAGGCTCAATGTACTCACGGCTTTTATCATGCTGGCCCGGCTGCCTTCCTCACCGGAGGTTGCATAGACGGCAAGATCCGGCGGTTGCTTCTCGCGGGTCTCGATATTGACCTTGAACGTGGTTTTTATCGGACCCACTTTTGTCTTGATCACCGCCCTGTATTTGCCCGGTTCCGTTTCTTCGGCTCCCGCGCAGCCGGGAATACAGGGCGCCACCTGCTCCGGCGAGGTGATAAAATCCCATACTGCCTGTTGCGGGGCGTCCACTGTAAAGGTTTTTTCTATCTTCATCGATGCTGACCCTTGTCATGTTTTAGTGTAATTTAACATTCATTCCTGCGAAAGCAGGAAACCAGGGGGGTGATGAGAGGTACATCCAGGAAATGAGGGGAAGGATGGTCAGTCGGACAGCAGGTCGCTGATCTGACTCAGGTCTTCCTTCCCGGCTTTTATTTCATCGATGGTCAGACCGGAGAGTTCGTGGGGAAACACCAGCCATTTGTCGGTTTCGTGGATGTAGTAGTCCGGTGCGATGCCGGTCTTGTTGTTTCCCGGTTTGTACCAGGGGCAGGCAACTTTCAGGTCTGACGGCATGTTGCGCCGGGTCTTCTCCGCCAGTTCATGCAGCACCGCCTTGATGCTCCTGCCGGAATCGAATACGTCGTCGACGATAAGCAGCGCATCATCAGCATCCACGTTTTCAATGATGTAGTGCAGTCCGTGTACGCGGATGGTGCTGGATTGTTCGCCGATGGCGGTGTAAGACGAAGTGCGGATGGCGATGTGGTCCGTTTCCACCCCGCGAAATTCAAAATATTCCTGGACGGCAATGCCGACCGGTGAACCGCCGCGCCAGATGCCCACGATGAAATGGGGGCGAAAACCGCTGGCGTAGATCGCCGCGGCGAGCCTGAATGAGTCTTCCAGCAGTTCCTGTGAACGGATGTACAGTTTTTCCATGTCCTTGTTATTCGTTGTATTTATAGCCGAAGACCCGGAACCTGCTGATGCCGCCGTCGGGATGCATATTGATCCTGATATGGCTGACCGGCCCGGTATCCTGCAGTTCTTTCCTCAACAGGTGCTCCCGGTCCGGCCCCATTTTATGTTCAGGCAGGAGTGTCTGCCAGGTGGCGCCATCCTTGAGCAGCGCATCCGGGTCCTGCTCCAGTATCAGCCCCAGGACGTCGTGCCAGGCAACTTCTTCCAGCGTGGGTGCGTCCTTGGTGAACCCGGACAGGTACAGTGCGTCCAGGCTGACCCGGTCCGGGTAATTGCCCTTGAAAAAGGCGGTATCGATGTTGATGCTTTCGATTATCCCGGCATGGCCCAACTGCAGGATGAGCCAGTCATGGCCGTCGTCGCGCCGGCGCCGCGTTTCCCAACCATCTCCCATATTGATGCCCCTGCCGGGCATATTGATGTTCCCCATGACGCCGAAATGCTCATCGTTGCAGGCAAGCGTGCGGCCGCCGTTCTCTACTGCAGCCAGGTCAATCAACTTCTTGTTGTTTACGTCGGACCAGTCACGGTAGACGTTGCCGAACAAACGCAGGCGCGCCACGCCTCCGTCCGGATAAATATTCAGACGGACGTGGGTCCAGATATTGGTGTCATCGGAATCGAACAGGTTATGGGAATCGCCCTCCAGGCTGGACTTCGGGATGATCTGCGTCCACTGGGTCGTTCCATCCGGAGGGCCTTGCGAATAGCACGCATCGAGTGATGCCTGTGCCGGATAGTTCCCGGTAAAGTAGCTCGTGTCGATATCTACTGCCTTGATGATACCCGATACGCCTAAGCGTATGATGCAGTAATCATGGCCACCGCCGCGTTTGCGGCGGGATTCCCAACCGTCCATCCACTTGCCGTGCTCGGTAAACTCGCCGGGTCTGTGGACGGGTTCCGCCGGTTTCATCAGGTTCTCCATGGGTGCGAAGAAATCGTCAGTGCAGTACAGCGCCCTGGTGCCCATGCGCTCGTCGGCAAGGTCTACAAACGCATGTTTGATATCGTGCAGTCGTTCTTCTTCGCTCATGTTTAACCTGTTGGAATGAACCCGGGATTGGTGCTGCCGGCGCCATTATAATGGTTTTTTCCCGGCATGACCTGTACAGTGGCGTCGATTTGTATTTTAAATGATTATACAGGCTATGAATGATACGGCATATCCGCGAGATTTGACCGGTTACGGGGCGAATCCTCCCCACCCGGGATGGCCGGACGGCGCGCGCCTGGCATTGCAGATCGTGCTCAACTATGAAGAGGGCGCGGAAAATTCCGTAGTGCACGGGGATGCGGCGTCCGAGACCTTCCTGTCCGAGATCATCGGCGCCGAGGCGTTCACCGGGGTGCGTCACAAGAGCATGGAATCCCTGTATGAATACGGCAGCCGGGCCGGTCTCTGGCGGCTGCTGCGGATGTTCCGTGAACGGGACATAAAAGTCACCGTTTTCGGGGTGGCCATGGCGTTGCAGCGTAACCCGGAGGCCGTGCAGGCCATGCTGGAAGACGAACATGAAATAGCGAGTCACGGCTGGCGCTGGATCAACTACCAGTTTGTCGACGAGGAAACAGAACGCGCGCATATCAAGCTGGCCGTGGATACGATAACAGCCCTGACCGGTAGCCCGCCGCTGGGCTGGTACACCGGCCGTGACAGTCCGAATACCCGCCGCCTGGTCGTTGAGCACGGCGGATTTTTATACGATGCGGACTCCTATGCGGATGATTTGCCCTACTGGGAACCGGTTAACGGCAAACCTCACCTGGTGGTCCCGTATACCCTGGATGCGAATGACATGCGTTTTGCCACCAACCAGGGGTTTAACACCGGGGAGCAGTTTTACACCTATTTGAAGGATGCGTTTGACGTCCTGTACCGGGAAGGAGAGATTGCACCGAAGATGATGTCTGTCGGCCTGCACTGCCGCATTATCGGCAAACCGGGCAGGGCGGCCTCGTTACAGCGCTTTCTTGACTACGTGCAGCAACACGATGACGTATGGATCTGCCGGCGGGTGGAACTGGCCAGGCACTGGTATGACAAACACCCGTATCGCGGACAATAAGAACAAGGCCCTGTTCGCCATCTTTGCCTGCGTGGCCATGTACGGCTTTACCCTGGGGTTGAGCCGGCCTTTGCTGGCCCTGCTGCTGGAAACGCGGGGCGTTGACCGCAGCATAATCGGGCTGAACGCCGCGATGCCGGCCATAGGCATATTCATCTCCACCCCGTTTATTCCGATGCTGGTGGAGAAGCTGGGCATGCAGCGTTTCCTGATGCTGGCCCTGGCGGTGGACCTGATAGTGCTCCTGCAATTTCCCCGCTTTGATCACCTCTATGTCTGGTTTTTTCTGGGCATGTTCCTGGGGGCAATGACCAACTGCATGCTGGTGACCAGTGAAACCTGGATCAACGAGATCGTCGATGACGCCAACCGCGGGCGGTTGATGGGCCTCTATAACGCCCTGCTCGCCGCGGCCGTCGCCATGGGACCCCTGACGATACCGGCGGTGGGCATCCACGGCTGGGCGCCGTTCCTGGTCGGGGCAGGTTTTATTGCCCTGGCCGCGCTGCCCCTGCTCTGGACAGGTCCGCACCGTTTGTCGGCCCATGATGAGCCTACGTTCAACCTGTTCAGTTTCCTGTGGGTGGCGCCGGTCCTGGTTGCCGCGGTCCTGTTGTTCTCCCTGAAGGAAACGGCAGGCAATTCATTGTTGCCGGTATACAGCACGCGCAGCGGGATGAGCGAGGCCGGCGCCGCGATCATGCTCACCGTCATCGGCATTGGCGGGGTAACACTGTCTTATCCCATGGGATGGCTGGCGGACCGGTTCAACCGCTACGGGGTGCTGATTTTTTGCGGACTGGGCGGTCTGGCCGGTGCGGTCCTGCTGCCTTATGCCATGGATGCCGGCTTCCTGCTCTACCTGTTGCTGTTCTGCTGGGGTGGCGCTTTCGCCGGCATGTACACTGCGGTACTGACGATAATCGGCCAGCATTTCCGCGGCAGGGACCTGGTCACGGCGAATGTCTCCCTCGGTATGCTCTGGGGAATAGGCAGCCTGGTCTGGCCGCCCCTCACCGGCGTAGCCATGGATATCCGTGACCCCGGCGGTTTCCCCCTGGTGTTTATTGCGGTCAGCCTGGTGTTTGTCCTGTTCGCCTCGGGCAGGTGGCTGATAAGCAAGGATAAATCTGCGGTTTTGTAGCCCGTAATTCACACCGTTGGACGCGCGCCTGGGACCGGTCGGAGGATTGTTTACATCATGGCTTCGCGGATGGCCCGGAACTCAGCTTTCTCGTTCCAGTTTGGCCAGGCGTCTGAGTCTGCCAGGTCCCGGCCGATTTTGAACATAAGCTTCATGTCTCTTTCCGCACCGCGTAAATCCCAGTCCGGGTCATATTCGTCCGACGGGCGGTGGTAATGCCTGCTGATGTAGTCATCGTACTTTTCAAGCCCTCTTGCTGCCCCGTGTTCCATATGCCGGATTCCTCCCTGGGTGAACAGCGCCGGGACGCCCGACCTGGCGAACTCGAAGTGATCGGAACGGTAATAGAAACCGGCTTCGGGACGGGGATCGGGGGTAAGCTCCAGTTCGGGTGCATGTTTCGCAAGATAGTCGTCCAGGTCTGATTTCCCCATGCCTATCACTTTCAGGTCGTGCGTCGGACCGATCAGGTTAATAACGTCAAAGTTGATATTGGCAACCGTCCTGTTGAGCGGAACAATGGGGTTTTGCACGTAGTAACGGGCCCCCATGAGGCCTTTTTCTTCAGCCGTCAGGAACAGGAAATAGACGGACCGCTCCAGGGGATGTTCCAGCCGCGAAAATGCTTCGGCGATTGACAGCAGCCCGGCAACCCCTGACGCATTATCCACGGCGCCGTTATAAATTTTGTCATCCCCGCTTATACCGGGGTTTGTACCGATATGGTCCCAGTGTGCCGTGTAGATGATCGCCTCATCAGGACGCACGCTCCCGCCAAGTCTGGCCACGGCATTTTGGGAAGTGCGCCGTGTGATGCTGGTGCCGAAAGCAATATCGGCGGTCAACTCCAGTGATCGACCCGTAAAGCCCCGTTGTTTTGCCGCTTCTTTCAGTTCGTCGAAACTCAAGCCTGCCTGTGTGAAGATTGCGGTCGCAGTCGCTGTTGTGAGCCAGCCTTCCAGGGCCAACGACTGTTCGTCGGTTGCGCTGTCGATAATGAAGTTGGGCAGGGGGATTGAGTTTTCCAGCGTCCCCCAGGGATAGCCTGCAGCGCCGGTTTCGTGGACTACCAGAACGCCCAGCGCCCCCCGGCGCAACGCTTCGTCGTACTTGTAGGGCCAGCGGCCGTACCAGGTCATCGCCTTTCCGTTGAAAAGCCGGGGATTCCGGGTGGCATACCCGGGGTCATTGACCAGAACGATCACCAGTTTGCCTTCCACGTCCAGGCTTTCGTAGTCATTCCAACCGAATTCAGGCGCAGTAATTCCGTAACCGGCAAAGACGATTTCGACACCTGCCAGGTTGACGCCGGCAGTGGCGCGGGGATTGCGCACTGCGAATTGTGCCGGGGCGGAAAAACGCTGTGGTCCCCGGCCGCCACTGATGAGCAACACAGGAGAAGAAGTAATCGTAGTAGAGAGGAGCGGTACCGGCTGCAGGTAAGAGTCGCCGTTACCCGGTTCGAGTCCCATGCGGCGGAATTCGCTTTCCAGGTAGTCCAGGGTTTTTTTCTCACCTTCCGAAAACGGCGCCCTGCCGCCGAACCCGTCGGAGGCTAAAATAGCAATATGCTTGTGAAGTACGTCTTCGGTAATCGCATCAACAGGTTGTTGCTTGCTACCTGGTGTACAAGCCGTAGCGGTTATGATAAAGGCGGCGAACAGTGTGCGCATTGACATGAGATATTGTCGTGGACAGGTCTTCGGTTACAATATATTGAGTGCGTTTTGCGTGCAGGTTTTTTTATAGTGTAACGAAACATTCGTATCCAGTGAAAAACAATCCCTCCGTTCAATACCGGCTCAGTGATGTCAACGATATGGACAGGGGTACCTTTGTAGCCGTCTTCGGCGGCGTTTTTGAAGATTCGCCCTGGGTGGCTGAGGAAGCGTGGCGGCTGAGGCCGTTCAACAGCGAAGCACACCTGGTTGAAACGCTGTGTGAGACAGTCAGAACTGCCGGACGGGAGCGGCAACTGGCCCTGTTGTGTGCGCACCCTGAACTGGGCGCCAGGAAGCCCCTGACCGGGTATTCGGCACGCGAACAGGATAAGGCCGGCCTGCAACAGGGACAGGGCGAGCGGGTAGCGTTGCTGGCGGATCTGAATCGCCGCTACCGGGATAAATTCGGTTTCCCGTTTATCATCGCGGTAAAAGGGCTGGACCCGGACAGGATCATCGAGTGTTTCCGGGAACGCCTGGGCAACAGCCTGGAGGACGAGTTTGCCGAATGCCTGGGGCAGGTCTTCAGGATCGCCGGGTTCAGGCTTGAAGGTTTACTGGATGGGTTGTCAAGTGGAAGGACCATGATTTACAGCCCTATTTGACGGTCATAAAAGGAGGTCGTGATGATTCAAGCCAAATTCAGCCTTACAGATGCACAGGCCCAGTTTCTCTCACAGCGCAAACAGTATGGCTTTAAAGATAAAAGCGAAGTCGTGCGAACAGCGCTTGATCACTTGCAGGAAGAATTAATTCAGCAACGTCTGGCTGATTCAGCAGATCTCTACACCGAAATCTACGCAAATGATAGTGAAACACAGGAATGGACCGACGCAGCATTATCGGAGTGGCCGACGTGAGCAGGTTAACCCGGGGAATGGTTATCGACGTCAACCTTAATCCTGTCAAAGGGTCGGAAACAAAAAAAATTTGGCCCTGCGTGATCGCCACGAACAACACTTATAATGCTCGCGTACCGGTTATCCAGGTTGTGCCATTGACGGCATGGAGCGAGAAGAAGGCGCGTATTATCACCAATGTGGAAATTATGCCCTCGTCCCGTAACGGATGTACCAAAAAATCAGTGGTGGATTGCCTGCAAACGCGTCCCGTTGACCACCGCGCGCGGTTGGCTGATATACGTGGAGAGTTGGAAGACAGTGATATGGCCAAAATTGATGCTGCATTAAAAATTGTTTTCGACCTGAGCTGAAAACCTGGAGGTTTGAGAGAACAAGGAAAACTTACAGTTTCTCCAGGAAATAATCGGTCATCCTGGTGAACAGGTGCAGGCGCACATCATCCAGGTCATGGCGCTGGTTCGGGTAGATCATCATGTCGAACTGTTTGTTGTTGGCGATCAGGGCGTCGGCGAGTTGTAACGTAAATCCATACTTGACGTTTTCATCGCCGGTACCGTGGATCAGCAGCAGGTTGCCCTGCAGCCTGTCGGCGAAGTTCATCAGGTTTACTTCGTAATAGCCCTCAGGGTTGTTCTCAAGGGAATCCATCCAGCGTTCCACGCCGTAGGCCTGGTAGCGGTTCAGGTCGATGACCGGTGCAACGCTGACGGCAGTCTTGAAGCGAGGCGCGCCCTTGGTCATCAACGCGGCAGCCAGGTAACCACCGCCGCTCCAGCCCCAGAACCCGAGTCTCTCAGCGTCGATATAAGGTAATGATTCCAGGTAGTTGACGCCTTCCAGGTAGTCGAGGACGGCATATTTCCCGTAGTGGCCGTAAGTCAGATTTTTCGCTGCCTTGCCTCTCCCCGCGGTGGTGCGGTTATCCACGGCAAAGACGATATAGCCCTGTTCCGCCATGTAGCGGTGCCAGATATCCTGTTTCGTGTCCGGTTGCCACGGAGAGGTTACCCATCGGTTGACGACTACCTGCGAACCGGCGTTGCCGTAACCATGACCGATGACGGGATATTTTTTACCGGGGTCGAAATCCGGCGGTTTGATCATGTAGCCGTCGATCACTATGCCATCGCCGGTTTCCACCTGGATGAATTCCGTCCGGGGCATGGCGTATTTGCCCATTGCCTCGACCTGGCCGGAGTCCAGAACCCGGATCAGCTCCCCGCTTGCCCTGCGCAGGCTCATGCTGTGCGGCGTGTTGGCATCCGACCGGGTCTCGATGACCAGTCGGCGGTCCGGTGAAAACCGCCACTCGTGCCAGCCGGGCTTTTCCGTGAGCCGTTCGAGTTTCGAACCGTCCAGCTTTACCCGGTACACGTGCCGGTCGATGAACGAGTCCTTCTTTGCATGGAAATACAGCCAGCCCGCGCGTTCATCCAGACCGATGAGCGCGGAGATTTCCCAGTCGCCGAAGGTCAACCGGGTCTCGTTTCCTTCGTAATCATAGAGATAGGCATGGCGGTAGCCGCTTTTCTCGGAGGTCCAGACGAAGCGCTCCTGGTTCCTGAACAGCAGCAGGTCATTCGTGACTTCCACCCAGGCAAAGTCCGTGTCCTCGACGATAACCCTCGATTTTCCTGTCACGGCGTCGGCAAGGAGCAGGGACAGGTGATCGTGATCCCTGGTTTGACGCTGGATGGCGAGGGTATCGGAGGAATTCGTCCAGTTGACCCTGGGGATGTAGCCATCGGGGTTGCCGCCTGTATCCATCCAGCTTGTATTGCCGCTGTCCAGGTCGAACACGCCGATGCGCGTGACTGCAAGACGTTCGCCGGTATTCGGGTATTTCAGCGGGCGGACGGTGTTGTACTTGCCCAGTTCATCCACCATGTAAAACACCTTCACGCCGGTCACATCCAGGCGCCAGAACGCGATCTTTTTCCCGTCCGGGGACCAGGACCAGGCCGGCCCGCGGGAAAACATCCTGCTGCCGTAGTCAAAGATGCCGTTGAAAATGTTCGAATCGCCGTCAGTTGTAACGGCGCGGGTAGTCCCGTCCTTTAACGCGGTAATGTAGAGGTTGTTGTCCAGCACGTACCCGGCATGTTCGCCGTCCGGCGAAAGCTGGACGTGACGCAGGCCGGGGTTGTTATCGGCGAGCGGCCAGAGTTGAGCCGTAGCGGGATCATAGATGTAGTGAGGCGCTTCATGCCTGCCGTCCCAGGTCAGGTTAACCGGGCCTGCCAGCAGGATATACTGACGGTTGGCGGCCCACCGGTAACTGCTCATCCCCACAGGCTCATCCTGGTACCGGAGCGTGTCCCCCCGGATGATTAAACTCGTCTTGCCGCCGGTTACGTCATGCTCATGGATATCCAGCAGGCCGGATTCCAGGTTCTTTCGGGTGAAGGTGAAAAGTCGGCCGTTGTCATGCCACTGGATCTGCTGCGGCAGGTTATTTTCAAAATCACTGCCGGCAAAAATCCTTTCCAGGGTCAGCGCCTGTTTGTTCTGATCCGCAAGACAGGTGGTACTGCCGAGAATTACCAGGCAACAACAAGCCAACTGGTGAAATATCCGGACAGGCATCATTCGATGTTCTGGATCTGCTCACGCATCTGTTCGATCAGCACCTTGAGTTCGATCGATGCATTACTGGTATCTATGTGGGCTGATTTGGAACCCAGCGTGTTCGCTTCCCGGTTCATTTCCTGCATTAGGAAATCCAGGCGTCTGCCGACAGGTTCGGTATCCGTCAGGACCCGCTTTACTTCAAGGGTGTGGGTTTCCAGGCGGTCCAGTTCTTCCGCCACGTCAAGTTTCTGCGACAATAACGAGATTTCCTGTTCGAGCCTGCCGTTGTCCAGTTCGATACCGATCTCACGTACCCTGGCCACGTGCCTGTCGCTGGTTGAGGCGATAATTTCCGGTATTATCTCCCTCATCCGGTCAACCTGCTGCAGTGAGAGATCGCAGCGTGATTCGATCATTTCGCTGATTTTCCCACCCTCCCTGCGCCGGGTTTCGAGGAGGTCCTCGAGGGTCTGGTCCAACAGGACGATAAGGGACTTCCCCAGCTGTTCCAGGTCGGGCGTGTTTTTGTCGATGACACCGGGCCAGCGCAGGATATCCACGGGGTTTATCGGCGCAGGTCTGGTTACGGGAAGGTCAGCGGATGCCTGGATGATCTTCTCGATGAGACCGGTATTGACGTTAAAATCGCCGGCAGCCGATTCCGAGTTAAAACGCAGGTTGCACTCCACCTTGCCGCGTTTAAGTCTTGCCGAGATACGTTCCCGCACCGCGCCTTCCAGGACGCGCAATTCCTCGGGCAGCCTGATGGAAATATCAAGGTAACGATGGTTTACCGTGCGGATTTCCCAGACTGCATGGCCCCATTCACTCGTGTCCTCGCGCCGGGCAAAAGCAGTCATGCTGGCAACCATTCCGTTTCTCCTCAGGTAGCGGATTAAATAATGCTGTTATCATAGCATTATTACATCGTTTATCGTTACCAGGATGAAAGAGCTATAATTTCAGCCTGGCGCCAGATCATGGAGAAGAAAAGAGAAATTGTAGTGGCCAGCGGCAACCCGGGTAAATTGCGGGAATTCTCGCAATTGTTCTCCCCGTACCGGATCACGGTATTGCCGCAATCGGCATTCGCGGTGCCTGCCGTTGCGGAAACAGGTTCCAGCTTTGCAGAGAACGCGCTGCTGAAGGCCCGGCATGCGGCGTCCCATACCCGGCGTCCGGTTATTGCCGATGATTCCGGTATTGAAGTGGACGTACTGAACGGTGAGCCGGGAGTCTGGTCGGCGCGCTATGCCGGTGAGGGCGCGTCGGATCTTGAAAACCTGCAATTATTGCTGCGCAACATTGCGGCAGCCGGCGTCCGCACCCCCGCGGCCAGGTTTCGCTGCGTCATGACGTATGTGCGCAGTGGGGACGATGCGGAACCACTGGTCGCGCAAGGGGTCTGGGAAGGCTGTATAGCCGATAAACCGGCGGGGGAGAACGGATTTGGGTATGATCCGGTGTTCTACGTGCCGTCCCATGGTTGCACCTCGGCGCAATTGCCGCCGGAGGTAAAGAATGTCATCAGCCACAGGGGGCAGGCCTTGTGCAGACTGGTGGAGATAATGAACGAGGTGAAGGCGCTTGAGTAAAACCGCAGCAACATATGCTGTTCATCATACCGGACATGTTAGTCGTCATACCGGCGCACGCCGGTATCCAGTCAAATGATTAGCCGTTTGCGCCCTATCTCCCTGTTTACCCTGCTGCTCCTGACTGGGTTCGCCCAGGGGCAGGAAAACAGGGCAATACCGGTGAAAATCGTACGGCCCGTTGTCGCCCCCGTGTACGAGGAATTGCCTCTTACGGGCAGCGTCACCACGCGGCGGTTGTCGCGGCTTTCCCCGGAGGTGGCCGGCCTGGTTGCAAGGCTGCACGTGGATGAAGGGGATGAAGTCAGACAGGGAGATGCATTGCTGGAACTGGACCGGGTCATTGCGGAAATCGACAGGTCCGGCATTGCGGCGCAGGTCTCGGAGGCGCAGGCAAGATTGAAAGAGTCGCTGCGGCAAAAGGATGAAGCGGCGCAACTGGTGGAGAAAAAACACATACCGCCGACCCGGTACGAAGCTGCCCTGGCCGCGGTCGACATCGATACGGCGGCATTGGAACGCCTGAAAAGGGAACTGCAGCGGCAGGAAGAAATTATCAGGCGGCATACGATCAGCGCGCCGTTCGACGGCGTCATTACGCAAAAGCTGGTTGAACAGGGTGAATGGGTCAGGATCGACACCCCATTGCTCGAACTGGTGGAGATTGGCTGGCTGCGGGTGGACGTGCCGGTTCCCCAGTTTTATTTCAACAACGTGCAGCTTGGCACCCCGGCCAGGCTTACATTCGATGCTTATCCGGACCGGGATTTCCTCGCCGGGGTCACCATGAAAGTCCCCATGAGCAGCGAGGCGGGCAGGACTTTTCCGGTGAAGATTGACCTGGACAACAGTGAGCGGTTGATCGCCCCGGGCATGTCGGTACGCGTCGTATTTCAACTCGGCGGGACCGGCGCCGGGGATTCCCTGCTGCTGTCCCAGGACGCGCTCGTCAGGAAGCCGGACGGCAGCAAAACCGTCTGGGTAATAAAGCCGGATGGGGATGGCATGAAAGCCAGGGAGGTGGATGTCAGCACCGGCCGCGCCTACCGGGAAAATATTGAAATCACCGCCGGCGACGTACAGGCCGGCGACCGCGTGGTGGTGCGCGGCAATGAGATCCTGCGCCCCGGCCAACTCGTCGAGATCAAGGAAGAACTTCAACTGAACCTGTAATCCTGCGAATATGTTCAGGTTTGCCATTGAGAAGCCGCTGATCATCACGGTGGCGGTATTGATCGTCTGCCTGTTCGGCATCCTGGCCATTTTTCGCGTGCCCATCCAGATGATCCCTGATCTCGATGTCAGGGTGGTGACCGTGGTTACATCATGGCCGGGAGCGACGCCCCAGGACGTGGAGCAGGAGATCATTATCGAGCAGGAGGAGTACCTGCGCCGGGTCACCGGTCTTGAGCGCATGATCTCCAGGGCCGTTACCGGGCGCGCAGAGATTGAACTGGAATTTTCCTACGGCAGCGACATCAACGAAGTCCTGATCCGGGTGAACAATGCCCTGACCCAGGTTCCGGGCTACCCGGAAAACGTCGATGAACCGCGCCTGGTGACCAGTACCGTTTCCAATAACCCGTTCCTGTTTTTCCTTACCCGGCCCCTGCCGGGAAACCCGCAGAACGTCAACATGGTGGGGATGCGGGATTTTCTTGAAGATCACGTGCGCGTGCAGATAGAGCGGGTCCCCGGTGTTTCGGAAGTGAGGGTATGGGGCGGGGCGGAGCGGCAGGTCAAAATCTACGTGGATCCCGCCAGGCTGGCGGAGCGGCAGATCACACTGTCCGAATTACGCAACGCGATCCGTGCGCGCAACCGGGATGTGTCCGGAGGCGACCTGGACAGCGGCAAGCGCCGTTACCTGCTCAGGACGATAGGCCGTTTTGAAACCACGGCAGAGATGGAGGATATGGTGGTTGCCTGGCGCGACGGTGCATTCGTGCGCCTGCGCGACCTGGGCCATGTTGAACTGTCCCTGTTTGAAATCAAGTCCTATTCCTATGGCCGGGGAACACCCAATATCAGCATGGGTGTGCGCCGGCAGATTGGATCCAACGTTGTCGAAGTCAAGGAAAACGTCATGGAAAAGGTGGAGCAACTGAATGCCGGCCTGCTGAAAGAGCGCGGCTTGCACATGGTGCTGAATACCGATGACGTAAGGTACGTCGCTGCTTCCGTACACAACGTCCGCAAAAACCTCCTTATCGGCGCCTTGCTGGCGACCCTGGTACTGTATCTTTTCCTCAGAACCCCGTCCGCCACCCTCATCGGCGCCATCGGCATCCCCATCTGTACCCTTGCTGCTTTTCTCGGGTTGCTCATCAGCGGGCGTACAATAAACGTGATCTCCCTGGCCGGCGTCGCGTTTGCCATCGGCATGACCCTGGATAACAGCATCGTCGTGCTGGAGAATATCTACCGGCACATGTCCACAGGGAAGCAACGCCGGCGCGCCGCGCTGGACGGGGTTGCCGAGGTGTGGCCGGCATTGCTGGCCTCCACCCTGACAACGGTGTTCGTGTTCATTCCGATCATCTTTATCAAGCAGGAGGCCGGCCAGTTGTATTCGGACATTGCCGTTGCCATCTCTGCGTCCATCCTGATGTCGCTGTTGGTCGCGACCCTGGTGGTGCCCACCTTGTGCAGCCGGTTTCTTACCCTTGACAGAGGCAGCTCTTCCGGCGCCGGCGTGTATACGCTGGGGCAGGGGTTGGGCGGCGCTCTCATTCGTTTCGTCCATTGGCTGATGGATGGAATAGCGCGCCGTCTGGCGCTGATAGCCGTGGTAGGCGTTATCACCTTGCTCATCTTCGCCTCCATCCCCAAGGCAGAATACCTGCCTGAGGGTGAGGAGCAGAAGATATTTATCCAGATGTTTGCGCCGCCCGGGTACAACATCGACGAGATGCACGATATTTACCGGGACATGGATGATTACCTGGTACCCTACATCGGTGACGATCCGGAAAAATTTGCCAGGGGTGAAGCGGACCTGCCGGGTCTGAATTACGTGGTCGGCTATGTGGCCGCCGCACGCAACATGATTCTCGTGGAGTCTACGTCAACAGGCCAGGTAAATGACCTGCTGGAAATCGTCGTGGGCAAGATCCGCGAAATACCGGGTATCCATGCCTTTGCCTCGCGGGGGTCTATTTTCTCCAGCAACTGGGGAGGTTCAAGGAGCATTAACCTGGAGTTGAGCGGCACCGACATGGTAGCCCTGTTCGACGCCGGCCGCAGGGCTTTCGTCAAAGCCCAGTCCGTGTTCGAGAACCCGCAGATCCGTCCGCAACCCTCCAGCCTGGCAATGGGGCAACCCCTGGTTGAAATCCATCCCGACTGGGAGCGGGCCAGTGAACTGGGTATGGACGCCGCTGACCTGGGTTACACCATCTGGGCCTTCTCGGACGGTGCGTTCGTGGACGAGTTCTTCCTCGGGGACGAGAAGATCGACATGTTCCTGTATTCCGCCTACGGTACCGTTAAACACCCGGAGGATGTAGACAATATCATGTTGTATTCAGCCGAGGGCGGCATGGTGCCGCTGGGCGCCGTGGCAGAGGTCAGGCAGACCGTGAATACCGAAACCATTCGCCGGGTGGACGGGGAAAGGACCATCACTCTCGGCATTGTCCCGCCGCGCGCGATTCCGCTGGAGCAAGGTGTTGACATGGTCCGGAGCGGCATTATCGAAGAACTGAGGAAAACGGGGCAGGTCGGGGATGACATTAATATGACCATCACCGGCGCCAGCGACCTGCTTGAAATTACCCGCAACGCCCTGCAGGGTAACTTTATCGTGGCTGTATTTATCTCCTACCTGCTGCTGGTCGCCATCTTCTCGCATTGGGGTTACCCGTTGCTGGTGATGACGACCGTCCCGGTCGGTATAGGCGGCGGGCTGTTCGGGTTGTGGCTGTTGAACGCGGTCGGGGGCAACCTGTCGCTGCTGGGCTTCAACAACATATTTCAGCCCTTTGACGTGATCACCATGCTGGGATTTTTAATCCTGATCGGTACGGTGGTGAACAATCCGATCCTGATCATCGACCGCACCATGCGCAACATCAAGACCAGGGGGATGGCATCGGTGGATGCGGTACTGGAGAGCACCCGCGCCCGCATCAGGCCGATCATGATTTCCAGCATTACCACCATATTCGGCCTGTCGCCCCTGGTGTTCAACCCGGGCGCCGGCACGGAGTTATACCGCGGCCTGGGCGCCATCGTCATGTTCGGCCTGTTGTTCTCGACGCTGATCACGCTGACCTTTATGCCGACCCTGCTGTCGCTGGCGTTGCAGTTCAGGGATTGGCTGAAACCGTCCGCGGATTATGTCGATGTAAACAGGTAAATATGTTCAGGTTTGCTATCGAGAAGCCCCTGATTGTCGCCGTGGCGGTGCTGATCATCTGCCTGTTCGGCGTGCTGGCCCTGTTTCGCGTGCCCATCCAGATGGTCCCTGACCTTGACGTCAGGGTAATCACCGTCATCACGACCTGGCCCGGCGCGACGCCCCAGGACGTGGAGAAGGAGATTATTATCGAGCAGGAAGAGTACCTGCGCCGTATCCCGGGCCTTGATCGCATGATTTCAACGGCTGAAACCGGTCTCAGCCGGATTGACCTGGAATTTCCCTACGGGGTGGATATCAACGAGGTCCTGATCCGGGCCAACAACGCACTCACCCAGGTCCCGGGTTACCCGGAAAACGTCGATGAACCGCGTCTCGTCGCCAGTTCCTCCGAGAATCCGTTCATGTTTTTTTCCGTTCAACCCCTGCAGGGTAATCCGCTGGACGTGGACATGATGGAAATGCGGGATTTCCTGGAGGATCACGTACGCGTGCAGGTAGAGCGGGTGCCGGGCGTTTCGGAAGTGACCATGTATGGCGGCGCTGAGCGCCAGATCAAGATCCACGTTGATCCCGTCAAGCTGGCCGAGCGCCAGATCACCCTGTCCGAAGTGCGCCGCGCCATCCGTGTGCGTAACCGCGACGTTTCCGGTGGTGACCTGGACAGCGGTAAACGCCGCTACCTGCTGAGGACGGTAGGCCGTTTCAAGACCATCGCAGATATGGAAGATATGGTGATCGCCCGTCGTGACGGCGCGTTTGTCCGCCTGCGCGACCTGGGCTATGTCGAACTGGCCACCTTTGAAGCGGATACCTACTTCTATTCAAAGGGATTACCGACCATCAGCTTTGGCGTAGTCCGGCAGATTGGCGCCAACGTGGTGGAAGTGAAGCGCAATGTCATCGGGAAAGTGGAGGAACTGAACGCCGGCCTGTTGAAAGAACGGGGCATGCGCATGGAATACAACTTCGATGACGTGCAATACATCACCGATTCCGTAGCCAACGTGCGCAAAAACCTGGTTATCGGCGCTCTGCTGGCCACCTTCGTCCTGTTCCTGTTCCTCAGGTCCCCGTCAGCCACCGTTATCGGCGCTATCGGTATTCCCGTCTGTACCCTTGCCGCGTTTCTCGGGTTGCTCATCAGCGGGCGCACGATCAACGTGATTTCCCTGGCGGGCGTCGCGTTTGCCATCGGTATGACCCTGGATAACAGCATCGTGGTGCTGGAGAACATCTACCGCCACAGGTTGGCAGGCAAGGATCGCCGGCAAGCCGCGCAAGACGGCGTTGCCGAGGTGTGGCCGGCGTTGCTGGCATCCACCCTGACAACGGTGTTCGTGTTTATTCCGATCGTCTTTATCAAGCAGGAGGCAGGACAATTGTATTCGGATATTGCGGTCGCGATTTCTGCGTCCATCCTGATGTCCCTTCTGGTTGCGACCCTGATGGTGCCCACATTGTGCAACCGCTTTCTTTCACTGGAACAGAATAACCTGTTCGGCGTTGCCGCCTTGTATTCCATGGGACAAGAGTTCGGTGAGGCGCTCAACCGGTTCATACGCTGGTTGATGGGGGGTATAACCCGTCGCCTGGCCCTGGTTGCCGTAGTCTGCGGCATTACCTTGCTCATCTTTGCTTCCCTCCCCAAGGCGGAATACCTACCGGAGGCGGAGGAGCAGAAGATATTCGTGCGCCTGTTTGCGCCGCCGGGTTATAACATCGACGAGATGCACACGATCCACAAGGAAGTGGACGATTTCCTGGTACCGCATATCGGCGAAGACCCGGAAAAATACGCCAGGGGTGAATCCAACGTGCCCGGCCTGAACTATGTAATCGGTTATGCCAATGCGAAATTCAGCGTACTTATGCCGGAGGCCACCTCGTCGAACCAGGTTGACGACATGCTCAGGATAGTCATGGGAAAGATTCGCGAGATCCCGGGGATTCACTCCTTTGCATCCCGGGGGTCCATATTCTCCGGGAATATGGGCGGTTCCAGGAGCATCAACCTGGAGTTGAGCGGCACCGACCTGGTAGGTGTATTCGATGCCGGCCGCCTTGCTTTTGCCAGGGCCCGGTCCGTGTTTGAAAACCCGCAGATTCGCCCGCAGCCCTCCAGCCTGTCCATAGGGCAACCACTGGTGGAAATACGTCCGGACTGGGAACGCGCCAGTGAACTGGGTATCAATGCCGGAGACCTGGGCTACACCATCTGGGCATTCTCGGATGGCGCGTTCGTGGATGAGTTCTTCCTGGGGGACGAGAAGATCGACATGTTCCTGTATTCCACCTACGGTACTATCGAACGCCCGGGAGACGTGGACAACATCATGCTGTATTCACCCCGGGGCGGTATTATTCCGCTGGGCGCCGTGGCAAAGGTGAGGCAGACCGTAAATACGGGAACCATCCGCCGGGTGGACGGTGAGCGTACTATCACCCTGGGCATCGTCCCTCCCCGGGACATTCCATTGGAGCAGGGCGTTGACATGGTCCGACGCGGCATTATCGAAGATTTAAGGAAGTCAGGTGAGGTTGGAGGCGACATCAGCATGACCATCACCGGCGCCAGCGACCAGCTCGAAGAAACCCGTGGCGCCCTGAAGGGGAACTTCATCATTGCGGTATTTATTTCCTACCTGCTGCTGGTGGCCATCTTCTCGCACTGGGGCTATCCGTTGCTGGTGATGACGACCGTCCCGGTCGGCATCGGTGGCGGGTTGTTCGGGTTGTGGCTGTTGAACGCAGTCGGGGGCAACCTGTCGCTGCTGGGGTTGACGGACATACACCAGTCCTTTGACGTGATTACCATGCTGGGCTTCCTGATCCTGATCGGTACGGTGGTGAACAATCCGATCCTGATCATCGACCGCACCATACGCAACGTCAAAAGCAGGGGGATGGCATCGGTGGATGCGGTACTGGAGAGCACCCGCGCCCGCATCAGGCCGATCATGATTTCCAGCATCACGACCATATTCGGCCTGTCGCCCCTGGTATTCAACCCGGGCGCCGGCACGGAGCTGTACCGCGGCCTGGGCGCGATTGTCATGTTCGGCCTGTTGTTCTCGACGGTAATCACGCTGACCTTCATGCCGACCTTGCTGTCGCTGGCGCTGCAGTTCAGGGACTGGCTGAGACCGTCCGCTGATTATGTCGATGTAAACAGGTGAACGAACTGCCGTTAGCGTTGTATGTACACCTGCCCTGGTGTGTCAGGAAGTGTCCGTACTGTGATTTCAATTCCCATGAAATCAAGGGCGGGACTTTTCCGGAGCGGGAATACGTCGACGCCCTGGTGCGGGACCTGGAATTCAGCGCCGGGTTGTTCCAGGGCAGGGAACTTGTTTCCGTGTTCCTGGGTGGTGGTACGCCAAGCGTGATATCGGCGGAAAGTATCGGCGCGATTCTCGACGCTGTCGATGCCGTCTCCGCACGGTCCGCCGACACTGAAATCACCCTGGAAGCAAACCCCGGGACGGTCGACAGCGAACGTTTTGCCGGTTACCGCAGCCTGGGCGTGAACCGGCTGTCCATTGGCGTACAAAGTTTCGATAACGCCAAACTGGCGGCCCTGGGCAGGATTCACGACAGCGATGAAGCGGAAGCTGCGTTTGAAACAGCCGTCGGCGCCGGGTTTACCAACATCAATATCGACCTCATGTACGGCCTGCCGGGACAGACCGTGGAAGACGCCTTGTCGGACCTTGCGGCCGCGTCAAGTCTAGCGCCGGCGCATATCTCCTGGTATCAACTCACCATCGAACCCAACACCGTATTTCATGCAAAACCGCCGTCACTGCCCGATGACGACCTGATCTGGGAGATGCAAACCTGTGGGCAGGACTATCTGACCAGGCAGCAGTACCGGCAATACGAGGTGTCCGCCTGGTCCAGGCCGGGCCATGAATGCCGGCACAACCTGAACTACTGGGAATTCGGCGACTATATCGGTGTCGGCGCCGGCGCTCACGGCAAGATCAGCAACGGGACGGTAACGAGGCAATCGCGCATGCGCGTGCCGGTGAGTTATATCCGTAATGCCGGGACCGGATCGGTCATTGCCGAGCACAAGGTGCTGACGCAGGAGGACCTCATCCTGGAATTCATGCTGAATGCGCTACGCCTGAAAGGTGGCGTGCCGCAGGATTATTTCACTGACAGGACCGGGTTGTCGCCGGACGCCATTCGTGAGCAGGTAGATGCCGCCGGCAAAGATGGCTTGCTGGAGACTGAGCCGGGATTTATAAGGACGACGGAGAAAGGCACGCGCTACCTTAACGACTTGTTACAATATTTCATGCCCTGAACCTGTATTATCTGTCCATGGAGATAAAAGACCTCGTTAAAAGCCGGCGCACTATCCATCAGTTCAAGCCTGAACCTGTGCCCGATGAAGCTACGGTCCGCGCAGCCATGGAGCAGGCCATCTGGGCGCCAAATCACTACCTGACGCAACCCTGGCGCTTCTATTTACTGGGTGAGAAAAGCAAAAACCGGATATGTTTGTTGAACGCGGAACTTGTCCATGAAAAACAGGGTGAAAGAGCGGCAGAGATCAAGTTCAAACGCTGGCGTGAAGTCCCCGGCTGGCTGGTCCTGACCTGCCTGAAGTCGGACGATGAAGTCACCATGCGGGAAAACTACGCCTCCTGTTGTTGCGTCGCCCAGAACCTGATGCTGTTGCTGTGGGAGCAGGGGATCGGTGTGAAATGGACTACGGGCGCGGTGACCCGGACCAGGTCTTTCTACGAGATCATCGGCGCGCCGCGCGACCAGGAAGAAGTGGTGGGCCTGTTCTGGTACGGTTACCCGGCTGAAATTCCGGGGGCGGAGCGCAAACCTATGGAGCAGGTTCTTACAAAACTGCCTTAAAAATCAATGGGGTCAGACCCCATTGATTCTTTGATTTTATGCCGCAGGCGGTTTCACGCGCACGGTCACTATATCCGTGTCATGGAATTGCTGGTGGCGCACGGATGATGCAAGATGCCGCAACAGCCGTAACGAGACCTCCCGCTCAATGGATATTTCGTCTGTCTGCTCGCCCAGCAGCGCAAGCTGGTCCTGCAGGTTCTCCTCCCTGGGCGCGACGACCAGTTCGAGGACCGCGTCGCTGTCTTCCCTGTATGCCACCAGTTGCATGCGGCGCCGGGAGCGCTTCTCATCGGCCTCTTCCTGCTGTAACAGGCTGAGCATGGTCTCCTCTACCACGGCGCCGAGCCGCTCCGCCATGGCGCTGTCCCAGCTGTTCCTTGTTGCGAACCTGCCGAGGAACGACCGGATTGCAGACAGGGCGTAGGGACTGAACAGCGTCACCAGCCTGCTGCGCCGCGGCTCGGTCAGTTCCAGCAACAGGGTCATGAGGATGGCGATGAAACCGCCGGCGGTCATGCCGTTGCGCAACAGGCCGCCGGCGAATTCAGAGAGATAATCCGGGTATATCAGGCCGTACTGGCAGCCGATGCCGGCCAGGAAGGCCAGGCCGACGATCATCCCCTTGCGCAGGTTCATCCCGTCCTGGATGACCAGCTTAAGGCCCACCATGAACAGCAGTACCAGCATAATAAACAGGTACCCGGCGAAGACGGAATTCGGTATTGCCAGGACCACGGCGACCCCCTTCGGCAGGAACACAAGGAGGATGAAGATTGCCCCGGTGGCGAGGCCGACACTCCGGGCTGCGACCCCGGTGAGTTCGGTCATGGAAACGCCGGTCGTTATGGCCGTTCCCGGGACCGTCCCCGCAAGCCCGGACACCAGGTTGCCCAGCCCGTCCACGGTCATTGCGCCCTGCACGGCGCGAAAATCCACTGCCTGTTGCCGGCGCCAGGATACCCGCTGGATGGCGACGGCGCCGCTCATGGTGCGGATGCCGGCGATCAAGGCCACCAGCAGGAACGAGGGGAGCAGCGTCCAGAAAGCCGGACCGAAATCGAGATCAAACCCCGGCCAGCCGACGTCCGGGACGTCGACCCAGGCCGCGCCGGCGACGCGTTGCGCGTCGTACAGCCCGAACATGGCGGCGAAAATCGAGCCGGCTACGATACCGATGACCGCTGCCCACACCCGCCAGCGCGCCGGGGCCTTCAGTGCAATGGCGCAGATTATGAGCGCCGTTGCGAAGAAGCTCAGTGCCGGGCCTTGCGCGGCGCCGTCTTCAGCGCCGCTGCCGAGGAGTTGCGAGACGACCGGCAGCGTTGCGACGGGTATCAGCATGATGACCGTGCCCGAGACGGTCGGCGTCAGGATGCGCTGGAACAGTGACAGCTTCCAGGACAGTGCCAGCGGGACAAAGGCCGCAATAACGACCAGGGTTGCCAGCATGGCCGGGCCGCCCGTGCTGAGCGCCAGGATGCATACGGGAATGAAAGCCGCAGACGTGCACATGACGATGATGTGCCCTGCGCCGATACGGCCGTAGCGCAGGGCTTGCAGCATTGTTGTCATACCGCAGATTGCGACTGACATAAGCACAGCCCAGGTCAGGTAGGTCTCGGTCTCACCGGCGGCGCGCACGATGACTGTCGGGATCAGCATCACCGCGGCAATGTTCAGGCCCGCAAGCTGCAGGCCGAGACCGATGGTAAGTGTTACGGGAGGGTTTTCATCGGGCTGGTAACGGATGCCTGTCCGGCCTCCCGGTTGTGCCGCACTCATTCGTGTATCTGCCTGTCCGGTTATTCGATCCAGTAGCGCCGGCGCTGGAACGGGTAACCCGGCAATGAGATACGGCGCCGTTTTTCTCCGGCAAACAGGTCGGCAAAGGCAACCGTGGCGCCTGCTTCGTAAGCCTGTGCCGCTGCTACCACGGGTGCGTCCCCATCCGGCGCGTCCGGTCCATCGCCGGCCGGCCGGCCCGCACCTGACGGTTCAACCGGGGCCAGCGACGTTGCATCCGCCCGCGCAAGCGCTTCCAGTTCTTCCCGCAGTGACGATACGTCGTTGAATACGATGCCCTTGCGGTACGCAAAATGTGCCCTCCCCACGCCCGCGGTCCAGGCCATGTCGGCCAGCAATTCCCGGCTGACGCCGGAGTCGGACGGGGTTTCCCCGGCGCGTTCGTCCAGCCATGACAGGTAGCGCTGCGCCAGGTCCCTGAGCGCCTGCCCGGTTTTACCCGAAAGCGGCAGGAGCCGGGTCTCTGCCTCGCTTGTGGTGTCCTCTGCGGCAGGCGTGTCCGTGTAGCCCTCCACCACAACATGGGAGTTCGTTCCCGAGATCCCGAACGCGTTCACGCCGGCGCGCCGCGGGCGTCCGGGCTGGTCGGGCCAGTTCACGGGTTTCGAGGCCACGCGCACGGGCAGCCGTTCCCAGTCCAGGTGCGGGGTCGGATTGTCGAAGTGAAGCTGTTTCGGGATCAGGCCCCGGTTCATGGCCAGTACCGTCTTGATCAGGCTTGCCGCACCCGCGGCAGCTTCCAGGTGGCCGATATTGGTCTTTACCGAACCGATCAGGAGCGGGCGGTCAGCGGCGCGTTCCCGGCCGTAAACCGCGGCCGCGGCCTGTACCTCGATCGGGTCGCCCAGCTCCGATCCGGCGCCGTGGGCTTCCAGGTAGTCCACTTCGTCCGGCGCCACGCTTGCCCGCGCCAGCGCCGCTTCGATAACCTGTTCCTGGGCCGGACCTTTTGCCGCGGTGGGCCCGGCGCTGGCGCCGCTCTGGTTGATCGCACTGCCGCGGATCACGCCCCAGATGCGGTCCCCGTCGGCCTCAGCGTCAACCAGCCGCTTTAATACCATCATCCCGCAACCCTCACTGCGCACCGCGCCGTCCGCAGCGGCATCGAAGGCCCTGCAGGTACCCTGCGGCGACAACATGCCGATTTCCTTCATCTCCCTCGTTATCTGGTGGGACAGGATTACGTTCACGCCTCCGACCAAGGCAACGTCGGCCTCCTCCCTCTGCAGGCCCATTACGGCATGGTGTGTTGCTACCAGTGATGACGCGCAGTTGAGCATCACCGGCAATGTCGGCCCCTCAAGGCCGAACTGGTAGGAAACCCGACCGACCGCCATGCTGGAGGCGGTACCCAGGTAATTGACACCGTAGTCGTGATTTGCCATCAGGTCCCGGTACTCACTGGAGGCGATACCGGCATAGACGCCGGTACGGCTGCCGCGCAACCGTTCCGGATCCATCCCCGCATCCTCGAGAGCCAGCCAGCTTGTCTCCAGCAGGAGCCTCTGTTGCGGGTCCATGATGCGTGCGGCAATCGGGGAAATGCCGAAGAAACGCGAGTCGAAAAGGTCGATACCCTCGATAAAACCGCCGTACTGGGGAGCGGCATCGCCGGCGGAAGGATTTCCGTATGCGTCGTTCAGGGATTCCGAAGCCGGGCGGCGGGCCGTTACGGCATCGGCGCCGCTGTCGAGCAGGCGCCAGAACGCCTCGAGGTCCGGCGCTCCGGGGAAGCGGCATGCCATGCCGATGATCGCAATGCCGTTGTCTCCACTCTTTCCTGCAGGTTGGGCTTGCACTTCGGGCTGCACCGGGGCAACGGGTTCGCTGCTGCTCTCGCCAAGTTCCCCGGCCAGGTGCGAGGCGAGGGTGGTGATATCGGGGTAGTCGAACACCACGGTGTTGGGGGCCGTGTACTCGCCCGCAAATGCCCGGTTCAGCCGGTTGCGCAGTTCCACCGCCATCAGCGAATCCATCCCCAGGTCGAAAAAGCCCAGCGCGGGTTCGGGCGCGCCGGGCAACCTCAGCACTGCCTGTACCTCCCGTTGCAGGAATGAGGTCAGCAGTTTTACGCGTTCGTCAACAGCCGCGCTCCGAAGTCCGGACAACAGGTCTTCCGGTTCGTCCGCGGCATCCGACCCGGCGTCACGAGTGGCGGAAAGTAGTTCTTCCAGCAGCGGCGGATGGTTATCGACGGCATCCCTGAAGACCTGCCAGTCCAGGGCGACTACCGTTGCGCTCGCAATATCCCGGCTTACCAGCCGGTCGAATGCCCTGATTCCCTGCTGCGGGTCGATCCAGCCGCTGCCGGATGCCTCCAGTTGCCGGGCAATGCGTTCCCGCTGTTCCTCCGCCTCGCCCAGACCCGACCAGGCCCCCCAGGCTATGGCCTGTCCCGGCAGGCCCAGGGCGCGCCGGTGCGCGGCGAGCTGATCGAGGAACGCGTTGGCAGCGGCATGATTGGACTGCCCGGGATTGCCCATGACTCCGGCCACGCTGGAGAACAGCACGAACAGGTCCAGGTCGCGCTGTGCGGTTGCCCGGTGCAGGTGCCAGGCGCCCAGCACTTTCGGCCCCAGGACCTGCTCGAATTTCTCCGGGTTCTGGTTGCCGAGCGCGCCGTCGGACAGCACGCCCACGCTGTGTATGACGCCGCCCAGCGGCGGCATTTCCCGGTCGATGCGCGCCAGCATGCGGTCCAGCGCGCCGGCGTCCGTCACGTCCGCCAGTTCCACCCGCACCGTTGCGCCGCGCTGTATCAGCCCGTCTATAGTCTCCTGCGCTTCAGGGTCCGGCTCACGCCGTCCGTTCAGTACGATTGCTCCGGCGCCGCGGTCCGCGAGCCATTCCGCCACGAGACAGCCGATGCCGCCGAGTCCGCCGGTCACCAGGTAGGTCCGGTCCGGCCGTAGCGGGCCGTGCATGAGAGGCGGATTCATGAATACGATCTTGCCCAGGTGCCGGGCGGAACGCATGAAGCGCATGGCGCTCCCCGCTTCGGCGAGCGGCCACCTGCTGTGAATGAGCGGAGTCACCTCGCCGGCCGCCAGTTGTCCCATGATTTTGTTCAGGGCGGCGCCGGGCCAGGCTGGGTTATGTTCCTTCTCGACGTCCAGTTCCAGGATGAAGTAAGCCACGTCGGGACGCAACGCTGCCATTTCTTCCTCGCTCAGGATATCCCGCCGGGCCAGTTCCACGAAGCGGCCGCCCTGTTTCAGGCAGGACAGGCTGGCCTCGATGAACCCTTTCCCGGTGAGACTGTTTACGACCACGTCCACGCCCGCGCCATCCGTAGCTTCCAGAATATCCTGTCCGAACGCCGTGCTGCGGCTGTCGAATACCTGTTTCACGCCCAGCGCGCGCAGGTATGCCTGTTTCGGTTCACTGGCGGTGGTGAACACTTCGGCGCCGGCCACATGGGCCAGTTGAATCGCGGCCAGACCGACGCCGCCCGCGCCGGCGTGGATCAGCACCCGGTCCCCGGCCTTGAGACCGGCCAGTTCGTATGATAGCGCCGCGGAAACGAATACGGTGGGCAGGGTGGCCAGGGCCGAGACGGACATATCCGGCGGGGCAGGCGCCACCATCTCGGCCCGCGTGACGACTTCCGGTGCGAAGGTGCCGAACCCGAGTCCGACCACCCGGTCGCCGTTCGCGACATGCGTTACCCCGGAACCCGTCTCGATGACCTGGCCGCACATTTCCCCGCCCAGCAGTCCTTCAGGAATAAAGCCGATGGAACGGAACACGTCCCAGAAGTTGAGACCGGTTGCCTCGATCGCGACGCGTACTTCCATCGGTTCCAGCGCCTGCCGCGCCGTCGGCCTGGTGTCCAGCCGTTCCAGCGCACCGGCCGGGTCCGGCTCAAGAATCCAGTCCGGCCCTTCCGGCAGGGACAGGCGTTCCGCGCCGCTACCGGAGCGCACCAACCGGGCTGCCTGGCGCAACCCCCTGCGGTAGGCGATATGGGTCTCCGCATCAGGGTAGAGCAGTTCTTCGGTAAGGCCGGCCGGCAGCGCAGCCGTATCGGGGTCGAGGTCGATCATGCGCGGCTGCAGGTGGGCCGCTTCCCGGGCCACGACCTTGCCGAAACCCCACAGCGTGGCGCCGGCGAGTTCCCCTGAACGTTCCTTCTCCAGCACCTGCCCGCCCCGGGTAACGAACCACAGGCCGTTGGCAGGCGTCACGTCGGCATCCGCGCAGCCCTGTACCAGCGCCAATGCGCTTTCCGTCGTGCGCCGTACGTCAGCCGCCATCTCCCCGGTAGACGCCTGCGCGCCGTGACCGTCCAGCGCGGCAAGGTGGATGATACCGCTGAGCGGCACATCCTGCGGCAACTCCCGGAACAGCGCCTGCCACGCCCTGCGCGCCGTCATATCCAGGGAAACCGGAATAACACCGGCCTGTTCCTGTCCCCGCTTTGCGCCGGGTTGTTCATCCCCGGCCGCCAGCATGACGGCCTGGTTACGGACCGACAATCCGGCAGCCAACTCATTGACTGTTCCCCCGTGGTCCCCGGCCAGGACCCATAAACCACGCGTCTCGGTTACCTGGGACGGTCCCTGCGCGACGATCACGCCCCGGTCAGGCTTGCCGGCCGCCGCGGATGTGTCAACGCCCAGGATCTCCGTTGCGGTGAAACCGGCATCGCCCAGCGCCTGGCGCCAGACTTCGGGACTTGCCAGGGCATGGTGCGGCCGGTAGTCGTCGGCAAAACGCCACCAGCCGTCCAGTTGTCCGAAGGTCAGGTCCAGCCAGCCCTGGCCGCGCAGGTTTTCCAGCGCCACCAGGTAACCGGACGGGGCGAGCACGTCCAGGCAGTGGGCCAGGGTCTCGTTCAGGTAGCGTGTGGCGTGCAGCACGTTGGAGGCGATCACCAGGTCGTAGCCGTGCGCATCAAAGCCCTGCGCCAGGGGGTCTTTTTCGATATCCAGCACGCGGTAATCGATCCCCGCCTCGGGTCCCCCGAAACGGCCTTCAGCCTCCGAGAAAAAGCCCGCGGAGATATCCGTATAGGTGTAGTCGAACCTTGCGGACGGCAGTTCCGGCAGCACGGACGCCGTCGCCGAGCCCGTGCCTGCCCCGACTTCCAGCACTCGCAGGCGGCGCCCGTCGGGCATTCCCCCCAGCAGCGCTGCGATCGCATCCCCGAGCATCCGGTTCGCGGCGCGCGCCACCGGCGCTTTATGATACAGGTCGGCGGCGGTCGGCTCGCCGCTGCTGAACAGGAGGGTCAGCGGGTCTTCACGTCCCAGCAGTACGTCCGCCAGGGCGCCGCCGATGCGCCGGAACAGCCCGGTCTCGTTAACGCCGTGTGGGTAGCGCCCGGTCATACTGGCGGCGAACTCGTTGGGATCACACGGCAGGTCATCCGGCAACGGGTCTCCCAGCCCGACTGCGACGCTGAACCCGTCTCCGTCAGCGCGCAAAACTCCCTCGCCGGCCAGCAACTCCAGCATGCGCCGGAACAGTTTGCGGTGTTCTTCCCGGACCTGCAGCTGCCGGCGCAAGGCTTCCGGTTCCACGCTCGCACCGGCAATGCGCTGCCAGCCCAGCTTATCCAGGGTAGAGAGGGCGAAACTGCGCGCCAGCACCTCCAGGTCCGCGAGCAGGGCTGCCCGGTCTTCGGCGCCGACGCTTTCTGCCTCCAGGTAGCGCGTGAACGGTCCGGAGCCTGCCGCAACGGTCGCGGGCTCGGGCAGAAAATCGGCGGGTAGTATGCCGGGAGCGAGAGTGCGGTCGCGCCAGGTAATCTCGTACAGGAGTTCGTTCAACCCTTCCACTGCCGCAAGCAGCGCGGCCCGCGTTGCCCGTTTAACCGTATAGCCGTTAAATTCACCGAGCAGGAGTCCGTCCGGGGCATAGATATGCAGGTCTCCGCCCAGGGTTTCCCGGGGGTCGTCGTTTGCGCCGGCAGGATTCTCCTTCATGCGCACATGGCAGAATACGCGCTCGGGTAACTGCTGCGCCAGCCATAACCGTTCCCACCCGAATGGCAGGTAGGTAACGCCGTCATCGGCGCTGCCCGGATTACGCGCTGCGGCCAGTACCTGGAAGCAGCCGTCGAGCAGGAGCGGATGTACGTTCGGACCGGACTGCTCCAGGTTCCCGGGCAACGATACTTCGCCCAATGCCTCTCCCTGCCGCGACCACACATTCTCCAGCGTGCGGAATGACGGCCCGAGATCGATCCCGACCCCGGCCTTGGCCTGGTAAAAAGCAGGCACGTCAACCGGGGAGAGCCCATTTTTCAGGCCTTCAAGGTCCGCCTTCCCGGTGCGTTGCCTGTCCTGCGCAGCGGAAGGGATACTGCCCTCCGCGTGCAGAGTCCATTCCTCCCTGCCTCCCCCCTTGCTGAGTACCTGAACCCTGTGCGTTGTGCCTTCCCCGGACCGGTTCAGCAGAACCTGTACCTTGCGTCCCTGTTCACCGTCCTCATCACCGCTATCCTGTTCCGGAAAGATCATAGGGTTATGAAACTGCATGTCTTCGACAACCAAGGCTCCGCTACTTTCTGGCGCAGCCGTTATCGCCATCGCCCCGTACAGCGCACCCGGCGCCACCAGCCGTTCGAACACCCGATGATCGTTCAGCCAGGCCGGATCCGACGGGAACAACTCTGTCTCAAACGAGATCTCGCCGCTTGCCGATTCGTGCCGTTCGCCCAGCAACGGGTGTCCTGTGTCCCGTTGCCGCCGCCTCAAAGCCTCGATCCAGAAGCGTTCGCGCTGGAACGGGTAACCCGGTACCGAGATGCGGCGCCGTGATTCACCCGCGAAAAGCCCTGCAAGCGACACCGGCAGGCCAGCCTCGTATGCTTTTGCTACAGCGGCGGTAAAAGCCTGGTCGGACTCCGTACGGGATATTCTGGAGGAAGGGCGCAACAGGCTTGCTATGACCAGGGGAGGAGGGAGAACGCCGGTTCCGGCCTTGTTTGCGTCTGGCCCGGGCCAGGCCAGTTCCGTCATCGGGCCCAGTACTGCATTAGGGCCGATCTCTATGAGCGTCTGCACTCCCAGTTCTGCCAGCGTCTCAACGGCGCCGCGGAACGCCACTGGTTCCCGCGCCTGCCGCCGCCAGTATGCGCCGTCGAAGGTCGCGCCCGGCTCAACCGGGAGGCCGGTCATGCTGCTTACCAGGGGGATTGCCGGCGCCGCGAACGTCATTCCGGCGCACGCCTGCTCAAGTTCGTTCAGCGCGGGGTCCACCAGTGCGCTGTGGTACGCGGGACTGGCGCGCAGCCGCGCGACCCGGATCCCATCAGCTTCAAAACGTTCAAGCACGGTCTCGACGTCAGTCCTGGAACCGCTTATCGCCTGGTGCGCGCCGTTGTCCGCGGCAATGTTCACCGCTGCACCGGGCGCAGTCGAGATGTATTCTTCCACCATTGCCGCCACCCGGGATGCCGGTGCAAACACCGCGGCCATGGCGCCTGCGCCCGGCAACGCCCCCATCAGCGCTCCTCGTTGCGCCGCGAACAGCAAGCCCTGCTCCAGGCCGAACACGCCGGCTGCATGCGCCGCCGCGATCTCACCGAGACTGTGCCCGACTATCACATCGGGCCGGATGCCCAGGCTTGTCCACATTGAGGTCAGGGCGCATTCCAGCGCATAGATAGCCGGCTGGGTCCATGCCGGGGTGTCGAGTTCCTGTTCCGCGCCGTTGCGGCCGAACATGATGTCCAGCAGGGAAGCGCCCCGCGCATCCTGCAGGATGCTGTCACAACGGTCCAGCACCGCCCGCGCCGCCGGTTCCTGCTCATACAGGGTTGCACCCATGCCGGGCCACTGGCTGGCCTGCCCGGTGAAAGCAAAAACCAGTTTGCCCGTCTGCCGTCCCGGCTCAGGACCTGCTCCCGCGCCCGTTTCCGCAAGCGCGGCAAGGTTTTCCCGCAACGACGGGAGGTCTTGAAACACCACGCCTGCCCGGTGGCTGAAATGGCTGCGGCCCACCCCGGCCGTCCAGGCCAGGTCTGACAGCAGTGCTTCATCTGTGTCCCCGGAGGACGATCCCCCGGCGCGCCTGCCGAGCCATTCCAGGTGGTCCCGCGCCAGTTCCCGCAGCACCTTGTCCGACCTGCCCGACAGCGGCAGAAAACGGATCCTGCGCGTGGTGATGCCTTCCGGGGTGTCCGATCCTCCGGCAACAGGTTCCGGCAGGGTGGCGTCAATCCGCTGCGCCGGCCCCATGGCCCAGCGGCTTTCGTCAGGACCGGCCAGGCCAGCATCCAGAGTCCTGTAATTTTCTACGACGAGGTGTGCGTTGGTGCCCGACCAGCCGAACCCGCTTATGCCTGCCAGCGCCTTACGGTCCGCACGGACCGGCCAGGGCGTCGGTTCTGATGTCACTCTTAACGGCAGGCTTTCCCAGTCGATCGCCGGACTGGGATTGCGGAAATTCAGGTGGCGCGGGATCAAGCCGTGCTGCATCGCCAGGATGACTTTAATCACTGCGGCAACTCCCGCCGCCGATTCCAGGTGGCCGAAATTGGTCTTCACCGATCCGATCAGCAGCGGGTTATCTGCGCTGCGTCCATTGCCGTAAGCCGTCCCGACGGCCTGCGCCTCGATCGGGTCGCCCACCGGCGTGCCGGTGCCGTGGCATTCCACGTAGTCAACCTGTTCGGGAGGCACCCGGGCCGTCTGCAAGGCCGCCTCGATGACCCGCTCCTGCGCCGGCCCGCTCGGCACCGTCAGCCCCGGGCTGGCCCCATCCTGGTTGATGGCGGAACCCCGGATAATCGCCCAGATGCGGTCGCCGTCCGCTTCCGCGTCATCCAGCCGCTTCAGCGCCACGATACCGCAGCCTTCACCGCGCACATAACCATTGGCGGCGGCATCGAAGGTCTTGCACCTGCCGTCGGGCGCCAGCATGCCGGCATTGCCGCGCAGTTCCAGCAGCCTCCCGGACAGGATCGTATGCACACCGCCGGCAAGCGCCAGGTCCGCTTCGCCGCGCTGCAGTCCGGAAACGGCCTGGTGAATGGCGACCAGTGACGACGAACACGCGGTGTCCAGCGCCAGCGCCGGTCCCTCCAGTCCCAGCGCGTAGGCGACCCTGCCGATAGCCGTATTGAACGAGGTGCCGGTCACCGTGTACAGGCTCGATGCGGGTTCGGCAGTCCTGTTTGCGTCCAGGATCATCGACCGGTATTCGTTGTTGCTGATCCCGGCGTACACGCCGGTGCGGCTGCCCTTCAACCGGTCCGGGTCCATACCTGCATCCTCCAGCGCGCGCCAGCTTGTCTCCAGCATCAGCCGTTGCTGCGGATCAAGAAATTGTGCCTCGACCGGCGAAATATGGAAGAACGCCGCGTCAAACAGGTCGATCTCGTCCAGGTAGGCGCCGAACCGGCAGGCCTCGCTCTGGACTGCCGCATCCGGGAACAATTGTCCTACGCGTCCTTTGCCGGACCCTGGTTCACCCTTGATTACCGCGTTTTTGCCGCCTTCAAGGAGTCGCCAGAAGGAGGGGATATCCGGTGCGCCGGGGAAGCGGCACGCCATGCCTACTATTGCGATCGGCTGTTCAATTACGGACATGGTTTGTGTCCTCACTGAATTCCGGCAAGCACATCCTGTTCAAGGAATTCACGCAAGGTCGCGACACATTCCTCCGGCTGTTCCAGTTGCATCAGGTGCGTCGTATCCGGTAGAAAATCATAGTCTACGCTCAGGATATCGCTCAGGTCTATGGTAGGCAGGTAAGAGTAAGGCAGGGTGGGGTCCGCGCAGATGGCTTTTGTCGGGCAGTGAAGATCGTCAAAATCCATCAGTGGAGAGAAAATCCTGGTGTAATCTATAATCCGGGCCTCGTACTCGGGCGGGCAGCAAAGCTCGTAACCTTCCGCGTCGGCGGCGTCCTGCAATGTTGTGAGCGCCATCAATTCGCGCACGCCGGGAACGACGTTTTTGAATGTCGGCAGAAATTCAAGGAGTTCAGTAAACTGCTCTCTAGACTCGAACCGCCTGGAGCGTCGCCGGGTCTTTGCCGCGGTCTTTTCGGTGGCCTCGTCAAATTTCGCCTGGCTGACGCCGGGCTTGCACAGGGGCGGGTCGAACAGGACCAGCGCCGCGCAGGCGCTCTCCGGGGACGAGTTGCCGGGATCCGCCAAAATTGAAGTCGACATAAGCGTTACCAGGGAGGAGACGGAATGATATACGCCGATTTTCGGTTTTTTCCCGTAAGTCTCGTCAATTGCCGCGAGAATGCAGTTATGGTCGCGCACCAGAGTCGGCACGTTATGCCTGGTGATGGCCCCGACTTTATTCCAGCCGTGGTTTCTCAGGTCATGGATAATCAGGTCGAAATCGTCCATAAGCAACGACCAGAAGGGAAAATACAGGTCAATTGCGAGACCGTTGCCGTGACTCAGAATCAGTCTCGGGCCTGCCGGATTACCGTGTCGCCGCAAGGTAATAACAGTGTCGTCGTCCGGACGAACTTCACAAACTGAAACGGGTTCAGGTATCTCCCACAGGGTTTCTGAAGCCATGATCATTCAGTTAATAAGCGAGAGCGGCAACAATGCCGCATTATATGGCTGAAAACCGGTGAAGTTTAGGGTTCCCCTATGGATATTCTTCCCAGCCTGTCCGGCTGCAGCAGCGCAGCGCCGGAAGGCGCTCCGCCGGCTTAGCCGCCGATGTGATCGATCAGTTTCCGGATGGTGTTGACCGTCTCGCAATCTTCGATAGTAAAGGCAATATTGAATTCCTTTGAAACCAGTTTTGCGAAGGCGACGATATCCAGCGAGGATACGCCAAGCTCGGTGAGCCCGGTATTCAGATCCTCCGACAGGTCCAGGGGTTGTCCGTCCACTTCCAGGTTATCGCTGACGAGTTGTCTTACACGTTCTTCAGTTGTCGCCATGAGTTTTATCTCCCCGTAGTCATAGTTGCAGGCAAGGGGGTCAAGCTACTGGATTTTTCAATTTCCGTCAACAAAGTCAGGCAGGAAGTTTATTCCCTGATATAATTCCCCGCACTATAACCAACAACTTCAATGGGAGGTCACAGTGACAGTACAAGCCGGAGATAAAGCCCCAGACGGGCGCTTCCATGTAATCAATGCAGACGGGCCGGGGTCGGTGAGCACCGATGAGTTGTTCAGCGGTAAAAAAGTCGTCGTATTTTCCGTACCGGGTGCGTTTACTCCCACCTGCTCAAAAGAACACCTGCCCGGTTTTGTTAACCAGGCTGACGCCATCAAGGCAAAAGGCGTGGATACCATCGCCTGCATGGCGGTCAATGACATGTTCGTCATGGACGCCTGGGGCAGTAGCGCCGGCGCCGGCGACAAGGTGCTGATGCTGGCCGACGGCAACGGCACGTATACCGCGGCCCTCGGACTGGAACTGGACGGTTCCGGTTTCGGCCTGGGCACCCGGGGCCAGCGTTTCGCGATGGTGGTGGAGGACGGTACGATCACCCAGCTTCATGTCGAGGCGCCCATGGAATTCAAGGTCAGCTCGGCAGAGAGTATCCTGGAGAACCTCTGACCGGGCATCAAACTGGCTGGGGGCAGAGGATTCGAACCTCTACTGGCGGAGTCAGAGTCCGCTGTCCTGCCGTTAGACGAGCCCCCATCTGCACGAGGTTTCATATTATAACAAGATAAAGGGGACAGGTTTAAATCTGTCCTCATCCATGGTCTGACAGTGTTCATCAAACGGAAAATAGCGGTCCTGGGTGGGACCGGCAATCTTGGCTATGGCCTGGCCTGGCGCTGGGCCAGGGCGGGCCATGCAGTGACTATCGGTTCCCGGGTCCGGGAAAAAGCGCTGAACGCGGCGGCTGAACTCAATGAGAGGCTTGGCGGCAGCCTGATCGATGGCGCCGATAATCCCTCCGCGGCAAAACAGGCGGAAGTCGTTGTCCTGACCGTCCCGTTCGCCGCCCATGAGGCTACCCTGGAGAGCATCAGGCCGAGCCTGTCCGGCCAGGTAGTGATCGATACCACCGTACCGCTTGTGCCGCCGAAGGTGGCTGTAGTCCAGTTGCCCGGGGAGGGGAGCGCCGCGGTCATCACCCGCAATATCCTGGGAGAGCGGGCGCGGGTCACGGCCGCGTACCACAACGTGGCCGCCAACCTGCTGGAGCGGGACGTCGACATCGACTGCGATATCCTGGTGACCGGCGACGACCTTGAAACCCGCAGGGAAGTCATGCAACTGGTGGAGGACAGCGGATGCCGCGCCATCAATGCCGGCAAGCTGGCCAACGCGGCAGCGGCCGAGGCCCTGACCAGCCTCCTGATACATATCAACAAGACCTATAAGACCGGCCATTCCGGTATCCGCATCACCGGCATTGGAGACGCTCTATAGGACATCTGCCGAAGATTCATCCGCAGATTACGCAGATTAACGCAGATTATATTCAGTCATAAATCGGGTTGTTTCCTACTTGGACGATGGGCTCAGAGAGCATGTGTCATATTTGCATATTTCAAAATTCTGTTTTATCTGCGTTAATCTGTGTAATCTGCGGATAAATAAATCATGTGGGCGCTACTCCCGGTAAAGTTGCTTGACCATACCAAGTTGCGGCTTGCCGGTATCTTGACGCGTGCACAACGCCGGCAGCTCAGTTACTGCATGGTGGAGGACATACTCGATACCCTGGATCAAACCTCCGTGGTGAGCGGTATTACCGTGATCAGTTGCGATGACGCGGTGTTCTCACTGGCGCAGGACTACCAGGCGGATGTATTGAATACCGGGGTCGATAACGGCTATGCCGCGGACGTGTTGAAAGGCGTCGAGGCCGTCAGCGACCAGGATATTGACAAGGTGCTCATTATTCCGGCTGACGTGCCTGAACTTGACCATTCGGATTTAATCCACCTGGAGCGGGTGCACGAAGAGGGGATCACCCTGTGTCCGGCTGAGAAGGACGGCGGCACCAACGGGCTGGTGTTTACCCCGCCGCTGGCCGTCAACCTGATGTACGGTGAGGACAGCTTTGCCGAATTTTGCAGGGCGGCGGAGCGGCGGCAGGTGCCGGTCAATATCGCAACAGCCGGCGGACTGGCCCGGGACATTGATCGCCCGGACGACCTGCTCACGTTACAGGCACAACCCGAGGGAAACCGGACCTGGCGCTACCTGAGATCGCTCGAGCTGGCAGATAGCTGATATAATTCAAAGAAGACCCAACCGGAGGAGACCATGGCCGTCATCGACCTGACCCTGTCTGTCAATCGCCACATGCGGGGCATCCCCGACCTGCGCGAGTATGAAGAAAACCCCACCCGTTGCGTGGTTCTGTCCTGTATGGGAGAGGCGCAAAAGGCGTACCTGGAAAGCCGTGACATCGAACTGGACGAAAACGTTGAATTCACCCCGCACATGCTGTCACGGCTGGAGATACTCACCCACATCGGCACCCATATCGATGCGCCCTGCCACTTCCTGGAAAGCGGCGGCTGGACGGTGGAGCAAATCCCCCTGGAGCACACCATCGGCACGGGCAGGGTCGTGCCGCTGACCCACTTGCAGGGGCGGGAACGCGTTACCGCCGATGAGATCATAAAAACAGGCGTTGTGCTCGACGACAGTGTCATCCCGGTCCTGTATACCGGCTGGACGGACAGGGCCTGGGATACGGACGAATTCTGGGGGAATTCCATATACCTGGACACCACCGCGGCGGAGTATATCGTTGAAAAAGGCTGCAAGGCGGTAGCCCTGGACTGCTTCCCCGAAGCGCCGTTCTGGCTAGGCATCGAAGCGGATCAACCGCCCGGGCGCAACCACAAAACACTGCTGAGCAACAAGACCATCATCATCCAGTTGCTTGCCAATGTCGGTGAACTGGACGGCAGGGACTTTACCCTTTACGGCATACCCTTGCCCCTGGAAGGCCTGGACGGCTCCCCGGCGCGGGTATTTGCCATTACCGGATAACGCTGCCAGTGGCTGAACGTTCATTCGCAAAGGAAGTACAGATGCTGCGCCTGGGGGACGGCGAAGAACTCCATGGCGAAGGCATCCTCGCGGTTACCAAGGCCCTGCTGCAATCGGGCGTATCCTATATTGGCGGATACCAGGGCTCGCCTATCAGCCATTTGATTGACGTCTTTTCTGATGCCCGGGAGATCCTGGATGAACTGGGCGTACACTTTGAGCAGTCCGCCAGCGAGGCCGCGGCTGCCTCCATGCTGGCCGCATCCATCAATTACCCGCTACGCGGCGCGGTGGCCTGGAAATCCACCGTCGGCACCAACGTTGCCTCGGACGCCCTGGCCAACGTGGCGTCTGCAGGCGTCAAGGGCGGCGCGCTCATTATCGTCGGGGAAGACTACGGCGAAGGCGCATCCATCATGCAGGAAAGGTCCCATGCGTTCGCCATGAAGTCCCAGATCTGGCTGCTGGACCCCAGGCCGAACCTGAACGATATCGCAGAGACAGTTGAGACAGGGTTTGCGCTTTCCGAGGCGTCCGGCACGCCGGTCATGCTGCAACTGCGGGTGCGCGCCTGCCATGTCCACGGCGTGCTGGATACCAAGGACAACAGGCGCCCGGCATTCACCGTGACCGATGCCCTGGATACCCCGGCGCGGGATATTGAGCGTATCGTCCTGCCCCCGTTCAACTACCAGCACGAGGTGGAGAAAACCGAACAACGCTGGCCCGCAGCGGTGAAATTCATAGAGGATAACAGCCTGAACGACGTGGTAGCGGGGCGCTTTGATGAGATCGGCATCATTGTGCCGGGCGGCCTGTACAACACCCTGAACCGGGCCATGGAACACGTTGGCTGCTCCGATACCTTCGGCAATAGCGCCATTCCCATGTACGTCATGAACGTGGTCTACCCGGTGGTGGACGCGGAGGTGGTGAGTTTCTGCCGGGACAAGAAGGCGGTGTTGCTGGTGGAGGAAGGCCAGCCGGATTACCTTGAACAGAACATCAACACCATCCTGCGGCGCAACGACGTGCAGGCCCGGGTACAAGGCAAGGATGTTTTTTCCATGGCGGGGGAATACACCTGCCAGTTGATGGAAGCGGGGTTGCGCAAATTCCTGGCGCGCTGGGAACCGGATACGATCACGGTCCCGCCGCTGGAAAAGAGCAATGGCGCGGAGCGGGAAGAACTGGCGCAACTGGTTCCGCAACGGCCGTCCGGCCTGTGTACCGGTTGCCCGGAGCGCCCGTTCTTCTCTGCCGTCAAGCTGCTGGAGAAGGAATTCGGCAAATTGCAGGTGAGCATGGACATCGGTTGTCACTCCTTTGCCACGGTCGCCCCGTTCAACATCGGCAACACCATAACCGGTTATGGTCTGGGCCCGTCCAGCGCCTCGGCGCTGATGGTGCCCCACGAAAAACGCGCCCTCAGTGTCATGGGTGACGGCGGCTTCTGGCATAACGGCCTGGCCACCGGCATCGGCAACGCGGTGGAAAACGAGCATGACGGCGTTATCGTGGTTGTCGACAACGGTTATTCCGCGGCCACCGGCGGCCAGTGGATCCCGTCGTCAAAGGCCGATGCGGACAGGCGCCAGTACCGGGTGTCCATCGTCGATGCGCTCAAGGGCGCCGGCGTGAAATGGATCAGGAAAGTGCATACGTACGATATCCAGGAATCCCTGCATGCCCTGAGGGATGCCATGACGACCAAAGCGAAAGGCCCCAAACTCATCGTCGCGGAAGGGGAATGCCAGCTTAACCGGCAGCGGCGCATCAAGCCGCAGGTAAGAAACCTGCTCAAGCAGAAGAAACGTTACGTACGGGAGCGCTTCGGCGTCGATGAAGACACCTGCACCGGTGATCACTCCTGCATCCGGCTGTCCGGGTGTCCGTCCCTGACCATCAAGGACAACCCCGACCCGTTGAGGAAGGACCCGGTGGCCAGCGTCGTCAACAGTTGTGTCGGTTGCGGCGTGTGCGGCGAGGTGGCCCATGCCGCGGTACTCTGCCCGTCGTTTTACAAGGCCGACATCGTCTATAACCCCAACCTTGCCGACAAGGCGCTGGCGGCCATTCGTTCATTCGTCATCGGCGGCCTCCAGGCATGGTCGGACCAGCGTCGCCGCAAGCGATCCGTTGGTACAGTTGTTGCTGCAACGGAAGCACAGGCGAGCTCTTCCTCATCCCGGCAGGCGCTTGCCGGGGACGGACTTAAGTCCGTCCCCACTGTGAGTCACACGATGGATCATTTTCCGGCTGGAGGACAGGCCGAACCCATAAAGGTCGCGATCCTGGCAATGGGCGGGCAGGGCGGCGGCGTGCTCAGCAACTGGCTGATACAGGCGGCGGAGCGTTCCGGATACCTGGCGCAGTCCACCTCCGTGCCCGGCGTCGCCCAGCGCACCGGCGCGACCGTCTACTACCTGGAGTTCTTCCCGCGGGACGCAGTCGGGGATGAGCCCGCCGTGCTGGCGCTGATGCCGGTGCCCGGGCGCGTGGACGTGGTTATCGCCGGTGAATTGATCGAAGGCGGACGCGCCGTCTTGCGGGGGTTGATCACGCCGGACCGTACTACCGCGCTGGTGTCCACCCACCGGGACTATGCCATAGGGGAGAAAACCGCGCTGGGAGACGGCAGGGCGAGTAGTGAAAAAATCGCGGACGCCGTGATAGAGAACGCAAAGCATTATATCGGTTTCGATATGGATGCGCTTGCCGGGCAGACCGGCAGCGTCATCAGTTCGGTGTTGCTGGGCGCGGCCGCCGGTTCCGGCGCCCTGCCGTTCAGCAGGGAGACTTTCACCGGCATAATCAGGGAAGGAGGCGTTGCCGTGGAGGCCAACCTGAAAGGATTCAGCGCCGGTTATGAGCATGCGCAAAAACAACATGCGGAGCCGGATCAAGCGGCGGCCGCAGACGTTACTGCGCCTCCGGTCAATGGAGCAGCGCAGGCGCTGGCGGAACGGCTCGAAGCGGCGTTCCCGGCGCAAACCCATGAGGTCGTTCGGGCGGCCCTGGCGAAACTTGCAGATTACCAGGATATCGGCTACGCAGAGGAGTACCTGCGCAGGTTAAAGCCGGTATTGCAGGCAGATAGCGCGCACAAGGACTACCGCCTTACCGTTGAGACTGCGCGTTACCTGGCTCTGTGGATGACCTATGAAGACGCCATCCGGGTAGCGGACCTGAAAATCCGCTCCAGCCGTTTTACCCGGGTCAGGAAAGAGGTACAGGCCCAGCAGGGACAGGTCGTGACCTGCCAGGAATTCATGCATCCCAGGGTACAGGAGATCTGCGACATCATGCCGGCCTGGACAGGTTCCCTGTGCCTGAATACCCCGTTATTGAGGAATTTCATCGGCCTGTTCTGCAGGCGCGGCAGGAAGATCAATACCACCAGCGTGTCCGGCTTCCTGTTGCTCTGCCTGGTTGCCGGCCTGCGGGTCATGCGCCGCTCCACCTTGCGCTTTAAAACGGAGACCGCCGCCATGGAGCAATGGCTGGCGACAGTGCTGGACTGCGCCGCCGGGGATTACGAACTCGCCGTGGAAGTTGCCGAGTGCCAGCGCCTGGTAAAGGGTTACGGCGACACCCATGAAAGAGGCCAGGCCGCTTTCAACCGTATAATGAGCACACTTGAAACAATCCGCAACCACTCCGACGCCGCAGCGAAGGTAAAGGAATTACGTGATGCCGCCCTCGCGGATGAACAGGGCGAGACCCTGGAAGCTACCTTAAAGAAAGTTGCCTGAAGCAGGCACAGAAGGGATTTGAGGGTTTATTTCAAGAACGTCGGCAGCCAGGATGGCTGACGATGAGCGTACAGGGATGTATTTACAGCGTGTCTTGAAATAAACCCTCAAATCCCGTCTATGACTAAACAAGTTATTTTTTTGACAAATCCGGCGGCGCAAGATGCCAGGCCAGGACCACCAGCGCAGCGAATGCAGTGTAGACCAGGGTAAATAGCCAGGCTTCCGCCTGGTAGAAGATCAGTTTATGCAGCCAGTGCTGGATGAACGAACCCGCATAAGCAACGTCACCCGCGCTCACCCTCAGGTTGTTTTCCCAGGTCGTCAACGGGCAGACCACGCCCAGCCAGGACTGTAAGACCACGATGCCGATTGCGCCGAGATGCATGAACCGGAACCAGGGGTTCCTGACCCAGCGCCACTGCCCGGCAAGACCGGCGATAATGAATACCAATCCAAACACCACAAACGCGATAAACAGGGTGTGGATGATCAGCAAGCCGTCTGCGGCAAGCAATAACCAGGTCGGGGACAGCGTCACCTTACCAGTTGTTACGTATCTCCCGCAGTTTCAGGAAGACCGTTTTCTCATCGGGTTCGGCCGGTAAATCGGGGAAATCCTCGCGCAGTTTTTCTATGACTTCCGGGTTTCTCAGGCGGAAGAAGGTGTTGACGGCTTTTTCCAGGCCGATGGTTGTGACCAGGGCATCGCCAGGGTCCTGATCGCGCAAGTCATCCCTTAACGCCTCAGCGTCGGTGTTGCCGGGTTCCCTGCTCAGGGTGAATTGCAGGTTATTGATGATGTAGTCGTGACCCGGATAGACCAGGGTATCGTCAGGCAATGTCGCCAGTTGGTTGGAAAAAGTCATGTACAACTCGTTGGGATGACCGCCATGGTGGCAGTTTCCCGCCCCCGCGTTAAACAGTGTATCCCCGCAAAACAGGGCCTGCCGGTCCGTGTGGGAAAGCAGGCAGACGTGGCTCATGGTGTGTCCCGGCGTATCCAGCGCCTCAAGTTCCACGGTACTTCCGACTTTTATTACATCACCCGCAGATAACGGTCTGTCTATCCCGACAATCCTGTCCCTGGCGTTTTTGTGGGCGAGCAACTCCGCGCCCGTCGCGTCAATCATTGCCGCATTGCCGCCGATGTGGTCATGGTGTTCATGGGTATTCAGTACCTGGGTGATATCCCAGCCTTGGTCCTGCGCGTGACGCAGGCACTTTTCGTGGTCAAGGGGATCTATAGCCAACGCCTCGCCGGTGTCAGGACAGGCGATGAGATAATTGAAATTACGCCAGTCGTTGCCTGTCCATATCTGTTCGACAATCATTACTGTACCCCGTTACAAATCAACCGTGAATGTACCCCTCCATACCAGTTTAACCCATATTGATCGGTGCAATTCAATTTTCTACCGGCCGGTGTCCGGCGCCTGTTTGAACTCCTGGTAAATCGGCCGGTGATTTATCCGGAGATATGCACTATAACAGGTGCAACTACGAGAAATTACTGAGCCCAATTGACAATACACACCCAGGCAACAGGTTTAAACAAGCTGAATTCAGGCGCCCGGGGTCATTTCCCCGAGACCGGCGCCCACACCGGCAATCACCATGATGCGGGGATGGCGGGAGACGCTCCGGCTGCCCTGGGCCAGGTGGCGCAGAGGCTACTGGACAACGGGTCGTCTGCCGGGTTGATGGATGCAATCAACACCAGTCAGGGTACGCTGGGCAACCGTCACTTCATGCGGTTCATCGAAGCTGCGGTCGCTCCCGTTTCCGACCCCGGAAACGAGCCGTTACAGATGATGTGGTCCAACCTGGGCAGGCGGGTAGTGAATCCGTTGATGGGCGCATCCGTATTCAGACCGGGCGGAACATCACGCACGCGGCCGGGACCCGTGGCTAACCTGCCGCTCAATCCCCGGCGCAATGCCTGGGATAAGGATATTGTATTCGGTGCGGAACACCCGGATACCCAGGACCTGGCAATAAAACTGGAGGCGTCGACCAATGCCGCTATCCCCAGGCAGAGGTTCAGGTATTTGAACAAGCCGGTTCCTCCCGGATTCGGCGATACATTTTTGTGGAGTGAAAAGGTTTTTAACTTTGCCGATCGTAACAAGTTAAACAGAAGAGACGTGCCTTACATGGCCTATGCCCGTGAAGCGATAGCAACGGCCCTGGCGCGCGGCGGCAAGATCAACTGGGCGCTCGGGCGTCTCGATTTCGGCAAGGTGTTTGCTGAACTGTTCAGGGTAGAATCGGAATACGGTACGGACCCGGTCAGGTATATGGCAGAGGTATCTTTTCCTGATTTGGTGGATAGACGCGGCAAGTACATCGATGCCCGGACGGGCGAAGAAGTAGCTGAGCCCATGATTAATCTGAGTAACCCCTCGGATGACGTAATGGAAGAACTCGACAGGTTCAGTGAGCGTGCGAAAAATGGAGAAATTAAAGACGTTACACCGTTTCAACCGCTGATCACCACCACCGAGATCATCGGTTTCCTCATGGGGGACGAGAGGAAATACCTCGATGAAACCTCATTTTTCGATGCGCGTCACCAGGAAGCGGAGCGCACGGAATTCGTATCGGCTTTTTCCGGCGTCCTGGACCGGCTGCTGGCCAGAAGGCCGGAGATCGGCCCGGGTAATGAATACCAACTGGAAGCGCCGGTCTACCGGCCTCTCGATCAGTATAGCGGATTCCCGTGCGGGCAGTGTACTGCGGTTTTCAAATTCGGGTGGGAACTGGAGGAACACTGGAAATCCTTCCCGGGTCACAGACCTTTGAACCATGTCGACCGGCTACACAGCCTGCACGCCCATCAGGCCGCCGGGGGACCGACGGGGGTCATGCCCGGTACGGACAGCGGGAATGACCCGGTGCAGATGATGTGGCGCAACCCCGGCAGGCGGGTCTTGCCTGGATTGAGGAATAAATCCGCCTTGCATCGGGACAGGGCATCACGAATACGACCGACAGGACGACGGGACCTGTCAACCAGTCCCCGGCGCCAGGATTGGAACAGGGATATTTTGTTTGGTGCGACTTCGGCTGCCACGTTGGAACTGGCAGTAAAACTGGAAGCAGCAACGGATTCCTCCATGCCAAGGCCTCTTTTTAAACTGCTGGACAGGGTTGCACCGCATGATTTCCCCGTGAGCAATTTATGGGACAAGCCCGCATTTGACTTTGCCGACCGCAATCAGATAACGAGGAGGGACCTGCCCTATATGGCCTATGCCCGCGAGGCGATAGCGACGGCCATGGAACGCGGGGGTAAGATCCACTGGGCGCTGGGGAGGCTCCACTTTGATAATGTGTTTTCTGATCTGTTCAGGGTGCGGATGGAACACGGCCAGGACCCGGTCAAGTATATGGCCGAGGTATCTTATCCCGACCTGATGGATAAGCACGGAGTGTATATTGATGCGGACACGGGACAAGCAGTGGCAGTGCCTCCGCTCAATCTCCAGGGAGGGGATACGTCTGAACTGGAGAAATTCCATGAATTTCATCGACGCGTAGAACAAGGCAGGATTAAATCCGTTACGCCATTTCAACCACTGATTACAACCGTTGAACTGATCGGTTTCCTTCTGGGAGACGAGAAGACATTTCTTGACAGGACCTCATTTTTCGATGCGCGCCACCGGAAAGTGGACCGTGAGGAATTTCTTGCGGATTTTTCCGGTGTTCACGACCAACTGCGGAGCAGACAGGCAGAGTTCGGTCCGGAGATCAGTTTTATACTGGAACCGGAGGTCTACCGGCCCCTCGACCTGTATTCGGGATACCCGTGCGGACACTGTGACAAGGTTTTCAGAGTTGAATGGAGACTGGAAAACCACTGGAAATCTTTTCCGGATCACAGACCTTGATTCCGGCCTTATGACCGATTCAGGATTCCGGCAGGAAAATCGTTGCCGGTGTTTCAAGAAAGGATTTAAGCGCCTGGATTGCCCGGGCGGCGTCATAGCCATCAACGGCGCGATGATCGAAAGAGGAAGATACGTTCATCATCAGGCGGGTAGTGCCGACGCCGTCTATGAGCACCTGGCGCTGTTGTGCCCTGTTGATACCGATGATGGCGACTTCGGGATAATTGATGATCGGGGTGGACATGAGCCCGCCCAGGGCGCCCAGGCTGGTGATGGTGATGGTCGAACCGGTCAGGTCTTCCCGGGCTACGCTGCCGTTCCTCGCTTTTTCCGCGGCTGCGCGCAATGCCCGGGAGCACTGCCAGAGGTCCAGGGTTTCCACATGCCGGATAACGGGCGCCATCAGCCCGTTCCCGGTCTGTACTGCTATACCGATGTGGACCGGATCAAACTGCCTGATGATCCGGCGTTCATCGTCAAAGTGAGCGTTGCATTGTGGAAATGCTTTCACCACCTTCACCAGTGCCTGCATGAAAAAAGGCAGGTACGTGAGTTCTGCCTGGTGCTCGCGCCGCGTCCCGTTCAGATGCCGGCGTAGTCTATCCAGTTCGGTCACATCGATCTCCTCGACGTAACTGAAATGCGGAATACGGCTTGCGCTCAGGGTCATTTGTTCGGCTATGTTGCGGCGCAGTCCCTGCAGTTTGATTTCGCGCACGCCGGTCGCGCCGGGTCCGGCGTCTTCTCCCGGCTGTCCTCCGGATTGATCAAGGCAAGCATCGATATCGGCGCGGGTAATGCGCCCGTTTGGACCGCTGCCGGGCACCCGGTCAAGGTCGATGTTGTTTTCCCTGGCCAGGCGGCGGATGGCGGGAGACGTCAGCGGCCTGCCGGGGGCAGGCGCGGGCGCCGATAGTTCGCCTTTTTCTTCGTCTGGCCGGGCAGGTTCCTCTCCGTTCGTGGCAAACACTGCCAGTTCGGCGCCCACCGCTATGATATCGCCCGGTTCGCCGGCCATGGAAACCAGTTTACCGCTGACCGGGGCAGTGATCTCGACCGTGGCCTTGTCCGTCATCATATCGACGAGAGGTTGATCCGCGTCTATGTGTTCCCCGACACCAACGCGCCAGGCAACGATCTCGGAATCGACGGTGCCTTCGCCCAGATCCGGTAGTTTGAACGAATAAGGAGCCACGTTCATACGCCTGATATCCGTTCCAATGCCTCACACACCCGGGCCTGTCCGGGGAAGTAGGCCCATTCCTGGGCGTGAGGGTAAGGCGTATCCCAGCCCGTGACCCGTTCGATGGGCGCTTCCAGATTCCAGAAACAATGCTCCTGGACCTGGGCCGACAGTTCCGCGCCGAAACCGCAGTGGCGCGTTGCTTCATGCACGATTACGCAACGGCCGGTGCGGCACACTGACGTGCAGATGGTATCGATATCCAGCGGCATCAGGGTGCGCAGGTCTATGACCTCGGCGTCGATATTTGACTGCTTCGATGCCGCCAGCGCAACGTGCACCATGGTGCCGTAGGCGAGGATGGTCACATCATCTCCTGCCTGGACAATTTCAGCTTTACCCAGCGGTACCCGGTAGTGGCCTGCCGGTACCTGCCCCTTGTCGTGATGCTCCCAACTGGTTGCCGGCTTGTCCGGGTCACCGTCGAACGGGCCGTTGTAAAGGCGTTTCGGTTCAAAGAAGATGACCGGGTCATCATCCTCGATAGCGCTGATCAGCAGGCCTTTTGCATCGTAGGGATTCGACGGCATGACCGTCTTCAGGCCGCAGACGTGGGCGAACAGGGCCTCCGGCGTCTGCGAGTGGGTCTGCCCGCCGCGGATGCCGCCGCCGCAGGGGGTACGGATGGTGACCGGTGACCAGAACTGTCCCGCGCTGCGGTAGCGCAAGCGGGCCAGTTCGCTGGCGATCTGGTCAAAGGCGGGATAGATGTAGTCGGCAAACTGGATCTCGACCAGCGGACGCAGGCCGTTGACGCCCATGCCGATGGCGGTCGCCACGATACCTCCCTCGGCAATCGGCGTATCAAACACGCGGTCATCACCGTATTTTTGCTGCAGGCCCTCGGTGCAGCGGAACACACCGCCGAAGTAGCCGACGTCCTCACCGAAAATCACCACGCCGGGATCTTTTTCCAGCATCACAACCATAGCGGAATTCAGGGCCTGGACCATGGACATGGTGCGCGTCTCCTGCTTGCGATATGCAAAGCCCGCAGCAGCAGGGCCGGCCGCTTCAGGCACCGGACGCGGCACCCTTTCGCTGTCCTGGAGGTTTATAACCGCATTCATCCAGCTCTCTCCAGTTGCCGGCGTTGTTCCACCAGGTGGGGCGGTATTTCCTTGTAGACGTGTTCGAACATGGCAGCGGCAGGCGGGCGCGGCCCCTCGTTCAGCGTTCCCAGGGAAATGGCATCATTCCAGGTGTCGCTCACTATATCTTCCAGTTCCGCCTGCATCTGTCCGTGCTTTGCCTCGGACCAATACCCCAGGGCGATTAAATGTTGTTTCAGGCGCTCGATGGGGTCGCCAAGAGGCCAGTGTTCCCATTCATCCGCCGGCCGGTATTTAGCCGGGTCATCGCTGGTGGAGTGGGCCGCGGCGCGGTAGGTATACAGTTCTATCAGCGTGGGGCCACCCCCGGACCGGGCGCGCCGCGTCGCCCAGCGGGTCGCGGCGTAGGCGGCGAGGAAGTCATTGCCGTCCACGCGCAGGCCGGGGATACCGTAACCGATACCACGCGCGGCAAACGGGTTCTGGTCGCCGCCGGCGACGTTCTGGTGGGTGGAAATTGCCCATTGATTGTTGACTACGTTCAGTATGACCGGTGCGCGGTAAACGGTGCTGAAGGTGAGGGCATAGTGAAAATCCGCCTCGGCGGTGGTTCCTTCGCCGACCCAGGCCGCAGCGATGTCGCCGGTTTTCCTGTATTCGGCTGCCATGGCCCAACCCACTGCCTGGGAAAACTGGGTGCCCAGGTTGCCCGAAATGGTGAAAAAATTATGTTCATCTGAACTGTACAGAACAGGTAACTGGCGCCCCTGCAACCTGTCACCGGCGTTTGACAGGCACTGGCACATCATGTCCAGCAGGGAATAGCCCCGCGTGATCAGCAGGCCCTGTTGCCGGTAAGTGGGAAACAGCATATCGCCGTCGTCCAGGGCCATGCACTGGGCAACCGATACGGCTTCTTCCCCGGTGCATTTCAGGTAGAAGGACATCTTGCCCTGGCGCTGCATCCTGAGCATACGTTCATCGTAGAGGCGGGTGAGCATCATATTGCGCAATCCCTGGCGCAGGACGCTTGCCGGTAGCTCCGGGTCCCAGGGGCCAACGGCCCGGTGGTTGTCATCCAGGACGCGAATCATGCTGTAGGACAGGTTTTCGGTCATGTTGGCCGGCGCGAGTTCGTCCGGGCGGGGCAGTTCACCGGCGCGGGGCAGTTCTATGGCGCTGAAGTCCGGTTGTTCACCGGGCCGGTATGGCGCTGCCGGGATATGTAGTCTGCTAGCCATAACTAACGGATACGGATGATATTAATCAGGAGTATATGGGGGCCAAACGCTGCTGTGCCATGCGATCGGCAATTTCATTTGTCGGCCGGCTTTCTTCGCCGGCCAAGTGGAAAATCCTGGTCAGCCGCGGCCCGATTTTACTGATTTGCTTCATTGCATCCTGTTCATTGCCAAGCTGAAGATATTCGTATGCGAGATTGATAACGCCTCCTGCATTGATGACGTAATCGGGAGCATATAAAATTTGCCTGTCAGCTAACAGTTTGCCATCGGCTTCGGTTGCGAGTTGGTTATTCGCTGCACCCGCAATAATCGACGCCTTAATCTTTGGAATAGAATGTTGATTCAAAATAGCGCCCAGTGCGCAAGGTGATAACACGTCAACTTCCTGGTAAAGGATCTGAGCAGCATCTACCGGCGTTGCACCAAATTCCACACATGCAGCATTAACCTTGTCTTTATCGATATCGCTGACGAGTAGTTGAGCGCCAGCTTCGTGCAGGTGGTGGCATAGATAATAACCAACGGATCCCAATCCCTGTACGGCGATTCGAATTTCTTTGAGAGCTGTTCTATCCGGTTCATCGGTCTGGAAACCTACGGCTGCCAGTATTCCCAAAAAAACTCCAAAGGCGGTTTTAGGAGAAGGGTCAACGCCGGAATAACCATTCCCGTTCGATAAGCCGCTTACATAGCGCGTTTCCGTAGCGATAACTTGCATATCATTGATGTTGACTCCGACGTCCTGGCCCGTGACATAGTCTCCTGCCAACCGTTCAATGCATTTTCCCAGTGCACGAAGTAATTTATCGGATTTCGTTTTATACGGATCGCCGATGATCACTGTCTTTCCACCACCCAATGGTAGTTCCGCCATGGCGTTTTTATAGCTCATGCCTTGTGACAGGCGCAGCACATCGTTTATTGCATCCGTTTCATTTTGATAGGCCCACATTCTACAACCACCGGCGGCCGGGCCGAGTGTCGTATTGTGCAGGGCAATAATGGCGTTAAGGCCAGTTGGCGCATCCTGGCAAAAAACAAGGCGTTCGTGGTTATCGAAATTATCAGATTCAAAAACAGGCATGCGTCTTCTCCATCGCCATTGATAAAATGCAATAGATATGTGAACAAATTGTAGATGATAACAAAGGGATTATTTTTGCTTTTTTCGCTAATTTTCCCGATAATAAGAAAAATCATACTAATATTATCCATTTATTAAGAAAAAATGACCTTAAAGCTTGATCAATTCGACAAGAAAATCCTGACTATCCTGCAACAGGATGCCGGTTTGACCGTGAGCGACCTGGCGGCAAAGATCGGCCTGTCTACATCACCTTGCTGGCGCCGTCTCAACCGCTTGATGGAAACGGGAGTGTTGAAAAAGCGGGTAGCGATTCTGGACCACAATCAGCTTGGTCTGGATGTCATAGTATTCGCAGAAGTCAAGCTTGAGGCGCACGGCCATGAGGCGCTGCCGAATTTTCAAAAAGCCGTAGAGAAACTGCCGGAAGTGCTTGAATGTTACACAGTGCTGGGAGAGATGGATTTTTTGTTAAAAGTTGTGGCCACGGATATCCACGCCTATGAACGGTTCCTGCGTCACCTGCTGTCTTTGCCGGCCGTGCGCGAAGTGAATTCCAAGATGGTCGTTTCCGAAATCAAATGCACGAATGAGCTACCGCTCCGTTCATTATGAGACTTTACCGGATGAATACCGCTTGACTACGATCATTCCGGGCTGCCCCCGTTCGAGTCAAACAGTCATTGCTTTTGACTTTCGAGCAATCGACTGTGTCATACTCTGTAAACAACTCTCTATCAGCGTTTCATTTCTATCGTTGTCTGCGTTATATTTCTATCGCTGGGTGCGTTACATTTCTATCGCTGAATATATGCGTCAAGACATATTGTTAATTAAATGACTTATCAATCCCGCATTGCAGACACAGAGCTGGACAAGCGGCTTTCTTCGGCGGGTGGAGTCGTCATCGAAGGACCTACCGGTAGATACTAGTAACCCCTTGGAAGGGGACGAATTTAAATTCGTCCCCTTAGTCTCTGCTAGATTATCTTCCTCTCCCGCGCCGCGCTGATGGCCAGCAGGCGGTTATTGACATGGAGCTTGTGGTAGATGTTCTTCAGGTGGAACCGGACCGTGTTTTCCGAGATGCCGATGTTTCTGGCAATCAGCTTGTTGGACAGACCCTGGGCCAGGTATTTCAAGACTTCGTTCTCTCTCTTGCTCAGCAATTCGTCGTCCGAGTCCGATTCGCCGGTGGCGCTGAAGTAATTGGCTATGATTTCCGCCTGTTGCCTGTACTCAGGCCGGGGAGACGCATATTCCGGCGATACCATGTACAGTTGCAGGAGTTCGTGTAATTCGCTGCCGGCATCAATAAATGAGCGGACAAAACCGGAACTCGCGGACAGACGTAGCGCCTGCTCCAGGTGTTTGAATGCCGACATATGATCGTTTTTCCCCCGATAAGCCATACCCTTCAATAGTTCATACCTCAGGTTCGGTTTCAGGTGGCCGCTGGATTGTGCATGGCGGGAGAAACAGTTGAGCGCAGCCAGTGCTTCTTCATAGTTTTGTTCTCTGATCTGTAACAGGATAATCGCGTGTACTGCGGCATGGCGCTCGCGCCAGGCAATATCGCTCTGGCCTGGGTTTCTGTAGTTTTCCAGCCGTAGTCCCGAGTCTCTGAAGGTGCGCTGTGCCTCCTCGTCCAGGTTGGCGCGCAGCAACAGGTCAATACGCTGGAATAACAGCAGGTTGATTAAACGTTCCAGCTTTTGTCTCCCGGCATAGTTCAGGGCTCGGGTCAGGATTGCGTCTGCGGCATCGATACCATGCCTTGCAAATTCGACGTTGCTTGCGGTGGTGTAACCTGCCGCATAGATATCGAACCAGGCTTCCCGTTCTTCCAGTTGTCTTGCGATGGAAACGGCCGTGTTGGACATGCCCCGCAGTTGATTCAGTTCGTAATTCAGCTCTGCCATCAATACTTTGGCGAGCAGTTTTATACTCATATCATCATTAAAATGCCGCCGGCACAGGTTCAGGCCGGTTTGGTAACTACTTCTGGCCTGTTCGCTGTTTCCTTCTGCGAAGGAAATATCCCCCAGGTGAAAATTAATGTAGGCTTCACCGTAGTACGATCCAAGCAGCCGGTATTCCCTTGTTGCCTCTCCGGCATGGTACCTGGCTTCACCCAGCATCCCTCTTTGTGCGTAGGCAAAACAAAGCAGATTATGGTGGTATCCGAGGCTTGCATGATCGTTCCGGTCAATCCGGGAAATGTTCTGTGTGAAGCGGGTACAGAACTGCTCCGACTGCATCTTTCCCTCGTAGCAGGCCAGGAGCGATTCCAGCAGCATGAGCTCATGGTCTATACGTTCCCGGTCCGCCGCGGCGAACTCGTCACGTGTGTCCCGGTAGCGCTCCAGCATGACGTCGTAGCGTTTGCGCGCCTGGTAAACCTGGCCTTCCCTGATGTCAAGGATACAGCGGATGGCCGTTATGCGGGGTGAGGCGGAAATGGCGTTCTCATCCAGCAAACCCAGGGCGATCCTCAGACGCGTCAGTCCCTCCCGCAACCAGAGTATGACGCCGCCCTGTTGCTCGATAATCTCCACTGCCCGTTGAGGTCTGCCTGCCTGTACCGCATGTCTCACGGCCCGGACGAGATTGCCTTTCCCGGCGAACCAGTCAGCCGCGTGCAGGTGCAGGGCTGAAGCACGCTCCGGGCAGGCAAACAACAGCTTGTGCTGCAGGTAGTCCCGGAACAGGGGATGCAAGCGCCAGGTGTTTCTCACCTGTTCCACAGGAGAAACCAGGGCGCTCAGCGTATGGCAGGCGTTAAACAGCGCGTCGCTGTCATCGGCTTTACGCAGGTAATCCGCCAGTTCACACGACATCCCGTCCATCAACGAGATGTCCATTAAAAAGTTTTGCAGCTTGCTGTCCAGCCCACCGAAGATCTGCTCTGAAAGGTAGGTGGTAATGATGCTGGAGGAGGAGGTCATACTGGCCAGGACACGGTCTATGTCCCGGTCGGCCTTCACGGAACTCCTGAGCATCTGTACGGCCACAGGCCAGCCTTCCGTCAGGCACCGGATTTCCTCTATGGTTTCTGCAGGCAGGTAATCCTCGAAGGACAGCCTGAGTTCATCCACCGTAAAATTGAGACTCCTTGCGGGCAGGCGCAATGCCAGGCCCTCCATTTCCAGCTTGGCCAGCTTCAAGCGGCGGTCGTCCCTGCTTGCAACGGCGACGTGCAGATTTGGCGGCGCATAGGTCAGCAACGGCTGGATTACCCTGTCGATTGTCTCTTCGTTGAGATTTTCAAAGTCATCGAAGATGATCACGGTTTTCTGCTCTTCGCTTTCAACGACGCGCTGTATGATGTTCAGGAGCGTGCGCACCGAGAGATCGCCGGAGTGAATTTTGTCCGTTATCCCGGCTGTGGAAAAGTCCACGCCGCCCTCGTACAGTGAGTAGGCAATATATGTCAGAAGTTGGAACGCGTCGTTGTCGTCCTGCTCCAGCGACAGCCAGCATGCCTTGACGTTATCCCGTAACAGCTTGTTGCGCCAGTCGGCATAGAGTGTGCTCTTGCCATAGCCCGCCGGGGCGCAGACCAGTGATAAGGTGGCGTCCAGGCAGGCATCGAGTTGCTTGAGCAGGGACGGTCTATGTAACACGTCCACACGTTGCCGGGTGGGGTGCACCTTGGAACGCATAAGCCAGGCCGGGAACAGGGTATTAATTTCCGGCCCATGTTTTTCCTTCATGCAGGCAACATTATGTTGATGTGTTTGACGTGTCAATAAAGTTTGCTGACGACCTACCCGTTCGTGCAGGTAGCCGATTCGCAGATAAACAGGAGCACTACTCAATTCAACCGGCTAACCACACCTCATAACGGGTGATTTCGGGCAAAAACTGATTAACCTGACTTTAATACCGATCTGGAAGTGTACAGCCGTCTCGGATTTTATGGTTGTCCCAAATTATCGACGTGGATGTCCCAAATTGTTGCGGTGCCGAAATTTATGGGTGTCCCAAATTATTGTTCCGATACCTGGAGGACATTGCAATTATCAGAATAGGCGTAGATGTAGGGGGAACCAATACGGATGCCGTGTTGATGGACGGCAATGATGTGAAGGCCGTATTCAAGGCGCCTACGGGCAAGAATGTCGATGAGGGGATCATGGCCGCTGTCAGGAATGTGCTCAATATGTCACGGATTGCCGCGGGAGATATTCAGGCAGTCATGATGGGTACCACCCGTTTCACCAACGCCTTTGTCGAGCGTAAGCATTTACAGGAAGTGGGAGTGATACGCCTGGCTCTGCCTGCCACGCGCGGCGTGCCTCCTATGGTCGACTGGCCCGATGACATAGCTGCAGTGATAGGAAAACATCACTATATGGTTGCGGGCGGATATGAGTTCGACGGGACGCCGATTTCCAGGTTGGATGAAAAAGCGATTGCTTCCGCTGCAAAAGATATGCAAACAAAAGGTATACGGAAGGTCGCAGTCAGTGGCGTATTTTCACCTGTAAACAGCGCAATGGAAGAGCGCGCCGGGGAAATCGTATTAAACGAGTTGGAGGACGCGTCGGTGACCTTGTCGTCCCGTATCGGCCGCATCGGTTTACTGGAGCGGGAAAATGCTGCGATCATCAATGCGAGTTTGACCGGTTTGAGCGCCACGTTCGTGGCTTCGTTTGAACGGGCCCTGGCGCGGCTCAAAATAAGGGCGCCGTTTTATATCAGCCAGAATGACGGAACCTTGATGAGTGCCGAATTTGTTGGAAAATATCCGGTCTTGACCTTCGCTTCCGGCCCGACTAACAGTATTCGCGGCGCCGCCTACCTGTCCGGCCTCAAGGATGCGCTGGTTGTGGACATTGGCGGCACCACAACCGATATCGGCGTGCTGGTCAATGGTTTTCCGCGAGAATCCGGTGTTTCCATGGATGTGGGTAGTGTGCGCACCAATTTTCGCATGCCGGATATCCTGTCTGTGGGGTTGGGAGGTGGCAGCCTCGTCAGCCAGAATGGAAAAGTCAGGGTCGGGCCCCGGTCAGTCGGTTATCGCCTGGTGGAACAGGCGCGGGTGTTCGGTGGGAAACAGCTGACGGCTACCGATATTGCCGTTGCCGCGGGTTTCGTTGAAGTCGGCAATCCTGACGCAGTTGCAAACCTGCCCGAGTCCCTGGTACGGGAAACGGCAAATGCAATGCACAGGACGGTGGAAGAATGCGTGGACCGAATGAAGACAAGCGCCCAACCGTTACCGTTGATCCTGGTCGGGGGCGGGTCAATTCTGATCCGGGAACATATTGCCGGGACGAATGAAGTGGTCGTCCCGCAGCACGCGCAGGTGGCGAATGCAATTGGGGCTTCTATTGCCCAGGTCGGTGGGGAAATCAACAAGGTATATTCATACGAACAGGTCACTCGTGAGGAAGCCGTAAAAGGCGCGCAAGCGGAAGCCGCCAATCAAGCCAGGAATGCGGGAGCCGATGAAAGCAGCATTGAAATTATAGATTTTGAGGAGATGCCGCTGGCCTATATGCCGGGCAGCGCCGTGCGTATCCGCGCAAAAGCGGCGGGGGAGTTGCGCCTGTGCTGAATGTCGCAGAATCAACCGACAGGAGCTTGTTTATTACCACAGCGGACCTGGAGGATCTGGCCCAGGGCGCGGCGTTTCTCGGAACGGGCGGCGGTGGCGACCCTTATATCGGCCGGTTAATGGCAAAACATGCCATTGAAGAATATGGAGCGCCGGAAATTATTGAAATCGGCGAACTGGATGATGATGCGACTGTACTACCGGCCGCAATGCTGGGCGCGCCGACGGTCCTGGTAGAGAAAGCCGCATCCGGTGAGGATATCGACCATTCCATCAAGCGCCTTGCGCAACTTATCGGACGCCAACCGGACGCGATCTGCCCCATCGAAATCGGCGGCATCAATTCCATGATCCCCATCGTTGCCGCGGCGCGTCTGGGTCTGCCCCTGGTGAATTGTGATGGAATGGGACGGGCTTTCCCCGAACTGCAGATGGTCACGTTCCACGTCTATGGGGTGCCTGCCACCCCCGCGGTGATTGTCGATGAACACCTGGAGACTGTTATTGTTGAAACGAATGATGGCAAGCGCGCGGAAGACCTAATTCGAGCAGCCGCTATCCAGATGGGACTCAGCGTTATGATTTCCTGTTACCCCATGAACGGACGCCAGGTAAAGCAGTATGCGGTAAAGGGAACGTTGACCCTGGCGCTTGGCGTTGGCCGCGCGCTTTCACAAGGCAGAAAAGAAGGCGAACCAATCGAGGCCTTGCTGGAATATTTGCGGTCCACTGAATACTACAACCACTGCAAAGTGTTATTTGATGGAAAAATCATAGACCTCAGAAGGGAAACGACCGGAGGTTTTTCCATGGGCCATTGTGAGCTTGCCGCGTTGGATGGCAGTGCGCGACGTATGACTGTGTTATTTCAGAACGAAAACCTGGTTGCCCGGGTCGATGGAAAGACAGTCGCCGTCGTCCCGGATCTGATTTGTATCGTGGACCGGGAGACGGGCCGGCCGGTTACGGTCGAGGCCCTGAAATACGGTCAACGGGTTAAGGTCATTGGAACCAGCGCCGCGCCCATCATGAGAAGGCCCAAATCCCTGGCAGTGTTCGGGCCGCAGGCGTTCGGCCTGGAAGAAGAATTCATTCCCGTTGAAGAATTGTAAACGCAAGTAACTGTTCAATGGGACAGCAAAATTTAAAACCGGTTGTGTACCTATGAAAGGGGAGGATTGAAATGAAGACATCAAGTGACAAGTCTATAGTGAATGTAATCATTCTGACAATTTTATCGGTCTGGGCAGGCAATCTCGCGGCACAGACCTCCGGCTTGCAGATCGAGGAGATCATCGTCACCGCGCAAAAGCGTGAACAGAGCCTGAACGATGTCAGCGTGGCTGTAACGGTTTTCTCCGGCGCGGCGATCCGGGAACAGCGCCTGGGCCAGCCTATCGATCTTGCCGCACAGACACCGAACCTGAACATCAACGAAACCTTCGGCAACAGCATTACCAACGTCAGCATTCGCGGGCTCGGGTTGAATGACTATGCCGTGAACAACAACCCGGCAGCCGGTATATACATCGACGAGGTGTACCTGGTCTCGCCCGCCATGCTCGGCTTCCAGTTGTTTGACCTGGACCGAGTCGAGGTGCTGAAAGGTCCACAGGGCACCCTGTACGGCCGTAACACCACAGCCGGGGCCATGAAATTCATCAGCAGGAAACCGACGGATGAATTTGAAGGTTACCTGTCCGCTGATTATGGCCGCTACGACCATTTTGTCCTGGAAGGCGCGTTGAGTGGTCGGATAGCGGAAGGTCTGACGGGCCGGGTTGCGGTACAGACTTCCCAGCGCAATGACGGGTTTCAATTAAACCGGGCAACCGGTGATAAAGTGGGTGAGATTGATCGCACCGCCTGGCGCGGCTTGTTGAACTGGCAGTTGTCAGATGATCTGGATATCCTGCTCAACGTACACGGTGGCGTCGATAAATCCGATACCCTGCTGGTCAAGGTAGACAACCTGTTCACGCCCGAAGACGACGGCATTGTCAATCCGTACAGTTCCGCTGCCGGGAATGACACGGAACTGGATAATGAAAATTACGGGGTATCGCTGACCATCAACTGGGACCTGTCCGACCACTTGTCCGTGACCTCGGTCACCGGCTACGAAGACTATGAGCGCAGCCATGACGAGGACCGGGACGGCTCCGCCCTGGTGCACCTGGACGGGCTGTTCCTGAATGAGATAGAACAGGTGTCGCAGGAACTGCGCCTGACTTACACAGGCGCGCGCCTGGTATTGATTGGCGGTGCATTCTACGGTCGCGACGAGGTATCGACGCGGGACATCTTTGACACCACAGATCTGCCTTTCCCCTTTACCTTCGTCGGTAATGAATATAGCCAGGATGCCGATTCCTATGCCGTATTCGGCCATGCCGAATGGCAGTTGCACGAGGACTGGAAGTTTATTGCCGGGCTGCGCTATACGGAAGAGGACAAGGAATTCAAGGACGCATTCACTTTCGCCGATTTCGGGAGGACAGGGATAGAGGGCCAGGCTTTTCCACCTGTCGGCAATGATTACGACGTATCAAACCTGTCAGGCAAGGTGGGCCTCGATTATACGGGATTTGAAAACGCCCTGTTGTACGCGAATGTCAGCCGGGGATTTAAGTCAGGCAGTTTCCAGGGGCAACTCACATTTAATCCCGCCGACCTTGCCGGGTTCGATAAAGAGATTGTCTGGGCTTATGAAATCGGCGCCAAGACGCAACTGTTGAACAACAGTCTGCAATTCAACATCTCCGCGTTCTTCTATGATTACAAAGGCGTGCAGATTTACGGCTCGATATATCAGAATCCCGTGGTCGGGCCTTTGTTTGGTATTACCAATGCCGGTGATGCCGAGGTCTATGGCGCGGAATTTGATCTGTTATGGAAGGCGGCGGAAGGTCTGGATATACGTTTGGGGTTGGGATTACTTGACACTGAAATCACGGCTTCCATTCTCGATCCGTATGTGGCAACCGGCAGCAAGCTACCGAACGCGCCCGAACTGAATTTCAATGCCCTTGTCAGCTACGAATGGAACCTTACCGGCAGCCTGCTTGCAGATTTCATATTTGATACAGCTTATAAAGACGACGTGATCTACGATATCGTAAGACAGCCGCCGGAAGCGCGTGAAGACGGTTACTGGATTTCCAATATTCGCGGAGGCATAAAGTCTGCAAACGGGACATGGGGCGTGTATTTATGGGGCAGGAATATTACCGATGAGGTATACCGCACCCAGGTGCTGACCTCAACGGTCGGCTTCGGTGAAAACTACGGGCTGCCCGCCACCTATGGGGTCAGCCTGGATTTGAACTGGTAGGAGCACCTCCCGATGAAAACAATCATTCAATTAATTACGCCCATCATAACAAGAGGAATCCGGCAACTTGACGATGTCAGGGAACTGGAGCGTCCGGACCTTGAGGTGCGGCATTCCATCCTGGACAAAGGCCCCGCGTCAATAGAATCTGAATTCGATGAGGCCCTGAGCATTCCAGATACCATTAAAAAGGCCATAGAAGCGGAGCGGGGCGGCGCGCACGCTATCGTAATTGACTGCATGGGGGATCCGGGACTGGACGCCTGCCGGGAGGTCGTCTCCATCCCGGTGTTGGGCCCCTGCCAGACTGCGATGTACACGGCCAGTCTGCTTGCTCACCGTTTTGGCTTCATCACGGTACTGGGACGCCTGCGTCCCCTGATCGACAACATGGCGTCAAAATACGGGATCAACGCTAATTATGCTTCCTTCCAGGCCATCGACATACCCGTCCTGGAAATCAGCCATGACCCCGCGAAACTCAACGAGTCCTTAACGGAAAAAGCCGTACTTTCCGTGCAGCAGGACGGCGCAGACGCGTTAATCCTCGGCTGTACCGGCTTCCTGGGCTGCGCGGTGGCCATGCGCAGGGGCTTGCTGGACGCGGGACTGGACGTGCCTGTGATTGATCCAATTCCGTTAGCGGTCCATACCGCCGACGCCCTGGTAAAAACCGGTCTCAGTCACAGCAAGCGAACCTGGCCCCTGCCGGACATCAAGGGACTGGCCGGCTACGACATGCCGGGTTTCCCCGGGACAATGAAACAACGGGAGGTGGCTTAGCCCATCACCGGTGATAGGTGAGAGAGCGTCCGGCCAACAAATTAACTGTAAGGTTATGATGCCTGTTAAGCCCTGATCGCTAATGGATGCCCTGTTATCTGACGATCGACGGTAAGGAGTTTGAGACCCTCTTCCTGGGCCTGTACGAGCAGCATTTCGTCGAAAGGGTCCTTATGGAGAACGGGAGTCTCCAATGGTCGGGCCGCGTGACTTGGGGTCATAGGCAGGAAAATGATGTCCTGATCTTCAAGCAGGCTGAGCACGAGATTCGGGTCGAATGGACTCTTTCGTTTGCCGGATCGCTCAAAGCTCTGGAATTTCAGTCTCATCTCCCAGATCGACACGGCGCTTACATAAATCTGTAGTGTCTGGTTCGCGAGGATCAACCGCTCGGCGTCAGACAAACGCGCGGGCTGCATCATCAACCGGTAGAGGTAGGAAGTATCCAGTAGAATCCGCATGGGCCGGGCACGGCCTACTCGAGCCCCAGGACCTCGCGGCTGAACGCCGGATCATCAAATTCCTCGGGCCACTCCGTATAGTCGTTCTTAATGCGCAGGCGCTGTCTTGCTCCGTCCAGTTTTTCGAAGTCGATCCCGCCCCGTCTGCGAAAGCGCACGAGTTCGACCGCCGGCTCTCCATGCTTCGTAATTATCACGCGCTCACCACCCTGGGCGGCAGCGACAAGTTCAGAAAGGCGGGCTTTTGCCTGACGCAGTGCTAATTCCATAAAAATCTCCTGACGGTTCAAATTGTTTACAGTATAGTCACATACGAGCCTACAATCAAGACCACGCTGTGACTACACCAGATATGCTATTTGGGCTATTTGGGGTCGGACCAGTCTAACTCTACCTAACTACCTGTTTCAGTTGAGTTTATGTACCATATATGCCTGTTTTTTCTTCTTAGAGCCGCCTTTTCACCATCAAAAACGAGGCTGTAAGGTGCTGATGCCTGTTTGACGGCATTACGTTCCTTATGTGCCGTGATCTGCTTGGTCAGCGTCTGAAACCCATTCAATCCTGTCAAGCAGGTCTTTGTAAACAGTATTTTTGCTTCGCTTACCCACTGCAATAACGTATACCGTTACTTCCTGATCAATTACCTCATACACCAAACGGTATCCGGCACTGCGTAGCTTTATCTTATACACATTATTGTGGGTACTGAGCCTTGCCGATGGAACGTGTGGGTTAATGAGTCTCTCAGCCAGTTTCTTCTTGAATTGTATCTTTAAGGTCGGGGCAAGCTTTTTCCATTCTTTTAGTGCTGCAGGAAGAAACTTAAGCTTATATGTCATCCAGACTCACCTCAATAGCGTCAGCTTTCTGAGAACGACGTAGCTCAACTATTGTGGCAAGCTCGATATCGTCCAATTTATCCATGAGCCATTCGTAAGTCTGTGCTGGGACCAGATACGCCGTAGGCTTGTTGTGGTTCAGAATAGCAATTGGTGCACCGTCAGATACCTTCAACAAAGCACTCGGGTTTTTCTTCAATTCTGAAATGCTCGCAGAGCAGTCGGCAAGAACACGTCTCATATTATTCTCCAGAATAAGCTATAAAATATGATCTATATTATACACTAAAATATGGTTATATATATTCTGCCGCTGAATTTATTGACATAGCCTCCGTTAAATTATCTTCCTCTCCCGCGCCGCGCTGATGGCCAGCAGGCGGTTGTGTTCCTGGAGCTTGCGGTAGATGTTCTTCAGGTGGAAGCGGATCGTGTGTTTAGCACCACCTGAAGCGAACCAGAGGAACCTATCATCTCCCCCGTTGTCCCAAGGAATACAGGTAACTGTAAGGAGAAAACAGCATGAAACACTTAACCGGCAGTTTACATAACCACCTGAATTCAGACCAGGCCCGTCTTCCATTTCAACTCGTTTTATGGGCGGCGCTGTCCCTGGCGTTTGCGCAGAACGCGGTCGGCCAGGGTGATCAGGTACCGGCACCCGTGCAGTCCCAGCCGAGCGCCGTGCAATTGACCATGGATACCGGTGTTCCCTCCGGTAATCATCCCGGCTATCCCTGTGCTGGTCACCCCGGCTATCCCTGCGCCGGCCATCCCTGCAGCGGTCATTCCGGTCATCCCTGCAGTTCCTGAAGTATAAGGGGACGGACCTCAGGTCCGTTCCCATGTTTTTCACCGGGGACGGAATTGAATTCCGCCCCCGGTGCATACTCCCTCTTTTATTCCCGTCCCCGTAGTCGTTACTGCGTAAGTCTGCCTCCTGCTCGGGGCAGAATTTCGGTGAAATAAACGGTCGTCCCCGGCGCCTGTTTGTTCTACACTGGGCAGAAACCCGGAATTCCTTGCTTTAATCATGGTATCGAGCCGGTCATGGATCTGCTGACTGCCTTCCCATACTGGGGAATAATCATTGTCATTATCGTCAATGCCGTGATCGTTTCGCGCATGACGGTCCACATCAGCGAACAGCCTGATGAAGAGGAAGGCGAGGGCGGGGTGGAGTGATCGAATACCTGGCCGGACATGCCATTGTCCTGGGCCTGATGGTCCTGTACCTGGTCTTCTGCCTGGGTGTCGGCTGGTATTTCAGAAGCAGGGCGGCTACAGACAGGCGTTTTACGTGGCAAAACGGGAAATACCCGGCTGGGTTGTCTCCCTTGCATTTTTCTCTACCTTCGCCAGCACCAATACCTACATAGGGCAGGCCGGCAAGGCCTTCCAGTATGGTTTGTCCTGGGCCTGGGTCGGACTGATCTGGGCCATCTTCTGCGTCATCTCCTGGCTGGTGCTGGGTCCGCGCATGCGCAACCAGACCGCGCTGCTCGGATCCTATACCATCCCCGATTATTTCCACCTGCGTTATAGATCTTCCCTGTCGAAGTCGATCCGGGTCCTGTCGGCCGTGGTGATCCTGTTTGCCACGCTCTGGTACATGGTGGGTATCACCAAGGGGCTGGGCCATGTGCTGACGGCAGTACTCGACGTGCCCTATGCCTGGGGCACGGCGCTCATGATCATCATCACCGGCGTCTACACCGTATGGGGCGGCATGTACGGCGTGTTATGGACCGATGCCGTACAGGGGATCATGATGTTCGCCGTGGCCGTCATTCTCGTCATGTTGCCTTTCATCTATGTCGGCGGTCCGGCTGAACTGATGAGCCGGATTGCCGAGACGACACATCCGGACCGGTTCGGACAACCCATGGGCAACGGACTGGTGACTTTCGGGCACCTGGTCTCGTTCTTTTATATCCTCGGTATCGGTCTTGCCGTAGGGATGAAACAGATCGCAGAACCGCGTTGCCTGATCCGGTTTTATTCCATCGACAATGCCCGCAGCATGAAATTTGCAATGATCTGGACGCCTGTGTTCCTGGGCATCTCCCTGATCTGCGTGATGGGACTGGGCGCGCTGGTGCACGGCATGGTGACGGAACAGGAAGCGGCTTACCTGGTACGGAACACGGACGAGGTTGTGGGCTTTATGCTGGCAAAGTTCGATGACCCGTGGGTAAGCGGCATCTGCGTAGCGGGACTGTTCGCCGCGGGCATGTCGTCGCTGGCAGCGGTAATGCTTATCGTCGGTACTGCCTTCATCCAGGATATCTGGCACGTCGCAAGACCTATGGAAAAGAGTAGGCTGGTGCCGCGCACCAAATGGGCAATCTTCGGCTATAGTATTCTGCTGTACGTATTCACACTTCATCCTCCGGCCGGTATTGTCGAACTGACCGCCTTTTCAGGCGCCGTATTTGCAGCCAGTTTCTTCCCGACAATCTTCGGCGGGCTCTACCTGCGCTGGGGTACGGACATGGGCGCGCTGGCGTCCATGCTGGCCGGCATACTGAGTTGCGTGATCTGGCGTTTCGCGTTCCGCTTCCAATTCCCAGCCCTACAGGACATCCATGAAGTGATACCAGCTTTTATAGTTTCCGTTCTTGTCTACCTCCTTGTCAGTCAAACCACCGCTAATCGACGCCCTGAGCAGAGACACCTGGACAGGTTGTTTAGGGTCTGACCAGTTTAATTCTCATATGTAAGTCTTGCAGGGTCTGACTCCATAGTCAGCCTGCACCCCCAGGGAACCTTTTCCGCGCTCCCGTTGTCCTACGCGATACAGGAAATCACAGGGAGCGAATGCTATGAAAACCCTTCAAACTTTTCTGCTGTCCGTCCGTATTAATCCTGGCCTGTTCGCTGACCAGTACCGCATTGCACACGCGTTCCTGTTCGCTGGCTTGCGCCCGGTGGCGCTGCTGCTGGTATGTGCCGTCTCCATGGCGGGTCTCACGGCCCCGGCGCAGGCGCAGACCGAACAGACGCTCGTATCCAATATAGGACAGGGTCGAGATACCTTTATTTTAAGACAGCAGGGCGCCTACCAGGCATTTACCACGGGCAACAACGCCCTTGGGTACGTGCTGAATTCACTGGAGTTGTATTTCACCAGGCGGTCCGCCTCGGCAAGCCATATCTCGGCAAGCCTGCACAGGATGGCTTCCGGCGAACCCGGCGACAAACTCGCCGACCTGGACAACCCAGGCTCCATCGTTGTCGGAAATAATGTTTTTTCGGCGCCGGCAGGGACTGTCCTGAGCGCCGGGACCGAGTATGCTGTCGTACTTTCCATCAGCGGCAACTGGTACCTGGGCGGAACCCAGTCCCGCCGCGAAGATCGCGGCAGCCAGTCAGGTTGGTCCATTGAGGACACCTATTACAATCTTCTCGGATCCGTATACAGCGCCCCGCTGGGAAGGTTCTCATTGATGATCCGGGTCAACGGTATCATCACGCAACCGCCCAGCGATGATGCGACCCTGAGCGGGCTGACGCTGACTGACTCCGACGGCGGCGCAATCGAACTCGACCCGGCTTTTAGCGCCGATAAGACGGACTACACCACACTCGTACCAAGAGATGTAACGAGCATCACGCTGGACGCCAGCGCCAACCATCCAGGCGCAAGACTCAAGTTCATGAACGGCAAGGGACTGGATATCACGGACATGGACCCGGGCACAGAAGGCTTCCAGGTAGCGCTCGTGGTGGGCGACAACATATTCAAGGTGCAGGTGGAGGCGGAAAACGGCAATAAGCGCGTCTACACAGTCAACGTGACCCGCCAGGGAGGTCCGATCAGCCTGAGCCTGGGACCCATCGCGTCTGACGGCGTGGTGAACATCCGGGAGAAGGCGGACGGATTTACCCTGGCCGGCGATGCCGAGAGCGATGAGATGGGGGGAGAGTCCGTGATAACGGTCACAGTAGACATCGGCGACGAGACATTGGCTGCAACCACGGACGCAACCGGGGTCTGGTCGGTGACCGTGCCGCCGGATGCGGAATATATCAGCGAGCCGGGCGTGTCCGTGACAGTGAACGCAGTCGGACCGCACTCGTCCGTTGCCCCGGAAATGATCCGTGAACTGAAGGTGGACCTGACCCCGCCGGCGCTGGAATCGGCGGTGGTGGACGAGAGCCGATTGACATTGGCCTTTGCAGAGCCGCTGGCCGAGCGCGGGGTGTCGCCGGGCGTCTTTTCGGTATCGGTGAACGGCGAGGTCCAGCCCGGACAGGCAGCCGTTGCCGCGGGCGGCAACACCGTGACCCTGGCACTGCCCGTAACCGTATCTGCTGATGATACGGTGACGTTCAGCTACGCCAGGCAGGAGGGCTCCGGACTCAATCCCATCATCGACGCGGCAGGCAACGAGGCCGAACCCCTGAATGACCACCCGGTGGAGAACGCCACGCCGATAGGCGAGCGCTGCGCCGGTTCCGAGGGATCGGTACGGTTGATGGACGGTAGCGATGAGCAAGAAGGACGCATGGAGATCTGCGCCGACGACGACACCGGCGACAACACGCCGGCAAGCTGGGGCACGGTGTGCGACGACTATTGGACCAACGACGACGCGGACGTGGCCTGCCGGGCGCTCGGCTACGAGGGTTCCGAGCCAGACGCGGGCCGGTTCCTGAGGTCGCGCTTCGGCGCCGGACCGGGCCCCATCTGGCTGGATGACATGCTGTGCGCGGGGAACGAAACGAGCCTGCTCGATTGCCCGACCGCGCGCGGGCAGGTTGCCGGTGACCTTGTCGGCGTACACAACTGCAAGTCAGAGGAGGTCGTGGGCGTGCGCTGCATGGCCGCGGGCGAGGAGAGGACGCTGAGCGTGACGGACGCGACGGTGGAGGAAGGTGGGCAACTGGCGTTCAGGGTATTATTGAATGAGGCGGCGAACTGGACAGTATCGGTGGACTACTGGACCGTCCGAGGCAGCGCGACAGACGGAGAGGACTACGAGGGCGTGAGCGGGACGCTCACTTTCGCCCCCGGCGAAACGGCGAAGACGGTAACGGTGGTTACTCTCGACGATTCGATCGACGATGACGGCGAGACCCTGACACTGCACCTGCGCTATGCCTTCGGGGCGCGCATAGAAGACGATGCGGCTACAGGGACCATCCACAATTCGGACCCGTTGCCGCAGGCCTGGCTGAGCCGCTTCGGGCGCACCGGCGCCGTGCATATAGTGGACATGCTGAATGCCCGTTTTGACGAAACGGCTGGCGCTGGCAACCGTCTCACCCTGGGCGGGCGGGCCATGGACTATCGTTCGTCATTCCGGCACACGCCGGAAGCCAGTGAAACTACGGAGCACCCAACGGGCGACACAGTATCCCGCTGGATGCCGGATCAAGTCCGGCATGACGCACAGGAAGTCCAGACTCCGGAAGCCACGCCGCTGGAGCACGCCTTATGGAACCTGCTGGCGAACAGCAATTTGCAGTCAGACACGCGCCGGTTCCTTTCCGGTAGCAGTTTCAACCTGTCCCTGTCGGATCTCTACAATAAGGGGACAGAATTAAATTCTGTCCCCGGCGAGTCCGCTGTCCCCGGCGAGTCCACTGTTCCCGACGGGTCGATACTTAATCCTTCCGGCCACTGGTCCCTGTGGGGTCGCGGTGCGCTGACCCAGTTCAGCGGCCAGGACACCGGCATCAACATCAACGGCGACGTGCTGACGGGTCTCCTGGGCGTGGACTATGCCCGCAACCGCTGGCTGGCCGGCATGGCCCTGGCCTACCACGACGGGAACGGGTCATACACGTCTACCCTCAACGCCGGGGACCTGGACAGCACCCTGGTGACCGTCAACCCGTACCTGCGCTATGCGCTGACGGACAGGCTGTCGGTGTGGGGCATATTGGGCTACGGGACCGGCACACTGGAACTGCGGCAGGAATTAAGGGGTCAGAGTAAAAATTCTGACGAATTTCTTACTCCGACCCCGTCCGTCGGTGCCGGGTACGACACCAGGGGTCAGAGTAACATCACCCCGGACCTTGCCGGCGCCCACGATAACGAGGATGTTACTCTGACCCCCGCATTGGTCCCCGGCGAAGTCATCGAGACGGATTTGAGTCTGATCATGGGCGCGCTGGGCCTGCGCGGGGTAATCTATGCGAGCGCCAGCACGGAACTGGCCCTGAAGACGGACGCGTTGTGGGTTCACACGTCCTCCGATGAGACCCGGGGCATGCAAGGCGCCAACGCTCAGATCAGCCGCTTGCGGCTATTGCTCGCCGGTCGCCACCAGCGGGTAATGGCCAATGACGCCATGCTCTCACCCTCCTTTGAATTGGGCATGCGCTATGACGACGGCGATGCCGAGACCGGTTTCGGGATGGAACTGGGCGGCGGTCTGCGTTATGCGGATGCGCTGCTGGGCCTCACGGTCGAGACTAAGGCCCGCGCCCTGCTGGCCCACGAGGACGGCGGGTACGAGGAATGGGGGGTGGGCGGCAGCCTGGCCCTGGACCCGGGCCGACTGGGTCGGGGACTGGCGCTGCGCCTTGACTCCGGTTGGGGCCTGGCCGAGTCGGGCGCTCAGGCGCTGTGGCAGCGGCAGACGACGGCCGGCATTGCCCCGCAGCATGACCCGTCGGCACAGGGGCGTCTCAGCGCCGAGCTGGGTTACGGGATGGACGTGCCGTGGACCCACGGCATCCTGACGCCGTATTCCGGAATGGAGTGGGCCGGCGAGAACCGCATGCTGCGTCTGGGCTGGCGTTTCACCCTGGGCCGGGCCGGGCAGGCCCCTGCTTACGGCATACAGGGGGAGGCACTGAGCCTCAGCCTGGATGGTGAACGCCGTGAGGACGGCCACACCCCGCCGGAGTATGTCCTGATGCTGCGTACCAGCCTGCCGTGGTAGCGGGATAACAGGAAACTCTGTTATATCCAATCGTGGTTGGTATAATCCGGGAACATGGAACATCAATTCTGGCACGAGAAGTGGGAAACCGATGACCTCGGCTTTCACCAGGAAGAGTACAACCCGCCGTTGCTCCGGCACTGGCACGGTCTTGGTGTTCCGGCCGGCAGCACGGTATTTGTCCCCCTCTGCGGTAAATCAAAGGACATGCTCTGGCTGGCGCAGCAAGGTTACCAGGTGCTGGGAGTCGAGTTGAGTGAAGTCGCGGTGCAGTCATTTTTCAACGAACATGATCTGGATGCCGCGCAGGACAGAGTCGGGCCGTTTACCCGCTACCAGTCGGATCGCATTCAAATTTTGTGCGGGGATTTCTTTTCATTAACGCCCGCCCTGCTGCACGATGTTGTGGCGGTTTTTGACCGCGCTTCGTTGATCGCATTACCCGCCGCCATGCGTAGCCGCTACGTGGACAAGCTGAAAGCCTTGCTGCAACCGGCTGTCAAGACCCTGATGCTTACCCTGACCCATGCAGAAGACCTGTTCAGCGCGCCGCCCCATGCGGTCTACGACGATGAAGTCAGGGCCTTGTACCAACCGTGGTCTGAAGTGGAATTTCTGGAGACAACCGAAACGGTGGTAAAAGGTCATACCGTTCCCCAAGCCGCTTTCCGGTTGCGAGTGAAGTAATACCTTACCCAAAACTGCCCAGGTAACATCAATGGCGACTTCCCACACGAAAGAAGCCCGTACCATCCGCACCATGTGCCCCATGAATTGCCATCCAACGTTGTGCGGGATGCTGGCCACCGTGGAAGATGATCGTCTTGTCGAGACAAGGGGGGACAAGGAGAACCCGGACAGCCGGGGGTTCCTGTGTGTGCGGGGCCAGGCTGCCCATGAAATCATCGACAACCCCCGGCGCCTGCTGTATCCCATGGTGCGCGAGACGCGCGGCAGCGACGACTGGCGCAGGATAAGCTGGGACGAGGCGCTGGACCGTATCGTCGCCGGTTGCCGGAGCGTCGGCCGCGAAGCCGTGGGTCTGTGGCCCGGGCACGGGGCGTTGACCAACGACTTCGGCACGTTCGTCCACGCTGAACTGGCGCTGAGGTTCGGCAACATGTACGGCTGCCAGTGGTGGGACCCCTGCATGATCTGCTGGGGACTGGGCGGCTTCGGCCTGGGCCTGACCGGGAACCTGGAGGCCAACACCAAGGAAGACATGGGCAAACACTCGGACCTGATCGTCCTCTGGGGCGCCAACATCGCCAGCCAGCCGAATACGGGCAGGCATATCACTGCGGCAAAACGGCGCGGCGCCAGGGTGGTTGTAATCGACGTGCGCGTGACTGAGGCGTGCCGCCTGGCGGACGAGTATTTCATAATCAGGCCCGGAACGGATGCGGCAATGGCGCTGGCCATGATGCACTTGATCGTTAGCGAAGACCTTCACGACAAGGAATTCATTCAGGACCACACACTTGGCTTTACACAATTATCCGAGCATATCCAGGGGCTTACTCCGGACTGGGCTGAATCGATAACCGGCATCGATGCGGGCCTGATCCGTGGATTCGCCCGCGCTTACGCCGCTACCGAACGCGCCATGATCCTGCTCGGGGGCAGTTCCATGTACAAGGACCGGCACGGCTGGCAGGCGAGCCGCGCGGTATCCTGTCTGCCGGCCCTCACGGGTAAATCGGGGAAACCCGGCGCCGGCCTGGGGCCGCGGCATGCCGCGCAGTCCCACGGTTTTGCCACGCAGCATATCCTGAATTTCGAGGCGCGCCCGCCGGGGGATTACATCCCCAACCAGATGTCAACCATTCTCGATGCCATAGTGGCAGGCCGCGTGCGCGCCTTCCTGATGCTGGGCACCAACATGTTGTCGTCCTATGCCGATGCACAACGCGTGGAACAGGGCCTGGCGCAGATGGACCTGATTGTCTGCCATGACCTGTTCATGAATGACATGGCCAGGCGCTATGCGGATATCATGTTGCCGGCTACGGCCTGGCTGGAAGATACGGGAGTAAAAGGCACGCATACCCACCTGTACCTGATGGACCAGGCCCTGCCGCCGGCCGGCGAGGCCCGTTCCATGACTGCCCTGCTCAGGGACCTGGCGCAGCGGCTTGAGATCGATGACTTCTATCCCTGGGAGTCCGACAACGGCCACATAGACGCGGTATTGGATCACCCGTGTACCGGTCATGCCACCGTGGCTTCCCTGCGCGAACAGGGGGGTATCGGCGAATTGAATATATCCCACGTTGCGCATATCGACCACCGCTACGCAACGCCGTCGGGCAAGATCGAGTTTTATTCCGAACGCGCGGCTGAGCACGGGTTGCCGGCGTTACCGGATTACCAGTCCCGTCCCGCCTCCGGTTTCCCGCTGGAACTGCGCAACGGCAGGATGCTGACGCATTTTCACGCGTTCTACGACCATGGCCGGGCGCTGCCCTCGATTGAGCGGTTGGAGGAAGGGCCGACTTTATGGATATCACCCGGGGATGCCGCGGCGCGCAACCTGACGGATGGCGCACCGATCAGGATTCACAACGAGCGCGGTGAATGCGACGCCCTGGCCAGGGTAACTGACGACGTGCCGCCGGGCACCGTATATATGCACGATGGCTGGCCCGGTTTCAATAACCTCAGTTCCGGTGAAAACTGCATCCCGGACAGCGCCGTCAACATGTTTCCTTTCAGTACCGGACAGGCTGCCTTTGATGCCAGGGTCGAGGTATCGGCAGGGTAGCGGCCCGGACGAGGCCCCGGGGCGTTAGCGGTTTGCCGGAGTCCGCTGCGGGATGTGAGAGTTATTCGCGCCAGTAATTATTCGCCTTGGCTATAGTGGCGAATTCTATGGCGATGACCTCGGCCGCATCTATCAACATCCCACCATCTGTGGAGTACTGGGCGCGCACTTCTTTTTTTACAGCCGAGTCCGATTGCATCTCGCCGATGGATTTCCTGGCCAGTTTAATAGCCAGTTGGCGGCCTTCGTACGGTGTAGCCGTGATCAGGCTGCCTACGTAATCTTCACCTGCAACGGCGTACCCCGGGAGCAACACAGACAACAGCAGCATGATTATAAGGGGTTTGTTAAACATCTTTGTATCTCCTGGCAGTTCAAATGAGGTGCGGCAGTATAGCATATAAAGACAGCCGGCCTGTCCCTCCGGCTGACTGGTCGTCCCGGCGAAGCATGTCCCCGCACGCTGTAAGCGGGGCGCCGGGAACCAGTCAGGCAATATACGGCATTACCTGTTCGGCCAGGGTATTGATAACCGCATCCGGGTGTCTTGTAGCAATCGGCAGGACAAAATTCTCGATGCCCAGGTCCGTCAGTTCCCTCAGCCTTGGAATCACCTCATCGGGCGTACCCGTTATCGCTACTGCATCGAGGATACGATCGGTAATCAGCCCGGCCTGTTCGGCGTCCATGCTGCCGTGCTGCTGGTAGTCGTATTTCTCCTTCATGATCTGCAGGTCGCGCTGCAGGCCGGCAGGCATATCCTCGTGCGGCACGGCCTTGTGGATCGTGCTCGCCGCGACTGAGGCATAACCGCGCGCCTCGGTGCGCACCTGTTCGCGATCGTCCGACACGGCAAAGGCCAGGCGCTGGTACAGCTTGATATCGGACAGGTCGCGACCGGCCTGTCCGGCGCCGATGCTGATGTTCTTTTTTGCGTAGCGCACCAGGTCCGGGTCAGCCCCCACCTGGAACAGGACGCCGTCGGCGATACGGCCGGCCAGTTGCAGGGATTTCGGACCGGTGCAGGCAGTGACTACCGGCACCCTGCGCGGCGGCCAGCTTACCTTGATGTTCTTGCCGTCAAAATCAACCTCTTCTCCCGCCAGCAGGCGTCTGAGCACACCGATGATATATTCCATGCGCCTGAGTTTGGCGGGTTTCTCCCCGATCGTATGGACCGCGCTGTCCCCGAGCCCTATGCCCAGTACCGCGCGGCCGTTGGAATATTCATCCAGGGAGGCATAACTGTGGGCCAGGACCGCGGGATGCCGGGTGATCACGTTGGTGACGCCGGTCGCCAGTTCCATGCGGCTGGTGCGGTCGGCGAACAGGGTCAGGGCCATGAAGGCATCGCGGAATACGGACTGGGAGTCCGCCACCCAGACACCGCCAAATCCCAGGGTCTCGGCGCGGGCGACCCAGTCGACAAAATCCGCCAGGGGCCGGTTGGGCAGGATGCCTATGTGGAATGATACGGCCATGTTCGGTTATCTGTATGGGGACGGACTTAACTCCGTCCCCGGATCTACCAACTGTTCAACGGGTCTCCACGGCGACTCCTTTCTGCGACCCGCCGGCAAAGCGTTCGAACATGGACATGGGCGAGTTATGGGAGTTCTCTATAATGATGTCCTTGTCGTGCACCGCATCCTGCAGGGCCGCGCACAGGGCGTGCAGGGGACCGCCGCCCCCTTCACCCATACCCTTGGCGCCGTGAAAGGTAAACGGGGAGGGGGACTGCCGGTTGGAACACTTGAGTTCCGGCATGGTGCTGATGGTGATCGGGGCATAATCAGTGAAGGAACCGGCAATGGCGTTGCCGCCCGCATCATAGGATATGTCTTCGACCAGCGCCGCGCCGATGCCGTGGGCTGCCGCGCCGTGGACCTGGCCTTCCACGATCATGGGATTGATCACCTTGCCGCAATCATCGACGATGGCATAGTCCAGTATCCTGGTCTGGAAGGTGTCCGGGTTGACTTCGACCACGGAGATATGCAGTTGCAGGGCGTAGGTTAGGGTCAGGTTGCCGATCTTTTTCTCAACGTCAGGGAGCTTGAACGGCGGCATGTAAACGTGGCGGGCGTTCAGCGACAAGCCGCGCAGTTCGTCCGGCAGGATGGCGCTGTTCGAGTTGATGAAGTTGGCCAGCATCCAGTAGTTGAGCGCCCGGTCCGTGCCTTTCACGCCGACCTGCGGGCCCATGTCGCCGACGCCGTATTCCAGGTCCTCTTCCGCGGCTTCCAGGGCAAAACAGGCCAGTTTCGCCATTTCCGCCTTGAGTTTGACCGCGGCGCCGTGGGCCGCCGACAGGCCGGTGACTGCAAACTGGCTGGCGTAAGTGCCGGACTGGCCGGTGTGGCTGTCATTGAGTGAATCAAACCCCGTCTTCACATGGACCAGTTCAGGCGGGATACCCAGCACTTCACCCACCACCTGCGCCGTGGTGGTTTCATGGCCCTGGCCCTGGGGGAACGTGCCCAGGCTGACCACGACCGAACCATCCAGGTCCAGCTTTATGGTTGCCGCGGTGGAATTGCCCGAGAACGGCGCATCGGGGTTGACGTAGCGCGCCTGGCCCCAGTTATTGGTGCCGGAGTCGAGGGTGGTGCCGATACCGATGCCGATCAGCCGGCCTTCCTTCCGGGCTTGTGCCTGCTTCCGCTTCCACTCATCCCAGCCCACCATTTCCTTCGCCTTGGCGAGCATGGCGGGGAAATCGCCGGAATCATAGACGCAGCCGTTAGGCGTCTCGTACGGAAACTCCTCTACATAGTTCTTCAGCCGCATCTCGTCGGCGGGGATACCGAGTTCATGTCCGCAGATATCGATCACCCGTTCCATGAACCAGATATGGGGCAGCCGTGAGTAGCCGCGGTTGGGCGCCGCCGGGCCCTTGTTGGTGGTGACCTGGTTGAAATCGATCCTGATGTTGCGCAGCTTGTAGGACGCGGGCAGTACCTGGGACCAGATGACGGAACCCAGGGGCTCGTAACGGGGATAGCCGCCTACATCGTCGATATGTTTCGACCGGATCGCCGTGATAACGCCGTCACTGTCCAGGGCGACTTCGGTATCCAGGTAAACGCGCTCGCTGCCGTGCCCTCCCGCCAGCATGTGTCCGGCGCGGGTTTCTATCCATTTCACCGGCGCGCCGTTCAATTTTTTCGACGCCAGGCAGGCCAGGGCCAGGTACGGATAGTTGGTGATCTTGTTGCCGAAGCTGCCGCCGATATCGTAGGTGCGCAGGCGGATCTGGTCCATCCTGACGCGCAGAGCCGGCGCCAGGAACACCAGGGGGACCGTCATGATGGTATTGGAAAATAAATCTATCTCGTCCCTGGGGTCCCAGGTGGCGACACAGGCGTTGGGTTCAAGGGCAGTACTGCCGAAGCGGTGGAAGTTCAGTTTGTCAATCCTGACCACGTGGGCCGCGTCGGCTAACGCCTGGTCGACGTCGCCGTAATCATAGACACCCTGGAAGGTTGCGTTGGTGCCCGCCTCATCGTGAACGATGACCTTGTCTTCCAGCGCCTGTTCGGGGTCCAGCACCACGTCCAGGGGTTCGTATTCCACCTCGACGAGCTGGGCGGCGTCCTCGGCGATGGATATGGACTCGGCTACGACGGCAACCACCGGATCGCCCTGGTAAATGGCTTTGTTCGTTGCCAGGGCGTAGTCGGTAATGCTTTGCGGCGCACCGGCGCCGATCTGGATAAACGGGTCGCTCATGGCCATGACATCCTTGCCGGTGAGGGTGCATGCCACGCCGGGCAGCGCCTCTGCCCTGGACACGTCGATAGCGACAATGCGGGCATGGGCGTAAGGCGAACGCACCAGGGTCATGTGCATCAGGCCGGCGGGGCTGTAGTCATCGACGAAATACCCCTTGCCCTTGATGAGGCGATCATCCTCGCGCCTGGCGGGTTTTGCATCCCGGCGCGGGGCGTCGAGCACTGCGTTGGCGCGTGTCCGCGCAGCATCGCGCTCGTCCTGCAGTTTTTCCGAGACTTCTGTAGTGCTTTGCGCTTCAACCCGTGCCGGCGTTGCGCTGTCGCTCAGGCCGGACAGCCCGCTCAGGATACGGCTGAACCAGCCGCCGGTCTCAGCGGGCTCTGACGGCGCGGCCTCGGGGGAGAGCGCCGCCTCCAGGCTGGCAATGAGTTTATTGATCTCTTTCTCGGCGTAGCCCCGGATGCCGCCGCCGGCCAGGGACAGGATTTTGCCCGTGAGGTGTGTCTCTCCCTGCCAGCCGATCAGCGTGCCGGCACCGTCGTCGCTCAGGTCAAACGAGGTGCGCAAGGTGTAGACGCCCTGCATGAGCTTGCCCCTGCCTACGTATTCGGCACGGCGCGGCGGTTCGGTGTCCCCCAGGCTTAATTCCGTTGATGCGATACCGCCGATTCTACCGACGCCGACCCTGGCGCGTATGAGAGCGGTGTTTGCGTCTTTCATTTCCATGCTGTGGAAACCCGGTAACAAGGGCGCAAACTGCTCCGGGTCCGATAGCAGCGAGTAGACCTCCGTTTTGGGCAGGTCTACACTGAATTCGCCGGAAAAAAACATTTTCATGGTTTATGCCCCCTTTAACATCGTGGCCGCTGCCTGTACGGACTTGATGATGTTCTGGTAGCCGGTGCAGCGGCAGACATTTCCGGACAGCGCCTTGCGGATGTCCTGTGTATCCGGCTCCGGGTTTTCCGCCAGCAGCGCCACGGATGACATGAGCATCCCCGGTGTGCAATACCCGCACTGCAGGCCGTGATGTTCAGAAAATGCCTGCTGCAACGGATGCATCTGCCCGTCCTGTTCCAGCGCCTCGACGGTGGTGATCTGCGCGCCGTCGGCCTGTACCGCGAACAAGGTGCATGACTTGACGGCAGCGCCGTCCAGCAGCACGGTGCAGGCCCCGCAGAAACTCGTGTCGCAACCGATGTGCGTGCCGGTCAGTCGCAGTCCCTCGCGAATGAACTCGACCAGTAACTGCCGCGGCTCCACGTCACGCTCGCAGGCTTTCCCGTTCACGGTAACGTTAACGGTTACGGACTGTAATGGCTCAGACATAATCATGACTCCCCGTGACGGTTTCACCTTTCGCCCTCTGCAAGGCCGTATGTGCGGCGCGCATGAACAACGAGCGCAGGATGACGCGTTTGAACGCCGCGGAACCGCGTGCATCTGTAGGCGGGTCTGATAATTCCACCAGCGCTTCGGCAGCCTGTTGCAGCTTTTCATCCGTGAGCGGATGGCCGACGAGCGACTGTTCAATTTCCCCGGAGGTTACCGGAGTCGGTCCTGCCGCGCCCAGTACCAGGCGGATGTCATGGCAGATATTGCCGGCTGTCAGCGTCACTTGTACGCCCACCGATGCGGCGGGGTAGGCCGGGGCGGCTTTCTTGAAACCGATGTATGCGCCGCCGCTGCGCGCCGGGGGGATGGGCACCTGGATTTCCGTGACCAGTTCCGCCTCGGCCAGGCTGTTGGTGTACGAGTCCGTAATGAAATCCTTGATCGCCACTATGCGGGTTCCGTCCGGCCCTTTACAGACAATTCCGGCGTCCAGGGTATGCAGCAGGGCCGGCCAGTCGCTGCTGGGATCGGCAATGCTGACCGACCCGCCGATGGTTCCCAGGGCTCTGACCTGCGGGTCGGCAATCCGCGCCGCACAGTCCCGGATAATGGGGATCTCGTCGGCAACCTCGGAAGCGGCAATCCGGGCGTGGGTGGCGAGAGCGCCGATGCAGAAACGTTTTTTCTCTTTGCGGATGTGCATCAGCTCCGGCAGGCGTCCTATGTCCACCAGGTCGGAAGGTTCATCCATGCGCATCTTCAGGATGGGTATCAGCGATTGTCCTCCGGCCAGGGGTCTGGCGCCTTCTCCCAGTTCCGCCAGAAGCGAGATCGCGCTATCGAGCGTACCGGGCCGGTGGTAACGGAATGGTGCGGGGTACATGGTTCATCTGCCTCCTTCCGGCAGTTATTCTGTTGGGCGTTATATTAACACTATTTACCACAGAGCACACAGAGCACACAGAGATTAATACTTGCTTGATGCCGTTTTATGTAGTTGATCTCTGCAGGTTCAGGCGCTATTCAGGAGAAAGATAAAATTAATAAATAATGGCGATATAATTATTCCTGTATGGTCTATAGAAAGATTTTACCAGCGCAATGGAATCGGGTTGAGCGTCTATTATTGTGTACGTGAATTATGAAGCAGGAAGTTAAGCAAAGATGTCCGACTACGACGTAGTTATTGCCGGTGGTGGTCACAACGGTCTGGTTTGTGGCGCTTTTCTCAGTCTGCACGGTCTGACAGTGCTGGTTGCCGAGCGTAATGACTGGGTCGGCGGGGGCGCAGTCACGGCCGAAATCACCCTGCCCGGTTTCAAACATGACCTGTTTGGCGCTTCCCATGTCTGGTGCCATGTCAATCCCGACTTCAGGAATGTACTGCGGCCTGAACTGGAGAAAAATTATGGTCTCAAATATCTCTGGTCTGAGGATGAGATCACCGGTCACCCCCAGCCTGAAGGTCCGGGCATTGTAATTTACAAGAGCGTCGATAAAACCTGCGACAGTCTGGCGCGTTATTCAAAGAGTGATGCCATGCGCTACCGCGCGATCTTCGATGACTTCAAGGAACTCGAGAACGGGTTTGTAAAAGGCTTCTTTTCACCGCCCAACCCTCCCAGTTATCATCTCGCTGCCATGGAAAACAGCGAGGAAGGGCTGCGCATGTTGCGGGATTACCACCTCAGCGCCGTTGCCTTTGTCGAGGAAAATTTTGAAAACAAATGGGTCCGGTCCGCCATACTCGGTTGGGCGATGGGGCCGCATGTCAAGCCTCATCAGGAGGGTATGGGCGCCTCGTTTTATATCATGATCCCGGCCATCCACATATACGGGCAGTCAATTCCCGAAGGCGGCAGTATGCAACTGCCCTTATCCTGCAAGCGGCTTATCGAAGACAGGGGCGGAACGGTTCTGACGAATTCAACCATCGAGCAATTTATCGTCGGGAATGGAGAATGCCGGGGAATTCGTTTGCAGGACGGCACTGAAATCATGGGCAGACAAGCCGTTATTACCGCCCTTGACCCGGTACAGACCTTTACCCGGCTAATTGATCCCGGGCACCTGGACGGCAAATTTATACGGATGTGCAAAAACTTTCGTTTTGGGGAAATAGGCATTTTTCGCGTGCACTATGCCTTGGAGGATGCCCCCGATTTTAACAACGGCGGCGACATGAACAAGGTGGCGTACCACCGTATCTTCGGGCCCGTCCAGGATGTTATCAACCATTTTGCCGAGGTGGACAAAAAGCAGTTGCCGATGGACCCTTTTATCCATGCCTTATGCTGGACCGTGAAAGACCCCAGCAGGGCGCCCGAAGGCAAGCACTGCCTGACCATCGATACCTTCCCGCCGACGGAATTGGCCGGCCATGTCAAATGGAATGACGTGAAGGAGGATTATGCCCGGGTGTTGCTGGCTGTGTTGCGTCGGCATACCCGTAATATGGATGATGCCAATATCCTGGCCTATACGATTCAAACCCCGGCAGACCTGTATGCCTACAATCGCTCATTTTACAAGGGCTCGCCTACCGGGGGAGACCGTATCATGTCCCAGTTAGGCTTCTTTCGTCCTTTCCCGGGTTATTCCCAGTATAAATCACCCATCAAAAAGCTCTATATGACGGGCCCGTCCTGTCACCCGGGTGGCGGTATTTCTGCCATGGGAACCATTACGGCCAAGGTAGTCTTGCGGGAGTTGGGGTTGATTGCCGGTGAAGATGATGATGCGGATTTTCTCTAGGATTCAGCTTTCTTTTTTATTCATTTATTTTGCTGCAGCCTGCAACCCGGCTCACAGTGGTACCCTTGATGAGGTCAAGGAGCGGGGGCATCTGCTCTGTGGTATTACCGAAAACAGCCCGGCATTCAGCACCATCAATGAAAACGGGGAACGTGTCGGTATGGATATTGATCACTGCAAGACCGTCTCCGCCGCGGTATTCGGAAAAATAAGCGTTGAATATGTATCTCTTACACCGCACACGGCATTTACCACACTTCAAGCAGGAGGTGTTGATCTTTTCTGTGGCGGCGCCTCATGGACGTATCTCAGGGATACTGCGCTGGGGCTCGATTTCTCGGGAATCTATTATTATGGCGGCCAGGGTTTTATCGTGCACAAGGACCTTGGCGTCAGCCGTGTCCGGGATCTGGATGGAGCAACTGTTTGTGTGGCACAGGGCACAACCAACGAACAAAACCTTGCGGATTATTTTTATAGCCGCGGTCTGGCCTATACGGCCCTTACCTTCAGCGATTTCGATAAGGGATTACATGCCTATCAGATGCGCCGCTGCGATGCCTTCACGACCAACCGGGCAGGGCTTGCCATAAGAGCAATGAAATTCTCCAACAGGGACCGCCACGTCATTCTGCCTGATCTGATTTCAAAAGAGCCGCAAGCCGCGGTCGTCCGGCAGGGCGACCCGCGCTGGCGTGACATTGTATTCTGGTCTCTCAACGTGAGGGTGGCGGCGGAAGAGTTGAATATAAGCCAGTCAAATGTGGCCATGTTGCGGGCCAACTCCTCCGATCCGGAAATAAGAAGAGTATTGGGGGTAACGGGCGGGCTGGGAGAGCGTCTGGGGTTGTCCAACGAGTGGGCATACAACGTGATTTATCTTGTCGGCAATTATAATGATATCTGGACGCGTAACTTTGGCTACACCGGGCTGGAGCGCGGCCTGAATGCACTCTGGACAAATGGCGGCCTGCTTTTTGCCGTGCCGGTGCGCTGACGGATAAATCTATCCGGTCTCAGGATCATAACCCAGGCTGGGTCCCAGCCAGCGTTCCGCCTGGCGCAGTTCCATGCCTTTCCTCAGGGCGTAGTCGGACACCTGGTCGCGGTTGATCTTGCCGAGGCCGAAGTAGCGCGACCGGGGATGGGAGAAATACAGGCCGCATACGGCCGCGGCAGGGTACATGGCGTAATTGTCCGTCAGGGTTATCTCGGTGTTTGCCTCCACTTTCAGCAGGTTCCAGATCAACGGTTTTTCCGTGTGGTCGGGGCAGGCAGGGTAGCCCGGGGCCGGGCGTATTCCCCGGTATTTCTCGGCAATGAGTGCTTCATTGTCCAGGTTTTCGGCTTCCTGGTAGCCCCAGAACTCCTTCCGGATACGCTGGTGCAGGCGTTCGGCCAGGGCCTCTGCCAGGCGGTCGGCCAGGGCTTTCAGCATGATGGCCCGGTAGTCGTCATGGTCCTGTTCGAAGCGGCGCAGTTTTTCTTCCATGCCAAATCCGGTCGCCACGGCAAACGCGCCTACATGGTCCAGTTTCCCGGTTTCTTTCGGCGCGACGAAATCCGCCAGGGCCAGGTTGGCCTGCCCCGGTGGTTTCTGTGTCTGTTGCCGCAGGGTATGGAACACCGACAGCAGTCCGGTGCGGTCTCGGTCTGCGTAAACCTCGATATCATCGTGACCGATGGAATTGGCCGGAAACAGCCCGAAAACGGCACGCGCGGTGAACCACTTTTCCGTGATGATTTTATCGAGCATTGCCCGCGCATCGTCGTACAGTTTTCTCGCTTCCGCACCCACTGTCTCATCGTCAAGAATGCGCGGGAAACGGCCCGCCAGTTCCCAGGCGGCGAAGAACGGCGTCCAGTCCACGTAGTCGCGCAGTTCAGCAAGGGAGTAATCATCGACTGACTGAACTCCGGTCCATTCCGGTGCGGGAGGTTCATAGTCTTGCCAGTCGACCGGCAGGCGGTTTGCGCGGGCTTGTGCCAGCGCCAGCCACTTTATCCCGGCCTGCCTGCCCTTGTGCCGTTCCCGCAACGTCTCGTAGTCCTGTTTTACCTGCCTGGTGAAACCGTCTTTCAGGTCCTTGCTGAGCAGGCTCTGCGCCACCCCGACGGCGCGGGAGGCATCCTTGACGTGGATCACGGGGGGGGCATAACGCGGTTCTATTTTGACTGCCGTATGGGTGCGCGAGGTGGTGGCGCCGCCGATCAGCAGGGGAATCTCGAAGCCTCGCCGTTGCATCTCTCCCGCCACGTGCACCATTTCATCCAGTGACGGGGTGATAAGCCCGCTCAGGCCGATAAGATCGGCTTCGTGTTCCAGGGCCGTTTTCAGGATGGTTTCCGCCGGGGCCATGACGCCCAGGTCGATGACCTCGAAGTTGTTGCATTGCAGGACCACGCCGACGATGTTTTTACCGATATCATGGACGTCGCCCTTGACGGTGGCCATGACTATCCTGCCCCGGGAACGGGACGCTGCCGCGCCCTGTTTCTCCTCCTCTATGTACGGAACCAGGTAGGCGACCGCCTTTTTCATGACCCGGGCGCTCTTGACCACCTGGGGCAGGAACATCCTGCCGGCGCCGAACAGGTCGCCGACGACATTCATCCCGTCCATCAGCGGTCCCTCGATGACCTGCAGGGGCCGGTCGAACTGCTGCCGGGCTTCTTCCGTATCGGCTTCGATCCAGGTATCTATCCCCTTTACCAGGGCATGGGACAGGCGCTTTTCCACGCGCTCGCGGCGCCAGGCCTGTACGTCCTCTTTCCGGGTGCGGTGACCGTTGTCCTTGACGGTTTCGGCAAACTCGACCAACCGGTCGGTGGCGTCCGGACGCCGGTTGAGCAGGACGTCTTCCACCCGCTGCAGCAGGTCCGGCGGGATCTCATCGTAAATGCCCAGTTGCCCGGCATTGACAATCGCCATGTCCATCCCCGACCTGACCGCGTGGTACAGGAACGCGGTGTGCATTGCCTCGCGCACGGGATTGTTGCCCCGGAAAGAGAATGACACGTTGCTCACGCCGCCGCTGACCGCGGCGCGGGGCAGGTGTTCCTTGATCAGGCGGCTGGCTTCAAAAAACGATACCGCGTAGTTGTTATGTTCCTCCATGCCGGTCGCCACGGTGAGGATGTTCGGATCGAAGATGATGTCTTCCGGCGGGAAACCGACCTCATCCACGAGAATGCGGTAGCAACGTTGCGCCACCGCGAAACGCCGTTCGGTGGTGTCCGCCTGCCCGCGTTCGTCGAAACACATCACGACGACTGCCGCGCCGTAGCGCCTTACCAGGCGCGCCTGCTGCCTGAATATGTCCTCGCCTTCCTTCAGGCTGATGGAGTTCACTACGCACTTGCCCTGTACGCAACGCAGTCCGGCTTCGATAACGGACCAGCGCGACGAATCGATCATGACCGGTACCCGGCATATATCCGGTTCGCCGGCGACCAGCATAAGAAAATCCTGCATCAACTGCTCGGAATCCAGCAAGCCCTCATCCATGCACACGTCGATAAGCTGGGCGCCGTTTTCCACTTGCTGGCGGGCGATTTCCAGGGCGTCGGCCAGGTTGCCGTCCTTGACAAGTTTGAGGAACCTCGGGGAGCCGGCCACGTTGGTTCGCTCACCGATATTGATGAAGTTGGCCGCGGCGGTTACGGTGAGCGCCTCGAGGCCGCTCAAACGGCAGTAAGGCGGGATTTCCGGGATAACCCGGGGGGTGCGCCTGCAGACCTGGTCGTAGATACGGCGGATGTGTTCGGGGGTGGTGCCGCAACAACCGCCGACGATGTTGAGAAAACCGCTTGCGGCAAACTCCTCAAGCACGTCGGCCATGTACTCGGGTGTCTCGTCGTATTCGCCGAATTCGTTGGGCAGGCCGGCGTTGGGGTAGATGCTTACATGGCTGTCCGCTATATTAGAAAGTTCTTGAATATACTGACGTAAGTCTTTGGCACCTAAGGCACAATTAAGTCCTATTGCAAGTGGATTGGCATGCCGTACCGAATGCCAGAAGGCGGCAGTGGTCTGGCCGGTAAGGGTCCGGCCCGACGCGTCGGTGATGGTGCCGGAGATGACCAGGGGCAAGCGCCGGCCGCTTTCCTCAAAAAAGGTCTCGACTGCGAACAAGGCGGCCTTGGCGTTAAGCGTATCAAATATGGTCTCCAGCAACAGGATATCCACCCCGCCTTCCACCAGTCCCCGCACGGACGTGGTGTAGGCCTGCGCCAGTTCCCCGAAACTGATGTTGCGGAATCCGGGCCGGTTGACGTCCGGAGAAATGGAGGCGGTGCGGTTGGTCGGACCCAGGACACCGGCAACGAAACGGGGTTTATCCCGTGTCGATTTTGCATCGGCAACCTCCCGGGCCAACACGGCGCCGGTGCGGTTCAATTCATATGCCCGGTCTGCCAGTTCGTAGTCAGCCATGGCGATGGCGGTGGAATTGAAGGTATTGGTGCAGATGATATCGGCGCCCGCGTCGAGAAACGCGGCGTGTATGGCCGTGATAATACCCGGTTGTGTCAGGGTCAGCAGGTCGTTGTTGCCTTTCAGTTCACAACCATGACCGGCAAACCGCTCGCCGCGAAAATCGCTTTCCTGCAGGTCATAGGACTGGATCATGGTGCCCATGGCCCCGTCCAGCAACAGGATGCGTTGCTTCAGCAGGCTGCGTAATTGTTGTTCCGTCGCGCCACCCATCATGTCATTACATTACGCCAGGACAAGGGGCAGGGAAGTGATCAAACAGTCTGCCTCACTTATCTTGTTAATCAACATAAGTGAGCGCCGTTTGTTAATGGAAACTCCGCACAAACCGGAGTTTGCTCATCGTATTTATCTGAGCCTGGCAGGTCCGGACTGGTGCCGCACCCGTCGCAACGCTCCTCAGATAACGGAGGTATATTACACAGGGGCGATTATAGTACAATCAGCACGTTAATGTAACCTGCGCAACGTACGGGGGTGGATTTGAAATCCGTCCCCATGTAAATACAAATCAGCCAGCCTGGAAAACGTGAGCGATAAACAAAATACTCTGAATCGCCGCCAGTTCATCGGCCGGTGCGCCCACACGGTGGGCTCCATGAGTATCCTGGGCCTGTTGCTCGGATCCTATTCGAAACAATCGGTCTCCACGCCGGCCTGGGCCATTCGTCCCCCCGGAGCGATTGCGGAAGAGGATTTCACCGGCGCCTGTGTACGCTGCGGCCTGTGCGTCAGGGATTGCCCCTACGACACCCTCAAGCTCGCTGAGTTCGGCTCCGAAGTGGCGACGGGAACGCCTTACTTCATAGCCCGGGACATACCCTGCGAGATGTGCGAGGACATTCCCTGCGTTGCGGCGTGTCCGACGGATGCCCTGAGCAAGGAACTCACGGATATCCGGGACGCGGATATGGGCGTAGCCGTGCTGACGGGTCCGGACACCTGTTACAGCGTAACCGGCATGGCACATTGCCGTGCCTGCTATATCGCCTGCCCGATCAAGGATGAAGCCATTACCATGGAGCAGAAAAGGGCAGGTACCCGCACCTATTTCGAACCTACAGTACACGCCGGGAGTTGTACCGGGTGCGGGAAGTGTGAAGAGAACTGTGTGACGGACGAGGCATCCATCAAGGTCCTGCCCAGGCATCTCGCCAAACACGATACCGGCAAGGCTGCATGAGTGTTACCGCGCCGGCGACTGCCGTTGAGCGCAGTTTCCGGGAAAGGAACAAATGGTTACTGCTGCGGCGAACCACTCAATTCTCCATTTTGTTCCTGTTTCTGCTCGGCCCCTGGTTCGGTATCTGGTGGCTGAAGGGCAATCTCGCTTCCAGTGTGTTTCTGGATACGGTCAGTCTGACCGACCCGTTCATCCTGCTGCAGTCCCTGGCGTCGGGGCACGCCGTGGGCCAGCCTGCGATCATCGGCGCTATCACGTTGTTCCTGTTCTATTTACTGGTCGGCGGCCGTGTCTATTGTTCCTGGGTGTGTCCTGTCAACATCGTGACGGATGGCGCCAACTGGTTGCGCAACCGGTTGAAGCTGAACCTCAGCTGGTCCGTAAAAAAATCGACCCGGATCTGGATCATGCTCACAGCACTGGCTGTCTCGGCCGTCACCGGCACCATTGCCTGGGAGGCGGTGAACCCGATCACCATGCTGCAACGGGGTCTGGTATTCGGCATGGGGTTGGCCTGGGTCATCGTCCTGGCCGTATTCCTGTTCGATCTCCTGGTCACGCGCCGGGGCTGGTGCAGCCACCTGTGCCCGGTAGGGGCATTCTACGGCCTGATCGGAAAACGCTCACTGGTGCGCATGAATGCTGCCGGGCGCACGGCCTGCACCGACTGCGGAGACTGTTTCCGGGTGTGCCCTGAACCCCACGTGATCATCCCGGCCCTGAAACCCGAAACCGATACCGGCACCCCGGTGATCCCTGCACAGCGACTGTACCAATTGCGGCCGCTGCATCGACGTCTGCGATGAACGGGTGTTCAGGTTTTCGACAAGGTTCGGGTAGCCGGACGGTCCGGATAAATCATGATGTTTCCCCCTGTCAGAACGCTCCTGGTTTTCATGGCCGTGGTCACTGTTGCGTTGCCCGGCAACGTCCGGGCCGACCTCACGGATATGAAGGTCTACTCGCCCATCGTGGAAAAGGGAGACCTGCAATTCGAGGTTATCGGCAACGTGGTCATTGATGACGATGAGGAATACCACGGGTTCAAGCACCAGGAGTTCGAGCTTGAATACGGGGTGACGGATAACTGGGCAACGTCCATTACGGCCAGCCTCATAGAACCTGCCGGGGAAGCAGTAAAATATGACATCCTGGGCTGGGAAAACACGTTCCAGCTAACCGAAGAGGGCAGGTACTGGCTGGATTTCGGTTTCCACATGGAAGTGGAAGTAAACGATGAAAGCGACGAACCCCATAACCTGGAAGGCCGGTTCCTGTTCCGTCGCGTCAGCGGCGCGTTTGAGCATATCCTCAACGTGAATTTTGAACAGCAGTTCGGCAGCGCCGCTGACGAGAGCACGGAAATCGAGTATATCTGGCGCACCAAGTACAGCCTTGACGATGATACCGCCGTCGGCTTCGAGGCATTCGGCGTCCCCGGCGAGGTTAAATACCTGCCGGCGTTGTCCGAGCAGGACCACAGGCTGGGACCGGCGTTTTATCGTGATCTGAAGGTCGGCGACGTCACGGTGGAACTGAACCTGATCTGGCTAATCGGACTGACGCAGGGTAGCGCCGCACACACCCCGCACTGGCAGATTGAAATAGAGTACTAGCAGCGGGTGATATACTGTCCTTATTTTTCTCATGAGCGGTACTGATTTTTCAATTCATTATCCCCTGGAAGCCGTTCCTGAACCGGGCGGTCACCTGGAAATCCGGCCGGGCATATTCTGGTTGAGGGTCCCGTTGCCGGGCAAGCTGGATCATATCAACCTCTGGCTGCTGGACGCCGGTGACTCCTGGACGCTGGTTGATACGGGCATTTCCTGGGGTGAAGCCCGCAATGCCTGGGATAAGATCGCAACCGAACTGGTGAGGGACAAGCCTGTCGGCAGGATAATCGTTACCCACTTCCATCCCGATCATGTCGGCATGGCCGGTTACCTGGGCAATAAATTCCAGGCGGAACTGGCAATGACCCGGATGACGGCAGTCAGGACCCGCTTCCTGCTTGACAGCAAGACCGCTGACTGGGAAGAAGCCGTCAATGCATTTTGCCGGTTACACGGGATCCGGGAACAGGACCAGTACCTGTCGTTTACTACCGGGCAGCGGTATCGAACAGTCGTCACGGCGTTGCCGGAAGCCGTCACTTACCTTGATCACGATCAGCCCATACCCATAGGCACCCATGAATGGCAGCCCATGGTGGTGTGCGGCCATGCGGAAGACCACCTGGCGCTGTACTGTCCGGCCCTGAAACTGCTGATATCCGGCGACCAGGTGCTGCCGACCATTACCAGCAACGTGGGCCTGCACGTTAACAACGATGATGAAGACGCCCTGGACGATTACCTGTCCTCCATGACCCGCTTTGCGGAATTGCCGGAGGACACGCTGGTGTTACCGTCCCACGGCCGTATATTCACCGGCTTATACAGGCGCATCGCTGCGATCAACCACAGCCACGACAGGCAATTAAGCAAGGTTTACGACTTGTGTGAAGCCCCCGGGAACGCGTGGGACGTGGCGCCGAAGCTGTTTACCCGCCGGCTGGACGAGTTCAACCGCATCATGGCCTTCGGCGAAACCCTGGCGCACCTTGAATACCTGCACAACCGGGGGAAACTGACGAAAGAGATACGTAACGGGACCTGTTACTACGCCCAGGCGGTAAACTGAAAGAGGGGACGCCGGGTACGCAATGGAGATATGGGGACGGATTTTAAATCCGTCCACTCGTACTTTACACCGTTGAAAGCGCTTTCAGGTGCTCCTCGACACAGAGCGGCAGCATCGCCAGGTTATAGCCCCCTTCCAGCACAGAAACGATGCGCCCCCCGGCGTGTTTGTCCGCCACCTCCATCACCCTGGATGTCATCCAGCCGTAGAACCCGGTGCTGAGGTTGACGTCGCCCAGGGGGTCGTCCCGGTGGGCGTCGAACCCGGCGGAGATGATGACGAATTCCGGCTTGAATTCGTCTATCGCCGGCAGGATTTTTTCCATGAAGGCCGCCTCATAATCCTTATCGCTGCTGCCGGCCCGCATGGGGCAGTTAACCGTTGCACCAGCGCCTTTGCCGATACCGGTTTCCGACCAGGCGCCGGTGCCGGGGTAAAACGGGTACTGGTGGGTGCTGACGAACAGTACTGACGGGTCTTCCTCGAACGTGTGCTGCGTGCCGTTGCCGTGGTGAACGTCCCAGTCCAGGATCATGACCTTGTCGAGGCCGTGGTGCGCCTGCAGGTAGCGCGCCAGGATGGCCACGTTGTTGAGGATGCAGAACCCCATGGCCTGGTCGTGCTCGGCATGGTGGCCTGGTGGGCGCACCAGGGCGAAGCCGTTGCTGATTTCTCTGTCGACCACGCCATCCGCCAGCGCGATGGACGCACCGGCCGCCTTGAGGGCGATGTCGAAGGATTCCTTGCTCACCACGGTGTCCATACTGTCAAGAAAGGCGCTCCCGCCGACGCAGGTCTGCCGGGCCCGGGCCAGGTAGGCGGCGGAATGGCTGGTCTCGATGAATTCCTTTTGCGCCGGCAACGCATCGAGGTGTTCCAGTTCGCCGTACCAGGGCAGGGTGTTCAGGTGTGCCATCGTGGCGCTGAGGCGTTCCGCGCACTCCGGATGCCCGGCGCCGGTCCGGTGCGACAGGAATACCTCGTCAAAAACAAAACCGGTGGTCAATGCCAATCTCCTGAAAAAGTTGCCTTGGGACAATATAGAACAATGTGCAGGATAAGGCTAAAGTTATTGAAGTTATCGGCAGGATCACAGAAAATATCCCGCTCAATGCCGGAATAGCTCAGTCGGTAGAGCAACGCATTCGTAATGCGTAGGTCGGGAGTTCGAGTCTCCCTTCCGGCACCGTTTATTACTTCGTTACCGGCAAACAGCAAGGTCAAATCCGTTACAGACAACGATACAGGCAAAATTGTGACAGCCGAGAACCTCAATCTAACCGGCGTTGTCACGATGGAGGCCGTCCATGAAGTGATATCTAACGCACTTACCGGAAATATTAAGTTGAAAGAGTACTAGTTCCGGGGCGAGGGTCAGTAATAGCATCTGGCGTAGCAGGTAATGGGTGAATCCCGTGCCAGAGAGGTCAAGTAACAGGCGGGTCAATTTTTATTGCGATAGACGGTCAGGCAAGTAATTTCAGCATAAAATACTTGACATATATGCCATATAAAGGGGAATATCCTCCCAATATCCGCAAATATTGACAAGTTTTGACTCATGGATACTGACACCTTCTTGCAAACGCACCGGGTCTTCAATCTCGATGAAGCCGCACGGGTATTGGCGCCGTCCGGCGGGCGTAAAGCAACGTTGGAGCGCCTGAAATACGCAGCCGCACGAAACAAGCTGAAGAAGCTCACACGGGGGGTCTATGCCTCGGTGCCACCGGGGGTGGATGCTGCCAAATTTCAGCCGGATCGTTTTCTAGTGGCAGTGGCGATGCGACCCGATGCGGTCTTTTCCCATCATTCGGCGCTTGAACTGCTGGGCGCCGCGCATTCCGAATGGCGCCTATGCACCGCATACAGCGCCAGGCGTTCACAGTCGTTCGATCTTGATGGCCTTGAACTGCGCTTCCTGTCCCCCCCGCAATCACTGGTGCGCTATCGGGCTTTTGATCGGGGCCTGCGCTCCGTCCACCGGCTTGATCGTGAATTACGAGTTACCGGGCCTGAGCGTACTTTGATCGATGGTTTCCGTCGGCCGGACCTGGTGGGCGGGCTTGCGGAGTTTGTCGAGTCGGCGGCGGGGTTCCCTGTTCTGGAGTTGCCGCTGTTGCTTGAGTTTCTGGATGTTTTCGGACAAAAGGTGTTGTGGGCAGCGGTCGGCTGGTTCCTTGAGCTGTATCGAAAGACCTTTTATGTCAGCGATGGTGATCTTGCATTAATAGAAAAGCACGTCCCAAAGGCCCCGCTTTATCTTGCCAGGGATCAACGTGGCGGCGTACTGGTGCGACGATGGAATCTGATCGTCCCGGGCGCAATACTGGAGGGTATGGAGCCGGATGAATCTCAGCGCTGAATTCATTGAAGGAATCGCAACGGAGACTGGTTTTCGTACGGAGACATTGGAGAAAGTGATCCGCCTGGGTGAATTAGCCGCGGATGTTGGGCGTCATCCGTTGCTATCACGCGTATTGATATTGAAAGGTGGTACGGCATTGAATCTGTTGTTTGGCCCCCCGGCCCGGCTTTCGGTTGATCTGGATTTTAATTATATCGGGCATGAGGATCCGGCGGGTATGCAAGCTGAACGCCCGAAGGTTGAACGGGCTCTCGCTAATATTGGAGAGGGGCAGGGATACCGAGTACAACAATCACGCGATGCCCATGCCGGACGGAAGTTCTATCTCACCTACACAAGTTCGGTCGGTACGCGAGACCGTATTGAGATCGATCTCAACTTTTTATTTCGCGTACCACTCGGTGAAGTCACAACACGGCCGCTCTGGCAACCACCGGGGATTTTATCCCCGGAAACTCGGGTCGTGCCTATGGAAGAACTGTATGCCGGTAAGCTGCGCGCGACTCTGGATCGGGCGCTGCCGCGTGATCTATTCGATACCGTTCGATTGCCAAAATACGGAGCGGATATTTGGGGTAGCCAACGATTGCGACGTATTCATGTGGCGCTGGCGGTTACACTGCCGCTTCCGCTTTATCAATACGGACAGGATCGCTTCGCGCGTGTCACCGATAGAAGCATAGAGGATCAGCTTGTACCGATGCTTCAGGGTAATGTGTGGCCAGTTGCAAATGAGTTGAAGGAACAGGCATGGTTCGTTATGAAACCGCTGGTTACGCTTGATGAGGCCGAGCGGGAATATATTGACCTGGTGCATGCCGGTGAACTATCGCCTGAGTTGCTGTTTCCTGACGATGAGGAACTGGCAGGTCGATTGGCGCGATCTCCGGCACTATTATGGAAAATCGAAAATGTGAGACGGCATATTCTCAGATGACTTCAGCAATATACGCGCCCCTGACAGGATTGTCCGCCCCTGGGATTGGCATATATGTCAAATACAAGCCTGTCAGAAGGAATTTCTATTCCTGTTTCTTCATATAGCCATTCAGAAATGGAGACGAATTGCTCTTTCAAAACTGTCTCATTAATATGACTCTGATCTTGAAGCGTGAAATCTAAATCTTCTGAAAATCTGTAAGTTTCAAAGTAGCATTTCTTCAGACAAGTGCCTCCCTTGAATACCCACGATTGCGATAAGACAGGGTTCGAATTAACTGCAGCGAGCAACCAACCGAGCACATAGTCTTTCTCTACAACGCTCGGCGTTAAACCCGTCTCATCGGCAAAAGCCAGTATTTCATCCTTGACAATCATTTCGCCTTATCTCCCGGTACCCATAAATTCCAGCGTGTAACCAGACGATTTTTTTCAGACTTTTTATCGAGAGTGGAATAACCCGATGTAATACGTTGCCGGCATGCATTGATAAAAGAAGGCTTGAACTCAAGCGTTTCAGCCAGGTAACCCAGTTTTTTGAATAATGCGCCGTTACCTAATTGGATGGCATATTTCAATAATGCATTAAGATCACTCTGTTTATTGAACACTCGCGCAAATTCGAGCAAGCAGTCTGTTACATGTTGCAAGCCTGCGCCCAGGTCCGGGTCATCGATACAATCCAACAGTGTTTTGTATGGGTCTGAAATCAGTATCTTCGTATTTCCCAACCATATGGATTTTGTCCCGAATAATTGCTTTTCAGCAACATGTTTGATAAAGAAGTTGACACCTTGATGAGTGATTACACCATTGGCCACGCGCTTAGGAGTAAGTACACAGACTGACCGGAAAAGCTGTTCTGTCAACTCCCAGTGTTCCAAGGCGCTCCAGCCACCCACGTAACCTGGTGTGTATAACTCGGGAACCAGCACCCAGGGGTCTTCAAGCACCTGTTTTTGACCCAGGGCAGACGGCTGAACAGGAACATACAAGCCGTGTGCAACCCGCCTGATAACCCCTTGTTTATGCCATCCCGCCAGCAATCTGGATGCATGTTGCCGATCAACGCCAAGAACCCGCATGGCATCAGACCCACGGATTGTGCCGGACGTTGCGCGTATTAATGCAGCTAATCGCTGTTGTCTTTTTGAAGGTTGGCTACCCATAGTGCTATACCATAGTACAAATTATTTCTAATAATAGAGGATATCATGAAAAATAGTATAGTACTACTATAAATTACAGTAACAGGAAAGAAAAGCGAAAAATATTGTATTTTGATATAGTTACTATGTACAACTTCAGACTACATTTCTTTGCCCTGGTCGGCTTGGTAGAATTCAGGCATTAAATATTGACTTTATTGGTTAAAATATTGTTGGGATAAACGTTGGGTATAGAGCATGGGAATAATATAAAGCACGTTAAAAACAATAGGTTATTAGTGTATTTCTATTCCCCCTTCCGGCACCGTTTCTGTTTTTCCGGCAGTTCTCAGTAGTTCCTATAATGCTCTATAACCTTTTATAATTAGAGGGCTGAGAGGTTAAGAAATGCAATTCCTCCAATGGTTAGAATATGGATGACGGATTCGAAGTCATTACATAACCCATTGATATTCAATATATAATATTTTTGATAATTTATTTTACATACATTCTTCCTAACAAAATTTTGTCAGTAACATCAAAAAATGACTTCCCAAAAAACTGAAAAATATGTAAATCGGGAATTCCAACATTTTGCTGTAATTGACAGATATCTATGCTTCCGTAGTGAATCGGGAGATGTAGAAGATCGGGAATTCCAGGAAATGCACCCGGGACTGCATAACCCGCAGGCCGGGAAAGGCATGCAGGTGCATGTACCTTGCTAAGATTCCCCAGATTGTGATTTTACCTCTTCAAGCCGGGTAGGGTGGCTGAGGCTCGGCCATGCGGTAGCCTACTGCGTGCACGTTCTTAATGTAGATCGGCCGGGTCGCATTGTCGCCGAGCTTTCTGCGTAATTGCTTGACGAAGGTGCGGATACTGTCCGCATCGCCCGAGTCAGGTCCGTCCCATATTTGACGAATCAGCGAGTCGTAAGTCACTACCCGTCCCGCGTTCACCGAGAGGATGCGGAGCAATTCGTATTCGGTGGCGGTCAACTGCACGAGGCGCTTGGCCACGGTCACCTCTCGCTGCTCGTACCGGATGGTGAGATCGCCGAGCACGAAGGGTTCCATTCCTGTCCGCCTGCGCAGGGCCGCATTGACCCTCGCCGTCAGTTCCGTCGCCGAGAATGGCTTGACGATATAATCGACAGCGCCTCGCTCCAGCGCCCTGGCGATGGTCTCGTCCCTGCCGTAAGCGGAGATGAAGATGACCGGCAGGTCGGCCATCTCAGGTACGCTTTCCATGAGTTCGATGCCATCTGTACCGGGGAGGAGCAGGTCCAGCAAAATCAGGTGGGGTTTCTCCTTCTGGATAATCCGGGACAATTCGCGGTAATCACCGGTCACAACCGGAGAATAGCCCGCCTGCGCCAGCGCGTCGCGTACAAAGCGGAGCGTTTGAGGGTCGTCGTCCACCACCAGGATGGGCGGCCGCTCGCTGCCCTGGCTGGACGGGTGAGATTGATCGGGGACGACATCGGCTTCCTCGACTATCGGAATCGTGAAGGTGATTTGTGTCCCCTGGCCCGGACCGTCGCTTGCCGCCCAGATGCGGCCTCCGTGAGCCTCCACCAACCCCTTGCAGATAATGAGTCCCAGTCCGGTCCCCCTACTCTCGTCATTGCTCAAATCCGTATATTTCTGGAACAGGCGCTTGAGTTGCTCCGGCGGCATCCCACTGCCCTCGTCCGAAACCGAAATCGCGACGTGCAAACCATCGCGTCGCGCGGCGACCCGTATGGGTGAGAATCCGAGAGAGAACCTGGCGGCATTGGAAAAGAGGTTGTTCAGCACCTGTACGATGCGCCCCCTGTCGGCCAGCACCCGGGGCAGGTCCTGCGGCAGATCGATCAGGATCGTGCGGTTGCTGCCGCCGCTCAGGAAAGCATTCCTGGCCTGGTCAATCACCTCGGCCACCTCGGTAGGTATAGGTGAGACGGACAGTGTGCCGGCATCAATGCGGCCAGCGTCCAGGAGGTCGCTGATCAGGCTGCGCATGTGACTGGCCTGCTCCTCTATGATCCGGAAGAACTGGTGCACCTCGGCGGCGTCAAGTGCCGGAGAAGCTTCCAGCGCAGTGTCGGCCGAGCCCTTGATGGCGGCGAGCGGCGTGCGCAATTCGTGGCTGACCATGCCCAGGAACTCCGCCCGCAACCTGTCCAGTTCCTCCAGTTGCGCCAGGTCTTGCATGGTGACCACCACCGAGTCGACTTCGCCCTGTGCGGAACGGATGGGCGTGACGTTGAGCAAGGTGGTGACGCTCCTGCCGTCAGGAACCGACAGGACGACTTCCTCGGCGCGCATGGTCTCGGCTGTCGTTAACGTTTGTACGCTCGGATACTCGCTGAGAGAAAACTCGCGCCCGTCGGCGAGCCGGCACGTGATAACTTCCGACAGTTCCTCCATGGACTTGCCCGGCATGTGCAGACCTGAGCCAATCCGTTTGGCCTCTCGATTGAACGATAGCGGCTTGCCGGTCCTGGCGTCCAACACTGCCACACCCACGGGCGAGGTCTCCACCAGGGCCTCGAGGTCGGCCCGCGCCCGCTGTTCATCCCGGTGCGTGCGGGCATTGGCGATGGCCGTCGCCGCCTGTGACGCGAACAAGACCAGCACCTCTTCGTCCTGGTCCGTGAACGACTGCCCGCCTTCCTTCCCGGCAAGGAAGAAGTTGCCGACATGCATGTCGCGACGACGGAGCTGCGTGCCCAGGAAGGTCCTGGACAGTATCAGGTCCGCCGAGTAGCCGAGCGAGCGTACGTAGGCAGGCAGGTCCGGCAGTCTTACAACTCCCGGAAGATCGCTCATGTGTTCAAATAACCGTGGACCATCCGGCCATTGTTCGAGTTGCCGGTGCTCTTCGCTGGAGAAGCCGGAGCTGACGAAGTCCTGGATATTTCCGTTATCTCCAAAGGTGGTGATGATGCCGTAGCCGGCGCCGGTCAGGGCGCAGGCGCTGTCCACCACCTCCTGCAGGACGGTGTCAACGTCAAGACTCGCGCTGATACGCAGGATTGCAGAGCTCAACTGCGAGATCCGCTGCTGTAGCGCCTCGTTCTCGCGCACTATTTCATTGAGATTCGTCATATTCCCCGAAAAACTCATATTTAAATGCTTTGTCTACATAATAATCACACAATTGTTCTGTTAAAATCAACCTTTGTATCCCACACTTCGTTTCGTCATGCGCGCTGGGGTGCTCCTCCTTTCCCAATAGCAGTACCGCCGTAAGTCTGAATGAAATCTCCAGCCTGAGAAATTGTAATGGCCGTTTGTATGTCGGCACTTACTGCCGCACGCCGCGCTAACCGGGCTAGTCCGATCTCAGCGCAGCGACCGGATCGAGCCGTGCTGCCTGGATAGCGGGGTGAAGCCCGAAGAACGCGCCGACGCAACAGGCTACGGCGAACCCCATCAGCGCGGCGGTCGGGCTGACCAGGAACGTCCAGCCCGTAAACCAGCAGAAGATCCAGGTGCTCCCCACGCCCAGCAGGATCCCGAAAACCCCGCCGAGCAGCGAAAGAACGACGGATTCGGTCAGGAACTGGCTCTGAATATCGACGCGGCGGGCGCCCAGGGCCCGCCTTATCCCGATTTCCTTGCGCCGCTCGTTCACTGAGACCAGCATGACGTTCATCACGCCGACCCCGCCGACTATCAACGATATGCTGCCGACCGCTGCCAGCAGCAGGGCGAACGTTTGCATGTGGCGCTCCATTTGTTCGATCAGCTTCTGGGCGCTGACCACCCTGATCTCCAGGTTGGGCATCTTGCGGCGAAAGTAGTGCTTCACTTCCGCCGTCGCTACCGTGTGATGCACGTCCGGCCCCATACGGGCAGCCAACTGCCGGACGCCTCGCCCCGAAAACATGCGTTGCGCTGTGGAGAGGGGAACCAGAATCGACCTTTCAGCATCGAAATCCTGTCCCGCACCCCTCGGAATGCCGCGCAACACGCCCACAATAGTGCATATGTGTCTGTCCAGCCTGATCGATTCACCCACCAGTCGTTGTGCGCCGGCATCCCGCAGGGCTGAGGCGATCTCTGCTCCAATTACACAGTAGTAGCGGCGGAAATCCAGATCTGAGATGAAGCGGCCCTGCTCAAGCGGCAACCTGTTGACTCTGGCGAACGACCCGGTTACCCCCAGGGTGCTGGCCTGGGCAATATTCTTGCCGGCATAAATGATCTCATTGCCGCCCTCAACCCAGGGGGCCACTGCCGTGATGGACGAGGTCTCTATTGGCAATGCCAGCGCATCGGCCAGGCGAATCCCCTGATCTGAACCGACTGTGCGAATGCCGATATAATCGACGCCGAGTTCCTTGAACTGCTCCAGGGCCTGGCGCTTGGCGATCGTCCCCACAGAGAGCATGGTGATGACCGAGGCGATGCCGATTACAATGCCGATCAATGCCAGCAGGCTACGCTGTTTTGCTGCGTACAGACTGACGATCCCTTCCTTGATATTAGCCCTGTGATTCATGTCATGAATCAGGCAAAACCTGGTCGTGCAGCGCACCGTCACCGATATAGGTGCGCCGCGCGCATCGGCAAGCGACTTCCTGATCATGGGTGATAACGATGAAAGTCGTACCCTCCTCCCGGTTCAGACGTACGAACAAGTCCATGATGTCATTGCCGGTCGCGTGGTCGAGCGCGCCGGTCGGTTCGTCCGCGAGCACGATAACCGGCTCTCCGACCAGTGCGCGGGCGATAGCCACGCGCTGCTGCTGCCCGCCGGACAATTCGTTCGGTCTGTGGCCGACCCGATCTCCCATACCGACCCGGTCCAGGGCCATGGCGGCGGCGTGGCGTATCTCCGCGCCCTTCATGCCGCGATACACCAGGGGGATACCGACATTCTCCAGGGCCGTCAGGCGGGGCAGCAGATGAAAGGACTGGAACACGAAACCGATGCTGGCATTGCGGATGGCCGACCTCGTGGTGTCTGACATGGTCGAAACCTCGCGCCCATCCAGCATATACGAGCCGCTGCTGGGTGAGTCGAGCAGGCCGATGATGTTCATCAGGGTGGATTTGCCCGAACCGGACGCGCCCATAATTGAGACCAGGTCGCCCCGGTTCAGTTCAAGATCCACGCCTCGCAAGGCATCCACAGTCGTCGGGCCAACGGCATAGGTTTTATGGATGTCCGTCAGGCGAAGCATTTGATTTAAGACCGCCCCGGTTTCAGGGTTCCGCTGAACGAACGACCGGGGGTCTGCCCGAAGGCCTTATAGCAGGTCTCGTTAACCTGCCACAGTGAATGCCACCAGGACCGCCGCAGGGAGCGTCATATATTTCGTATATATCCTGTAAGATTGCATAATGCCTGAAGCTCGGTGCTTTACTGACTAACAGTGCCCTGGCGCCAGTCACCCACAGAGACCGTGACCACCCACCGCTGGAGTACTCCGTCGCTGCGCCTAATATTGTTGTAAAAGGTACCCAGTATTACATCGTAGTCAGCAGTGCTGTCCTCGGCGATGCCCGTATCGACCAGCAGGTCGCTTAGGGTCGATATTTCGCTGGTGAAGCATGTGTCCGTTCTCGCCTCGCTTGACCCGTGCTCCTTCCAACTCACGCAAAGCTCATCAGGGTGGCTGTTTGTGTAGGTCACGCCTTCTTCCTCTGAGAGCGACCACTCGATCCTGATCTTGCCACCGCCATCGTCAGTGGCGGAATCAATCAACGCAACGGGTCCCGTCGAGGTGGTGTCGGTTACCCCCACTACCGAAACAGCGCCCAACCCCAGCCCCAGGACGCCGGCAAGCAATGCACGCCGCGTCCGGTCAAAATTAAATTCTTCCCGATTAAGCATCTTCGTTGTCCTCCTCTCTGGTTGTGGGTGATTGACCCGGCCTGCCGCAAGACCGGCAACAATGCCTGAAGCTCGGTGCTTTACTGACTAACGCAGCGCCTAGGGTCCGGTCCCCCCTGAGAGCGGGTCCGGGTCCACCGGGCCCGCCGGGTCCACCGGGTCCAGTCCCCCTGAGACCGTGACCACCGCCTGCTGGAGTGCTTCGCCGTAGAGCCTAATATTGGAGTACAAGGTAAACAGTATTACATCGTAGTTAGCAGTGGTGCCCTCGGCGATGCCCGTATCGACCAGCAGGTCGCTTTGGGTCGATATTTCGCTGGTGAAGCATGTGTCCGTTCTCGCCTCGCTTGACCCCTCCTCCTTCCAACCCACGCAAAGCTCATCAGGGTGGCTGTAGCTGTAGGTCACGCCTTCTTCTTCCTCTGAGAGCGACCACTCGATCTTGATCTTGCCACCGCCGTCGTCGGTGGCGGAATCAAGCAACGCAGCGGGTCCTATCGAGGTGGTGTCGGTTACTCCCACTACCGAAACAGCGCCCAACCCCAGCCCCAGGACGCCGGCAAGCAATGCACGCCGCATCCGGCCAAAATTAAATTCTTCCCGATTAAGCATCTTCGTTGTCCTCCTCTCTGGTTGTGAGTGATTGACCCGGCCTGCCGCAAGACCGGCAACGGGGACGGGTTTCAATAAGGCCGTCTTGGTAATCATCGGTTTCCGCTTTTCAATTCTTCAATAAAAACAAAAGGTTACATCTCAAGACCTGGTTGGAAGTCTACCATAACAGGTAACTTTTGTCAAGCCATAGCCGTGAATATATTATGTGTTTATAGAAATATCTATGAGTATTTCATGATTAAATATCAGAAATACCCACAATCCGCACTCATCTGTGGCCGCCAGGAAGCAGCCGGGTTGGGCGAAACGCCGGACAAACGGCTAACCCGGGTCTCGCACCGGCGGGCGCCTCCGAGTGTGTACGCTGTCAGACGCCGGTGACGATCACTTCATCGCCAGGCTTGAGGCCGCGTACGATTTCCGCCTCGTTCAGTGTCGTCGCGCCAACCTCCACCGGCACGCGCCGCACCGCGCCGTTTTCCTTGTTCCGGACGCGTAACCAGTATTGCCCGGGTTCGCCTTGTACCGCGCCAAGCGGCACGAGCAGCGCCGCAGGCTCATCCCGGATTACTACCACAACCTGGGCCGACATCCCCAGACGCAATCGGCGCCGCTCTGAGTCAGTAAGGCGGTCGATCGCCGCACTGACCTCAAACGAAGGCACTCTTGCTCTCCCGCCTCTTCCCCCTTTGGCCTGCGAGGACACCCGCACGATCTGGCCAGCCAACTCAAGAGCGGGAAAGGCGTCGCCGTTGATCCCGACACGCTGACCGGCTCGCAATTTTATGACATCTACTTCATCGACCTGGCCGGTAACCGAGAGACCGTCGACATCCCCGATGCTCAACAGGTACTCGCCTTCGCCCACCGACTGCCCTTTAGACAGCAGCTTAGCATCGCTTCCTCCCCGGCCGCCCTGTCCGTCTCCGCTACCGGGTTGGAGAACGATACCCGACACCGGCGCATGGACCACCGCGTTGTTCAGGATATTCTCCAGTTCCTCAATCCTCGTCGTCGCGTTTTCCAGTTTAAGCCGGGCTATCTGAAGAGTATCCTCGTCGCCCTTCGCGAGCGCCAAAGCCAGATCTTTCTCCGCCGCCTCGTGGTTAATCTGCTGGACACGGTACTGGCGTTCGGCGGCTTCGTGTTCCGACGCCGGGATAATCCCCCGCTCAAGCAGCAGGGCGGTTTCAGCCAGCTTGTTCTTGCGCGCCTCGAGCTCCAGGTTGGCGCTGGCCACTGCACGCCGGACGCGACTCACCTCGGGGCTGTTCTCCCAGTCCTCAAGTTGCCTGACCCGCTCGCGCTCCCCAAGATACTGGGCCTGCGCCTCCCGGTATTGGCGTTCGGTTTCGGCGGTGTCCAGTTCGACCAGCGGCTGTCCTGCCGTGACCTCACCGCCGTACTCGAAAAACAGCCCGGCCACCTTGCCGGTTGTCGGGCTCGTCACCTGCACTTCCTTTCCCGGCGCGAGACTCCCGACAAAGGAGAGCGTCACAGTAAGCCGGCGCGGCCCAACGATCGCAGTGGCTGCGTCTTCCCCCTCCGCCCCCGGCCAGGCGTCGCGCGTTGCCGCAGCGTCCTCCTGGAGCGCCGACCCCCTCACGTCCCAGACATACCAGGCCGCGCCCAGGAAAACGACCACAACAAACAGCGTGACGGCAACCCGCACCGCCTGCACCTTCTTCAGGGCTGAATCCAGCGCCTTGTTTTTCTCCTCGATATCGCGATAGGCGTCCCGGAGCTGGACATTCTGCTCCCTGGTCGACTCTACCAGTTGCTGTTCGGCCTTCCGCAATGCCTCAATTTCGGTGATATCGTCGAACACGGCAACGATGCCGATCTTGCGGGTTTCGCCGTCCTTGCTTTCGGTCAGGTAGGACGTTGTCATCTCAAGCGAGCGCGTCGCTCCGTCGCCTGAACGCACTCTGACCGCCGACCGGGAACCCACCGCGTCGTTGTAAACGGCCGCCAGCACGGTGTCGTTGAAGTCTTCCAGACCCTTGAGATGCAAAAAAACCTCAGCGAACAGCTTGCCCTGGATGTCCGCGCGGGCCAGCCCAAGCAAGCGCGCGGCTGCAGGGTTGAAAAGAACGATACGGGCGTCGGAGTCGACCGTCATCACCCCTTCGCTCATGCTTTCCAGCACGTTGTGGTGCCGCAGGGAAGCCCGCTCAACGTCCCGCGCAGGTGAGGCGCCCGTCGTCATTCGTCCGCCGTCCCGATAGCCGGCACTTCAACCCCGATCTCCCAGGTATCCAGCGTCGTTCCCTGTATCCGGTCCAGTGCTGTCAACGCATTGAGATAAGAAACGATAGCGCCGATTTCAGCATTCTGGCTTTGCACCAGGTCATCTTCGAACTCGACCAGACGGAAATTTGTGGTCAAACCGGAGTTCAGCTTGACCTGTTCAATCTCCAGCTTCCGTTCAGCCAGGTCCCGCGCCTGGCGCGCCAATTCGACGCGCCGGAACTGCACCTCAACGTCGCGCACGGCAGCGCGCACCTGGATGTCTATCGACTGGCGCAGTTCCGCAAGCCGCAACCGGGACTGTTGCAGGGAGAACCGCGCCCGCCGCTGGTCCCGCCTCAGGCTGTCTGCGTTTACGCCCAGGGGAATATTCAGACGGAGTCCGACGCTGTAGTCGTCGTTGAACCGGCTGTAAGCATCCGAAAGTGAACGCCCGCTGTTCATAAAGCTTGCCGAGGAGGTGAGGTTCAACTCCCACCAGCGCGCGTTAGCGGCGACCAGTAGCGCGGTCTCCGCGATTTCCATGCTCAACTGCGACTGAAGATAGTCCGGGCGGTTCTGCAGCGCCAATCCCACGCCATGGTCCGCGTCAGGCTTTTTCGGGTCAACCTGCAATGTTTCCGTAGGCCGGATTTGCGTCCGGCTGTCGATCTCCAGGATGTCAATCAGGGCAAGACGGGCGTCGTCCAGCGCAGCGCGGGTTTCGGTCAGGCTCAACTCCCGCTCCGCGATGTTTGCCTCGCTCTGGATGATCTCATGCTCGGCCATTCTGCCGGTGTCGATCAGGAGCCGGTTCACCGCCAGCAGGTCGCGGGCACGCTGCAGCGAGCGCTTGCTGATCTCCACCGCGCGTAGGGACCTGATGAGGTTGCGGTACGTATATATGGTCTGGCTGACGATTCCCATGACCGCCGACTTGAAGCCGAGGAGGCCGATCTGTTCCAGGCGCCGGGCAGTCACGAGATTGGCGGTGCCGACCGCGGTACCGCCGCCCTTCAGCAGCGGCTGGGTGAACTCGAGCGTGACGAACTGCGACTCGTCGCCCTGGTTCGTAACCCTGTTATTCGCACTCAGGCTCAACCGCCCCCCTGTGGGGATACGCAGGGTCACCTTGGGCGAGACGCCGAGCGACACTGCCTCCCAGTCCACCGGGGCATCCGTCGAGTCGTTGTTAAAGGAGATATCGAACGCGGGAGTGAGCCGGAACTCGTCTTCGGAGTCTTCCAGGGAAAGCTTCTGCGCGAGGCGGTCGAGGCGGCCGGCCGCGAGATCCCGATTGTTCTGAACGGCCAGCAGAATAGCTTCGGTGAGCGTAAGTTCCCGCTCGGGAGAGGCGCCAAGGGTGGGGGCGGCAGCGGCAGGAAACCCTGCCAGAACCGTTACCAGGAGGAACAAAGCCGGCACCAACGCTCTGAGACAACCTGCCCCTGACTGGTTCAAGAGCAGGCTTCCAAACCGTGGCACTACCTTACGCCTCCTCCTGCATACTATTCAGCGGGACTGTCATGCTGCACCCTCGTCACACGCCTGGCAGTGTATCATCATGAAACCTTGCCGCTCCGCATCAAATTCATACAAGATTGTATGCAGATTAATTTAACAGACAAATCTGTGAATATTGTGTGTTCTACGTCTTAAATTATGAGTATTTCGGGAAATCTGTAACCCTTTTTAGGGAATTTTCCAAGCCGTTTGGAGTTTTAGTTGATATTTCATCTTCTGTATGTCGATGACACCGGTCGGGTTGTTCCCAATGAGGAAACCGGCTTGCCGACTACGATTATCAAGGCGCCCAGGGACCAGGAATCAATGTCGAATGACAGGATGTGCGTGCCGGATACCCTGATTTCCATATCACACCGACCCGCAGGGAAACGGTAGCTGCCGCCGAAATCGAAACCGTCCGTCTCTATATCGGGCCCGTTGACGATGTTGACTTCGATGGCCTGCAGGTTTGCCAGGCTGCTAGCCATGGCCACCCTGCATGAACTGCTTGACGCAGACGGCGCAAGTCGTTATCGCAATTCGTCGGCAAGGCGGCAGGAGCAACCCGGGGTGTCTCAATCGGCATAGAGGTCAGGGAAGGCCGCCCGTTCATCGAGGTCATCAGGACGGTACTGAAAAACAACCATGACCTGGTGATGAAAGCGCCGAACTCCGGCATGGGGCGGATACAGAGGCTGTTCGGCAGCATTGATATCAGGCTGATGCGGAAATGTCCGTGTCCCGTGCGGATAGTCAAACCTTCAGACCATAAACATTTTGCCCGCATCCTGGCGGCCGTTGACCCGGATCCCAACAACCCTTATGCGGATTCGCTGAACAGGCTGATCCTGGAACTTGCCACGTCCCTTGCCGAACTTGAAAACAGTAAACTCGACGTGGTTCATGCCTGGGAAGTGTACGGCGAAGTTGCGTTGCGAGGCGGCCAGCTGCCCAAGGGTGCAGTGGCCCGGATCCAGGAGGAGATGCGGGAAGCCCATGAAAAGGAAATGAAGGAATTGCTGGCCCCATACTCATCCATCGACAAGACGGTACACCTTGCTAACGGGGATGCCGGCGACGCGATTATCGACCTGGCAATAAAAAACAACGTCGACCTGGTTGTCATGGGCACCGTGGGGCGTTCGGGCATTCCCGGCCTGATCATCGGCAATACCGCCGAGAAGGTGATCAACGGTATTGACTGTTCGCTGTTGGCGGTCAAACCGGCAGGTTTCGTTACGCCTGTCGATAAATAGCGCCCCAGACCTATCATTCTCTCTCATATTCCATCAGGCGTTCTCATCGGCATGCACCAGTGCCGGATAATGTATATATTATATTGCATGTTGCCGTGGGAAAAAACGGGCGAAAAATGTATTATATAACTGATATTACTTGGGTTTTTATGTTACAATACTGCTGTTGACATGAACTGCGGGATAGAATATTATGCTGGCGTACATTGTGTTTGGCGACGTCCTTGTCTAGCGGGAAGACGTCCACATCCTTGATACCGAAACGTCTCCCCGCGACTGGCCCGCGGAAATTATTGAAATCGCCTTGATTGGTATGACCGGCAGCGGTTTCAGTCTTTGTGTAAACCCGAAAGCCCTATCACCATCACGGCCGTGCGGTTACATACGATAACGACAAGATGGCCGCTGGCGTAAAATTTTAGTCGGACATTCACAATACCGTAGAGGAACTATTTGAACAAAGTATTACCGGGGACTATGGCCTGACAGCCCAGGCCACAGTTTGTAGGTGTCATGGCATAATAACAGCGTCCCTTGTGATGATAACAAGGGACGCCATACTCCAGGTAACCATTATAGTGTCCTGAGCATAATGCCAGCATATATAATTTGCGTGTCATAATTATATTTCAAGTTCTGATGTGTCAAATATGAGTAGGATCCCCAAAACCTGATGAAAAAGACGAAAATTGAACATTTTGAAAAATCACTACCAGGCTTGCTCCATTCAAAACGGAAACAACTGGGGTTAACTTTGCAGGAGTTGGCTGACCGGGCAGATTTATCCCCGGCATTCCTGTCGCAGGCAGAACGAGGACAAACTACACCCTCCCTGGTATCAATTCTTAAGCTCGCTGATGCTCTGGAAGTCGATATCAATTATTTTATTACCCCTCCCGACCCCAACTCGCTGGTGAGGCGTGCAGATGAACCTGTTCGTATCGAAGTTGATTCACCTCTCAGGTATTATCGGCTCGACGGCGAGGTAAAAAATAAAAAATTGAATGTGTTCCTGGTTGAAGTGCCACCCCAGTGTGGCATACCGGTAACGCGCAGAGATGAAGGTGAAGAGTTCGGTTATATTTTAAGTGGGGAACTTCGTACGGAGATAGGAGGCGAGGCGTATGACCTGCGCACGGGTGACAGTGTCCACATGGATGCACAGGTAGGGAGAGGCGCCGTAAATCTAACTGACTCAACCGTTCGCGCGCTATGGGTACACACGCCGCCATTATTGGATGATTAACCCGCGCCTGGAATCCGGCAATCCAGGGTGATGTAATAATTACGCCTTTTTTTTAATCCCGGCCCCGTCGTTTTAATAGCGGAAGAAATTCGATCGAACAAACATTACACTCTGATGAAAAAGACGAATATCGAACAGTTTGAAAATTCGCTGCCAGGCCTGATCCTGGCAAGACGGAAACAACTGGGCATGACCTTGCAGGAGGTGGCAGATAAAGCAGGCTTATCCCCGGCATTCCTGTCGCAGGCAGAACGAGGACAGACCACACCTTCCCTGATATCAATCATTAAACTTGCTGAAGCTCTGGAAGTCGAAATCGGCTATTTCATTACCCCGCCCGAACCCGGCTCGCTGGTGAGGCGTGCAGATGAACCTATTCGTATTGAAATGGATTCACCCGTCACATATTACCGGCTCGACGGCGCGTTAAAAAATAAAAAAATGACAGTGATGCTGGTGGAACTACCACCCCACTGTAACATACCGGCAGTATCGAGAAACGAGGGAGAAGAGTTTATATATGTCCTGAGCGGAGAGCTTTATACAGAGATAGATGACAATGTGTACGAACTGCGTACGGGTGATAGTCTCCACCTGAATTCTCAATCACAGCGTGGCATAAAGAATATAACTGACTCGGTTACTCGCTGTATATGGGTAGGCACGCCGCCAGTTTTAGGTGATTAACCCATCGGGATTGAAGTGGATTCGCCCGTCACATATCACCGGCTTGACCACTCGCTGTATCCGGGTAGACACGCCGCCGCTACTTGATAATTATGGAAACTCCGCCCTGGAATGCAGCAACCCAGGGTGATGCGAACATAGCGCTTTTGTTTTTTATTTTGTCACATTGACGCGGGACCGATGTGCTATCATCGGGTTAGAAATTATGATATATTGAATATATTTGATAAATTGTGATTCTTAACCTCCGATGAAAAAGACAACTATCCAACGAATTGAAAAATCGCTGCCGGCCCTCATCCAGGAAAAACGGAAACAACTGGGGATGACCTTGCAGGAGGTGGCAGATAAAGCAGGCTTATCCCCGGCATTCCTGTCGCAGGCAGAACGAGGACAGACCACGCCTTCCCTGGTATCAATCCTTAAACTCGCCGACGCCCTGGACGTTGATATCAGTTATTTCGTTACACCTCCGGAACCCGACTCGCTGGTGAAGCGGGCAGATGAACCTGTTCGTATTGAATTTGATTCACCCTTCAGATATTACCGGGTCGACGGCGGGGTAAGAAATAAAAAAATGACTGTAATCCTGGTTGAAGCGCCGCCCCACAGCACCTCAGCGGCAGTAACCAGAGGAGAACAAGGAGAAGAGTTCATATATGTTTTGAGTGGAGAGCTTCATATACAGATAGATGACAAGGTGTTCGACCTGCGCGCGGGTGATAGCGTCCACCTGGATTCTCAATCACGGCGCTCTATAAGTAATATAACTGACTCGACCTATCGCTGTCTATGGGTAGTCACGCCGCCATTTTTTGTTGATTAATCCGGAAACCCCACCCTGGAATCCAGCAACCCAGGGTGATGCGAACATAGCGCCTTTCTTTTGAATCCAAGCCTCGTTGTTAGAGCAGGGGAAGGAATCCGGTTGAAAGATCCTTCTTTAGCCGTTTCCTGATACCCCGCCTTACTTCTCATCAGAAAACTAGTCCTGGTCAATAATAAATAATATTTGACATCATAAAAATATTTGATATAGTATCTTACTGTTACATACAAGAAATCATAATGTAAGTAACAAAATTGCTGTTTATCAAATAATAACGATCAGTCCGAGGGCATTCGTAATGCAATTTATCTATTTCATTCCGGAAACCTGTTCGCCTATGAATTATGTTAATCACGCGCAGGGAGGGGATAGCCATAATATTCTCCCGGTCCGGTCTATTGTCCCTGGAATCCTGACGAAGATACTGCTTCATTTCTATCACGCTGCCGCTAGCCCAGCTACTTCCATACCGGCGTCAGCGCCTCGCGGCATCAGGCGGTAACCTGCATTTATCGCCATGCCGCCAGTTGCCGTCAAGTATTTGTTTTCTATTAATGAATGAATATTCAATCATTGAGTGATCATTCATTTAATTCTATGAGGCCCCACCATGTATTCTGAATTCAACTCTGTCAAGCTTACACTGCTGATAAGCGCTGTCTTCGCCATCTTTTTTTCACCATTGTCCTTAACCGAGGCAGAGGCGCAAAACGCCCCGTCCCCGGATCGTCCGACAGTCAGCATCACAGGGCCGAAGGGCCTTCAGCCGCCCGCGTTCTGGGTGACGATCAGGTTTTCGGAGGCGGTGACAGGATTTGAGCAGGGTGACGTGACTGTGGGCAACGGGTCGGTGGTGAAATTTTCGGGTGAGCAGGCCAGCTACCGGGCCAAGATCAGGGCGGCAAGCAATGGAACAGTGACCGTGGACGTGGCCGAGAACGTGGCCGAGAACGCGGCGGGCGGGGGCAACACCGCGGCAAGCCGATTCTCAGTGGAAGCGGACCCTACGCGTCCCGAGGTGGCCATCACCGGGCCGGCGGGAACGCAGACGGGGCCATTTGACGTAACGATCAGCTTCTCGGAATCCGTGACGGGGTTCGAGCGGGGAGATGTGACGGTAGACAACGGGTCGGTGACGGCGTTCTCGGGTTCGGGGACCAGCTACCGGGCCACCATCGATCCGGCAGCCGGTGGAACAGTCACGGTAAAGGTGGCGGCGCACGTTGCCACCGATCGTGCAGGCAATCCCAATTTTCCGGCGAGCCGTTCACAGCAGGCAGAGTTGGAGGCTCCGAACGCGCTACCGGTGATCACCAGGCCGGGTGACAAGAGCTACGAGCAGGGGGAGGCCATAAGTTCGTTCGGCATCACGGTGACTGATGCGGACCAGGACCCGGTGACGGTGAGTGTGACGGGTCTGCCCTCGGGGTTGTCGCACACGAACGGCGAGGTGCGTGGAACGGTGTCTGACAATGCGGCGGCGCAGGACTACAGCGTAACGATCAAGGCAGACGACGGGGTGAATGCGGCGGTGAAGAAGACGTTCACGATCACTGTGACGGAACCGGCGCCAGAGCCGGAGCCGACGCCGGAACCAGAACCAGCGCCGGCGCTCCCGGCTCGTCCGACAGTCAGCATCACAGGGCCGAAGGGCCTTCAGCCGCCCGCGTTCTGGGTGACGATCACCTTTTCGGAGCCGGTGACGGGGTTCGCTGAGGGTGATGTGACGGTGGGCAACGGGTCGGTGGTGAAATTTTCGGGTGAGCAGGCCAGCTATCGGGCCAAGATCAGGGCGGCAACCAATGGAACAGTGACCGTGGACGTGGCCGAGAACGTGGCCGAGAACGCGGCGGGCGGGGGCAACACCGCGGCAAGCCGATTCTCGGTGGAGTCGGACCCGACGCGTCCCGAGGTGGCCATGACCGGGCCGGCGGGAACGCAGACGGGGCCATTTGACGTAACGATCAGCTTCTCGGAATCCGTGACGGGGTTCGAGCGGGGAGATGTGACGGTAGACAACGGGTCGGTGACGGCGTTCTCCGGTTCGGGGACCAGCTACCGGGCCACCATCGATCCGGCAGCCGGTGGAACAGTCACGGTAAAGGTGGCGGCGCACGTTGCCGCCGATCGTGCAGGCAATCCCAATTTTCCGGCGAGCCGTTCACAGCACGTGAAACTGGAGCCTTCGAACGCAGCGCCGGTGATCACGAATCCGGGGGACAAGACCTACGAGCGGGGCGAGACCATCACCCCGTTCGGCATCACGGTGACGGCTGCGGACGGGGACGACGTGACGGTGACGCTGACGGGACTGCCGTCGGGTCTAACGTACACGAACGGTCAGGTGCAGGGAACGGTGGGCGACGACGCGGTGCCCGGAGACCACACCGTGACGATCCAGGCGGATGACGGAGGCGACGCGCCCGTGGTCGAGACGTTCACGATCACGGTGAAGGCGGCCCGAGCCAAGCAGGGCCGAGACCAGACTCGTCCGACGGTTGCCATCAGCGGTCCGACCGGCGTCCAGAAGGGCGGGTTCACGGTGACGATCACCTTCTCGGAGTCGGTGACGGGGTTCGAGCAGTCGGAAGTGACGGTGGGCAATGGAACGGTGACCTCGTTTGCCGGTAGCGGGAGCGTCGCCACGGTCATCATCACGCCGACGGCCAGCGGGACGGTGACGGTGGACGTGGCGGAGAACGTGGCCACCGCTGGCGACGGTGACGGCAACACCGCGGCGACCCGCTATTCGGTGGAGGCCGACCTGGACGCACCCACGGTGACCATCAGTGGTCCGACGACCAGCCAGAGCGGTCCCTTCGACGTGACGATCACCTTCTCGGAAGCGGTGACCGGACTCGAGCAGGCCGACGTGACGGTAGGCAACGGGGACGTGACGGCGTTTTCCGGTTCGGGGTCGAGCTATGCGGTCTCGATCGCACCGACGGTCGCGGGGACGGTGACGGTGGATGTGGATGCGGGCGTGGCTGTGGATGGCGCGGGCAACGGCAACACGGCGGCGAGCAGGTTTTCGGTGTCGGTGAGCGTCAGTCGACCGACAACGAAGCTCGAGTCCAATGCCGACCCTAATGAGGAGGGACCGTTCTCGGTAACCATCACATTCTCGGCGCCGGTCACCGGGTTCGAGGTGGCGGACGTGACGGTGACCAACGGACAGAAGGGCCAATTTCACCTCCTTGCCGAAGATACGACCTATGCCGTCTACCAGCTCTTCATCACGCCGACAGCCACCGGGACGGTGACGGTGGACGTGGCGGCGAACGTGGCCGTGGATGAGCATGGCAACGGCAACACGGTAGCGCCCCGGCTGTCGGTGCCGGTGAGCGTCACTCGACCGCAGCCGGTCATCACCGCTCCGACCGGTGTCCAGACCGGCCCCTTCGACGTGACCGTCACCTTCTCGGAGTCGGTGACCGGGTTTGAGAAGTCGGACATCGGGGTGGACGGCGGCTCGGTAACGGCGTTCTCCGGTTCGGGGGCAAGCTACGCGGCCACCATCACGCCGACGGTGGTCACGGGGAGCGTCACGCTGAGCGTTCACTGGGACAAGGCCGTGGATGCGGATGGCAACGGGAACACCTACGCGTTGAGCGTCCAGGTGTCTGTCGACAGGACTGTGCCAGCCGCGCCGACGCTCACCCGCACCCGGTTCAACGCGCCGACAAACCCGGCTCTGGACGTGACGTGGAGCGCCCCGGTCGCCGGCAGTGAGACAATCACCGGCTACGAGGCGCGGCACCGCAGGTCCGGCGGCGCTTGGATCGACTACGCCGGCGCCTTGGGCGCGAACAGCACCAGCTTCAATGTGCCTGACCTCGAGCCCGGCGCAGTCTACGAGGCCCAGGTGCGCGCGCTCAAGGACGGGGTACCCGGCCCCTGGTCGAGAACCGGGTCTGGACGGGCCAACTCGCCGCCGAAGTTGGCGACCTATCCGCCGCCATACCCCACGTTCACGGTCTCTTGGAAGGACACCTATGAAAAGGAGCTCCGGGGGCACTACACCGACGCGGATGGTGACTCTTTCACCTACTCGGTCAAATCGCTGGACCCCGGCTTCATCGAGGCCTGGATAAGTGGCGGCTCGGTGTTCGTGAGAATCCTCAACCCTGGCAATTCGAAGATCCGCATCACGGCGTATGACCCGTACGGCGGGGTCGGTCCAGACCTCTGCCCCAACTACTTTGGCCTCGCCCGGGTAACGCGAAGCGTGCCGGAGAATTCCCCCGCCGGGACAGCGGTGGGGGCGCCCGTGGTGGGGAAGCCCTACAATGGCGTGACCTTGAGCCACTGGCTCGACGACATCGCGGACGACGACACCGCGACGTCGGACTTCGTCGTCGATGCCGCCACCGGCCAGGTCCGGGTCAAGCAGGGCGCCGCTCTGGATTACGAGACCAAGAGCTCCTACACCGGACGGGTGTACTGGGGTAGGGTGCAAAATCGGCATGCGTTTGCCCTGCTCACGATCAACGTGACCGATGTGGATGACAAGGACGCTTCGCCGGCCGTGACGATCTCCGACGCGTCGGCCGCCGAGGGTGACGAGATCACCTTCACGGTGAGGCTCGACAAGGCGGTGTCCGGCGGGCTGGCAGTGACGCCGAGTTTCACCGACGGGACCGCGACGAAGGGCACGGACTACACGGAGAACACGGCCGCCATCAAGTTCACCGGGACGGCGGGCGAGACCCAGACCTTCACGGTGGCGACGACCGAGGACGCCGATGCCGAGCTGGACGAGACGTTCACCGTTGGCCTGACCGTCTCCGGGACCACAGAAACGGTGACGGCGACCGACACCGCCACCGGCACCATCATCAACGACGACGGCGCCGTGCCCGCCGTCACCATCGAGGACGCGTCGGCCGCCGAAGGCGACTCGATTACCTTCACCGTGACCCTCGACAAGGCGGTGTCCGGCGGGCTGACAGTGACGCCGAGCTTCACCGACGGGACCGCGACGGAGGGCACGGACTACGCGGAGAACACGGCGGCCATCACCTTCGCCGGCACGGCGGGCGAGCAGCAGACCTTCACCGTGGCCACGACCGAGGACACTGATGCCGAAGCGGACGAAACCTTTACCGTCGGCCTGACCGTCTCGGGGACCTCGGAGAGCGTGACGGCGAGCGACACGGCGACGGGGACGATCATCAACGACGACACGCCGGCGGTGACGATCGCGGACGCCTCGGCCAGCGAAGGCGATTCGATAACGTTCACGGTGACGCTGGACGCGGCGGTGACGGGCGGGCTGACAGTGACGCCGAGCTTCACCGACGGGACCGCGACGGAGGGCACGGACTACACGGAGAACACGGCGGCCATCACCTTCGCCGGCACGGCGGGCGAGCAGCAGACCTTCACCGTGGCCACGACCGAGGACACTGATGCCGAAGCGGACGAAACCTTTACCGTCGGCCTGACCGTCTCGGGGACCTCGGAGAGCGTGACGGCGAGCGACACGGCGACGGGGACGATCATCAACGACGACACGCCGGCGGTGACGATCGCGGACGCCTCGGCCAGCGAAGGCGATTCGATAACGTTCACGGTGACGCTGGACGCGGCGGTGACGGGCGGGCTGGCAGTGACGCCGAGTTTCACCGACGGGACCGCGACGAAGGGCACGGACTACACGGAGAACACGGCCGCCATCAAGTTCACCGGGACGGCGGGCGAGCAGCAGACCTTCACCGTGGCCACGACCGAGGACACCGATGTCGAGGCACACGAAACCTTTACCGTGAGCCTGGCCGTCTCGGGGACCTCGGAGACCGTGACGGCGAGCGACACGGCGACGGCGACGATCATCGACGACGACGGCGCGACCTCCGTAACCGTGACCGACGCATCGGACGGCGAGGGCGACTCCCTCACGTTCACGGTGACGCTGAGCAAGGCGGTGGCTGGCGGGGTGACGGTGACGCCGAGCTTCACCGACGGGACCGCGACGAAAAGCACGGACTACACGGAGAACACGGCGGCCATCACCTTCGCCGGCGCGGCGGGCGAGCAGCAGACCTTCACCGTGGCCACGACCGAGGACACCGATGTCGAGGCGGACGAAACCTTTACCGTCGGCCTGGCCGTCTCGGGGACCTCGGAGACCGTGACGGCGAGCGACACGGCGGCGGCGACGATCATCGACGACGACGCGCCGGCGGTGACGATTGCCGACGCCTCGGCCAGCGAAGGCGATTCGATGACGTTCACGGTGACGCTGGACGCGGCGGTGACGGGCGGGTTCAGCGTGACGCCGAGCTTCACCGACGGGACCGCGACGGAGGGTACGGACTACACGGAGAACACGGCCGCGCTCACCTTCGCCGGCACGGCCGGCGAGACGCAGACGTTCACGGTGGCGACAACCGAGGACACCGACGCAGAGCTGGACGAGACGTTCACCGTTGGCCTGACCGTCTCCGGGACCACAGAAACGGTGACGGCGACCGACACCGCCACCGGCACCATCACCAACGACGACGGCGCCGTGCCCGCCGTCACCATCGAGGACGCGTCGGCCGCCGAAGGCGACTCGATCACCTTCACCGTGACCCTCGACAAGGCGGTATCCGGCGGGCTGGCAGTGACGCCTTCCTTCACCGACGTGACCGCGACGGAGGGCACCGACTACTCCGAGAACACCGGCACGCTCACCTTCACCGGCACCGCCGGCGAGGAGCAGACCTTCTCGGTGGCGACGCACAAGGACGAGGACGACGAGGACGACGAGACGTTCACAGTGAGCCTGTTTGTCTCGGGAACGTCGGCGACGGTGGCGTCCGACACGGCGACCGGAACCGTGACCGACGACCAGATGGGTCACAGCCCGGCGGCGGTGACGGTGGCCGATGCCTCGGCCGACGAAGGTGACTCGATCACCTTCACCGTGACGCTCGACAAGGCGGTATCCGGCGGGCTGACGGTGACGCCGAGCTTCACCGACGTGACCGCGACGGAGGGCACCGACTACACCGGGAACACGGCCGCCATCACCTTCGCCGGCACCTCGGGCGAGACGCAGACCTTCACGGTGGCGACGATCGAGGACACCGAAGGGGAATCGGACGAGACGTTCACCGTCGGTCTGGCCGTCTCCGGACTCTCGGGGACTGAGACGGTGACGACGACCGACACCGCGACGGGGACGATCGTCGACGACGAGTCGCCGGCCCTGACCATCGCGGACGCATCGGCCAGTGAGGGCGACTCGCTGACCTTCACGGTGACGCTGGACAAGGCGGCGGCGGGGGGCTTGACCGTGGCGCCGAGCTTCACCGACGGCACGGCGACGAAGGGCACGGACTACACCGAGAACACGGCCGCCGTCACCTTCACCGGCACCGCCGGCGAGACGCAGACCTTCACCGTGGCGACGACCGAAGACACCGACCCAGAGCTCGACGAGACCTTCACCGTCGGCCTGACTGTCACCACGGCACGGGAGACAATAGCGGCGACCGACACCGCCACCGGCACCATCACCAACGACGACGGCGCCGTGGCCGCCGTCACCATCGAGGACGCGTCGGCCGCCGAGGGCGACCAGATCACGTTCACCGTGAGCCTCGACAAGGCGGTGTCCGGCGGGCTAACGGTGACGCCGAGCTTCACCGACGGCACGGCGACGAAAAGCACGGACTACACCGAGAACACGGCCGCCATCACCTTCGCCGGCACCACGGGCGAGACGCAGACCTTCACGGTGGCGACGATCGAGGACACCGTAGGGGAATCGGACGAGACGTTTACGGTGAGCCTGACTGTCTCCGGGACACAGGCGACGGTGACAGCGAGCGACACCGCGACGGGGACGATCACCAACGACGACGGCGCGTCGAACGTACCGCCGGAGAACACGATCCCGTCCGTGACGATTGAGGACGCATCTGCGGACGAGGGCGAGGCCGTCACGTTCACGGTGACGCTGGATGCGGCGCTGTCGGGCGGGCTGACAGTGACCCCGGGCTTCACCGATGGCACAGCCACGGACGGCACGGACTACACGGCGAACACGGGCGCTCTTACGTTCACCGGGAATGCCGGCGAGACGCAGAGCTTCACGGTGGCGACCAGGGAAGACACCGATGAGGAGCGGGACGAGACGTTCACCGTGGGTCTGACGGTGTCCGGGACACAGGAGACGGTGACCGCGACGGACACCGCGACGGGGACCATCAACGACGACGACAGCGATACGTTGCAGGCGCCGGCGGAGAAGCCTGGGAACAACGACGAGGTTACCATTTCGCTTAGCGGTGGCGAGGCCACCGAAGGTGACGACGTGGTGTTCACGGTGACTCTGAGCCAGGCGCTGGATACGGCCGTCACGGTGTATTTCAACACCGCGGACGGGACCGCGAGAACGCCTGAAGACTACGGCGAGTGGCACAATGTAAAGGTCCCGGTCCAGGCAAGCCAGACCAGTGCGACGGTGGCGGTGACGACGGTAGAAAACACGGTCATCGAAGACGACGAGACCTTCACGGCAACGATTACGGCAGTAAGCCTGCCGGCGGGCGTAAGACTGGATGAAGAGCAAGCGACGGCGACGGGGACGATCATTGACAATGACAGGACCACTGTTTCGATCAGCGGCGGCGAGGCGACCGAAGGTGACGACGTGGTGTTCACGGTGGCCCTGAGCAAGGCGCTGGATACGGCCGTCACGGTGTATTTCAACACCGCGGACGGCACGGCGAGCGCGCCCGGAGATTACCGCGCGCAGGACAGGATCGAGGTCACGGTCCCGGCAAGCGAGACCGGTGCGACGGTGGCGGTGCCGACGATTGATGATGAGCGGGTCGAGGGTGATGAAAGTTTCACGGCGACGATTGCCGCGCTGAGCCTGCCGGCAGGTGTTATCCTCGACAAGCGGCAGATGACGGCGGCGGGAACGATCACGGACAATGACAAGGTCACGGTTTCGCTCAGCGGTGGTGAGGCGACCGAAGGCGCAGAGGCGATATTCATGGTGAGTCTGACACGGCCGCTGCATGCGGCCGTCACGGTAAGTTTCAGCACCGCGGACGGCACGGCGAGCGCGCCCGGAGATTACGTCGCGCAGGGCAGGATCGAGGTCACCGTCCCGGCAAGCGAGACCAGTGCGACGGTGGCGGTGCCGACGCTTGATGATGAGCGGGTAGAAGGCGATGAGAGTTTCACGGCGACGATTGCCGAGCTGGATTTGCCGCCGGGTGTGAGTCTGGCTAAAGAGCAAGCGACGGCGGCGGGAACGATCATGGACAATGACGAGGCCACGGTTTCGCTCAACGATGGTGAGGGCACCGAAGGTGACGACGTGGTGTTCACGGTGGTCCTGAGCCAGGCGCTGGACACGCCCACCGCGGTAAGTTTCAGCACCGCGGACGGCACGGCGAGCGCGCCCGGAGATTACGTCGCGCAGGACAGGATTGAGGTCACGGTCCCGGCAAGCGAGACCAGTGCGACGGTAGCGGTGCCGACGCTTGATGATGAGCGGGTCGAAGGCGATGAGAGTTTCACGGCGACGATTGCCGAGCTGGATTTGCCGCCGGGTGTGAGCCTGGCTGAAGAGCAAGCGACGGCGGCGGGAACGATCACGGACAATGACGAGGCCACGGTTTCGCTCAACGGTGGTGAGGCGACCGAAGGTGACGACGTGGTGTTCACGGTGGTCCTGAGCCAGGCGCTGGACACGCCCACCGCGGTAAATTTCAGCGCCGCTGACGGCACGGCGAGCGCGCCCCGAGATTACCGCGCGCAGGGCAGGATCGAGGTCACCGTCCCGGTAAGCGAGACCAGTGCGACGGTGGCGGTGCCGACGGTTGATGATGAGCGGGTCGAGGGTGATGAGAGTTTCACGGCGACGATTGCCGCGCTGGATTTGCCGCCGGGTGTGAGTCTGGCTGAAGAGCAAGCGACGGCGGCGGGAACGATCACGGACAATGACGAGGCCACGGTTTCGCTCAACGGTGGTGAGGCGACCGAAGGTGACGACGTGGTGTTCACGGTGGCCCTGAGCCAGGCGCTGGATACGGCCGTCACGGTGTATTTCAGCACCGCGGACGGCACGGCAAGCGCGCCCGGAGATTACCGCGCGCAGGGCAGGATCGAGGTCACGGTCCCGGCAAGCGAGACCGGTGCGACGGTAGCGGTGCCGACGCTTGATGATGAGCGGGTCGAAGGCGATGAGAGTTTCACGGCGACGATCGCCGCGCTGGATTTGCCGTCGGGTGTGAGCCTGGCTGGAGAGCAAGCGACGGCGACGATCATTGACAATGACGAGGCCACGGTTTCGATCATCGGTGGTGAGGCGGTCGAAGGCGAGGATGTGATATTCACGGTGAGTCTGACACGGCCGCTGCATACGGCCGTCACGGTGAGTTTCAGCACCGCTGACGGCACGGCGAGCGCGCCTGAAGACTATAGCGCACAGGATGGAACCCATGTGATGATTGAGGCGGGCGAGAGCAGCGCGATTATGACGGTGCCGACGCTTGATGATACGCACATCGAAGAGGATGAAACCTTTACGGTGACAATCGCGGCAGTGAGCGTGCCGGCAGGCGTGACGTTCGACGACTCTGCAGGCACGGCAACGATTATCGACGACGACACCGAACGGCGCAGCGTGCTCGAAAGTACCCTCGCGCTGACCGGCAAGGGGATGCTGTCGAATGTAGCGGACCTCGGAATCTGGTCGCAACCATGCCTTGAGCCGGAGACGGAAGCCCGCGCAGACCACGCTGCCGCAAGGCTGGAAACGGAAGCCCGCGCGCAGCGCGCTGCCACCAATGTCTCCATGGAAATGGGTCATATGGCCGACTTCGAGGACCAACCCGAGTACCGGAGCGGAACAATAAACCTTGAGGAATTGCTCTATAATCGCTCCTTCGTCCTATCGCTGCCTCCCGCGTCGGCGGGAGATGGGCAGCGCTGCCGGATGATCTGGGGCATGACCGGATTTCGACACTTCCAGGCCGGCTCACAGGATTCCGGCTCCCGCCAGGACGGCGACCTGAAGAGCGGTTGGCTCGGGATGGACCTGAGTATCAACGACCGTTGGATCGCCGGCTTGGCGCTGTCTCACAACGAGGGTACGGCAGACTACTCCTCTACCTATGAAGGTAGCGCCGAAAGCGGCCGGTTCAAGACGCGGCTGAGCGCGGTGCACCCCTATTTGCGGCGCCTGGCCGGCGCCGATGATCCACTCGGTATATGGGCCATGCTGGGCCTGGGAACGGGCGAGGCGCGGGACCGGCCCGAGGGAGGAGTGAATGAGACGAGTGACCTTTCCATGCTGATGGGCGCAGCCGGGCTGCGCTGGAGGCTGGCTGCGAGTGAGACGCCCGCTGCTGTGGCCCATGAGGGCAGGGAATCGACCAGTCGCCGGGAACTGTCGCTGATTGGCGACATCGGAGTCGCCCATTTGAAAACCGACGGGGGCGACCTGGCGATCGACGACCTGGAAGCCATCGCCTCTCGGGTGCGTTTCGGTGTGGAATTCTCGCAAACAGGGGCATTGAGGGGCAACGCAACGCTCACCCGTCTGGCAGAGTTGTCGGGATTTTGGGACGGTGGCGATGGCGAGACGGGATTCGGAGTGTCTGCCGCGGCCGGGTTACGTTACGCCGGCTCGCGCATCGGGCTTGAGGCGCGGGCGAGTGGGTCGACGTCCGACGACTACCACGAATATGGACTGAACCTGGCGGCGAAGTACGCCGACAGGCACGGGCGCGGGGTAACGGTAGCGCTCACCCCAAGCTGGCGGATGACGAACATCGGCGGCGCCGGCGCGTTACCGTTGAGTCGCGCAAGTTTCGACCAGGGCGTCGGCACAGCGTCGGTGAACACGGCTACCGGTTCATTGGGAGGAAACCACGGGTTGGCCGGAAACGACAACCGCTCCCTGAAGCTCGGTGTTCATTTCCACTTTCCCTCGCGCAACACGAACCGGCGCTTCGACCTCGAACTCACCGGCGAGCATACTGACAACGGTGTCGGCGCAGATCCCGGATACCGACTCGGGCTCGCGCTCAAGGGACTGTTCTGACTCTATCCGGACACCCGCCGGGGGTGCTCAAGGGGCTTGTGATACGGAAGATATCCGGAGAGTTTGTCGATCGTGTGATTTAATCTGAAATATTCATGAAAAACTCATAATAAAAAGGCGTTAATACACGACAACCTCATTATCTTTCTGCTACTTTCTGCTAGGGTTGTCATGTTTATTCAGTTTCACCATTTGGAATAGCAGAATTGGCAAACACACTACATATTAGACTTCCCCCTTCACTACAGAAGAGCCAATAACCACGAGAAGATAAACTCCGCGAGTTTGTCGAACACCAGATACGAATCCTATCATTATTATGCTGTCGTTATTATCCAGATAATGGAAAAGGGCAGGCGAGATGGCTAGCCTTACGCGTCGCTTTTTAACACTGTCAGCCATACACCTGATTTTGAGCGGCGCTGTCACTTTCCAGGCTGCCAGAGCACAGGGAACTTCACAACATGCCGACATCATTCCCCTGCTAGAGGAGGTGGTAGTCACGGCGCGCAAGCGCGAGGAAACGGTACTGGACGCGCCGCTTTCGATCACAGCGCTGGGAGCGGACCAGATCGAAGCGCGCAAACTGCGCGGTCTGACTGACCTGGCGGTAAGCATGCCCAACGTGGCCCTGGATGAAGTCGGTACCGCCAGGGGAATCTCCAATTTTTCCATACGCGGACTGGGAATCAACAGCTCGATCCCATCCATCGAGCCCACCGTCGGTATATTCGTGGACGGGGTTTACCTGGGGACGAACAGCGAAGCAGCGTTCGACACTTTCGACCTCGAGAGTATCGAGGTGCTGCGCGGACCCCAGGGCATCCTGTTCGGGCGTAACGTTACCGGCGGCGCCATCCTGGTGAATACCAGGAAACCCGGAGACGAGTTCGAGGCCCGCGTGCGCACCGCGCTGGACGGGGGCGGCGACGGCGGGTTGAACAAGTACCTGATGGGTAGTATGGGGGGACCGGTCAGTGACAGCCTCAGCGTTGGTATTACGGCTTACTACAACGATGACGACGGCTGGTTCGAGAACAGGCTTACCGGCGCTGACTTCGGCGCCCTGGAACAGGTGATGTTTCGCCCCGTCGCGGTCTGGCGACCCGGTGACAAGCTGGAACTGGTACTGCGTTACCAGTACAGCGAAAACGAGGGCGACGGCTCAGCCTCGCAGGCGCATACCAACGGTCTCGGGGTCGACGGGACGCCGGTAAACTTTGACCGGGACAGTCATGACTTTTCCATTGATGAAGAAGGTGTCCTGGATGTGAAAATCCATTTTGTTACCGCAGAGTTGAACCTGAAAGTCGGCGAAAATGGCATGATTACCAACATACTCGGCTATCGGAACAGTGAATCTTATTTTCTGACCGATGCCGATGCCCAACCCGTCAGCCTGTTCCACGGCAGCGGGTCCATGGAAGCCGAGCAGGTGAGCAACGAACTGCGCTACAACGGCGTGTTCGCCGAGCGCTTCAACCTGACCGCGGGGGTTTACTATTTCAACAACGACATCAAATACCACGAACGGCGCAACCTGCTGGGGCTGTTGACCCCGGACGGCTCTCCGGCGCTGCTCCAGGATGGCGGCGGCGAATACGAAGTGGAGACCATCGGGGTGTTCGCGGCCGTGGATTATGATCTCAACGATGCAATCACGCTGAGCGCGGGATTGCGCTACACGTCCGAAGAGAAGGAGGCCGCCATAGCCTCCCTCATCAGGAACGTGAACTCGCCCTGTAACGTACTGGACGGCAGCTGCAGTTTTGATTTTACCGATGATGAGAAGTGGCAGAGCTGGTCTCCCAAGGTGGGAGTGATTTACCACGTCTCCGACAGCGCGCGTATCTATGCCCACTGGACCCGGGGTTTCCGTTCCGGCGGCTACAACCTGCGCAATACTGCCATCGATACCGTCAACTTCGGGCCCGGACCGTTTGACGAGGAGACCGTGGACAACTATGAAATCGGCTTCAAGGCCAGTTTTGCACAAGGCTACCTGAGCGGTGCGCTGTTCTTCAATGATATCGAAGACATGCAGCGGGAGCTCAACATGGCCGACCCGGTCTCCGGGATTGTGCAGGTCATCAAGAATACCGCGGACGCTGAAATCTTCGGCATTGAACTGGACGGCGCCGCCAACCTGACGGAAAACCTGCAGGCTACCGGTTCGGTTGGCTGGCTCGATGCCGGTTACAAGAACGTTAAATTCGACCTCAACAGTGACGGCATGATAGACGGGCGGGACGAGGACCTCGACCTGCCCCGCGCCGCGGAATGGACCTGGAGCCTGGGCCTCAGGCACCGCCTTCAGGTCGGCGACCTGGGGCATATCGGCACCCGGATCAGGTACTCCTACCGGGATAAATCGTACTTTACCGACAATAACCTGGGCTATATCCTGTCGCAGAAGATCCTGGACGCCGGCCTGGACTTCCACTTGGCTGACAGTCGCTGGGTCTTCTCACTCTACGGCAAGAACCTGCTGGATGAAGTCAAGCACGGCGGCGACAGCCAGCTTCCATCAAGGCTCGGCCCCGTCCCCCTGGGGGGCGCCTACGGCCCCCTGGCCAAGGGTCGCGTCATCGGTGGAGAGGTGACATTGACGTTTTGATGCCTTCTGCTCACCCCGGTGCCCGCAGCAGATTGAGGTCAGTATCAACCAGCTGTCACAAGGTCGGTTTCCATCGTTTTATATCGGAAAACCGGTCGAAGTCTTTATCAAAGGTTGCTACATGATTACCGGAAGTCGCGGCCAGAGCTGCCAGGTAACAATCCAGGAAGTCACAATTTGTTGCGGCAAATCGACTTAATGCATCAAGCATTTCATCACGCTTCATACAACGAACGCCGGCACTGTATCTAAAATTACAATGTAAAACAATAAGGAGTAGATTTTCGATTGCGCTCAATAAACAGGCTCAAGATCAACCGGAATGGTAGGCGCGCCTTGCTCCCGCAGGATTTTTTGTCCCTCCCGTCCTTTCGCATGCGGATACATGTCGTGGAAAAACTCGAGCTTGTTACCGTCGGGGTCAAAGAAATAAATGCCGATCCCAACGGCATGGTCGGCAATTTTAAAGACTTCAACGTCGTGTTTTAACAGACGGCCGTACAGCCGGCGTAATGCATTCAGGCCGCCCCGGATGCTGAACGCCGCATGGTGCATTCCCACATCGCCGGACTTGACGGGCTGTGTATTTTTTGCCTGGATCAGCACAATATCATGGTGTCTCTCGCCGAAAGACAGGAATACGGCCGCCTCATGATGTGAGTCATACCCCGTAACGATTTCCTTCATGCCCAGGATATCGCAGTACCACCGGGCAGCAGAGACCGGGTCGCTGACATTCAGGCCCACGTGTACCAGGCCGTCAATCTGTACGGCGCTATCAGACATTGCAAATAATCCCGGGCTTCACGAATCCCGCGCTGGTTGACGATAATTGTTATTATAATGCGTTGTTAGCACACCTGGTAAATTCCCCCTTGCAATTGCGCGGGTCTCTTGAATCAGGCATCGATTATGAACGGCAGCAACAGAATATTTTACGGCTGGTGGATCCTCCTCGCCGCGACTATTGGTCTTGCGGTAAGTCCGGCGCCCATCGCGTTTTATTCCATCGGCGTATTGATGCAGCCGTTGTCGGAAGCCTATGGCTGGAGCAGGTCCGAAATTTCCCTGGCGGCGACACTGCTGACTGCCGCCATCGTCCTCACCACGCCGGCCATTGGCATACTGGTGGACAGGATCGGCCCCAAAAAAGTGCTCATCCCCTCCATGCTGGGATTTGCCCTCAGCCTGTTTGCGCTGTCATTCGCCGCATCGCTCTCCACGTTCCATATCCTCTATTTTTTCATGGGAGTCCTTTGTGCCGGCGCGAACAGCCTTGCCTACATGCGGTTGTTGTCATACTGGTTCGACCGCCGGCGCGGCCTGGTGGTCGGGATCGCGACCGCGGGTATGGGGCTTGGATTTACAATCGTTCCCGGGTTTACGCAATACCTCGTTGAACAGGGCGGGGCGGGGTCCGCCTACATTGGTCTGGGGTTGCTGGTCCTGTGTGCAGGGGTGCCGGTTGTCTCTCTGATAGTCAGGGATACGCCGGAACAGTGCGGACTGGCAGTTGACGGCGGTGAAGTGAGCGACGCGCCGGAAGGCGACTCCATCGTTACCGGTGTCAGTTCAGCGCAGGCTGTCAGGTCGCCCCAGTTCTGGATTATCACCGGGATATTAACCCTGGGTACCGGTACCATTTACTCCCTGGCGCTGCACCTGGTTTCCATCGTCAGGATTATTGAACCGGATTCCAACATGCCCATACTGGCTGCATCCATTATAGGCATCATGATGATCATCGGCCGCCTGCTGGCCGGCTACATCTACGACAGGGTTTACGTTCCCTGGGTTACTGCAGGCATTTTTATCAGTGCTGTCGCCGGCACCCTGTTGCTGGCAACGGGTATGCCGGGCTACTGGATTATCGCTGCCAGTATCCTGATCGGCCTGAGTTCGGGAGCAGAATCAGACGCCCTGGCCATCCTGGTCGGCCGCTACTTCGGGCTCCTGGCTTACGGTAAGATCTACGGCCATATTTTTTGTGCTTCCCTTATCGGCATATCGGTGTTCCCGTATATTCTCGGCCTGGGTTATGATCATTTCGGCAACTACACGGAAGTGCTTTACATCTGTGCTTCATTGTTCGGCCTCAGCGTAATCCTGAGTTTCTCCCTCGGCCCGCACCCGGAAAAATTCGACTGACAAGGACGTTATCCGTGTTTCAGCCTGAAGGTTCAGGTTGATTTCAGCAGGGAGAACAGTTCGGCACGCGTGCTGGGGTTGGACCTGAAAATACCCAGCATGGCCGAGGTTTTCATCACCGAATTCTGTTTTTCCACCCCGCGCATCATCATGCACAGGTGTTTGGATTCGATGATCACCGCGACGTCTTCGACTTCTGTCGCGGCGTTCATGGCCTTGGCGATGTCCATGGTGAGGTTTTCCTGGTTCTGCAGGCGGCGCGCATACATATCGACGATGCGGGCAATCTTGGACAGGCCGATGACGAACTTGTTCGGGATATAGGCCACGTGGCATTTGCCTACAAACGGCAGCAGGTGGTGTTCGCACAGCGAGTAGAGTTCGATATCCTGGACCACGACCATCTCGCTGCTCTGCGTCGGGAAACGCGCATCGTTGATTATCTGTTCCAGGTTTTGCGAGTAACCCCGGGTCAGGAAGCGCATTGCCCGCGCTGCCCGCTCTGGGGTGCCTTTTAATCCAGGGCGGTCGAGGTCATCGATTTCTTTGATGATGTCTGTGTATGCCTGCTCCATACCTGTTTCGTCCGGTTTTGAATATGAGGGACGTAAGTTTACCCGTTTTGACGGTTAATTACATACTCAGCTTGACCCCGACAAAACCGGCCCGGGGTGCGCCGGGGCCGAGAAAACGCGGGCTTTCGTAGTCTTCAAACTCTTCGACCGGCACCTCATCGGGTTCCTCGCCCAGCAGTCCGAAGCTCTCGTAGTCCTCGTCGAACAGGTTGGTGACGCGGCCGAATATCTGGATATTGTTATTTACCTGGTAACTGGCGCGCAGGTTGACCACGGCGTAGCCGCCAACCGGGTTCAGGAAACCCTCGTCATCCCTGTCGTTGCCCTCGTTGCCGCGCAGTTCCTTTTTCGAGGTGTAGGCCACGTCGAAACCGACATTGAGGCGTTCGAACAGCAGGTAGTCCGCGCCCAGCTTCAGGGTATGTTCAGGCAGCCCGGGTATGCGATCTCCCTTCTCAACCTCTATGTCGTCGCCGAACGGGTGGTTTTCGTTGTCGACCGCGGTGAACTCGTCCTCAAAAGTCGCTTCCAGGTATGTGTAGGCCAGGAACCAGTTGAGGTTTCCGGTCGAGCCGTTCAACGCCCCCTCGAAACCCAGGTGCCGGGTCTTGTCTACGTTGGCGAACAGGCCGGTAGCCCTGCCGGTGGTCTGGAACAGGATATCGTCGTGGTTGGTGGTGTGGAAGAAACCCAGGTGGTAGTCCACCAGCCCGATATCGCCGCGCACGCCGGCTTCAAAACTCTTGCTCACGACGTCATTCAGGGGCGGGTCGGCAAGAAACGCATTGGGCAGGCGGCATTCGAACTCCACGTCATCCGGGTTGTCCGCGAACGCCTGCGCACGGGTATAGACACTGTCGTTGCAGGCGAGTTCGATAGGCGTCGGCGCGCGGTTCGATTCGCTGTAACTGCCGTAGATATTCATATGGTCGGTGGGTTGAAATGTCAGACCCAGCGCCGGGTTGAAACGGAAGAAGTCGTGTTCGCCGTTCAGTTCGGGACGCTCTCCCGAGAGGTCCTGGAGATCGATCAAGGTATTGTTCAGACGACCTGACACCACCAGGGTAATCTGTTCCGACAAACTCAGCGCATTCATGAAGTAAAAGCTCATTGTCTCGGTTTCCGTTTCCAGGTTGGTCCTGGCATCTTCGAGGAACACGCCGGCGCCCAGACCTATGGTGCTGCGGGTCACGGGGTCCAGGTCGGCTATTTCCGTTTCGGAGTGAAACGTGCTTTCCCCCTTGTAATAGGCGAAACCGGTGATCAACTGGTTCTCCATCCCCACCAGGTCGTTCAGTAACGTTAACTGGATGTCCGTGCCGTAGCTTTCCTGCCTGCGGCTGCTGGTGTTGTTGATGGCAACGATGCCGACGTCCGACAGATCGCCGTCGCCGTATGTTTCAACGCCTTCCAACTCTTCGTAGTCGTCGTCATCATCGTCATGGCCGTTATCGTCGTCATCGTCATCATCATCTCCTTCGACCAGCAACCACATGCCGTCATCATCGAACTCGATGCCGAATTCACTGCCGTCGCCGTTGAATGATGAGCTGTCATTTTCCCGGTAGAAAAAGTTGACGTTGAGCTTCACGTTGTCGTTGAAGTTGTGACTGCCATCCAGGCTGACCATGATCAGGTCGTTCTCGGTAATGTCGGGAGCGGTGAAGACTGCATCGCGGTCATCGGCCAGCAATTCCACGGGGATGGCGCCGTTGCCGATCAGGTTGCTGTCGCCGTGCTGCAGGTTCAGGTTCAGGCGTGACATCGCGCCGCGCCAGCTCAGGCTGCCGTAGAGGTTGAGCGCATCGGACGGCGATTCGTCGCGCCAGCCGTCCTCATCGAAATAGCTGACGTTTGCGTAATAGCCCAGGGATCCATTGTTGCCGCCGCTTTCCGCGGACGTGACGATACGCTCGAAAGAACCACCGTAGACTTCCACACTGTGACCGTCGCTGTTGAAACCGTCCTTCATGTTCACCGATAACGCGCCACCCACCGTGTTCAAACCGAACAGGGGGTTGGCGCCGCCGATCAGGTCAATGCTGTGTATCGCCGATTCGGGCAACATGTCCCAGTTCACCGTATCCCCCAGCGGTTCGTTGATGCGCACGCCGTTCTGGTAAACCGATATGCCTTGCGACAGGCCCAGCAGGGGAGAGGCGGTAAAGCCGCGATACTGGATATCCGGCTGCAACGGGTTGTTCTGGGCATCGTTGTGGGTGACGCTGGCCAGGTTGTGTCTCAGGTAATCGGTTATGTCCAGGCTGTGCGAGCGCTCGATGTCTTCCGCGCTGGAGGATTGCACCCGGTAAGGTATTTTTTCCTCCGGCAACCCCGCCCCGTCGCGGGAGGGAGTGACACCGATAACCACCATCTCTTCGACGACTTCCTGCCCGCTGGTTGCAGAGGGCAGAGAGCAACAGGTGATTAACGATGCAAATACGGCGATGCCTGTTCTGTTCATTGGACTAATATTCCCGGCGTTTTAGCAGATCACGGTTACAGTGCTTACATACATCCGAAGATGTGTAATGTAGCTATTTGATCTACAGGTGAATACAGGGAAAAAAGAATAAAAGACCGGGAATTTTTCCCGTCCCTGGGGTTGTCGATCAGCAATTTTGCTGATCTATCCGCGGATTGCGCAGATGAACGCAGATGTTTTATTTCATTATATCTGCGGAAATCTGCGTCATCTGCGGATAAATGATTTACGTCATCGTCTTGGCCAGGGCGAAAATCTCCTCAGCGTCGAACACCTGGTCGTTGCTTTCAAACAGCTTGGCGATGCAGGCCCGGTGCAGGGTAAGTTTCAGGGTGCCGAAACCGATTGCCCCCCAACAGGTCTTACCGCTGCGGACTTCGCCCCGGTCCATCATGTCGACGCCTTCTATCCCTAACGGCGGCGTGGCGTTGGCGTCGGCTAGCATCTCGATAGCGGCGTTGTTCTCCCACGCCTCCCGGTCGAGCAACTGCACGCCTGCGGCGCCTGTGGCGATGACGATCTGTGCATCCTCCACGGCGCGGGCGCGGTCTTCACCGGTTGCGGTGCCCAGGGGGGTGATATCAACGCCGAAGCGATCCTTTATCGCATCGCAGGCGGCCCGGGCGCGTTCCTGGCCGCGGGAACATAACACCACATCGGCGCCTTCCCGGGTCAGCATGACCGCGGCGCGCTGGCCGACCGGCCCTGTCCCTCCCAGGATCACCACTTTCTTGCCGGACACGCCGCCGCTGCTCATGAGTTTAGCGGCTGCGGCCGCGGCCGTGGTGTTGCTGCCGTTGCTGTCGATCATGACGGAGACGCGAAAATTGCCAAAAAAGACCTTTTGCACTGCATCCAGCAGTTTTTCGCCGGCAACCATGTCGCTGCCGCCGATGAACAAGGCGGTATTTTTCTTTTCTTTCGGGCTGCGGGTAAAGATGGCGCCGTCTACCAGGGCGCGCACGTTATCAGGCGTGCAGCCGCCGTGGCCGATGACATGGTCGGCCCCGCCGTCATATCCGACCACCGTATCGAACACGGCGGCGTGCTGGTCGGTATCCAGCTGGAACAGAAGTTTTTTCATTACATTCTCCTCTGGGTATTGGAAAGTCGTCCGCTATTGTTGAAGCAGCAGCGCCTGGTACGTTAAGTTGATTGAAACCGTGCGGAAACCATACCGGTTCAGTGTGACACAGGTCAGGGGAAGTAGCGGGAAAGAATAAACAGCGCACATCTGCGTCATCTGCGGATAAATCCGTTATACTCCCCGGCGCATTGAAATTATCTTACATTACAACACTGAAACCTGTAAAGAGGTAACACCCATGTTCAAGGAACAACAACTACAGACATTTCTCGACCAACTTGCCTCCAGTGCGTCCACCCCCGGGGGCGGCAGCGCGGCGGCGATCATGGGGGCGATGGGCGCGGCGCTGGTCAGTATGGTGGCCAATCTTACCGTCGGGAAAAAGAAATACGAAGAGGTCGAGGAGGAGATGCAGGGATTCCTGGGACAATCCGAAGCGCTGCGCGAACGGCTTACCGGCATGATCCAGGACGACGTTGACGTGTTCGACAAGGTCATGGCGGCCTACGGCATGGCCCGGGAGACCGAAGAGGAAAAGGCCCGGCGCTCGCAGACTATCCAGGCGGCCCTGAAACAGGCTACGGATGTGCCGCTTGCCTGTGCGCAACTGTGCGCGGACGTGATCGAACTGTGTCGTCCGGTAGCCGAAAAAGGCAATCTGAACGTGATCAGCGACGCCGGCGTCGCGGTACTGGCGGCCCATGCCGCACTGCGCAGCGCGGCGTTGAACGTTTATATCAACATAGGCGGGATCAGGGATGCCGAATTCGTAAACGACAGGCGCGCGAAACTCGAGTTCGTGCTGTCCGGCGCCGGTGTCGCCACGGAAACGGTCTATGAACTTGTGAAGAGCAAGCTTTAATTAACATGGATGCACAGGATTTACAGGATGGTTTGGAGCGGGGTCGCCTGAATAATCCTGTATATCCTGTACATCCATGTGAATTCCTATGTGTTCCTGTTAACTGAGAGTCAGGCCTGCAGGATGTTGTGGCGGATGGCCAGTCGGGCCAGTTCGGCGGTGGTGTTGACCTGCAGCTTGCTTTTTATCTGTGAGCTGTAGTTGGCCACCGTTTTGTAGCCGATGGACAGGCGGGCGGCAATCTCGTTGATATTCAAACCCTCCGCCAGCAGGCAGAATATTTCAAATTCCCTGGTGGACAGGCTGGAAAACGGCCCGATTTCATCGCGCGCCTTCTGGAATGCCAGGTGTTGCACCAGCCGGTCATCGATATAGACCCCGCCCCGGGCGATCTCTTCAATGGCCTTGATCAGGGTTTTCGGGGCGCTGCTCTTGCTGAGGTAGCCCCGGGCGCCAGCGCGCAGGGCTTGGTCCACGAATACCGTGTCTTCATGCATGGTGAACACCAGGACTTTGGCATGCGGGTCTTTGCGGATAATGCGCCGGATTGCCTCCAGCCCGCTGATACCCGGCAATGACAGGTCCATGACCACTATGTCCGGGTCCTCGTCGGTGAACAGTTTGCTGGCCTCCTCGCCGCTGGATGCCTCGGCAACTATTTCAAGCTTGTCCGATTGTTCCAGCAGCATTTGATAGCCGGCGCGTACCACAGCATGGTCATCGACCAGGAGAATCCTGATTTTTTTATTTCCGCTCTGCATATTTCAGTCGATTAAACAGTTGCCGGCGGCGACACGTTTGCAATGCATCAGGTATCCGCCGCTTCATCAGGCATTAAAGGCAGGATTATAGTGAAATTTACACCGTTATTCCTGCCCGATACAAGCCGGAACTCACCTCCCATGCTGTCCACCCGCTCCTGGATCCCTGACAGACCCATACCCTTGCGCGTCCTGTCCGGGTCAAACCCCTGGCCGTCGTCGCTGATTTTCAGCTCCAGGTTGCCGCTTCCTTCCTCGGAGTCTACCAGAGATATGTAGACATTTTTTGCCGATGAATGGCGGGCAACGTTGGTCAGGCTCTCCTGGATGATGCGGTAAATATTGATCTTTACGGCATCAGCCGCGGCGGAGCAATCCGCCTTGATATCCAGGTGGCAGAACGTATCGGCGTGGGCCGAGTTCCACTCGTCCACCTGTTGTTGCACGGCCGGCACCAGTCCCAGTTCATCCAGTACGGCGGGCCGCAACTGGCGGATCATGCGCCGCGCCGCACCATACATGTTATCGGCGGTGGTCTTGATGATCCCCGCACTCTCGATGGCGTGCCGCGCATTTGTCGCGCCGGGTTGTTCCATGGACGTGGCAATCGCCTTTATCGCGCTCAGGGACTGGCCCAGTTCATCGTGTAACTCCTGCGCCAAGCGGCGCCGTTCTTCTTCCTGGATTTCCAGTGAACGCCGGGTCAGGCGCCTGTTTTCTTCCCTGTTTTGCAGTAATACCCCTGCCAGGTGGTTAAAGCGTTCAGAAATGCGCGAGAACTCAACGGAGGTGAATTTCGGCAGTTGCAGCCGGTAATCGCCTTTTTCAATGCGCTCCAGCCCGGTGAGGATGGCCTCGATGGGCGCCAGGTCCCGGCCCAGGATGATATAGATCAACAGGTTGGCCAACGCGGTGAATAACAGCAGCAACAGGAGAAAATTGCGCGTCTCCAGCCAGGCTTCGTCGATCTCCGCCGAGGGATCGGCGCGGATGATGATCTCCGTGCCGGTACCTCCCGTACTGGTAAATACCCGCTTGAATTCCATGACAGGCGGTTTGACCAGGTTGACGAACCAGGCCGGCGCATCGGCATCAAGGGGCAGGGCAGGTTGCAGCGGAAGCGCGCTGCCTACACCCAGGTCAAGCGAGATCAGGATTTGCAGGTGGCGGGTCGTTTCCAGTTTGCTCAGTTCGGATAACAACCGGTCATACAGGCCCTGGTCTTCCGAACCCTGTATCGTGGAGATGGATGCGCCAAGCATGTTGGAGGTCAGCAGCGCCGCGGATTGAATTTCTTCGGTGACGGTCTTGCGCGCGGAAATGATCGCGTAAGCGCTGCCGGCGCACAGGACGGCGATAAACAGCAGTGTAAGCAGCAGGTTGAGGCGGAAACGCAGGCTCATGCAGGGCCGGCGTCCGGTTCTGACAGCAGCATCGAAAAATCGATGGCGCGCACATTCTTGGTGAGCGCCCCCACCGAGATGAAGTCGACCCCGGTAGCGGCCAGGGCGGCAAGATCGGCAAAATCCACGCCACCCGAGACTTCCAGGCGCGCCCTCCCGTCATTGAGTTGCACCGCCCGCCTGACCTGGTCCAGGGTAAAATTATCCAGCAGTACGGCGTCAGCGCCGGCACTGAGCGCTTGCTCGAGTTCCTGCTCGTTTTCCACTTCGATTTCCATGTACCGGTGTGTCGTTTTAGCCTGCTCCAGCGCGCCCGTGATGGACCCGCTTGCCCGGATATGGTTCTCCTTGATCAGCATTGCGTCGTACAGTCCCATGCGATGGTTGGTCCCGCCGCCGCACAATACCGCGTATTTTTGTGCCGAGCGCAGGCCGGGCAGGGTTTTGCGCGTGTCCAGTAACCGGGTTGCCGTATGGGCTATGGCAGCCACGTACTCCCCGGTGGTGGTTGCCGTGCCAGATAACAACTGCAGGAAATTCAATGCGGTGCGCTCGCCGCTGAGCAATGACCGGGTGGATCCCGAGAGGGTGCAGACGGTCTGTCCGGGTTTGACGGCGTCACCGTCCTCGCAGCGCCAGTTGATGCCGACATCCCCGTCCAGTTGCCTGAATACTTCGGAAAACCAGGCAACCCCGCACAGGATTGCACTGTCACGGCAGAGCACAGCCGCCGCACTGGCTGCACCCTGCGGGACCAGTTTAGCCGTGAGGTCTCCCGTCCCCAGGTCTTCATTCAAGGCACGCCGTACAGTGCTGGCAATATCAGCAGGCAGGACTCGCGTCGTCATCTCGCATTCCGGTATGGTAACCCCGACAGTTTACTTAACTCGGCAGATTTAAGTAAACTGCGAAAAACCCATCTGAACCTGGGCTCAGTGTAAAGATACCTGGGGTCAGAGTAAAAATTCATCGGAATTTTTACTCTGACCCCAATTATACTGACCCCAATTATCCAATTATCTTAGAGCGGGGAATATGGCGGTAAAACTCGATGACAATGCACAATGGCTGGAAAACGTGCGGCGCGTACCATCCCCCAACCAGGATGACAGGCCGGAGGGGACAGACATATGCCTGCTTGTCATACACGGTATCAGCCTGCCTCCCGGGGAATTCGGTTCACCCTGTGTTGAGCAGTTGTTCTGCAATACGCTCGACCCCGGCGCACATCCTTATTTTGAACAACTCAGGGGCCTGAAGGTGTCCGCGCACCTGTTGATCGACCGTAACGGGGATATCATACAATTCGTGCCGTTCCACAAGCGCGCCTGGCACGCGGGCCGGTCGGCATTCAACGGCAGGGAGAACTGTAACGATTATTCCATCGGTATTGAACTGGAAGGGACCGATGACGTGAACTATGAAACAATCCAGTATGAAGCGCTGGCACAGGTCATAACGGAATTGCAACAGGCCTGGCCTTCCCTGGCGGGTGCAAATATCAGGGGACACTGCCATATCGCCCCGGAGCGTAAAACAGACCCGGGCCCGGCGTTTGACTGGAGCAGGTTGTATTCGTTACTTGGGGAAGCCTGATGTATTTCCCCGATAAATACATTATCATTTTCCCATGAACCTGATAATGGTATTGATAGCGCTCGGTGTGGAGATGCGCCTGGGCGACTTTGACAGGTACCGGAACCTGGCCTGGTTCGAGCATTACGCGAACTGGCTGGAATCCAGGTTGTCGGGGGCCGGTTTCTGGAACGGCGCCGGCGGTGTTCTTATCACCCTGTCTATCCCGCTGCTGTTGCTGGGTGTCCTGGTTTACCTGGCGGGTGAGGTACATTTCCTGCTGGGTTTTGTACTTTCCCTGCTGGTACTGATTTACAGCTTCGGTCCGGCGCTCAATTCACTGGTGAGCAGGTACGCGGATGCACTGAGCAGTGATGATGACAGCGCCTGCCGTGAAATCCTGGACCAGATACTGTACGGCGACGCTGCCGCCGACGGGCCGGACCCGGACCGGGTGATAAGCTCAATCATGTTGCGCGCCCATGAGTACCTGTTCGCCGTCGTGTTCTGGTTCGTGCTGCTTGGCGCGGTGGGCGCCCTGATGTATTGCCTGGTGCTGAACCTGGCGCACAGGTATGAAAAGACCGATAGCGGCTATGCCGGCGCGATAAGGGACCTGCACAATATATTGATGTGGCCGTCAGCCCGCCTGCAGGCGCTGGGATTCGCCCTGGGCGGCAGTCTTGTAAGCGCCCTGGAAAGCTGGCGCACGGTATCCGGCAACACCCTGGGTATAAGCCGGGAAGTGATCTCTGTTTCCGGCTTTGGCGCCCTTCATTATGCCCCCGCTGGTAGTGAGGACACGGATGCAGGGGAGGACGCAGGCGCTAAGGAGGATACCGGCGCGGACAAGGAAGTGTTCATCGCACGCATCCGGGAGACCCTGGCCCTGATCAACCGCACCTTGATCGTATGGCTGATCGTGCTGGGCCTGATGACCATAGCCGGGTGGATTAGCTGATTAAGCTGCCGACTTGATGTAATCCTGCACGCGCAGGAGTTTCCGTTCGCCGTTCCGGCAGACCAGCACGGAATCCGCTTCGTACCAGTCGCCCAGCACGATGCGGCGCGCCGGTTGCCCGTTCAATTCAAAATGATGAATGCCCGGCCTGTGGGTATGGCCGTGTATCAGCTCGCCGGCGCCGTGCCCGGTCATGTATGCTTCCACGGCAGCCTGGTCGACGTCGATGATCTCCGGCGGTTTGCCTGCGGCAGACTTTTTCATCAGCGGCCGGAGTCCGCGTGACAAACAGACCCGCAACCGGTAGGGCAGGCCCAGGTACAAGCGGCGGATGAACGGGGTTTCCATGAATTTACGGTACAACTGGTACTTTCTGTCCCGGGTGCAGAGCAGGTCGCCGTGCATGATCAGTGCCGGCTGACCGTCGATATGGATTACCTCCTCATCACCCAGCAGCCTGCATCCCGTCAGCGCACGGAATCCCCGGTCCAGCATCAGGTCGCGGTTGCCGCGCACCAGGTACACCTCCGGGTTGTGCCGGCAGCAGTCCCGCAGGGCGTCGATCACCTCCGCGGCGGGCGGCGCGCGCTCGTCGTTGCCGACCCAGAAGTTCTCGAACAGATCGCCGAGAATGTACACGGCGCGCGCCGTGCGCGCCGGGCCGTCGAATAATTGCCTGAATAACTCAATCTTGCCGGGCCGTTCGATCGACAAGTGCAGGTCGGAGACAAATAACGTGTCCATCAATCGCGTTCTTTTGATACCATGCCCGTTTTGTTTCAGCAACAGTCCACCTTTCAATGCTGACTATATATAACTCATTAACGCGACAAAAGGAAAAATTCCAGCCGATCGAACCAGGCAGGGTGCGCATGTATGTCTGCGGCATCACGGTTTACGATTACTGCCACATCGGCCATGCGCGCATGATCCTGGTGTTCGACATGATCGTGCGCTATTTCCGCTTTCGCGGCTACGAGGTGGACTACATACGCAACATCACCGACATAGACGACAAGATCATCAACCGCTCGCTGGAGAACGGCGAACCCTTCAACGAGTTGACCGGGCGCTTTATCCAGGCGATGAACGAGGACTTTGCCGCACTGAACGTGCTCATCCCCGACCAGGAACCCAGGGCAACGGATCACATCGAACAGATCATCGCCATGATCAGTCGTCTGCTTGAGAACGGTTATGCCTACCAGGCGGAGAATGGCGACGTGTTTTATGACGTCAGCAGCTTCGCTGATTACGGGAAGCTGTCCGGCAAGAACATCGATGAGTTGCGCGCCGGCATCCGCGTGGACGTGCAGGACGCCAAGACGGACCCGGTTGATTTCGTGTTGTGGAAGATGGAAAAACCCGGCGAGCCCGCCTGGGATTCACCCTGGGGCCGGGGACGGCCCGGCTGGCATATCGAATGCTCCGCCATGTCGACCCATTGCCTGGGTCCCGATTTCGACATACACGGCGGCGGCCAGGACCTGCAGTTTCCGCACCATGAAAATGAAATTGCCCAGAGCTGCGGTGCCGGCAGCAAGACCTTCGTGAATACGTGGATACACAACGGCTTCGTGCGGGTTGACGATGAGAAGATGTCCAAGTCCCTGGGTAATTTTTTCACGATCAGGGAGGTTATGGCCCGTTACCTGCCTGAGGTGATCCGTTTTTTCATTCTCTCCAGCCATTATCGCAGCCCGTTGAACTACTCGGATGTGCACCTTGACGAGGCCAGGGCCGGCCTGACCCGGCTGTATAACTCCATCCGTGATATCGACCCCGGAGAGGGGGAGATTTCGCCTGACTACGGGCAGCGCTTTGAACAGGTCATGGACGACGATTTCAATACCCGCGCCGCGGTCACGGTATTACATGAACTCGCCGGTGAAATTAACAGGCTGGAAGACAAATCATCGGCGGAGGCCGCCTGCCTTGCCAGGACCTTGATTCAGCTTGGCGACGTGCTGGGCATCATGCAGATGGCGCCCGCCGAATTCCTGCATGCCGCAGCCGACAATAACGATATCACCCCGGAAGAGATTACCCGCCTGATCGAGGAGCGGGCACAGGCGAAGGCCGAAAAGAACTACGCGGAAGCAGACCGGGTGCGTGAGCAGTTATCTGAACAGGGCATTATCCTGGAAGACGGCCCGGGCGGTACGAGCTGGCGCCGGAAGTAATTTTACGATAACGGGGGTCAGAGCAATTACACTGACCCCATAAATCCTGGTATTTAACCGCAATTAATTGACGTGTATCCGGTCAGGACGTATCATTACGCATCTCCCGGATGAGGCTCGGGGCATGGCGCAGTCTGGTAGCGCATCTGCTTTGGGAGCAGAGGGTCGGGGGTTCAAATCCCTCTGCCCCGACCAATTTTTTATAATTCACTGACGAAGAGTTGCGCTCGTAGCTCAACCGGATAGAGCATCGGCCTTCTAAGCCGAGGGTTAGAGGTTCGAGTCCTCTCGGGCGCGCCAAACAGTGTGTGGTCCCTGCCTGCTCCGGCAGGTAGTAAGCCGGGGACCGGCACAGGTATGGTGAGTGTAGCTCAGCTGGTAGAGCGCCGGATTGTGGTTCCGGTGGTCGTGGGTTCAAATCCCATCACTCACCCCAGATTTTAACTATTCAATTGGGCCGTTAGCTTAGCTGGTAGAGCAGGGGACTCTTAATCCCAAGGTCCAGGGTTCGAATCCCTGACGGCCCATCAAATATCCTTTCCGTATGTATCCATATACAATACAGGTTCAGACCAGTCCAGCCATGCATAACCCACTGATAATAAAAAGAAACCATGTTTGCCGATTTCGAACGGACGTCTCAACCTGTTAACGGTATTAACATTCACTACCGTATCGGGGGTGCGGGGCCGCCCCTGTTACTGCTTCACGGACACCCGCAAACCCATGTCATGTGGCACAAGGTCGCCGGACAACTCACAGAACATTTCACGGTGGTTGCCGCGGATCTGAGAGGTTACGGCGACAGCGACAAGCCCCCTGTATCGGAAAGGAATCACCTGTATTCAAAACGCGCAATGGCGCGGGACCAGGTCGGGTTGATGAGTTCCCTGGGTTTTGGCCGCTTCGACATCCTGGCACATGACCGGGGCGCGCGGGTTTCTCACAGGCTGGCGCTGGATCACCCTGGAGCCGTCAACCGGATGATCCTGCTGGACATTGCCCCAACCCTGTCCATGTACGAACAGACCACGGAGGCATTCGCCAGGGCATACTGGCACTGGTTTTTCCTCATACGTCCGGCGCCGTTGCCTGAAACACTGATAACGGCGGACCCGGAGAACTACCTGCGTACCATGTTGTTCAGGCTCAGTGCGGGCGGGAATCCGTTTACCGGTGAGGCGATTGCCGAATACCTGCGTTGCCTGAGACTGCCCGGCACTGCGGCCGGGAACTGTGAAGACTACCGGGCAAGCGCGGGTATCGACCTGGAGCATGACCGGCAGGACCGGGCCGCGGGTAACAGGATAACGTGCCCCCTGCTCGTGTTATGGGGCACGGAAGGCGTTATAGGGAAGTTGTTTAACCCGTTGCAGGAATGGAAAAAAGTGGCCGGTGACGTGCAAGGGGCCGGACTGCCGTCGGGTCATTTCATCCCGGAGGAGATCCCGGGAATTTTGCTTGAACATGTATTGAACTTTCTACATTATGCGAACAGGTAATAACACGCGGGGGGCGGGTGGTGACTGGAAATAACACGGAATTTCATGCCGATGCGGACGTCATCGTCATCGGCAGCGGCTTCGGCGGATCCGTGGCCGCAGCGCGGCTGGTCGATGCCGGGATGTCGGTACTGTTGCTCGAACGCGGCCCCTGGCGCGAGACGGTGCCTGTGCGGGAAGCCGGTATCACGGACACCAGGCCGTTGCCCCGCAGCGGAGGCATGACCAGCGTACTGCGCTCGCTGCACCTGCCGGTCGGGCCGAAGTCCGGGATCAGGTTGAACAAAACCGGTTTCCTGGATATGTGGGTCGGCCAGGGCGTCAAAGCTGTATGTACGTCCGGTGTGGGTGGGGGCAGCCACATCTGGGCCGCCATGCTGGAGCGCCCCCCCAAAGGATTCTGGAATGATCGTGCTGACGGACTGGACGATGGGGTCCTGGCTTCCCATTACAACCGGGTAGGGAAAGAGTTGAAGGGCACCCAGCCGACGGATGCCAGGCGCGTGCCGAACCATACCGATCATGCCTGGGAAGGCGTGGATCATTTCACGCCGCTGGGTGTCGGCGAGCAGCCGCCCATGGCCGTCCTCTACCCTGAGACGGCGCGCGTCACGGGACGACAAACCGATGAGCAAGGCATTGTGCGCATGCCGATGGATTTCCAGAAGGATCACGGCATGTTCGGCAGCCCGGATGGCTCCAAATCGACCGTGGATGCACTCTACCTGTTGCCCGCACTCGAAAAAGGCCTGGTGATAAAGCCGATGCACGAAGTCCGGGAAATCCGCCGTGACCGGGACAAGGGCTACCATCTGCTGGTGCATGATCTGCAGAAACAGGAAGACCTCACACTCAGCGCGCCCAGGGTTGTCCTGGCAGCCGGCACCATGAATACCAACTACCTGTTGCTGCATTCACGCCAGGCGGGCAGCCTCGGCGAACTGCCGGGGCTGGGTAAAGGCTTTGGCGTAAACGGCGACCTGATCGGTTCCTGGCCGGTCCCGGCGGATGGTTCCCGCAATTCCGTACCGGGGCCGCCCGTACACGGCCGCATCAAGATCGCCGGGCATGAGGACAGTTGCTATGTCATTCTCGCCGGCGGGGACACGCCTCCCGTACCCGGATTCCTCTACGCCAGGGCGCGGGCAAAAGCCGGCCGGGCATTTGACGTGGTGGCCATGTCGCAGGATGCGGCCGACGGCGAGATCCGGATGCACAAGGGCCGCATGAAATTCTCGTTTTCCATGAGCGGTTCACCCAGCTATGCCGCCACCATCAATGCGCTCGAGTCGCTTGCTGCCCAATCGGGCCGCCCGGTCACGTTTGACGGCAAAAATGTGTTCACGGCCCACGCGCTGGGGGGTTGCCGCATCAGTGATAACCCAGCAGCAGGCGTGGTCGATGGTGAAGGCCGGGTGCACGGGCACCCCGGCCTGTATATCGCGGATGCGTCCGTGTTCCCGCAACCGGTCGGCGTGCCGCCCTCGCTGAGTATTGCGGCCTGGGCGTCCCACGTCGCCGGCCGGATGCAGCCCTGACCGGGTACGGAATCCCGTTGGGGAAATGCGGGCGTAAACAGCCCAGTAGCCAGGTGTGAAACGGAGCGGGGACATGCCAAGAAAAGTTGCAATTATCGGCGCCGGGGTGTCGGGACTGGGGGTTGCCTGGGCGCTGAACCGGCATCCCGATAAATACGATTTCCGGCTGTACGAGGCGCACTCCCGGATAGGCGGCAACGCCATCACGGTCGACATGCCGCAGGACGACGGGACCTCGATACCGTTCGATATTTCCGTCACCGCGTGCATTCCCACGGTCTACCATCATATTCTCCTGTTCATGCAGCAACACGGGATCGACCTGGTCGATACCCGGTTCAGCTACAGTGTGAAGTATCGCGGCGGCGTCTACGCGCACGATTTCGACTCGGACATCAGGCGGCAGTTGCAACCGGAAATCGAGAAGTTCCAGAAGCTCCTCAAGCGGTTGAAATGGTTTGGCCGGCTGAACAACACCCGGTCCAGGCTGCTCAATGCCCTCAACCCGTTCAACTACGTCAGCATGGGCATGGTGCTCAACCTGGGCGGTTTTTCCGGCGACTTCCGTTACAAGATTCTCAAGCCCATGTTCGTCAACTTCCTCATGGCGACGAACGTATTCGATATGCCTGCATCCCTGTTTTCCCGCTACCTGCAGTTCTTCGATATCGAAACCGCTACACCAATGCAGACCTGGGGCCAGGGCACGCGGCGCATCTATGAGGAACTGTCTGCCGGCTTCAAGGACAGGATTTACCTTAACCGGCCGATCCGGAAAGTGTACCGGCGCCCGGCCGAAGTCGTTGTAGAGGATGAGAACGGGAACACGGAGACGTTCGATGATGTCGTATTCGCGAGCAATGCGAACCAGACACTGATGATGCTGGATAAACCGACCTTCCTGGAGCGGTGGCTGCTCTCTTCAGTACGCTACGAGAGCGAACTGCACAACCATACCGTGGTGCATTCGGACGCCTCTGTCCTTCCGGACAGCGAGGTCAAGGAACTGGACACGAGGAGCAACCATATCGAGCAATACGGCGTCCGGCCCGACAACTACGAGATCACCTATATCATGCACAACCAGCAACCCTGGGCGAAACGCTCGGACAAACCGTGCCTGGTGACCTACAACCCGATCAGCCCCATCGACGAAGGCACGATCGTGAAGAAATGGTGGTTCCAGCACATCGTGCACGACGTGCGTCACGTGGCCCTGCTTGTCCATATGTTTCGCTTCATCCAGGGCAGGAGGCGGACCTGGCACTGTGGCGCTCATACCATGATCAACAGCCAGGAGACCTGTTTCGTGACCGGCCTCGTTACCGCCAGGCAGATGGGTGCGGACTATCCGTTCGAGGATACCGAAGCAAGGAAGTGGTTCAATTTTTACGGGCGTCTGATGTATGGGTGGAGGCTCAGGAAGGCCTGACCTAAGGCAAATTCAGGACACCCATAAATTGTTCTTTTTCCGAAATTTATGGGTGTCCCAAATTGTTCTTTTTCCGAAATTTGCGGGTGTCCCAAATTGTTCTTTGTTCGCTGTCTGTCTTGCCTATCAACTGGAATGATTTGAAAGCAAATTTAGGACACCCATAAATTGTCACTTTTTGGAAATTTATGGGTGTCCCAAATTGTTCCCCAAATTGTTTTTTATTCGCTGTCTGTCTTGCCTATCAACTGGAATGATTTGAGGAAATCAATCGGGATGGGGAAAGCGATGGTGGAGCTTTTCTCCCCGGCAATCTCGGTGAGGGTCTGCAGGTAGCGTAGCTGCATGCTGTTGTTGTTCTGGCCGAGCACCTTGGCGGCTTCCAGCAGTTTCTCGGAGGCCTGCAACTCGCCCTCGGCGTGGATGATCTTGGCGCGCCGCTCGCGTTCTGCCTCCGCCTGCCTGGCAATGGCCCGGATCATGCTCTCGTCCAGGTCGACGTGCTTGATCTCCACGTTGGCCACCTTGATGCCCCAGGCGTCGGTCTGCTTGTCTAGGTCCGACTGGATATCGTTATTGAGCCGTTCCCGCTGCGACAGCATGTCGTCCAGTTCGTGTTTGCCCAGCACCGCGCGCAAAGTGGTCTGCGCCAGTTGGCTGGTGGCTTCATGGAAATTCTCCACCTGGATGATGGCGCGTTCCGGATCGATCACCCGGTAGTACAGCACCGCGTTGACCTTGACCGACACGTTGTCCCTGGAGATGACGTCCTGGCTGGGCACGTCCATGGCGATGGTGCGCAGTTCCACCCGCTCAAGCTGTTGCACGATCGGGATGATGATGATCAGCCCCGGTCCTTTCACGGACGTGAAGCGGCCGAAAGTGAAGACCACCGCGCGTTCGTATTCGCGCAGGATCTTGATGAACATCGGCAACAGGATGGCAAGGCCGATAATCAGGTACAGGTAAGTCATCATGGGGATTCCTCCGGTGCTGGTTCGACATGCAGGATCAGGCCGTCCCTGCCGGTGACGCGAGCATTGTCACCGCCACGCATGGGCGTGTCGGATTGTGCGTTCCATTGCTCGCCATGGATATAAATGACCCCCGTACCGCTGAAGTCGGCCGCGATGCGGCCTGTAGCGCCGATGAGCTCTTCTGCGCCCGCCACCACGGGACGTTGCCTGGACGCGTACAGTGAACGGATCACGATGAGGAAAAAGCCTGCGGACAACACGGAGACCGCAATGATCAAGGGCATTGACACGGCAATATTACCGCTGTCCCGGTCGAACAGCAGGATGGAACCCAGGACGAAAGAGACAATGCCGCCGATTCCCAGGATGCCGAAGCTGGGCATGAACAGTTCTCCGACGATGAGCGCAATTCCCAGGAACATCAGTCCCAGGCCGGCGTAGTTCACCGGCAGTACCTGCAGTGCGTACAGGGCCAGCAATAACGATACCCCGCCGATGACCCCGGGCAGGACGTAACCGGGATTGGCCAGTTCGAAAAACAGCCCGTAAATGCCCAGCAGCATCAGGATATAGGCGATATTCGGGTTGGTAATGATGGCCAGCAACTCGTTGCGCCAGTCAGGTTCGATGGCTTCCACGATCAGGCCGCTGGTGTTCAGCGTCCGTTCCCCGCTCTGCAAGGATACCGTTCTGCCGTTCACCTGTTGCAGCAGATCGGCGATATCCCCGGCAATAATATCGATCACGCCGGCTTCCAGGGCTTGCTCGGAGGACAGGCTGACGCCTTCCCGCACAGCCTGTTCCGCCCATTCCGCATTGCGCCCGCGCAGCTCGGCCAGGCTGCGGATATAGGCCGCGGCGTCGTTTACTATCTTCTTGGTCATCGCGTCCGCGTTGCTCAACGGGTCTTTCGGCGCTTCCTTGTCCTCACCCTTGTCCGCTGCTTCGGGACCGGCCTCATCGTCCGCCGCGCCCGGGACAGGTTTTTCCGGCGGTTCCATACCAGGCATGCCGCCCATCTGCACGGGGGTGGCAGCGCCCAGGTTGGTGCCCGGCGCCATGGCCGCAACATGTGCGGCATACATCATGTAGGTGCCGGCGCTGGCAGCGCGCGCGCCGGAAGGCGCCACATGGATGGCGACCGGTACCGGGGAGGCGATGGTGGCGCGGATAATGCTGCGCATTGACAGGTCCAGGCCGCCCGGCGTATCCAGTTGAATAATAACGATTTCCGCGCCTGCGTCATTGGCCTTGTCGAGGCCGCGTTCGATGTAGTCCGCGATCGCCGGGCCGATGGCGTCATTGACGCTGAGCAGGATTGCCTTGTCGCGCGTCTCTGCGTGCAGCAGTGCCGCTGCCAGGGTAACGACTAAAACTGCAAGCAACTGGCGCATGTTATCCGGTTAAATCGGTTCTCCGGCATTCAGTTGAGGGGTTTAATCGCCTTTATGGTTTTGACGATATCGAGGAACAGGTTGTTCACTTCCGTCACTTCAAATCCGGCCGCCCTGACGTTTCCCACGGTGTTCCTGTTCATGTCAGGACCAATTTTGCTGGTAATGATCGTCATGAAATCCAGCATGTATTTAAAGGGAAAATACCGGCTTCCCGTATGCTCGAACATGCACAGCGAGCCGCCCGGTTTCAACACGCGGTTCAATGCCTGTAACGCGGCAACCGGATTCGGCACGGAGCAGAAGGTACAGGATGTGAACACCTGGTCAAAGTGGTTGTCCGGGTACGGCAGTTCATGGACATCCACCAGTTCGGCTTGGATTTCTCCGTCGTAGTCGTTGATGCGCGGTTGCGCCCGTTTCAGCATTTCCGGACTGATATCGATGGCCGTAATCGTCATGCCGGGCGGGAATGCCGGAATATCCAGCCCGGTGCCCAGGGAGGCAAACAGTATATTGCCTGGCTGCATGTGGCTGAACAACGCGCTCTTGAACGGGAGCCAGCGTTTCATCTCGCCGGTGCCGGTCATCAGGTCAATGCTGGTAGCGACCTTGTTCCACTTGTCTTGTGTGGCCAGGTCGACCATCAGTTAATCTCGGTTAAGCTGATGCCGCGCAGGCATGCATTGACGAGCCAGATGATACAGGTCACGGCAAGCCCGGTGATCGCGCCAAGCCAGACCAGGTGCATGAGGGGAACCGCCGTCATGGCCAGCCACATGGCGCTGATCATCCCGCTGAACATGCCGGTCAGCATGACCGGCACCATGATTTCCATGGCGCCGAAAAATATGCTCAAAACCAGCGACAGGAACAGGCCTGCCACCATTCCCAGCGCCATCATCACGACCATGGCGATGAACATGTTCCAACCGGTGCTGATTAACGGCACGGCCGAGATGGCGATGAGGATGCCGGCGCTGAGATTCGATACCAGATCGCCGACTATGAAATAGAGTCTGTTGTCCATGATGAAAGCAAAATTGTCCGCACGGCTTATATATTAAGGCAATTTGGGTGGTTTGGGTATCATCATGGACTCCGGTCGATTAACAGGATTGTTGAACTTTTTTCCTGTTGCCAGTCTAAAATTAATATTGTCTAATAACAAAATGAAAAAATGGCTGATGTAAATGTATTTTCTGACTGCCCTGGTAATAGCCGCCTCTGTATTTGACGTTTCGTCATCAATACAAGATCCCTCCTCTGCGCCCAGTGCGCGGTCGCCAAACCCTGCCCCATTTATCCTCGCCCGGGAATACGACAACGACGATAACAAGCCGAAACCTGAAACCACCAGCATTCAATTACCCGCCCGGAATCAGGAATTCCAGGACAACAGCAGGTGTATGACTGTTTGTTCCGGGTGGGGACAGGAATGTGTCATTGAAGAAAACCCCGGAACGGATTTTGTGACCCGGAAGTGCATGCGAACCTGTACATCGTTCGCCGTGGAATGTCTCTGACTTAAACTGTCCCGTGTATAATAACGCGGGAGGAAACCGGAGCAACAGTCCTGCAGGCCTGCTCTGCGTTTTCTTCGTGGTTGTACAGCGAAAGTGGCGGAATTGGCAGACGCGCTGGATTTAGGTTCCAGTGGGGTAACCCGTGAGAGTTCGAGTCTCTCCTTTCGCACCATATTTGGCGTCAGAGTTGATATTTGGGGTCAGAGTAAAAATACGTTCGTATTGACAGTCCACGGATTATTATTACTCTGACCCCAAATATCAATCCATATACAGGATAAAAATATGTCGGTACCAGCAGAAACAACAAGCTCTCTTGAGAGGAGCGTCACGGTGGACGTGCCCGAGGAACGTATCTCCAGCGCAGTGGAAGAACGGCTTAAATCCATGAGCAAGACCAGCCGCATACAGGGGTTTCGCCCGGGTAAGGCGCCCCTGCGGGTTATCAAGCAGCGCTTCGGCGCCCAGGTCCGCAAGGAGGTGGTGGAAAAGCTGGTCACCTCGTCCTTTTACGAGGCAGTGAACCGGGATGAACTGAAACCCGTCGGCATGCCGTTGATTGACCCCTTGCAGGAGAAGGTCGGTGAGGGCCTGTCCTATACCGCGACCTTTGAGGTGATGCCGGACATCAAGCTCAACCCCGTCGAAAAGCTGGAAATAGAGAAACCGGTTTGTCCCATCTCCGACACAGACGTCGACGGGATGATAGAAAAGCTGCGCCGGCAACGGCGTGATTTCCGCGTGGAGGAACGCGCCGCGCAGGATGGCGACAGGGTCAACGTGAATTGCCGGGGGCAGGTCGACGGTGCAGCGCTCGACAACCTCACGATGGAGAACGTGGATATCGAGCTGGGTCAAAATCAATTTATCCCGGGCCTGGAGGAGGGGCTGATCGGCGCCTCTGCCGGCCAGTCGCTTACCCTGGACCTGACGTTTCCGGACGATTACAACAATGAAGAACTGTCCGGCAAGCCGGTGGTGTTTGAACTGGAGGTCAACCATGTCGCGCAGGCCGTCCTGCCCGAGCTCGACGCGGCGTTCTTCGAAGCGTTCGGCGTGCAAGACGGAGATGAGCAGGCGTTCAGGCAGGAGATCCGCCGGCACATGGAACGGGAAATCGAGGTCGCGACCCGGACCCGCTTCCGGGACGAGATAATGAAGTCCCTGTACGAGGCCAACGAGATAGAACTGCCCAACACCCTGGTAAACGCGGAATTCCAGCGCATGCGGGACATGTTTATCAAGGATATGAGTGAGCGCGGCCTCTCCAGCGAGGCATCTTCCGGGCTGCTGGACTCCGACTACGTGAAGAACACGGCCAGACGCCAGGTCACCCTGCAATTGCTCACCGCGCAGATCATCAGTACACAACAACTGAGAGCCAGCCCGGAAAAAGTCAGGGAAATCATAGAGAAAAGAGCAGAAAGTTATGAAGATTCTGCATCTTTGGTCAATTGGTATTATAATGACAAGGAACGCCTGGCTGAGGTTGAAGCCCTGGCGCTTGAAGACGAGGTGATTAACTGGATTGCCTCCCAGGGCATGGTAAAAGAAGTGCCGTTGTCGTTTGACGAACTGATGAATAAAGGGCAGACTCACCAACATGCATAATTCGGAAATACAGGCGCTCAACCTGGTTCCCATGGTTGTGGAACAGACTTCGCGCGGCGAGCGCGCCTATGATATTTATTCCCGCCTGTTGAAGGAACGGGTGGTGTTCCTGGTGGGACCGGTCGAGGACCATGTAGCCAACCTGATTGTCGCCCAGTTGCTGTTTCTCGAGTCGGAAAACCCGGACAAGGATATCCATTTTTATATCAATTCACCGGGCGGGTCGGTTTCTGCGGGTCTTGCGGTTTACGATACCATGCAGTTTATCAAGCCGGACGTCAGTACCATGTGCGTCGGCCAGGCAGCCAGTATGGGCGCGCTGCTGCTCGCCGGCGGTACCGAAGGTAAACGCTTTTGTTTACCGCATTCGCGGGTTATGATCCACCAACCCCTGGGGGGTTTCCAGGGGCAGGCGACGGATATCGATATACACGCAAGGGAGATTTTGAAGGCGCGCGAGCGGCTTAACGAGATTCTCGTCAAGCACACCGGGCAATCTATTGATAAAATACAGCAGGACACGGAGCGTGATAAATTTATGAGTTCGGAAGAGGCAAGCGACTATGGGCTGGTCGACGCGGTGCTGTCGACGCGCCAGTCTGCGCCGGTTCCGGAAGATGCGTCCAACTAGTAACGTCGGAGGCGAATAACAGGCAACTTCAATGATTCGCATGGTAAGTTATGAGCGGCAACAAACAAGGTAAGGCAGGCGAAGGCGACAGGCTTCTTTACTGTTCGTTCTGCGGCAAAAGCCAGCATGAGGTGCGTAAACTGATCGCCGGTCCGTCCGTATTTATCTGTGATGAATGCGTCGAGTTGTGCAACGACATCATCTGGGAGGAAATCCAGGAGCGCTCGATTTCCGGGGCTGCCAGCACCTTGCCGACCCCCCATGAAATCAACGAAATTCTGAACGAGTACGTCATCGGCCAGGATGTCGCCAAGAAAATCCTGTCGGTTGCGGTTTACAACCACTACAAGCGTCTTGACCAGGGCGTGAAGAAGTCCGACGTGGAACTGGCGAAGAGCAACGTCCTGCTCATCGGTCCCACCGGCAGCGGCAAGACCCTGCTGGCGGAGACCTTGGCGCGCCTGCTCAACGTACCGTTTACCATTGCCGACGCCACGACCCTGACCGAGGCGGGTTACGTGGGTGAGGACGTCGAGAATATCATCCAGAAGCTGCTGCAGAAATGCGACTACGACGTGGAAAAGGCCCAGACGGGCATCGTCTATATCGACGAGATAGACAAGATTTCCCGTAAATCCGACAACCCGTCCATCACCCGGGACGTCTCCGGTGAAGGGGTGCAACAGGCCCTGCTGAAGCTGATCGAGGGTACCGTGGCGTCTGTCCCGCCGCAGGGAGGACGGAAACATCCGCAGCAGGAGTTCCTGCAGGTGAACACGGCCGATATCCTGTTCATTTGCGGCGGCGCGTTTGCCGGACTGGACAAGATTATCCGTGAACGCTCGGAAAAGGCCGGCATCGGCTTCTCCGCCGAAGTGAAGAGTCTGTCGGACCGCAAGAGCTTGAGTGCCCTGATCCAGACCGTCGAGCCTGAAGACCTGATCAAGTACGGCCTGATCCCTGAGTTTGTCGGCCGCCTGCCGGTCGTTGCCACCCTGGATGAACTGGATGAAGAGCAACTGGTCAAGATCCTGCTCGAACCGAAGAACGCGCTGACCAAGCAGTACGAACGCATGTTCGATATGGAAAACTGTGAAATAGAATTTCGTGATGATGCGCTGCGCAAAGTCGCCAGGAAATCCATGGAACGGAAAACCGGCGCCCGCGGCCTGCGCTCGATCATGGAAAATGTATTACTGGATACCATGTACGACCTGCCGTCAACGGAAGGTGTCACGAAGGTGGTGATTGACGCAGGGGTGATTTCCGGCGAGACCAAGCCGTTGATGATCTACGAAGGCGGGGAACTGCCGAAGGCGGCGTCGGACGCGGATTAGCGACCGAGGGCGGTCCGGACCTTGAAATCCGTTTCGGTCGCCCCCATAAGAACTAGAAATCACATAATCATGAGCTGAGATGTCTACAGAGTCCGACCTGCAAATGCAAGTTTTACCGGTTTTGCCATTGCGCGACGTAGTGGTGTACCCCTATATGGTCATCCCGCTGTTCGTGGGGCGGGAGAAGTCCATCAAGGCACTGGACACGGCGATGGCCGGCAACAAGCAGATCCTGCTGGTTGCCCAGAAAAGCGCCGGCGAGGATGACCCCGGGACCGACCAGATCTACGACATCGGGTCGATGTCCAATATCCTGCAGTTACTGAAATTGCCCGACGGCACCATCAAGGTGCTGGTGGAGGGGGCGCAGCGCGCCCGCGTAGTCGATTTTATCGAGACGGATTCGATGTTTTTCGCCAATACGGAGTTGCTGGATGAGGAACTGCCGGATGACCGGGCTGTGGAAATACTGTTACGGCCGGCTTTGAACCAGTTTGAGCAATACGTCAAGCTGAACAAGAAAGTCCCACCCGAAATCCTGTCTTCACTGTCCAGTATCGACGATCCCTCGCGCCTTGCCGATACCATCGCCGCGCACATGTCGATCAAGATCGAGGAGAAGCAGGTGGTGCTGGAGAAGCTGGACGTGCGTGAACGCCTGGAATACCTGATCAATCTCATGGAAACGGAGATTGACCTGCTGAATGTTGAGAAGCGCATTCGCGGGCGGGTCAAGTCGCAAATGGAAAAAAGCCAGCGCGAGTATTACCTGAATGAACAGATGAAGGCGATCCAGAAGGAGTTGGGCGAGATGGATGAGGCGCCCAACGAGATGGAAGAGTTGAATGAAAAAATCGCCAAGTCCGGCATGCCCAAGGACACCAGGAAAAAAGCGGACGCCGAACTGAACAAACTGAAGATGATGCCGCCCATGTCGGCCGAGGCAACGGTGGTGAGGAATTACATCGACTGGCTGGTGAACGTCCCCTGGAAGAAGCGCAGCAAGATCTCGCGCGATATCAACAAGGCGGAGCAGATCCTGGAAGAGGATCATTACGGCCTGGACAAGGTCAAGCAACGCATCCTGGAATACCTGGCCGTCCAGCAACGGGTGAGAAAACCAAAGGGCCCCATTTTGTGCCTGGTCGGTCCACCCGGCGTCGGCAAAACGTCGCTCGGCCGTTCCATCGCCAGGGCCACGAACCGGAAATTCATCCGCATGTCCCTGGGTGGCGTACGGGACGAAGCCGAGATCAGGGGGCACCGCCGCACCTATATCGGCTCACTGCCGGGCAAGATCCTGCAGAGCATGGCCAAGATCGGCACGAAAAACCCGTTGATGCTGCTGGATGAAGTGGACAAGATGGCGATGGATTTTCGCGGTGACCCGGCTTCCGCCCTGCTGGAAGTCCTGGACCCCGAACAAAACCATACGTTTGTCGACCATTACCTGGAGGTGGATTACGACCTGTCCGAGGTGATGTTCGTGACGACGGCAAACAGCCTTAATATCCCGCCGGCGCTGCTGGATCGCATGGAGGTCATCCGTATTTCCGGTTACACGGAAGACGAGAAGATCAATATTGCCCGCAACTACCTGATCCCCAAGCAAATGGAACGCAACGGCCTGAAGAAGGAAGAAGTCAGCCTCGGTGATGCCTCGGTCAGGGATATCGTACGCTACTACACCCGTGAAGCAGGGGTCAGAAACCTGGAGCGGGAAATAGCCAATATCTGCCGCAAGGTCGTTACCCGGCTATTGCAAAAAAAGGACATGAAACGGATGTCCGTGACGGCGGCCAGGCTGGAGAAATTGATCGGCGTCAAGAAATTCCGTTACGGGCGCGTGGAGGAGCAGGACCGGATAGGGCAGGTAACCGGACTTGCCTGGACCGAGATAGGCGGCGACCTGCTGACCATCGAAGCGACCGTGGTGCCGGGCAAGGGCGAAGCCATCCGTACCGGCCACCTCGGCGACGTGATGAAGGAGTCCATCGAGGCGGCGCGCACCGTGGTGCGCAGCCGTTGCGACATCCTGGGCATCGACGCGGATTTTTACAAGGAGAGCGATTTCCATATCCACGTTCCCGAAGGCGCTACGCCCAAGGACGGACCCAGCGCCGGCGTGGCAATGTGTACCGCACTGGTATCGGCCCTGACCAATATCCCGGTGAAGGCAAATGTCGCCATGACCGGTGAGATCACCCTGCGCGGGGAAGTATTGCCCATCGGTGGCCTCAAGGAGAAACTGCTGGCAGCGTTGCGCGGCGGCATAGAAACGGTACTGATACCCTCAGAGAATGAGCGGGAACTGATTGAAATCCCACGGAACATCAAGCAGAACCTGGAGATCAAGCCGGTGCGCTGGATCGACGAGGTGTTGGAAATAGCCCTGCACCACATGCCCCGCCCCCAGGCGGAAGAGGGCGAAACCGCAATCGTGCAAAAGGAGCCGGTCGTTCCTGACGAGGGTAAGGAAGCAACCCTGCCTCATTGAGTATACTCGTCGTTCAGGGCTTGACCCTGAACCCGGTGAAACACCCGCCCCCCTGCATGCACAGGGGCAGGCCCAGGGACACCCTATATTCAACTTTCTTTATCTTTTTTGTTATAATAAATCTGCTGGGTGCTTAGCTCAGTTGGGAGAGCGCCGCCCTTACAAGGCGGAGGTCGTGGGTTCAAGCCCCTCAGCACCCACCATTAAAGGAGTGGTAGTTCAGTTTGGTTAGAATACCGGCCTGTCACGCCGGGGGTCGCGGGTTCGAGTCCCGTCCACTCCGCCAGACATAATTTGTAATGTGTTACCGTTTAAAGAAATTATATAACAGGCGGAGTGAGTAATCGCTCTGCCTGTTTTTTTATAGAGAGGCATTCGTCTCGCATATGTGCCCGCCGGGGCATCCTTGTTGGTCGTGTCAAGAAGCGACAGTCCCTGGAATTAAGCAGCCTCCTGTCTTGGTTTCACTTGTTTGGCAATGTCTTTGCCCGCTTCTAGTTCAGCTACCCGCAATTCATAAGCTTTTTGCAGGTTCAGCCACAAAAGCGGTGTCGTATTGAAATAGCGCGCCAGACGGAGTGCCGTGTCGGCAGTAATTCCCCTTCGCCCTCTCAAAATGTCCGAGATACGGTTTTGAGGCACACCCAGTTCACGGGCAATTGCCTTCGCCGACAAGCCCAGTTCCTCCAACTCTTCACGCAAAATTTCACCGGGGTGTACCGGTGGCATACCATTCTTAATCATGTCTTCATTCTCGTCAGTGATAGTCGACTATCTCAACGTCATAGAAACCGTCGCCTTCCGAGCGGAAACAGATCCGCCATTGTTCATTGATTCGAATACTGAATTGTCCAGCCCGGTTGCCGGATAACGATTCCAGTCGGTTGCTTCGCATTCTCGCTAAATCCTGCAACGATTCAGCATTATCCAAAAAGGTTAACCGACGCGCCGCCTGAGCAGCAAACCCTTGAAAGCTCCTTACCCGTTGACCACTAAAAAACCGTTCGGTCTTTGTATCCTTGAAACTCCGAATCATGGGTTGGAATCATAACAAGTAATACGGGATATGTATATACTAAATACTTTCGTAATCTTTAAGTTTATCTTTTTCAAATTCTTGTAACGGTATAACTACAGACCCACAAATCCGGAGCTGTTGCGGCAATGGCCGGCGCCCGGCAGGGTCGTGTCGTCGTTGCGGGCCTTTCTAGGGAGTACGTAGTATCGGCGCTTGCTTCAGCGTCTGGCGTTCGGGCTACCCATCTGGCATTATCCCTGATGACTGACAACCTGCTGCCAGTCCCGGCAAAGACAACAATGCCGTTTTTCCGCAGCAGCTTGTCAGCTGCACGTATCGATCACGAACTAATGGGGAGAGACCGTGATTGTACTGAAGTCCATCAAAGAGGAATGGGCAAGGCTGGTTTGTACCGGCCTGTTATTTGCGTCGCTGTCCGTTCAGGGGCATCCCGGGAGAACGGATGCCGAGGGGTGCCACGCCGGTACACAGCCGCGGCATTGCCACGGCGATAAACAATCCGGCCGGCCTCCTGGTTCACCAGCGCAAGAGTCTGACCGGTCATCACCGCGCACAGCCGGCTCGGAAGATGACTACAACCGCAGGTTTTGCGCCACGGTCAACGGGGAGACGGAGACCCGCCACGGCTACACGTATGCCGGCGGCCGCAGTTACGTGATGGTGGATTGCGAGACAACCACGACAGTTTACGAGGGCGGCCTGGACAAGCGCAGCAGCCTGGACAGCCTGCAGCAGGCGCTATTTTTCAGTCATGTGACCGGCAAACGGCCGGCAGTGGTGATTTATGATACGGACGGCAGGGAAGGGCGCTTCGAATACCGGATCAGGAGCGCCTGCGAGAAGGCGGGGGTGCAGTACCGGGTGTTTCGATAGCAAGGCCGTGTCATGACAATGTCTGTGTGTTCTTCTTCCATAACAACAAGTATAATGGACCCGGCTTCTGAAAATGACAGCAGGATATGAGCGATAAAATTGACAAGGGCGGGCAGTTTCCCGATATCGAACTGGCTATCGCCGGGGGCGGCAGGCTGCGTCTTCCCGAGGATATTGATACCCCTTATGCGTTTATCCTGTTTTACCGCGGTCACTGGTGACCTTTCTGTCGTCGCCAGTTGGGCGGCTTCGAACAACAACGCAAGGTCCTGGCGGAACTTGGCGTCAGTATCGTTGCCGGCTGCGTGGATGCGGAGGAAAAGACAGCCGAAGTGGCGGCTGACCTGGGATTTCCCGTCGCCTGGGGCATGACCCGGGAGATGGGCGAGAAAGTCGGCGCCTGGTGGGACGAGGGAAGGGAGTTTATCCAGCCCAGCGAATTTTTCGTTACCGGTTCGGGTGAGGTGCTCGCCTCCACTTACAGCAGTTCCCCGGTGGGGCGGATGGACCCGGAAGACGCCGTGACCCTGGCGAAATTTCTGATAAGCAAAAGGTCAGGGGAATAGTTCCCCGTCGTTGCCGTACCGAAGTAGATGTTCTGCCGGGTTTGACGGACTTTTATCTTTCCTGTTGATTATCCGGTTTCACTGTCTTACACTTTTCATACCATGATAAAGCAAGGAGTTGTATTCGGTTTTGCTCTGTTCGTGGTGTTTGCCCTCACGCCCGCGCGTGGTAATGAAGCGGCGCTCACCAACGAGGACATACTGCGCCTGACCCAGGTCGGGCTGGCGCCCGCCATCATCATCACCGTTATCCAGGACAGCACGACCGATTTCGACACGTCGGTGGACCAGTTGGTTACGCTCAAGCAAGCGGGTGTCGCAGACGACGTGATTGCGGCCATGGTGGGCCATGATCCGGGTGCGCCGCAAACAGTTCCCTCCGCACCCGCAGCGTCCGCGCCGCAAACGGTTCCCTCCGAACCCGCAGCGTCCGCGCCGGTTGCGCAGGCGGCAGACAGCGCCTTTCGCGACAGGCTGCGTACCGGCGGCAAGGGGCCGGAGATGGTGGTAATCCCCGCCGGCCGTTTCTACATGGGCTGCAGGTCGGACCAGGACTGCGCTGAGGCGGAGAAACCGCTGCACGAGGTGGTGATTGCCCGCCCCTTCGCCATCTCCAGGTACGAGGTGACGTTCGAGGACTACGACCGGTTTACCTTCCCGTACAAGGTGGATGACGAGGGTTGGGGCCGCGGGCGGCGTCCCGTTATAAATATTTCCTGGGAAGAAGCGGCGCAGTATGCCGCGTGGTTGTCGGCGCAGACCGGCAAACGCTACCGCCTGCCGACGGAGGCGGAGTGGGAGTATGCGGCCCGGGCCCGGAGCAGCACCCGCTACAGTTGGGGGGACGACGTCGGCCTCAACCGGGCAAACTGTAATAATGAATACTGCGGCGACCAGTGGGAATTTACCGCGCCGGCCGGCTCGTTCGACACCAATGCCTGGGGTTTGCACGACATGCAGGGGAACGTGTACGAATGGGTACAGGATTGCTGGAACAGCAGTTACGATGGCGCGCCGCGTGACGGCAGCGCCTGGGAGAGCGGGGACTGCAACCGGCGCGTGGGCCGGGGCGGGTCCTGGTACGGCGGTCCCGGGGTCCTGCGTCCCGCTTCCCGCAACGGGGGCGTCAGCGCGCTGCGCAGTCACCTCCTCGGCTTTCGCCTGGTCCAGGACTTGTAGTATAGTAGGGGCATGTTACAGACGATAAGAGACCAGGTGAAAGGCTGGCTGGCCGTAGTGATTTTCACCATCATGATCATTCCCTTCGCGTTCTGGGGTATCAACTATTATTTTGACCAGTCCGGCGGGGTGACCGTGATAGACGTCAACGGTGAAGAAATTTCCCTTGCGGACTACCAGAGCGCCTACCAGGACATACGCCAGCAATGGCAATCCATAACCGGCGCGCCGGTCGGCGAAGAGACGGAAGCGCTGATTAAACAGCGGGCGACCGAAGACCTGATACAGACGGCGTTGCTGAACCAGGCCGGGAACGAGGCCGGTTTATTCGTGGGCGAAGAGGAGGTTTGGGGGATTATCCGCCAGATCCCCCAGTTCAACGATGACCAGGGATTCAACATCGCCCAGTTTGAACTTGCCGCCAACCGAAACGGGCTGTCCCCTGCGGGCTTCCTGGCCCGGATACGGCAGGATATGGCAATCGAGCAACTGCGCAGTGCGCTGTTCGCAACGGACTTTGTAACGGGCTCCGAGCTTTCCGCTTATTCCGGCATCGTGCACCAGACCCGTGATTTCGCCTGGTCGATCATCTCTTCTGACGAACTGAAGGAAACCATCGAGGTGAAGGACGAACAGGTCCAGTCATATTTTGATGAAGAAGGCCGCTTCATGGACCCGGAACAGGTCCGGATTGCCTACCTGGTGCTGTCCCTGGCCAAAATCGCCGAGGAAGTCTACCTTGAAGAGGGGGAGCTTGAGAGCTACTTCAGCGACAACAGGCACAATTACGAGGTTGAGGGAACCCGCAAGGTCAGGCAGGTCTTCGTCAAGCTGCCGGACGAGCCTTCCGAGGCGGAAGTGGGGGAGATGAGGGCGACGGCAGACGAGTTGTACGCGCTGGTCAGCGGCGGTGAAGATATGGAAGAAGTCGTGGTAAATGAATCCGGCGAACACGGGGATTCCATTGAGTTCAGCGAATTCGGCTTTCTCACGAAAGGCGCGCTGGAGCCGGAAGCCGATGAGGTTGCCTTCGCCATGGCAGCGGGAGAGATCAGTGAGCCGGTACAATCCACCGTAGGTTTCCATATCATGGCTGTCGATGAGATCCAGGGGGGCACCGAAGCCGCGCTGGGTGACATCCGGGACGAAGTGGAACAGGACCTGCGGGAAGAGAAGGCGGCGCAGCAACTGTATGAGCTTAGCGACCGGCTGTCGGTCCTGACCTATGAGAGTCCTGATACCCTGGATATCGCGGCGGAAGAACTGGGATTGCAGGTGCAGAAGAGCGACTTTATCAGCAGGGAAGACCCGGGTGTGGGTATCGTTTCAGAACCGGGTGTCATTGAAACGGCGTTCACCGATGAAGTGTTGCTGGAGGAAAATAACAGCGAACTCATCGAACTGGATAACGACCGTTATATCGTCTTGCGCGTCCTGGAACACCGGCTTCCCATGAAACAACTGCTTGAAGAGGTGCGGGACGAAATCGTTACCCGGTTAAAATTCGAGCAGGCGCGGGACCGGACCCGGGAGCAGGGCGAAGCAGTCCTCGAGCAACTGGAGTTGGGCAAGTCAAAGGAGGAGGTGGCCCTGGAATTTGGCCTCAACTGGAACAATGCCACGGATGTTACCCAGGATGATGAGACTGTCAACCGGGCAGTGTTGCGCACCGCATTCAGGGCGGGCGTACCGGAGGCTGATCAGGCCCTCCATGACGGCGCATCCCTGGGGACCGGGGACTACACCGTCGTCATTGTCTATTCCGTTAACGAGGCGGACCCGGATGCAATAGACGAAGATGAACAGAATATCGTGCGCAGCCAGTTACTGCAGGCAACCACCGCCTCTGCCTGGGCGGAATTCAACAGGAACCTGCGGGCAAATGCCGATGTTACCGTTTACGAGGAAATGCTGTAGTTAAAAAATAGCCGCCGGTACGGGCTGTTATTTAAAACAGAACTTTTCAACCACCGTCGAGCCGACGCTGTCACCCCATACGTTTACCGTCGTCCGCAGCCGGTCCAGGAACCAGTCTACGGCCAATAGCAGGCCGATGCCTTCCATCGGCAGACCCACGGCAGTCAGTACGATCACCATGGTGACCAGGCCGGCCTCGGGAATGCCGGCCGCGCCGATCGCGGCCAGGGTGGCGGTAATGAAGATCAGCACCTGGTCCATCGGCATCATATGGATGCCGTAGGCCTGGGCGATAAACATCACGGCCACTGCCTCGTACAGGGCGGTGCCGTCCATGTTCACCGTGGAGCCCAGGGGCAGGACGAACTTGGCCGCCCGTTTATCCACGTTGGCTTCCAGTGCGCATTCCATTGTCAGGGGCAGGGTTGCCGTTGAACTGGCGGTGCCGAACGCGGTTACCAGGGCCTTGGACATCGTGGCGATGAAGTGGCGCCCGCGCCGGCTGACGACAACCAGGATCGTCATCAACACGAAAAAGTGCAGGGTCAGACCGACGATGACCGTCAGCATGTACTTGCCCACGCCCAGGATTTCCCGCCAGAAATGTTCGCCGCCGCCGCTGTCGCCAAGCTTTGATGAAATCAGGGCGAAAATACCGATGGGGGCAAAATACATGATCCAGACGACGATTTTTATCATCACGTCATTCATGCCATCGAAGAAAGCGACCAGGGGTTTTCCCCTTTCCCCGACCGTTGTCAGCGCAGCGCCGAACAGGATGGAAAACACGATCACTTCCAGCAGCTTGGTTTCAGCCGCCGAGGCAATGATGTTGTCGCCTATCAGCGACCGGATGATCTCTACGATCCCGGTCTCTTCCTTGCCGCTGACACGGTCCGGAACCACTTGGCTCACTTCGGTGATACCGGCGCCGGGCTGGATGATATTCACGATAATCAGTCCCAGCAGGACGGCGATTGCAGTGGTGCAGAAATAGTACAGCACGGTCAGCCCGCCCAGCCGTTTCAGCCCGCCTGAAGCCCCGCCCAGGGAAGCGATGCCGCTGATGACCGCAGCGACGATGAGCGGGATGATGACCATTTTCAGGGCATCCAGGAACAACTCGCCCACCCATTCAATGGCAAGCATCGATTGACCGAAGAACCAGCCGCAGAATATGCCGGCAATGGCCGCGGTGAGCAGCGCCCATAACAACCAGTTATTATTTTTCATTGGTGAAAAGCCCTTGATATTCAGTAAGATAAAATTTTCTATTCAGAAACGGAGACCAATCTGGAATTACTCCTTCCCCTCGCTGCCGGTCACGCTGTAACCGCAATCGACGTAAGTGATCTCCCCGGTAACGGCGGACGCGTAATCGGAACACAGGAACGCGGCCACGTTGCCCACCTCTTCAATGGTGACGTTCCTGCGCAGGGGCGTAACCTGCTCGACGTGATTGAGGAACCCCCTCAAGCCCTTGATGCCGGAGGCCGCCAGGGTGCGGATAGGTCCGGCCGAGATGGCATTGACGCGAATACCCTCCGGCCCGAGGTCGGCGGCCATGTAACGCACGTTGGCTTCGAGGCTGGCCTTGGCGATCCCCATCACGTTGTAGTTCGGCATGGCCCTGACCGAACCGATATAGGTCAGGGTCAGCATGGCGGCGTCCCGGCCCTGCATCAGCGGGCGCGCCGCCTTGCCCAGCGCGGCAAAACTGTAGGCGCTGATGTCCTGGGCCCCGAGAAATCCCTCCCGGGTGATACTGCCCAGGTAATCCCCTTCGAGCAGTTCCCGGTCCGCAAACGCGACGGAATGGACCAGGATATCGAGGTGTTCCCAGTGTTCTTTGAGGCGGGTAAATACGTTGCTTATCTCGGCATCATTTGCCACGTCGCAGGGCAGGGTAATGTCCGATCCCGCTTCTGCGGCGAACTTCTCAACCCGCCCTTGCAGTTTTTCATTCTGGTAGGTAAACGCAAGCTCCGCCCCTTCCCGGTGCATCGCCTTGGCAATCCCCCAGGCAATCGAACGGTTGCTGGCCACCCCCACGATCAGTGCGCGCTTGCCCGTCAACAGACCCATGGTTCTCCCCTGTTTGTCCTGAGATGCATGGAATTATTTTGCCACGCGACTGTGTAATTGTACATCTGCAGATAAATATTCTAATCGGTGGATCGTCACCTCTCGCTCAGGGCGTCGCGCAGGCCGTCGCCGAGGAAGTTGAGCGAGAACAGTGTCAGTGACAATACTACCGCGGGAAAGATCAGCAGCCAGGGATATTCCTCCATGGTTTCCACCCCGTACGAGATGAGCAGGCCCCAGGAGCTTTGCGGGGGCTGGACTCCCAGGCCCAGGAAGCTGAGGAAGGATTCCAGCAGGATGACATTCGGCACTGTCAGGGTGGCGTACACGATCACCGGTCCCATGATGTTCGGCAACACGTGCTTGAAGATGATCCGGAACCTCGACAGGCCAAGGCTCACGGCCGCTTCCACATAATCCTGCTGCTTTACGTGCAATACCTGGCCGCGCACGATGCGCGCCATGGTCAGCCATTCCACCGCGCCGATAGCCAGGAACAGCAGGATGATATTGCTCCCGAACACGACCATCAGCAGGATGATGAAGATGGTGAAGGGCAGGGCGTACAACACGTCGACAGTGCGCATCATCATGGCATCTGTGCGTCCTCCCAGGTAACCGGCGGCAGCACCCCAGGACACGCCGATAAGCAACGCTACCGCGGTAGCGATAAAGCCTACCGCAAGGGAAATGCGGCTGCCGTACAGCATCCTGGTCAACAGGTCGCGACCGAACAGGTCGCTGCCCAGCCAGTGCTGTGCGGAAGGTGCGCTGGGTCCCAGTTCCAGGTCCTGGCCTGAATAGGAGTAGGGGGTGAGCCAGGGTGCAAGGATGGACAGGACGACCAGGACGGCCAGCACGACCAGTCCGAACATGGCCGCTTTGTTCTTTTTCAACCTGCGCCAGGCGTCCTGGCGTGGCGACGTACTGACCCGCATATCCGGTGGGCTCACAGGGGCCTGGTCTGCCTCATGCTCAGCCATGGATGGCTTCCTGCCTTACCTTGGGATCCAGCCAGGCCAGCATCACGTCGGCGATCAGGTTGAAGACGATGATCAGGGAAGCAAATAACAGAGTGGTGCCCAGTATCAGGGTGTAGTCCCGGTTGAATGCGCCCTGCACGAAGTAGCGACCCAGACCGGGGACCTGGAAAATGGTCTCAACCACGAAGGAACCGCTGAGCAGACCCGCCAGCGCCGGTCCCAGGAAAGACACCACCGGCAACAGGCCCACCCGCATGGCATGGCGGAATATGATCACCGCCTCGGGCATGCCCTTGGCCCGGGCGGTGCGGATAAAATCCCGGGACAGGGTCTCCAGCATCCCGCCCCGGCTCAGCCGGGCGATATAGGCGGCGTACACGGACCCCAGGGTAATGGACGGCAGGATTTTATCCCCGGGTATCAGTTCCCACCCGGCAACAGGCAGCCATTCCAGCCAGATGCCGAACACCAGCACCAGTAACGGGCCCAGTACGTACGCGGGCAGGCAGATGCCGATGGTGGCAAATGTCATGGGGAGATAGTCCTGCCAGGTATTCGGGTTCAACGACGCGCACACCCCGCTGCCGATACCGATGAGCAGGGCGAACAGCAGTGCGTAACAACCCAGTTCCAGCGTGACGGGGAAACCGGCGGCGATGATCTCGTTCACCGACCTGCCGGGATATTTGAAGGACGGACCCAGGTCTCCACGGACGGCATGGCTGATGTAGTCATAGAACTGGACATGGATCGGCTGGTCCAGCTTGTAGCGTTCGTTCAGGTGTTTGAGCACTTCCGGCGGCACCGCCTTTTCCTCCGCAAACGGCCCGCCGGGCGCCGCATGGATCAGCAGGAAAGTGATGATGCTGACCACCAACAGCACCGGGATGGCCTGCAACAAGCGTTTGAGTATGAATTTCAACATAATTCCTAATTCCTAATTCTTCACTTTCCTGGTACCAGGGAAATATATTTAAACGGGTGGATGTCCAGGATATTCGGATGCCAGCCGCGCACGTCCGGTGAGACCAGTGATTTGCTGACGTAGGTGTAGATGGGCATGATGGGCAACTCGGTCATCAGGATGGCTTCGGCATCCTGGAACAGGGCGAAGCGGCGTTCCTGGTCCGTGGTTGCGCCGGCCCGTGCTATCAGTGCGTCGTAGCGCCGGTTCGACCAGCCCGTGTCGTTATTTCCGCTGTTTGTAGTGTACATATCAAGAAAGGTATTGGGGTCCAGGTAATCGCCGATCCAGCCGGCCCGCGCCACCTGGTAGTCTTTCTCATCGCGTTTATCAAGGTATACCTTCCAGTCCTGGTTCGTCAGCGTAACGTCGATGTTGAGGTTGGTCTTCCACATCTGCTGGATGGCTATGGCTATCCGGCGATGCCCCTCGGAGGTGTTGTACATTAACTCCAGGCCCGGAAAACCCATCCCGTCAGGATAGCCCGCTTCCGCGAGCAGGGCCCTGGCGCGTTCCAGGTCATAGCGCACCTGCGCGGTTGCCGTGTAGCCGTTGGTATCGGGCGGTGTATAGCTGAAGGCCGGGATCTCTCCTGCCTTGGTGATTTTATCCACTATCTGTTGCCGGTCGATGGACATGGTCAGGGCCTGCCTGACCTGTACCCGGTCGAGCGGCGCAGCAGTGGTATTGAAGAGATAGTAGTAGGTTGATAAATAAGGCGAAATTTTCAGGGTGCCGGGTCTTTCCTGCCGGTAGTGCACTATCTTGTCAACCGGCATATTATTGGTGATGTGCAACTGGCCGGCGCGGAACATGCGTTCTTCCGTGGTTGCATTCTGGATTGGGTAGAAGACGATCTGGTTCAATTTTACGGTACCGGCATCCCAGTAATGTTCGTTCTTCTCCACAACGATGCTGCGGTTCAGCACCCACTCCTTCAGCTTGAACGGGCCGTTCCCCACGTGGTTCCCCGGGCGGGTCCAGCGCGTGCCGCGCTCGTCCGCGGCGCCGAACGCTTCGACAGTCGCCTGGTGGACGGGGTAATAGCTCATGTGTGTCAGCAACTGCAGGAAAAACGGCGTCGGGTTCTCAAGCTCGACCACCAGGGTCAGGTCATCGGGCGCCGTGATGCCCACCTGGGAGAAATCCGTTATTTCCCCCTGGTGGAACCTTTCCGCGTTCCTGATGTAATACAGCATATAGGCATAGTTGTTGCCCAGGGCAGCCAGCAGCGCCCGGCGCCATGAATAGACAAAGTCTGCGGCCGTTACCGGGTCGCCGTTGGACCATTTTGCATCTTCACGCAGGTGGAACCGGTATATTCTGGCGTCTTCGCTTTGTTCCCAGGATTTGGCGGCGGCGGGGATCAAACGCTTTCCTTCGGGATGCCAGCCGACCAGGCCTTCCAGCAGCGCCATATTCAGGTCGGACTCGATGCGGCCGGTTACGACATGGGGATCAAGCTCCCGGGGTTCGTCGCCGTTGCCGACGTGCAGTATCCCCATACGCGTGCCGCTCGCTACGTTCGTTTCGTAATTGAAGCCGCATGAGGCAGCCAGCAATAATGTCGAAACAAGTCCGGCCGCTAACCCAATTCGACCAGTCCGGATCATTATTTTTCACCCCGCATGCGCCGGCGCCGCTCAATATCGCCGGGGACGGGGACGGCGTCCAGCAGTGTGCGGGTGTATTCATGCTGCGGGTTGAAGATGACGTCCTCCGTCCTGCCGCGTTCCACGATCCTGCCCTGGTGCATCACCAGGATCTGTTCGGACAGTTGCCGGACGACGCTCAGGTCATGGGAGATGAACAGGTAGGTGATGCCGTGGCGCGCCTGTAAGCGGCGCAGCAGGTCGATGATCTGCGCCTGAATGGTTACGTCCAGGGCGCTGACGGCCTCGTCGCAGACGATGAACTTCGGTTCCAGCGACAGGGCTCTTGCGATACTGATGCGCTGGCGTTCGCCGCCGGAAAACTCGAACGGGTAGCGGTTGGCCATGTCCGCCCTGAGTTCGACCTCTTCCAGCAGTTGCACGGCCTTGTCCTGTTTCGGCATGTCCAGCAGGCCGTGTTCCCTGAGACCCTCGGTCAGGATGTCCATGACCGTCATGCGCGGGTTCAGCGATGAATAGGGGTCCTGGAAGATCATCTGCAGGTTGCGCCGCCAGGGTTTCATGCGGCGTTTCTTCAGGCCGCCTATTTCCGTTTCCTCAAAGACAATGCTGCCGTCATTGATGGGTTGCAGACCGATGAGCGCCCGCCCCAGGGTGGTTTTCCCGGAACCCGATTCCCCGACCAGCCCCACCGTCGAGCCCCTGCCGATGGCCAGGTCGATATCATCGACGGCCTTGACGTGGCCGGCCGTGCGTGCGAACAGCCCTTTTTTCACCGGGAACCAGACCCGCAGGTTTTTCGTCCTGATTAATCCATCCTCGGTATCCGCTACCTGCTTTCTTGCTGTTGCCGTTCTCCTTTCCGCTTCCCCTGCCTGGTACAGTCGCGGCACGGCTTGAAGCAGCGAACGGGTATAGGCATGGGCAGGCTCTTTGAATATGGGTTCGAGCGCGCCGCGTTCGACCACCCTGGAGTTTTTCATGACGTAAATCCGGTCGCACACCTCCCAGACCACCGCCAGGTCATGGGTGATCAGCAGCATGGAGGTATCTTCGTCCTTCATGCTCATCAGCAACCTGAAAATCTGTGCCTGCACCGTCACGTCCAGGGCTGTCGAGGGTTCGTCAGCGATAATCAATTTTGGTTGCAGCATCAGGGCCATGGCAATCATGACGCGCTGGCGCATGCCGCCGGACAGGTGATGGGGGTAGAACGACATGCGCTCCTCCGGTTCAGGCAGGCCCACCTTGTCCAGCCATTCCACGCCGAATTTCCAGGCCTCCTCCCGCTCCATATCGGTGTGGAAGCGCAGCATCTCGCAGAGTTGCCGGCCTATCCTGTGCAGTGGGGATAACGCCGTCATCGGCTCCTGGAATATCATGCTGATTTCCGCCCCGCGGAGTTGCCTGAGGCTCTCGATGGGCAGCGCCAGCAGGTTGTCGCCGTTGAAAACTGCTTCGCCCCTGACGAAGCGTGCCGGCGGGCGCGGGACCAGCCGCAGAATGCTCTGCGCGGTCACGGTCTTGCCGGATCCGGACTCTCCCACCAACCCGACGATCTCGCCGCGGCGGATGTCCAGGCTGACGTCGTTCACCGCCTCGACGACGCCCTCATCGGTGTCGAAATGCACCGTAAGGTCGTTGACTGACAACAGTTTTTCGGACGTTTTCACGGGTTAATCACTCCAGCCGGGTAAATTTCCTGGGGTCGAAGGCGTTGCGCACCCCCTCGCCGACGAATACGCACAGGAGGATCACCAGGAACAGGGCCAGGCTCGGATACAGGATCAGCCACCAGTAGGCCTGTCCCTGGGCCTGGGCCAGCAGTTGTCCCCAACTGGCGGTGGGAGGGGGCAGACCGAAGCCCAGGTAATCCAGCGCCGCCAGGGTGCCGATGGCGCCCACCAGGGAGAACGGGAAGAACGTCGTCAACGGCACCAGGGCATTGGGCAGGATATGGCGGAACAGGATCTTGCGGTCCGGCAATCCCAGGCACTGGGCGGCTTCGACGAACTGCTGGTTGCGCAGGCGCAGGAACTCGGCGCGCATGTAATAGGAGATGCCTATCCAGTTGAACAGGCCGTAGACGACAAGCAGCAGGATGAAGCTGCTGCCGTACACCGACCCCAGCAGTATCAGCACGTACAGGAACGGCAGCGCCTCCCAGATCTCGGTCAGACGTTGGCCGGTGAGGTCAATCCTGCCGCCGTAATAACCCTGGATGGCGCCGATGATCGTGCCGATAACCATTGAAGTGATGACCAGCAGCAGGCCGAAATTAAGCGAGGTGCGTAAGCCGTAGAAGATGCGCGCCAGCACGTCCCGGCCCGTGTCATCCAGGCCAAACAGGTGTGGGCCGATCGGACGGAACGGGAAGCGTACGTCTTCCTTGATGAATTTTATCCGGTAGTTCACGCCGCCGTGCTCCAGGCGCAGGGTGGCGACGGGTGCGAGCAGGCGCGCTTTTGCCTGTGCCAGTATCTCATCCCTGTGGCTACCGGAGAATGCGTCCCACAAGCCGCCACCGGTAGCAAGTTGTCCGTCTTCAGGTGTGTATATCCATTTCTGTTCCAGGTCCTGCTGCAAGGCTTCGCGCAACAATATCCTGACGGTTCCCGGGTTTCTGTTGCGCGGTTTATAGGGGGAAAGGCTCAGAATGACCTGTTTTGCGGCCTCGCCAGGCGGGTATGAATAAGAATAGGCCGGGGCTGGTTGATTGGCAAAACGCAGCGCGACGGCGTCCATGAAAGCGTCGGGAATGTCGTAGCCGTCGAGAAAATCCAGTCCCTCTACGGGCCTGTCGGCCTGTGAGAAAAACCACTCCGCGCGCTGTTGGCGGCGAACAACGAACCCGGCGTCGATATTGACGGAAGCGACCCGCGGTTCCCGCGTCACGCGTATCTCCACGTGGTCGTCGACCGGGATGGACGCAGCTTTGATTATCTCCTGCGGTCCGAAGGGGACCAGCGGGAAGATCATGAAATTATCATCGTTTTCGGCAAACACGGGAGAGGCATTGATGGTTTTGTAATCCGGGCGCGTCAACAGGCCGCTGCCGGTAAAGGTATCTTCCGGGTAAAAGAACAGGACGGGGAAATAGGACTTGTCCTCATAGCGCACATACAGGGGGCGATCATTGCAGAACACCTCCGCTACCAGGCTTGTCAGGTACAGGAACACGATGATAAGCAGGGAAATATACGCGCGCCTGTACTCGCGAAACCGTTGCAGGCGCTTGCGTGTGATGGGGTCGAACCAATTGAGCATGTTCATGCGCCCGGTAAACCCGGGGTCAGAGTAAGAAATTCGTCAGAATTTTTACTCTGACCCCAAGAATAAAACCACCGTTTTTTGCGTTCCATTTCTTTCCTTTGCATGCCATAACTATCTGATATTATTATAAATGTATTGTTGACGATTATTTTTCCTTCCTGTACAGTTCCGTGTGTATCGTTGGACAAATCGTAGGAGCAGGAGAAAATACCATGCAACAATTTACCGATGCAAAAGCCCGCAAACTAAGTGCCCCCGGTTTCCATACGGTTGACACGACATTGTATCTGAGAATCACGGACCGGAGCAAATACTGGGTACAGCGAATCACGATTAAAGGCAAGCGCCACGATCTGGGCCTGGGTGCGTTTCCCGTCGTGAGTGTGGACGAGGCCCGGGAGACGGCGTTTCTCAACCGCCGGCGGATCCGCGCCGGCGGGGATCCGCTGGCGGAAAAGCGCAAGGCGCTGAAACCGGACTTTGAGGCGGCGGCCGCGGCGGCGCTGGACAGCCTGCGGCCAACCTGGCGCAACAGCATGACTGAGCAGGAATGGCGGCGCTGCATGGACACCTATGTCCTCCCGCGTATCGGGGACAAGCGGATCGATCTGATCGACCGGGCGGACATTCTTGACATACTGGTTCCGTTGTGGACCGATAAGAACGCAACGGCGCGCCGGTTGCGGGGCTGGATCAAGGCCGTATTTTCCTGGGCGCAGGCGTTCGGCCATATCGAGACCAACCTGGCCGGCGACGCCATCAGCGCGGCGCTGCCGAAGCAGGCCGGTAAAACCAAGCATCACAGGGCATTGAACCATGCCGAGGTCAGGGACGCCTTAAACCAGACCGACAAGGCGCAGGCCTGTATTGCTGCGAAGCTGTGTCTGCGGTTTATCGCATTGACGGCTGCCCGGAGCGTTGAGGCGCGGGCCGCACTGTGGAGTGAGATTGACCTTGAAAACAAAACCTGGTCCATCCCCGCGGGGCGCATGAAATCGAATCGGGCGCATCGGGTTCCGTTATCAGACCAGTCGATAGCCATACTGGAAAAGGCGAGAGTGCTGCGGGACAAGTCCGGTCTGGTCTTCCCGTCACCAAGAAACAACGGTAAACCGTTAACCAATGCAACGATGATGGTGTTTCTGCAGCGGGCGGGGCTGGCTGACCGGGCAACGGTGCACGGCCTGCGATCGTCATTCCGTGACTGGTGTGCAGACAGCGGTAAGGACCGGCAACTGGCGGAAATGGCCCTGGCGCACGTGGTGCCGGGTGTTGAAGGCAGTTATTTCAGATCGGACCTGTACGCACGTCGGATGCGTCTTATGCAGCACTGGGCGGATTATATCACCGGTGCGGGTCCGGCGAAGGTGGTGAAGTTGAACTCTGGTTGAAACCCTTAACGGGAAACCCGGTAACAGGAAGCGCCTGCGAATATATTGAGTTATTCCAATATGTTGGGCAAGTACGCGCCGCTTTGCTACTACCTGTTGCGTGCAGGTACTGGCACGGTCACGCTGTTCTTTTCCGAGATTGAGGCAATCATCGGCGGCAATTTGCCGCCAAGCTGCGTAGTTCACTGAACTCTGCCACCCGAAGCGCAGCAACGCTGAGTCCCCCGATTCGGCTGCAACCGTCCATGTCGTCCTGTTCCGGCACCATCCGACCACCGTAGAGGCGCTGTAAGCGATTTATCGGAGCGACCCTAAGGCTTGGTATGGCCTGAATACGGCGGATACAAGCCCGGCGACGACGAGACCTGGGGCGCAACGCAGCACGTCAACGCCGGTGCGTGACTTGGCTTTGTGGTCTGCATCGTTCTCCAGGTATGCAGCAGCCGCGCCCCCGGCGGCGCCACCACCGTAAAACCCGGTCATCAGGAAAAACCGGATTCCCTGATCCCCGCTCAATGTCGAGGAGACGGCGCAGCAGCTCAAGCTCCCCCGACCATTGCTCGCGGTTTACGCCGCGGCAATATGTGCCGCCCGGCGCCCGCAGCAACCCGGCACCGGCATCGGGCCCAGTTGTGGAGCGGCAGACTGCGGCCTGTGCCCGGTCCTGCCACTCGTCACGCGTCACCGTATCCATGCGCAGGGTAACCATCCGGTCCGGCGGTACCCGCGATATGGTCAGCTCAGCCGTCAGGTTATGCCAATGAATCAGTTGGCCCCGTTGCAAACGGGGGGGGTCAAGGGGGGGTATCCCCCTCTTGCGAGACTCCGGTATCAAAACGCAGTTTTGTATACAGGAGTAGTCTCGCCCCTCCGTTAACGACAGTCATCGACCGTGAGCGAGTTGTTCCCTGACAGCATAATCCGGTGGCCTATCCGATAACATATCACAGGATGACTCCGGTTGTTCGATTAGCCGGTAGTTATCCGTCGTCATCCACTCAGCCAGGCGGCTGAATATATCCGACAGAAGCACGGACCGGCTGGCGCAGCTGGCCTGGTTCATCCTGTACAACCTGATCCAAGCAACAATCAGGGCACGCAGGTCAACCCCTGGCAATACGGCCCGAACTCCGCAAGGAACGCCTCATGACAGACAAACACAATCCCAGCCAGGCACTCGATGCTCGCCATCGTTTCAGTGCCCGGGAGCGGTGTTGTCTTGTTCCACCTGCCGTTGTTGTTATTGACTGCTGAGGCATGTCGAGCGGCATGGCTTGCTATGCAAAACGGAATTTGTCCCCGCCTGATTTTACCCGGTGCGTCTCATGTGGGCCGATAACTGCCCCTGAGCTGGACCGTTTTGAGGAAAATCGGGAAAATGACACCGCACGTATAACCGATTTATAATGGCGGAAACAGTGTTTAAATTCTATGCAATATCTGTTGGACGGATAGTGTGATATTTATGGATCATATTTTATAGAATATTATATAAAACAAATAGTTACCTAGTTAGTTTTACTCTGACCCCAAACTTCGAAGGACGGAATTGACGAGTCAGGCATCAAAATGTATCCGCGGATCGATAAACATGTAACAGACGTCGGAGAAGATCCTGCCGATCAGCCCGAGAATGGAAGTCAGCGCCAGGATGCCCATGAATACCATGTAATCGCGGCTGACGATGGCGTCCAGGCTCAACAGGCCCATTCCCGGAATTTCAAAGACCTTCTCGATCAGCACCGACCCGGCGAAAATAAGGGTAAAGATGCTGCCGAAACCCGTGGCAATGGGAATCAGCGAATTGCGGAACGCATGGGCCCAGATGGCCCGGTTGAACGTGGCGCCCTTGGCCAGGACCGTGCGCACGTAATCCTGGCTGATCTGTTCCAGCAGGCTGTTCTTCATGAGCAGGGTGAGGACCGCGAAATTGCCTATCATGTAGCAGGTGACCGGCAGGAACATGTGCATGAACAGGTCTTTGGCCTTGTCGGACGCGGACAGTTCGGCAAAGTTTTCCGAAGTAAAGCCGCTGACGGGGAAGATGTCCCACAACCCCTCCGTGGTGCCGGACAGGGACATCTTCAGCAACATGCCGAAGGCAAATGCCGGGATGGCATAGCCGATGAACACCAGCACGCTGCTGGAGATGTCAAACCAGGATCCGTTCCTGATGGCCTTGGCTATGCCCAGCGGGATGCAGATCAGGTAGGTCAGGAAGAAGCCGGTCAGTCCGAATATCAGCGAGACCGGGAAACGCTCGATGATCAATTGTATGACGGTTTTGTTCGGGTACTTGTAGGAATCGACCGCCATGCCGATGCGGTCGGTGACCAGCCATTTCCAGTAGCGTTGCAGCAGGGGTTTGTCAAACCCGAAATGTTGCTCCAGGGTGTTGCGCTGTTCCGGGGAAATGCCGCTGGGCCCGGCAGCCGCGGCCACATCAGCAGACCCGTCACCGACCCCCCGCATGGCCATGATCGCCTGCTCCACCGGCCCGCCGGGGACGAACTGGCACAGGGCGAAACAGACGAACGTGATGCCGATAAAGGTGGGGATGACCAGCAGCAGGCGCCTGATGATGTAGTGCGTGCGTTCCATTACTGCTGAAAGACCTCGTCAAAGACGATGATTTCGTCCCGTCCCGGCAGGGGTTCGCCCGTTTCACGGGCGTATTCCAGGTCGGCCGCGGAATCCTCGTCGTACCACCAGAAGGAATAAGCGCCTGCCTCTCCCACATACTTCGGCAACACGGTCTTCGGGGTACCGAATTTGTTCCAGAACAACAGGCGCCGGTAATTCAGGTTCCAGAGCAGGACATAGGGGATATCGTCGGCCAGGATCGTATCAATCTGCCTCACCGCAGCGTGGCGTTTATTGATATCGAACTCCGTCCGCAACCCGTCTATCAAGGCATCGACTTCCGGGTTTTTATAGCCGGTGATGTTCTGTCCGCCGGCCCGGTTCGCTTCCCTGGAATGCCACAGGGATTCCGGGTCCTTGAACAGGGCCGCGCTCCAGTTTGCCCAGGTCATGTCGAAATTGAATTCGTCCATGTCCTTCACCCAGGCGGCCCAGTCTTTCCGGATGATCTCCAACTGGATCCCGGCGTCGTTCAGGTCTTCCTGGTAGATGGCCAGGAACTTGTCCGCCCCCTGGCTGCGGCTCAGGAAATGAATGATGAACGGCCGGCCGTCTTTTTCCAGCAATCCCGTGTCCTTGTCGGCTTCCCAGCCGGCTTCCCTGAGCAGGCGCCGGGCCTCATCCTTGTCGAAGCGGTTTTCCGGCCCCAGGCAAGGTGTCTGTTCGTCATACAGATCCTCGAAATAACATCGATGCAGGAAATAGGATTCGTACATGATGGTCCGGTTCATCTTGTCCCGGTCCAGCAGGTGGGCCAGGGCGAGACGTACGCGCCGGTCGGCAAACTTCTCCCGGCGCAGGTTCATGGCAAACCCCTGGAAGCCGATGGGATTATAGTTATACACTGCCTGCTTGATGATCCAGTTATTGTCGTAGGCCTCGCCGGTTGCCTCCGTTGCCCAGCGGGATGCGGAATAAACCGGGTAAAAGTCCAGGTTGCCGGTCTTGAATTCGGCAAACGCGTTTTCCGGGTCCGTGAAAAAGCGGAACTTGAGCCGGTCGAAATTGGCAATCCCCCGGGTACTTGGACGGTCCCGTTGCCACCAGTCATCACGACGCTTCAGGGTGAGTGCAATGCCTTCCCGCACCGACTCCACCCTGTAAGGCCCGCCTACGACAGGAAACTCGAAATTGATCTTGTTGAAATCCTGATCCTGGAAGACATGGGACGGGAGTATGTGGAGTGACACTCCCAGTGATAACAGGTTCTTCCAATGGTCTTCCCTGGCCGTGAAGCGTATCGTCCGCTCATCAATGACTTCAGGGGCATGGAATCGTTCAAAGGAAATCTTGTGGGGACCGGTCAGGTTTTTCGGGTCCATGATCACATCGTAAGTCCAGGCCACGTCCCGGGCGCTGACGGGAACGCCGTCGCTCCACCGGGCCCGGTCGTCCAGCCTGAACTCGAAGGTTAACCTGTCTGCGGAAACAGACCACGATCCGGCCAGGTTGGGTTCGAATTCCAGGGTTAAGCCGTTGACAGTAAGTAGTTTTTCAAACAGGAGATTGAATAGCCGGCTGGATGTCACCGTGGTATTCAGGTAGTAATTGAAACTGTTCGGGAAAGACCCGGACCAGAAAGAGAACTCCCCTCCGGGATTGGCGTCCGGTGAGGCAAACGGAGACATTTGTTCCTGCCAACCGGCCTCGGGATACTCCTGCGCTCCCGCCGCGTTAACAAGACTGATCGATATAATCAGTAAAAGGCACAGCTTGTACATGATCATTTTCATTGTTTATCTGCAGATGACGCATCCCTGCTTAAAAATTGCAGGGACATGAATTATCGCAGATGAACGAGCGATTTTTAATTTATTGAAGTTGTTGGTTCTGAAATTGATAAATTAAACCCGATTGTATCCGGAAGCCGAAAAACAGTTAATCAATAAATTATTTTTATGGTTTTATCTGCGATAATCTGCGTCATCTGCGGATAAATAATCATAATTCTCAATATGACAGCACTGCTGGACGTAAAATCCCTGAAAGTCAGGTTTACCGGTGAAGGCCTCCCGGTCCGGGCTGTTGACGGAGTGGATTTCCGCATTGATGCGGGTGAGACCCTTGCTTTACTGGGTGAGTCCGGCAGCGGTAAATCCGTCTCTGCGCTGAGTATTACCCGCTTGTTGCCGAAATCGGCTGAAATCACCGGTTCCGTATTGTTCAATGGTACGGATCTTCTCGCGTTGCCTGAAGGAAAGATACGCGCGTACCGGGGCAACCGTATCGCCATGATATTCCAGGAACCGCAGACCTCGCTCAACCCGGCGCTGAGGGTGGGAGTACAGGTAGGGGAGACTTTGCAACAGCACGGAAGACTGCGCGGTAACGCGCGCAAGGGCAAAGTGATTGAATTACTTGAAGCGGTCGGAATTCCCGAACCCGGGCAACGCATGGATGACTACCCGCACCAGTTTTCCGGCGGCATGAAGCAACGGGTCATGCTGGCTATCGCTTTGGCGGGGGAGCCTGATTTGCTCATTGCCGATGAACCGACTACGGCACTGGATGTCACCACCCAGGCCCGGATACTGGTTCTTCTGAAAAAGATTCAGCGTGATACGGGAATGGCGCTACTGTTCATCACCCATGATCTGGCCGTGGCGTCCAAGGTGGCGGACCGCGTTGCCGTCATGAAGGAAGGCAGGATTGTGGAAACGGGCCGTACCCGTCAATTTTTCGGCCAGCCGCAGCACCCGTATTCAAAAAAACTGCTCGCTTCCCTGCCGGACGCGTCGGCAAGACGTATGGAAAAAACGCCATCACCAGGCGCTCCAATGCTCAAGGTGTCCGGACTGGAAGTACAATTTCCCCTCCAAACAGGCTTCTTTGGCGGCGCTGCCGGTTACCTGCGCGCCGTAGACGGCGTGTCACTGGAACTGAAACAGGGGCGGACCCTGGCCGTTGTGGGCGAATCCGGTTCCGGCAAGACGACCCTGGGCAAGGGAATCCTGCAACTGCTCGAACCTGCCGGCGGGACGGTTTGCCTGGAGGGCGAGAACCTGCTCGATCTGTCCGCCGCACAATTGCGCCGGCAGCGCGCACATATGCAGGTAGTATTCCAGGACCCGTTCTCGTCCATGAACCCGCAGATGATGGTAAAGGACATAATCGAGGAGGGCATGCTTTCCCTCGGGACCGGGGAAAGTGCCGCGCACAGGCAGGCTGTCGTCGATGATCTGCTTACCCAGGTCGGACTGGAACCGGATTACAAGTATCGCTATCCGCACGAGTTCTCCGGCGGGCAGAGACAGCGCATCTGCATTGCCCGGGCGCTGGCCGTCAGGCCGAAGTTGCTGATCTGCGACGAACCCACCAGTGCACTGGATGTAACGGTCCAGGCGCGCATCCTGGCCCTGCTGGCAGGCCTGCAGGAGGAACTGGGACTGGCCTACCTGTTCATTACCCATAACATCAGCATAATCAGCAGTTTTGCCCATGAAGTGGCGGTGATGTACCGCGGCAGGATAGTTGAGCAGGGCGCTACAGGCACGGTGTTGGCCTCCCCGCAGCATGAGTACACGAAAGCATTGTTGTCCGCGGTTCCAACCATCCACAGGTGATTTATCCGCAGATGACACAGATTACCGCAGATAAAACACATTAAAAATACTTTAATCTATGTAGTTAAAGAGAACATCACGAAATTCAAGGAGTGGTTGGAGTAAATGGAAATAACTGCATTACATCTGCGTTAATGTGCGTCATCTGCGGATTGTTTTTTCATCAAGTGGATGCTGTCTGCCAGTAATGAGACGGCGATATCGCCGCCTTGTTCGAGGCGGTTGCGGCGGGCAACGTGCGTCGGCACTGACAGGTAGATAAACCGGTCCTGTCCGGTCGACATGGTGACTGAGGTGTTCTCACCCAGTGGTATCAGTTCATCGATGAGTCCCTTGACGGGGTTTTCCCGTTCGCCCTTTGACGGCCTGTCCCGGCGGTGCAGAATGATACTGTCTGCAGGGATGACCCAGTCTGTTTCCTCGTTGGTCTCAAATTCGGGGCGATAATGCGCGCTCAGGGTATGGTCCTGCCATTGGATGGTGGTGGTTTTTGCATCGTGGTCATGGCTTATGACCTTAGCGCGGAATATATTGTAGTGGCCTATCAGGGAGGCGACGTCGGCATTATCGGGATGGTTCATGACCTGGTCCGGGGTATCGCTTTGCAGGGTCTTCCCGTGGTGGATGACGCAAAGCCGGTCGGCTATACGCCGCGCCTCGTTCAGGTCATGGGTGACGTGGATGATGGGCAGCCTGAAGCGTTGCCTTAACCCGACCAGTTCGCGTACCAGCTTCCTGCGTGTCTGCTGGTCAACCGCGGAAAAAGGCTCGTCCAGCAACAATACCCGGGGGTCGCGCGCCAGCGCCCGGGCCAGGGCGACGCGCTGTTGCTGCCCGCCCGATAACTGGTGCGGGTAACGCTCCCCCAGTCCCTGCATGTTCATGGCCTGCAACAGGTTTTCCCCGACGCTTCGTTGTTGTTCCTTACCGGCCCGGGTTAACGGCAACATGATGTTCTGCAGCGCGGTTTTGTGGGGAAACAACGCGTAATTCTGAAACACCATGCCGATGTTCCGTTGCTGTACCGGCAGATTGACGCCCGCAGCGGTATCCAGCCACTGTTCCCCGTGGCAGCGCACGCTGCCTGCTTCCGGCGTGTAGAGGCCGCTGATGGCTCTCAGTATGGTCGTCTTGCCGCTGCCGGAAGGACCCAGGATCACCAGGATTTCTCCCGTCTTGCAGGTCAGTGCCACATCCAGCGGGATCGGCTCGGTTTGCTCAAGCCGGACGTGAAGGGTGTCAGCGCCGGACATTGACGGCGGCCCGGTCAGTGAGGAAGTAGATGAGGGTGATGGAGAGCAGCGAAATCATGAGCAGTGCTGCAGACATGGTTGCCGCGCCGGCGTTGTCGAACGCCTGGACGCGGTCGTATATGGCAATGGCGACGGTGCGCGTCTCACCGGCCAGGTTGCCGCCCACCATCAGGACCACACCGAATTCACCCAGGGTGTGGGCAATGGTCAGGATCGCGGCGGAGACGATCCCCGGCCAGGCCAGGGGCAGTTCAATTTTCCAGAAAGTCTGCCAGCCGGAAAGGCCGCTGCACCATGCCGCCTCGCGGATATTGTGAGGGATGGCCTCGAAACTGCGTTGTACGGGTTGCACGGCGAACGGAATATTGAATATAACCGAAGCCACCAGGATCCCTTCAAACGAGAAAACCAGGGACTCGCCTGCCATGCCCTCGTACAACCTGCCGATAAATGACAGTTCTCCCAGGCTGATCATCAGGTAAAAACCCAGAACGGTCGGCGGCAGTATCAACGGCAGGGCAATCAGTGCCTGGGCGAAATTGCGTCCGGGGAATTGCGACCAGGCCAGCTTGCGCGCGACCAGGATTCCGATCGGCGTCAGGATGAGCGCAGTCAGCGCGGCAAGGAGCAGGGAAACATTAAGGGCTTGCCAGTCCATGTTACTCAGCCAGGGAATAGCCGTATTTTTCGAAAACGGCCCCGCTGGACACGGATGACAGGTAGTTGAAATAGCGGACTCCCTGTTCGTCACCATCATCGAGCAGCACCGCGTACTGGGTGATGGGCGGGTGCCAGTTTTGCGGGATCAGAAAACTGTTTCCCTTGCCGGCGAACTGTTCCAGCGTCAGGAAAGAGCTGGGGATGATACACAAGTCCACGCTTCCCGACAGGCAGAATTGCATCGCCTGGGCGGCATTTTCCCCCACCAGCAGTTTTTTGTGGCTGAAGACCCATACGCCGGCATTCACCAGCGCTTCCCTGGCAGCCTGGCCGTAGGGCGCATGTTCCGGGTTGGCGATGGCCATCCTGCGGAAGTCGCCGTATTGCATGCTCTTCAGCGCATCGGCAAGCGTCGTCTGCTGTTCCAGTTTCGACGTTTCAGGGATATACAGGCTGAGGTGGCCATGGACCAGTGGCTTGAAGTCGTTTATTTCCCTGCCGTTGTCGCGGATAAAGTCAACGTATTGTTCACCGGCGGATATGAAGACCTGGTAGGGCGCCCCCTGGACGATCTGCCTGGCGAAATTCCCGGATGAACCAAACGTCAGGTTGACCTTTTCCCCCTCATCACGGAAAAAAGCCGTGCTGATCTCGGTAACCGTGTGGGTCAGGTTGGATGCGACCGCGACGTTCATGGACTGCGTATGGGCTTCCGGAAACCAGAGCAGCAGCGCCAGGTAAAATAATTTCCTCATGCGGTAAAACTATATCAGGGTACAATCTGCGATATAAGTGATAATCCGCAGATCAAGCAGATTAGCGCGGATTTTTATATTGTCACAGAGGACACAGAGAGCACAGAGTTATGATTTTATTCACGGGACTCACCGGCGCAGTCGGTACGGAAATCTTAAAACTACTGCCTGAATATGATATTCAATCCAGGGGCTTGATCAGGGATTCGGGCAAGGCAGGTGTATTAACGGATGCCGGCGTCGAGGTGGTCTGCGGTGACCTGGGAGACACGGCTGCCGTTAAGGAAGCCATGCAGGGCTGTGACAAGGCATTTTTGCTGATGGCGAACGCCAGGGAGCAACTGGACCTGGAAAAAGGCTTTGTTGACGCGGCGCGGGCAGCCGGAGTCAACTACCTGGTGAAAATGTCGGCTAACGGGGCGAATTCGCATTCAACATCACTGCTGAAGCGTTACCACGGCGATGCCGAGCAATATATACGGGAATCCGGCCTGGGCTATACCCTGGTACGTCCGAATTTCTTCATGCAGAACATGCTGCACATTACCGGCACCATCGTTGCGGAGGATAAGTTCTACATGCCGATGCGTGACGGGCAGGTGGGTATTATCGACGTGCGCGACGTGGCGCGCTTTATCCTGGCTGTCCTGACCGGTCCAGGTCACGATGGTGAAACCTACGAGATCACGGGGCCCGAACTGGTATCGTTCCACGACATCGCGCTGCAGTTATCCGAAGTGATGGGCAGGGAGATCAGTTATGTTGACGTTCCGGCAGAGGATTTCAAGCAATCGTTGGCGCACTGGGTCCCCGACGACTGGTACGTGGAGACCGTCTCGGAGATGTTCGAACTGACCGCACAGGGCCGCGGCGCATTGCTCACCGATAACTATACCCGGGTAACGGGCAGGGCGCCGGCCACGTTGCGGCAGTTCTTCCGGGACTACTCCCCGTTTTTTGAGAAAGAATAATTAATCCGCAGATACGGTTTCGATCCAATCGTGCAGGAGATAGATATTATGTCATCCGATATCAGAATCTATAACCCGGATACTCTCGGCGCACCTCTCGGGCAATACACACATGTCACGCGGGTGAAAGCGAATGAATTTTTATTTATTGCGGGCATGTTGTCGGCAAACAAGGAAGGAGAGATAACCGGGAAGCTGGACTTCGATGCGCAGTGTGCCCAGGTGTTTGCGAATATTGAAGCAGCGTTGAACTCTGCGGAAGCTGATTTTTCAAATGTTGTGCAGTTTACTACCTACCTGGTGCATCCCCGATGGATTCCCGAATTCATGGAATTCAGACTCAGAGAGTTTCCAAAATTATTCCCGAACCGTGTTTACCCTCCCAATACCCTGTTGATAGTTGACCGGTTGGTTCATGAAGACTTTCTGGTAGAAGTTCAAACCATCGCGGCAATCTGATTATTCAGCCGCTTCGTCAGTGCCTGACGACGGGCAGACGGCATCGATCGCCGCGGCGGAACCTACCAGCGACACCCTCAAGTCCACCACGTCTGCGTCGGGCGGGCTGATACGAATGAACACGGACCAGTTTTGCCTCAAGTCTTCGATGAACCATGCAATGTCGCGGTTGATGGGGCGCACGCAGTCGAGGCGATGAGCGCAAGGCTCCCAGAGGCCCAGGTACCCGCCATGGTCCGGTCGCGTCAAGTCGAGCCCCCATCCGGTGTGGATTAGCGCTCCCTGGTACCAGTCGAGGCGCCCCTTCTCGTCAGTCGGCATGGATGCCAGCACCGGATGCGTCAAGGTAACTTCCGGTTCCGGTTGGCAGCGTACTTCAAGCGACGCAGAAGCGCCGTCACTGCTGACGATGCCGACAGCATGGGCAATCTCACCGTCCTTAATCTGCCAGTCGTCGCCCCAACAGATGGACGACGAAAACAACACAATAACTGCTACAAGACTCGACTGTTTCATTTTTACCAGCTCCGTTGCCCTCCATGTTGCTTAGACACGAAACGTTGGTATTTTCTCCCGGCATGCGCCAGGTGACATAAATCGGCGTCGAATGTGAGACAGTTATTCTTTGTACTTCAAACGGGTAATGTAATCAGGCGCTGACGAATAAGACGGTTTCTCAAGTAACTTCAACACTACTTATAAATAATTTGGTAAATACCTGTTTATTGATCGTGAACGCAATCCCCACAATGCGCAGATTATCTTTACCTGCCATGCGCATGAGGTTCTTAATGATCTGCAGAAGGATCAGGTCCTGCTAACCGAGAAAGACCCCGATGGCTTCAGCGAGCCATGGCGACTGGGTGATATGAAGGGTATTCGGCGGGATGATAATCTGTACGCCAAGTATCGTGCCGGCGCCTACGGTGCTGTTCCGAACCTTTGATCAGTTGACAAATGTCTCCACGCAAGGAACGCGTTGCGCGCCATACCATCCTGTTGGTCGGTGAGGGTGCAACTGATTCAGCATTTCTCAAGCATATAAAGTCTCTGTACATCAGCCGGGGCTCCGGCGTAAGCGCCAAAATTCGTAATGCTCACGGTAAAGGGCCGGATCGTGTGGTCGATTATGCTATCAGACAGTGTCGAAATGCGGCCAACGACCGGGTTGTAGCATTACTGGAGGTTGTGTGTTATCAAGTCTGGATTATGATACCGGCTGTAAGTAGAACTATACCCATCACGAACGCAATTAATCCATGTTTTCTGGTTGTCAATTTGATCCACGTCATTGGTTGTCTGCCGATGTATACAATTATCCCAGCGGCAAACAAAAACGCGCCTATAAAAATCAATAATGGACTCATGTTGTATCTCCTCCGAGGATGATTGCACGTCTACCAAGTACCTGCGAAACGGGGGCGTCCATGAAATCGCTACGCATCGCTGGCCACGAAGCAAGCCGCACTACGCAACTGTACAACCGCACCGGTGAGGAACTCTCGCTTGATGAAATCGAGCGTGTGCATATTGTGCATATATAGACTATCAACCTGCCAGGTTTTTGCGAACCGTAGCGATGCTGATGAACTTTCTCAATGGGCGCGCCGGTAGCGATATAAAACCCATCCCGGCATAAAACGCAAGGCGTTTTTCCGTAATATCGGGGCCACCGTCCTCAATCACGTCGAGCACCACGGCTTTCAGTCCGATTTGGTCGGCGGCCGCCGCCGCTCGCGTCATCGCATCAATGAGCAGGATGCGTCCGATACCGCGTCCTTGGTGGCGACGGTCTACCGCGATCATCGTGAGGTAGGCTGTGGGGATACTTCCGGACCGGGGTGCGTGTTTGGTCAGGCTGGGCGGGAGACCCTCGCTTTCCAGCAAGTGCGCGTTCAGCGCGTAATAACCCAGAATTTCATCCCAGCCGTTTTCCGTCGCAACCCAGACCCGTGTAAAGTCACCTGACTGGTGTTTCCTGGCACTGCGTTTGAGAAAATTGTCGAGACGGATGGCCCCGCATGAGAAAGACGCCCGGTTGTGTTTCTCCGTGTCAAGCGGTGTGATGGATATCCGCCGTGGTTCCTGCCCAGATTCAGTCACCCTGCACCACTCGGGCGGCGTGCATCGCCATGGCCTCCCGCAGTGCGTCGGTCGGTAGAGCTGGGTTATCCAGAGCGGCCAGAACTACTTCACGGTCTTCGGCTGTGAGGACCGTACGTTCGTGGTCGGCTATCGTTGCCCGGGCGCGCTCCAGCGCCACACTGGTTACGAACGTGGTCTCGTCAACGCCGAGCAGGTGCGCCGCCTGCTGGATCTGTGCCTTTACGTGTGGTTTGGTGCGCTGTTCCATGCGCGCCGTTTTCGGCTCATCAATGGCTGCAGCGCTGTCTTTGAAATTCAACATGGTATATCTCCGTTGGTTCACTTAATTGTACGGAATGTTGCCGGACATTACAAGAACCTGTTCTGACCAGGGAAAAATAGGGGACAGACCACGTTATAGCCTTCAGAGAAAATGTGGTCTGTCCCCTGTTTCCCCCATGAATTTTCCTTCGGAGTAATCTGTATGTGTTCTATGCTACAGGTTCGCGCATAGTGACAAATTCCTCGGCGGCAGTGGGGTGAATACCGATCGTGGCGTCGAATGTTGCTTTGGTGGCGCCGGCCTTGAGGGCGATACCGATGCCCTGGATAATCTCGCCGGCGTCTGCGCCCACCATGTGTACGCCCAGGACCTTGTCGGTCACGCACAGAATACACAGAATACAGAATAGGGTCGGACCTGCCTAACTATTTGTTTCAGTTAAGCTTATGTGACATATACGCCTGTTATTTCTCCTTAAACCCCACTTTTTGCTATCAAAATCGAAGCCTTAACATCCCCATACCTGTTCGACGGCATTACTCTCTTCATACGTAATGGACTGTTTGTGTAGCGTCTGATACTTCCTCCTTAGAACCCTGTTTTTGCTTATGAAAATCGCATTCTAAGCCTATTCAAAGCACGTCTTTTGTGACAGCTTCCCTTTATTATCAATAAGTTCTGTCAGGCTGGACTGGTCTGACCCACTATTGTTCACCTCTCGGGCAATACACACATGTCACGCGGGTGAAAGCGAATGAATTTTTATTTATTGCGGGCATGTTGTCGGCAAACAAGGAAGGAGAGATAACCGGGAAGCTGGACTTCGATGCGCAGTGTGCCCAGGTGTTTGCGAATATTGAAGCAGCGTTGAACTCTGCGGAAGCTGATTTTTCAAATGTTGTGCAGTTTACTACCTACCTGGTGCATCCCCGATGGATTCCCGAATTCATGGAATTCAGACTCAGAGAGTTTCCAAAATTATTCCCGAACCGTGTTTACCCTCCCAATACCCTGTTGATAGTTGACCGGTTGGTTCATGAAGACTTTCTGGTAGAAGTTCAAACCATCGCGGCAATCTGATTATTCAGCCGATTATGCCGTAATGCGGCGGAAGCTCCAGTAAATTGTCGTTCCTGCGCAATACAGAATGACGTGTAGATCCGGGTAACGGGCAGGGTGTCGACCACGCTGCACCGGCTCTTCCGGGTTTATTACTCGTCTTTTTAACGCAGATAAAATTTTGACTAATTCTTATTGCAGCAGTATAATTGATATCGATTACATTCATCACTGAATACCCTGGCACCAGAGCAGTTCTACTGACAACATCAACAGGCCGAAATCTCGGATTTACAGGTGTCTAGTTCCGGGATAAGGCTCAGGTAAAAATACATATGTCTTTGAAATGGTGGGAAAAAACAGTCGAATACTACTTCATTCTAAAGCATTTAGGTGACTCAATTTCAATCGCTCCCTTGGATGGCCGTGAAGAACGTGGAGGTGATGCGATATTATCTTCAAAAGATCGCTGGTTATTAATCGAATTTAAAAAAGATTTAAATAGCGTAATATCAGAACAAAACAAATTTAAAAATTATTCATCAGCCAAAAATAAATTATCAAGTAGAGATAGTCATCACTTTATCATATATGGCTTTTTCAGTAATCAGGAAAACTCAAGCCAGTTTGGCCTGACAGGACGAACATATTTTTCTGAAAAACCTATAACGTCTGTGGGAGAAATGTTGGAAGAGGGAGTATCTATACATCAATATGCAGACTACCTCAGGATATTTTTGAAATGCAAAAAAGATATGACAACGTCTGGTAGCGGTGGCCAGGGATTAGAAAGTTACTCCTTGGTCGCGGGTATCAACAGCAAAGGCGAAGTTACTCAATGCATGAGCTTGCGTGAGCTAGGGCTTGAGCTAGATCTTGGGCTAGACCTTGGGTTAGATCTTGGCCGCGAGCCAGATAAGGGGCAAGCGCCAGAAAGGTGATGTAATAGGTAATTCTGTGGGGATGCAATAATAATTCAACGCTTCCAAGAGTTACTAATCCGCATCATCTGCGGATAAATTATTCAACCGGCTCCCGCATCGTGACAAACTCTTCCGCAGCCGTGGGATGGATACCAATGGTGGCGTCAAACGTCGCCTTGGTGGCGCCGGCCTTGAGGGCGATACCGATGCCCTGGATAATCTCGCCGGCGTCTGCGCCCACCATGTGTACGCCCAGGACCTTGTCGGTGTCCTTGTCGACGATTATCTTCATCAATGTCTTTTCGCTGTTGCCGGTCAAGGTGTGTTTCAGGTTGGTGAACCTGGACTTGTAGATTTCCACGTTGGCGTATTCCTGCCGGGCCTGTTCCTCGGTCAGGCCCACCGTGCCCAGGTTGGGCTGGCTGAAGATGCAGGTGGGGATGTCGCGGTAATCGACGCGTTTCGACTGGTTGTTGTAGAGGTTGTTGGCCAGTGCCGTTCCTTCTGCTGTGGCGACGGGGGTCAGGTTCATCCGGTCGGTTACGTCGCCGATGGCGTAGATGGAAGGGGTTGAACTGCGGTATTCGGCATCGACCACGATGGCGCCTTTGCCGTTGAGTTCCACCCCGGCCGTTTCCAGCCCCAGACCGTTCGTGTTGGGCCGCCGGCCGGTGGCATACAGGACCAGGTCGGTTGTTATAGTCCCGGTATCGGGAGAGTTTACCAGGTAGCAGCCGTTTTGGCTGTCTATGCTGTCTACCCGGGTGTTGAAAAACAGGTTGATCCCTTTCTGACGCATCTGTTCTGCAAGAAACCCGCGCATTTCCCCATCGAATCCCCGCAGGAACAGGTCGCCGCGATATACCAGGGTAGTGTCCACCCCGAGACCGTGAAATATGCCGGCAAATTCGACTGCAATGTAACCGCCGCCGACGATTACCGCGCTTTTCGGCAGGGTCTCGAGGAAAAAGGCTTCATTGGATGAAATGATGTGTTCTTTGCCGGGGATGTCCGGTATATGCGGCCAGCCACCTGTTGCCACCAGTATCCGCTGCGCGCTGATGCTCTCGCCGTTGATACGAACCGTATTCGGCCCGCCAAGTTCGGCCCTGCCGTCAAACACACGCACTCCGTTACGTTCCAGTAAATTCTTATATATGCCGTTTAATCTGTTGATTTCGTTATTTTTATTCTTCAGGAGTTCATCCCATTTGAAAACAGGCTCGGGGACGTGCCAGCCGTAACCTGCCGCATCATGAAAATCCTCGGCAAAATGCGAGGCATACACAAACAGCTTTTTCGGGATACAACCGACATTGACGCAGGTGCCGCCCATATAGCGGTCCTCGGCAATGGCGACTTTCGCGCCGAACCCGCCGGCCATGCGCGCCGCGCGCACACCGCCGGAGCCGGCGCCGATAACAAACAGATCGTAGTCGAATTCAGCCACCGGTGTTCTGTCTGCGCTTTTTCAGGTAATCGACCGTCTTTTTTGCAAGCAGCGGGAAGATCCCGAGTAACGCAAAGGACAAGATCAGTTCGAGCGACAGGATATCCTTTAGTTGTTCAATTTTTGCGATCTGGGTGCCGGCGTTCACGTAGACGATGGTCCCGGCGAGCATCCCGACCTGGCTGACAAGGAAGAAGGTCAACACCCTGATAGTCGTCAGGCCCATCACCAGGTTGATGATGAAGAACGGGAATATCGGCACCAGGCGCAGGGTGAACAGGTAGAACGCGCCTTCCTCGTCCATCCCCCTGTTAATGGCAGTCAACTTGTCGGCAAAACGTCCCTGTATGGCTTCCCTGAACAGGTAGCGGGAGAACAGGAATGCGAGTGTCGCCCCTATGGTCGAAGCAAACGACACGACAACGGTCCCCCAGAGCACACCGAATATGGCGCCGGCAGCCAGCGTAAGGATCGCCGCCCCGGGCAGGGACAGGCCGGTGATAATGACGTACAGGAGAAAGTAGGAGACGGTTGTCGTCACCGGTTCCTGTTCATAATAGGCGTCCATGGCGGCCTGCTTCTCCTTCAGGTATTCCAGGTTGAAATACTGGCCCAGGTCAAAGACAAAAAACAGGGCCACCAACAGGATGATAACGGTAAGTAAAGTGATCTTGGTTTTATTCATAGGCTCTTCCGGCTGTTGTAATCCTGCGCCAGGTGTTAAACTTTGATAGTCTTTGCAGTAGCGGCAACACTGTCATACTCCCGGTAAAATTACAAATACGGAATCTGCATAATGCAAACTGAAACAACCCCGGTCAACCAGAATATCCGCTATGAGCCTGATGAACGCCTCTCGCATACGCTGACTTTCGGCCTCGGATTCCAGTACGCTGCGCTTATTATCGGCGGCATCGTACTGACCCCGGCCATCATCGTCCGGGCTGCCGGCGAGAGTGAGTCTTACCTGACGTGGGCTGTTTTCACCGCCCTCGCGGTCAGCGGGGTCACCACGGTGATACAGGCGGTCCGGCTTGGCCGCATCGGCGCGGGATACCCCTTGCTCATGGGTACTTCCGGCGCGTTTATCGCAGTGTCCGTAACCGCGTTGGCGGAAGGCGGTCCCGCGCTGCTTGCGACCCTGGTGGTGCTCTCGTCACTGTTTCAATTCGCGCTCTCGGAGCGTCTTGCCCTGTTCCGGCGGCTTATTACGCCGGCCGTGGCCGGTACCGTGATTATGCTGATCTCGGTCACCATCATGCCGATTGCCTTCGATATGCTGACCCAGGTGCCGGCAGGGATACCGGCCGTGGCCGCGCCCGCCAGCGCGATCACAACGTTTGTTATTACCCTGGTAATGATATTTTGCGCCACGGGGGTGTGGCGTCTGTGGGCGCCCATGATCGGGGTTTTAATCGGCTGTTTTGTCGCCGCCGGCTTCGGTCTCTACGACGTTAACCGGGTGCTGGAGGCATCCTGGATCGGTCTGCCCGATGCGGCCAGTTGGCCGGGTTTTCACCTGGAGTTTGATGCCGTTTTCTGGACGCTGTTGCCCGCTTTCGTTTTCGTCACGCTGGTGGGCGCCATCGAGACCATCGGTGATGCGGTCGCCATCCAGAAAGTAGCGTGGCGCAAGCCGCGCGCCACCGACTTCCGCACGGTGCAGGGGGCAGTCGCCGCCGACGGCCTGGGCAACCTGTTGTCGGGGCTGGCAGGCACCGTGCCCAATACCACCTATTCGTCCAGTATCGCGCTGACGGAAATAACCGGGGTTGCTGCGCGGCGTGTCGGGGCCTGCGTCGGGATATTATTTTTGATAATGGCGTTTCTGCCCAAGCTGATCAGCCTGTTTCTGGCCATACCCGACCCGGTGATCGCTGCTTACCTGCTGGTGATCCTGGGGGTTCTGTTCGTACTGGGTATGCAGGTGGTCATACAGGATGGGGTCGGTTACCGCAAGGCTGTCCTGGTGGGCGTCTCTTTCTGGGTGGGTGCGGGGTTCCAGAACGGCGTGTTGTTCGCGGACTACCTGAACGACTGGTTAAGAGACATGCTTGGCAACGGTATGACAGCCGGCGGCCTGACGGCGATCCTGCTGACGGTGTTTATCAACCTGACGGGACCGAAGCGGCGGCGGATAGAGACGGAACTGGACCTGGGTGCACTGGACAGGGTCCGGGAATTTCTCAGTGGATTCGTCAAAGGCAAGGGCTGGAGTGCGGATGCGCTCGACCGCTTGTCCCTGGTTGCAGAGGAGACACTGCTGATACTGTCCCAGTTGGATGATCAAACCGGAACGGATAAAAAGCGCCGTCTGCTGCTGGTGGCCTGGGAAGACAGCGGCATGGCGGAACTGGAGTTTATCGCCGCATCGGATACCGGTAATATCGAGGACCGTATCGCCCTGCTCGGCAGGCAGGCTTCCGAGGATGTGGTCGAGCACGAGATTTCATTGCGCCTGCTGCGTCACTTTACTTCATCGGTGCGCCACCAGCAATACAGCGATGCGGATATCGTGACCGTGCGCGTCAAGGCATAAGCGCCGGCCGGGACCGGATCATGCGACCGTTACTCGTCCTCCTGCTCCTGTGCGGCCCCGTGCAGGCCGAGCCATACAAGGGCTTCCCGCGCGGGGATGCCCTGGTTACCGCGGCCGAGGTTAAATCTATGCAGGACGGCTCCGGTCAGGAACCGATAGTGTTGGCTGCGGTCAAGCGCGCCTTCTGGCTGCTTGAGCACATTCCCGGCGCCCTGCATACCCCGCGCAAGGCTTACACCGGCCAGGCCGGCATGGCAGTGAACCGTGAGCGCTTCCAGGATTTTGCCCGCAGTTTAGGTATAGACAACGATTCAACGGTCGTAGTGTATGACGAGAAATACGACGCTGCGCGTCTCTGGTGGCTGTTCCACCTTTACGGTAAATCTGATGTCCGGGTGCTTGACGGCGGCCTGGATGCCTGGAAGGACGCAGGATACGACGTCGAACGCGGCCTCGGGCGTTCAGCCGGGAGAGCCGGGAATTTCGTCGCCACGTCCGCCCTTACCGGTTGGACAGCCTATGTGACGGACGTCGACCAGGGCGCCTCGGATGCGGCAACGCATGTCTGGGATGCTCGCGACGCGGCGGAATGGGACGGGACGGCAGGCATCGGCGGCCTGCCGACAGGGCGTATCACCGGGGCTCAATTCATCGGTTGGCGGGATTTCCGCAGAACAGCCGAAGGCCGCCCGTCGGAGTTCCGGACCGCCACCGAGATCAGCGCACTGTTGATGCAGGCGGGCCTTGAACCCGCACATGATCATATTTTCTATTGCCACTCCGGCGTGCGCGCCGCCACGCCGCTGTTCGCACTCTACCTGATGGGCTTCCCCGTAGAAAGACTACACCTCTATGATGGTTCCTGGATAGAATGGAGCGGGCGTACGGCAGCGAAATAGAATTCCGTCCCCGGCGTCACCGGTCAATCAGCTTCACCCTGACTGATTTCACCGCGTTATCCGTTACCTGGGTGATCTCCAGGGTGAAATTGCCGAGCTTCAGGGTCGTCCCCGGTTCGGGCATGGTCTCAAGCTGTTCCAGGATAAGGCCGTTCAGGGTTTTTGGCCCGCTGGCCGGCAAATCCCATTTCAGTTCCCGGTTAATCTCCCGCAGGGTGGCGCTGCCGTCGATAATGAACGAGCCGTCATCCTGGCTGGTGACGTCGGCACTGTAGGTCTGCAAGTCTGTCGTGAACTCGCCGACTATCTCTTCGAGGATGTCGGCCAGGGTGACCAGTCCCTGGATTGTCCCGTATTCGTCAACCACGAACCCCAGGCGCTTTTTGGTCCGCTGAAAATTCAGCAACTGTACGTTCAGGGAGGTGCTGAGCGGTACGAAGTGCGGTTCTTCAGCGATCTCCTCCAGGTCTTCCAGGGTGATTTCGCTGGTGTCCTTCAGCAGGCGTATGACGCTCCGTACGTGAATGATGCCGATAATGTCATCCAGGTTGTCGCGGAAAAGCGGCAGGCGGGTATGGGAGCCCTGGCTGACGTAATTCAGGTTTTCCGTCAGGTCATCGTTGATATCCAGTCCCGTGATTTCTGCGCGGGGCACCATGATGTCTTCCACCGTCACCTGTTCCAGGTCGAGAATGCCGATCAGCATATCCAGATGCCTGGCGGGGAGTAACTTGCCCGCTTCCGTGAGTGCGGTCCTCAGTTCATCACGCGACAGGCTGGTATTCTCCACGCCGTCGATTTTGAAGTTGAACAATGCCAGCAGATTATTCGACAACCGGTTGATCGTCCAGACGAAAGGGTGGCAGATGAATGACAGCGGTTTCAGGACGTATGACGCGGGGAACGCGTACCGTTCCGGGTGGAAGGCAGCCACGGTCTTGGGGGCCGCTTCGGCAAAAACCAGGAACAGAAAAGTGAGTATCACCGGCCCGAGCGCGTAACCGATATCACCCATCAGCCTGACCGCGATGACGACACCCAGGGACGCCGCGTAAAAGTTGACAATGTTGTTGCAGAACAGGATCAGGCCGAGCAGGCGGTCCGGGTGTTCCAGCAGGGTGGAAGTGAGGACAGCGCCTTTGTGCCCGTCATTGGCGAGGTGGCGCAGGCGGTAGCGGTTTACCGCCATCATGCTGGTTTCCGAACCGGAAAAAAACGCAGCAATGACAATCAGCAGGACAAGAAAACCGGACAACAGGTATAGTGAAACATCGTCCACGGGTAGAGCCTCAGTTTGGAGTGGACGGATATTGTCTACTTATTCAATGGCGGGGCGCAAGCCTTAAAACAGAAAGTCCGATGCATCCAGGTCGGCCCGGTCAATACCGGGCAGATCCACCGTCCCGCCGCCATGGTCCGTGAGATCCAGCGTCACGCGGTCCCACCTTGCTATGATGATGACCGCACTCAGGTCCTCTATATCAAGACCGCTCAGGTCAATCCTGTCCTCCCCATTGCTGAAGTCCAGGATGATGTCATTTCCATGACCGGGAGCAAACCTGAAAATATCCGCCCCATAGCCGCCGTACAGTCCATCATTACCGCCGCCGCCGTCCAGGGTGTCCGCGCCGCCGTTGCCTTCGATGACGTTGTTTTTGTCATCGCCGGTCAGCGTGTCAGCGTGCTCGCTGCCGCTAATGCGCTCGAAACCCCGGATACTGTCCCCTGCTGCGTGCCCGCCGGAGGCTTCACCAGTGCGCAGGTTCGCCGTAACGCCTGCGTCTGACCGTTCATAGGAGAGGGTATCATAACCATAATCGCCGCCGTCCAGGGTGTCTGCGCCGGCGCCGCCATCCAGCCAGTCACTGCCGGCGCCGCCCATGATGACGTTATTTCCGTCATCACCGGTCAGCCAATCGCTGTCGCTACTGCCAATAATATTTTCGAAACCCAGGATATTATCCCCTGTTGCGTGTCCGCCGGACACTTTACCAGTGTGCAGGTTCACCGCGACGCCCGCGTATGACCCTGCATAGGAGACGGTATCTTCACCGTCTCCGCCGTCCAGTGTGTCTGCGCCGCCGCTGCCTCCGATGACGTTGTTTCCGTCATCACCGGTCAGCGTGTCCGCGTACGCGCTGCCGCTAATATGCTCAACCCCCCGGATAATATCCCCTGTCGCGTGTCCGCCGGAGCCTTCACCAGTGCGCAGGTTCACCGTAACGCCTTCGTTCGAAAAATCATAGGAGACGGTATCCTCACCGTCGCCGCCGTCCAGGGTATCCGCGCCGGTGTTGCCCCATAACCAGTCATCGCCGGCTCCGCCCCGTAGCGTGTCGTCTCCCATGTCGCCCCACAACCAGTCATCGCCGTCGCCGCCGTCCAGGGTGTCCGCGCCGGCGTTGCCCAGGATGGTATTGTCGCCGTCATCACCGGTCAGCGTGTCCGCGTACGCGCTGCCGATAATACGCTCGAAACCGCGGATACTATCCCCTGCCGCGTGTCCGCCGGAGCCTTCACCAGTGCGCAGGTTCACCGTGACGCCCGCGTTTGACCCTGCATAGTAAACGGTATCCTCACCGCCACCGCCGTCCAGGGTGTCTGCGCCGGCGCCACCATCCAGCCGGTCATTGCCGTATCCGCCGTCCAGGGTGTCTGCGCCGCCGTTGCCTTCGATGACGTTGTTTCCGTCATTACCGGTCAGCGTGTCCGCGTGCTCGCTGCCGATAATGTTCTCGAAACCCCTGATACTATCCCCTGCCGCATCCCCCCCGGAGGCTTCATCAGTGCGGAGGTTCACCGTGACGCCTGAGTTTGATCCGGTATATGAGACGGTATCCTCACCGCCACCGCCGTCCAGGGTGTCTGCGCCGGCGCCACCATCCAGCCGGTCATTGCCGTATCCGCCGTCCAGGGTGTCTGCGCCGCCGTTGCCTTCGAAGACGTTGTTTGTCCAATTACCGACCAGCGTATCTGCGTGCTCGCTGCCGATAATGTTCTCAACCCCTCGGATAATATCCCCCGTCGCGTGGCCGCCGGATATTTCATAAGTGTTAAAGTTCACCGTGACGCCTGCGTTTGACCTGGTATATGAGACGGTATCCTCACCGCCACCGCCGTCCAGGGTGTCTGCGCCAGCGCCGCCATCCAGCCAGTCATCACCGTCGCCGCCGTCCAGGGTGTCCGCGCCCTTGCCACCCTCCAGCCAGTCATCGCCGGCGTTGCTCCGGATGGTGTTGTCGGCGTCATCACCAGTCAGCGTGTCCGCGTACGCACTGCCGATAATGCGCTCGAAATCCCTGATACTATCCCCTGCCGCATGCCCGCCGGAGACTTCATCAGTGCGCAGGTTCACCGTGACGCCTGAGTTTGACCCGGTATATGAGACGGTATCCTCACCATCGCCGCCGTCCAGGGTGTCTGCGCCGCCGTTGCCTTCGATGACGTTGTTTCCGTCATCCCCGGTCAGCGTGTCCGCATACGCGCTGCCGATAATACGCTCGAAACCCCTGATACTGTCCCCTGCCGCGTGTCCGCCGGAGCCTTCACCAGTGCGCAGGTTCACCATGACGCCTGCGTTCGACCCGGTATATGAAACGGTATCCTCACCACCGCCGCCGTCCAGGGTGTCTGCGCCGCCGTTGCCCCGGATAGTGTTGTCGTTGTCATCCCCGGTCAGCGTGTCCGCATGCTCGCTACCGCTAATGCTCTCAACCCCTCGGATACTATCCCCTGTCGCGTGTCCGCCGGAGGCTTCACGAGTAAGCAGGTTCACCGTAACGCCTGCGTTCGATCCCGCGTAGGAAACGGTATCGGTATAATAACCAAAATAATCGCTGCCGCCGTCCAGGGTGTCCGCGCCCTCGCCACCCTCCAGCCAGTCATCACCGTCGCCGCCCTTCAAGGTGTCTGCGCCGCCGCCGCCATGCAGACGGTCATCACCGTACCCGCCGTCCAGGCTGTCTGCGCCGGCGCCACCGTCCAGTGTGTCCGCGTTAAAGCTGCCACGCAGTTCATCATCGCCGGCGCCGCCCTCCAGCCGGTCATTGCCGCTGCCGCCGTCCAGGGTGTCTGCGCCGCCGCCGCCATACAGGGTGTCTGCACCAACGCCGCCTTCAATGACGTTGCCGGCGTCATCCCCGGTCAGCGTGTCTGCGCCGAAACCGCCGGTAATGTTCTCGAAACCCCGGATGCTGTCTCCTGTTGCGTGCCCGCCGGAGACTTCACCAGCACCCAGGTCCACCGTGACGCCCGCGTTTGACCAGAAATATGAGACGGTATCTTCACCGCTGCCGCCGTCCAGGGTATCCGCGCCGTCGCCGCCCTCCAGCCGGTCATTACCATCGCCGCCATCCAGGGTATCCGCGCCGGCGTTGCCCCTCAACCAGTCATTGCCGGCTCCGCCCCGTAGCGTGTCGTTTCCCATGTCGCCCCACAACCGGTCATCGCCATCGTCGCCTGCCAGGGTATCTGCGCCGTTGCCGCCGAATAACCGGTCATTGCCGTCGCCGCTCTCCAGCCGGTCATCGCCGGCGCCGCCACCCAGCCAATCATCGCCAGCGCCGCCCACGATAACGTTGCTTCCGTCATCCCCGGTCAGTGTGTCCGCGTAGTCACTGCCGATAATGTGTTCAAACCCCTGGATACTACCCCCAGTCACATCCCCCCAGGAGGCCTCACCAGTGCGCAGATTCACCGTGACGCCCCTGTTTGACCCGGTATATGAGACAGTATCTTCACCGTCTCCGCCGTCCAGGACGTCCGCGCCGCCGGTGCCCCAGATGGTGTTGTCGCCGTCATCACCGATCAGCGTGTCCGTATACTCGCTGCCGATAATGTGCTCAAAACCCCGGATAGTGTCCCCTTCCGCATGCCCCCCGGAGCCTTCGCCAGTGCGCAGGCTCACCGTGACGCCCGCGTGCGACCCGGCATAAGAGACGGTATCCTCACCCTCGCCGCCGTCCAGGGTGTCCGCACCATTGCCGCCCGCCAGCCGGTCATCACCCTCGCCGCCGTCCAGGGTGTCCGCGCCACTGTGCCCATCCAGCCGGTCGTTGCCGGCGCCGCCCCGCAGCCTGTCGTCGTCCGCGCCGCCCTCCAGCCGGTCATCACCAGCGCCGCCGTCCAGGGTATCTGTGCCACCGTTGCCATACAGTTCATCATGGCCACCGCCGCCGTCCAGGGTGTCCGCGCCATTGCTGCCCGCCAGCAGGTCGTTGCCGGCGCCGCCTCGCAACCTGTCATCTCCCACGCCGCCATCCAGGGTGTCATCACCAGCGCCGCCGTCCAGGGTATCCGCGCCGGCGTTGCCGCGCAGGGTGTTATCTGCGTCATCACCGGTCAGCGTGTCCGTGTACACGCTGCCGATAATGCGTTCAAAGCCCTGGACACTGTCCCCTGTTGCGTGCCCGCCGGAGGCTTCACCGGTGCGCAGGTTCACCGTGACGCCTGCGTTCGAGCCGGTATAGGAGACGGTATCCTCACCGCCGCCGCCGTCCAGAGTGTCTGCGCCGGCGCCGCCCGAGATGAAGTTACCGCCGTCATCACCGGTCAGCGTGTCCGCGTACGCGCTGCCGATAATGCGCTCGAAACCCCGGATACTGTCCCCTGTCGCCTGCCCGCCGGAGGCTTCACCGGTGCGCAGGTTCACAGTGACTCCTGCGTTTGACCCGGCATAAGAAACGGTATCCTCGCCATCGCCGCCGTCCAGGGTGTCCGCGCCGGCGCCGCCGTCAAGCCAGTCAGCGCCGCCGTTGCCGCGCAGGATGTTGTCGGCGTCGTCACCGGTCAGCGTGTCCGCATGCCGGCTGCCAATAATGTTCTCGAATCCCCGAATACTGTCCCCGGTCGCGTGCCCGCCGGAGACTTCGTTAATGCGCAGGTTCACCGTGACACCTGCGTTCGACCATGTATAGGAAACGGTATCCGCGCCGTCACCCCCGTCCAGAATGTCTGCGCCGGCGCCGCCAGTCAGCCGGTCATCGTCGGCGCCGCCCTGCAACGTGTCGTCTCCCATGCCGCCGTCCAGGGTATCCTCACCGGCGCCGCCGTGAAGCCAGTCAGCGCCGCCGCCGCCGTCCAGGATGTCATCACCGCCGCCGCCGTCCAGGACGTCATCACCGCCGCCGCCCTCCAGGGCATCCTCGCCGGGGCCACCGTCCAGGGTGTCTACGCCGGGACCGCCGTCCAGGGTGTCATCACCGTCGCCACCGTCCAGGGTGTCCGCGCCATAGCGACCAGCCAGCCAGTCATTGCCGGCGCCGCCCCGCAATTCGTCAACCCCGCCGCGATACTCATTTCCCATGCCGCCGTCCAGCCGGTCATCGCCAGGACCGCCGTCCAGGGTGTCTGCGCCGGGACCGCCGTCCAGGGTGTCATCACCGTCGCCGCCGTCCAGGACGTCCGCGTCATCGCCGCCGTCCAGGGTGTCATCGCCGGCGCCGCCCTCCAGCCGGTCAGCGCCGGCGTTGCCCCAGATGAAGTTGCTGCCGCCATTACCGGTGAGTGTATCCGCGTGCTCGCTGCCATTAATGTGCTCGAAACCCCGGATACTGTCCCCTGTCGCGTGCCCGCCGGAGACTTGATTAGTACGCAGGTTCACCGTGACGCCCGCGTCTGACACGGCATAGGAAACGCCATCCTCACCGTCGCCGCCGTCCAGGGTGTCCGCGCCGTCGTAGCCTTCGATGACGTTGTCGCCGTCATCACCGGTCAGGGTGTCCGCGTACGCGCTGCCGATAATGTGCTCGAAACCCCGGATACTGTCCCCTGTCGCGTGCCCGCCGGAGACTTGATTAGTACGCAGGTTCACCGTGACGCCCGCGTCTGACCCGACATAGGAAATGATATCCTCACCGTCGCCGCCGTCCAGGGTGTCTGCACCATAGCCGCCGTGCAAGGCGTCTATGCCATCGCCGCCGTCCAGGGTGTCCGCGCCGGCGCCGCCCGCAAGAAGGTCATCACCGGCTCCCCCCTTAATAACGTTGCTGCCGCCATCACCGGTCAGCCTGTCTGCATACTCGCTGCCGGTAACGTGCTCGAAACCCCGGATACTGTCCCCTGACGCATGCCCGCCAGAGGCTTGATGTGTTGTACTCAGGCTCACTGAGACGCCCGCGTTTGACCCAGCATAAGAGACGGTATCCTCACCGCCGCCGCCGTCCAGGGTGTCCGCGCCGTCGTAGCCTTCGATGACGTTGTCGCCGTCATCACCGGTCAGCGTATCCGCGTAGATGAAGCTGCCCCTGATGTTCTCGAAACCCCGGATACTGTCCCCTGTCGCGTGCCCTCCGGAAACTTCACCGGTGCGCAGGTTCACCGTGACGCCTGCGTTTGACGCTTCATAAGAAACGGTATCCTTGCCGTTGCCGCCGTCCAGGGTGTCTGCGCCGCCATAGCCCAGGAGGATATTGTCGCCGTCATCCCCGGTCAGCGTATCCGCATGCTCGCTGCCGACAATGTGCTCGAAACCCCGGATACTGTCCCCTGTTGCGTGCCCTCCGGAGATTTCACCGGTGCGCAGGTTCACCGTGACGCCTGCGTTTGACTCGTCATAGAAGGCGGTATCCTCACCGTCGCCGCCGTCCAGGACGTCCGCGCCGTCGCCGCCTTTCAGCCAGTCATTGCCGTCGCCGCCATTCAGCATGTCATCACCGTCACCGCCATCCAGTATGTCCCGACCAGCGCCGCCGTCCAGGGTGTCCGCGCCGGCGTTGGCCAGGAAAAAGTTGCCGGCGTCATCCCCGGTCAGCACGTCCGCGTACGCACTGCCGATAATGTGCTCAACTCCCCGGATACTGTCCCCTGTCGCGTGCCCCCCGGAGGCTTCACCGGTACGCAGGTTCACCGTGACGCCTGCATTTGACCCGTCATAGAAGGCGGTATCCTCACCAGCGCCGCCGTCCAGGGTGTCTGCGCCATTGCCGCCAGTCAGCCGGTCATTACCAGCTCCGCCTCGCAGCCAGTCGTTTCCTGCGCCGCCGTGCAGTTCGTCCTCACCGCCGCCGCCGTCCAGGACGTCCGCGCCGGCGCCGCCATACAGATCGTCATAACCGGTTCCGCCCCATAGCGTGTCGTCTCCCGCGCCTCCATACAGGTTGTCCCGACCATCGCCGCCGTCCAGGGTGTCTGCGCCATAGCCACCTTCCAGCCGGTCATTGCCGACGCCACCGTCCAGGGTGTCCGCGTCATTGCCGCCATACAGGGTGTCTGCGCCGTCGCCGCCTCGCAACCTGTCGTTTCCTGCTCCGCCGTACAAGTTGTCCCCACCGCTGCCGCCGTCCAGGGTGTCTGCGCCATCGCCACCGTGCAGCCAGTCAAAACCGTCGCCGCCATCCAGGGTATCCGCGCCGTCACCACCAGTCAGCCGGTCATGACTGGCTCTACCCAGCAACCTGTCGTTTCCTGCGCCGCCGTCCAGTTCGTCTTCATAGTTACCGCCGACCAGGGTATCTGCGCCACCGTTGCCTTTAATGACGTTGCCCAGGTGATTACCGGTCAAGGTATCCGCGTGCTCGCTACCGATAATATGCTCGAAACCCCGGATACTGTCCCCTGCCGCATGCCCGCCGGAGACCTCACCAGTGCTCAGGTTTACCGTAACGCCAGCGTATGACCCTGCATAGGAGATGGTATCGTCACCGTCGCCACCGTCCAGGACGTCTGCGCCGGCGCGGCCCTCCAGGTGGTCATCACCATCGCCGCCTACGATGACGTTGCTTGCGTCATCACCGGTCAGCAGGTCTGCGTTGGGGCTGCCGGTAATATGCTCAACCCCCCGGATACTGTCCCCTTCCGCAGGTCCACCGGAGACTTCATCAGTATGCAGGTTCACCGTGACGCCTGGGCCCCACCATACAGAGAGCCGTCCTGCATAGGAAATGGTATCCTCGCCGGCGCCGCCGTCCAGGACGTCCGCGCCGTTGCCGCCGTCGAGGTAGTCGTCACCGGCGCCACCGTCCAGGACGTCCGCACCATCGCTGCCGTCCAGTCGGTCAGCGCCGTCACCACCATGCAGTGTGTCCGCGCCGGCCTCGCCGCGGAGGGTGTTGTCAGTGCCATCGCCGGTCAGCGTATCCGCGTGTGCGCTGCCGATAATATGCTCGAAACCCCGGACACTGTCCCCTGCCGCATGGCCGCCTGAGGCTTCACCGGTGCGCAGGTGTACCGTGACTCCCGCGTCCGACCCTGCATAGGAGACGGTATCCTCACCGGCATCGCCGTCCAGGACGTCCGCGCCGGCGCCGCCCCGGAAGGTATTGTCGGCGTCATCACCGGTCAGGATGTCCGCGTACGCGCTGCCGATAATGTGCTCAATTCCCCTGACTCTGTCCCCTGTTGCATGCCCGCCGGAGGCTTCACCGGTGCGCAGGTTCACCGTGACGCCTGCGTTTGACTCGGCATAGGAAACGGTATCCTCGCCATCACCACCGTCCAGGGTATCCGCGCCGGCGCCCCCATCCAGCCAGTCAGCGCCGCCGTTGCCGGCGATGACGTTGTCTACACTATCACCTGTCAGCCTGTCTGCATACTGGCTGCCGATAATGTGCTCGAAACCCTGGATACTGTCCCCTGTTGCATACGCGCCGGACGCTTCACCGGTGCGCAAGTTCACCATTACGCCCACTTCAGTGCCCCACCGCGCATCGTGTGACTCTGCATAAGAGATGGTATCGTCACCGTCGCCGCCGTCCAGGACGTCCCGGCCGTCGCCGCCGTCCAGCCAGTCATCGCCGTCGCCGCCATTCAGCACGTCCCCGTCGTCGCCGCCATCCAGGATATCATTGCCGTCGCCGCCGTCCAGGACGTCCGAGCCGCCGTTGCCCCGGATGGTATTGTCACCGTCATCACCGGTCAGTGTGTCCCCGTGCCACCAACTACCCATAATGTTTTCAAACCCCCGGATACTGTCCCCTGTTGCGTGCCCGCCGGAGGCTTCATTAGTGCCCAGATTCACCGTGACGCCCGCGTCCGACCATTCATAGGAGACGGTATCATCACCGTTGCCGCCATCCAGGACGTCCGCGCCGGCGTTGCCCCGGATGGTGTTGTCGGCGTCATCGCCAGTCAGCGTATCCGCGTACTCGCTGCCGATAATGTGCTCAAACCCCCGGATACTGTCCCCTGTTGCATATCCCCCGGAGACCTCACCAGCAGCCAGGTTCACGGTAACGCCTGCGTCCGACCATTCATAGGAAACGGTATCCTCGCCGGCGCCGCCGTCCAGGATATCCGCACCGACGTTGCTCGCTAACCAGTCATCGCCAGCGCCGCCTTCCAGGGTGTCTGTACCATCGCTGCCGCCTGCCAGCCGGTCATCACCGGCGCCGCCTGCGATAACGTTGTCGCCACTATTACCGGTCAGCGTGTCCCCATGCTCGCTGCCGATAATGTGCTCAACGTTCCAGATACTATCCCCTGTTGCGTGCCCCCCGGAGCTGTAGGCGCTACCATCATTACTCAGGTTCACCCAAACGCCTTCGTATGATCCTGCATAGGAAACGGTATCCTCACCGTTGCCGCCTTCGATCCGGTCACGGCCGGCGCCGCCTTCCAGCCAGTCGTCACCGTCGCCGCCGCCCAGCCAGTCACCACCATCACCGCCTTCCAGCCGGTCATTGCCGGCGCCGCCATGCAGCTCATCCCTGCCGTCGCCACCGTCCAGGATGTCCGCGCCACTGCGGCCGATCAGCTGGTCATTACCACGACCGCCGTCCAGGATGTCATCGCCGGCGCCCCCATCCAGGATATCATCGCCATCACCGCCTTCCAGCCGGTCATTGCCGGCGCGGCCATACAAATAATCATTACCGCTGCCGCCGAACAGCTGATCATCACCGTCGCCGCCGCCCAGTTGGTCATCGCCGTCGCCGCCGACTACTTCGCTCAAACCGAAGAACGAGACGTTACCCTCCAGGGCGCTGAGATTTCCCCCCAGATTCATGCCGGGGAGTATTTCGCTCTTGCCGGCGCTTGTGACAGGGTCGCCGACATTGACCACGTGAGCGCCGGAATTATCCCGGGTCGGGTTGCTCGCATAGCCGCTGGCGCTGATGTGGCGGACCTCGTTGACTTCCGCGTTAAATTTCAGCTTTGAGTTGAATATCTTTGTTGCGGTGTAGAGAGGCATGTCATTGACCAAACATGTGGATTTGACACTTGCAACTAACTGCGTCAGACCCGAAGCAGAATGAGTTCCAGAACCAGTTTTGAGCCGAAATAAGCCAGCAACAGGGCGGCAAAACCTCCCAGTGTCCAGTGGATTAATTTGCGTCCGCGCCAGCCGCGGGACCATCTTCCCCAGAGCACAACGGCAAATATCAGCCAGGCCAGGATGGATAAAACGACTTTATGGGAAAGATGCTGCCCCAGCATGTCGTGCAGGAACATCAAACCTGTGGCCAGACTCAGGCTGAGGAGAAAAAAACCGATCGTCAATACCTGCACCAGCAACTCCTCCAGGGTTTGCATGGGAGGCAGGATATTCATGACTTTCACGGGTTGCTTTTTACGTAGCCGCGTTTCCTCAACGGCCAGGATCATCGCTTGCAGCGCGCCTATTGTGAGCAGGCTGTATGCTGTTACCGACAGCAATATATGTATCTTCAGTCCGGCGGCGATGCCGCCGGGGATGATATTTTCGACTGGCAGGGCAATTTCCAATAACAGCGCAAGCGCAGCAACCGGGAAGAAGATGACAACCAGGTTGCTCATGGCGCTGAACAGCCCCGTCAGCACGGCAAGCAGGGCAATAACCCAGCTTACGAGAGAAAGCGCATGGTAAAAGCCCAGGTTAAAACCTGCCTGGACCAGGATCTCCCGGTAGAGGACGAGGCCGTGGCCCGACAGCGCCAGGCCCGCGAGTGCGGCAATAGAATGGTTAAATGCATCCGTAGTCAAGCGCAGCCGGAATATCCTGTTGCCCAGCCAGCCGGCGGTCAGCAAATAGAGTAAAATTACGGTGGCGCTGATAATATTGGTATCCATGTAATATCCGGCTGCGAAAAACGAATCTAAATCTATCATAAACACGTGACAACATGTTTGAAAATCTAACAGGACGGTTCAGCCGTATCATCCAGCAACTGAGAGGGCATGCGCGCCTCACGGAAGATAACGTCGCGGAAGCCATGCGTGACGTGCGCAGGGCCTTGCTGGAGGCAGACGTGGCCTTGCCGGTCGTCAAGGCATTTGTCGAGCGTATTGAAAGCAAGGCGCTGGGCCGCGAGGTGGCAACCAGTCTCAGCCCCGGACAGGCCGTAGTCAAAATTGTGCAGGACGAATTGATCCACCTGATGGGGGATGAGCAAGCGTCGCTGAACTTGAGCGTGGCGCCGCCGGCGGTAATCCTGATGGCGGGCTTGCAGGGCGCGGGCAAGACCACCACGGTTGCGAAGCTGGGCAACTGGTGCCGGGACCAGCACGGCAAGTCCGTGGTGGTGGCCAGTTGCGATATCTACCGGCCCGCGGCGCTGGAACAGTTGCGGGTGCTGGCGGACGATAACCGGCTGGAATATTTCCCGGCCGACAGCCGGCAAAAACCCGTAGATATTGCGAAAGCGGCGCTGAAACACGCCAGGGCCCGCTTTGCCGACGTCCTGATCGTCGATACTGCCGGCAGGTTACATATCGACGAGGAAATGATGGCGGAGCTTCAACACATCCACGGCGCCCTGGACCCGACCGACACCCTGTTCCTGGTGGATAGCATGATGGGACAGGACGCGGTAAACGCGGCGCGGGCGTTCAACGACGCCCTGAACCTGACCGGGGTCATACTGACGAAAGTGGACGGCGATGCGCGGGGCGGGGCGGCGCTGTCGGTCCGGCACGTGACCGGGAAACCCATCGTGTTCCTTGGCACCGGTGAGAAAACCTCGGAACTGTCACTGTTCCATCCCGACAGGATTGCCTCCCGGATACTGGGGATGGGAGATATGTTGAGCCTGATTGAGGAAGTAGAGTCGAAAACGGACCAGGAGAAGGCCAAAAAGATCGCCAGGAAGCTGAAAAAGGGAAGAGGATTCGACCTGGATGATTATCGCGACCAGGTCCGGCAGATGCAGCGCATGGGCGGACTGGGCGGTCTCCTCGACAAGATGCCGGGTATGCAGCAGATGCCCGCGAACCTCGCCGGACAGGAGCGGGAACTGGGCAAAATGGTGGCGATCGTCAACTCCATGACACCCGGGGAGCGGCGCTTCCCGGCCGTCATCAACGGTTCCAGGAAAAAACGCATCGCCTCCGGTTCAGGCACGCAGATACAGGACATCAACCGCCTGCTCAAACAGTTCAGCCGGATGCAGAAAATGGTGAAAAAACTGAGCAAGAAAGGCGGCATGGAGAATATGATGCGCACGCTGGAGAGTAATATGCCGCGCGGCTTCCGCCACTAACTGGTCCTTCCCGCTTTCGCAGGAAGGACGGACTGGTACACAAGCATCACCGAAAACGCCGCAAACCAGAACAGGCTCCACTCGGCAATGCTCAGGGACAGGAAAGTCCATACTGTTTCAGCACACTCCCCGGAACCCGTAAAAATCAGCTTCAGCGCATCGAGCAAGGGAAAGGCCTGCATGATGAAATCAAGACCCGGTCCGCATTCGGGCACCAGGTCCGGCGGCAGGTGTTGCAGCCATACCTGCCGTCCTGCAATGGCGGCTCCTGCCAGCGCACAGAGCAGTGCCAGCGCACTGTAACTGCGGGTTGCCGAGCCATGAATAAACCCCGCCAGGCAGATGACCCCGATACCCAGGTAGGCGATCCGTTGCAGGATGCACAGCGGGCAGGGGTCCAGACCCCGGACGAATTGCAGGAAATAGCCGAAGCCCAGCAGTAACAGGCAAACCACGGCCGTAAACAGAAAAAACCGCCGCTCAGTATAAATACCCATCAAAAAATTCGATAATCCTTCGTTCCAGCCAGTACGAAGCATACCCCGGCACCCTGCCGCTGACAAATCCGATGTGCCCGCCGGTCTCAGCAAGCTCCAGTTGCACGTATTCCGACAGTTCATCGTCTTCCGGGATGACGTGTTCGGTCATGAACGGGTCATCCCTGGCGTGGAGCAGCAGGGATGGTACGGTAATGGACTTCAAAAACGGCAGCGAACTGCTGCGGTTGTAATAGTCCATAACCCCGGCGAAACCGTGCAGGGGAGCGGTAATCCTGTCGTCAAAGCGGAAAAAATCATTCAGTTGCGAGACCTCGTCGAGGTCAAAAGGGCAGTCCCGCGCACTGAACTTGCCGGTGATTTTCCGCTTCAACAGGCCGAGCAGGCGGCGTTGGTATACCCTGGAGAACCCGGTTTTGAGCTGTTTCGCTCCTTCGGCTAGGGAATAGGGAACGGAAACGGCGGCCGCGGCATGAACCTGTCCCCCGCGGTCCGCTTCTCCCAGGTATTTCAACAGGGCATTGCCGCCCAGCGAATAACCCACGGCCGCGATGGGGGTGCCGGGATACAGATTGCGTAAGTGCTCCACCAGGAAGCCGATGTCGCCGGTATCTCCTGAGTGGTAGCTGCGCTCCAGACGGTTATATTCGCCGCTGCAGCCGCGAAAATGCATGAACACGCCATGCCAGCCACGTTTTTCAACGGCCGCCAGCAACGGTTTGACGTAATGGGAGTCAACGCAGCCTTCAAGGCCGTGAAAAACTGCTACGACAGGAGCGCCGGCATTTGCGGTCAAACACAGGTCGACAAAATCACCGTCCGGCAATTCCAGACGCTCGCGAGCCAGGTCCACCTGCGTCTTGCGGCGAAAGAAATACGGCCACAGGGTCTGTAAATTGGCGCCCGGCAGCCACCATGCAGGTTTGAACCGGCTTTGGACAATCTTTCCGTGCTTCATGGGCAGTCACTATATTCTGCATTCCGGGTTTTGGATGCCCTTGACATTAGGCTTTAAGTTGCCCGCTGATATCAAACCGATAGCTCAGTGACCGGAAGAGATACTGCTATGGAAACTCCCATAGACCTGGAGAAGACAGCCGGGTAAATCCCTGGCCACTACCTTTCCGGCTTCGATATGGTCATGCTCCAGGACGACCAGTAGTTCCTGCCCTTTGTCCGTGGCAGCCGAGTTAACGACGGTACCGATATTCTTCTCATCTCCGGCCAACGCCAGTCCTGCGCCTGGTGCAAGCAGGATGCTGTTGTCCGCCGTGGCGTGGCACAAGCTGCGTTTAACCTGGCCGCGAAAGCGCAGGCGCGCGATGATCTCCTGCCCCGGGTAACAACCTTTCGTGTATGACAGGGCATCCAGGTGATCCAGCTTGAGTTCCTGGGGCAGGAAACGTCCGCTGGTTACCGGGGTGATCCAGGGTATTCCATGCCTGATGAATGTCGCCTCCCAGCCGCAGTCATCCATTGCGGTTACATAAGTGGGTAATTCAGGAATTCTTTCCTCCGCGGCGCCGGCGTCGACAATGGTTACGTCTGCGCGCATCACGTACATTTTCATGCGCGTCATGAATGTCTGTTTCAGCGTCTGGGGCAGCAGCAACCAGAAAGTCTCTTCAAGGCGCGCCAGGATGAAGGTTGCGAGCACCCTGCCTTTGGGGTCGCACCAGGCACTGAAGCCGGTTTGTCCGGGGGCCAGCCCGGTCACGTCGGTAGTGATTTGTCCGTGCAGGAAGCCGGCAGCGTCGGCCCCACCGATCCTGAGCGGAGCAAGGAAGTCGATTGCACCGGGGTTCACTGGTTCGTCCCGCTGATTTTTTCTACGAGAGACAGGTAATCGTGATTGGCCGGTCGGGCCTGACCGGTGAGCCAGGCATACAGATCGGGATCGGCCTCATCCAGCAGGTTTCCGAACAGGGATTGGTCCCTGGCGCTCAACCGGGGATAACCCTGTTCCAGGAAACGCAGCAGCAGCAGGTCCATCTCCCGGGTGCCGCGCCGGCAGCGCCAGCGTAACCTGTTGTCTGCGGGCGTCATCACAGCATTTTTTTTGCCAGCAGCTTCTTGGTTTCTGCTATGGCCTTGGCAGGGTTCAGGCCCTTCGGACAGGTATTCGTGCAATTCATGATTGTGTGGCAGCGATACAGGCTGAACGGGTCCTGCAATTCATCCAGCCGCGTATCCGTGTTTTCGTCCCGGCTGTCGATGATCCAGCGGTAGGCCTGCAATAAGATCGCCGGGCCCAGGTAACGATCGCTGTTCCACCAGTAACTCGGGCAGGAGGTGGAGCAGCAGGCACAGAGGATGCATTCGTACAAGCCGTCGAGTTTTTCCCGGTCTACCTTGGACTGCACGCGTTCACTGTCTTCCGGGGGAGCGGAACTGGTTTGCATCCAGGGCTTGATGGCGGCGTACTGCGCGTAAAAGTGGCTCAGATCAGGGACCAGGTCCTTGACGACCTGGGTGTGGGGCAGGGGATAGATCCTGATGTCAGACTTGATATCACTGATGACCCTGGTGCAGGCCAGCGTGTTGACACCGTCGATATTCATGGCGCAGGAACCGCAGATACCCTCCCGGCAGGAGCGCCGGAAGGTCAGGGTCGAGTCGATTTCATCCTTGATATGGATCAGCGCATCCAGCACCATCTGGCCGCACTTGTCGAGGTCGACTTCGTAGGAGTCCACCCTGGGGTTAGCGCCGCTATCCGGGTCCCAGCGGTACACCTGCAGGTTTTTTTTCCGTTTTACCTCGCCGTTCAGAGGAAACGTTTGTCCCTGCTTCACCTTCGAGTTTTTCGGTAGTGTGAATTGCGCCATACCGGGTCTCTTTACTTGTCCTGAGATTACACAAATATTATTTTATCCGCAGATTACGCAGATTAACGCAGATTGTATTTTGATTCATTTCTTTTCATCTGCGTACATCTGCGTAATCTGCGGATTATTATTTACGGATTAATACACCCGCTTTTTCGGGGGGATTGTCTCCACCTCGTCCGTCAGGGTGTTAAGGTGTACCGGCCGGTAATCAAACGCCACCTTGCCGGATTCGGGTTCCAGCCACGACAGGGTGTGCTTCATCCAGTTTTCATCGTCCCGTTCCGGGTAATCCTCCCGGGCATGGGCGCCCCGGCTCTCCTTGCGGTTTGCCGCGCAGCGGATGCTCACCTGTGCGCATTGCAGCAGGTTCTCCAGTTCCAGGGTCTCGACCAGGTCGGTATTCCACACCATGGAGCGGTCTGTCGTGTTCACCTGTTCGAATGACCGGTAAACAGTATCCATCTTCTCGACGCCTTCCGCCAGTATCTCCCCGCTGCGGAACACCGCGGCATTGGTCTGCATGGTACGCTGCATGTTGTCCCTGATCCCGGCAGTGCGCAAATCGCCGGCGGCATGGCGCAGGCGGTCAAACCGGTCCAGCGACTGCTCCGCCGCCGTAGCGCCCAGCGGTTTGTGGGGAGTACCGGGGTTGATCTCCCGGGCTGCGCACAGGGCCGCGGCGCGGCCGAACACGATGATATCCAGCAGGCTGTTCGAACCGAGGCGATTGGCGCCATGCACGGAGACGCAGGCCGCCTCACCGATAGCCATGAGACCGGGAACGATGCTGTCGGGGTTGCCGTCCTTCAAGGTGACCATCTGCCCGTGGTAATTGGTCGGGATTCCGCCCATGTTGTAGTGCACCGTAGGCAGGACGGGTATGGGCGCCCTGGTCACGTCCACCCCGGCGAAAATGCGGGCCGACTCGGCGATACCCGGCAGGCGTTCGTTGACCACCTCCGGTCCCAGGTGTTCCAGGTGCAGGAAAAGGTGGTCCCGCTCCGGTCCGATTCCGCGTCCTTCCCTGATTTCGATGGTCATGGAGCGGCTGACAACGTCCCGGGAAGCCAGGTCCTTGGCGTTCGGGGCGTAACGTTCCATGAACCTCTCGCCTTCCGAGTTGGTCAGGTAGCCGCCTTCACCGCGCACTCCTTCCGTGATCAACACCCCGGCGCCGTAGATGCCGGTGGGGTGGAATTGAATGAATTCCATGTCCTGCAGGGGCAACCCGGCGCGCAGGATCATGGCGTTGCCGTCGCCGGTGCAGGTATGGGCCGAGGTACAGGAAAAATAGGCGCGGCCGTAACCCCCGGTCGCCAGGACGACGGTATGGGCGCGAAAGCAGTGCAGGTCGCCTTTTTCCAGGTCCCAGGCCAGTACGCCCCGGCACACGCCTTCCTCGTCCATGATCAGGTCGATGGCGAAATACTCGATGAAGAACTCGGCATCGTGTTTCAGCGATTGCTGGTACAGGGTATGCAGGATGGCGTGCCCGGTACGGTCCGCGGCGGCGCAGGTACGCTGTGCGGTGCCTTCTCCGAAGTTCGTGGTCATGCCGCCGAAAGGGCGCTGGTAGATTTTGCCGTCGGTGGTGCGCGAGAAGGGGACGCCGTAGTGCTCCAGTTCAATCACTGCGGTGGCGGCTTCCTTGCACATATACTCGATGGCATCCTGGTCGCCAAGCCAGTCCGACCCCTTGACGGTGTCGTACATGTGCCAGCGCCAGTCATCTTCTCCCATATTGCCCAGCGCCGCGCTCATGCCCCCCTGGGCCGCCACGGTGTGGCTGCGGGTAGGGAAGACCTTGGTGACGCAGGCCGTTTTCAGCCCTTTCTCAGCCATGCCGAAAGTGGCGCGCAGCCCGGCGCCACCGGCGCCCACCACGACTACGTCGTATTCATGCTGGATAAGTGGGTAGGCGGCGCTCATCAATTACAGGCCGAGACAGACCAGCATGACGGCAAGGATGGAAGCGAGTGCGCACAACGCGGCAAGGAACCTGACCAGGATGATGGCTGCCGTCTTCTGCTTCCCGTCGGCAAGGTAGTCTTCGATGACTTCCGTCATGCCGGACTGGGAATGGTAGAACAGAACCGGGACCAGCAGGATAAACAGGGTGGCGCTGGAGGGAGCCGCCAGCCAATCACGAACGACCTCGTATTCCAGTGACTTCAGTGTGGACAGTTCATAAATAAACCACAACAGGAGAGGCAACAGGGCCGCGGCGGAAAGCCGCAGGTACCACCAGCTACGGATACTTTCAGCGGCGCTTCCCGGCTGCGCAAACAGGAGTTGCCTGATCACGCTATGTCCCCTGCACAGACGGTGACGACCGTGAGTAAAATCGCGGCAACCACCACCGCGTAACCGCTGCGGTATGTCGTCGAGATCTCCAGTCCCAGTCCGAAATCCCACAACAGGTGGCGCACACCGTTGCAGAGATGGAAATAAAGCGTGAATACGAGCCCGATAATAAAGGCCTGTCCGTACCAGGCAGAAAGGTGCCGGCTCACCAAGGCGTAGGTCTCCTCACCCGCTGCGATTGACACCAGCCAGCAGCTTAACAGGATCGCACCGGCGCTCAGAATGACACCGGTAATGCGATGCATGATGGAAAGCACCGAGGTCAGCTGCGGTCTGTACTGCATAAATGGCGACAGCGGCGTATGAGAGTTTGTCATTCGATTCCCGTTCGAAAAAAGGCATATTATACCGAAACCATACCATTCCCGCACAAGCCTGTCCCTGCGCAAGCAAGGGGGCGGGGGTCCATAAAAAAATGCCTACCTGTCTCTGCGCTGGCCGGACAGGTCGAACGTGGCAAAAAGGGGCAGGTGATCCGAGTATTTCTCCGCCGCGGTATCAAAATACGTTTTTTCCTCTACAACCAGGGCATCCAGGGCCTGATTGTAAATGATGTGGTCGATGGCGTAGGGGTATTTCGGGTTGTAGGGCTGAGGGTGCGCCTTGCCGTGCAGCACTTTTTCCAGGTCAATATAAGCCCCGGACATGCCGCCTGATTCCAGTCGCGTCCATACCTCGTCGCTCAACAGGTCAAGCTGCCGGTTGAAGTCACCGGCTATGATGAAATCCTGCTTCAGGAGGTTGCGGGAGTTGATCCAGCCGGACAGCGCAGTTACCTGTCCATGGAGGATGGCGCAGTCCGGCCTGGTTTTCCTGCCTGTCAGCGCCTGGTATGTGCACCTGGATTTCAGGTGCAGGGAAAGCAGGTGCAGGGGAGGGTGTGGGGGGATTGAACCCAGCCTGTCCGGGACGGCATGCTCCAGGATCAGATAGACGCCCCAGCGGCCGGCATCGTGCCCGCCTTGCAACTCACTGACATCCGCTTGCCGCGCCGCACGCAACCCCAGCCGCGCGCTGATATCCTTGCGCACGGCAATGCCGGTACGCTGCATCAACCTGGGATTGGAAATGTCGTAACATTCGGGGAATTGCCGCGCAGGACGTTCCGAAACATGAACGACATACTCTGAAGCAGGGAATATCCTGCTCGCGGCGCGCAGGTTTTCCACTTCCTGGAATGCGATCACGTCTGCCCCTGCTTTGTCCAGGTATGTTCTGATGGCTGTATAGTCGGCAGAGTCCCGCGGCCTGCAGCCTGTTCCGTCAGCAGCAGCGAGGTGTTCGATATTCCAGGCAACCAGGGTGAGAGTCCGGTCGGCGGCAGTGCCCGGGAACGCCGCCAGTATCAGCCATAATGCGCTGATTATCCTTGCCGGTGTTTGTAGTGCATCCGTTAGATTCACCATGCAACTTCAAAAATCGACACAACGGCCTTTTCTTTCCCAGTCGCCGTAACGGGTGGGCTCAGGTCCCTTGGGACCGCCGAGTTCACCGGTTTCCTTCTGTTTGCTGTTTTCAGCAGGCCGTACGCGTCTGGGCCTAATTTGCTGTTTGGCGGTTTCTTTTCTTGCCATTGACCGGTTTAACGAAATCTTCAGTGTCCTGATGGTTTAAAAGTTCCACACTGATGCTTGTCTTCAGGGTGGAATCGGCTACAGTATGTAAACGATCAAAACGGAATGCAAGTGCAAGGACTGTGAACCACGATAGAATGGAAGCTCCGCTGGAACTGCCGATCTTCATCCACTACCGGCCCTCGAAGCGAATCGGCATATTCAATACCCTGGTGCATGCCGGGGCGATTTTCTGCCTGTTTCTGTCCGACATTCCCACCGCTGCAACGGTGCTTATCGCAACCGCGGTTCTGACAAATTACGGTTTCTACCTGAAGCGGTTCCTGTTTACGGACGGAGCCTGCTTCAGACTGGACAGACACGACCGGTGGCAGTTGTTGCGGGGCAACCATGAAGCCGTGGACCTGAGATTGCTGCCCGGCGCGCTGGTTCACCCGAAAATCATAGCCCTGTGCTTCAAGGAACCGTCCGGCAGGACCCGTTACTGCGTGCTGACCCATGACAACCTGGACAGGCAGACCCTGAGACGGCTTCGGGTCAGGCTGCGCTGGCCTCATTAAACCGGGCTGGAGTCAAAGAAAAATATAGAATCAATAGTTCGCATTTCATGATGTAGAATTCCGGGAGAAGATAACAGTTGGAGGTCAAATACGATGGGGATGCTTGGATTTACGCTGACTTTTGTCGGGGCGGTACTTTTAATCAACGGTATGGGCGGACTCAAGCGCATCGATGACCGCTCAATGGCAGTCTTCAATCTCATGGTGGGCTCCCTGTTCCTGTTCGCGGCGCTTTTGAGTCTGGTCCGTGCTGAAACCGCCCAGGACTTTCATGGAGTGGTTGCAATACTGTTGTTCGCTTTCACCTACCTCTATATAGCCGTGAGTCTCTGGTTTGATCTCGATATGCGCGGCGTGGGGTGGTACTGTTTTTTTGTGGCATTGACCACTGTGCCCTATGCCGTGCTCAACTATCAGATTAATGATTACCGTCTTGGTACGATGTGGCTGGTCTGGGGCGGGTTGTGGTACATGTTTTACCTGTCCTGGGTACCAGGCAAAAACTTGGGCAAGATGCTGCCCTATGCAACCATTGCCACCGGAGTCTTTACTGGCTGGATCCCGGGTTTATTGATGCTTACCGATAACTGGTAACTGGATTCCTTCTCCTTCCTGCACGGGCAGGTATCTACCGGGTTCCGGCTTTCGCCGGAACGACGGACTTGCGGGCCGTCCGCCAGGCGATCCAGAGTTTCCTGATCGGGGTCAGGGAAATGCGGGAGTCCGTGATTTGTACGGGATCGGATTGGTATTCCCGGCACAGGGCGAGCTGTATTTTCAGCATCACCCGGGAGAACAGCAGGTTACCGGCATCTTCGCCCTGTAATCCGGCAAGACAGTTTTCCATGTCGTTGTGAAGCCGTTCAAACAAGTCGGCGAAAAACCTCTGCGCTGCTTCGCCGTAATCAGGCTGGATGACTGTCTCGAGGAAGAGATTGTGGCCGGTCAACAGTTCTGAAGGGAGTATGTTGAGGCCGAGCCTGGCGAAGTGCCGGAGGTGGTGCAGCAGTTCAAACGCGCCGTAACAGCAACCGGCGTGGGCCAGTGCGGCCAGTTTGCCGGGGTCCGTGCAAGCGCAGGCTTGTCCCGCCGCCTTCCAGATGGTTCCGGAGGCGGCGCTGTGCCGTTCCAGCCAGTCGCGGTAGGCGCCGGTCTCCGGTGTATCGAGGACCTGCGCCATTGCCGCAACACAGCCCATCATTTCCGGTTGGGAAAGATAGTTTGCGCTATCGAGATGTGACAGTTCCCGGGTGATGGGGTGTCTTGCCTCGCCGGAAAACAGCCTGCCGATCTCCTCAAACCACCAGTACAGCGTAACCCTTGCCGCACCGGGGTCCGATGACTCGCACAGGACCTCGCTGAGTTCATGGTAAAACGCAAACAGGGCATGCAGTTTGCGCCTGACTTGCGGGTCGTGGTACAGGGTCGAGTAATACAGGTTGGAACCGGCGGGGGCGGCTTTATCGCGGCAATATTCCTCCGGTGTCATGTAGCGTTAACCCGAACCCATGACAGGATTTCTTCCGGGCTGTCTACCAGTCCGTCGGCCCCCCAGTCGTCCGGGTTGTCTGCCTTGTCGATGTATCCGTAGGCGGCAACCAGGGTTGTCATCCCGGCGCTGGCGCCTGCCTCGATGTCGCGCCGGGCGTCTCCCACGTACACGGTTTCTCCAGGGTTGCACTGCAGCAGTTCGCAGGCATGGAGCAAGGGTGCGGGATGCGGTTTGCGCTGTTCCAGGGTGTCCCCGGAGACGATGCAACCGGTACGCGCATCCAGTTGCAGATCCTGCATGAGCGGATTGGTCAGCCAGGCGGGTTTGTTGGTAACGATACCCCAGGAAGCACTGATCTCTTCCAGCCCGGCCAGCACCAGTTCCATCCCCGGGAAAAGGCAACTCTCGCTGGACAGGTTGTCCCGGTAAATTGCCAGGAATTCTTTGCGCAACCGGTCCAGTTCCGGATCGGCTTCATCCAGTTCGAACGCCAGTTTCACCAGCGCAACGCCGCCCAGGGAGACGCTGGGGCGGATTGCCTCAAACGCCAGCGGCCGCCTGCCGTGGTTGACCAGGGTCCGGTTCAGCGCGTTGGCCATGTCGGGGGCGGTATCCACGAGGGTGCCGTCCAGGTCAAACAGCACACAACTGATGCCGTTATTAGGTTGAGCAGTTGTCATTGAGGTTTCAGTTGTTCACGCTGTAGGGATTAGGAGGCGAGTCGCGCGTGGACCAGGTAATTAACGCCGGGATCGTTGGTCAGGGCGCAATACCTGAGGCCCGGGAGGTACAGCATTCCCCGAATATCCATAACGTTGAAGTGCGCCGTGCGCAGCCAGCGGTCGAGTTCTGAAGGACGGATGAAGGCGCCGTAATCATGGGTTCCTTCGGGCAGCAGGCCGAATACCCTTTCAGCGCCGATAATCGTGCTGAGATAGGACTTGAGGTTGCGGTTGATTGTGGACAGGATTAAATCGCCCCCGGGTCTCAACAACCGGGCGCAGGTTTGCAGCAATGCTCCGGGGTCCGGTACGTGTTCGAGCAGTTCCATGCAGGTGAGCACATCAAAACAGTCCGGGTTTTCTGCGGCGAAATCTTCAAGTTTCCCGGCGATATAGTCTATTTCCAGGCTGTTTTCCCGTGCGTGTTGCCTGGCGACCTGGACCACGGCATCGCTGGCGTCCAGACCCTGAACCCGTGCGCCACCGCGCGCCAGGGCCTCGGTCAGAACACCGCCTCCGCAGCCGACGTCAAGTACGCGCCTGCCCTCTAGCGCCACTTTGCCGGTGATGTAGTTCAGCCTGGCCGGGTTAATATCGTGCAAGGTCCTGAGCGGACCGTTGCTGTCCCACCAGTCATTGGCCAGTCGGTTGAACTTGTCAACCTCGTCCTGGTTGATGTTTTCCTGATGGTTGATCATGGCAATAAGATAATTAATAATCCCGTTTTAGATTACTTTGCGCGTTTACCGAATAAGTGCTAATTTACTACAGAGCAACAGAGGTGTGATGAACTATGGCGTCTATTCTAGATGATCGTGCCGACAGGCCACAAGAAGTTATGGAAACTGTGCAGACGGAAGCAGGGAATGAAATAATGCCGTTGCAAGGTAAAGAAGCCCGTTTGCTTGGGATTATCTCCAGGGGTTTCCGGGGAGGAGCGGTCAGTTTTGACATAATCCTTCAGGATGGGAGTGAACACCGGATTGGTACCGGCGCCCCGGGTTTCAAACTGCGTATGACCCACCCCAGAGGTCTGCGCGCCATCGCGTCTTTTGATGAAGGAGTAATCGCCAATGCCTATATTGACGGCTGGTACGAGGTCGAGGGCGATATCATTGAAATGTTCGATTTGCGCGACAAAGTGCAGGACCGGCACCTGTTCAGGTGGCTATGGCGCTTCATCGCGCCCGTGCTGCTGGGGCAGGTCAGGGTCAACAAGTCCGCCATCAGCCGCCACTACGAGCGCGACCACTCATTTTACCTTTCGTTTCTTGACGAGGAATTCCGCTGTTACACCCAGGGTATTTTCGAGTCGGATGATGAACCCCTCTCGGTTGCGATACGCCGGAAAATGGACTTTATCCTGGAACGCTGCAAGCTGAAGCCCGGCGACGAAGTGCTGGATGTCGGCGTAGGCTGGGGTTCGTTTGCGGAGCACGCGGCGCGCAAGGGTATCAAGGTAACCGGTCTTACCATTGCCAGGCAGTCGCTCAGGTTCATGCAGCAGTTGACCACCGAAAGGGACCTGCCGATCACTACCAGCTTGACGGATGTACTGGAGTACAAACCGAAAAAGCAGTTCGACGCCATCGCCATACTGGGCGTCATGGAGCACCTGCCGAACTATGACGAGGTTCTGAAGTGTTTCGACCGGTTGCTCAAACCGGGCGGTCACATTTTTCTCGATGCGAGCGCCATCCCCCGGAAATACGAGTTGTCATCTTTTATTTCGCAGCACATATACCCGGGCAATCATTCTTTCTTCGTGCTGCACGATTTCCTTAAATCGCTTGCATCGATGCCGTTTGAACTGAAGGGAGTATGGGATGACCGGCACAGCTATTACCTGACGTTTGTCCACTGGGCTAAACGTTTCGATGCCAACCGGGATTTCATCATAGAGCATTTCGGTGGAGAAGATTACCGGCGCTTCCGGCTCTACCTGTGGGGAGCGGCCAACTGCTTCCTGCGTAACCGCCTGCAGTGCTACCGCCTGGTGTTGCAAAAGACCGGCGCCCCGGCGTAGTTAGCTTTAAAAAATCATTATCCGCAGATTGCGCAGTTTATTCTGCTTAATCTGCGGATAAATAATCTATCACAGGTTCTGCAGCAGGATGCCGCCGCGTTTCTTGAATCGTTCCGTGGCAAGTTCCGTAAACCGGTCGATAATGCTGCCCTGTACCGAAGGCCGTGACAGGATGGCGTCACTCCAGGCCGGCACCCGCTTGCAACCCGGCGGAATCAGATTATCAACCGCCCGTTTCAGCAGGTATTCAATGCGGATGAAGACAGGCGCATAGGCCGCGTCGATCAGCGAGAACGCCGTACCGTTGAAAAATGGTTCGGAGGTCAGGTTCTTTTCCAGAAACTCGAATTTATCCCTCAGTCCCTGCACGGATTGCTCCACGACGTTTTCGTCCTCCGTAATCAGCATCCTGAAAGACAGGTTGGATAATTCCGAACCGTATTCAATCCAGGCCCGGTTCACTGCTTTCTGCAACGGGTCTTGCGGATGCATCGACGGGGGCGTGATTTCATCCAGGTATTCGTTGATGACGGCCGATTCAAACAGGGTGTTGCCGTTAATTCTCAGGACGGGCACCTTCCCAAGGGGCGAGATGTCTAAAAACCACTCAGGTTTGTTCGCAAGGTCGATATTTGTCCGTTTAAACGGAATCTCCTTTTCCAGCAGGGTTATGACCGAGCGTTGTACGTACGGACACAGGTCAAAACTGATGAGTTCAATTTCCATGTCCGCAACCGCGGGAGCGACCGACCGCGTAAATCAGCGGCGCTTTTTTCCTCTCTTGCCCCTGGGTTCCTGGAAGTTGACGCGCAGGTAGTTGCCCTGGTAGAGCTTGCCGTTCAACCCTTCAATCGCCGCCCTGGCCTCGTGCCCTTCCATGTCGACGAAGCCGAACCCCTTGCACTTGCCGGAAAAAACATCGGTTGCAAGCTGAATGCCCCTGACTCTTCCAAATTCCGAGAAGAGTTCGTTCAGGGCAGCTTCATTCGTGTCCTGCGGCAGACTTCCGACAAACATTCTTTTCAAGACAGTGTCCTCTCCGGAGACCCGGATTGTTGAGAAAAGTTATTTTCCCCGCTAAAAACGGGGGCGCCTGAGAACAGGAGTCAGGTTAACTGAACGTTAACGGCCTGATCGCCTTTATCACTCGCCTGTTTCTCAAACGAAACTGTCTGGCCTTCGCTCAAGGTTCTGAATCCATCAGCCTGAATTGCGGAGAAATGTACGAAGACATCAGCGCTTCCGTCATCAGGAGTAATAAATCCGTACCCCTTGGTTTCGTTAAACCATTTAACAGTACCAGTTGCCATATATCACCTCTAAAAAAATTAAATTATCCCTAACATCGTAATGTGTTGCAAATTCAAAAGGTAATGCAGGAAATACCAACCGGAATTACTGATGACCAGAGAAAATATGCAAACTACGTGTATAGTGTGTACGAAGATTGGATAATAATCAAATCATTTTATTTGATTGGCCTAATCACGCACGATTCCAGAAATTTACCACTGATTTATCGGGATATTACCATGGTTAACGAAAACCCGGCTGAGCACGATATGCTGACACGCATCTTCAGGATGCAGACGGAACTGAACGATTATGTTTTCAAAAAGAATGACCTCAAGGATGTCTCGGGAAATTCCCTGACCATGGAAACCATTTACGCAGACGTCAACCGCGGCGCACTCAAGGTGAATGACTTGCCGAATACCTGGTTGTCAAACTATTCAAGGGCAATGCGCGAGGAGATAACGGAACTTGATGAGGAGTTGTTGTGGAAATGGTGGAGCAAGGATGAGATCGACATCCAGAATATCCGGGTCGAATTAATCGACATATTGCATTTCCTGGTTTCCGCAATGATATGCTCAGGCCTGACGCCGGAAAAAGTGTACGATATTTATCGCCAGAAACACGCGGTGAACCTGAACCGGCAGGACAGCGGATACAGTAAGGAAACGAAAACCGAGGAAGATAACAAAAACATCAATTAGGAATTACGAATTACGAATTAAGAATTAAAATCTTAAAAACCCAATTCGTAATTCGTAATCGATCAATGATAAAAGAGTGTCGTCGAGGCTGTTGCCTGGTATTCCTGCTGTTCATCAGCGCGAGCTGTATCGGCCAGGCCTCTTTCAAGTCGGGTTCGCTGACCATCAACACGAAATTTGAACACCTGAGCTACCGGGTTGAGGTTGCCGATACCAGGCGCCTGAAGAGTATCGGCCTGATGTACCGGTCTTCCCTGCCTGCAGGCCGGGGAATGTTGTTGCTGAATGAAAAACCGCAGGCACTGAACGTGTGGATGAAGAATACCTTTATCCCGCTTGATATAATCTATATCGATACGGACGGGTATATCGTCAAGATCGTTGAGAATGCACAGCCGGAATCCACGGCTGTGATGCCGTCCGAGGGCAAAGTGAAGGCCGTGCTGGAGTTGAACGCCGGGCAGGTGGAAATGCGGGATATCGCCATCGGGGACCGCGTGAGCTACCGGCTGGATCAGTAGTTCCGGCTGTCGGTGTTCCCTGCCGCAGAGCTAATCATTCGGGTTCCTGCCCCTGTTTACTGCATGCTGGGGTAAACTTGCGCAGGAACGACGAGTCCGGCTGTCTGGTTATAAATTACGATATGAAAATTATTCTTGCACCCGATTCATTCAAGGGAAGCCTGGCTTCCATGGACGTTGCCGCGGCCATGGAAACCGGGATCAAAAGGGTAATCCCTGGCGCTGAGTGCATTAAGATACCCATGGCCGACGGCGGGGAGGGAACGGTGCGGTCCCTGCTCGATGCGCTGGGCGGAGAGCTGATCAGTTGTACGGTGAAAGGACCTGCCGGCCGCAGGGTTAACGCCGGGTACGGGATACTGGCGGACAACAGGACTGCGGTCATCGAAATGGCCGCGGCCTCCGGCCTGTCCCTGGTCGGCGGCAGCACCAGGAACCCGTTGAAGACCACTACCTTCGGTACGGGAGAATTGATGTGTCACGCCCTTGACCGGGGCGTGGAGACCATCATCCTGGGCATAGGCGGTTCGGCCACCAATGATGCCGGCGTCGGCATGGCCCAGGCCCTGGGGGCGGTATTCCGCGACGGGGGCGGCCGCATTATCCGCCAGAACGGCGCCGGGGGGATGCTGCAGGATATAGAGTCTGTGGACCTGCAGGGCTTGCACCCGGGATTGCGCCATACCAGAATCCTGGTCGCTTGTGATGTCGACAATCCGCTGTCCGGAAAAAACGGGGCCGCTCACGTGTTTGCTCCGCAGAAAGGCGCAGATGCTGCCATGGTGGAGATCCTGGATAAAAACCTGAAACACCTGGCCGGGGTCATCAAGCGTGAACTGGGTGTTGACGTGGACAAGGCGCCGGGGGCAGGCGCAGCAGGTGGACTGGGCGCCGGATTGCTGGTATTTGCCGGTGCGGAGTTGCAGAGCGGGATCGATATCATCAGCAAGGCAACTTCCATTGAAACTCACCTGCGCACGGCAGACCTGGTGTTCACCGGTGAGGGCAGGGTGGACTTTCAGACCGCGTTCGGCAAGACGCCGGCGGGCATCGCCAGGCTTGCCGGGGAATACGGCGTGCCTGTGGTCGCTATCGGCGGCGGTCTTGCTGACGATGCCGGCGAAGCCTTCAAGCATGGGATCAACGGCCTGGAAGCAGCCATTGCCAGGGACATGCCCCTGGACGAAGCGCTGGCGAACTCAGCGGCTTATATCGCCAACGCGGCGGAGCGGGCCATCCGGCTGATAAAAATCGGCCGGGGAATGAAATAAGATCAAGCCACTGCGGCAATTAATCTATAAGAATTAAAAAATATGAAACTTTCCAATTTTGCACAGCGCTTTTCCGAGGAATCCGGCATTATCCTGCTGATGGATGACCTGGGAGATGCCATGGCGGGTGATAAGGAGGTATTGATGCTGGGCGGGGGCAATCCCGCGCATATCCCCGAAATGCAGGCGCTGTTCCGGGACAGGATGCAGCGCCTGCTGGACACTCCGGCGGAGTTTGCCCGCGTCATCGGCGATTATGACCCGCCCCAGGGAAACAAGGCATTTCTGTCAGCACTTGCGGACCTGTTGAACCGTGAGTATGGCTGGGGGCTTGGCGCGCAGAACCTCGCGCTCACGCCGGGGAGTCAATCAGCTTTTTTCATGCTGTTCAACATACTTGCCGGTGAATTTAACGGTAACCGGAAGCGGAAAATCCTGTTGCCCATGGCGCCGGAATATATCGGCTACGGCGACGTCGGGTTGACGGACGGTATTTTCCAGGCGCACAGGCCGGCCATCGAGAAGCTGCCGGACCGCACCTTCAAATACCACGTCGATTTCGACCGGTTGAGCGTGGATGACTCGACAGCAGCCATCTGCGTATCGCGCCCGACCAACCCGACGGGGAACGTACTGACGGACACGGAAGTGGCCAAGCTTATCGATATAGCTGCAGACAACGCCATACCCCTGATCATCGACAACGCCTACGGCATGCCGTTCCCCAATATCATTTTCACGGAAGCGGAACTGGTCTGGAACGACAATATCATTCTGTGCATGAGCCTGTCGAAACTGGGCCTGCCCGGCACGCGCACGGGAATTATCGTTGCCCGTGAGGATATCATCAGGACCCTCAGCAATATCAACGGTATCCTGAACCTGGCGCCGGAGAGCGTGGGCCCGGCGCTGGCGTATGACCTGATCAAGTCCGGTGAAGTGACGGAAACCAGCAGAACCCTGATACGGCCGTATTACGAAGAGAAAGCGAAACGGGCGATCGCGTTGCTGCACGAGGAATTGGCCGGGGTGGATTATTTCATACACAAGGCGGAGGGTGCGATTTTCCTCTGGTTGTGGTTTCCCGGCCTGCCAGTCTCCAGCCAGGAACTGTACTACCGTTTGAAGCAACGGGGCGTTCTGGTCATACCCGGGCAGTATTTTTTCCCCGGACTGGACGACGACCCGTGGCAACACAAGCAGGAATGTATACGCATGACTTATTCGATGAACGACGACGTGGTGCGGGAAGGTATCAAAATCATTGCGGAGGAGGTAAAGAACCTATGATAAACCTTGAGGGTAAAGTTGCGATTATCCCTGGCGGCGCCACCATGATTGGCAGAAAGGTTGCCTATGAATTTTTAAAGGCAGGGGCTTCGGTTACGGTCTGTGATATTGACGAGTCCGGCGGCAGTGAACTGGAACAGGAAGCGGGAGACGGGTTGAAGTTTATCCATGCCGACATCACGGACGACGCGCAAATCGATGCTGTTATAGAACAGACGGTCGCCACCTGGGGCGGGATCGACTGCCTGGTGAATGTCGCCTGCACCTACCTGGACAACGGCATAGCCTCGTCCCGTGAGGAATGGCGCCAGGCCCTGGATGTGAACCTGGTCAGCGGCGCCGTTTTCGTGCAGAAAGTGGCGCCTTACATGCGCCGGAGAGGCGGCGGCGCGGTTGTGAACTTCGCCAGCATAAGCGGAAAACGGGCGCAACCGGGACGGCTGCTCTACGCCGCGTCCAAGGCGGCGATAATCGGTACCACGCGCAACCAGGCATTGCTGCTGGCGGAGGACAAGATACGGGTAAACTGCGTGTCACCCGGCTGGGTATGGTCAAACGTCATACGGGACATGAGCGGCAACGACCGGGCAAAAGCAGACCGGGTTGCCGGGGACTTCCACCTGTCCGGGCGCACGGTCGACCCGGAGGAGGTTGCCAGGAGCGTGGTATTTTTATGCTCCGATGCCGCGTCCGGGATCAGCGGCACCGACCTTGCGGTTGATTGCGGTTATACGGCGATAGGGGCCGAGCAGAAGACCGATAAGGTGGCGCAGTTAATGGAGTAGTTTGTCCGGGGACGGTCTTCAAGTCCGTCCCCACACCCCACGAACCTTACCGGGATTGGCTCAGTTCCGGCAGCCACAGGGCAATCTGCGGGTAAAAAATCAACAGTACCAGCAGGATCGCGGAGCAGGCCATGAAGGGGATGGCCGCGAGCCAGATGTCCTGCATGCGGGTGCCGGGCGGGGCTACGCCTTTCATCACGAACAGCAGCAGTCCCATGGGCGGCATGGTCAGGCTCATTTCCATTGCCAGCAACACGATTACGCCGAACCAGATCAAATCGAAACCGTAGTAATGCGCCAGCGGGATGAATATCGGCAGTGTCAGCATCATCATGGACAACTGTTCCATGAACGCGCCGAGCATCAGCATGATGACGAACATGATGAGCAGGGCCGCCAGGGGCGCCAGGGTGAGTGTGCCGACCCATTCAACCAGCCCGGTTGTGGCGCCTGAGAAGGCAAGCACCTTGCTGAAGGTCGAGGCGCCCAGGATAATCATGAACATCATCACGGTGACCCGGGTGGCGCCGAGCAGTGATTTGACTATTACGTCCACTGACAGGCAACGGTAACAGGCGGCAAGGATGATTACGCCGGCAACGCCGCAGGCTGCCGACTCGGTAGGGGTTGCCCAGCCCAGTATGATCATGCCGACCACCAGGAAGACGATGAAACTCATCGGCAGCACGTCCCTGACGACCAGCATGATTTTTTCCGTCACCGGTATTTCAACCACGTCGTAAACAGGGGCTGAATCCGGGTCCAGGCGGATACTGATGACGATATAGAGCCCGTACAGTGTCGCCAGCACCAGTCCCGGCACGATCCCGGCAATCAGCAACATGCCGATATCGATATAGGCCAGGCTGCCCAGCAATACGGCAAGCGCGGACGGGGGGATGAGGATGGCGAGGCCGCCTACGCCCAGTATCGGCCCGATGGACAAACGGTTTTTGTAACCGCGTTTTGACATCTCCGGCACCATCAGCGTCCCCAGCAACGCGGTGGACGCCATGCTGGAACCGGACAACGCCGCAAACATGGTGCCGCCGCCCACGGTAACGAACGACAGGCGTCCGGGCAGTCGCCCGAACAGTTTATCCAGCGCATTGAATGCGCGGAACCCCAGCCCCGAATGGAAAAACAACTCACCCATGATCAGGAACAGGGGGACGGGGACCAGGGAGAAGCGGGTGAGAGCATTGGCGGCATTCCTGACCAGTTGTGCAAGGCCCGCCTCGCCTCCCATGAACATGATGACCCCGATGACGTCGGCGCCGAGGAAAGCAAATGCAACCGGCAGGCCCAGGGCAATCAGGAAAATCGTGATGCCGAGCATCAGGGCAAATGCTGCAAACCAGGCCAGGTACATTATTCAGTCCTTATGGAACGACGCGGTATCATGTTACTCATGGATGCCGATTTCTCCGTCGTACATGCTGTCAAAGCCTGCCAGGTAGCGGCTGAACTCGATCGTCAGCAGGGAGAACGAAACCGGCATGACGGCGAATATAAGCCAGCGCGGCATATCGAACGAGCGCACTTCCTGGTCGCCCCGGATCCATGCCTCGACGGTCACCAGGCCGGCGTAGTAACAGATCAGCCCGCAGGCGATTGCACACAGCAGGTAGCTGAGTTTGCAGATAAGCGGCCGCAGCGCAGCAGGCGCAAGCGCCGTAACCAGTTGCATGTAGACATGGTGTTTTTTCCTGACCAGCCAGGGCGCGCCGAGCAGGGTAACGTAGTACAGGCCGTATTCCGTCAGCGCCAGGGTGTGGGTGAACGGCGGGAAACCGGTATTCCTGGCAATAACGTCGTAGAGTATGAACAGGGTAACCAGGGCAAGGATTCCCGCCCCTGACGAGAACAGGCAGAATAACAACCTCTCGTACCCGCCTGCCGGTTTGTCGGTCATTCCTGCCGTACCTCTTCGGCGCGGTAAAACTTGTCGAGCAGTTCCGGGTAATAGTCCGGTGAACGCTCCCGTAGCCGCTGCCAGATGACGTCATGGGCAAGCTGGCGGTATTTCCTCTCTCCATTCCCGTCCAGCGACACAGCCTCCATGCCGAGTTGGCGCATGCGCTCATCCAGTCCCCGGGTCAGTTTCTGAAAGCGATCATAACTGTCTGTTTCATAATCGAGGGCAGCCTTATGCAGTATGTCACGCACGGGCGTGGGGAGTTGTTCCCACCTGTCCTGGTTAAAAATAATGCCTATGTCGCTGGAAAATACGCCCGGGTCTATGCGGTACTTCAGATGCTGGTGCCACGATGAATCTTCCAGGCCGACTATGGGCCAGCCCACGCCCTGGATCATGTTGCGTTCCAGGGCCATGTAGATGTCCGGCGCGGCGACATTGACGAAGCGGGCGCCGAGACTGTTGATGAAGCCGCGCCACACCGGGCCGCCACGGATCAGGGTGGAACGCAGGTCCGGTATGCCGTCGGCATCCAGGGGCGGTTTTTCACGGGTGAACACGTGAAATTCGATGAACATGGCGCGGGCCAGGTAGCGCACATCCAGTTTTTGCCGGTGTATCCTGTCCATCAACTCGATGCCGCCGTTAGCCCGCGTTTCCCGGGGAGTAAGATTGCTGGAAAACAGCGCTTCGACCTCGGGCAGTAATCCGATGTAATAGGTGGCCGGTCCGAACACCATGTGCACCACGCCGGTGCGCACCGCATCGGCCTGTTCAAACGTCGGTATCGCCTCGGGGCCGCCGACGAATATAATCCTGAATTGACCCTCGCCCAGTTCGTTGACCTGTTTGACCCACTGTTCAAAATCACGGGTGTAATCGGTCTGTCTCGGCAGCATGCTGATGGCGCGGATGATTTCAATATCGGATTGCTGGCTGCACCCGGCCAGCGCCAGGATGGAACATAACAGCATCGATTTGATAAGATGGCCGGGAAACATACGATATTGTGCAATATAACATACGCAGATTATATAGACGCGCCCATGGAACTACCGTAATGAATCTCCCTGCAAGGCTGGACGGCCGCACCAGGCCGCAGTTGCCTCCAACCCATTACCTGGACAATCGTATTTATACCGATCCTGACGTGTTCGAAACGGAAAGGGAGTCCATTCTTGCCGGAACCTGGCGTTTTGTCTGCCATGCTTCCGAGATAGCGGAGCCGTTCGATTATCGCCTGGTCCAGGTTGCAGGTCATGAACTGGTCCTGGTCAGGGGAAAGGACGGGGAGGTCCGGGCTTTTTACAACAGTTGCGCCCACCGCGGCGCACGGGTCGTCAGAACTGCAGCCGGCAGGCTGGAACAGGGGCGTATGACCTGTTTCTACCACCTGTGGAGCTATGACGACAAGGGGCGCTGTACCGGCATCTCGCGGCCGTCAGGTTACCGTGATTCAGCAGTACGCAAGGACGCTACCGGGCTGAAAGCGGTGCGCGTCGAAACGCTGTTCGGCCTGGTCTTCGTATGCCTGGATGAGCAGGCAAGCTCCCTGCGTGAATTTCTCGGAGAGGCCGTCATTGACGCCATGCGCACGCCCTTCGGCATAGCCGACCTCGAAGTATTCCACCTGCACCGCACGGAGATCCAGGCCAACTGGAAACTGTTCGTCGAAACGAACTACGAGGGATACCACGAGTTATTGCATTTATTGAACAGGACCACCGGCGTTGCCCAGCAGGAATACCAGGCGCGGCAATGGACGAACCATAAACGGGGTCACGTCAGCTTTGACCACGCCAGGATCAGTTACGGTAACCTGAACTACGAACAACGCGAAGCCAACATGATGCCGGGGATGAAGCCGAACGGGCACGTGGTCATCAACCTTTTCCCCGACATGTTGCTGAACTGCCGTTCAACGGTTGCCCGTATTGATTCCCTGATGCCCGTATCGCCCACGCGCACCTTGCTGGAATGCCGGGGCCTGGGCCTGGCCGGTGACACCGGTACGGTGCGCGCCATGCGCGTGCGCCACCATAACCAGGTATGGGGTCCGACCGGCATCAACCTGGCCGAAGACATGTGGGCGGTCCAGGCACAGATGCGCAATATGGAAAACGGCAGCAGCCGCTACAGCATTATCGCGCGGGAGGAAGAGGGGCCCATGGATGATTCTTCCCTGCGGAATTTCTACGCGGAGTGGAGTCGCCTCACCGGTTACAGGCCGCACGATCCCGGTAACGCGGATGGCAGCGCATAGCATGTCTTCGGAGACCGACACCCAGGTTGAACTGCAGCGGCTGATCCACGCTTCCGCGCGCTGCCTGGACGACCATGAGTTCCAGGCGTACCTGGACCTGTACCGGGAGGAGGGTGTTTATTCGATTGTGACCAAAGCGCCGGAATTGCCCGAACCCATGATATGGATGCAGCGCTCGCGCGCTGAATTGCAGGAACGTATTTCCGCCATGTCCGAACACGAGTGGGAGATTGCCGGGGTGGAACAGACCCGTGTGGTTTCCGTCGACATCGTCGAGGTTAACGGCGCAACCGCGAACACATCCAGCAGTTTCGCGCTATACCATACCGGCCAGGAAGGCCTGACGTCGTGTTACGCGGTGGGCCGCTATGACGATTGCTGGGAAAAAGCTGCGGACACCTGGAAACTGGGCAATCGCCGGGTCATGCTGAAGACCCGGCAACTGGGTATGCTCTCGCCGTTGCCCATATAAAACCGGGAGACCTCCGGGAGGATTAATCCCCGGAGGTCTCTTGAACTCCAGCGCATTTCCCGGCGCCGAATTTGTTTCTTCGGGTTGCCGCCGGACGAAAAAGCCTTGCATACTGCTTATAAACAGGTAATATTTAACCAGATTTGGTACCAAAACGCGCAAGCATGCAGGGGGAGGAACAACAATGAATGTCTCGTTTTCAGTCAACGGCACAGAGGTCAGCGGTGCTGTGGAACCGCGTACCCTGCTGGTTGACTTTCTCCGTTACGACCTCGGTCTGACCGGTACGCACGTGGGCTGCGACACGAGCCAGTGCGGCGCCTGCGTCGTTCACGTGGACGGCCGCTCGGTCAAGAGTTGCACCCTGCTCGCAGTACAGGCCGAGGGCGCGCAGGTCACGACTATCGAGGGACTGGCCGACGGCGACACGCTGCATCCCATGCAGGCCGCATTTCGCGAAGAGCACGGCTTGCAGTGCGGGTTCTGCACGCCCGGCATGATCATGAGTGCGCTCGACCTGCTGCAGAACAACGCGGAGCCGACGGAAAATGAGATCCGGGACTGGCTGGAAGGCAACCTGTGCCGGTGCACGGGCTATGACAACATCGTAAAGTCGATACAGACAGCCGCGCAAACGCGCTGACCCCCAGCTTCATGCACACGGCCAGGCAAGAGGAAACGAACCATGTACCAGTTTGATTATCAGACACCCGACTCGCTCGAAACCGCGCTGGCGGCGTTGCGCGGGAATGACGAGGCGAAAATCCTGGCCGGCGGCATGACGCTGTTGCCGACGATGAAGATGCGCCTGGCCCGTCCCGATGTGCTGATCGACATCAACCGCATCGGATCGCTCGCCGGGATCGGGAAGGAGGACGGCGCGATCGTGATCGGCGCCATGACGCGCCATGCCGACGTTGCCGCTTCGAAGCTCGTACGGGATAACATCCCCGCTCTCGCAGACCTGGCGGAGGCAATCGGGGATCCCCAGGTGCGCAACCGCGGCACGCTGGGTGGCTCCGTCGCCAATAACGATCCCACGGCCGACTATCCGGCCGGGCTCGTCGGTCTGGGCGCCACGGTCGTCACCGACCGGCGCGAGATTGCCGCCGATGATTTTTTCACCGATATGTTCGAAACCGCGCTCGAGGACGACGAGATCATTACCGCAGTGCGCTTCCCGGTTCCCGAACGCGCCGCTTACATGAAGTTTCCCAATCCCGCCTCGCGCTACGCCATCGTCGGCGTCATGGTGGCGCAGACCGCCGACGGAATCCGTGTCGCGGTGACCGGCGCCGGACCCTGCGTGTTCCGGGTTGCGGCAATGGAGGATGCGCTGCAGCAGGATTTCACGCCGGACGCTATCGCCTCGGTCGCGGTGGACGGCGCCGAATTCAACGAGGATATTCACGCCAGCGCCGCGTATCGCGCCCATCTCGTGACCGTGATGGCCAGGCGCGCGGTGGCTGCGTTGGGCTAGCCCGGGACTCTCAGACCGGTTTCGGTGGTGACCTGAGGCCGGATATCGTTGTGGCGGCGGCTTGCCTCAGTCGGCGGGCACGTGCGCGATGAGCTCTATCTCTACCAGGCCCCTGTCGGGGAACAATTCGCTGATGCCGATAGCCGTCCAGGCCGTGTAAGGCGCCGGCAGGTATTCATCCTTTACCGCCATGAATGCGCCGATGTGCGCGCCCTTGTCGCCGCCGAAATGGGGGCTGTCAAAGACGTGGAAGGTCGTGAGCTTTACGACCTGGTCGAAGCTCGCGCCCGCCGCGTCCAGCGTCGCCTTGATGGCCGAAAAAGCCTTATGGAGTTCTACCTGGTACTGTTCCGGCGTGGCGGGACTGTCCCCGGGGGCCTCGGCCACAACGCCGGAGAGGAACAGATAGTCGCCCGCACGGTAGGCGGGAGAAAAATGGTACAGCTCATAAAGCTCCATATCCTGGCTGGTGGCGATGATCGCCTCACCGGCCGCGCCGGTCTTGTTGAAATTGTCGCCTGCCGCGAGGGGTGACGCGAACAGCATTGCAGTTGCCAGTACCAGTACGAATCGGTTCATCAAACGCTCCCGTGAAATGTGTTTTAGGGAAGCTCTGACTTAATCCAGAGGTTCCTTAGATGGTTCGGGCTCAGGCTTTGGCGGCGACGAGATCGATCTCGACCAGCCATTCCTGCTTCGCCAGCGCCTTGACGACAATGCCTGTGGACGCGGGCCGCGCATCACCGAAGAACCTGGCGCGTACCTTCGCCATCGGCCAGAAGTCTTCCTCGTTCGTCACGTAGGTCGTTACCTTGACGACATCATCGATCCCCATACCGGCGGATTCCAGGATGGCTATGAGATTGACCCAGGTGGCTTCAGTCTGGGCCTCGATTCCTTCGGGCGTGGTGCCGTCGGGCAATATGCCTACCTGTCCCGCGGTGTGCAGGACGCGCGCGTTCGGCGGTATCTCGATGCCGTGGCTGTAGGCTGCGAGCGGCGGTGCGATCGTGTCGGGTACATGCTTCTTGTTCATGGGACCTCCCTTGACTGTGACTGGAAAATGATGATCCTGGTTACTCAGTGGCGCGTTACGGACATCCGGAACGCATCTGCGGGGACAGAATTAATTCTGTCCCCACCCTGCTGTCCCCGGCCTGAGTTACATTTCGTCGATCCGCGCTTCAATCGAGCTGCGCAATACACTCGAGCTCAATCATCATCTCCGGCGCCGCCAGGCGCGTGCAGCCGATCCAGGTCGCTGCGGGCGGCGCCGACCCGGCTTCCTGGTAGAACCCGATGCGAATGTCGTTGTTGGCCACCAATGCATCCATGTCGGTGGTGAAGACGGTTTCCTTGAGCACGTTCTGCAAGGTCGCGCCGTTCGCTTCCAGCGTTTCCTTGAGATCGGTGTAGACCTGCTCGACCTGCGCCCTCATGTCGCCCGCGCCGATGATGTTTCCCTCGGCGTCCCAACTGACGCAGCCCGAGACATACAACGTGTTTCCGGACCTGCAGGTCTGCGCATAGTAGAAGGCTTTCTCAAGACCGGGGCGCTTGTGGTAGATCTGGTCGGCTTTGGGCATGGTGATTCCTCCGGTTTATTGTTATCTAATTAACTTTGACGGATTAAAGCGCCGGGCGGGGTCGGTGACCCCGCCCGGCCGCATCGATAATGTACACGCGTTGGCGGCTCGCACCGGGCAACGCTAGAAGTTGATGCGCAGCGATCCCGCGTACCACCTCGGACGATTGAAGAAGCACTCGACGCTGTTGAAGTCCGTCCCGACGTCGTAGATCTGCGTGCAGTAGAACTTGTTACCGATATTGTGGACCGCAAACGACGCCTCCCAGCGGCCGTCTTTGCTGGTATAGCTGGCGCGCGCATTGACGATCGCATAGGCGTCCTGCTCTCCGGCGGGCGCTTCCGACAACAGCATGTTCTGGTCGCTGCGCCAATTGAAATCCGCCTGCACGGCGAAGTTGCCCCCCAGGCCGGTGTTTTCAAACGAGACAGGCCACTGGTAGCGCACCAGGCCGTTGGCGGACCACTCCGGCGCTCTCGGGAATTCCCGATCAAGCGGCTGGGTAAACTCACGGCCGGTGTTTGAGTCGGTGAACGGGAAAGTGACGTCATAGGCCTCTGCCTGCAGGTACGCCACGCCGCCTTTGACATCCAGGCCCTCCACCGGCGAGCCCTCGATCTCGAGTTCGCCGCCGTAGATTTCGGCGTCCTGGTTGGATATAAAGTTCGCCTGGCCCTCGAAAATGAAGGCCTGGAAATCATCGTAGTCGTAGTAGAACGCGGACGCGTTCACGCGCCAGCGGTTATCCGCCAGGGTTTGCTTGAAGCCGATTTCATAGGCCTTGAGCACCTCTTCCTTGAACGGAACCTGCTCGGGCCTTAACGAATCGCCCACCCCTGACCCGTTGAAGCCGCCGCCCTTGACGCCGCGGTTGAACGTGAAGTACGTCAGCAGGTCATCGTTGACCTGCCAGTCGAGCCCTACCTTGGCCGACCACAGGCCTTTATCATAGACGGCAAGGTCGCCGGCCGAATCCTTGTTGTGTACGACCAGGTAAGCAGCGGGTTCCGCAGGGGCCAGGTAACCTCTTGGCTCGTCAGCCGGCCAGACGTCGAGCAGGAAGATGTAGTCTATTTCTTTCTCCTCTTCGATCCAGCGGAAACCGGTGGTCAGCGTCAACTGGGACGTCAGGTCGAACTCGGTCTGGGCGAATATCGAATACGAATCCGTTTTCTGTTCCCAGTACCCGGACGCGAGGAAGACACCCGCATCATGTGACGTGGGTTGCACGCCGCAGGTCTGGGGTAAATCTTCGAACCCGCCCCCCCCAAAGCAAGGAATTTCAGTGCCGACGGCGCCAATCAGCCAATCAGCCGGTACTATGGAACCTCTGTCCTGAGGACTGGGCGAACTGCCGATCGTCTCTACGTCGGAACGTAACGTGACGCCCGTACCGTAGTCGCCACGGATACGCAGGTAGTAGCCCCCTGCCACCCAGCTAAAGCGCTCCGCCTCCCCGCTGATACGGATTTCCTGCGAGAATTGTTCGGTGTCGTTCGCCAGGAAGGTTTCCAGGACCGGAAACGGCGTACCGTCGCTGTCCTCCATGTACTTTTTATCGACTTGGTACCAGTCGGTGATCGAGACGAAATCGAAGTTTTCGCCATCCACGTCAAGGCGGGCGCCGCCGCCCCAGGTGTGCAGGTCGGAGAAGCCGATGAAGTCATGGTGTACGTTGCGCCTGCCGTCGTCCGGCTCCTTCCAACCGAAATAATCGCAGCCGGGACAATCTACCGAGGGCTGAAGACCGTCTTCAGGTGAGCCAGCCAACGGGTTTGCTGTGACCTCATTTGGTCCTCGAATATAACCGAACCCGGTGTCCGGGTCGTAGCTGGCCGGCAGGATTAACAGGGCGCCGTCGATGAGTTCGCTGTAAGACCCGCGGCCGTTGAGGAGCAGGGTCACGTTATCGCTGATCTCGAACAGGACCTGACCGCGTAACGAAGCCGTGTTATCGTCGAACGGGTCCGGTCCGAGGGAGTTTTTGGCATAGCCGTCGTGCCAGTTCCCGGTGCCGGCGAAGCGGACGGACACCTTTTCGCTGATACCGCCGCCGATCGCGGCCTCGAAACCCACGTTATCGAACCTGCCGTACTTGGCTTCGGCGTACGCCTCGAATTCCTGTGTCGGCTTGTTGGTGGTGAACGATATGGCGCCACCGGTAGCGTTCCTGCCCCACAGCGTGCCCTGGGGCCCGCGCAGGATTTCTACCTGCTCCAGGTCGAACAGCTGGAAACCCGAAGCGGAGGCCTGGCTGACGTAGGCCTCGTCGACATAGACCGCGGTCGGGTGCTCCTGGTGATCGGCGAAATCGACCTGGAGGACGCCGCGCACGGCGAAACCGTATGACTGGCGGGAGTTGGGCTGCACGAGCTGCACGCCGGGCGCCATGTCGGGTACCCAGGTTGTATCCTGCATGCCGAGTTGACGAATCTGGTCGCCCGTCAAGGCGGTAATGGCGATACCGACGTCCTGGATGTTCTGCGCGCGTTTCTGCGCAGTGACGACGATCTCTTCCAGCACCTGCGCGGCGGCGTTCATGCCGGTCAGCAAAAACGTCGTTGCAAGGATTGAGATGAGCGCTACGGAATACGGGCGCTTTTGCCCGGATGTCTGTTGATACATGGTCAGCTACCCCTCTATGTTAATTCCGAACGGCGAAAAGTGATTTGGTCCCTACCAACGGCATGGTACCAAAACAATAAAATTAGTACCAGTCCACGTGAATATAGCACAAACGGCGGGGAATACAACCGTTTTTGGTACGAAATATTTTATGAAAGTACCAGGCCGTCCGGCTGTATCTAAACGGCCGGGGGAACGCATCACCGATGTTCGGCGCCGGTGCGCTTCCAGGATGGCGTGATCGCACCAACGGGTAATTATTTTCTAGATATGGTACCAAAAACGTTATATGCTTACGGCACGACCCTGCAGGTCGGCATTACAATATACGCAACCGGGAGATAGAACGTCATGAGCAATCGGTACCTGTTACACCTGTTAACCCTGTTAACCCTGTTTGGCTACCTCTTCCCGGCAACGTCGGGGGCAACCGATATGGAAGCGGCCCCTCCGCCGCCTCCCGGAACCAAGTTTAACGTGCTCAACAGACCGTCGGGGGAGCCGAACGCTGCCGTGATTTATGCCCAGCGTTGCGCTGAATGCCACTCGCGCGCCTTTTTCTCGCCGACCATAGAACAGATGTCGAACCTGACCCCGGAAGAGGCGCACAAGGAGTTGACGTGGGGCGTTATGATGGAGTTCGCCAACGGCCTGGACGATTTTGAGCGATGGGAGTTGGCCAAGTTCGTCACCAGTTTCAAAACGGACGAGGAAAGGGACCCGCGCGGACACGGTTCAAAGATGTGCGAGGACAAAACGCCGCTGGTGGCCGATGCCGAGCATGACTGGCCAGGGTGGTCCAAGGACAACCGCTTCCATGCCAATGCGACCAATTCGCAGCTCACCGCCGACAGCGTGAACAACCTCAAGCTCAAGTGGGCCGTGGGGTTTCCGCAGGTCCATTCGTTCGTCAGCGGCGGGCACAAGGTCGCCGTCGTCGGCGACCGCGTGTACGTGGGCAGTCTCAATCACTGGGTCTACTCGTTCGATGCGGACAGCGGCTGCGCGCACTGGGCGTTCGAGGCTGAATTCCGCATCCGATCGAACGTCACCGTGCGCGATGGTGTCGCGGTATTCGGCGATACCGGGGCGAATGCCTACGCAGTGGACGCGGAAACAGGCCGGCTGCTCTGGCGCCAGAAAGTGGACTGGACGCCGACCTCCCGCGTGTCGGGTAATATTACGGTGCACGACGGCGTCGTCTACGTGCCCATATCCAACTACCAGGAAGTGCTCAACATGGGTGGCAGGACCCTGGAATTCCCGTGCTGTACGACACGCGGCTCTATCTCCGCCTTTGACCTGCATACCGGTGAGCGCAAGTGGAAGACCTATACCATCGACCAGCGGTCCGAGTTTGTAGGCTTGACGCCAAACGGCGTGAATCGCTACGGCCCCTCCGGCGTCACGGTGTTCTCGGCGATCACGGTCGACGACAAGCGCGGCCTGCTGTACGTGCCGACCGCCAACCAGCAGACCGAGCCGGTCATTCCCGAATCCGACGCCGTGATCGCGCTCGATATGAAAACGGGTGCCAAGGTCTGGGTCAGGGGACTGGCCCCTGAACAGTTCGGCGGTCAGGACGTCTACCACCTGGGCTGCGAAGCCTGGGTCGATGCCGAGCGGAAAACCTGCTCGCCCCTGAACCCGAAGGGGCAGGGTGACCGGGATATCGTGGCGCCCGTGATACTGGTGGAACGAGCGGACGGTAAGGAGGTGCTCATGGCCGGATCCAAGGACGGCATGCTGTACGCGCTGGACCCGGACGCTGAAGGGGAAGTCCTGTGGCAGACCCGCCTCGGCAGAGGGGGGGAAGTCGGCGGCATCCAGTGGGGCTTTTCCAGTGACGGCGAGAATGCTTACGTCCCCGTCCAGGATATGGATGCGGACATGCTGGCGGACGGCTCGTTCACGGCAGTCAATCTCGTGACCGGCGAACAGGTATGGCGCGTCGAGAAAATGACGCCCGACTGTGAAGGTAAGCCGGCGCCGCCGTGCAGCAATGCTTTCGGCCTGCCCAGTACCGTGTCGAACGACATCGTTTTCACGGGCTCCGCCGACGGCCTGTTGCGCGCCTACAGCAAGGCGTCCGGGGAGCTGGTGTGGAGCTTCGATACGGCGATCGACTATGAAACCGTCAACGGTATCAAGGGCTACGGCGGCGGCCTGGGCTACGGCGGGCCGGTCATCGTGAACAACAGGTTGTTCCTGACATCCGGCAACGACTATGCGCAGTTCGCGATGCCCGGGAACGTCCTGCTCATGTTCGAGCTCGAGGAATAGCACGGCGTAACGGCGCTTCGATCGAAGGGCGTCATAGTGGGCATCACCGGGTGTGAAGGGGTAGAGCAATGACCGAGATTGGAAAATCCGTACGGCGTAAGGAAGACCGGCGTTTTATCACGGGCGCGGGGACATACACGAGCGATGTCGAGTATTCCGGACAGGCGTATCTCCATATCGTGCGCGCGCAAACCGCACATGCCCGGATACTTAACATCGACACGTCGGCGGCGCGGGCCGCGCAAGGCGTTGTCGCCGTCTATACTGCCGCGGATCTCGATGCCGGCGGGATAGGAGATATGCAGGCGGGCTGGATCATGTACAACCCTGACGGATCGCCAATGCATGACGCCCCCCGTGAAGCGTTGGCGCGTGGGCGCATCCGCTATGTCGGGCAGCCGGTGGCGGCCGTGGTTGCTGAATCAGGTCTGCTTGCGAAAGACGCGGCCGAACTGGTCGAACTCGATCTTGAGGAATTACCTGCCGTGGCGAACCTGGCCGACGCGACCGCTGAGAATGCGCCGCAGGTCTGGGACCACATCTCCGGTAACCAGTGCTTCGAGTGGATCATCGGCGATACTGCAGCGGTAGACGAGGCATTCGCGTCGGCAGCTCAAACCGTGGAGGCCGACATCGTCCAGAACCGCCTGGTGGCCAATGCGCTCGAACCGCGCGCTGTGATCGCCGTCCATGATGCGAACAACGATGAATATACGCTTCATGCGTCGTGCCAGAATCCACATCTCCTGAGGACCTGGACGTGCACAAATTCGTTGCCGGTACCGGAATCCAGGCTCCGTATCGTTTCCGCCGACGTCGGCGGTGGTTTCGGCTCCAAGATTTACCAGTACTCGGAGGACCTGGTGTCCTTGTTTGCAGCAAAGGCTTTGGGCCGGCCGGTGAAATGGGTGGGCGAACGCAGCGAAGCCTTCCTGTCCGATGCCCACAGCCGCGACCATGTGACCCATGCAAGCCTGGCGCTGGATGCCGACGGAAAGTTCCTGGCCCTGCGTGTCGATACCGATGCCAACCTGGGCGCCGGGTTGTCGCAATACGGCGCCGCCATTCCGACTGTTTTCTACGCCACCATGATTTCGGGTGTTTACAAGATTCCGGCCATGACGATAAGAGTGCGCGGCATAATGACGAATACGGTGCCGGTGGACGCATACCGCGGGGCCGGGCGTCCGGAAGCAACGTACCTGGTGGAACGCCTGGTCGATATCGCGGCGGAGGCAACCGGCATCGACCGCATCGAGATCAGGCGGCGAAACTTCATTCCGCAGTCTGACTTCCCGTACCAGACGCCCCTGGGCCTCGTTTATACCGAAGGCGCGTACGATGAATGCGTCGATCGCGCATTGGAAAACGCGGACATGGAAGGGTACGACGCACGCAAAGCGGCGTCAGAGACCGCCGGCAAGCTGCGTGGGTTAGGCGTGATCGTGTATACCGAGCAGGCCGGCGCGGCGCCATCCCAGGCGGCGATCGCTTTCGGCTCGGGACACGCATTTTTCGAGGTGTCGACGGTCCGGGTGAACCCGGATGGATCGGTGCGCGTCCTTACCGGCGCACACAGCCACGGACAGAGTCACGAGACGACCTTTGCCCAGATTGTTTCGGATCAGCTTGGCCTGCCCCTGGACGAGATCGAAATAGTCCACGGTGACACCAACCAGTTGCCGTTCGGCATAGGCACATACGCATCGCGCTCGATCAGCGCCGGCGGCAGCGCGGTGCTGTTAAGCACGGAGAAAATCATCGCCAAGGGCAAGAAGATCGCGGCGCATATGCTAGAGAGTAATGTTGACGACATCGAATTCATCGACGGGTTTTTCAAACACAAGGATGCGGTCCACAGCTTGTCATTCAAGGAAATTGCACGCACCGCGTATGTCCCGGGGAACTATCCGATGGATCAGCTCGAGCCCGGGCTTGAAGAAACCACTTTTTTCGACCCGCCGAACTTCACTTTTCCTGCCGGCTGCCACATTTGCGAGGTCGAAATCGATCCGGAGACCGGCGAGACAAGGATCGATCGTTACACCGTGTGCGATGATTTCGGCCTGGTGATCAACCCGATGGTCGTACGCGGCCAGGTCGTTGGCGGCCTTGCCCAGGGCATTGGCCAGGCGCTTCTTGAAGACGCCGTATACGATGCCGATTCAGGCCAGCCGCTGAGCGCGTCCTTCCTCGATTACGCCATGCCGCGTGCGGATGATCTGCCGGCATTCGACGTTTCGGAACTGGATATGATCTCGATGTCAAACCCATTGGGCGCCAAGGGCGCCGGTGAGGGGGGAACCATCGGTGCGCCGGTTACCGTCATGAACGCCGTCATCGATGCGCTAAAACCCGTCGGTATCACCGACCTTTCAATGCCGGCAACACCCGCAAAGGTCTGGTCGGCCATTCAAGCGGCAAACACCGGCTAGGGCCGAACCGCAGGTACTTCGAAACCGTCCCGCTGCAGGCCCGGCAGGTCTCAATGACCATGCAGAAGACCTGTTTAACGGGTTGTGTTCAGGGACGGCGAGGTGTGGTGGATTGCCGCCCGGCCCTTGGATCGCGCAGCCCCCGCCAATGCTGACTCGCCGGGAGAGCAGGCGTGCTGTGGTGCAGGAGCGAGTGCAGGAGCATTTCGTAGAGATCGTGGAATGCCTCCGATATCGTCAGCCCCGTGGATTCACTGAAGTCAGGTTCGCGCAGCCGGTTGATGCTGGCGAACACGATTTCGGCGACGAACGCCGGCAGCACGTCCCGGAAGACGCCGGCCTTGACACCGTTTTCGATAATCCGGCACATGCCGTCGATACGCAGGCTTATGTGCTCCCGCCAAAGCGTTCGAGCCGGCTCCCATTCGTGGATGTCGGCGACCACGGCCTGGCTCAACCGCTCGGCGGCGCGCGCGCCAACCTCGAGGTACTCGTAGACCTGGCGTTCCGGATCCAGGGCGTTATCGGTCATATGGTCGGCTTCCTGCCTGATGCGGTTGAAAAAGTTGTCCAGGGCCTTCAGCACCAGCGCCTTCTTGCTCGGGGCAAGCTCATAGAGGGTGCGTTTCGAGCACTTGAGACGCGCCGCAATCTCGGAGACGTTGAGCCGGGAGAACCCTTCGGCAAGGATGAGCGCTTCAAATGCTTCGAGAGTCTCTGCGCTACGCTTGCTGATCGTCTTGTTATTCATACTCCTGGTCCATTTCCCGCAGTTTTGTCTTCAGCACCTTACCGTAGCTGCTTTTGGGCAGGCTGTCCACTGCACGATAAAACCTGGGGCGCTTGAAGCGCGCGATATTTTCGATGCAGAAACTATCGAAGCACTTTTCATCAATTTCCCCGTCCGTCGATGTCACCACGTAGGCAACGACAACCTCACCCCATTCGCGATCGGGCCGTCCGATAACCGCTACTTCCGACACGTCAGGATGCTTGATCAGGACTTCTTCCACTTCACGCGGATAGATATTCGTTCCGCCGGAGATGATCAGGTCTTTTGAGCGATCCTTCAGGGTCAGGTAACCTTCCTCGTCAAAACAACCGTAATCGCCCGTGTGCAACCAGCCGTTGCGCAAGGTTTCCTCACTCGCTTGCGGATTACGCCAGTAGCCGTTCATAACGGTTTCTCCTTGCACCAGCACCTCTCCCACTTCCCCCGTGGGAAGCCAGTCCCCTTCCGGGTCGGCGACACGTACCTGGACCGCACTCTGCGGCGTGCCCACCGACGCAAGCCTGCGGCGCCAGCAGGGATGAGCTTTGTCTGCATGTATGCGCGAACTCAAGGCGGTGATGGTCATGGGGCTTTCCCCCTGGCCGTACAGTTGCGCGAGCTTTGGTCCGTATCGTTCCAGTCCGGCAAGACAATCCTCCAGGTACATGGGGCCGCCGCCATAGATAATGGTTTTCAGGTTAGTGGTGTCGCTATCGGCCTGGTGATCCAGCAGTCGTTTCACCATGGTCGGGGCTGCAAAAAATACCGCGGCAGGCCAGGCTTCGATCAAGTGATAAATCTCTTCAACATCAAATCCACCGGTTTCCGGGATCACATGACAACTTGCCTGCATGACGTGGGCGAGTGCATAAACACCTGAACCGTGGCTCATGGGTGCTGCATGCAGGATTGTCCGCCAGGGAGATTCCTGGTCGACATCCGCAAAATAACAAAACGAACTGGCAAGCAGGTTGCGATGACTGAGTACCGCACCCTTTGGTTTGCCCGTAGTGCCGCTGGTATAAAACAACCAGGCGGGATCCCGTGGTGCGCGGGCAACCATGGGTAACGGGTCACATTCAAGTAACTGCTGATAATCCCGGGCGGAAACGTCAACAACAGCGTCGAGCGTTTCCCCCGCAAGTGGCGCTATAGTCTCGACGAGGTCGTGCGTGGCAAAACAGACCTTTGCCTGGCTGTTTTCCAGGATATAGGCGAATTCGTTCTGGTGAAGTTTGGCATTGACCGGTACCGCGACCAGTCCTGCATGCCAACACGCATACAGGATCTCCAGGTATTCCGGACAATTGCACATCGTCAAGGCGACACGGTCTCCCTGCTCAAGTCTGAAATGCCCGGTCAACGCGGAGGCGAGACGGGATACGCGCTCCGCCACTTCCTTGTATGTTCGCAAAACTGTGGAACCTTTCGCAATAGCAGGATACTCCGGGAAAGCACTCCCGGCGCGTTTCATGTGTATCGCAATGTTCATATCCGGTCAGTCAGAACGGGGACCTCGATCCAGCGATGAGATCATTACCTTCGGGTGTTCGATCAGAATTTTTTCTCGTGGGTCGTACAGTAAGCATATAACGTTTATGGTACCAGAGCGAGTAAATAATTACCCGATGGTCCGATCGCGCCACCCTGGATTCGAGAGACCGGTTCGAAGATATGACGATTGCCGGGAAAAGTTACGGATGCATGGAAGCCGGGCCGCAGGGTCATGCTGAAGACCCGGCAACCGGGCATGCTCTCGCCGTTGCCGATATAACTGCGGGAGGGGGAGGGGGGACGGACTTAAGTCCGTCCCCGGATTAAGGGGTTAGAAGCGGTATTCGCCGGTCAGGTACCAGGCAAAATCACGGGCCAGGACGTCGTTCTGCGTGCGCGCCGATCCCGAAAGCTCCGTATAGAGTATACGGCGCTTGTCGAAGATATTGTTCGCATGGAAGATAAGCGAATACTTGTCGTTGGCGCTGTCCCAGCCTACGCTGGCATTCATCAGGCCGTGGGACTGCATCACGCTGCCCGGGTCGTTGGCCGGGTCAAAGAACACCTTGGTCCGGTAGTTGTAATCCAACCGTGCAATAAGAGTGCCCATATCGCCGAGACCAAACTCCTTGATGAGCGAGGCGGCCAGCGACCAGCGCGGCACCTGCGGCAACCGGTCGCCCTTGGCAGGGCCGCCCGTGTTAAATACGGAGGGGTCGGACTTCGTGATTACCGCATCGAGATGGCCGAGGGCCAGTTCAAGGAACAAGGTGTCAAGCGGTGACCAGCGCGATTCCAGTTCAAAACCCTTGATCTCACCCTCGCCGGCATTGTCAAGCTGCGGGGCGATACCTTCGGGCGCCAGGGTTTCCAGTTGAATGTCCGTGTAATCGGCATAGAAGGCGGCCACGTTCAGGACAAAGTTTCCGTTCGGGTGGTTATATTTGAAACCGATTTCGAAAGATTCAACAAATTCCGGGTCGTAGGTGGGCGCCGCGGCGCCGAACACACCGGCATTACGCTGCTGTACGCCGCCGCTCTTGAACCCTTCCGAGTAGGTGAAGTAGGTCATCAAGCTGTCGTTCCAGTCGTAGGAAACATTGGCCATGGGGGTCCAGTCGTCGGCCTTCAGAGTAGTGGTGCCATCGGCAATCAGCTTCACCAGAATTCCGGTGGGGGCAATTACCGGAACCGCGGATTGAATATTCACAACGCCACTGTTACCCATGGGAAAGTGAACACCGGGTGTACTCTGCATTCCGTCACTGGTGACGATGAAATCCTTGGTATCGTCGGTGTAGCGTATACCGGCGGTAATACGCAGCTTGTCCGTTACGTCAAACGTACCCTGGGCAAAGCCGGCGATACTTTCATGGTCGAACTTTGCGCCGCTTTCAATGTCGATTGTGGCAAAATCCACCGGGTTGTAGTTGTTGCCGTCTTCGGTGAAATAGAAGCCGCCTATGATCCATTGCAGGCGGTTGTTGACAGCCGTACCCAGCAACTGTATTTCCTGGGTAAACTGTTCCTGCGTGTAGATCTGATCTCTTACCCAGGATAAATAGAAAGGAGTGCTGTCGCCATCATGGGCAAACTCACTGTCCACATCACGGTAGGCGGTTATGGACTTGATCTCCAGGTTGTCCGTGAGCTGCCAGTCAACCGTGGCCGAGAAACCGTAGATATCGTGGTTGGAGTAGGTCGGCATGGTGCTGGTATTCTTACCCAGGGCGATGGTGTTGACATTGGCGCAATCCGGGTGGGTCCCGGCGATGTTCGCGGGTGTGGCGTCGCAATTACTGAATTCCCTCGCAAAAGGCGTGCCGGGGTTGCCGAAACCGGCCGGGCCGCCCAGCCCGGGGCCGCCGTTCGCCGGATGAAGCGGTGAATTGGCGCCCAGCATGAAATTATGGTTGAAGATATTTTGCCCTGGCGTCAGGTCCACGACGCGGTTGGGATTTTCCGTCACCACGCGGGCCTGGCCGTTTTCCCTGTCACGGGAGTAATCGCCGGTGATATTAACCTCGAAGTTGTTGTTCGCCTGCCAGCGCAAGGCACCGCGAAAGGCGAGGGTATCATCGTCTCCCGTATCCATACCGTTGAGAGGGTTGACCACGAAACCGTCCTGGTCGAATTTGGCGACGGTTGCACTCATGTAGAGGTTGTCGCTCATCGGGACATTGACCTTGCCGAGTACGTCAAGCCGGTCATCGATGCCCACTCTTACCCGTACCTTGCCTTCAAATTCTTCATGGGGTTTCTGGGTATGGATGGATATGGCGCCGCCCGTGGTATTGCGGCCGAACAGGGTGCCCTGGGGGCCGCGCAGCACTTCAACCCGGTCAATATCGATGATGTCCAGCACCGAACCGATACTGCGGGCGTAATAGACGCCGTCCACGTAGATGCCCACACCCGGGTCTGCGGAAGGCAGGAAGTCACGCTGCCCGACACCGCGCAGGAACACGGCTGCGCTGTTGCCGCCGCCGCCGTTGGTGTTGATGTTGTCGAAAGACATGTTAGGCGTCAGCCCGGCGATTTCATCGATCCTTTGCACCCCGCGTGCTTCCAGGCTCTCGCCGCTGAACACGGATACCGCGATAGGGGTATCCTGTAAGCCTTCTTCGCGTTTCCTGGCTGTCACCTTGATTTCTTCCATCAGGGCGTCGATACCGCTTTCCTGTGCGTAGGTGAAACCACCCGGTTGCAACATGAACGGCAACGCCAGGATTGCCGCCAGCGTATATCTCTTCGAATTTGTTTCAGCCCGATTACTGATGTTTTCGGTTACCGGTAACTTCTTCACTGATCTTCCCCTCGTTTGAATTGTAAATTTCGGAGCGTACTGTATCTTTTTCGCGCCGCCATTGCAATCAAACAGGCTAAATATGTGCTTAAATTCATTCAATATTCGCAATACAGCCGCCTTTCCGGCATAAAAAAATGAAGCAGCAGAAACTGTCCTTCCATTTTTTCGCAATAAATCATACTATTCCCGGATGATAATTTTACCGGGTACAGTGTGAAACACGCCTCGAAAAGAAACAAAAACGGCGCTACTCCAGGCCGCCAGGTGGTACGCTACCTGAGGGAAATCGGCGTCATTTTCAAGGTGGCGGCTGGGCTGTTTGTGGCCCTGTCGTTAATTACCTACCATCCTTCCGACCCGGGCTGGTCCCAGGCGGTCAGTGTCGATGAAATCCACAACGGCGGCGGCATTGTCGGGGCGTACATTGCCAACATACTGCTTTATGTTTTCGGTTACCCGGGGTACCTGTTCCCGCTGGTATTTGTCCTGGACGGCTGGCGAATTTTCAAGACGCGCCGGGATGAGTTGTCTGTCAACTATGTCCTGAGCGTACTGGCGGCCAGATTTTCAGGTTTCATCCTGCTGTATTGCGGCCTGTGCGCTCTGGCCTGGTTGCATATGCAGGGGGGGGCGGAGTTGCCGGCGCATACGGCCGGGCAGGCCAGCAGCGCCGGCGGGATACTGGGGATAGCCCTGGGCTCATTGTTGTACGACGTGTTCGGTTTTTCCGGCAGTACGCTGCTGATGCTGGCCGCCCTGCTGGTGGGCGTCACCTTGTATGCCGAACTGTCATGGCTGTGGCTGATCGAGAGGACTGGTTATATTACAATAAGAATATTCGGTAAATTAATGGTTTATTCGAATAAGTTAATGCAGTATATCCAGTCATTGCAGGTAAAGAAGGAAAGGGTAAGCCGGGTCCGGAAACAACAGCAGAAAGACAGGAACAGACCGCCGCCGCGTATTGAACCGGTCATTGCCAAAGTGGAGACCAGCGGCCGCGCCGAGGCGGAAAAACAGGCGCCCTTGTTTGAGCCATCGCCTGATTCCGCGCTGCCGCCGCTGGGATTGCTGGACCCGCCCAAGCCGTCACAGGGCAGCTATTCGGAGTCGGATCTTGAGGCCATGTCGCGCCAGGTGGAGTTGAAACTGCTTGATTTCAACATCCAGGTTGAGGTGGTTGCGGTGCACCCCGGTCCGGTCATCACCCGCTTCGAACTGCAACCGGCGCCGGGTGTGAAAGGCAGCCAGATCAGCAACCTGTCCAAGGACCTGGCCCGCTCGATGCTGGTGGTCAGCGTGCGCGTCGTTGACGTCATTCCCGGGAAATCCGTCATTGGACTGGAAATACCCAACTCGACCCGTGAACTGGTCACCCTGAGCGAGATCTTGAGTTCCAAGGAGTATGAGGAAGTCAATTCGCCTACCGCGCTGGGATTGGGGAAAGACATCAGCGGCCACCCTGTTGTCATGGACCTGAGCCGCATGCCGCACCTGCTGGTTGCCGGTACAACCGGTTCGGGCAAATCCGTAGCCATTAACGCCATGGTCCTGAGCCTGCTCTACAAGTCTCCCCCCCGTAAAATCCGCTTGATCATGATCGATCCGAAGATGCTCGAACTATCCGTTTACGAGGGCATACCCCATTTATTGACGCCGGTAGTTACGGACATGAAAGAAGCGGCAAACTCCTTACGCTGGTGTGTGGCGGAAATGGAACGGCGTTATCAATTGATGGCGGCGCTGGGGGTAAGGAATATCAACGGTTATAACAAGAAACTTGAAGAAGCCAGAAGCCGGCGCCAGCCGCTTACGGATCCGTTTTTTGTACCCGTCAATGACGAGGATGAAGCGCCGGAACTGGAGGAGCTGCCCTACGTTGTCATCCTCATCGATGAACTGGCGGACATGATGATGACCGTGGGCAAAAAAGTGGAGGAATTGATCGCCCGCCTGGCGCAGAAGGCCCGGGCTGCCGGCGTACACCTGATCCTGGCTACGCAACGCCCGTCAGTAGATGTCATTACGGGCCTGATCAAGGCCAACATTCCCTGCCGGATTGCCTTCCAGGTCTCTTCCAAGGTGGACTCCCGGACCATCCTGGACCAGATGGGGGCGGAAAACCTGCTTGGACACGGGGATATGCTGTTCCTGCCGCCCGGCACCAGTGTGCCGATAAGGGTACACGGCGCTTTTGTTGATGACCATGAGGTACACAAGGTTGTCAAGGATATCAAGAGTCGCGGTGGTCCGAACTACATTAATGATATCACCCTGGACCAGGGCGGCGGCGACGCAACGCCCATTCCGGGCCTGGAGCCTGTCTCCGATGACGCCGACCCGCTCTACGACGAGGCCGTCCGGATCGTGACGGAAACCCGCAAGACGTCCATTTCCTATATCCAGCGCCGTCTCAAGATTGGGTACAACCGCGCCGCCAGGATCGTCGAAGAGATGGAAGCAAGCGGCCTGGTAGGCCCGCTGGAAGCCAACGGCAGCCGGGAAATACTCGCGGGGCCGCCACCGCCAGTAGATTAATCATATGCGTTCATATGCGTTCATCTGCGGAATTTTTTTTGTTTCTCTGTCCCTGAGCGCAGCCAACAACCCGCTGGATGGCTTTCTCGATGGCCTGGAAACGTTCTCGGCCGATTTTGAACAACAGCTGATCGATTCATCCGGTGAGGTGCTGGAGACGAGCAAGGGCTCTGTGCTGTTGCGCCGTCCCGGCATGTTCTCATGGTCGTACCGCGAACCTTATACGCAGGAGATCATCAGTGACGGCAAATCCCTGTGGGTGTACGAGGAAGACCTGGAACAGGTTACCATCAGTGATGCGTCAGATGCCGTGGAAGATACTCCGGCACTGATTTTCAGCGGCCGCTACCGGATTGACGACCATTACGTGGTTCATGAACTTGAGGACGATGCCGGACTCGCCTGGCTGGAATTGACGCCCCGGAACATCGAAGCGCAGTACCGCGCCCTGCGCCTGGCATTCGCCGGTGCAGAGCTTTCCGGCATGATACTGTTTGACAGCCTGGGGCAGACACTGTTGATTTCCTTTGAGAACACCCGGCGCAACCCGGACCTGAACCGGGAACTGTTCCGGTTTACCCCTGCTGACAACATTGACGTCATCGATGCCAGGCAGACCGCCAACCCACTCTCCCGTGACCACTGAAACCAATGAATACCGGCCGCTGGCGGACCGTATGCGTCCCGGGAGCCTGGCCGATTTTGTCGGGCAGGAACACCTGATCGGTCCGGACAAGCCGTTACGCCTTGCCATTGAAAAGGGCCAGTTGCATTCCATGGTATTCTGGGGCGCGCCGGGTACGGGCAAGACGACCCTGGCCCGGATCATATCCACATCGTGCAAGGCGCAGTTCCTGACCCTTTCCGCGGTATTGAGCGGTGTAAAGGAGATCAGGCAGGCTATCGACAAGGCGCGCCAGTACCGGGAGGTGTACGACAGGGATACGGTATTGTTTGTCGACGAGGCACACCGCTTCAACAAGTCACAGCAGGATGCGTTCCTGCCGCACGTGGAAAACGGCACCATCACGTTTGTCGGAGCCACCACTGAGAACCCGTCATTCGAGTTGAATAATGCCCTGTTGTCGAGGGTACGGGTTTACCTCCTGAAGCCGCTCGCGGCGGAGGCGGTTAACAGGGTGGTCGAACAGGGTCTCCAGGATCACGAGCGCGGACTAGGCAAAAGAAACCTGCAGATTACCGATGAGGCGCGGGAACTGCTGGTGGACAGTGCGGACGGCGATGCCAGGCGCGCCCTGAACCTGCTGGAGGTTGCCGCTGACCTGGCCGCGTCGGGGAGCATAACCGGCGCCCTGGTACGGGAAGTGATCAGCGGGTCGAGCTACCGCCGCTTCGACAAGGGCGGCGACATTTTTTACGAACAGATATCCGCACTGCATAAATCCGTACGCGGCTCGGCGCCGGATGCGGCCCTGTACTGGTTTGCGCGTATGCTTGATGGAGGCTGCGACCCGCTGTATATTGCAAGAAGGGTGGCGCGCATGGCCTCTGAGGATATAGGCAACGCCGACCCGAGAGGGTTGCGCCTGGCCCTGGATGCCTGGGAGACGCAGGAACGGCTGGGCACGCCCGAGGGCGAACTGGCTATTGCCCAGGCGATAGTCTTCCTGGCTTGTGCTCCCAAGAGCAACGCGGTATACAAGGCGTATAATGCTGCGCTGGCGGACGTCAAGGCCACTGCCTCGGCGCAGGTGCCGGTACACCTGCGTAATGCGCCTACGGGACTGATGAAGGAGATGGGTTACGGCAAGGAGTACCGGTACGCCCATGACGAACCGGATGCCTATGCGGCGGGGGAAAGCTATTTCCCCGTCGGTATGACGGCACGTCAATATTATTACCCCGCGAACCGGGGACTGGAGATTCAGATAGCGGAAAAACTGGAACGCCTGCGAAAAAAGGACGAAAAGACACAGAAAAATTAGTCTCTTGTTTCACCACAGAGATCACAGAGCACACAGAGATATTTAATGGTTATTGGCGCCATCCTGTTACCTGTTGTTATACCGCTGTGTTCTCTGTGCGCTAGGTGGTAAAAATAATCAGAAAATGCTTGATCCACATATATTACGTAATGAAATGGAGGCCGTCAGCGAGGCGCTGGCCAAGCGCGGCTATGATCTGGATGCGGAACGGTTCCAGTCCCTGGAGTGGCGGCGCAAGAAGGTCCAGGTGTCGACGGAAAAGCTGCAGGCGAAGAGAAACCGCCATTCCAAGCAAATAGGCAAGGCGAAATCCGCGGGGGAGGATATCGAGCCGATGCTTGCGCAGGTCGCGACCCTGGGTGAAAAACTGAAGGCCCGCCAGGCTGATCTGGACGCGATTCAGGAGGAACTGAACGAGTTTATTCGTGAAGTGCCGAACATCCCCCATTCCAGCGTGCCCGCCGGCGCAAAAGAGGAGGATAACAAGGAAATACGCCGCTGGGGTGAATTAAGTCCGATGGATTTTGTCCCCAAGGACCATACATCGCTGGGTGAAGCACTGAATTTACTCGATTTCGAAGCAGCTACCCGGATTGCCGGGTCGCGCTTCGTCGTCATGCAGGGCGCACTGGCCCGCCTGCACCGGGCCTTGATCCAGTTCATGCTGGACGTACATGTAAATGAACATGAATACGTGGAGGTTAATGTCCCTTACCTGGTGAATCCCGACAGCCTGTTCGGCACCGGGCAATTGCCCAAGTTCGCCGATGACCAGTTTCATGTTGAAAAACAGGACCTTTACCTCATTCCTACTGCGGAGGTGCCGGTTACCAACATCGCCAGGGATATGATCTTCGGCAATGCGGAGATACCCCTGAAATACGTTTGCCATTCACCGTGTTTTCGCAGTGAGGCGGGTTCCTACGGCCAGGATACCCGGGGCATGATCCGCCAGCACCAGTTCGAAAAGGTGGAACTGGTACAGGTAGTCCGTCCCGACGACTCCTACCAGGTCCTGGAAGAGTTGACCGATCATGCCGAAACCATCCTGCAGCGCTTGCAACTGCCGTACCGGGTGGTAACCCTCTGCGGCGGCGACCTCGGGTTTTCCGCCGCCAAGACCTACGACCTGGAGGTATGGCTGCCGAGCCAGCGGCGCTACCGGGAAATATCTTCGTGCAGCAATTTCGAGGATTTCCAGGCCAGGCGCATGAGGGCCCGCTGGCGCAATCCCGCCACCGGCAAGCCGGAACTGGTGCACACGCTGAACGGTTCGGGCCTGGCCGTAGGCCGTACCCTGATTGCCATCGTGGAAAACTTCCAGGACGAGGACGGCCGCATCCATATACCGGAAGTCCTGCATCCCTACATGAGCGGGATCGCCGTTATCGAATAGATAATATTTCAGGAAACTCCAATCCCCGCGGGATGTTCAACAGGTTGTAAGTGAACAGTTCAGACATGAGTGGACGCGACATCGGGTTGGCGTTATTGCTGGCGGCAATCGCTGCCGGGTCTATCGGCGGTCTTGTCTACAATGTTTTCCCCTTGTATATGGGTCCGCTCCAGGATTCTACGGGACTCAGTAACAGCCAGATAGGTTTTATTGCCGGCGCCTTCTTCCTGGGCACCAACCTCACAGGCATTTCTGCCTTCTTCTGGATCAGGAGCGCTCCGCTCATGTATATCGCGCTGGTGACAACCCTGGCACTCATCCTGTGCCTGCTGCTGGCTGCCCGCATCGACAGTTTTGTACTGCAACTGCTTGTTACCGCGCTAATCGGCGCAGCATCAGGCGCCTTGTACGCCATTTCAACTGCCCTGATAGGCGCTACGCGCAATACCCCGCGCTGGTTTGGCATCAAATTCACCGTCGAATGCCTGGCAGGCGCCATTTTACTGTTTGTCCTGCCGGTCACGCTGATGCCGGGGCTGGGTTTTACCGGGGTCGTTATCGGGATGGTGTTGATGATCCTGGTGTTTGCGCCCGTGCTCGCGTTCATCGCGCGCCGCCGGCTGCCTGAGCAGGAACAGGCTGCTCCGATCACCGCACTCGGGGCCGAAAGCGCAAGACTGCCTGTCTGGCTTGCCCTGGCCTCGCTGGTGGTCTACTTTATCGGCGCTTCGGCAATCTGGACCTTTCTGGAACGCCTAGCGACCGATAAACAATTTGAGCCCACAGCCACGGGCATGATGCTGGGTATAACACTTTGCTTTGCCGTCATCGGCGCCGCGCTCACGGGTGTCACGGGCAACCGCTTCGGTAATTTCCCGCCTTATATCGTGTATAGCATCATGCTGGTCGCGGGCGTTTTGCTGCTCTGCCTGACGGATAATTTCATGCTTTTCTGCGTCGGCGCCTGTGCTTTCATGCTGGCCTGGTCCGGATCGGACGGGTACCAGTACGCCATCGTGGCAGATGTTGATCCTGACGGCAGGTATATCGTGCTGGCCGTACCTGCAATGGGTGTCGGGTCCATGATCGGACCCATCCTTGCGGGCTATCTCTATTCAGGCGGCACGACCGCGTGGTTGTTCATCATGGTGCTGGTGACGATCTCGGTAGCTGTACTGCTGGCATGGATAAGCAGCGTGTCAAACGATAATGGAAAAAGTACAATACGTCATGGAAGTGTAGAGTGATGCCCTGGAATCAATACATCGGATCCGAGCTTCGAGCGGATATCCTGGCGGGTAAGGCCGTGCCGGCGCTGTCAGCCGGCTTCACCTCGGGTCTGGGTCTGCTCGTAAGCCATATTGCCTTTGGGACGTTCATTTTCTCGGGACCGTTGGCGCCATATACCTCCCAGGGTGTCGGTCTGGTCCTGTTCGGAAGCTTCGCTGCCTGCCTGATCATCGCACTCGCCGGCGGATTCCGCGGCGCGATTTCGGGGTTGTCGCCGACCCTGGTAATCGTGATGGCCCTGATCGGGACGACCATGGACGCCGAAGGCGATACGCTGTTTGTTACCACGGCCGGCGCGCTCATTGTCAGCGCAGTCTCCACCGGCGTGCTGTTTTTCCTGATCGGACGTTTTCGACTCTCCAATCTGTTGCGCTTCATTCCTTACCCGATGGCTGCCGGGTTCGTGGCAGGAATTGGTGCGATTGTCTGTTTAGCCTCCATGTCCCTCATGGGCGCGGAACCCGATGCGCGTGCCATACCGGCGCTGCTGGCGCCGCCGATGCTGTGGAAGTGGGTTCCCGGCGCATTATTCGGCATTGCCTTGTACCTGGCAATGAAACGCTGGAGAAATGCATTGATCCTGCCGGTTAGTGTTGTGCTTGCCGTGGCTGCGTACCATTTCGCCCTTGCCGGTCTCGGTATTTCCGGTGAAGCGGCGAGGGAGGCGGGCCTGCTGTTCTCCAGCACGGCGGACGGGAACATCTGGCCGGCATTGCTACCGGCGGATATCAGGCATCTCGACTGGGGCGCGCTGGCCGTGCAGATTCCCAACATGTTGACGCTGATTTTGCTTGCTTTCATCGTCCTGGTCATGAATCTTGCCGGGCTTGAGCTCGCCGCCAACCAGGATCTGGACTGGGACCGGGAATTCAAGGCTACGGGATTCGCCAGCATGATCGCCGGCCTGGGCGGAGGAACGGTTGGCTGCATGATCGTGCCTGCGTCGTTACGCAGCAAGCTGTTCGGAGCCACTACGCGGATAACCGGCGTGGCCGCTTCCCTGGTCCTCGGCGGCGCCTTGTTCCTGGGCGACGGGATGCTTGAGGTCGTCCCGGTAGCGCTGACAGGAGGAATACTGTTCTTTGCCGGCGCCGGCATGCTGGACGAAGGAATCGTGAAGAGTTACAAGCGTCTTCCCCGGTCGGAATTTGTCATTATTGTAACAATCTTCTTTACCATCATCGCCTTCGGATTGCTGGAAGGCGTGGGTGTCGGGTTGCTGGCCACCCTCATATTCTTCGCCGTACGACTCAGCAGGGTGGATACGATCGAATCCCGGTTCACGCTGCGCGAGCGCCATAGCAACAAAGCCCGTTCAGTCCCGGAGCTTGCCATCCTGATGCAGGAGGGCAAACGGGTGATGGCCTACCGGCTGCGCGGCTACATTTTCTTCGGCAGCGTATACTCTCTCGTCGATCACCTGAGGCAGTGCCTGGACGACGCTTCCGCCCCTGCCTGCCTGATACTGGACTTTACCGACGTCTCCGGCTTCGACTTCTCCGCCGTGAACGTCCTGGGCCGGTTTATACAATCTGCGAACGCGGGCGGGGTACAGGTTATTCTATGTGCGCCGTCGGGACAATTTATGGCCGGATTGAAGCGCAGCCTGCCGTCATCCGTATTTGCCGGGCTGGTGGTGGAACAGAGTACTGATCGGGCCCTCGAGCAATGCGAGGAGATGATTATTGCGGCGTGGAGGGCTGATGACCAGATGGCTGACAAGCGCCGGGCGATGCTGCTGGAATCCACCGGCGATGAAATAGAACGCTACCTTGACCGGCAAATCTACTTCGAGGACCTGGTGGAAAAACTGCAACGCTGGCTGCTTCCTCGCAGCTACTCAACGGGTGACAGCATCGCCGGACCGGAGGTGGAGCAGGAAGGTCTGGAACTGTTGATTTCCGGCCGGGCTTCAGTCTGCGATGCCACCGGGACGCGTCTGTATCAGTGTGTTCCCGGCGATCCGATCCGGCCATCAGGGGCAATGGATGGTCAGGCAGCCTCCGTGGTCGCCGACGAATCCTGCCAGACGATGCTGCTGACGCCTGCCGCCCGGGTCTGGCTGGAGGAGCATGAACAGAGGCTGGCCCTCAGGCTCTATCGATACCTCCTGGGCGGACTTTTCCAGACACATCAGGGAACAGGGCAGTAGCGAACGCGTCCCGCCCGGCAGAATCAGCCCAGCGAACTATCCCTGACTTTGTATCCGGATAGTCCCGATAGAGCTTCTACGAACTGAACTCCCTTACCAACGCGCCGATGGATTCCTTGGCGTCCCCGAACAGCATGCGGGTGTTCTCGCCGAAGAACAGCGGGTTGTCGACACCGGCAAAACCGGCCGCCATGGAGCGTTTCAGCACGAATACCGTCTTGGCGTAGTCCACGTTGATGATCGGCATGCCGTAGATCGGACTCTCTTCCATCTCCCGGGCCGCGGGGTTGACCACGTCGTTGGCGCCGATGACGATGGCCACGTCCATCATCTCCATGCGCGGGTTGATGTCCTCCATCTCGATGAGCAGGTCGTAGGGCACGTCCGCTTCCGCCAGCAGCACGTTCATGTGTCCGGGCATGCGGCCGGCCACCGGATGGATGGCGTAGCTGACTTCGGCGCCGTTGTGTTCCAGCAGTTCCTGCAGTTCCTTGACCACGTGCTGGGCCTGGGCCACGGCCATGCCGTAACCGGGCACGACCACGACGCTGCCGGCCGCCTCGAGGATGTAATAGGCGTCATCCGGAGTGATGGGCTTTACTTCGCCTTCCACCTTGGACAGGGCCGTCTTCACCGCGCCGAAACCGCTGAACAGCACGTTGGCCAGGGAGCGGTTCATGGCCTTGCACATGATGTTGGTGAGGATGATACCGGTGGCGCCCACCAGGGAACCGGCGACGATCAGGATGTTGTTGTTGATGGCGAAACCCGCGGCGCAGGCGGCCAGGCCGGAATAACTGTTCAGCAGGGAGATCACAACGGGCATGTCCGCGCCGCCGATGGGGATCACCGCCATCACCCCGAACACGAATGACAGGGCGATGAGGACATACAGCAGTGTGACATTTGACGGATCCATGCAGAACATGACGCCGACGACGACGATGGCGGTCAGCAGCAGGGTGTTGAACGTACGCTGCCCGGTAAATATGTAGGGACGCCCCGGGATGGTCTCGCTCAGTTTACCGAAGGCGATGAGGCTGCCGGTGAACGTCAGTCCGCCGATGAGGATGGACAGGAAGATGGTGACGACGTTGAAGGTCGAAACATCCCCGGAATGCAGCGCGGCCCAGCCCACGAACAGGCTGGCAATACCGCCGAAGCCGTTGAATATGGCCACCATTTCGGGCATGGCGGTCATCGCGACCAGGCGCGCCGCGAATGCGCCGATGACGCCGCCGACTACCAGGCCGAGGGCAATCCAGCGAAAGTCGACAATGGAATGGTCCAGCAGGGTGACGACGATCGCGAGCAGCATGCCGCATGCGGATACCAGGTTGCCGTTTCGCGCGGTTGCAGGCGAACTCAGCATCTTCAGGCCGAATATGAACAGGATGGCCGCGGCCACGTACGTCAGGTTGATCAGCAGTGCATTACTCATTGTTCGTCACCTTCCTTCTTCTTGAACATGGACAACATGCGGTTGGTGACCATGTAGCCGCCGACCACGTTGATCGAGGCGAAGGTCACACCCAGGGTGCCGAGAACTGTGGCCATCTCGGCGTTGCCGGCGCCGGCCGAGGTGAGGGCGCCGACCAGGGTGATGCCGGAGATGGCGTTGGCCCCGGACATCAGCGGCGTGTGCAGGGTAGCGGGTACTTTACTGATCAGCTCAAAGCCCAGGAATATGGCCAGGACCAGGATGAATGTCAGGTATACGGCTTCCATTGTTAGCTCCTTAGCGTTGCAAATTCTTGATGGTTTCGTTGACGATGGCGCCGCCGTGGGTAATCAGGCAGCCCTTGATGATCTCGTTCTCCTGATCGAGGATAAAGGACTTGTTTTCCTTGTCCCAGTATTCGCTCACCATGTTCAGGAGGTTGGATGAATACATCTGGCTGGCGTCCCGGGATACGAAATTGGGCCAGTTACCCTGGCCGATGATGGTGACGCCGTTGACGACGGCTTCCTGCCCGGCGACCGAGCCTTCCACGTTGCCGCCGGTTTCCGCGGCCATATCGACGATCACGCTGCCGGGCTGCATGGCTTCCACCATGTCATGGGTGACCAGTACCGGCGCCTTGCGGCCGAACACCTGGGCGGTGGTGATGACGATATCGGACTCGGCAATGGCCGCCTTCTGGCCCTGGCGTTGCATCTCGATCTGTTCCGCGGTCAGTTCCCTGGCATAACCGTCTTTGGTCTCGCCCGTCTCGCCCAGGTCTATCTCCAGGAATTTCGCGCCGACCGAACGTACCTGTTCGGCGACCACGGGACGGGTGTCGAAGGCCGTCACCCTGGCGCCGAGACGTTTGGCGGTGGCGATGGCCTGCAATCCGGCGACCCCGGCGCCGATGACGAATACCTTGGCCGGCTTGATGGTGCCGGCGGGTGTCATCATCATGGGCAGCAGGCGGTCCAGGCTGTTGGCGGCCATCATCACGGCGACATAGCCGGCCAGGTTGGCCTGGGAACTGAGGGCATCCATCTTCTGCGACAAGGTGGTGCGCGGGATCATTTCCATGCTGATGGCGCTGACGCCGTTTTGCGCCAGTGAATCCACGAGTGCACCCTCGTTAAAGGGATCCAGGTAGCTGATATGAATACAGCCCTGTTTCAGTTTGCCGGCGTCGTCCGCTTCAGGTTTGCGGATACGCAGGATAATATCGGATTGCGACAGGATATCGTTACGGCCGGAAGCAACCGTGGCGCCGGCATCGGCATACTCGCTGTCGGCAAAGCCGGAACCTTGCCCCAGCCCGGCCTCGACCGTCAGTTCCGCACCGAGCTTGACCAGTTTTTTTACCGTATCCGGGATAACGGCTACGCGATTCTCACCCGGATGAGTCTCCTTAAGAACACCAATTAGCATAAATTTGCCCCTCTGGCAGGTTTGTTAACGTCAGGTATTAAAACGCCGGGTTTCATGCCCTCTGCATCCGGTATCCGGCGCGTTCATGTGGCGTGTGTTGGCAGTCTAACGCCGCCATTGCTAAAACGGCGCACATACTAACACAAAGAAAAGTTGAAAACTACCCCGCATCCCCCATCGTTTCCGCGCGTGATGAGCTACGCAAAGCCAGGCTCGATATTCTTGCCGGCGCATGCAGGAAACCGGTAAACCAACGGATCGCTTCCGGCGACACTGTATTACACTGGCTGCCGGGTCAAGCCCGGTACGACGAACGGGGGACAAGCCTGGAATGACGGGGTAGAATATCCGGATGAAACTCGGTCTTGTCATCGGATACTCGAAGAGTGAATTCAACCTGCCCATGGTTGAGATCCTGGAAGCGGAACGGCTCGGTTTCGACTCCGTCTGGACCTCCGAGGCCTACGGGTCCGATGCGCTGACGCCGGCCGCCTGGATACTGGCCAGGACCACACGGATCAAGGCAGGCACCGCCATCATGCAGGTTCCCGCCCGCACACCGACTTCCACCGCCATGAGCGCCATGACCTTGCAGGGCCTGTCCGGCGGGCGGTTCATCCTCGGTCTGGGTCCTTCCGGTCCCCAGGTGGTCGAGGGCTGGTACGGGGCGACCTACGCCAGACCCCTGACGCGCATGCGGGAATACATCGGCATCATCCGCCAGGTCATCGCCCGGGAGGCGCCGGTGCAGTACGACGGTTACCATTACCGGTTGCCCTACCGGGGTGAGGACAGCACCGGCCTGGGGAAACCCCTGAAAAGCATCCTGCACGGCGATCCGGACATGAAACTCTACACCGCCGCCATTACCGCCGGTGGCGTCAAACTCGCTGCGGAACTGGCCGACGGATTTTTCCCGGTGTGGATGAACCCGGACCGGTATGACCTGTTCGCCCCGGCTATCCAGGCCGGAATAGCAGCGGCAGGCAACGGGAAAACGGAGAAAAACTTCGACGTGGCGCCATTTGTACGCGTCTGTCTGGGGGATGACCTGGAAGCATGCCGCCTGCCGGTCAAGCAGGAGCTGGCCCTCTACATCGGCGGCATGGGCGCAAGGGACAAGAACTTTTACAACGATTACGCCAGGCAACTGGGCTACGAAGATGCCGCGGTAAAAATCCAGGAATTATTCCTCTCCGGCAGAAAACCGGAGGCGGTCGCCGCGGTGCCCGATGATTTGGTGGACGACGTCGCCCTGGTGGGACCGCCTGACCGGATCAGGGACCACCTGGCGCGCTGGAAAGCGGCCGGAGATAAAGGACACGTCGGTTCCCTGCTGGCCTCCGGCGCATCGAGCGATGCACTGCGCCTGCTTGCGGAAGAACTGGGTTAAGATAACCGACCAGAACCGGGGACCGCATCTAATGTTCCATCAGTTATTTCCCACGACCATATACTCGGCTCAACTTGAATCCGACGATGATACCTGGGACGCCATGTTCGCCTACGTGGAACAGTTCAGGTTGAAAACGCAGCAGTCGGAGACAATGGATAGCAACCTGTTCACCGGAGATAATTACTCGGACTACGTCATTCACCAGAAAGAGCAGTTTCAGTGGCTCAACGGCCAGATGGGGCGCCACATGCGGCTGTACCTGGAGGAACTGGGTATGGATACAACGCAGGTTGACATTTATGCGCAGAAATCGTGGCCCACGGTCTGCAACAAGGAAAACGGCAAGGTAGAGGAACATACGCATGACAATGCGCACTTCAGTTGCGTGTATTACCTGTCCGTCGACGAGGACAACTATTCCGGCAACCTGTATTTGCGCAACCCGAATACGCTGACTGTGAACAAGTTGCCCGTGCCGTTAAAAAAAGCCAATACCAGTAACGACTCATACCACCAGATCATCCCGAAAAACGATTTACTGATCATATTCCCGGCCTATCTGCCGCACTATGTGTCGGTCTATAACGGCGCTGATTACCGCTATTCAATCTCCTACGATATCTGCGTAACGGCGCGCCCGGATACCGATAAAAACGAACAACTGGTCTCGCATCTCAGCCAATGGACCGCGCTGGGTGAAGCCGGCTGACATCTTCTGATTTTCCTGCATCAAAGGCTCAAAGATGATCCTCCCATTGGCGTTGTATCGTCTGCAGCACTGATTGACAAGTACACAAATATGTGTACAATAGCTGGATGAAAAGGAGAGACTTGGAAAAGGAACTTTCCAAACTGGGCTGGTATTATCTGCGGCACGGAGGAAATCATGATGTTTGGACCGACGGAGAACGGCAAGAAGCAATTCCACGGCACAGAAATTAATGAATTGCTTGCTAAAACGATATTGAGAAGAGCGCAAAAATGAAGTTTCAAGGCAGAGCGTTTAAAAACGGTAAATTCTGGTTGGCGGACATTCCGTTCCTTGAGTTGATGACCCAGGGCCGAACAAAAAAAGAACTTCTCCTGATGGTTGAAGATCTGTTTATTACCCTGGCCGATAAAAAAGGTTTTGAGGTATATGTCAAATGCTCAAGGCATGGCATTCTGGAAATTGGCTCAAATGACAATAAGGTGATGGTGGGCTTGCTGCTTAAACGCAAAAGGCAGTTAAACAACCTGACCGTTCAAGAGGTAGTTGAACGACTGGGCTCGACATCGAAAAACGCTTATGCCCGCTATGAACAGGGGAAAACCCTACCCAGTATTAATAAACTGCAGGAGTTATTGAAAGCGACGGGCTCAGTTTCCGATCTAGTGATTTCACAAGCACAGCTCGCATAGCAGAACCGGCCGGTGCGCAAGCGCACACCGGCCGGGTTGACAGGGAGGGTTCAGCGCTCCTGGCCGGCAAACATGGCCAGTATGTGGAGCAGGCTGGTGAACAGGTTATAGATAGCGACATACAGGGTAATCGTCGCCATGATGTAGTTGGTTTCGCCTCCGTGGATCATCTCGCTGGTCTGGTACAGAATCAAGCCCGACATCAACAGGATGAAGACGGCTGATATGGCCAGTGACAGGGCCGGCATGTTGAACAGTACTGCACAGATCGCCAGCAGGAAAGCAACCAGTATCCCGACAAATACGAACCCGCCCAGGAAACTGAAGTCCTTGCGGGTGGTCAGGGCATAGCCGGACAGCCCGAGAAAGATGACGCCGGTGCCGCCCAGGGCCAGCATTACCAGTTGCCCGCCATTTGAGAAAAACTGCAGGTAGGCATTAATGAATGGCCCCAGTGTCAGGCCCATGAAACCCGTCAGGGCGAATATCGCGGCCAGACCCCAGATGCTGTTTCTCAGTGCGGAAGTCAGGTACAACAGCCCGAAATAGCCCCCAAGGGTAATCAGCAGGCCCATGCTCGGGAGATTCATCGCAATGGATACCCCCGCCATCAACGCGCTGAACAGCAAGGTCATGGACAGCAGGATATAGGTATTGCGTATCAACTTGTTCGCGGCCAGCACCGACGGGGCCGGACGCGCTACAGCATAATTCTGATTCATGTTAAACCTCCAATCATTACGTCAAGATTGATAATGTGGGTTGGAACGGCAAATTACAATCTCTATTTTCAATATTAACGCAGTTTTTTGAAATTTCAATGACAAGTTCGGGTTAGAATATGTGCGTCAGCGTAGCTGGCCCTGCAGGGGTGACCTACAGGGAGGCAGGTCACACAAATTCGCCGGGAGCGAATTTGGACAGCGCAGCGCTAGCGTAGCTGGCCCCGAAGGGGTGGCCTACATGGAAGTAGGTCACAGTGCACCGGTCCCGGTGCGTGGTAACGCGCATGACGTAAGAAGGATCAAATTTTCTATTCGGAGAGGTGGCAGAGCGGTTGAATGCACCGGTCTTGAAAACCGGCAAGGGTTGATAGCCCTTCGTGGGTTCGAATCCCACCCTCTCCGTCATATATAAATTATTGATTATATTGATAAAAAAAGTAATAACGAGTTAGTTATTACTTTAAATATATCTTGTAAGATTGGTTGACAGTTGTTTTTGGGAATTTTCCAAGCCACGGATGAGCCAATTTTTAGGAATAACGCTTAAAAACGGGTCAAGAAAAGGAATGGATATGTTATGTTCACGGTAAATCAGCAGACCAATCGAATTAGTCCGATTAAGACTAAGCGCTTCAGTGAGTTGGGCTTTACCGAGCGCAAGCACCTGCAGGAGTGGCTGGTTCATCAACCAGATGCCCTGGGAGAAGAACTGTTGATTGTTCAGAAGGAGTTTGAGGGTTTTGATGACACTCGTGAACGACTGGATCTGCTCGCATTGGATAAGGACGGGCATCTTGTCATTATCGAAAACAAGTTGGATGACAGCGGCCGTGATGTGGTCTGGCAGGTGCTTAAGTACGCATCTTACTGTGCCAGCCTGACCAAAGGCCAGGTTGTAGAGATTTATCAGCAATACCTTGACCGGTATGAGCCAGTTACCAGTGAAGTTGACAAACTCAATATACCTGCCAGTGCAGAGGAACGGATATGTGAGTTTCTCGGCGCCCCTGCCTTGGACGAAGCCAAGATGAACCAGAGACATAGTCAGCGTGTAATGCTGGTTGCCGCAAATTTCCGCAAAGAAGTCACCTCTACCGCCTTGTGGTTGCTAGGTCAGGGAATCAGTATTCAGTGCTTTAAGGTCACACCTTATGCATTGGGTGAACAGTTACTAATCAATATTGACCAGATTATTCCAACACCAGAGGCAAAGGAGTTAACGATCGGCATCAAGGCCAAAGAAAGCGAAGAAAAAAGTACGGAAGTCGTATTAAAAAAGCGTCACACTGTCCGCCGTGAATACTGGGAACTAGCGTTAGATACCTTCCAGCAGAGTATTTACAATCTCTACGACAATATCAGTCCGAGTAATGACCACTGGCTATCTGCTGGTTCAGGTTTGAGTGGGTGTCACTATGATCTGGTACTCCTCAAAAAAAAGCTACGGGTAGATCTTTGGTTAGACCGTAGAACAATTGAAGAAAATAAGTTCCTCTTTGATTTCCTTGCATCCATGAAAGACGATATCGAGGCCGAATTTGGTGAGCCTCTGGAGTGGTTGCGATTGGATGATAAGAAATCATCACGTGTCCAGTTTTCCTGTGAGACGGATGGATTTAACAAAGATACATGGCCGCAATCCGTCGCATGGCACCTGGAGTATATGAGTAAATTAGAACAGGCATTAAAAGTACCACTTCAAAATGCGGCAGATGTATTAAAACAAAAGAATTCCAAATAGAGATTTGTAGTTGCTGTCAATCACTTTTGGGCTGAACTAGCAAATCTGTACCAGTAAACCAAGTAGGCAGGCAAGGAGCAAATGAACAAATTCCATGAACAAGCAGAACGTTGCCTTGTTGAGAGCGCTAAATCATCACGATGTTGAATACTTGGTCGTAGGGGGTCAGGCTGTTTCCTACTATTATCCACAAAGAGCAGTGGGCGATCTGGACCTCCTGGTTAATACCACGCTTGAAAATGCTGAAAAAGTGAGGTCAGCGCTAATCGGTCTTGGTATGAATGATTTCGAGCATACGAAGCTGACTAAACCAAAGGTACAAGTTCCACTCAAGGTGTTGCATGATGCGGATATAATCACACCTGAAGATGAATTCGATTTCTCTGCGGCATTCTCTCGCGCAGTTCAAGCAGAGATAAATGGCGTACCAACATTTATCCCTTCAGTAGAAGATCTGATAATAATGAAGACTACAGAAAGGAAGAAGGATCTCCGTGATGTATCCCTTCTCACCTTAAAGCTAAATTAGTGTTTTTTGATGCAATCCAAGGCAAAGTGGATTTACAAAAGTGAACAAAAAGAAAATGGTTCTAGTTAAGCGATGAGGCAGTTTATTTCCGACAGTATTGACCAATTAGATTTGGCGCTCGATCAGCTTGCCATAAAGGATAGGAATTTCGACCGATTTGCATTGATGTTAATTGATAATACTGTCGAGCTTACGCTGCATTACTTCATCCAAGATAAAGCTAGTGAAAATGAATTGTATAAACGCAGACCGCCAAAACATGATCCCGGTGTCATTCAAGAAGCTCTACGGCAAAGTTTTGACAACAAAGCGAAGGGCGCACGTAAATTGGGGCTGTTTGACATCGAGATGTGCGAGACAATTCTTTACTTGCATTCATTCCGAAATACAACCTATCACCAAGGCCTGAGACACGAGGGAATATTACATGCCATATCAATATTCTATTTTCGATGTGCCTGTAAAATTTCTATTTTGTATGAGCCCAGAACATGGCGTTCGAGCAGCCAAGACAAGATATCTTATCGAACTCGAAAATATATTGGGGATGAGACTCTTGATGTTTTCAATCATAAAGAGACACATATTAGTGCCTACGAAAGACTAGACAAGGTTGCTGCGTCTATGGAGTACGATTTTGTAGTTGACCTGTCTAATGATATGAAATCAACAATTGACGATATTGATAATAACATTTCACTTCTCGCAAATGATGGCGATGAAAAGAAAAGTCGAAGTGGTGTCATTATTGACGCCCAAGCTTGGTCCTTTGCATTTACTGATAAGGCCCAAGAGTATGCCAAGGAAAATAATTTCAATGACCCAATATTATTGAATTATGTGGAATGGTTATCGAACAATTACGACTGGCCCATAAAGTTGGATCCCATTCCTGCCTGGAAAAGAAGGTGGTTTTCTTTGAGAGGTGAAACAAATGTACATAGAGCTCTGAAGAAATACTGCGACTTTATGAAACAAACAGAAGATATCAGGTCTATCCTAAACGAGGCAGCAGCACAACGGGAAAATTCTAATCGACTTCAAGCTGATATTGCGCGAGGGGAATAATATTTTCATGCGGCTGACCAATCCTCAGTACAATAATATGCCATCTGTCCACTGGGTAGAAATGTGTTACACCTAAAAAGGATAAAGAAAAAATTGCACATCAGGAATGTTGGAACTGGTTAGTTTCAATGACATCAAGTGATTAAAGGTGGCCCTTGGTTCTGACCTGTACAAATACTATCAAGGCGTTTGGAATTATAGTTGATTTTATCCAAGAGGTTGGAATTATTGCTGATATTCTGTTGTATAATAATTAAGCATTAAATCAACCTTGATTATGACGCTTACCAGATAGTTATGACATCCCCCGCCCGGAATAATGGCTTGTCCTGCTTCATATCCTATTCGCACGAGGACAAACGGATGCGTGAACGCTTGCAGGCGCACCTAGCTGTGCTCAGGGACGAGGGACTGATCCGTGACTGGTGCGACGTTGAAATTCCGCCGGGTGAGGATATAAACCGGGCAGTTCCGGAAAAGGTGGATTCCTGCGATTTGTTTCTTCCTCTGGCAAGCCCCGATTACCTTGATTCCCCCGAATGCAAAAAAGAAATGTGCCGGGCATTGGAACGGCAAGACGCTGGCGAAGCGCACGTCGTACCGATAATCATAGAACCGTGCGACTGGAAAAATTCACCTCTCAGGAAAGGGCGGGACGGACAACAAAATATCAAAGCCCTTCCAGAGGACGGCAAGCCGGTTTCCAAGTGGGAAAATAAAAATGAGGCATTCGCAAATGTAGTGGAAGAACTGCGCGGAATCCTGCCCGCCGTCATCAAAGGGCTGACACCCGAACCGGGGCATGAAGCGTCCGTTCCTATCGCAGACCAGGGTGATTTCCGCACTCACCAGACAACCACAGAACAACTCTATGACCTGCTGAATTTTATCGAGGAGAACTCCAGGCAGTCACAAGGCATAAGCAAATGTCGTAAGGCCCATCATCTTTTTTCAGCACTTGAGCCTCATATACAACGTCTTATGGCACCCCGTTTGTTTAACGTTCTTGACAGACCAATGAAAGCGCTTGGCGATAAACGTTTGGTATTGGAAGTCGCTGAAAAATGCATTGAGGTGACAGACCATCCATCCAGGACACCAGAAGAAGCTGAGTGTGAGGCCCGGGCGCGCATTTGTGGTACTTCTTGGGTGTACCAGCGGTTAGGAAACCTGGGGCGGGCAGCTGATGAGGCACAGCTAAGTCTGGAGTTGTCCGCACGAACGGATTCCCCAGCAAAAAATTTGGCATTCTGCCATAAATGTAATGGACGACTTGCAAGACTGCGCGCTGAGGAAACTGATGATCGGGAAGTTCGCGGAAGGTTCTTACAGGAGAGTGTTGATGAACTTTCAACTGCAATTGACCTGTTTTCGCGCCATGAAGAATTTGGGCCTGAAGACCCAGAGGTTGGTGATTGTCATAGCCTACTTGCGCGTACTTTCTTGTTCGCAGGTGACGTGGCAGAGGCCGAAAAACACGTTGAAAAGGCATCAGGACTGCTTGCGGATGATGAATCGAAAGATTATTTCGACCTCCAAATCGTTATCGGAGATATTGCGGTCCACAGGCGCGACTGGGGCGCGGCGCATACACGCTACACTGCGGTTATAGACCGCGGGAGCGGTCAAGATTATCAAATGTCCGAAATCGTCGCTCGAGCCTGCATGCAACGGGGAAAAATATACGCAAGGAAGAACGACAAAGAGAAAGCCGCTTCGGATTTCACAAAGGCGGCGGCAATCTGGGAGCGCTACAAGGAGAAACTGCCTGCCGCCGAGGCCAGATGGGAAGCGGCTTTTGTTACACATGACTTTCCCAGACCGGTCTCGCGGTTACTCGAGCCGGAACCGCCTGAAGTCAAAGTAGCTGCGTTTGGACTTTTTGAAAGTGACCGAAACAACGCGTCACGAACGCACACGTCGCTGGCTCAAAGAGGCGTGCATGACGTAACTAGGTGGAAACGAAACTTGAGCCGGGCGCGCAAGAACCTAGCGCGGAACCGCGACGATTGAAATTTCGTGAAACGTTTAAACGGAACAAACAGTCGGAACAGTGCTGCCGTACGACGTCTTTTGAAGTTTGCCGGGTCGGATAATATAGATCATGCCGTTGTAAAAACAGCTTCGGAACTTCTTGAGGATATTCCGTCTCCTCCAACCGACCTGGATTTGCTCATGGCGCGGCTGAACGTGGATCGCGTAGAAACAGATGATTCGATGGTGGTGCCCGGCGAACTGCGCGTAGACAGGGAAAAAAAGAGGCTCTGGATTGCCATTTCTCCGGGATTGCCCACTGGCCGAAGGAGATTTACAATTGCCCATGAACTCGGACATGCGTTTTTTGAATCAACCGGGCCCAGGCCGCCGCGCACCGGTAAAGCACTTGAACGGATTTGTGACAAGTTGGCAGCAGAATTCCTGATGCCCCGTAGCACGTTTTTGAATTACGCGGGTGAGGCTCCAGACATTGCATGTCTATTACATATTTCCAAAACGTTTTTAACTTCGCGAACTGCGGTATTCGGACGGGCTTCGAAATTATACCGGAGCAAAGCTTTCGAGTATGAGGACGGTTATTTTCATTGGTCATGGGGGCTGGATGCCGCTACCAAATCGGAACTCAGGCTGCTGCTCAATAAACTCAGGTCCGAACCTGCCGGAACGGAACAGGTTATACTTTCTGAGGGACATTTCTATACGAAATGGAACATGGAATGGAAAATCACGGAAAATCCTGACAGAACGATATACCACATGACGCCGGCATGAAGTACAAATTTCTCAGGACGTTCGCCACCCCAATTGGGGAAATAAACCATTAGGCAACAAAGACAAATAAACGGGATTCAGTAAGCCGTTCGTAATTTTAGTTGACAAATGCTGAAGTCTAATATTTGCAGGTGAGGTGCTGAATGGGTCAACGGTCAGCACGTCCTGCCCAGGATGAGTTTAAACTACTTTGTTCGGAAGGAAAGATCACATGTAACCCCTCTCTGGAAGATGATCATGAACCGCCCCGGATTTGCCGAAGGCTCCATTTCTTGAGAGCTAGGCGTTCAGAATTTGGTGACATTATATCCTGTTTTATTCCATCATAAGTTTGCGCTATTCCGAATGGTTGGCGTGTCTTTAACTGGTTGATTTATATTATGTGACCCCCTCCGCATAACCTGATCCACCCGCCGTTCAGGCTTTTCCCATAGCACGCCTGGACATTAAAACCATAAACTGCTATATATAATATGTTATGAAACATAAACCACAATCTATAGCAGTTAATAAAACATTAGCCCGTTTAGGCAGGGACATCAGCATCGCCCGCCGTAAACGTCGCATGTCGCTTTCCGACCTGGCATCCAGGATGCGCATGTCTGAAGGCACAGTCAGGCGCCTTGAAAAAGGTGATCCCGGTGTTTCTATCCAGGCGCTGGCCATGGCATTACTGGCCTTCGGCGAAATCAGACGCTTGCATGACCTGCTGGATGTCGCATCAGATGATACAGGCCTGGTCATGGATATTGAAGCATTGCCGAAGCGGATTCGCCGCTCGAGCGCAAACAAGAGCCAGACAGCGGTGAAGCGCACCCCATGAACAAGCAAGTGGTTCGCATTCAGGTTGTGCTGGGCAGCGATGCTGTCAAGGTGGGTGATCTCGTATTTGAAAAAGAAGGTGACCGCCAGTTCAGCATGTTCCGATATTCACCGGCATGGCTGGAACGAAAAGACGCCTTCGCAATTGCCCCGGCCATGCCGTTACTTGACGCGCCTTTTTTCAGTTCCGGTACCCGGGATGAGCCCAGACTGTCTCTGCCGGATCCATTTGCCGATGCATCTCCTGATTCCTGGGGGCGCGCCCTGGTAAACGCGACAATGGACCGCGGGGCGGATGAAATTGATTATCTCATCAGGGCGGATGACTTTACCAGAACAGGCGCTTTGCGCTTTCAGGATGAGAACGGCGTCTTCTTGTCAACGGCAACACCACGAGTACCGCGTCTTGCTGACTTGCCGGACCTGCGCCGGCTGGCACATGCCTGGGAGACGAACTCGGCCATGAAAAAGGAGGTGCTTGATGAATTGCAGGGTTATGTCGGCTCGCTGGGCGGGGCGAGACCAAAATCCAATATAGATGACAACGGTGTGCTGTCCATCATCAAGTTTACATCAACGCATGACAGGGCGCCGGTTGAACGGGCCGAGGTGGCGACCCTGAACCTTGCCGGCATCACCGGGATCAATGCAGCTGTTTCCCGTATAGAATTGGGGAATACAGACTACCCTGTTGCACTCATTACCCGATTTGACCGGGACCGCCAAGCGCGCGTCCCCTACATCTCTGCAAGAACGTTCATGGGTCGGGAAACCCCTGAGCCTGTCTACTACACCGATATTGTCGACATGATGGTTGCCCATTGCCAGGAACCCAGACAACAAATGCATGAACTATACCGACGAATTCTGTTTTACATACTGGCCTCTAACAATGACGACCACCTGCAAAACCATGGCTTTCTCTATGCGGGCGATAATCGGTGGCAACTCTCACCAGCCTTTGACATAAATCCGCAACCGCTGCGCCACCGTTCGCTCAAAACCGGGATCAGCGAACTCAGCGGCAATGAAGCCTCCATTGAGGCGGCTATTGAAGCGGCGCCCTTTTTTGATGTGGAGCAGGACATGGCCGTTCAAACACTGAACGATATGCTAGACGTGATAGACGGGAGTTGGCGCAGCCTGTTCAGGGACGCAGGCATGACGGAGAGTGAAATTGATTATTACGGCCCCGCCTTCAATCATGAAGAGACACAGAAAGCCAGACGGATCACTGGGGCCGGAAGGTTACGGGGACAGGGTCACCGGGGACATAGTTTATAGTTTTTGCACAATAATTAGCAACTAAATAATAGTTGCACATAAAGCTCTATTCCCGTATAATTCAGCTATGGGAAGGCGTGATAAGTTAATAGCCAAATTTTTGGATGGCGAACGGTCTGTAACCTGGAATGATTTAATCACGCTGCTGAAATCTTTTGGCTACAAAGAGATAAAGGGAGATGGCTCAAGGGTAAAATTTGATAACGGTAACCCCAACCATGCTATCAATTTACATCGGCCACACCCGGACAACCAGGTGAAACGTTATGCGGTTAAATTGGTTGTAGACAAACTGACGCGAGCGAAAATGTTATGAGTTTATTCAGGTACAGAGGCTTTTACGGCTCTGCGCAAACCAGCATAGAAGATAATTGCCTGTTCGGGAAACTGGAATTCATCGAACCGTTGGTCAGCTATGAAGGTCGAAATGTAGAAGAGCTGGAACATGCCTTCAAGGATGCAGTGGACGATTATCTGCTGGATTGTGAAAAGCTTGACAGGGAGCCTGCCAAGCCCTGCAAAGGTTCATTTAATGTGCGGATTGGTCCGGAATTGCACAGGCATGCACTTATCGCGGCGAAAGAAAACAATCTCAATCTGAATGAATTCGTCAAGCGGTCTATAGAACAGGCCATAAAATAACTCTTTCAAAGTTAAAGGCTCTTCAAATCTCGAAAGTGAAACCTAACCACGGGAGTTAGCGATGCAACAGAATTGGGCAAGGATACTTCTGACGATCCTCCTCCACGCAGCAGTGCTGTTCGCACTCTTCATTGCTTTTTACTTCGCTTTATTTCTGGGTTTGCAAGTTCATCCCATGCTCGGAAATCTCGGGATCATTACGGTAATGTTGCTGGCAGTGTTGTATGTCTATATCGGCTGGATCAAGCCGATGAGGCGCGCAAAAACTGTATCAAATGACGAGAACTGACCCACGACGTAAAACCTCAATGTCGAGTTCTACGGGTCCGGAACAACATATACGAGGAAGCGCGTTATAACCCGCCGGCCAGCAGTACGGTGATGTCCACCGCGCCTTCCCGCAGTTTTTTCAGTTCCTTGTATTCGTCTGAATGCCACCTGACCCGTTATATCGTGATCGGAATGTGGCATGCAGTATACTGGCAAGCAAGCATAAAAAGCTGTGCTCTTGACAGCCATACATGAATACTCCCAAAGGAAATAAAAATGCGAACAGGTGGTAACAGGCTGGACGTAGAAGGCATAACGGGTGCGTGGGCTGTTATTCCCACACCCGCCATCACGGCAGGTGATGATTGGCGAACTGAGGACTCGGTCGATTACGATGAGGTTTCAAGGGCCGTAGCCGGCCTGATCGACGCCGGCGTCGATGGCATTATGTGCCAGGGTACGTTTGGGGAGGGGGCCACTCTTACCTGGGAAGAAAAAAGAAAGATGACTGAGGTCATGGTGGAAACGGCTGCGGGGCGAGTGCCCATCTTCGCGGGTGTTACCACGCTCAATACACGTGAGACTGTCAGGCAACTCAAACATGTGCGGGATATAGGCGCCGACGGCACCATGCTGGGTGTGCCCATGTGGCAGGAAATCGATGTGCCTGGCGGAGTACGGTTCTACCGGGATGTGGCCGCAGCAGTTCCGGAACTGGCTATTTGTATCTACGCCAATCCGGAGGCATTCAAGTTCTCTTTCCCCACGCCGTTCTGGGCGCAGGTGGCAGAGATTCCGCAGGTTGTCAGCTGTAAATACATCAATATTGCCCAATTACAGCTCCATACCATGGCGTCGCGTAAACAATTGCGTTTTCTGCCTCTGGAGTTCGACCATAGGGACGCGGCCAGAATGGACCCCGGGTTCCATACGGCCTTCTGGTCGCCGTGTGCTTGCACGGGGCCTGAGCTGACCATGCACTGGCGCGATATTGTCAGGGAGGCGGCCCGGACCGGTGACTGGTCGCGGCCGGATGCCCTTTATCCACGTATCATGTCGGTGTTGTCAAACTTGTTTCCGCCCGGGGGGTTTGCCGAGTTTTCACGCTATAACATTCAGCTGGAGAAAGAGCGCATCAACGCGGCAGGCTGGATGAACGCCGGACCCTGCCGCCCGCCATATACAACGGCGCCGGAGAGTTACCTGGCCGGGGCCCGCCTGGCGGGGACCGGTTGGGCGGAACTTAACCGGGAACTCTTGAGTGGAACCCTCTAACACCCCGAAATCCATCGCCTGCCGGCAGGCGATTGCCCGGAATGAACATTATATGACCGTGAGTACAATTCCTGGCAATGGTGGAACAGGTGTTGGGAAAAGGCCTGAGCAGTGAGTGGTGAGCTGGAATTTTATTTTGACTTCGTGAGCCCGTTCGCCTATCTCGCGCATGATCGTGTGTGTGGGTTAGCCAGGGGGTATGGCAGGAAACTGACCTACATACCGATCGATCTGCCGGCTGCGAAAATTGCCGCCGGCAACACCGGTCCGGCCAATCGCGACATACCGGTCAAGTTGCGCTACCTGATGGCCGATATTGATCGATGGGCGAAGAGGGTCAATCTGCCGGTCAGTTTTCCGTCATCACTAGATTCTCACAGGATGAACGCCGGTACCTTCTATGCGCTGGACAGGGGGCTCGGGGAAAAATATGTCAGGGAAGGCTTTAACCTGGGTTGGGGATTGGGCGGTGATATAGGATCTGATGAGACACTGGCCCGATTGGCTGAAATAATGGGCTGGTCACCTGCGGAATTTATCGAATATGCCGGCGCGTCCAAGGCGTTGCCCGAATATGTGGCGTCGAATCGACAAGCGGTGGAAAAAGGCGTTTTCGGTGTTCCTACCATCATTGTCGATGGTCAGATGTGGTGGGGTAATGACCGCCTGGATTTTGTCGAGGAATACCTGGCCGGATCCGACGGCGCAAATTAGCCCCCTTCCGTGCGACGATCTGATTGTTCAGCTGATATTGTCGTAATACCAATGACCCGCAGCGTTGATGCGATAATCGTCTGCCGGCGGTTTCATAAACTGTTCGTATAAAATGGATATATTAATTCCCGGCATGTTATTCCTGGCCGGTCTATTGGCCGGGGTCAGTAATGCCGTTGCCGGTGGCGGCGCGTTTTTCACGTTCCCGGTATTTCTGGCTGCGGGACTTCCGCCGATTGTGGCCAATGCTTCGAATTGTATTGCGATCTGGCCTGCTAATGTATTGGCTGTCGTCGGCTACAGAAATGTACTACGCAAACATACCCGCGGAATAGGGAACTCAATTTTGACAGCCCTTTTGGGGGGCGGGCTTGGCGCGGGCACGCTCATACTCACCGGCAATACGGCATTCGTAAAACTGATCCCGTTTCTCTTACTGTTTGCAACCCTGCTTTTTGCTTTCGGCAATCGCTTCAGCGGCATGATTGCGTCATATACCGGCAACCAGTCAGTTACCAGACCCGGACCGGTTGCCAGGTTCCTGGTATTTGTCGTTGCGTTCTACGGCGGTTATTTCGGCGCAGGCCTGGGAGTCATGCTCATGGCAGGATTACGCATGCTGGGTGTTCATGATATTCAGGCGAATAATGCGTTAAAAAACCTGATGGCTGCGGCGGCCACGAGTGTTGCTTTAATAATATTTACATTTTCAGGCATCGTGGCGTGGCCGTATGCCCTTACAGCATTCGCGGGTGCCGTCATAGGGGGGTTGCTTGGCGCCCGTATCGCGCAGTGGCTGCCTGCCGTGTACTTCCGTGGAGTTATAATAGTCATCGGCATGTTTTTAAGTGTTTATTACTTCATCAAGTATTACGGTTGAGCCCGCGCCGATAAATCTGTTCCCGGCTTGGCAATCTCATTAGATAGACCACCCCCCATCAATGGAAATGATCGCACCGGTGGTATAGGAAGCTTCATCGGCAGCCAGGTACAGGGCGAGGTTGGCAATTTCTTCTGCCGAACCGAGTCGTCCCATGGGCTGGCGGTTTTCAAAATCCTTGCGCGCCTGCACCGGGTCGGCAAACGCATTCAGGCGCTCCTGCAACGACGGCGTATCGACCGTCCCCGGACAGATCGCGTTGCAGCGGATACCCTGCTTTACGTAGTCCAGGGCAACGGACTTGGTGATGCCGATGACCGCCGCCTTGGTGGCGCCGTAGACAAAGCGGTTCGGCGCCGCGGTCAGGGTGCTGACGACGGAGGACATGTTGATGATGGCGCCGCCGCCCGCTGCCAGCATGGCGGGAAGAAACGCTTTGATCATGCGGTACATGGACTTGACGTTAAGCTCGAAAGAGAAATCCCAATCATCGTCCGCACACTCCAGGATGGGGCCGTTGGCCACGTAGCCGGCGCAGTTGAACAGGATGTCGATGGCGCCCAGTTCCCCGGCCAGGTCCTCGATGGCGGCCTTGTCGGTCACGTCCAGCCGTCGCGTACTGCAACCGGTCAGGTTCTGTAACGCGGCTTCGTTGATATCGGTGGCGATGACCTCGGCGCCTTCCCTGGAAAAAAGTTCGGCAGTGGCCCTGCCGATACCTTGTCCGGCAGCCGTGATTAACGCGGTTTTGCCTTTTAGACGGGGCATGGTCCTGACCGTATCAGGGATAGAAGACAAACCCGGAACCGTCCACAAAACGCTCGTAACGGTAAGGCGAGACGTCGAACTTCGGCGCTGCGCCGGTAACCATGTCCGCCAGCGCCTCGCCCGCGGCCGCGCCCATGGTCAGGCCGTATAACATGCCGGCGCCGATGTAGAGGCCGGGAATACTGTTTACCGGCGAAATGACCCCCAGGTTGTCGATGGTCGATATCAGGGACCCCGTGTAGACCTCGCGTACCTTGCAACCGGCAAAGGCGGGGATATATTCCCGCATGCCGGCAAGGGCCTGGTCGGTAATACCGCTGACGGATTCCGGTTGCAGAATACGGTTTTCTTCGAACACGGAAGGCCTGTCTTCCCGCCTTTTCCGGTGGGCCTTGAGGTCCCAGATAAACGTACGCAGGTTCATCCCCGGGCGCATGTCCTGGTCCACGTCCGTGGGCGCGGCCATCAGCTTGCGGAGGTTCTTCACGATGGACATCGTTATGGGAATACGGCCGGCCGCGGCGGAGAGCATATAGCCGCCGTCGGGTTCACGGCGGTAGTACCCGGCGGGGGTCATACCCGAGATGGCCGGGCCGCCGGCTACGGGTTCGACACTGCTCTGTTCCGCGAAAATCATCATCTGCGGCAGGTCAAGGTCCAAGTGGGCGGCCAGCATGGAAGACCAGAGCCCGCCCGCGATGATCACGTTGGCGGTCTTAATCCGGCCCTGTTCCGTGATGACGCCGGCAACGGCGCCGCCCTGGCGTTCAATGTGCCGGACCGCGCAGGACTGCAACAGCTTTGCGCCCCTGGCGCGTGCCGCCCGGGCAATGGCGGGCGCCGCCAGGCGAGGTTCGATGGCCGCGCCGTTGGCCTGGTAAAGGGCGGCGTGCCAACCATTGCCCAGTCCCGCGTCAAGGGCGCTTATTTCCCGGTCCGTCAGCATGCGCGCATCCACGCCCGGCTGCCCCTGCATGTCTTTCAGCCATGACGCGGCAAATTCCGCGGGCTCTTCCTCCCGGTAAAGACTGACCAGGCCCGGCCCCGCATACCCGATGTCCCCGTCGACCCGCCCCGGCATGGCGTGCCACAGCTCGATGGAACGGGCAATGAGTTCCATCTTGATGGGTGATAACAGTTCGTACTCGACCAGGCCGGCTGCGCGCCCGGAGGCTTCGCCGGCGACCACGCCTTTCTCACACAGGACGGTACTGACGCCTCTCTCCGCCAGGTTCAGGGCGGTGATAACACCGAGCAAGCCGCCACCGATAATGACCGCGTCAGCTGCTGCCGGCAGGTCACGGTCGCTTGCCACGGCCTGCGCACGGGTAACGCCCGGCACGATGCCGCAACCACCAAATTCAATCATTGTATCGCTCCAGCACAGGATCCCCGCGGCGGTCCATGATAACCCGTATTCCAACTATTCTGGTGATTTTCTGACACCTGCCAACTATACTGCAAACGCAATGTCCGAGGCCAAAAGCAAATTCGACGTGCGCGGCGACAGTTTTCTGGCGCAATGCCGGCATACGATTGTATTCGCCATCTACGTGCTGCAGACTTTCCTGGTATGGGTGTTGCTTGGGGGACTGGTACGCCGGGCCTACAGAAAGGCGCGCAAGGAAGGCCGCCTGTTTTATGTTGATCGCTTACCGTCAGGCAGGAACAGCCAATGAGACCCAAGAACCCGCCGGCGCCTGAGTACGATTTCGCCTATGTAAACCCGCCGCGTTCGGGTAACGAGATCAACGGTGTGGGGGTGGCGGAAAAAACCCTTCCCAGGAAGATCGCGCCGGACGACTTCACCATCACGGACTATGACTACAAGGCCTTGTTCGATTTCTTTTTCATGACAATGCAATGGCCGATATTCAGGGAATTTATCCTGGGCATGTTCGAGAGCAGAAATGCGCGCGGCCGGGTCGCCCGCCGGCGCACTGAGGTCGATGATCCTGTTGCCATGGCGGAACAGGTCAAGAGAAAGGCAAAGGAGATCGGTTTTGACAGCGTCGGCATCACGCAAGCCAGGGATGAACTGCTGCTTTACGAGGGGGATGAATCGTACCCCTACAAGTACGCGATTTGCCTGGGCACCGAACAGGACCACAAGACCATGGAGCAGGCGCCCCGGCCGGAGGCTGGCCTGGAGGTGGTAAGAACCTATCGCCGGAGTTCCACCTGTTCCAACCGGCTGGCTGAATATATTCGTTCCATGGGCTGGCCCGCGGAAGCCTTCGCGATCGGCAGGGATATCCTGATGATGCCGTCGGCCATACAGGCGGGGTTGGGACAACTGGGCAAGCACGGCTCATTGATCAACAGGGAACTGGGGTCGAACTTCCGCTTGACCATGATATTGACGGATTTGCCGCTGGCGACCGATGCGCCGGTCGATATCGGTGTGGAAGATGTCTGCGCAACCTGCCGGGCCTGTACCAGGTATTGCCCGCCGGACGCCATATCTGATAAAAAGACCCTGGTCAGGGGAGTGGAGAAGTGGTACGTGGATTATGACCGCTGTGCCTGGTATTTCTCCAAGACAACCGGCTGTTCGATCTGTGTCGAGGTGTGTCCCTGGTCGGAGCCGGGGCGCGGTCCGAAGTTGTCTGAAATAGTGCTGGCCAGGCGCGGCAAAGACGCCGCCTCAACCACAGAGCCGTAGCTACCTGGTGAATGGCAACCGGGTGCGGCCGGTGGCCGGAGTTCCTAGGCCGGCAGGATGTTGGCGTTCAACCGGAACAGGTTGCCGGGGTCGTATTTACGCTTGACCTCGCGCAGGCGCCGGTAATTTACACCGTAGGTTTCCCTGACCAGGCCTTCGCCGTCTTCGTTGTAACAGGACATGTTGAGGTAGCCGCTGTTGCCGGACGAGAACCGGGCCGCCATGTCCTCCCACACCCTGCGGGTCCAGGCGATGTTGGCGTCCGTATCCCGGGCATCCGTCCACGATGAATTGAACTCCATGAGGTACGGCATGGCGCGGCTGCCGAACGCGGTTGCCGCGGCGTCGACCCGGGCGCTGGCGCCGCGCAAGTCATGCAGCACGAACGGCGTGCGTGTGGCGGGGCGCTCATTAAAGACCGTGACCAGCGCATCGAGCACATCGTCCGTTACCCGGTCAAGGTACAGCGATTTCCAGTAATTCAGCAGCTCGCCTTTCGGCAGGTACACGTCGAACATCTGCTGCACGGCCGTGAAAGGCCGCGGCGCGCTGAGATCGACGAGCGGCGTCGCGAGTTCCCGCAACGGCTGTACGTAACGCTCGCCTTCATCGGCCGGGCCGGCATAGACGCCGGCCGGGATGACCACATCCTGACCGCGCAGGTGCGGCGGGAAGGTGTCGTGGTCCGGTATGGTCCAGAAAAAGAATTCGGTCGTGAATTCATCGGGGGCCGTCTGCATGAATTCCCGCCAGCCCTGCAGGATGTCGCGCGCTTGCGACCCGGCGTATACCGGCGCGCAATGCATGACGACGGGTCCCAGCGGGTGCAGGCGGAATTCGAAGGTCGTGACGATACCAAAATTACCGCCGCCGCCGCGTACCGCCCAGAACAGGTCCGGGTTCTCCGCTGCGTTCGCGTGGCGCAACTCGCCGTCGGCGGTGACGATGTCGACACCGATGATGTTATCGACTGTCATTCCGTACTTGCCGCGCACCCAGCCAAAGCCACCGCCGAGCGCAAGACCGGCAATGCCTGTTTCAGACACTACGCCGGCCGGCGCCACCAGGCCGAACTGCTGGGTTTCGTGATCGATGTCACCCAGCGTCGCGCCGCCGCTGACCCAGGCAACCCGCTGCCCGGCATCGACCCGGACGCCGCGCATCAGTGACAGGTCGATCATCAGACCGCCATCGCAACTGGCATTTCCCGCCACCCCGTGACCGCCGCCGCGCACGGCCGCCAACAGGTCGTTTTCACGCGCTGTATTAACGCAATGGCGCACGTCGGCAACGCCGGTACAGCGTACGATTGCCGCCGGACGCTTGTCTATCATACCGTTGTGCAGGCCCCGCGCTTCGTCGTAACCAGCGTCCCCCGGACATAATACTGCGCCGCGGACGCTGTCTTGCAGTGATTGAATAATGAAATCGTGCATATAGTGGAGTTTTATGCGAGGTGACTGTTGCAGGCTTACTCCAGGATACTCTCGCCTAATTGTTCCGCCCACCACTGGTTGAATTCCCAGACGCAACGTTCGTAAGGCACAGACAACCGGCCTTGCTCGTAAAACGGGCTGCGAATACCGGTCTGGCAACGTTCAAAAGCGGGCATGTCGTCAGCCTCATGGACGGACCTGGCCCACTGGACGCGATCCTTGATTGCCTGTTCGAGTTTCGGGTCTTCCACCGTACTGCGCGGCATCAGGTCGTTCAACCAGAGATCATGCCTTTCTGCAGCGGTCGGCATCAGCCGGTAATAAGCGACCTGGTCGGCGCCAATCCCCAGCAGCAGGTTGGGCCAGACGAACACCACCATGGGTTCCAGCCGTTCAGCCTCGCTCAGCGTTTCAATAAAAGGCAGGTCCATGCCGCCGTCGATATTGGTTGCCGATGCGGCCTGCGCCGGACCGAAGCTGAGGACCGAATACCTGCCTGTACTTGCTATGGGATACGAGTTGGCCGCGGGGTAGGTGGGCTGAAACGTTTTTACATGGGCGCCGAGGTGATGATAGGCTTCGAGGAACGATTCCGAATTGATTTTCCAGTTCTGGCGCTGGTCGTAATAAAAGGCGTCATGCGCCGGCACCAGGTCGGCCATGTGCCAGTTTGCCAGCAGTGTCTGCAAATCCGTCAACCGGGTGTACAGCGGCTCTGCATCGCCGCTGATATTGACGAATATAAATCCCTCCCATATCTCGGTGCGCATTTCCCTCAGGCGGCAGTCCTGCCGATCGAAGTTTTTGACCTTGTCCATCAATGGCGCGGCCTTCAGCCGGCCATCGAGTTCATATGTCCAGGCATGGAACGGACAGACGAACAGGGATGCATTACCACTGCCTGCGGCAACCAGCGTTCCCTTGTGCCGGCAGACCCGTGACAGGAGATGAATGTCATTATTCAGATCCCGTGTCAGCACCAGGGGGTAGTCAAATACGTCGACACATAAATAATCACCGGGATTCGGAACCTGGCTGACGTGGGCCACGTTGACCCAGTGTTTCAGGAACAGGTGTTCCGCTTCCTGTCTGAAAATATGCTCTGAAACGTAGGCGGCCCGGGGCAGGTTACAGGCCTGTTCCAGGGGCAGGCTGACCCTGGCAAGCTGTTCCGGGGTCACGAACTGGCTGTGTGTCTGTGTCATGTACTGTTCCGCGCGGCTGCTTTCCACATGATTATCAATCCGACGGGTAATGATAGCATGCCGATCCACAGCACCGGGCCGTAACCCGCCCCGGCCAGCGCCCAGGTTGCCAGCGCCGGACCTGCGGCCAGTGCCGACGGGAACACGACGGCAAGCCCGATCACCAATCGTCCGTCGGTATCGATATTGGCGATGATCGCCGACAGGTAAGGCAGGCAGAAATACCAGGCCGCGTTGAACAGGCATGCTGCGATGATATACGGATAGACGGACTGCACGCCCCACAGGAAACTGATACCGGCCGCTGAACATATCATACTTGCAGCGACGGGAAGACGCCGGCCCAACCTGTCCCCGAGCCAGGTGGCCAGGACCGCACCGAGGATCGCGGCCACCAGGGAAGCAGACAGAACACTCCCCACGCTGCCGGGACCAATGCCCGCGGCTATACCCACTCGCTCAATATAAGCCCATACTGCCGCCTGCCCGCTGTAGTAAATAAATATGCCCAGCAGTCCTGTCAGGCCGAGGAACAGTTTATTGTATTTACCGGGCGTAGCGCCGGCGGTCCTGCCATGTTCCGGGAAGCGCTTCACCAGGGGTAATACCAGCAGCGCAAGTACTGTGATGGTAAGGAAGGGTGCAGCAAGGCCATAGGCGGGCATAAAGCCGGGCAACAGGTACAGCCCTGCAGCGCCGACCGTTAACTGCAACACCGCCCAGAAGCCGTAGTTCCGGTCGATATTCAGGGTCAGCGCGATGGAAACCATGGTGATGTTCATCAACAGGCCGGCGCCGAGGCCCGCCATGAACCTGAATCCAGCCAGCCCGGTGTAATCGTGCAAGTAAATCGAAGTGATATTGGCCAATACGGCGAGGAACACGCCGGCAAGCAGGATATGACGCCAGTTGAACCGGGTGATGACCGCGAACACCAGCGCCGAACTGAGCGCATAACCCGCCATTTCAAGGGAAAACAGGTAACCGGCCTGCGTTTCCGTCAGACCTTCGGTATCAACGTATGCGCCGATAACCAGCGGCCCGAACAACAACATCGCAACACCTACCGCAGACGTATAGGCGTAGGCGAATATCGATAACGGCCGGTCGGGGTCAAATGACATCGAACTTATCCTGTACCGGGTTTGTCAATCAACGGCGCTGCGCGTTTCAGCGATCATTTCGTCAATTGCCGCGCCAGGTGGAGGCCGAAATGAAATACGTTTCTTTCCAGGTAGGCGTAGGGGCCGGGTGCCCGTGAGTAATGGCATGGTTATCGGCTGACGGCAGTAGTCACAGAAACTCGAGCAAATCCGCAACAAACTGCTCAAGCTGGTCGTGGTGCGGCCAGTGGCCGGCATTCTCGTACAGGGAAACCTCCGCATTACTGAAATAAGCCAGCCTGCCGTCCTCTGCCGGGTTGGACGCCCAACTGTCCTTGCCGTAGATCAGGCGGGTAGGGCAGGTGATCGAACCCCAGAGCTGCCTGATCACCTCCGGCTCCAGGTCAACGGGCGGAAATATGCGCACGCAGTTGTCGAATTTCCAGCTGTACGTGCCGTCTTCATTCTGGATTATGCCGTGATGGGTGAGGTGGCGGGCCTGCTCATCCGTCAGGTAGCTGTTTGCCGTCTTCATGCGCCGGTACGCTTCCTCCAGCGATTTGTAGCGCTTCGGCTGCCTGCCCGCCAGTTGCCGCCGTTCTTCTATCCAGTCACGAATACGCTGCGCCATGGACGCGGCCTCCAGTTGTGCTATATGTTCCGGCCCCAGCGCCATGCCCTCGACAACAACGAGTTTACGCACCGCGTCCGGATACAGGCCCGTGTAGCGCAATGACACGGAACCGCCCAGGGAATGGCCGACAATCGTGACCGGCCGCAGTTCAAGCTGGTGTATCAATTGGGCCAGGTCATAGACGAAGGCCGACATCGAGTAGGTGCCGTCCGGCGACCAGTCGCTGTCGCCGTGGCCCCTGAGATCGGGCGCCAGCACGTGCCAGTCCCGCGCCAGTGTGCGCGCGGTCCAGTCCCAGCTTCTGCAGTGATCCCTGCTGCCGTGTACCAGCAACAGGGGCGGCGCGCCGGGATTCCCCCAATCGACGTAGTGCAGCCGCAGGCGCTGGGAAATATAGATATGGGAGGTAGGGCCGGTAATCATGTTTACTCCTTCATGGAAAACCGTGTGTGAATTTTTGCTGGTTGCATAGAAGGTGAACGTCTATACGAAACGTGGAGGATTTTAGCCTATACTGTCACTTATGGGTAAGTATAAGCATTATTTACTGCTGCTGGTCTTGTTTTTGTTCGGTCCCCAGGGATTGGCGAATGCCTTTCAAACCTGCCCGGAGACAGCCCGCGCCCCTGCTGGGAGTCAACCCGGGGTAATTGAGACGGCAACCGGCTGCCATCAGACCGAGGCGGAAAATAACAATAGCCCGGATATCTGTGATGCCCAGCATTGCTGCCCGGGCGCCACGTTCTCCGCCGTGTACCTGTCCGGTCATTCACTGGTGGACATGGACACGGGACATATGAATTACCCTGGCCACACCTATATCTATTCCGGCCCGGAAGATATCTTTCACCCTCCGAAAATGTCCCTGTAACCCGTATATCCCAACCGGGGATACGGGCTGTCTTGTTATTGAACTCACTGCCGTTGCGGGGTAACCCGGCTGATCCCGGGAACCCGATGCGTCGATGCTAATCCAATTGTTTAAACGGGTCATGCCGGATGCACAAGTCTGTCCTCTATGTGTTGTTGTTGATTGCCCTGTCCGGGCCGGGCCGGGCCGTGGCCGCTACGGTCAGTTATGAATTTGATATTGATTACCGGGACATAAACATTACCGGTAAAACAGTTCAAGCGCTGGTCATCGACGGCGGGATCCCCGGCCCGACTATCGAGGCAAACCTGGACGACACGCTAAGGATCAGGTTCAACAACCGCATGGACGTGGATACCTCGATCCACTGGCACGGCGTACTGTTGCCGAACGACCAGGACGGCGTGCCTTACCTGACCACGCCGCCCATTGCCGCCGGGAGTTCGCTGACCTTTGAATACCCGGTGACCCACACCGGTACCTACTGGTACCATGCCCATACCGGTCTGCAGGAGCAGCGCGGGCTCTACGGCGCCCTTGTATTCCGCAACCCGGACGAGACACACCGGTACGACAAGGACCTGGTCGTGGTCTTGTCGGACTGGACCGATGAGCGCCCGCGTACGGTATTGCGTAACCTGAAGCGCGAGGATGATTATTACTCGTTGAAAAAGGATACCGTCCAGTCCTGGCAGGGTGTCCTGAAAAACGGCAAACAGGCGATTAAAAACAGGATCGACGGCGCACTCATACGCATGGGCCCCATGGACCTGTCCGATGTGGGCTACGATGCGTTCCTGATCAACGGACAACAAAGCCTGCATAATGCCGGGATTAAACAGGGCGACAGGGTCAGGCTGCGCCTTATCAACGCCTCGGCCTCAAGTTATTTCCACGTCGAGTTCAGCGGCGGCGATATGCTCCTGATCGAAGCGGATGGGGTAGCTGTTGTCGGGAGGGCCGTGGAACGGTTGCGCCTGGCGACGGCGGAAACCTATGACGTGATCGTCGATATCCGCGCCGATAAACGCTATGAACTGCGGGCCACGGCAGAAGACGTTTCAGGGCATGCTTCCTATTACCTGGGTACTGGTGATGCAGTGCCGGTTCTGCCGGCGCTGAAACCCAATCTTTACCTGGTCGGGCACGGCAGCCACAGCCGCAGGCGCGGCAGGATGGTGCATGCCGACCGGCACGGTTCCATGCACCATACGAGTGAATATGCCGGCCTGAAGGCGAAGCACCCGACCGTTTTCGACGCGGGCCGGGATACCAGGGAAATCGACCTGAGACTGACCGGGAGCATGGAGAGATACACCTGGTCATTCGATAACAAGACCCTGACCGAGGTCGACAAGATCAGGATTAACAAGGGTGAGGTCGTACGTTTCAACCTGGTCAACGAGACGATGATGCACCATCCCATCCACCTGCACGGCCATTTCTTCCGGGTGCTGAACGGCCAGGCCGACTATGCGCCGTTGAAACATACGGTCAACGTGCCGCCCCTGGATACAGTCACCATAGAATTTGCCGCCGACGAGGAAAAAGACTGGTTCTTTCACTGCCATAACCTCTACCATATGAAAAGCGGCATGGCGCGGGTGGTGAGTTACATACCCGCCGGCCAGGATGATTATTTCAACTCCGGGTTCTACCGGTTTCACCGCAAGTACGGTGATCCCTGGTACCTGTTTGCAGACACGGCATTCCAGTCGCAGATGATGGCCGGACGGCTATGGGCGTACAACATGCGCAACGGTGTTGAGGTGGAATATGACTTTGACTACGGGGACGAATACGATGTCGACGTTACCTACCGGAGGCAATTAACCCGCTTCCTGGCCCTGTATGCCGGCGCCGGTCTGGAACGCGAGGAAAGCGCTGAGAACAGGGGGATAGCCGGTGCGGCCTACGTGTTGCCGTTGCTGATCGATGCGGATATGCGCATCGATACCCGCGGTCATTTCCGCCTGGAACTGGAAAGCGAACTGCAGTTGACGGACCGGGCGCGCGTTCACTGGGACTGGAATACCGATAATGAATACCGGGTGCAGCTAAGTTATGAAATCAACAAGAAAACAGCCATAACCGGCGCTTATGATTCTGAGTTCGACCTGGGGGCAGGGTTTGAATACAGGTTTTGAGTTTCCGCTATTTCACCCTGGCGGGTCAATGGATTGGTTCCGGGCGGCGTGCGATAAGTCCGTCTAACGGATATCCATACAGGTTTGGAGGAAACGTTTGATACCTTTGACGTAGGCATCCCTGCTCAATAAAAACCCGTTGTTGTGATCCCCTGAGATGGGCAGAAATAGTTTCGGTTCCGGTGCGCGTTCGAACAAGCGCTGACCTAACCTGGCCGGGATCACTTCATCCTGCTCGCTATGGATCACCAGGACCGGGCTGTTGAACGAGGTAATATACTCATCTACCGGGTAATGTATCCGCGAGATCCAGGAAACAGGCAGGTAGGGATAATAGTGTTTTCCCAGTTCCTTGACGGACGTGAACGTGGATTCCAGTATCACCGCCGCGGGCCGGACCTGTGCCGCTAACCAGGCGGCTACCGCGCCGCCCAGGGAGCGGCCGAATACGATGATCCCGTCCGGACGTAACCGCCGCTCATCCACCAGGTAATTCCAGGCGGCCATCGCGTCCCGGTAGGTCCCAAGCTCGGATGGCCGCCCGCCGCTTCTGCCGTAGCCGCGGTAATCGATGATGAAAACCGACAGATCCATGTCGTGAAACAGGGCTATTGATTCAAGCCGGTGAGACAGGTTCCCGGCATTGCCGTGAAAAAACAGCAGGGTTGCCTGCGCCTTCGGATGGGGAACATACCAGCCGTGAATCTTGATATTATCATCCGTGGTCAGGTGAACATCTTCATAATTCAAACCGGCAGCTTCAGGGGTGTCGCCGATCCTCTTTCCGGGGAAAAAGACCATTTTTTCCTGGAAAACGAAGAGCAGGACCATCAAGCCAAGAAAAACTGCTGAAATGACAAGAACAAGGGAACTCAGCATACGCATTAATTGCGGCATCAGGAAAGTAAAAGACCCGGAAGTCAGGATATGGTACGTTAATTGGGAAGTGTAAAAAAGGGGAATCACTTATGGCTGACCTCTGGGAACTGGGTGCTCTGGAACTCGCTGCCGCTATTCGCAATGGCGAAGCCAGTGCCTGTGACGCAGTTGAGGCGTGTATCGATCGTATTGACGCAGTCAATGGCGGAGTGAACGCGGTTACCGTCGTTTATGCCGGCGCAGCACGCGCCGCCGCTGCGGCCGCGGATGCGAAGCAGGCCGCGGGTGAAGCCCTGGGGCCCCTGCACGGAGTCCCACTGGGGGTAAAGGAGAATATCGACGTGCAGGACTGGCCCACGACCTGGGGCGTGCCGGCGTTTGCGGAGGCGCAGGCTCCGCAGGACGCGCCGATCGTAGCCCAATTGAAAGCAGCCGGCGCCATACCGCTCGCGGCCACGAACCTGCCCGATTTTGCCTTGCGCTGGCACACGGACAGCAGTTTGCGCGGCGCCACGCGCAATCCCTGGGCGCAGGATCGCACTCCGGGCGGCTCCAGCGGCGGTTCGGCGGCCGCGCTTGCGACCGGCATGGTGCCGCTGGCGCTCGGCAACGACCTGGGTGGCTCACTGCGGGTGCCTGCACAGTATTGCGGCGTCTCATCGGTCCGCCCCAGTCACGGCCGTGTTGCCCGGGCCAGCGCCACCATGCGCGCAGAACTGCCCATCAGCTTTCAACTCATGTACGTCGAAGGCCTGATGGCGCGCAGTCCCGGCGATGTATATTCCGCGCTCGCGACCTGTTGCCATTTCGATGCGCGCGATCCCTGGTGGGTCCCCGCGCCGCTGGAGCAGCCGGCAGGAGCACTGCCGAAGGTCGCGGTCTCTATCGACCCGGGCGCCATGGGTGTCGACCCACAGGTTGCCGACGGCGTGCGCAAAGCCGCTGATGCCCTGGCTGATGCCGGTTATCCGCTTGCAGAGGTCGATCCGCCTGACGTGGCGGAAGCGCTCCGGACCTGGCAACTGCTGCTCTTTAACGAGGTGCGCATCATGATGTTGGATACTATCGAGCAACTCTCCATGCCGGATGCGCCCGCTTCCCTGGCATTATGCGATCCCTTTGTCCCGACCCTGGACCAGGCTGACCTGGTACGCACCTTCGCAGAGCGTACCCGGCTGTTGCGCGACTGGCTGATGTTTTTTCAGCGTTACCCGTTGCTGCTCGGTCCGGTCTCGACCGATCCGCCTTTCACGCTCGGCGCCGACCTGGAAAGCACCGAACGCTCAAAGCGATTAATGGACAGCATGCGATTGGTTGTCGCAGTCAATCTCCTGGGGTTGCCCGTATCCGTGGTGCCGGCCGGTGTTGCCGGAGGACTGCCGCAGGCGGTGCAGATCATCGGCCCGCCCTTTGCAGAGGCGCGCTGTTTGCAGGCCGGGGCGGCCGTGGCAGCGGCGCTCGGAGCGGTTACGCCGATCGATCCCCGTTAACGCCCGCCATTTTCAGGACAGGTGGATTGTGCGGCAACCCTGTAGTTCGCCGGCCGCATAGTACAGTTGGTAGGTTTCCCGGTCCAGGTGATGGCCTATGCCCACTATCCGGTTTTGTTGCCGTTCAACGTCCGTATGGTAAAACACGCTGCAACTTCCCACGCCGGGTATACCGGCAGAGGCATGCAGCAGTCCCGGGTAGCCCGAGGTGGGTTTGCCCCGGCCGAACTCCATGTCGTTCACTGCCTGGCTGATAAACTTGTGATGCGCCGGCGCCAGGTGTTTCCTGATCTCAACCTCCGCTGCGTCGGCGCCCAGGTTCTCTCTGTTGCCCACTGTGTAGCGGCGGGGTGTGGTGTGCGATAGTGCGGGTTCTGCCTCCTCAGCAAGCAGTTGATGCCGCAGCGATCTGTGCCGCCGGGTGCGCCGTCGTTCCCGTTCCATGCCGGCCAGCCGGTTGTAGATCACGCACAGCATGTCGATGTTCGCGGCATTCCTGACGTCTGCCATCAGCCAGATGCCTTCAGCCGGGTCAAGTGTCTCATTATCGAGTTTCTTGAGCACCTCGGTTATCAACGAATTTTTTGCCGTTGATAGAGATGATTGCGTCTCTGCCCGCGCTGACCGGCTGACAGGCTCATCCGGCAAGGTGCGTTCAGCCGCGCTGGTGGCAGGTTTCGTATCCGGTGGTTTTGTCGTACCTGTGTCTGCGCTGCGCGGGACCGGTGGCGGCGCAGGTGTGGGCTCCACGGCTCCGGCGTGTGACAGGGTGGCAGATGACTCCGGTGGCGGTATGGACGGTGACCCGGCAAACCAGTCCGGTGGAGGTGTCGACCGCGGGGTTGACCATTCCGGTGCTGGTGTTGTCGGGGGTGTTGACCAGTCCGGATTGTTTTCCAGATGTTCTTCCACCATGCTTATTAACTCCCGATCACCAACAAGCAGGGCAATCTCGAAGACAGTGAGTTCCTCCCCCGACAGTGATGTGACCTGGTGGATATCCGCTCCGGCATCCAGCAGCATCGCCAGGATAGCAGGATGCCTGTAAACACATGCAAAATGAAGCGGGCTTGTTCCATCTTTGAGCGATATATCCGGATCGGCCCCTTTTTCCAGCAGTAACCTGACAACTTCTTCATGCCCTTCCCGGGCAGCAGCACTCAGGGCAGTCAAACCATTACCGGTTTTCTCGTTGACCCGGATATCCGCCTGCTGCAACAGGAGCCTGACTACCTCGAGATGATTTTTTATTGCCGCGATGAGTAGCGGAAGGTAATTTGCTTCGGTCAATCCCAGGTTAACGTCGGCGCCACGTTCCAGCAACAGCTCGACAATTCCCGGCAAGTTATACTGGGTGGCTATCAGGAGCGGTGTCGCGCCATTGGGTTTACGGGCGTTGACATTTATGCCGGGGTTTGCCAGAAGCAACTGGATTATTTTCACATTGTTTCTTTCAACAGCATTATGGAGCGGGGTATATTTGCCCGGCATCCCCAGATTCACGTCAACCCTGCATTCTGCCGTCAGCAGCCTGACTATTTCCTCGCGCCCTCTATCTACTGCGACGTAGAGTGGAGTATAACCGCCTTGCTGAAGCAGGTTGACATTGATTCCCGGTACGGACAGGAGCGCCTGGAGTACGGCCCCGTATCCAAAATACGCAGCGGTCCCCAACATTGTTCCTGCCCGGTTCGATGCGTTTATATCGAAATGACCATGCCTGAGCAGGTATTTTAATCGGCCGGCCTTACCGTCGTAGCAACATTCAAACAGTTCCTTCTCTCTTACGCCCAGTTTTTTCTTTACGGGAGGTACGGCAGATTTTTCCATGGCTTGCCCCCGGGATTTCTTCTTCTTTTTCTTCACCATCGGCGTAGACGCGGTGCCGGGTTCCTCCCGGGCCGCGGCCTCTTGCACTTCAGGCCCGGTTGCCGCACCTGTCGGGGACATGGTCTCCGGTAAAACCTCCGGTGTCGCTCCTGCTTCCGCCACTTTTGCCTCTTTCTTCTTCCCGCGCGGCTTCGGCCCGAACTGCAGTTCACTGACCCAGTGCAGGAAGGCGCGGTTGCCCAGCTGCCGGTTGCCTGCATTGATGCTGTCCATGAACCGCAACGGGGCAGCGCCGTCGAGTATGCCAGTGGCCACTGCCTGCAGGGGGGCGGCTAAGGTTCCCGGCGGGGTCCGGGCGGCGCCGATGTTCCGTACGGGTCGTTCCGCGGCAACTGCCGCACCGGCTGTGACGGCTTGTTGGCGTGTATTGCCCATTAAACGGTTTGGTCTCAGGCGTTACCCCGGCGGGGAGGCGGGATACGGTGCAATAGAATAACTACCGTCCATCAGGACAGGCGGATTGTACGGCAACCCCGTAATGCGCCGGTTGCATAGTCCAGCTGGTAGGTTTCCCGGTCCAGGTGATGGCCTATGCCCATTATCCGGTTTAGATGCCGCTCAACATCCGGATAGTAAAACACGCTGCAACTCCCCACGCCGGGTATCCCGGCGGAGGCATGCAGCAGCCCCGGGTAGCCCGAGGTGGGTTTGCCCCGGCCGAACTCCATGTCGTTCACCGCCTGGCTGACGAAGCGGTGATACGCCTGGCCCAGGTGAACCTTGATCTCTCTTTCAACAACATCCGCGTCCAGGCCCGTTCGCTCAGCCAGTGCAAATAATGGCGCGGCCGCCGCTACCTGCCCTTGTGGTTTTAAGCCGGGAACCTGCCCCCCCGCGGAACTTGTCCCTGCGCAAGCAGGGAGCAGGGGCCGCACATGACGCCTGGCCCGTTCCTTCTCCCGCTCGATATGCGCCAGCCTGTTATAAAGAACGCACAGGCCGTCCAGGTTGTCGGTGTCATTGACAGCCTCCAGCAGCCTGATCCCCTCAAGCGGTTCCAGGTTGTCGCATCTCAGTTTACCGAGCACCTCCTGTCTCATCGCCTGTTTAGTCATCTCCAGGGGAGAAGGCGCTGTTGCAGGCATTGGTTGACTCCCGCGCGCGGCTGGAGAGGCAGCAGAGGTTTCAGCGGTCTGTCCGGGCTGCTCGCTGGTGCTGTGCGGCAATGATGGCAATGCCGTTGAAGCAGATGACCGGTCCGGTACGTCATCCGGTACCTGCCCCTGCGGTTGTAAGCAGCGAGAAAGCCTGTCCAATCGGGCTGCCTGTTCCGTCTTGTAGCTCCGATATGCCTGTAACAGGGCCGCCGCTTCCTGGTTTCCAGCCAGCAGGGCAAGCGAGCAGGGTGTGTATCTGCCCTTCATGTTGGCCTCGAGATCAATATCTGCTCCGCTGGCCAGCAACATCTCGACTATTGCCGTATCTCCCTTCAGGCAAGCAGCGTGGAGAGCGGAAAGGCCCGATATATTACCTGTTATATTGGGGTTGGCGCCGTTCATGAGCAGCATCCTGACGATATCCTTGTGTCCGTGATTGCAGGCAATGCCTAATGCAGTGGCGCCACTATCCATTTGACTGTCGATTTTAACTCCTGGTGTATCCAACAGTTTTTTGACTATTTCAACAGCGCCGCTTGCTGCAGCGGCACACAGGGGTGTAGCGTCGTCATCCATCGGCAGGTTGACGTCCGCGCCCCTGTTGATGAGTTGTTCGGCTATCTCCGGAAAACTAAAATGGCATGCATAATAAAGAGGCGTAGCTCCCTCCTGTTCACGCGCATCAAGTTGTATATTCGATTCCTCCAGGAGCAACTTCATTACTTCCGTGCGCCTGAATTGTGCGGCCATATGAAGAGGGGTAGCCCCAAGCCGCGTCGACAGGTTAATTTTAATGGCGGGCTCTGCCAGCAACAGTTTGACAACTTCGATATGTCCCTGCTGTGAAGCGAGGAAGAGGGGAGTGGCCCCGGTCCCTTGTCCAAGGTTGACATCAATGCCGGGTAAACACAGAAGCTCCCTGACAACGGCCTCATGGCCGTTATAGGCGGCATGGCACAGGAAGGTTCCCTGCCACTCCGCTGTATTGGGACTGGTCGCCCCATATCTGAACAGGTCTCTGAGTTTTTTGGCATTGCCCCTGGCGCAACAATGAAACAGATCCATTTCCCTTTTGGTCAGTAAGTATTTGACCGGCGCGACAACAGCCTGCTCCACAACCCGTACCCGTTCGGGGGCAGGCGCCGGAGGCGCGAGCGGGTGCGTCATCCGGTCGAGCGAGCGCATGCGCTCCGCTACTGCCGCCAGCGCTCCGGCGTTCTTATCCCCCAGGTCTTCAGCCCGGTGAAGCCGCTGTACCAGGGTGTGCAACAGTTCAACCTCACTGATCTCGGCTTCAATATAGCCCGCGAATGCCTCAACCCCTGCAGCGCGTAAAGTATTGAGCGCCACCTGTGTCCGGGGCTTCCTCTTTTTTTTCTGCTCGGCCGGTGTGGGCGCTCCACCGGGCTTTGCCGGGGACAGGGACTCCCCGGGTTCCGGCGCAGTAACCGGTGCGGCTTCCGCTACTGCCTCTGATGTGGCCTGGTTTGCCGCTGCCCCTTTCTTTTTGTGCTTCTTCGGCCCGAACTGCAGAGCCGCGGTAGCGGCCATCGGGTGGCCCGGCCCCTGCAGGTTCTGAACCGCATTGACCTGCGTATCGCTTTCCTGCCGTGCTGCGCGCAACGCCGCGACCCAGTGCAGGAAGGCGCGGTTGCCCAGCTGCCGGTTGCCTGCATTGATGCTGTCCATGAACTGCAACGGGGCAGCGCCGCCTTGTATTCCCGCAGCTACTGTCAAATGAGGAGTCATGGCATCTCTGCAAACAGGCCGGCCGGTTCGGACGGCACCTGTACCGGTACTGGTATGCTGTCCGGTTTCTTCAAGATTACCTGTGGCGTCGGCAAGTCCGGGACGGTTCTGTTGGTAGCGCACGTATGACGATTACCTGGAATTGTGAAACAGGATGATGTGGTAATGGATGACGGGTATTATTTCCCGACAATAAAGGGATTATATAGTCGGGTGTCCGGACAAAAACAAGCGGTATCTTACCAGTCCCCCCGGATATTCAGGAAACACAGGCAATAAGACCACACTTGGACAGACACTGGTAGATTGCCGGTTGACACAGTTTGAACAGATAACTATAAACTTACAATATACTGGGAGATAAATATCTCCAGTTCCTCAGGCGGAATTTTATAACCCGCGCCGGCAAGCCGGCGCGGGTTTTTTTCTGCCTGCTTTTCCGAACTTCCGGAATTACCCGAATTCACTAGTGAGGTGATCAAGATGACATTAGAATCGTATAACAGGGAAAAACATATTTTGCTGAGGGACATGGCCCACAAGAGGTGTATCCACACGCATGAGGAATTTGACGAATACAAGAACAGTATCCGTGCTGAAGGTATAGAGATATTTGCTGTCGCCGTACCGGAGTGGCCGCCGGTTGCAAAAAGCAAGCTGGTATTAATGTTCGGTGGCAGCTGTCCCTTCGAAGGACAATATTGGAGCGGCGTGCAGGATGCCTGTTATAACGAACCCTTGAACAGCCGGGTAGTCAATAAAATCGGCCGTGAGATGGTGCCCGACCTCCAGGACCAGAAACGTGTGGCTTATCGTTGGCAGGTGCCTGAATTTGATGAAAACATACATGTCATTATCAGGTATTACCTGGCTGAAAATGAAGTCGATATCGTGGATTTCTACCGTAAATATTTCCCGAAGCTGAAGACTGAACTGGGAAGGGACCCGATAATTACCGTCACCAACCCGTACGTGAAACAGGAAAAAGAACAACATGGCAGTTACAGTCCGACCAGGCGGGCAATGACCGCGGACGACATTGCCCATTTACAAAAATACGTCGAAAAATCAGATAAGTTCACTTACGAACTTAACCAGACAGTCACCTGGCAGTTATCCCGGGACCGGCGTATCTGGGAAGCCAGGAGACAGGTCGCGCCGCAATCTGCGACCTGGATGGACCACAAGTCGTTTCTGATGCGGCCCATAGGCGATGGAGCCTGGACAGAAGAAGACCGGGATCCGGAGACGGACCATGCTTTTGGCCCGTTTATGGAAATTGAAGGAGATCAACTGCGGGTTTACGTAGTGAATCGGGCTATCCGGGTATTGCAGGATGCACCGATAGTGATCAACGGTGTTTCGATAAGTTTGAGAGTTCTGGATGAACAGGCCGCATGTTCGGTTCTCAAGGCGCAACTGGGCGAAGATCAGAAGAAAGCCATCCTTCCACGCAGAATTGATACGTCAGGCGGAACTGAAGATCGAAACCATGCGGACAATTCGGATGCGGCCGATGCAGGAAAGCCGGACGGGAATAAAGCAGAAAAACCGGACGGGACTGATGCTTCCTGGAAAAATGTAAAGCTGTCATTTTACCGGCGCGGCAAGTTTTATGTGCCCGTGAAGTCAACGGAACTGCCTGTGCAGTATCACAGGAAAAGAGGCAACCTCATCGTGTTGAGAATAGACGGGGATAACAGCCGTGTGCGCGCCTTCGGCGATCCGGTACTGGCTGCGGAACCCGTTACCATTAACGGCGTATCCGTCAAACTCGAATACTGGAAACCGGGCGGCTATCAGGCGTATGTCGATGCGCAGGTCATCAAGAGTATTCTCGGTAAATCCAGGGAAGAGACGAAACCTGTTCCGGCATACCAGGACGAAGAGTACATCGAGAGCGACAAACCGAAGGTGGCCGGACTGATGAAAGGAGCGGTGATCTATACCGCTGCTGAAGTCATAAGGGCCTTGCAGGAGGAACTGAGCGACAACTTTCGGCTGTTCGGCCGGCAAGCATCGGATACCGCGGTCGTTGCACTGGCAAAAGAATCAGCTATGAAATTTATCAATGAGGACGCCGTCGACAGGCGGACCTATGTGCTGGATACCGGCGGACGCAATTATGACTGCGATAATTTTGCGGAAAGCCTGCGTTGCCACCTGGTGGAACGGCATGGTGTAAACAGCATAGGGGTTATCTGGGGTGACAAACATGCCTGGAATTTTGTTGTGACGGCCGGCGCAGATGGTCCCGAGATACTAATGGTAGAACCCCAGAATGATCAGGTTGTTACGGCAGGTTCGGGCATATATTCCATGGACAGGCGCTGTGAACTCCTGCTGTAATCCGAATTTTGAATGGTGTATTTTACCGGTAACGGCACAGGTCGGCACAGTACCGTAATCTGCGTCGAAGTATCCATATGGTCACTGGTGATTTACACTGTACATATGGTTGAGAAGAAAAAACAAACCCCGATAGAAAAATCATTTTCAGAGAATGAAAGTTCGCTGAAACGATTTCTGGAACGTTTTTTATACAACACGCAAGATGTGGAAGATGTTTTACAGGAGACCTTTCTGGAAACCTGGAAGATCGAAAAAAGACAAAAGATCAAACTGCCGAAATCCTACCTGTTCCGTGTCGCCAGGAATTTGGCCCTGAAGGAACTCAGGAAAAAGTCCAGGCAACTGGACGCATATATGGTCGAATTGAACAACAACAGGTTCCTGTGCAACGAAATTTTCATGGATGATAATGTTGAAAGCCGTGAGAGACTGGTCCTTTTTGAAAAAGCTCTCACAACGTTGTCACCCCAGTGTAAAAAGGTATTTATATTACGCAAGGTTTTCGGTTTCTCGCAAAAGGAAGTCTCCAGGCGCCTGCAGATCTCGGAAAGCACCGTAGAAAAACATATATCCAATGGAATGCAACGTTGTAACGTCTATTTGCAGGCATACGGGGTGGATCGTTTATGTTTGTGCACCCCCCCTAAGATAGTTAAAAAAAAGGTGGATAAGATTAAAGAATCCTGATGAAGGATATCATCAAAGTGGCGCATCCGAACGCTATCGAAGCGGAGGCAGCCGACTGGATTGCCCGGCTGGATCGCGGTGGGTTGTCGGAGGACGAGTATCTTACCTTGCGGGAATGGGCGGCTCGCAGCCCGGAACATTTTGCGTTGCTGAACCGTTTTGCCGCTTTCTGGAAGGATCTGGACGGACTGGCAGACATGCTTGAGGAAACGGAGCCGCCTGTTACGGCCAATGATGGGGAGCGGAAACAACGCCGCTTGACACTGTTCCCCGGCGCGGCAATTACTGCAGTCATAATTGCGGTCGTAATCGGCGTATTTATCGTCAATAATGATTACTTCAGACCGGTATCCCTGGAGGGGCAACCCGCACAGGTTTCCTACCTGACGGCTATAGGCGAACAACGAACGGTCACTCTGCTGGACGGTTCCCGGACCCAGTTGAATACCGACACGGTAATCAATGTCGATTTCGACGATCAGTATCGCCGGGTACATCTGGTGAAGGGTGAAGCTCTGTTCGAGATCGCCCCAAAGGCATCGTGGCCGTTCCTGGTCTACGCCGGTACTAATGTCATCCACGTAATCAGTACGGCATTTGTCGTAAAGATGGTTGAGGATCAGGTGGAGGTGACCATAAAAGAAGGCAGGGTTGAACTCAAATCATTTCATGGTGACACACGAAACGAACATGATAAAAACATGAGTCTGTTCTCTACTGTCGTCAATACCAGCCAGACTGCGATAATCGACCGGAAAAAACACGTGTTGAAGCAAAACACCAAGGAAGAAATAGAGCGTAAACTGGCCTGGCGAGAAGGACTGATTATCTTCTCCGGAGAACCGCTCAACCGTGTTGTTGAGGAAATAAGCCGCTACATCCCCGTTAAGTTCGTCATAACCGACCCAGAGCTTAACGGGGTCAGGATAGGCGGCATTTTCAGGATAGGTGATACTGCTGCCATGCTTGACATTCTGGAAACGGGTTTCGATGTCAATATTAATCGATCGGGCAACAACCTGGTTTATCTGAGCCGCGAATTCCAGGAATAAAACGCGTTCGATACGTGCAGGATTATTACCGCTGGAGTAATTCCCTATAGTGGAAAATCGCCATAAATGTCTCATATATATGTAAACAGTTCCAAAAAATATTACATTTGGTAAATTAACTCTTGCACCAGTTCAGACAAACATCTATAAATTGGTACTAGAGTGGGATTTTTACGTTCGCACCCGGATGGAATTCCTGCAGTAACCCGGTTGCACCCGCTTCAATAATAAATCAAAGGATTTTCGTTTTGATAAAAATGCCCATGCCTTAACGCATGGGCATTTTTATTGTGTCAAGTTTGCAGACACGGTGCCGGCCGGCATACACACCCGCAGCTGGATGTGTTGCCTTGTGCCGGCATTTATTCAGCAATATCTCGAGCTCACTCAGCAGTAAAAAAACAAGCAGTCATACATCCGGTAATTACCCGCTATTACCTTCACAGGACGTCGTGTCATGACTGCAGTGCGTTCGATAAACATATAACAAATATAAATCATGAGAGGAGGTGGCATGTGGATAATAAAATAGCTTGTATTCTCAATGAGCAGATGAAAATCCTATTTCGCGGTGATGCGCTGTCTGTCCCGACCAGGCATATATCAGTCAGTGATATGTATGAGCTCAGGTGTTTCGATATAGAGTTGATCAAGGCGTATATGCCTTACCTTGGCGAGGAGGAATCAAGGCGCGCCAGAAAAACGATTACCATGCTGGAGGCACAGTTGGATGGTATTCGTTACATCAGGCTGATGCATTGATATGAAAAGGCGTAATTCAGCACAAGTTATCGAACCCACTGCCGCCATTGAAATAAGCCTGTCCCATTGGGCCCGCTGGGCCAGGGTAAAACGCAATTTCGGTCTGGGTTTCCCGAGTGAAACCCGCGAGAGCAAATTGCGGCGCGAGGGCTTCACTCTGTCCAAAGGATATCAGCCCAGGTTGCCGGAAGACAGGGATGCCGAGAAAACCGAAAAGGCAATATGTGAGATGCCGGAAAAATTAAAAATGGTAGTGCTCAAATATTACCTGTATCCGGGCAGTGTGATACAGAAAGCCGATGAATTAAATATGAGCCGTGTCACTTTTCATGAATATCTGCGCATGGCCAAGTATTGGCTGCTGGGTAAATGGTCTTAAGGTTTTCTATTATCAAGCTGCCTCTATTGCGGGTCAGGCATCCGGACCGGACACATGGCAAACAATAGTAATTTAGATGATCGCTCTGCGCTGGAACAACGACTTACCGCCGTAGAGGTGAGTTACCAGTCCCTGGATAACCGTCTTGATGATATCCAGGAATCATTTATCAAGCGGTTTGAAGAAATCAAATCTCAGCTTGCCCAGGTAAGTCGTGATTTTTCCCATGCCCAGAAGTTTCCCATCGCCACGTTTATCAGTGGCTGTACCTTGATCCTGGGAGTTATTATTGCCCTGGGCAGCGGCTATATCGGTAAACCGCTGGGGGAAGTAAAGAACAAGCAGGAATGGGTGCTGGACCGCCTGTGGACAATGAAATACGAAGCAGGCAGGAGTGAGCAGATAATCAAGCGGAACATGGAGGATATCATCAAGCTCGATACGAATCTTCAGCGGGAGATGCGAGACCGGGACGAGGTTGTCCGGCATGACCTTGAAACCAACATAGAAAAATCAGCAGAGAGTATCAGACATATCGAAGAGATAATCCATGATTTGCAGGAGAGCGAAAAGGAAAATTTCAGCTTGGCGGATTTCCAGTGGGCCTATGAAAATTACCTGAAAAAAGAGGAATAAATATTTATTTCATACATTCGATTAGAGACGGCAGGCATGGTTCCGGCGGAGTTTTCTCTCCATACTACCCTCCCCCCAAAACTCCGCCAACCAGGGGCGCCGGATCGCAGTTGATCCGTTTGGGCATATCCTGCCCCTTCAAATGTTAAATTTGATTCGGATATGTCCTTTTTTCCTGGTAGAAAAAATATGGACATTGTTTGAACGAAGATCTATAAATTACATGCAGGCTGAAATCTGCGCGTTCGGGGAAGGGTTATACCCGCGAGGGTTGGTCTCTTTCTACGGTGAATAACAGAATGTCGCCTGGTGGTAGATAAATTGTTGACTTTGTTTTAACAGAAAAACAATAATTACGGCTATACTGGTGACAGTCTTCATTTGAAGACGCCAGACAACAAATAAAACCCGTTCCGGCATTCCGGAGCGGGTTTTTTTTTACCTGCCCGGTTGCGGCAGGAGCCGGTCAAGGCACACCGCATGGCGCGTTCGTTCTGCAGGATTATTTTCAGTGACCGGCAAGGGTTACGAATACAGCTTACGTTTAATCATAATTAATGAGGAAATCACAATGGTTGACTATAAAACTCCGGATGTCTACACGCTAGAGAAATCCACTCTCCCCCCTTCAATTGTAACGGGCGCTTCGGCGATACCTGCGTTTGTCGGTTATTCAGAGCAAGCGCAGGATAACAATGGTAACAGCCTGGTCAATGTGCCGGTCCGTATCAACTCGATGCGTGAATTTGAAAGCCGCTTCGGCCTGGCGGAAGAAACCAGGTTCAGTGTTGAAATAGATGCCGGTACGGAGGCCGTGACGATCAAGACCAATCCCGGGTTGTCCTACCTGATGTATCATTCACTGCAGATTTACTTCGCCAACGGTGGCGGCGCCTGCTACATCGTCTCCGTCGGCGCCTACGGAACCACCCGCCCGAGCTACGCAGCGTTGAAGTCCGGTCTGGATCTGCTGGAAAAAGAAGATGAACCGTCGTTGCTGCTACCATGCGATGCTGTCAACTCGTCCTCTTATCATAATTATGTGGCCGACCTGCTTGCGCAGTGCAGCAGGATGCAGAACCGTTTCGCCGTTATCGATATGGACGGCCGGGACGCGGATATATTCAGGACGGCAATCGGTTCGGAATACCTGGATTACGGTGCGGCCTATTATCCCTATCTGCACACGAATTTCCCATACCACTACGTTGATCAGGGAGCAAATGCCGTGCAGGTCACAATCCATGACAGTGCCGCACAGGCGCAAGCATCCCAGAATGCCCAGGAACAGCAGGCCCAGGCGCCTGAAGCGTTTGACCTGGCTGCCCTGAACGACCCGGCTCATACGAATTACAATGTAGCCAGGTATCATGCCGTCACGGAATTGCTGGACAGACAGAGAGTTACACTCCCTCCCAGTGCGGCAATCGCCGGGGCGATTGCCAGGACCGACAGTGAATACGGAGTCTGGAAGGCGCCGGCCAACCTCAGCCTGAATGCAGTAACCGCTCCTGTCGTAAAACTGGACAACGACCGGCAGGCTTCCCTGAATGTCGATGCGACGGCAGGTAAATCGATCAACGCCATACGTTCCTTCAACGGCAAGGGCACCCTGGTCTGGGGCGCCCGTACCCTGGCAGGAAACAGCAACGAATGGCGTTATGTCCCGGTCAGGCGGCTGTTTTTGCAGATGGAGACCGATATCAAGCGGTCTACGTCATATGCCGTATTTGAACCCAATAACGCCACACTCTGGACCCGGCTACGGACCCAGGTTGAGAGTTACCTGACGCAATTATGGCAGGACGGAGGGCTGGCAGGCGCTGCGGCTGACGAGGCTTTCTTTGTCCGGGTGGGTCTGGGCGAAACCATGGATGAGCAGGATATTCTGGAAGGTCGCTTGAACATTACGGTCGGTGCAGCGGCGGTCCGGCCCGCGGAATTCGTCGTCTTCACTTTCACCCATAAATTACAGGATGCGTAGCTGATCATAACGCCAACACATCATTTCTTTTGTTCAACCAGAGGACACCACTATGACTTTTAAATCACCTGACGTATATATTCAGGAAAAATCCGTTTTCCCCCCATCGGTCGTTACTGCCGACACGGCCGTACCGGCTTTTATCGGCTATACCAGCAAGGCTATGGACGCAGATGGGAATGATTTGACCAACGTGCCGACACGTATTCGTTCCATGCATGAATATGAGAGCCTGTTCGGCCTTGCGGAGATAACTGAATTCAATGTAACTGCGGATAGCGGCGGTAACTATTCGGTCGATTCTCCCGGGCTGAACTACCTGATGTATCACAGCCTGCAACTGTTCTACGCCAACGGCGGTGGCGACTGTTACATCGTATCCACAGGCAGCAACGGCGCTACAACCGCTGCCGCAAACAAGTCGGCGGCAGCTATCCAGGCAGGCATGGATAAATTAAAAGCCGAGGACGGACCGACCCTGATTGTACCCGTCGATGCTGTCGGACTGGTGGCAAACAACGCCGATCCCGCAAAGGCATATGCCGATTACAAATCGGTATGTGACCACGCCCTGGCGCATTGTGCCGCAATGCAGGATCGTTTCACACTGCTTGATGTTTTTCAGAAGCCGGCAGGCAGCAAGATCAAGAAGACGGACGCTGTCAACTTCAGAACCGATGGCGTCGGCAGCAACAACCTGAACTACGGCGCGGCATACTACCCTTACCTGAATACAAACCTGCGTTACCGCTACACGGACAGTTCGGTAAACGTTACCGGCGCAGGCCTGAGCGGCACCCTGGATGCCCAGACCTCGGATCATTACCACGGTATCAGCGCTGTTTTGTCCCGGCAAACCATAATGCTGCCGCCCAGCGCAGGGATAGCCGGGGTAATTGCCGGCATCGATCATACAATCGGCTCCTGGAAGGCGCCGGCGAATGTCAGCCTGAATGCAGTCAGCGGTCCGGCAGTGAAAATCAGCAGTAATGAACAGGGCGTATTGAATGTCGATGCGTCAGGAAAATCGATAAATGCGCTCCGCCGCTTCAACGGCAAAGGCACACTGATCTGGGGCGCCCGTACCCTGGCGGGCAACAGTAATGAATGGCGCTACATACCGGTCAGGCGGCTGTTTCTGCAGATGGAGAGTGATATCAAACGCAGTACATCGTACGCGGTGTTCGAACCGAATACCGCGATTACCTGGTCCCGGTTACGGACCCAGGTACAGGGCTACCTTACGCAACTGTGGCGCGACGGAGGCCTGGCAGGCGCAACTGAGGACGAGGCCTTCTTTGTCCGTATCGGCCTGGGCGAGACCATGGACGCGCAGGATATCCTGGAAGGCCGCCTGAATATTACAGTCGGTGCAGCCGCGGTGCGTCCCGCTGAATTCGTGGTCTTCACTTTTACCCACAAACTGCAGGAGTCGTAAAAATCCATGTCTTTCAGTACTCCGGATAGCTATTTGGAAAAGCAGACTGTCCGACCCCTGTCAATCAGTCCCGGGGCGACAGCGCTGGCAGTGTTTATCGGCTACACCCAGAAAGCGATTGATACGAACGGCAATGACCTGACAGACGTTCTGACACCGATCGGTTCGTTGCTTGATTATGAAGCGTATTTCGGCAGCGTCGAAGCTGCCGGCTGGGATGTGCAAATCGATGCGAACGGAAATGCCTCGAGTGTCGGAGCTGCGATTACCCGCCACTATTTATTCCATAGTGTTGATTTGTATTTCAGAAATGGCGGCGGCGGCTGCTTTATCCTGTCGATAGGGAGTTACTCGGACCCGGTAGCATGGAAGGATTTTGACAGGGGCCTGTCCATTCTGAAACATGATGACAGGCCGACGCTGATGGTTCTGGCGGATGCGGTCAACCTGGGCGATGCCGACTACTATATGCTCGCCAGGTCGGCGTTGCAGCAATGCAGCGAATTAAAGGACCGGTTTGTCATCCTGGACGTAAAGGATAACGACGTTGCGACTTTCAGGAACAATGTCGGCGTTGCCAATCTCAGCTATGGCGCGGCCTATTATCCTTATCTCAATACTACGTCCGGCCATCCCTATGACGAGTCCCGGGTGTCGGTAAAACATGGTTACGGATTGTTCGAGATAGAGAATAGTATCCGCATCAGCTATGACGGCAGACCCAGAGAGGGCGCGACGATCAGCATCACCGAAGCAGCTGCTGACCAGGCGGACATTCCCCATGTGAGCGTGGCCGGCAACAACATCTCCCTGGTTGTCGACTCCGGAGCGGGGTCGCCGCCCGCCGCGATCCTTGATGCGTGGAAGAGCATCTCCGACCCCGGAAAGTTTGACATGACCGTTGCGGGCACCGGCCTGGTTTTACCGGCACAACAGCAGGCGGAGTTCGCTTTCGATGAAGAGATCGCCAGGCTGGGTGACGGCAGGATTAAAATCGATAGTCCCTCAGTTTACGACAATGTCGTTACCGCACTGGAGCAGCAGAAAATATCGCTTCCACCCAGCGGCGCAGTTGCGGCGGCATACTCGAAGACGGACAGCGTTTCGGGGCCCTGGAAAGCGCCGGCCAATGTAATGATCAACGACGTCACCGGCCCGGTGGTGGATATCAACAACACCGGGCAGGAATACCTGAACAATTCACGGGATGGCAAGTCCATCAATGCGCTGCGCAGTTTCGTTAACCAGGGAACCCTGATCTGGGGTGCGAGGACACTTGACGGGAACAGTAACGAATGGCGCTATATTCCGGTCCGGCGGTTATTCATAAAGGTGGAAAGCGATATCAGAAGGGCGACTGCGTTCTCCGTTTTTGAACCGAACAATTCTTTCACCTGGTTGAAAATCAGGACAATGCTTATCGGCTACCTGGATGAACTCTGGTCCGCCGGCGCGTTGAATGGCGCAATCGCCGAGGAAGCCTATTTCATCAGGCTGGGCCTCGGTGAAACAATGGACGACGAGGATATCCGCGCAGGACGCCTGCATATATCAGTAGGAATTGCAGCGGCAAGACCGGCGGAGTTCGTAGTCATGACCATCACCCATATTCTGCAGGGTCCTGACGGGTAAAGAGCAGGGAGAAACAATCCCGCGCAGGCTGATCTTTCGCCGGGCACTGCCGGAGCGGCTCGTAACCTCCGGGCATAAACCGGCATCCTGGCTTCTCATTTTTTTTGTCGGATGGGCGCTTCTTGCAAGGCGTCCTTGTTTTTTTACAGTTAAATCAAGAGGAAATTAAATCATGGCAACTACTGCACAAGCTATTATCAATGACTTTCCCGTACCAAGTTACCGATACACCGTTGACCTGGGCGGCGAACAGTATCGTTTTCAGGACGTCAACATAGGCGACTACGGTGTACAGAACATTACCTACTATGACGGCTCGGGCATCATCCGTATGCCGGGCAGGCAGGTAGATGAAATTTCCGTCACCTTGAGCAGGGGTGTCGTCAGGCAGGCCAGCCAGTTGTACGACTGGCTCAAGAGCATCAATCTCAATGTCGTTGAGAAAAAAGATCTGACGATTAGTCTCACCGATGACTCCGGAGAAAACCCCATAGTTACCTGGCGGGTATTCAACTGTTTTCCGACGACTATAACAGTTCCGGATTTCAGTGGTTCCGGTAATGACATCAGCATCGAGACGGTGAACATTATCGCCGACCAGGTAACGGTCGAATTCTGAGCGAGTTGATGTCTCTGCATCAGGCCGGGTGAGTAGCAGGAACACGATATTCCTGCTACGCGCCCGCGCAGCCTGACGCAATCAGTCATAACCTCAGTTTCGAATAAGCGAAACAGCAACCCATACCCACAGGAGCAGATCATGTTCGAGCCCAAACTCCACGTCGATTATCGTTTCAATGTGTTTTTCCTTATCGGCGGCGCGCTTCCCAACCCCCTGGACATGCGTTTTCAAAGCGTATCCGGCATCAGCGCGGATATTTCAACGTCTGATGTGAGAGAGGGTGGTCAGAACTTGTACACTGACCGGTTGCCGGACCGGGCCAACTACGGCAACCTGGTGTTGACCCGGGGTCTTGTTGTCGGTTCGCCGCTTAACATTGAATTCAATATCGCGTTGACTTCGTTAACATTCGCCCCTTCCAACGTGGTGGTGACCCTGCTGGATACCAATGGCTTTCCCACCCTGGGCGCCAGTTGGTTGTTCCTGAAGGCCTATCCGGTCAAATGGGCGACCTCCGACCTGAGCGGCAGTAATAATGATGTGGTCATCGATACCATGGAACTGGCATACACCCGGTTTCAAAGCGTGAGGGTCTGAGCATGGCAGTTATCGTAAGGGAATTGATCATAAAGGCGGTCATAGACAACAGGAACGACGAAATGCTCCCCCCCGTCATAAAGAACGAAATTGTCCAGGAAGCCGTTGAACAGGTAATGAATATCGTTCAGACGAACGAAGACGATATCAGGTAAATCACTATGGCATTAGCTAATCCTTTTAAACTCCAGAAGCTGTTGATCGAGGCATTTGACAACCAGGACAGGACAAAACTTGCGGGGCAGTTCGAAGCAATGTTCAACCCCGATTCGCTCTCGCAGAATTACCGGAACGTCAACTCCAGCCTGCAGGGACTGGTTACCAGCGGCCGCGCGAACAAGTATATCCTGTCCAGCCCTACGACGTTGAACCTGACACTGGTACTGGATGATACCGGTGTCACCAGTTACGGTTTGACAAAACTTGCCGGCGCAGGTGTTTCTGCCCTGGGTCTGTCGACCGGGGTCGGTACGCTGGACGATACGCTTACCGATGCCGCCTTGAGCCTGAACGACAGGCTCGCTGAATTGTTGACCCTGGTTCAGGAATACGATGGCGATTTGCACCAGTCCCACTTTCTGAAGGTAACCTGGGGCAGCCGTATAAACGGATTTGAGTGTTTCCTGGAGTCGCTGGATATTACCTACACGCTGTTTGCCCGCAACGGTGACCCGTTACGGGCAGAGGTGCATCTCAGCCTGATAGAGGACAAGTCGGCGAAAAAACGCAAGGCGGAAGAGGGTACCTCCTCACCGGACCTGACCCGGTTCCTGGTTGTAAAAAGCAGCGATACCCTGCCGCAACTGGCGCAGAACATATACGGCGATGCCGCGTATTACATTCAACTGGCGGCGGTGAACGGTTATGACAATTTCAGGAAACTGCGTGAAGGCAGCACCATTCAAATACCACCATTGAAAAATTAACCAGTATGTCCGGACAATTTGTTATCACCATCCTGAGCAATGGCGAAGAGATGGATTTTCGCTACGAGGTCATGTCGGTCGTCATAGACAACCCGGCTAACAGGATCGCCTCGGCACAGGTCACTATACTGGATACCGGCAACCCGACTACCAACCTCCGGTTTCTCGATATCAGCGATGCGGAGTTTTTCAGGCCGGGGAGTGAGTTTGAGATCAAGCTGGGTTACCTGGAGCAACCCCGCAGCAATGACAAACAGGTCTTTACGGGAATCCTGGTCAAGCACCGTATCAGGATCTCCAGTAAAGGAGCTTATCTGGTGCTGGGCCTCAAAGCTCCGGCTATCGGAATGACGAGGGTGCGCCGCAACGTCGTCTTCCCGCAAGACATGACCGATTCACAGATAGTTGAAAAAATTATCGCCGGGTACGACAAGGTCGCGCCCGGTTCCATCGATGCAGGTGATTATGCGCATTCCGGCGAAACAGTCCAGTATTATTGCGTGGACTGGGATTTCATTCTGTCCAGGGCTGCGGCAAACGGGCGCTGGGTGCTCTGTGACGGCAATCGGATATCCGTCGTTCCGCCCTCCGTCAAACCGGCAGCGGATTTCCTGCTGGATTTTTCCATTGAGGATTGTTATTCGGCAGATATGGAAATCAGTATCCTGGACCAGGTTAATTCGGTTACGGCCGGCGCCTGGGACCTGGCTGAGCAGGCATTGCTGGAAACGGAACAAACCCAGGCAAAGACGCCGGATCAAGGTGATCTGTCCCCCGCGGACCTGGCCCGGGCCCTGGGTATCCCGAATGTCAGGTTACAATCACTGGTGGATGTCGATGCCGAAGAGGTTGAATCCTGGGCCGGAGCCAGGCTGTTGCAAAGCCTGCTGTCACTTTACCGGGGCACGATGGCGCTCCCCGGTATGACTGCACTGAAAACGGGAGATACCATCGAGTTTTCCGGTCTGAACGAGCGTTTTAACGGGAAAACGGTTATTTCCGCAATCCGCCAGGAGGTCAGTGTGGAAGGGGGCTGGCAAACCCATATCCAGTTCGGGCTGTCGGCGGGCTGGATACAACACGCCCGCATGATGACGGACGTTGATGCGGCCGGCCTGGTGCCGGGCATCCACGGTCTCCAGGTCGGGATAGTCCAGAAGTTCAGCAAGGACCAGGCGGGCAAGTATCGCATTCCGGTATTGATACCCGCATTTTCTCCGGTACCCGGGACCGGGCAGGATACGGATAACATCGTCCTGGCCAGGCTGGGCAAGCTGGATGCAGGCGCCGGGCGCGGCGCCTTTTTTCATCCGGAACCCGGCGATGAGGTCATTCTGGGATTTGTAAATAACGACCCGCGCCAGCCGGTCATCCTCGGGTCGCTGCACAGCCCGAAAAACAAGCCCCCGGATGACGTGATAGACGACAGCGCCGGATACCGGTACAAGGGATTCGTAATCGATGAAAATATCGGTCTGCGTTTCGACAAGTCCGGCGCCCCCGCGTTGGTAGAGTTGACGGCATCCGACGGCAACAGGATTTCGCTGACTGCCGATGACCAGGGCAGTCTGATGGTTGAGGCCAGGCAAGGCATCCTGATGAAACCTGCGGAGTCCCTGCAAGTGACCACCAAAAAAACCAAACTTGATACCACGGAATCCCTGGAGGTGAGCACGAACAAGACCAAGCTCGCCACCACAGCCTCGCTGGGCGTCGATACCAAGGCAACGGACATGAAAAGCCAGACCGTGTCGGTAACCGGCAAGATGGATGTGAAGTAACAGACAGTGAGATCCGGGTATCAGTATTCTTCACAGAAAAAAACCAAGGGTTATTTTTATGACAACTGAGAACAAATTTTCGGGTAGCGGATGGCAGTTTCCGCCGGAGTTCTGCAAGGGTGAACGTAGTGCAATGACGCTGATGGCGTCAGGCCCTGAAAATATTACCCAGAGCCTGAACGTGTTGCTCGGTACGGACCTGGGCGAACGCCTGATGCACCCGGAGTACGGATGTGGAATATCCCGGCTGCTGTTTGAACCGGTAGATCAAAGGACGATTACAAAAATCCAGAACAGTATTTCAGATGCGATACTGTTATACGAGCCGAGGGTCAGGCTGGTCAGCGTCGATGTTTTTCAGGACCGGAATGAGACAGGCCTGTTAAAGATCAATATTGATTATGTTATCAAGGTGACCAACAGCAGGTTCAACCTGGTTTATCCGTTCTACATCAATGAAGCTACCTACGTGGCCTGACTGCAACTCCACGACCGGTCACAACTCTTAATTCTGGTCTTCCGGATTCATTTCCGGTTACCGGATCGCCGCTTAACAACCTGCTATTGACAAATAACACTATAAGGTAACGCAGTGAATTTAAAAGAGAAAACATTTCGAGACGGCACCAGTCGCAACAACAGGAAGAGCGCGGAACTGGATATACATTATGTCAGCATAGAGGAACGCTCAATCGCGGATTTGCTGAGACTCATCATCCGATTTTCCGAACAACTGAAATACTACAACAAGTCCAACCAACCGGACGGAAACTGGAAGTTGTTTTTCGGGGGAGATGCGCTCCCCGGGCAGGCCCGTGACCAGGCCGGGTTGACGGATGCCGAGCAGGCGTATGTCAAGGAAATGGTCGATTACCTGCAGGACCCGCGCAAGTTTGCAGACGCACCGCAGAAACTTGAACTGTACTCGGCTCCCCACAGGGTGTTGCTGTTGACCTGGTTAAAACTGCTGGATTATGCCAGGCAACAATTCAACGATCTGACCGGCAGGCACCTGGATCATTATTACCGCAGTGTCCTGCAATTCAGGGAAGAGCAGGCAGTTCCGGACCGGGTGAACCTGGTTTTCAGGCTTGCCGACGGGGAAACGGATTACCTGCTGGCACGGCACTCGCTGCTGGACGGCGGCCAGGACAGTTCAGGCAATCCCCGCCGTTACTCACTGGATGATGACATTCTGCTCAACCGCGCGCAGGTAGCGAGGATTAACACGCTGTACGTACAACGAAAGATCATCGATCTGGAATCCATTCACAATTCGGGCCGCGCAGCGGGCCTGGATGTGAAATCAGACCAGGATTTTTTCAACATGCTGAAATGGGCCCTGGGTTATCCGAACCGGGGCGATGATCTGCCGCTGTATCCGCATAATGATGCTGCGGCGAATGATATTCCCGTCACTCTTGCCGAGTTGAACCGGCTTCACTCCAGGCTGACAGGACTGGACTATTCAACAGCCCCGGCTACTCACCCGGACGAATACAATTACATTCTGGAGCAGCTTGATTTCAAGCGCCTGGAAGATTTCACCCTGGTAATGGAATTGCACCAAAGACAAAAGGATATCGACCGGAGTAACAGTCCTGCCGATGCGGAATGGCAGCAGGCTTACGACTGTATTGAAAATGCCTTCCTCAAGCGCCACATCAGGACAAGACAAGCTACGCTGAAGGACATCAATGAAGCCGTCCCGGATGGCGGTTTTATCGCCATGATCGAGTATGCCTGTGGTGGCGGAACCGGCAATTGGTTACCACCGTTCATCCATGATCAGGACGCCGGCAGTGAACAGACCCTGGATCAGGTGTTTCTGTTGCTGGAGAGTTTTATCCCCGGGCAGGCAGAGTATGAAAACGCCCGGAGTTACGTGGACAGGCAGTTGCGCATGAGCACGGAAGATTTTCTGTTCATAATGGCTACGTACAAGTCCGGCTCTAAGAATGATGCAGAGGCCTGGCAACGTGTTTTTGAAATCGTCGAACAGGCGCAAAGGGTACGGGAAGGCTATTCTCCTTCGTTAAAAGACGTTCAGGTGCAACGGTTGTTTCCAAACGCGCTGTACGCCCGTGACGACATCGAACTGCCTGACAGTTTCTCTACGTTTGGCGAGGCGAAACTGCTTTCCTCCGGCGTTGAAGTTGCTGAGAAAATCCATTGCCTGGGATTTGCCGTCAGTTCTCCGTTGCTGGTGCTGAAAGAGGGAAGGCGGCTGATAAACCTGGATTTCACCTTCAACCATCAACTTGACCGGGAAACGGCGGATGCATTCATTAACGGCCTGAACCTGGAATTCAGCGGCGGTGCGGAGCTGCCCTGGTTTGACGCCGGGCGTGATGATATCAGTGTTACAGGCTCAACCGGCGCGAACACCCGCATATTGAACCTGCAGATCAGGCTGGGAGAATCCGCACCGGCCATGAACGCGCCTGTTAACGACAGTGCAACATTCTCTCCTGCCCAGCCGGTCACATCAGCGTATCCGGTAATCAGGCTGTCGGTGAAGGAAATTATCGAAGACGGCAGCGCCGGGAACAACCAGTATTACCAGCGACTCAAAGACCTGCAATTGCAACAGTTGCACCTGGAAGTGAATGTGGGCGACGGCATTGGCACAGGCTTGAAAAGTCTGTTGCTGCGCAATGACGACCACGTGTTAAATCCGGGCGGCACGTTGGCGCCTTTCGGCCCGGACCCGCATCATCTGGCCGGCTTCTCCATTGCCAATGAGGAAATCAGCAGCAAGCGCCTCGAGTACATCACTGTTCATATGGAGTGGGTCAATCTCCCGGGCAGCTTCAATTCCTCTTCCGGGCACTACACAGGTTACAAGGACATCCATGGCGCGGCTATCGAGGTGGACGATGAGGACTTCCGGGTTGATTTGCAGGTATTCGACAAGCGGATGCTGGGTAGCGTAGCCACGACAAGACTGTTCAGCGAGGAGACGATAACGGGTACGGATGGTGAGCACACCCGCCTCAATCCGGTGAGCAGCCTGCAGTACGAATTCGACCCGGCAACAAGCGGCTATGCCAATATCGATTTGGCGCAGACCGAAGCGAGCGATCCGTTCGACTGGGAACGCTATTTCATTCTTGCATTGAGTGGCGAAAACTCTACATTTCTCCGGGACGCTTATGTGAGCACACTGCAAAACGCCGGGGAGGGACAGAACATCAACCGGCCTTACGACCCGCAGATCCGGCGGGTTACGGTGGATTACACCTGCTCAGGCACGGTGGATTTTACCGCATCGGACCGTTCCGTTGCCCCGATACAGGTATTGCAAATACACCCGTTCGGCCAGGTGGATTTACTGAAAACCGACGCTTCGACCGATATATATGGCGAGCCTGTCGGATATCATCTGTTACCCCGGTACAACGATAACGGCCATTTGTATCTAGGCATAGAGGGCCTGGAGGATAGACAGGAAGTAGCGCTGTTGTTCCAGATGGCGGCAGGTACGGAAAACTCACAGGGTAAGGCGCCCCGGGTTGAGTGGCGCTACCTGAGCGATGACAACTGGGAAAAATTCGGGGAGGACGAGATATTAACCGATACTACCGGAGGGCTGCTGGATACGGGGATTATCCGCTATCATCCCCCGTCGTCACCCGATGCAACGGCGGCACACCCCCGGGCAAGTGCGTCAAATCAATTGTTACCGGCCGGATATCACTGGTTCGAGGCGCGGGTGCCGGACAATGCCCATGCTGTCCCGAAAGCAATCGCGATCCTCTCCCAGGCGGCGAGCGCCACGCGCATTATACAGCCGCCCGATGCTGAATATAGCGGTGAGCCGGCGCCTGCCGAAGCCGTGGCAAAGACGATCACGCCGATCGCGGCCATCGACAGCGTAATGCAGCCATTCAGTTCCTACGGGGGCAAGGGCCGGGAGGATAGGGAAGAATTCGTAAAACGTGTCAGCGAAAGGCTGCGGCATAAGGGGAGGGCGGTTTCAATCTGGGATTATGAGCGTCTGGTGCTGGAACGGTTCCCTGAGATCTACAGGGTGAAATGTCTGAGCCAGACCGCACTGGGAAACGATCCCGCCGAAGCAAAGGTAAAACTCGTAGTCATTCCGGACCTCTTGAACCGGACACCGTTTTTCCCGCTGCAGCCCAAGGTCTCGCAAAAGTTGCGCAGGCAGATTGCGGAATACCTGCAGGACAAGATCTCGCCGTTCGCCGATTTTGAGGTGGTAAATGCCCGGTATGAAGAGATCAGATACCGGGTAACGCTGGCATTCAGGGAAAAGGAAAATGAAGGTTTTCATATCAGGCGCCTGAACCAGGATATCATCAACTACCTGTCTCCCTGGGCATATGACAGCCAGGCGGAGTTGACATTCGGCGGTTCCATTCACCGGTCGTCATTGATCCGGTATATTACCAACCTGCCCTACGTGGATTTTGTCGGCAGCCTGGAACTCGTCGATCATTCCCTCATAGGCCAGGACAGTGACGGTTTGACCACCAGGCAACTCCTGACCCCGCTGACCCAGGATTTTGTTGAAACCCGTTTCCCGGATTCCATTCTAATTTCGTCGCCAGGCCATTACATCGATCTGGTTACGGAGCAGTTTGAGGCCTTGCAGTTCAGTGGGCTCAGTTATTTGGCGCTGGGCGCTGATTTTATCGTCAACTGATCAAAAAAAGGCCGGAGTTCAGCAGGAATTACGACGCGCGAGCTGTGCCCATTGCGCGTTCCGAATGTAATTAAATCAATCGTTATTACCCAGGAGTAATGCAACATGTCTCAACAGAACAGAACCACGTTAAAACACTATTTCAGGACCGGCAGCAGACCGACGCAGGGACATTTTGCCGACCTGATTGACTCATGTCTCAACCTGTCCGACAGCGACCTGTTTGAAGCCGGCGGCAGCCTGGGAGTGGGGTTCGACCGGCCGCTTGCCCGGTTATCCGTCAACGGCAACCTGTGCGTATCGCCAAACAATGACGCGGCGCCCGATAACGGCTTGTTCGTTCATGGAAAAGTGGGGGTAGGCGCCGGATTTGCCAATCCTGCCGCACAACTGGCTGTCAACGGGGGGGTATACATCGGTGATGCTGCAAATACCGACCCCGGACCGAACGGTTTACGGGTTGACGGTGATATAACGTCGGGCGGCGACATCAATGTGGCAGCCAATAAACAGCTCAGGACCTACATGGTCCGGGCGCGGGGCAGCGCCGGTCTTAACCTGGTGGAAGCCGGGGGGAAAGGACTGAAGATCAATCATAATTCCGGCGATGTTGATATTGGCGGCGACCTGAAGCTTGCCAACAATAAATCCTTGAGGACAGACAAGGTGCAGGCCCGGGACAACGGCGGTCTCAGGTTGGCCAAAAGAGACGGCGGCACTGCCATGAAAATCCATGACAGCGGTCACTTGTCGATAGGGACCGAGACCAAGACGGGGGCCCTGGTGAATGTCGCCGGCGATTTGACTGCCGACGGCATTGTCAGGGCGGAATCCCTGCGACTAGACGGGGATGTAATCGATACCGCATTCAAAGGCAGTACAGGTGGAAAGAAGTATGGTAACTGGATTATTGATGTCCCTGAAGGAAGGGTTGTTTGCGGCATCAAATTCGAGCGCTGGAGGGATGGTAATGATGACAAGGATTTCTACACGATTGCCCTGCGCTACAGGTAGACGCAAGCAGTTGTTTCCAGCAACCGCCCCGCGCCTATCGAGAGAATCATGCAGCGGCAGATAACTCAACGGCTGGCAGAGCTCAACCAGGAGTTCGAACAGGGTAATGCCAGGTTCCAGCGCCTGGAACGGGAGCGGGCAGAACTGAGGGAGACGCTGTTTCGAATCCAGGGCGCCATACTGGCGCTCAGGGAACTTTCTGCCGGCGCGGAGCGGCAGGAGCTGACGGATGACCCGGGGCAGGAAACGGCTGAAACCCGTATCCCCGTCCTGGAGGAAACGCAAGCGGTTGAAGAAGAGTATACCCCCCAATCTATAGAGGAATAACCACATGACCGAACCATTAACCATCACCAATGAGCCTCTCGAACCGGGGATGGACTATGCGCGGCTGCGCGCCGAAGGACAACAACTCATTGCCGGCCTGGCCGGTCATGTCTGGACCGACTACAATACGACGGAACCCGGCATCACCTTGCTGGAAAGCCTTTGTTACGCCATTACCGATCTGAGTTACCGGCTTGGATTTGATATACAGGATTTGCTGGCGTCCGGCCCGGGCAGCGGTTCCTCCGGCAAACAGTTCTTTTCCGCCAGGGAAATCCTGACAGTCAACCCGCTGACAATCCCGGATTACCGCAAGCTGCTGATCGATATCAAAGGTGTAAGGAACGCCTGGCTGGAAAAGGCAGTGTCCGCCGAAACACCGGTAGTGTATGAACCGGCAACCGAAGCGCTGATGTTTCCGTACGATGCGGCAGACGCCGGTCAACGGCGTGAACTGAACGGTTTATACAGGGTCCTGCTCGAACTGGATGGCAATGAGCAGGAGCACCTGGTTATACACAAGGTATGGAACCGGTTACGTCAATTCCGCAATGTGGGGGAAGATTTTGCAGAGGTACGCGTACTCACCGACGCGCAAGTGACCATCAAGGCGGATATCGAGGTTGCCCGCAATGCCGATGTCAACGAGGTTCTTGCCGGCGTCCATGACAGTCTGAACAGGTATCTGTCACCGCGCCCGGCATTCAGCACGTTGGCTGACCTGCAGGGTTCAGGCGGCGAAGTTGAAGAGATCTTCAACGGCCCGCCACTGGATCACGGGTTTCTGGATGATGGAGAACTGGAGGGTTCTCAGCGTAAAACGGAAATCTATGCAGCGGATATCATTACTGCCCTGATGAAGGTTGAACGCGTCACCGCTGTCAGGAACGTTCTGCTATCCCAGGGCAGGCAAAGGCCCGTGGAGTGGGTATTGAAACTGCGGGACCCGGATAATTCACGCCCGGTATTGAAGCCGGTTGAACAGTTCGTCTCAGACGGTGACGTCACCCTGTACAGCCATGATGGCGCAAACATAGTATCGCCCGACAGCAATATCGTCGTAAAGAAAGCGGAACGCCGGCAAACCCGGGAAAGAAAGGAGGCTGATACCCGGGTAGTGTCTGCAGATATCAAGGTGCCTGCAGGAAATCCCAGGAACCTCACCGATTTTGTCTCCATACAGGAAGAATTGCCGATTAACTTCGGGGTCGGCAGGCACGGCCTGACCGGTTCGGCGGATGACCTGCGCCAGGCCCAGGCAAGGCAGTTGCAGGCGTACTTGCTGGTGTTTGACCAGCTGCTGGTGAATTACCTGTCGCAACTGGCTAACGCAACGGAGTTGTTCGCAATCAAACCGGATAAGGTTAATGCCGCAACCGGTATGCCGGCGCCGACGTATTTTGCCGCCCCGCTACCGGCACAGGTGGCAGGAGTTGAAGATATCATTGCAAACCATGATACCGATTACCATGCCTGGCTGGATGAACTGGTATCCGACCCTGAGGCCGATGCCGACCGGATGAACCGGTTCCTGGATCACCTGCTGGCGCGTCACGGGCAGGACTTTACCCCTGCATCGACGTTGTATCCGGTCAAGGAAACCGGCGCTTCGGGCGAGCCGGTTCCGGCCGCGGTAAAGGTCATCCCGGCAAAACGGCGGTTCCTGCAGGATTATGCGGAATTGAGCCAAAATCGCGCCAGGGGCTTCGATTACTCGGACGGGATTACCTGGGATACCGGCAACGTGTCGGGTCTGGAGAAACGTATCAAGCGGTTGCTGGATATCAGGGATGATAAGCGTCATTCAATTCAGGGTGTTGAAGGGTTACACATGATCGACCATATCCTGCTGCGTCCCGTTCTGCCGAACGGCCATGTAACCTTTCAGGAGACGGATAAGCCGGATAAGGTACTGTGTGCCGGCAGGCGCAAACATGAATTGCAGGACAATGATGAGGTGGGTTTTATGCAGACGCCGGGCGGCAATTACCTGCAATCCGTGTACACGGTGGAAGTTGTGGATGAATATGACTTTCTTATCACGGAAACGTATGTAGCGCCCGCTGACCCGAAAATTCCTGAAACCGGAATCTGGGTGCCGGCTTTACAGAAACGGGACTCCCTGGTTTCCTTATCGAAAGATATCACCCGGGTCGACAAGGGAGAGCAACTCCTCGATGAAACGCAGTATGCGACGGCAATTACCGTATCCGGCCCGCACGGTCTGGACCCGGGAGATATGTTCATGATCCGCGGGTCCGGAAACGATAAACTGGACGGTTTGCACAAGATCAGTCATACCGCGCCGGCGAATGTTGAAATTGACGTACCTTATGACCCGGCGTTTGCAGAGCAGGGTGCGCATGCGCGCCTGAATCGCCACCCGCTGTATCCCGATCCGTATTCCTGCCGGATCAGCTTTATATTCCCGGCCGCCGGGGCGAGGGCTGCAGCGGCTGCAGGCGGGCAGCAGTTTCGCGACCTGGTGGCTGAAGTGATCAGGAATGAGACGCCGGCGCATATCACGCCGCACCTGTACTGGCTCGAAGATGATATGCTCAAACAGTTTGAGGTTGATTACCGCGCCTGGCTGGAGGAAAAGGCGGCGGTCCAGACCAACAGCCGGAAAGTCCGCACGACGATAGCGGCGAACAAGTTACTCGGCTGGTTGATCTAACCCGTTTGCAGCGGGTCCGGTCATGCCGCAGCACGTTATCAAACGGCTGACCTTCCGGTTGCATTTCCCTGTGCGTGACCGGGCAGTACAACTGGAACATGAAATTGTTCATATCTATCATCACAGAATTGAACGGTTGCTGGATGAGTGCTTTTCGAGGCTGGGTGGAGCGGATACGGATTATCGAATTGAATATCTTGAACTGGACCTGGGAAATTTAACATCGGCGAACCTCGCTGCCGAAATGCCGGCGCGTATCTCGCAGGAGCTGGTCAAAATTGCCGATACCAGTCAGGTTCACGCAGCGGAAACCGTCTCGAGGCAGGAAAGACAGATCGCCCTGTTCCGCTTTTTCATCGAAACCGGCAACCTGCCCTGGTGGGCAGGGAAGCTCGACAAACAGGCGCTGGAACGATTGGTGGAGCAACTTTGCATCCATAGTCCGGCTGAACTCAGAGGGGTAATGCCGGAACTGCTCAGGGAAGGAGACGCGGTCAGGCGCCTGGTAAAACAGTTTTCCGATAAATGCCTGTCCCGTATCGGCAGGCTGTATTTATCCGAAACTGAAGTCAAGCTGGCAGTGCTGTGGTTGCGGGACGCAGAAGTATTGTTTGCCGAATTGAACAGGCAGGAAAGCGTACGCCGCACCAGTCCTGTCAGGCGGTCACCTGCCGGCGGACCGGCTCCCGGAGAAATCCGTCCTGCTGATGAAGATGCGCCGTGGGCCGTACCGGACAGGTACGGCAGCGACTACGGGATTGGCGCCCCAAGGCGTTTGCAAGGGCCCGTTCCCGGTGCGGGCAGGTTGCGAGAACAATACTGGCTGAATGTCTTATCCGGACTTGTCCATGGAACAGCCGGAGGGTTCAGCCCCGGGAACGCGTTGCAGGAGACACTGGTATCGCTCGCGGACGGCAATTATGAAGTTTATCGCCGCCTGCTTGCCGGTTTGGCTGAGGCCGCCAGGCCGTCAGGGCAAATACCTCACGGGTTCAGTACTCCTTTGCCGGACCTGATTCATAAATTGATTACCGGCTTTACCGGGACGACCGTAGATAATGGTACGGGAAATGTTCCGGGGGATCGTGCCCGGAAAAAAACGCCGGAGATCCGGGAAGCAGCGCCAATTCAGCGTACTTCGACACGGGACCCGTTCACTGACACGGACGAGGATTATGTCCATAACGCCGGCCTGGTCATTCTCTGGCCGTATCTAGCGAGATTTTTCATCAACCTGGGACTGGCGGTCGGCGACGGCTTTATCGACGATCTTGCGGCTGAGCGGGCGGTGTTTCTGTTGCAGTACCTGGTCGCGCCGGATGCGGAAATACCGGAATCGTTGTTATCACTGAACAAGCTGCTGTGCGGCCTGGAGTTGCAGCGTCCGGTTCCTGCTGAATTTACACCGACGGATAGGGAACTGGACGAATGTGATGCGCTGTTCCGGGCGCTGAAGCTTCACTGGAACGTGTTAGCCAACATGTCCGCCGACCGCATCAGGTCGGACTTCCTGCAACGGGAGGGGATCCTCCGGCCCTGCTCGGGGAACTGGCAGTTACAGGTGGAAAACCAGGTACAGGATATCCTGGTACAAAAACTGCCCTGGCCGATAGGGGTCGTGAAACTGCCATGGATGGACTACGCGATCCTGGTTCACTGGGGATGATATTCGTACTACTTTAACCAGAGGAATAACCATGCACTTAAACGCACCTGACACATATATCGTGGAACAAACAGGTTTGCGCGCGCCGGAGTTGTCCGGTTCTGATACTGTTGCTGCATTTGTTGGATACACGGCAACAGGTCCGCTCATGAAGCCTGTCCTGGTCCGCTCGCTCAGGGAATACGAGAAGCTGTTCGGGCAGGCGGAAGCAACCCCGTATGACGTCGTCGTCAATACCCCTGCAGGGGAGGCTGCAAGCTATGCCTTGTCTTCCCCACCCAGGCTTGTTTATTACATGTATCACAGTATCCAGCTGTATTTTGCCAACGGCGGCGCTGCATGCCGGGTGGTATCGGTCGGGTCACATGCCGATGCGATCAATATCGACCAACTCCTGGCCGGGATGGAATTACTGACAGAAGAAGAAGTCGATTTGCTGTTGCCGTCCGATGCAGTTCAGTTGCCCGTTGACCAGTATTATCGTTATTGTCAGGCGATGTTGTCCCAATGCCATAGCGTGGGGGATCGGTTCGCGCTCATAGACTTGCACCATTCGGATACCATATCCAATTTCCGCAGCGGCCTGGGGAACAGCTTCCTGAATTATGGCGCAGCTTATTCTCCCTACCTGCAGTCAGTACTTCGTTACCGTTACACGGACGCTTCCGTCAGCATTGTCATTGACGGCGCTGCCCCGGTTACCCTGGCTGATATGACTGTCGATGCCCATATTCAGGGTGTCAGAAGGTTGCTGGGCAATTATACGGTTACCTTGCCGCCCAGTGCAGCTGTCGCCGGCGTCCATGCGAAAGCGGACCACCAGCGCGGTGTATGGAGAGCTGTTTGCGATATCCACCTGCAGGCAGTGGCAGGGCCTGTTATAAAATACAGCAGTCTCGACCAGGCGCCCATGAACGTGGATACCGGGACCGGTAAATCGATCAATGCAATTCGCACATTCAGAGACAAGGGGACTGTGGTATGGGGAGCCCGGACATTGGACGGCAACAGTGATGAGTGGCGCTACATCACTACCAGGCGTTTATTCCTCAAAATCGAACGGAATTTGAAGCAAATCGCAGCGGCGGCGACCGGTGACGCAAATATGGCCCGATCCTGGAACAGGCTGAAGACAGCCGTTGCATCCTACCTCGATAATCTGTGGAGGGACGGCGCCCTGTCAGGGACAAAGGCATCTGATGCTTACTTCGTCCGGATCGGTCCGGACGCAGAAGCATCTCAAACCAGTCTGAATATCAAGGTTGGTCTGGCGGTATTCCGTCCGGCGGAATTCATAACAGTTTCCTTTATTCTCTGAAACCTGGAGACGGGGTCGCGGATTTGGCAGTCGGACAGGAATACCCGGAAACGGTTGTGAGCAAGAACTATTATGAAACGTCGATAGAGCACTTGCTGTCTGAGTTAAAACGCATAGACCTGATGATCATGGCTGAGGTGGAAATCAGCCGCCGGCAGGTCAGTTCGGAAGCCAACCAGATGAAGATGTACGGTATATCGGAATATGAGATTGATACTTTGATACAGGAGGCCATTGCGGCAATAAGAAAAGAACCGGTAAAACAACCCGACCTGAATTTCCGGCTTGACCAGATGATGGAACAGCAGGAAAGGGAAATTATCGTCAGGAAGACGGGGAGTTTCGATAGAAATGTTTCCCTGCGCCTGCAAAGACTCAGGGAACTGTTCCATCTCTCGGCTGATGAGGTCGATATCCTGCTGATCAGCCTGGCTCCGGAAGTCAGTAACCGGTACCAGCGCTTTTTTGCATACCTGCAGGATGACAAAAATCAGATAAGGCCGAACGTGGACCTGGTCCTCAAGCTGTTGCAGGGGCCGTTCAACACCGATCACGGCAAGATAGACAGGTACAGCCTGTTTGCAGATACTGCTTCCCTGGTCCGGGCAAACCTGATTTACCTGGAGGATGAAACTCACCGGCCTGGCCAGCCGTTACTGAACCGGGTGGTCAAAACGGATGGACGCATAAGGGATTACCTGCTCGGTTCGGATAGTATGCCCCATGATTTGGACGACTGTGCCGCTTGCCAGGAGCCTACGCTGTGCCTGGACGATTTACTGATCAGGGAAGAATTCAAAAACAGCCTGCTCGCGCTGGTGCGCAACATGGATCTTGAACGGAAATGCGCAATATTGTACCTGCAAGGCGGGTATGGAACAGGAAAGCGGTCCATTGCCGAGGGATTGTGCCAGGTTTTCGGGCTTAAACTGCTCAGCATCGATCTGGCATCAATCATCCAGCTTAAGCCGTCTGAGTTCAGGCGTAAACTCACCGGACTGGTAAGAGAGGCGGAACTACAGGAAGCCGCACTTTATGTTGATAATTTTGATGATTTTCTGCCTGGACAGCCGGAGGGAAAAAACAACACACGGGAACCACCTGCGACCCGGCATGATGCGTTGTTACATGCTTTTATCAGTATCCTGGTCAAGCGCAACGGACTGGTCTTTTTCGCCGGGAAGCAGGTATGGGAACCCAAGGACCAGTCAGGCAGGTATTCATTTTTTCGTATTCCCGTACCAGCTGCCGACACGCAGGAAAGAGAGCAGTTCTGGAGGTTAATGCGAAAGGGATATCCGCGCCTCGCCGATGATGTCGATTTGGCGGCATTTTCCGACCGCTTCAGGTTCAGCCCCGGCCAGATACACGATGCACTGGCCACGGCGACGAGTATCAGTCGCTGGCGTAATCCGCTGAACACGGTAATTAACAATGAGGACCTGGGCCGGGCATGCCGCCTGCAAAGTAACCGGGGACTGGAACGGCTCGCACAGAATATCAGCACCTGTTACAGGTGGGACGATTTGGTGCTTGCACCGGGACCCAGGTCGATGCTGGAGGAAATCAGGGCAAGGGTCAACCATCGCGCCCTGGTGTACGAACAGTGGGGATTCGATAACAAGCTGGCCATGGGCAAGGGTCTGCACCTGCTTTTTTCGGGACCGCCGGGGACGGGCAAGACGATGGCGGCAGACGTGCTTGCGAACGAGTTTGCCATGTCATTGTACAAGATTGACCTGTCGTCGGTGGTGAGCAAGTACATAGGCGAGACGGAAAAAAATCTCAGTGAAGTATTCCATGAGGGCGAAACGAGCAATGCCATATTGTTCTTTGACGAAGCGGAGGCATTGTTCGGCAAACGCAGCGAAGTAAAAGATGCCCATGACCGTCATGCCAATATCGAGGTGGGTTACCTGCTGCAAAGGATGGAACAGTACGCCGGGATAGTAATCCTTGCCACCAACTTTCGCCGCAACATGGACGACGCATTTACCCGGCGCCTGCATTTCTGTGTTGATTTCCCGTTGCCGGACAGGGAGGCGCGATTGAAAATCTGGAACAAGATCTGGCCGCAGGAACTGCCCCGGGCGGCTGATCTGGATATGGAATTCCTGGCGGACCGGCTGCATATTTCCGGGGGTTATATCCGGAACATTGCACTTACGGCAGCGTTCCTGGCAGCAGAGGAGGCAAGGCACAGACAGGAGGAGCCGGAAGTAACGATGGAACATCTACTGCATGCTACCCGCCGGGAATATCAAAAGATGGGACAAATACTTAAACAATCAACGCTCAACAAGTAAGCATAGGGAAGTTTTAAATGAGTTATGTATGTGTCAACGGCGCGCAGGTGCAACTGCAGCCTCTGGGGCCTCAGCAATTGATGCCGCCAACCGGCATCATTCCGGCACAGTTCCAAAATGTGCTGGCTGTCGACGGCCGACCGGCGCTTGTTCCTGCGGACATTCAGGCCTGGGCTGCATCCTACACGGCTGCTTATGCCAATCCTCCTTACGTGGGCGGGCAGGTACAGGGCAGTACGGTACTGATCAGCGGCCTGGCGACCGCTGCGTCGGCCATGAGCCAGGTGGTGTTATTGCAAAGCTCGCAGCTTGTCATGACAGTAAATGTAACCACGAAAGCAATAGATCCTGTCAGCGGGAGTGAGGACACTGTGTCGCAATTCCCCGTTCAGGTCATCTTTACCGATACCGGACAGATCAAACTGGTTTCAACCTGAAGCTGCCTGATTTATCCGGGCAGTCGATAACTTAGACACTTGCGCCTGCACCGCCGGCGTGTCCTGATCAAACCAACATTCAAGAACAAATCACATGATTGAAGATCTCGATGCTTCGATAAAGGCCCTGCTCGAGTATGAGTTGGCGGGTATTCATCCGAATCTCAGTATCAGCTTCGAAAGCCCGGATGATGATTTTCCGTCCGGTGTCGTCACGGCGCCGGCAGTCGACCTGTTTCTTTATGATATCAGGGAGGACCTGGAACTGCGCCATAACGAACGCTATATCCGCTCAGGCGGTCCCGGCGGCACAACATTGCTGACCCGGGAACCGGTGTACGTGGAATGCACTTATCTGATCACGGCCTGGAGCGCCTCGACCGAGACGGCAGCCCATGATGAACAGGTAATTATTTCCGACGTCGTGCGCGCACTGTACCGGCATCTGTCGATACCGGACACCTTGCCGGACAAGAATGACCCGGACGGTCAACCGGTACAGATACTCCAGGGAGAATTGTCGGGGTCGGATCCTCTGCCCCGGGCATTCACAATCCAGACCGGGCACCTGCAGAATCCGAGTGAATTCTGGTCGGCCATGGGGGGTAAACCCAAACCGCAGTGTAACTACCAGGTGACCTTCCCCATGGACGTATTCTCACCCATCCGGAGCAAGCCGATCGAGAGCGTAAATCTGAGCCTGCCTGAGGATTGATATTCCTTCAGGTCCGGGCGGGACACGCCGGATTGACAGTTCCGCACCAACCAGTGAGTCAAGAACATGAACTTTATTTTGGGCACGCGCTCGCGGCAACGTCTGCAGGGCGTCCACGAGGACCTGGTGCAGGTCGTTGAACGGGCCATCCTGATCACGGAAGTCGATTTCACCGTACTGGAAGGTCTGCGCAGCACGGAACGGCAGCAACGACTGTTTGAGAAAAAAGCGACATTACTGAATGGTGTGACAAGAAAAAGCAGGCACCAGTCCGGACATGCCGTAGACCTGGGAGCACTGGTTGATGGTGAGGTACGTTGGGATTGGCCCTTGTATCACAGGCTTGCCGGGGCCATGAAAAAAGCCGCTGTTCAACTGGAAACGGCGCTTGAATGGGGGGGTGACTGGAAGCGCTTTCCCGACGGACCGCACTTCCAGTTACCGAGACAGAAATATCGCGCCTGAACTATTTGCCGTAGCAGAAAGACACATGACACAGAGCAGCACAACGTGGTGGATACAGGTTTTTGATTACCTGGCTCCGCATTGGTGGGGTATTGCCGCTATCGCGGTTGCGCCGTTGATAGGTTATGCGGCCGCGCGCCGCTTCAGGACGCATTCCAGGCGTGAGCCCAGCAACCTGGCGCTGGCTGCCGTCTCCGGAACAGTGACGTTCGCGCTGTCGCTGCTGATGTGGTGGAAAGGCTATCGCGATATTGAGGGCGCGGTGTTGATCGCAGTCATTATGGGCATCGGTTATCCCATCGCGTTTACCGCCATCATGGGGGCGTTTCATAAATGGTGGCCGTGGGGATATGAACGCCTCAGCGGCAGGCCGGCCGCCACCGGTGAGAAACCGGTGACCGGCGCTAATCCCGTGAAGCCCGGCAACACCTTTTCCCCCAGGTGGTAGTTTAGCGTCATGCTGTACGGTCTGGCACTGAAGGCAGGAGGATTGATTGTGCTATGCGTTGCGGTGTACGCGGGCATCAATACATCAGGCAGGCTCCTGAACAACCATATAAACGAGTATCTCGGCACCAGGGAGACGTTGATGGCCAAACAGATTGAAGTGGCCGGGATTCAGGCGCACAACGATTATCTGAAGCAATTGGCAGAAGTGACCGGTACGTTCCAGCGGGAGAAAGACAAACTGATGGAGTCGACTCACCAGTCCTTGCTTGACGCACACACGGAATTGTTACATGCGCAGAATAGCTGGCGGGTTGAAGATATCCGGCAGCGCGCCGCCACGCCAGCCGGCAATGCCGATCTCAGCGTACGTGCGGCACGCGCCACCGGCAGGAAAAAAGAACTGCTGGAAAAACTGTCCGACTGGGATACGGTATATGAGAAGCCTGGTAACCCTGATTAGCATCCTGCCTCTGCTGGCGGCATGCGGCGGATTCGGCGCCAGGACAACAGATGTTTCCGTGCATGTACAGGACATTGAGATCCCGGAAATTGATTGCCGGCCTTATCCCCGGCCCAGCCTGCTGGAATTGGGTGATATTGAACCTCAAAGCCGGGCAGACGGCTGGTTCCTCAGCCATGAGGATTACAAGGAGCTGTCCGATATGTGGGATGCAACCATCCTGCACATGAAACAAACCAGGGCAATTGCGAAGTATTTCGTCGATTGCATCGAGAACTACAACCGGTCTCTGGCGGAGCTTGACGGACGCAGCCCGGAGGCCGGAACGTCCCCCGGGGAGGCGCAACGTGAAGATAGCCGCCTGCCCCGTATTTTCAGTGACCTTTTCAGATAAACATACCTGACATGATCGAAGACCTGAGTAACTCCATCAAAGCCCTGCTGGAATATGAACTTCTTACGCCGGGACAGGAAATCATACCTGATCTCAGTATCAGCTTTGCCCAGCCGGATCAGAACTTTCCACCCGCCAGCGTTACCAAGCCGGCGGTCAACATATTTTTATATGATGTACGGGAAGACCTGAACCTGCGCCATAACGAATGGTTCCGGTATTCGCCGGTACCGCCTGCAGGCTACGAAGTCAGGCGTCAGCCGTTGTTGATCGAATGCTCTTACCTGGTCACTGCCTGGAGTGACAGCGCGACGGCAGCGGCGCACGATGAACACACGGTATTGTCGGTGATCATCAAGGCGTTGCGCCGCTACAATGACCTGCCCGATACGTTACCCGATAAAACCGACCCGGCAGGGCCACCCGTCCAGATCCTTCAGGGTGACCTGGCCGGAGGCGATCCCCAACCCCGGGCGTTTACCATCCAGGACGGGTATTTACAGAGCCTGGGTGAATTCTGGCGCAGCATGGGACACGGGCCCAAACCGCGCTTTAATTACTCCGTCACCATTGCTGCGGACGTGCGCGATCCGATCGAAAGCGGGCAGGTCCGGCAAGTGAATTTCAGCGCGGGTCAAAGCGATGACTCCGGTCCCGGATGAACTCAAGACAGAACCTGCCTTACAGGAGGTGGAAATGAAAATATTTAAAAAGTTAAAGTCCGTATTTCAATCACTTTGTGGAAAAGATACTGAGCCGAAAAGCAAGTTACTTTGCAAGATAGCGCAAAACAAGGTGGTCCTGTGCGCGCTGCTTGGCTTTGCTCCGGTATTACTGGTGATACTGTCATCCTGAACCGGGCTGCGGATCCTGCCGACTATGGGAAGACTGACACAAGCATTTGACCACACCGAAGAGTTAACCGGGCACTCCGCTCCTGAGGCGGGCCGGCAAATCGGGAGTCAATCCGGTATTGGCCAGGCGGGTGCAGTTCCGGTCGCCCTGGACCAGGTGGCGCAGGGGATACTGGGCAACGGGTCGCCTGCCGGGTTGATGGATGCAATCAATGCCGGGCAGAGTGCGCTGGGTAATCGCAGCTTCATGCAGTTCGTCGAAGCCGCGCATCAACAACGTCCATCTGCCGATGCACACAGCATCGCAGCGCAGGGGATGCGAGGCGCGGGCAGCCCGTTGACGCACCTGGCAACGATTCAGGAGGCGTTCGGACATCACGATGTACGCGGTATGCGGGAGCATAAGGGGAGTGCGGCGCGGTCGTCACTGGATGCGCTGGATGCGGGGAGTTATGCGATGCGCGGCCAGATGGCGTTCGGTGGAGCGCCGGACCTGTACAGTCAGGCGCATGAGGCGGCGCACGGGGTGCAGCAGGCGGCGCTGGGCGGGCGGATGAAGCTGGAGGGAGGGATAGGGAAGGAGGGAGACCGGTATGAACGTCACGCGGATGCGGTGGCGGAGGCGGTTGTCAAGGGCGAGTCGGCGGAGTCTTTGCTGGATCAGATGGCCAGCGGCCCGACCAGGGTCGCCCCGGTAACAGGCGGCGGTAGTGGAGCAGAGTAAATGAAATAACCCCATCTGCCACAAGGTCGCAGTACCGGTTACAAAAAAGCACTCAATTTTGCACCTGCAATCAAGGTTGTATTAATTGTTGCAAAAAGAATTTATATGGGCTACGCTACAACTTATAATGTAATGCATTACATATTTATTTATAAGAACAATTGTTGCGTGAGGGGTATGCCAATGAGTCAATTCAAATTTTTGCGAGATAATCAGGGTGTCTTCCTGAAGAAGGGACTGTTCTCATTTTTTATGCTGGTTGCAGTTGCTGTTTTGTATCCGCAAACAGAAGTGCAGGCACAGGATAACGAAGTAACCGAAGCGGCCGCTTCCGGCTGGCTTGAGGAAATTACGGTAAGGGCCAGACGCCGGCAGGAAGGTTTGCAGAATGTCCCTGTTGCCATTACTGCCCTGTCTGGGGCCGCAATCCGCAGATCTGATATCAGAAGCGCAATCGATTTGCAGCGTCATGTTCCATCATTGAGCGCCATCGGCAGTCTGGGTCGCAACGAGGAAGCACTCACCATACGCGGTATGCGTCAAACCGGGGAGTTTCTGGGTGCGGGCGCCGGCCCTTCCGTTGTCAGTTATTTCGCCGAGGCGCCCAGCCGTTCAGGCGGCCCGGGTCTCTATCTCGATCTGGAAAATGTACAGGTCCTGAAGGGTCCGCAAGGCACCCTGTTCGGGCGCAATACGACCGGGGGCGCAATCCTGTACGAACCGGTAAGACCGTCCAACGAGTTTGGTGGCTATGCACGCGCTACGGCGGGCAGCTACGGCCGTCTTGACGGGGAAGCCGCGGTGAATGTCCCACTGATTAAAGACAAGCTCCTGGTTCGTGTCGCGGCACAGAAACAAAATCGTAACGGTTTCACGAAAGATGTGTACAGGGACATCGATTACGATGACCGTGATAACTACTCAGCGAGACTCAGCATCCTGTTCAGGCCGTTTGAACAGTTCGAAAACTACCTGATCGTATGGGCCAGCGAGTACGATGAAAATGGTCCCGGCACCGTGCTTACGCACAATAATCCTGCAGGTCCGTTTGCACCGTTCCAGACGCCTCTGTACAAGGAACAGCATGAACGGGGCATCCGGGAAGTTGCATTGGGTTCCAGGTCAAGGGATTTGAACAGGACACACGGTGTGCTTAATCGAACCGAGCTTAATGTCACCGAAAATCTGTCGCTTACCAATATATTCAGCTATACGAGGCAAAAAGGGGACCGGGCATATGATCTGGACGGCACAACGCTTCCGCTGACCGATTCCCAGGGAAGAACGACACCGGGAACATTCAGTCCCGACGATTCCACGATTACGGAAGAATTACAACTGTCCGTAACCGGTCTTGACGGTATGGTGAACTTGCTCCTAGGCGGTTATTACGAACGTACCAAGTCGGAGAGGCCGCAAACCTATTCACAAATCCTGAGCGGCGGCTTCACCACCCATCAGCTTGATGCGCCCGTTGACAACGAGAGTTATGCGGGCTTCAGCCACGTGACCGTTAACCTTGGTGTCGTTTCCGAAAGCCTGGACGGTGTCAACCTGTCTGGTGGGTTTCGCCACACGGAAGACGAATATTCCCTCGGCTTCGATATACTCGGCTATCCCGGTGTTTATACGGTGGAGCAGTTGCCGGTACCGGATTCGACACATTTCTGTCCGTTCCTGCTGGGTGAGACCTATCCGAATTGCCTGGTCGTCAATGGTTCGGAAGGTGACGGCCAGTCCTGGAATGCCGGACTGGACTACCAGGTAACTGACGAGATCCTGCTCTACTACAGTTACCGGCGCGGTTACAAGAGCGGCGGGTATAACCCGGGTATCGCTATATTTTACGGTACCGATCGTCCTGAATTCGGCTTCGGGCCGGAAAAGGTGGACGCGTTCGAGCTGGGTGTGAAATCCGAGTGGTTGCTGGGTGGAATCGCCGGACATACCAATATAGCTCTCTACCAGAGCAACTATAATGATGTACAGGTGCTGAACGACGTCATAATCGGGGTCGCTGCAACTACCGCAACACAAAACGCGGCTGAAGCTACCATCAAGGGCATTGAAGTGGAAGGCGCTATACGCCCCGTAGAATACATTATGATTTCCTACGGTTATGCGTATACCGATGCGGAGTACGATGAATATATTACGCCGGCGGGGGCTGATCTGAGCGGACTGGCGTTTCTGAATACACCGGAACACATGGTTAATCTCAGCCTCACACTAAGTCAGCAACTGCCGGGCAATTATGGCGAAATGAGTTTTCTTACCATGTATTCCTGGCAGGATGATGCATTCGCCGGCTTCGTGGATATGCACAGTCCGGGCGCCATGCTGGGATCATACGGTCTGCTGAACATGCGCCTGCAATGGGACCGCATCCTTGCGAGCAGAATCAATGGCGCAGTCTTCGTCAACAATGTTACCGACAAAGATTATATTGTGTCCAACAGCCCCCGTTACGCGAGTCTCGGCAGGGTCATATCACTGTACGGTGAACCACGAATGTGGGGTGTGTCTGTGGGCATTGATTTCTAAATCAGGATGGAAGACAGTACTGGACCTGTTCGTTGGATAATCTCGCAGGTCCAGTACGGAAGAAGCGCTGCAGCCTGCAACTATATATTCAGTCGTTGTTCACGCAGGATGTGACAAGCGCCGGTTAAAGCCGGGTAATCGGCTGTAACAAGCCATACAGGAATGTCATTCATAAAACCGTATAATTTCCGTTTCGAAGTAAAACGTTTGCTGAATGTACTGGTAACCAGTATCGGTACGATTCGCGGCAGGATACCCCCTCCCAGATAAACGCCACCTGAAGCGCTTACCGTCAGCGCCATGTCACCGGCGTACTCACCTAAAATCCCACAAAATGTATCGACAGTTTCAATGCAAACCGGATCGGTTTTCTCCAGGGCAAGCTCGGTAATCCGGGCTGCGGTAACTTGTTGAGGCATGAAATCGTGGATAGTGCAGAGTGTATCGTATAGTAATACCAGTCCACTTCCGGAAAGCAGATCCTCGATTACGACACGGCCAGTGCGCCTGTGCAGGATCTTCATAATATCAATTTCCAGCGGCGTAGCAGGGGAGAAGCCTGTGTTTCCGCCCTCACTGGCCACTACATGCCAACTTCTACCGACTCGCACCAGCACAGCCATACCCATACCTGTCCCCGGACCGAGAGCCAACCTGGTGCCGGTATGATCCTGATAACCGGCACGAACACTGACCAGTTCATCCCCGGGAATATATGGCAGATAAGCCGCGAATGCGGCAAAATCATTTACCACCTCGATATCTTTTGTCCCTGTAATCCGCGCTATGGAATCCTTTTCAAATGACCAGGTATTGTTTGTCAACCGGTACTCCGGTCCACTGGCAGGCCCGGCGATTGCCAGGCATACATTTTCAACAGGACGTGACGATGTTTTTGACAGGTACCATTCGATAGCATCATTCACCGAATTGAAACGACTGGATGGAATGACACAGACGCACTCCGGAACCGGTTCCAGGAGAGAGCGGCAGAGAGCAAATCTCACATTCGTGCCGCCAAGTTCTACTAAAAGATGCATGACAATTTCGCACTCCTGATAACCATTATCATAGACCCCGACCGTCAAGTGACCTGGCAGAGAGCCGGTCCGTAACACCGCCAGCCGGATTGATCGACTGATTTATATGATATTTACGCATACGTTGTTGGGGTATCATCCCGGGAGATCATATACTGCATGTAAAGCATTACAAATTATTTTGTGAGACAGGTATAATATTTATGCCATTAAGTATTCAAAAATAACATAGCATGCCGATATCGATTGAACGCGCTTTTCAGACAAGCGATTACAGGCTTCGCAGGAGTAATTCCGCACCTGAGAATCTGCCACAGGAGGCATCATTATTCAGTGTCGGTAACGGTTTCATTGGGATCCGCGGAATGATGGAGCCGATCGGTTCGGGCGAAGTCAGCAATGCCGGGTCCAGCGTTTTCCTCAACGGTGTCTACGAGCGCCGCCCGGTCAGCTACCATGAAGAAGCTTATGGGTTTCCAAAAGTGAGTGATGTCCGGGTTCCGGTTCTTGATTGCACGGGGTTGAATCTGGAAATTGAAGGACGGGATATATATGCCGCCGGCTGGTACAAAATCAAAGACAACCGCGAACTGGACTATGGAAAGGGCATACTGTTCAGAGATATTGTTTTCGTAAAGGATACGGGTGAGAAACTGATACTCGGACTTGAGCGCCTGGTCAGTTTGTCACGGCGAACGATCACCGCGAACAGGATTCAAGCCCGCGCGGATGGTTTCAGCGGTTCAATCACGCTTCACGCAACGGTTAAACATCCTTTTGAGAATGTTCCTCTGCAGGAAAATGTCGTTGCCGATGGTATGCCCGATCCACGAATAGGTCCGGTGATTTCCGCTAATCCCTGGAAAATGGAAGCGGAGTTCTACAAGGACAACACCTGGACGTTTCTTTACCGAAGCAACATCGCGGGAATTGGCGTTGCTACGATGGATAGAATAATAGCGGGGGACCCGAACACTGTTTATCGTTCAACGCCCGACTATACCGATGGTTTCCGGCAAACACTGACATTCGATATTTCCCCCGGCAAACCCGCGGACCTGTTCCGCTTGACTTGTTACGAGACTGATCGCGGAAACAACAACATCGACATGCTTGAAATTTGCCGCCGTGAATTGGCAGGAGCCCAGACTGCCGGTTACCATGCGCTTGCACAGGAGCAGGCCGGGGAGATGGTACGATTTTCTGCAAAAGCCTTTGTGAGATTGCCTGAAGACCGGGACATGGAAGGCGCAATCAATTTCAATTCCACGCAGTTGTTCATGGCTGCCGGCAGGGACGCGGCCAGTTCAATCAGTGCGAAAGGGCAGACGGGCGAAGGATACGAAGGGCACGTTTTCTGGGATGCAGAAATATTCGTATTACCGTTTTTCGTATTTACTTTACCGGACGTTGCAAGGGGGATGCTCGAATACCGGCATTCTATGCTCGACTATGCGCGTGAAATTGCCGCCACGATGGGGCATTCGAATGCCGCGCTGTATCCATGGCGGACTATCAGTGGTACGGAATGCTCATCATTTTTTCCTGCCGGCACAGCCCAGTATCATATCAACGCAGATATCGCGTACGCGATCCAGCAGTATGTTGAGGCGACGGACGATCTTGAGTTTCTCAGCGGGCCGGGAATTGAGATGTTGGTCGAGACTGCAAGAATCTGGCCGCAGGCAGGGTTTTTCAATCATCGCAAGGGCGGCGCCTTTTGCCTGAACCGTGTCACCGGTCCCGATGAATACTCCGCCATCGTAGATAACAATCTCTACACAAACGTTATGGCAAAGGGGCATCTTGAATACACGCTTGCTGCCATTCAGACAATAAGGCGTCAAAGCCGTGATTGTTATCACTCACTCCTTCAGACTATGAATATTACCGATGAGGAGATGTTGTTGTGGGAGAAAATTGCGGCAAATTTCTTCCTGCCTTTCAGTACTGAAGAGAAGATCTACCTGCAGGATGAGCATTTTCTCGAAAAAGAAATGTGGGATTTCGGTGCGACGCCTGCAGACAATTACCCCTTGCTTTTGCACTACCACCCATTGACGATATACCGCCATCAGGTCTGCAAGCAGGCGGATGCGGTCCTGGCCATGTTTCTCAAGGGCAGTGAATTTCCCTATGAGAGCAAAGCCGCCACGTTGAAATACTACGAAAGGATTACCACCCAGGATTCCACACTCTCACCCGGTACCTTTGCAATCGTATCAGCGGAGTGCAACGAACTTGAAAAGGCGTATGAATACCTCAGCAAGACCTCATTTATTGATATTGACGATTTGTGCGACAACTCCAGTCAGGGCTTACATATGGCTGCCCTTGCCAACTCCTGGAACAGTCTGGTATTCGGGTTTGGCGGTATGCGCAGCCATGGCGGGGTACTTAGATTCAACCCGAGGTATTCGGATTCTCCGGGCGCTTATTCATTTTGTGTCAACTTTCGCGGACGGTTAATCCGTATCGATGTTGCCGGTGACAAGGTGGAATATCATTTGCTGGAAGGCAAGGAAATTGATATTTATCACGGGGATACAGCCTGCGGTCTGAAAGATCGGCTTTCGTTCGATATCAGGCATACATCATAATCCAGGTGACTGACGCGTTATTCCATGCATATCGCCGCTGCCATATTTGACCTCGACGGTGTACTCGCAGACACGACGCAGGCCCACTATCTCTCCTGGTTGCGCCTGGCTAAAGAGGAGGGGGTATATTTCGACAGGCAATTGAATGAACGTCTCAAAGGCGTATCCAGGATGGCTTCCCTGGAAATTTTGCTTGAGCGGTGCGGGCAGGAGTTTTCTCCCGCGGAAAAAGCTTCCCTCGCAGTCAGAAAAAACAATTATTACCGGGATATAATAAGTTCACTTACACCGGAGGATCTGCTGCCGGGAGCGGTTGCCGTGCTTGACGCTTGTCGTACCCGGGACATCAAAACCGCGCTTGCCTCGGCCAGTGAAAATGCGCCGACCGTAATCAAAAATCTCGGAATAGCATCACTACTGGATTACATCGTGGATACAAAATATATTACGAACCCCAAACCGCACCCGGAAATCTTCCTCTCTGCAGCTATGGGGTTAAATGCGGAACCGCGATCCTGTGTCGCTTTCGAAGATGCGGAAGCCGGTATCCAGGCAATACGGGCGGCAAAAATGATGGCTATAGGAATTGGTTGCCGCAAGCGACTTTGCCAGGCGGATATGGTATTCGATTCACTCGCGGATTTTTCTCTGGGAATGATCCCGCCGCTCTCCGTATGAATCGTTCCGAATATCCAAACCACCAACAACAAACCGGTTTACAACTTGGGGAAGCTTCCAAGTCTACGGAGCCTGCCATAGGCTCTCAACCATATAGAGAATATGTCTCGCCTGGCAGTAGGCATCCGGATTTGCCGGTATCCCTGCCTCCCCTGAGGGTTCGCCCTGGACCGCAGGTTCAGGTAGTGTGGCATCAACAAGCGGGCTCCGAGCGCGGCCGTTGAAGTTTCATTGCTTCTATTGAATGAATAGGGGTGCGTTGCTCTGTGGCCAACAACAGATTTGCCGGCATCACTCTTGGCTGAGCCGGATGAAGGAAATTCATCGCTCGTATCAAAGCCGGGGTCTTCAAATTCAGGCCTGGCTTTTTCGGGCTGCGGCTTCAACAGTTGTTCCAGGAAATCCGCTGTCCATTTATTAACCTCATGCTCACGCACAAAGGCCTGCATCGACTTGTTTCTGGCAACCAGTTCTTCCAGTTTTTCAGGGCTCTCTCTGGTTGCTATCACCTCGTCGATTGCGCGTTTCAGTTGTCCTCTCATCATTTCCGGTTCCATCGTCCTGTCCAGCGTATACCCATATTTGGCGAATCCCTGGCGCCTTCCTATTCCTGCACCCTCGCTCAACAGGAACACGGCTGGACGGTGGTCATGCTCATCATCCAGGTGTTTGGTCGATATCACTTCAAGCGGCGTCAGGTTCATGCCGTCGGCCAGTGCCGTGATGGCAAATACGTCATACGCCGCGAACAAATCAGATTTTTCAGGATCAAAAACGGGTCCGGTCAAAACGACGGGCGCATAACCCAGTTTACGTTGGTAGCTTTGATTGACATGATTGATTTTTCCATACAGCGTATCTACATATTTTTTGTATGAAGGAACGTTTTCCCTGCTTGGGGCCAGGGTAAGAACAAAAACAGGCTTATAACCGGATTCCAGTAACTCTTCCACATGTTCCCTGAAATACAGGTCAATGGCGTCAACCCTGTTGTGCAGGCCTTTGGTGTAATCAGCCCGTTCGATGCCGCCTATCCATATTGATTTTGGATCATCAATGGCTGCCTTCGTGGCATCGATATCGTCAATATCGTAGCGCCGTTCCACGCCGCCTTTCTCCTTCGGGTAACTTTGTACCTGCTCGTCAAATTTCCGTTTAACTACATCCCGCGCCTGCTGTAAACTTCTTGAGGCGCCCGTTTCATGTTGTGCCTCGAAGTCTATGCTGATTGGAAAATCCCTGACCGTGACAACCCTGCTGCCCACGGGAACTGAATAATGGCCCCGTCCGATCTTTTCGCTACCTGCTGCATCTATGCCAAGAGGTTTTGCCAGTCTTTCAATCAGTTCAATAAAATGCTCGGCATCATCATACATCTGCATACCCACCACGTCGGCTTGAAGCAGGGAGTGCAGTATTTCTACTACTTTTGCCTCACCCAACTGTTCTATAAATGTATCCGGATTTGTAAAAGGAATATGAAGAAAAAATCCGATCCTGTCAGTATCCTTTTGCAACTGCTCCCTTAACATACCCGGCGCCAGTAATAACTGGTAATCCTGTATCCAGGCAATGTTGTCTTTATCACTTGAAAAACTTGCAGACAGCGCATCAGCAAAAGCCTGGTTGGTTTCCCGGTATATTTCCCAGTCCTGCGTAGCCGGGGTAATAAATTCCGACAGATCATGGAATACCGGCCACAGCCAGCCGTTCACCACCTCTTCGTAAAATATAGCGAATACGGCTTTATCCATGCTGAAATGTGAAACGTCAAAAGGCTCTGTGTTTTCGACGTCGCCTGCAAGGAAACTTTTATTCACACCCGGGCGATATAATCTTGAGGAATGCAGACCGAGGGAGTTAATCAGGCTTTCATAATGCTCTGTATACGGACTGAACTGATCCACGGCATGGCTGTATTGCGCCATCCGGCCTGCCAGGTCATGTACAGGCGGATTTTTGCCGGAATTACTGATCCAGCTGCCTCCGCTGTTAAGTGCCCCCTGCATGGCAGTAGCCAGCCCTCCCGCAGTCAGGCTGAGTTTGCCTTTTTTCACGCCCGGCCCGCGATTGGAGGCAATCAGAAAATTTTTATCTTTCAGCAGAGTATGTATTCTCGCCTGGTCTTTTGATTTAGTGAATTGCACGGCATCTCCGTCTGGTGCGGGGTTGCCGGTTGACTTGTCCAGCAACCCCTCTGCTGATTTTCCCTGCACCACCGCATGCGCCACGGAATCCGCATTTTTTTCCCATCTGTCTGCGTCCTTGCCCGGGCTGCACAGCCCCCGGTCGGCGATTTCGTGGATGTAATCAGATTGGCGTTTGCCATATAAGCCTTTTGCAAACTGCAGGGTGTCACGCATACCGTAGCAACTGTTCATGGTATCGATGTGGCTGGAAAACCGGAGCGGTGGCACCCCGTTCAGGATCCCTGTTGCTACCCCGAGCCGCGCGGTTTCGCCGTTGTAATCACCGGTAAAATGTGCGGCTTTTGCCGCATCGGGGCTTTTGCCGTGATCCGGACTCCCGCTAAATTCAAAACTGCTGTCTGTCCTGGTTAATTTATACATGGGGTAATGCAATAAATAATGTAAACGATTACATTACTTATAGTAATCGGAGCACCCGGTGGCAAGTAATAATTTACCAGGGGAAAAAAAACTGAAGCTGAGAGTTGGTAAATTACAGTTTGTAACCGATCGAACCATCAAGCACCATATCCGGGAAGGTATCCTTGTTATCGGTATTTAATCAGTGAAGACTATCGCTTATCCAATTGATTCGAAGTTACAATATTCACCGGGGTCATCCAGAGCTAGCCCACCGGCACGGAGTGAACGTCAGGCTTCCCACGAACATTCTCTTACCAATTTCGCCAACCCCGACAGCGGGGTTGGTTTAAATAAATCGCTTGACCGCGCATTACAAATTATCCGCCATGGCATGGACAACGGCATCTCACCTGTCCATTACGCCGATGCCATCTCTGATGCCAATGGTGGACTGGGTAATCGGACTTTCATGCAGTATGTAGGGGGACTGGAGCAAGACCGCCGGTCTGCAGATACCCGCCGGGTAGCAGCAGAAGCACTGCGCGGATCCGGGCGACCCTTGACCCATCTGAATACTATCCAGGAATCCTTCGGGCACCACGATGTGAGCGGTATGCGCGAGTTTGCCGGCAGCGTAGCCGGGGAGGCATTGGCAACCCTGGGGGCGGGGGGATTTACCTGTGACGGACGCATGGCTGTGAACGATACCCCGGATCTGTTTACCCAGGCTCATGAAGCGGCTCACGGGGTGCAACAGGCGGCGCTCGGAAGCGGCCTGGAGTTGCAGCAAGGTATCGGTGAAACCGGCGACAAATATGAACGGCACGCGGATGCGGTGGCGGAGAAAGTTATCAGGGGCCAGTCTGCCCAGGAATTGCTGGATGATATGGCAGGAGGAATGCACACGACGGTTGAATCAGCCAATCATAACGGAGCGATACAGTTTAATAAAGAAATCATAGACAAATTTAAAAACAGCGAATCCAGGCTCATATTTCTGGATTATGACGGCACTCTGGTGGGGTTTCATGAAGATCCCATGAAGGCCGTTCCGGACGATGAACTGCATGAAATTATTGAGCATTTGACACGATCTGAAAATACAAAGATCGTCATCACTACCGGCAGGAACAGGGACGAATTATTTGGCTTTCTGGGCATGCACGAAAAACTGGAATTCATTGCCGAGCACGGGATGTGGAGAAAAAAAAGGGGGGTTAAGGACTGGACACCGGCAATGGCTCCGGACCTGTCCTGGAAAGAAGAAGTCAAGCCGATGATTCGGGGTTATGTTAATATTATGCCGAATAGTTATATCGAGGAAAAAGACTATTCGTTGGGTTGGCAATATCGTCCGGCGCCGGACACCGTCGAGGCGGCGCAGGCAGGCAGGCAATTGGAAGCAGAATTAAAGGAGTATTTCAGACGAACAGGCAAGGAGAAGGAATGGTTGGTTACGCATGACAACATGGTGGTCGAAATAAATACGGCGGGGGCGGATAAAGGCACTTCAGCATCTGAAATTGCGGGCGAAGGAAAGTACGACTTTATTTTGGCCATTGGGAATGGCAGCACGGATGAATTTATGTTCCGGGCACTTTCCGGCCATCAAACCGTCAAAGTAGGTGCAGGTGTAACTGCTGCCCGTCATACGGTAAAAGACGTCGCTGCAGTACGTGATTTACTGAAAAATTTAGTTACATAGCATGTGTCAGAGGCTGGTAAGAAGGCTGGTTAAATTACTAGATAAACTTGACCGGTAAACTTGGGTAGGGGGGCTTCCATGGCCAGGAGAGATAGAAAAAGCGATAAAGCGAAATCCGCGATACCTGATATATCCACTGCAATGACGATGGACCACATCGCGCGACTGACAAACTTGTCCAAGGCGACTGTATCGAGGGCTTTACGTGACAGCCCCCTGGTAACTGTGGAGACCAAGACGCTGGTAGTTGAGGCTGCAAGAAAATGTGGCTATACCGTCAATAAAAATGCCAGGAAACTGAGAGACAAACGCACCAATACTATCGCGATTGCCCTGGACTTTCCCTCATACCCCGGTCAGCGTATATCAGACCCGTTTATTTTTGAACTGCTCACCGATATTGTTAATGCTCTCTCCGTTCGTGAACAGGATGTGCTGCTGTGTTCCCCGGTTGTAGATAATGCGCTTTCCTACCAGAATATTCTTGCTGCAAAAAGCGCGGATGGAATTATTTTTCTGGGTCAGGGAGAAAAGGAGCAAATTCTGGAAGACCTGGCGAAGCTCAAGGCGCCATTCGTCGTCTGGGGAGGTGTGACCGCCAATCCGAAGTACTGTACTGTGGGAAGTGATAATTTATACGGGGGACATCTGGTCGGCAGCAGATTTGCCAGTCTTGGTTACACTAATATCCTGTTTATGGGAAATTCCCAACATCTTGAATTCCGGTTACGCAGGGAAGGTATGATAACAGGATTAAAGGAAGGGGGAAAGAAAGTCAAAATAACGGATTTGGCAATAACGGATTTTACATACGAAGCCAGTTACAGAGCAGCAAAACACTTTCTGGCAAACTCAAAAGGGACTGTAGATGCGGTATTTGCCGTCAGCGATATTATGGCGATCGCTTTTGCCGTAGCGTTGAAAGAAACCGGAAGAACTCCAGGCATGGATGTTTCCATTATCGGTTATAACGATATACCGGTCGCTTCTTATTTTTCGCCTGCAATCAGCACCATTCGGCAGGATACTGTCAAGGCCGGAGGGTTACTGGTTGAAAAACTCATGCAGATACTGGACGGTTTCAACCCCCAATCGGTTATGCTGCCGACAAATCTCGTCTTAAGAGAGACCTGACGTTTGCTATCTGTCCAATCCGGAAGGTGAAGGAATGGATCATAGTAATCACGCAGCATAATTTCCCATTGTCATTTGCATCCTGCACGCAGGTTCCGGGATGACGCACACCCTGTAAGGCGCTCAAATGGTTATATAAATGTAATGCATTACATATTATAATGGAACGCAACGCTGCCGGTTGGTTGAATGAGCCAGGACGAAGATGTTGTGACATGCCGATAGATCAGGATATCCAGGAGGCACTGTATAATGTGCTCGGCCAGCCGCTAATCAACACCGTAAACAGTACCGTGGATGAGCTCAGGCGAAACAAGGAAGAATTCGAGTTCAAATATGACTTGCCTGAATTACCCATGCACCAGGAACGTTCGCTGAATATTCCCGGCCCTGCCGGTCCGGTGCCCGTACGATTATATTGGCCGCGTAAGCTGGGCCGGGATGAGCGAATACCTGTCCTGATATTCATGCACGGCGGTGCATGGGTATTCTGCAGTATGGACACGCATGAAAATATGTTGCGTTACTTGTGCAGCAAGGCAGATGCTATCGGTGTTAACGTCGGTTACCGGCTTGCGCCCGAGCACAAGTTTCCAACTGCGCTTGAGGATTGTTATGCAGTACTGGAATGGACTGAAAAACATGTGGAATTGATCGGGGGGCGTCCTGACAAGGTATGCATTGCCGGTGACAGTGCAGGAGGAAACCTGGCTGCGGTGCTGTGCCTGCTGGTGCGCGACCGCAACGGTCCCGATATAGCAGCGCAACTCCTGTTTTATCCCAGCGTGGCTGCCGGCGTTCTGCCTCGTTATCCCTCGTGGAACAAGTATGCGGCCGGTTCAATCCAGGACTTTGAAGACGAACTCAGCGTGTTACTTGACTACTACCTTAACTCGCCCGAAGAACTGAAAGATTACCGGGTGAGTCCTGTCCTGGCAGACCATCATGGTAACTTACCTCCCGCGCTCATCATCACTGCAGAATACGATCCGTTTCGTGATGACGGTGTTGTATATGCCGACAAGCTGGAATCATCCGGCGTCAATGTTGAATATAAGTGTTTCGATGGCGCAGTACATGCATTCATGAGCCTGGCCGGAGGCATGTCCCGCGGTTATGTGGCGTTGGATTACACTGCTGAATATTTAAGAAAATTAACTACCGGCAGTTGAAGACAATTCAAACTCTATCATCATCGTCTTTTCCGGGTCTGAGTGAAGGATCAAACAGTTTTTTCGTATGTAAATATTCGTCAGGGTCCTTGACCCGTAAACTGTGCTCAGGATCATGTTTCGTCGGTACCGTATTGTGCAACCTGGGGTTAGGCAGTCTGTACGGCAGGGGGCCTTCCCCTCGTTTTTCAATACTCGGGACTATAAATTGTTCCAGCCATGCATTGAATAAAGCGACCCGCTCGGCTATATCCGGGTGGTCCGGGTAACGCAAGTAGCCCATTTTCTGTAACATTTCCCACGTCAGCATCATTTGTTTCATTGTCTGAAACGTCGGAATTTCAAGATCAGGGTGGTCGGTCAACTTCATGTGGCTTTCCAATGCCCGGGCGTACGACAGACAGTTTCTCACCTGGCTGGTGGAATTTTCCAGGTCCCAATACGGTCCTGACTCTTCGATGTTTTCCTTCGAGTACAGGGACTCGGCAATCCGTTCCCGCATTTCATCAAAATTATCAATGGGATAAATGAACATTGCGTGGCGTCCTCTAAGGACCTTGTCGGGGAAGCGCATCTCTTCAATATATGAGCGCGATATATATCCGAACATATTCCCTTTGGTATACGTGGATTCGTCATACTGGCCGACAGGAATCCGATAGGGAGTATATGTCGTCTCACCTGTAACGGGATTCTCGTCGAAATCTTTCCGAATGAGATGGACCCAGACCCCCTTGTCCGGACGGTCGGTTTTATACAGGCCGAAAGACGAATGTGCGACTACAAAATCGACCTCATCGCGGATCCTCGGACTCGAAACGTATGCTGTGTAAGCAAAATCCGTGTGTCCTTCAGTACCGGGTAAAGGGCCAGGAATATCCTTGAACGGATCCAGCAGTGACGTTCTGTACGCGTAGGGATGGCGTTCCTGGGCACGCGTCAGGGCAGGCATGCCGGCAAAATATTCCGGATTGACCTTATACGCTTTTTTGGTGCCGATCCATTCCCGGAACTCCCTGGTAATATCGGCTGTTGCACCGTCAAACTGCTCATTATAAATGCGCGGGTCAGGCAAGAAGCCTGTCGGTTCATCACCGGTTTTCTTGTAGATCCAGTCGTTAAAAATTTGCTCAACACCCATGTTGAAGATGTGAATTCTGTTTACGGAACTTTCGTCGTCATAGAAGCGGCCGTAGCCCAGTTTGAAGGCGTTCTGGAATGCAGCCATATATTCCCGTAGCGTATTTGACTTGCGCGCACCGGCGTATATCCCGGTCAAGCGCGGGTCCATGAGCTTCGTCAGTCTTGCCTGCTCCCCGGCATAATTAAAACAATTGACCGGGTAATCCGATTCGGGCGACTGGAGTTCCCACCACGGGTAATTCCCGGCGCCATCTTCAGCCTTTTTCGGGGTCATTGACGTGATGAGCCTGTCCCGCATCTCGTAGAAGGTCTCTTCCGTGACGGGCATGACAACCGCGGCGACACCCTTGGTAAAATTGTAATCGACATCCCGCACCTGGATGCGATACGCCTTACCCATCAGGTTTCCCTCTACAAAAGTAGACCCGGCGGGGGCGTCTACCTCTGTCCTTGTATTAACCATTATTTCCATCGATGCGCCTTGTTCCTGCCTCTGTGTGTCGACCACGGACATGTCGGCATGCACTCCCATGGTTCCCTGCACAAATTTTATATCCTGGGCAAATCTCAGCACGGCAAAATACCTGTGACCCGCGTCCCCGGGAAGCGGGTGAACCAGGTTTTTAATGGGCTCGAACCCCGCGGAGGTAAACTCAATGTTCCCGTAGGCATAAACGGGGGACTTGCCGTACTTGTTTTCCCGGATTTTAAACGTCCTGATCACTTGCGGATAAGATGAAGCAACGGAATCACCGGACTCCTGGTCGCCTGCGTACAATGATGTCCAGTGATCGAATGCCCCGCCGCTCTCATAGCCCGGCATGACGGGAGCAGTATGACTGTCATGCCGCAGGGGGCGGTCCTTGTACCATTGATACGGACTGCGCCAGTTTTGCCTTTGCAGCCATTCGCTCCCGGGGCGGATCACCCCTTCAACCGCGCCGCCGACAGAACCATCCACTACCGAACAGGCGAGCACTTCGCTGAACCTGTTATGTTGGTCATTGGGATAACGGTTCATGATTTCGCCCAATATTTTTCCGTCCAGCGCGCCCAGCCCCACACAGCCGATAGACATGAAAGCGCCACCGATTGAATTGGCAAATACGCTGCCTTGAGGAGGCGCAGTACCCAGGTTTTCCCTTTCTTCCGCGTTCCGGGTTCTGATAAACAGGGAGTTGCTGCCGACATTGCCTACGTTTGCCTGTTTCAGGGCAACCTCCATCAATGGGCCGGTGATCATTTTCAACGACGTCCAGAGAGGATTTTGAATGTATGGCAGCGGGATGGATTTCTTAACGCCTTCCGCTATTTTCTTGATTTCGTTGGAAGGTACGTCAAGAGCCCACAAGGATGAATATAATCCCACTGCGCCAAGCCCTTGGCCGGCCGCCATAATCATATTTGGCAAACGGCCGCGCCGTGGGTTGGGTGCGTAGGAGAATTTCGTATACTCTTCGACCATCGGCATAATGCGCGGGACCAATAGTCCGCTGGCTCCGAGCGCCACGGCTCCCGCAAAAAATCTTGACAGTGCCGGGCTCATACCCAGGCCCCAGGGTCCGCACACGGCAAACGTTATTTGCCCCAGGGCATAGCGTGATATGGCAGTCCCGAGAATATAGGCTGCTATCCTGATGGGAGCCGGGGTGAGGCTGCGTCCGTCTGCTATGCAAGCCATGACTTCTTCAAAATCTATTTCATGGCTGTCCTGTCCGCTGGGCATTACCAGGGGCTCAAGACTGCTCTCCCGTTGTGTCACTGGACGAGTGCGGTTTGTCCAGTAATCTATTTCATGGCTGTCCTGTGCACTCGGCATAACCATGGGATTCATACCCCGTTGTGCCGACGCTGCATGCCGGCCCGACAAGGCATGGTGTCCCATCCGGCCGAGACGCCTCAATACGCGTCCCCCGGCCATCTGCAAGGGTGAAGCGGCAAGGTCCGCTGACGTAGCAGCTGCAGATGCAGGCACCTGATCCAGCAGGGAGGCTGCGGATTCGCCCCTGGTTACGGCGCCGGCAACCCGATCGGCGTGCCGTTCGTAGCTGTCGTTGGCATTTCCCATCCCTCCCTGTAACCGGGCGGCGTCGAAATTTTGCACGTAGTGGGCCGCCTCATGGGCTGCATCTTCAAGGGTGGGTGTATTGCCGAATGCCACCTGGCCGCCTTTGTGGTAGGCATCTGAACCCAATTCAGAATTGGCGGACCTGGCTGCGGTTCCCGTATAAGCCGTCAGGCCGCCGATGTTGTGCTTCGGGCCGAATGCCTGCTGGATTTGTTCCTTAAAAGGGTAGCTTTGAGGCGCATCGCTAAAGCCTTGCATGGCAAGGGCATGAATATCTTGATATTGCTGTTGTGCAAAAGCCAGGGTGGCCCGGTTTCCGAAGCTTGCCTGTGCATTATCAATTGCATGTTTGAACATCAAAGGAGAACAGCCGTTATTGATGCCGTTACTGATGTCATCCAGGGAAGTGAAGGCATTCCCTTGATCCGGTTGGTCCGGGCCCGGTGCAGGGAGGGTGCCGGAAGCTGCAGCCGGCGCAAGGACAAGGCTATGTTCTGCTGCAATTTTTCCTTGTTCGAGGGATTCGTTATCCTGTTGCTGTTCGTATGGCATAGTAAGTGCGGGTGGTTTGGGGTTATCAGCCTGAAATCCGAAAACTGGCGAGACCGGAGGCATCTTGGTGTGAAAATAAATACTGGCCGCGCCTCAGATGCATTTCGCCAAAGTCTATTGATAATTTATAACCAAGTGTTCAGATAAATGCAATATTGAAGTTACCAGTGTGACTCCGGTAAACGTCGCTCGGCCATAATCCGGATCCCATCTTCTACTACACATGGTTCGTCGGTTATTGCCGCACGTCTGACAATAACCGTAAACCGTAAAAGGGAGATAATCAGTAGTAATACAGGTTACAGCAGCGATTTGTCCCTTGCCATCCTGACGGCGTCATCCCGGGACGTGACATTCCATTTTTTGAACAGTTTTTTCAACCGGTACTTGACGGTATCTTCGGTAATGTAAAGATTGCATGCGATTTCCTTATTGGTTTGCCCTTTCGCCATTTCAGTGATGACCCTGAATTCCTTATGGGTCAGGCCATGCAGGCAGGCATGCCTGTTGAGGGTACAGGACTCCTGCCGGACGAGACGGTTTATCTCTCCCATAAATGTCCTGTGGAAGCGGTTGCTGTTTTTCACCGACCGGTGTTCATACAACCGGTCATATATACCGGTTATTATTTTTCCTTCATCTACGAAGGGTCGTTTGTAATCCTCATAAATCGCGATGTCAACCGCTCCGCTGAGCAGGTTTGCTGCGTTTTCAAAGTCATTCAGGGCATAAAATGCCCGTGCCAGCAACAGCCGGACCTCAACCAGGAGCCGGTAGCGTCCCTGTTTCTGCAGCGTGGCGGCCAGGGGCTGCAACAGGTTCAGCATCGAATTCCTTTTATGCTGCATCAGCAGTAACCTGGCCGACACGATGATTGCTCTTTCCGGTATAAAGACGGAGCGGTTGTCCGGGCCTGAACATTGCCGTGCGAGCCCGTCCAGGTCTATGGCGTCTGCCAGTTCACATGCGGGTTGCAAACGGCCTGCCAGCAACAGCAGTTTCACTTCCATCAGGTTGCCCAGCAAAGCCAGCCTGGACAGGTTTCGTTCTGCGGCAATACTGCGCGCCCGCTCCAGCACGGCGCGAGCGTTGTCCACACCGTGCGTGATAAATGCCACGCCTGCAGCCGTGGTGTAGGCCCGGGCATATAAATCAAACCAGCTGTCATGTTTCTCAATATCCGGCAATGCCGTGTCTATACACTGCCGGGCTTCCTCAATGCGGCTCTGCATGAATGCGACATCGGCGAGGTATACGGATGTATTGGCTGCGATATTGGTATTGGTATCAAGGTGCTCGCGAGCCAGGTCCTTTGCCTTGAGTAACTCTTTGCGCGCGCCGTGTAATCTTGCGCGTTCCATTTCCAGGTTGGCGCGGTGATAATAGATAAAGACCGCGCCGTAAAAGAAACCTGCATCCCGGTACATGCGCGTTGCCTGGACAATATGCCTGTTTGCCTGCTTCAGCAGGCCGGCGTCGAGGTAGGCGCTACTCAATGCGTCATGAAGTAGACAGCGTAACAGGTCATCATCCTGGGGAACGGTTTTGAGACATTCCACGGTAAAACACAGGGTGGCATCCGAGACGGGCTGGTCGGTGTAATTATCCAGGATAACCCGCCTGACCAGTTCAAGCTCGATGCGAACCGTCCGTTCCAGGGGTTTTCCAGACCACCGTTCAAAGCTGTTCATTCCCTTGTGAAGCGCATTCATCCGTTGCCTGGCGTCGTGTGGTTTGCCGCGTTTTACCAGCAGCAGCAGGTCTGCTATGAACAGCCTGGGACAGGTGTCGATTACGGTCCTGTCCAGGCGCGCCAGGACTTCGGCCAGCCAGTCCAGCCTGCCCTGGTAAATCAGTCGCCAGCCACCGGCACGGTCGACCATCCTGGCAGCTTTGCCCTGGTCCTGTCCCTTGAGGGCGTGCTCCACCGCCTCCGGCACATAGCCTTGCTCAAAGAACCAGTTGGCCGCTTTGAGGTGCAGGTCAAGGATGCGATTCCCGTCATCGCGGCGCAGGCGCTCATACAGGTATTCACGGAATAGCTGATGATAACGGTACCATGTGCTTTCCGTATCCAGCGCTATGAGAAACAGGTCCTGCCTCACCAGCGTCTCCAGCATGGCCCAGCAATCCTGACCCCCGCACAAGGCATTGGCCAGGTCACCGGTAAACCGGTTGGCAATCGACGTGTGCATCAACATGGTCTGTTCGGGCGCCGAAAGCGAGGCAAACACCTGTTCGGTGATATAGCGCGCCAACTCGGTCGTGCGTCCTGAGAAGGTGTCGATGTGGTTTATATCGAACAGCCGGTTTCGTATCAGTATTTTGATCATACGGCAGGCAATCGGCCAGCCTTCGGTCCGGTTCCATAACCGCTTGAACACCATTTCGTCAAACCGCTCGGCGATGACCGAACTTACTTCATCCGGGCTGAAACGCAAGTCGGCAATGGCGATTTTCCTGACCCTGCCCTGGTTGCAGAGACATTGTACCGCCAGGTCCGGATAAACCCGTGAAGACAGCACCAAGCGCACGTTTTCGGGCACGTGGACAACCAGTTTCCGTAGTAACCCATTGATCGGGTCACATGAAACCAACTGATAGTCATCAAAAAACAGGACCAGGTCGCGCTGAAACTGCGCCAGTGCGTGAATGATGGGGGCTACGATGGACCGTGCGGGGAGTTCATCGATGCGCTGGCCCAGCAATGTGTCCAGCGACTTGCAGGGAACGCCGGCCTGCTTCAGGGCAGCCACCAGGTAGCTGATGAAGAAACCGGGCCTGTTTTCCTCAATGTCCAGGGACAGCCAGCTTGCGGCGCCGTAGTGGTTGATGTGGTGTTCGTACCACTGCTTGAGAAAAGTAGTTTTGCCGTAACCGGCCGGCGCATGGACAATCGTTAACTGGCAGCCGCGGGCAGATAAGGCCTGGTCCAGCAATTGCCGGCGTTGTATCAGGCCGGCCGGCAGGTTCGGTGGAGACAACTTTGTCCTGATAATCCAGCTGTCAGTACTGGGTCTGGTCTGTTTCATGATGCGGACGTATTGTAATGCATTACATTGTATATTACCAGATACACAAACGAGACAAAAAAATGCCGTCAAGTTTTACCGGGGGTGCCGTGAACAGTTTCAGACCGGTAGAAGTATGATTTTTTTGTGGGGAGCCGGATTTATATTTACAATTTGTCGAATGACAGGATTCGACTACAAATCCTCACTCGAGAAAATGACCCACCACCCGGGTGTATACCGGATGCTCGATGGCGATGGGACCCTGATTTACGTGGGCAAGGCAAAGGATCTGAAAAAGAGGGTCGCAAGCTATTTCGGCAAGAAGCCGGATTCACCGAAAACCAGGGCGTTGGTAAGGCAGATTCAAGTGGTCGAGGTAACGGTAACACGCACCGAAGCCGAGGCCCTGTTGCTGGAAAGCAACCTGATCAAACAGCATAAACCCCGGTATAACGTAGTCCTGCGGGATGACAAGAGCTATCCGTACCTGTACCTGTCGTCCGACGATCAATACCCCAGGCTGAGCTTTTATCGCGGGGCAAAGTCAGGAAAAGGGCAGTACTTCGGTCCTTACCCCAGCGCCAAGTCTGCCCGGCGCACGCTGAACCTGACCCAGAAGCTGTTCAGGATAAGGCAGTGTGATGATACCTTTTTCACAAACCGCTCCAGGCCGTGCCTGCAGTACCAGATTAAACGCTGTACCGCGCCCTGTGTGGGACTGGTCGACGATGAGATTTACCGGGAAGACGTGAAACACTCGGTCATGTTCCTGGAAGGCCGCAACGAGGAAGTCATCGAGGAATTGACCGGACCCATGCAAAAAGCAGCCGACGGGCAGGATTACGAACGCGCTGCCCAGTATCGCGACCAGATAATCAGCCTCAGGAAGATACAGGAAAACCAGTATATCAGCGCACCAAGGGGTGAGCTTGATATCGTCGGCTGTTACATGGAGAACGGCTATGCATGCGTACAGGTGTTCTATATCCGCGGCGGTCTGAACCTGGGCAACAAGGCGTTTTTCCCCGGGCATACCGGCGACCTGACCGAAGAGCAGGTCCTCAATGCTTTTCTGGCGCAGTATTACCTGGCTGAAATCCGCCACAGGCGGGCGCCGGGAGAAATCCTGGTCAGCCACCGGGTCGCGGATGCAGATACATTGATGGCCCTGCTCAGCGAGACAAAGGGCAAGAACGTCAGGATAAAACATACGCACAGGAAAGAGAGAAGGAAGTGGGTGGAAATGGCATTGAACAATGCAGAAATAGCGTTAAAGACCCGCTTGTCCTCGAAAGACAAATATATATCCCGGTTTGAGGATGTACAGGGGGTATTGGGATTAAGCGAGCCGGTGGAACGGATAGAGTGCTTTGATGTCAGCCATGTAAGCGGTGAAGCGACGGTCGCTTCCTGCGTGGTATTCAACCATGAAGGCGCAGTGAAAGCCGATTACCGCAGGTTTAATATCAAGGACGTGACTGCAGGAGATGACTACGCTGCCATCTCCCAGGCATTTCAACGGCGCTATTCCCGCATAAAAAAAGAGGAGGGAAAACTGCCGGACCTGATACTGATAGACGGCGGCAAGGGCCAGGTGAGTTCTGTCAGGGCCGTTGTCGAGGAACTGCAACTGGATGAAGTGGTACTGCTGGGTGTTGCCAAGGGCAGTACCAGAAAACCAGGGATGGAGAGGCTGGTCTTTTCAGATGGTAAAGGTGAAACAAGCCTGCCGGCCAACTCTGCGGTCCTGCACCTGATCCAGGAGATCCGCGATGAGGCGCATCGCTTTGCCATTACCGGGCATCGCCGGCAACGGAACAGTAAAAGGACCAGGTCAGTCCTGGAGGAAGTGGAAGGAATCGGCGCAAAACGCCGCCGGGAACTTATCCGTTTCTTCGGCGGTCTACAGGGAGTATCCAGGGCAGGTGTTGAAGAGCTTGCCCGGGCGCCGGGCATCAGCGACAATCTGGCGAAAAAAATCTATGCTTCATTCCATGGGGATGAGGCATGATTTTATAACTCGTGGAAAGGTATTAAACTGCGTTGTGAACAGTTTATCTTAAATAGACATATAATATATAAATATATCAATAATTTATGATATGAACTTACCAAATTACCTTACATTGATTCGCATTGGATTGATCCCGGTTTTTGTATTGATATATTACCTGCCGTTCGAATGGAGCAACCTGGCAGCCTGTATTATCTTTGTCGTGGCGGCCATGACCGACTGGCTTGACGGTTTTCTGGCAAGAAAATTACAGCAAATCTCCAAACTGGGCGCATTTCTCGACCCGGTTGCAGACAAACTGATGGTGGCAGTCGTGCTGGTGTTGCTGGTTGAACGCCATCCCGGCCTGGTATTGGCTTTGCCGGCAGCCGTAATCATCGGCAGGGAGATCACGGTCTCGGCGCTACGCGAATGGATGGCTGAACTGGGCGCGCGCAGCAAGGTGGCCGTAACCATCTACGGCAAGATAAAGACCATAGCCCAGATGGCGGCGTTGCCGTTGCTAATCTACCATGATCCGCTTTACGGCATACCCATCTATACCGTAGGCCTGGTCCTGCTCTATATTGCCGCAGGCCTCACCCTGGTTTCAATGTATCAATACCTGGCCAGCGCCTGGCCAAAACTCAAGGAAAGCACGGAAAAACAATAAGTTACGTAAATTATAGAATTTACCGGACTTGACATCCTGCAACATGGGGTTATAATCCTGCGCCATATCCTGAAGGTGTCCGGACAACGTCAGGGAGGGCGCAACAATAGATGATTATTGCGGGAATAGCTCAGTTGGTAGAGCATCACGTTGCCAACGTGAATGTCGCGAGTTCGAGTCTCGTTTCCCGCTCCAAATGTTTCCCGGCTCAGGTCCGGGACAAGCACTGAACTGGGATAACCCCGGGCTGGCCTCGGGGTTTTTCTTTTGGGAAACTCTGAGAGACTTAATCTCCGGGGTTACTTTTTTTTGGTGAAAAGCCATGGCTGGGTGGCAGAGTGGTGATGCAGCGGCCTGCAAAGCCGTCGACGCCGGTTCGATTCCGACCCCAGCCTCCATTTTTCTTTCTTAACAACGCTGGGCAATGGCGGCCTCGGCCTGCTCCAGACCGGATTGACATAATCTGCTTCACCGTTCCATAATGCTTACCATGACTACTGACACGATGGCAACGGTGTACGTCGCTCTGGCTGGATTGAAGCGCTCGTAATGATCGGAAATAATTAAGAGAAACCAGCATGAAATATATGGTTGTGATTAAAGAATCAGACGAAGGCTACAGCATCGCGTGTCCGGTTCTACCAGGATGCTGGTCTCAAGGCAAAACGGAAGAAGAAGCCATCGCGAACATCGGTGAAGCCATCCAGGATTACCTTGCGGCTGTATCAGACACATACAAAGAGGAGCAGTATCGCGAAATAGAAGTCGCGCTGTAATCATGCCCAAACTCCCTGGGGTCAATCGCTGTCCTGTAACCTGGAGGCTTTTCTGGACAGATTAACCGAATGATTTGACGTGAGTAGCTCCTTCCCCGTAATATTGGCTGGCATTTTCGCTTCCAGACCAGCCTCCATTTTTGCGCAATATCCGGGCCCGGGTGGTGGAATTGGTAGACACAAGGGACTTAAAATCCCTCGGGGGTAACTCCGTGCCGGTTCGAGTCCGGCCCCGGGCACATTTTCTCTTTTCTAGTAGTTCTCAGTAGTTCCTATAATGCTCTATAACCCGTTATAATTAAAGGGAAATATTGTAAAATAGATTCTTGCAATTTCTTTTCTGTTCTTCTATATTCTTCTTAAAATTGTTGGGAAAAATGTTGGGAAGGTATAGGAATATATGAGAAAAGAACTTACAGCTACAGAGGTAAAATCCGTTAAAGCCCCAGGATTTTATCGTGCCGGCAATACGCTGTATCTGAAAGTCATGCCCGCAGGCTCAAAATCCTGGGTACAGCGACTCACGATACATGGTGATCGCCATGATATTGGTTTGGGAGGATATCCTCAGGTTAGTCTGGCCCGAGCGCGGCAATTGGCCTTTCAAAATCGCGAGGTTGCGTGGGCCGGTGGCGACCCGCTTGCAGAGAAACAGAAGACCAAACTGCCAACATTCAAACAGGCAGCCGAGAAGACTTTCGAGGCAAACCGTGCGCGCTGGCGTAGTGAGGTAACTGCCAGAAATTGGGAACGGGGCATGAAAAAGCATGTTCTACCGAAAATCGGTGAACTGCGTGTCGATAAGATTGGGCGAGAGCAGGTATTACAGGTGCTGACGCCAATCTGGACAAACACACCTGAAGTAGCTCGCAAACAGCGAAATCGCATCAAGGCCGTGCTGTCCTGGTGCCAGGCACATGGATTTATAGAGCACAATGTAGCGGGTGAGATGATTGACGGCGCCCTCCCTGCCATGCCTGCCGTAAAGGAACATTACCGGGCATTGCCTTACCAGGAAGTTCCTGCGGCGCTAGAAACAATCGATGCCTCTAATGCCTCCCTGACAGCCAAGCTGTGTTTCCGTTTTCTGGTACTGACAGCCACCCGTAGTGGCGAGGCGCGCGGGGCGAGGTGGTCTGAGGTAGACTTAGATGCGAAGGAATGGCGCATTCCCGCCAGCCGTATGAAAGCCAAGTTTGAGCATTCGATTCCCCTGCCGGTTGCGGCGGTAACACTTTTGGAGCAAGCACATACACTGCGGGATGGTTCAGACTTGATTTTTCCCTCATCTGTTAGACAAGGTACACCGATGAGCGATATGACTTTGACCAAAGTGTTGCGGACAACAGGACTGGCGGCGCAAACTACCGTACACGGCTTCCGAAGTTCATTCAGGGATTGGGCTGCTGAATGCACTAATGCGGCCCATGCCGTCATGGAGTTGTCACTTGCGCACAAGGTTGGTTCTGCAGTTGAACGAGCCTATGCGCGTAGTGATTTATTGGCCAAACGGCGTAGGCTTATGGAACAGTGGGCCGCGTACATAACCGGCGCTGATGCTGAAGTGGTGCATTTACATGGCTAAGAGGTTGAGAAATGCAATTCCTCTAACGGTTAGAATATGGATGACGGATTCGAAGTAATTACATAGCTGATTGATTCTATTGAATTCTAATTCATAATCTTTTCTTTTCCCTCCAATTTTCCTAACGAAATTTCTAAACTGCGAGTAGGCTAATTTGCAGGGAGGGGGTCCATTTCAGGTATGCTGTCAGACTTGAGTGCAGATGCACGGGGTCATGCACGGGGTCAGGTCGCACAATGCACAAATACTTCAGTGTGGTTATTGTGGCAGCACCTTCACGTGTGCATTGTACGACCTGGCCCAGTATGCGCTACAGAGTTGGTCGTAGTATTATTTTCTGTAGTTGGTTCGAGCATTGAATCGATGTCTAACGACCGCCAACTCTTCGAAGCCAAATTGAAGTGGGAGAAAGAACCTCAACACTCACAGGACTATCAATTTGAAAGTTCTCATGAAACCATTGGCGTAACTGCACCCCGCCCATTATTCGCGGTGTATTATTTTGGTTTACCAATCTATTGATATAACCCTGGACCAAATCTTGGTCTTTTCCACAATATATATCTATTCGAGCTCTATCGATTCCAAATGAATGCATATACTTAACCGGTACGTTAAAGAACCCTTGATTGAAATACGTTGTGCGTATTTGGAATTGAAAGGTGGTGTTGTTTGGGATTGTTTCAATACTGTGGGAGAGCTCTTCGTCTGACTTGGGGATAATTGTCTTCGCGGCCTGCACTTTACGTTCAGTGTTTTTGGGCTCAACTAGCTTATTCCCACCGTGTTTTCTATTCCACGGTGGTGATATATCCGAAATGAGACTATCTTCCAATCCCGCAGCCAGATTAAGATGAAATCCACCATAACGTAGAAGCCCGGTATCAGGCAGAACGAAGACATCGACTGCTTCTCCGGCTTTTAAAAGCGCTTTGATATTTTTGTTGTTCTTTATGTTGGTCGATTGCGTGGGGCCAGGATTCTGATAACCAAGCATCCGTCCTTTAAGTGATTGCGTAGTTTTCCCGATATACTTTATTTCGCCATTACTCACAAACGCATATAAGACTTTCGGCGTTTTCATTTGGCTCGTAAGTTTACAAATTAGACGGTCATCATCCAGTTTCCAATGACCTGCACATTGAAATCCAATCTTGATTAGTCGATTCATTGTTTTATCTCTTTTTTCATCAAGATTCACGGGGTCAGACCTAGTATGGATATATCTGATAAAATAAAATTGTGTTTATTTTCTATCTAAAGTAAACAATAAGTTTTGTTCATGTTCAAACATAGGCAATATACCCATGCATTTGGTTCGTCTCATATACACCGAAAGGAGTAAATTGTGCCAGATTTAAAAAATAGGATGATTTTTATTAGCCATGCTTGGCAATACAACCAACACTATTGGACCGTTGTTAAGTGGTTTAATGAAGCCCCTAATTTTTCGTGGAGTAACTGTAGTGTTCCAAGTCATGATAGCCTACCAGACAAGGCTTCTGCGGGTCTTAGTAGAGGAATGACAAGGCAAATCAGCCCTGCACAGGTAGTTATTTTACTGGGAGGAATGTACGCAGCTCATAGTGATTGGATCGAATATGAGATTTCAGAGGCGCAGCGAATGGATAAAACGATTGTCGGTGTTAAACCTTGGGGGCAAGAGCGTGTTCCTTTGGCTGTACAAAATGCATCGATATGTCCCGTTGTAGGGTGGAATAGCGCAAGTGTTGTTCAAGCAGTAAGAAATTATACATGAGCGATACTCCACTACGTCTTGATTACAGTACTCTACCGGGCTTTTATCAATCTGCTGACGAAGCTTCCCTTTCGGCTCAGTCTGTGTATTTCTGGGCGCTTCGTCTATATCTGATTCTTTTGGTTGTTGCTGCATTTGTCTCCTACAACTGGCCAAATAACGCATATGCTGCACTAGGATCAGCGATTTTATTTCTAGTCACACTAGGTATTCTAATTGCTCTAAGGGTACGACGTTTTGACGATACATGGTATAACGGGCGGGCAGTTGCTGAATCTGTAAAAACGAGATCATGGCGTTGGGTTATGCGCGCAGAACCATATGAAAACACTGAAAATATTGAGTTAGTATCAAAACAGTTTATAAGCGACCTAAAAGCGATACTTAATCAAAATAGAAGTTTATCGGATTCTCTACAATCAGGCTCAGGAATAAATGATCCGATTTCTAATACAATGCTAGAAATCAGAAAATTACCAATTGTAGATAGATTGGCATTGTATAAGGAGCAGAGAATTTATAATCAGGCCAAATGGTACTCATTGAAATCGCAATTCAATAAAAGAAGAGCTCGACAATGGTTTTGGGTTTCGGTTGCATTACATGCGACTGCGATAGGATTTCTTCTCTATCGAATTAAAGAGCCCACACTAAATCTTCCTGTAGCAGTGGTGGCCACTGCTGCAGGAGCCGTTCTGACTTGGTTACAAGCAAAGAAGCACAATGAACTAAATTCATCCTATGCATTAGCCGCACATGAAATTGTCCTGATAAAAGGTGAAGCAGAATCAGTTAAAAGTGAGGGAGAGATATCAGAGTTTGTGATTAATAGTGAAAATGCTTTTTCACGTGAACATACTCAATGGACTGCGAGAAAGGTAGACTAAAGGAGGCACCAGCTTTTTTTGGTCTTTGTGACCTACTCCCCGTCACTTGACTGACCTACCCCCTGTACTGCTCATGGTACATATAAGGAGACAGGAGCATTTGAGCCTCACCCCGGAACTAGACACCCGTAAATTCGAGATTCCCGGCTTGTTGAAATCGTCGGCAGAACTCCTCCGGTGTCAGATCATCCAGCGATGAATGGGGTCGATACTGATTATACTCCATTCGCCAGGTTTCTATTTTCTCTTTCGCATCCTCCAGGGACAGAAACCAGTTCGTGTTCAGACATTCGTCCCGGAAGCTGCCGTTGAATGATTCGATAAACGGGTTATCCGTGGGTTTTCCAGGCCTTGAGAAGTCGAGTATGACCCGGTTCTCATAAGCCCATTTGTCGAGCGCCTTGGAGATGAACTCGCTGCCGTTGTCCACCTGCACCCGTGAGGGAACACGCTGCTCACCCAGTTTAAGCCGCTCCATGATGTCTACCACATGTTCGCCCCGGATGGACTGCTCTACGTGGATCGCGAGGCATTCACGGGTAAAATTATCGACTACAGTTAAAGCCCGTATCCGGCGCCCGTTGAACAAATTGTCCGCCACAAAATCCATGCTCCAACAGTGATTGACCCCATGGCTCTCAGGACGGGCCAGACGATGTGCCGCTGCCCGGCGCCGACGCGGCCGTTTACTGCGTAAATTCAGCCCCTCCTCGCAATAAATCCGGTATACCTTCTTATGGTTAACCTGCCAGCCCTCACGCCGCAACAGGACGTGCAGCCGCAGATACCCGTAGCGGACCCGCACCGCCGCCAGTTCCTTGAGCCGGTGCCGCAAGGCCGCATCCGTGGGACGGGTGGATTGGTAGTACCAGGTCGCGCGCGGCAACCCGATGACCTCACAAGCGCGCCGGGTACTCACCCGGTAAGCGTCCTGTAACGCACGCAATTGCCGGCGTTTGTGCGCCGGCTTTATAGTTTTCTTGAGAGCACATCTTGTAACATCTGCTTGTCCAGACTCAAATCCGCCACCAACTGCTTCAGCTTCCTGTTCTCCTCTTCCAGTTGCTTCAGGCGCCGCAGCTCCGGCACCCCCAGGCCGCCGTACTTCTTGCGCCAGTTGTAGAACGTCGCATCGGATATGCCCAGCTTGCGGCATACCTCCGCGACGCGGGTCCCGGTCTCGGCCTGGCGCAGGGCAAAGGCAATCTGCTCTTCGGTGAACTTGGTCTTCTTCATGGCAAAACCCTCCTCTCAGGTTTATGATTTTGCCAGAAATCTCTAGTTTAGAGTGGTCCAGTTTGGTGGGGGGAGGTCAGCATAATGTTGTTAATTTCGTAGGGAAACCTTAGCACACATGGTAGAAATTTAAATAAAATCAGCACATTAAATGTATCGTTCTACTCCCTCTCCCGGAATTGGTGTTCTCCCCAAAAACTAGGCAAAGGTTTCTAGAAAATTTGGGCTGAGGTTGTGTCGGATTTTTATGACCGGGATGTGCCCAGTTTGAATGACACGAACCCCTTGTCATCTTGGCGGGAGTTAATCAAATACGGCACTGGTTATCCCAGGACTACTTGTCCTATCCGTTCCCATAGTTATCCCCCTGTCTGTTTCCTGCCTATAAGCTGCGCACAGGCTGTGATAGGATGCCGCAGGGTAGGTCCTGATAATGAAAACAACCATCATCAAAGTACCGATGTTTGCCGCGGTGCTCACGTTCTCAGGCATTGCCGCGGCGGCCTGGTCGTATCGCTGTCTGATAAATACGGGGAAGCCAGCTCGTCCAGACAGCGATATCCGCGACCTGCTTACGCGCATCTGCGCCAACTATTCAGCGATCAGCGGCGGTGAAACCTGTCCGTAGTATCGGTCGCACTAGCCGCGCACGGCAGCAATACGGTTGTGTCGAAGCCAATGGCCGGCCGCAATGTCGATATTGATCTATAAGGAATTATAACGACCAAGGTATTGAATAGCTGGTTCATTAACGGAACAACAGGTGACGCTGATTACCAATATTAGTGACAGATTTTCCCCTTGCTGTGTTTCGCTGGATCTTGAGGTTGGTAAAAGGGACAAGCGTATCCATGCCTTCGCAGCAGTGCGTTCGGATAACAATCAATCTTTGATTTTCCCCCAGGAATTAAAGCGTGATGGCCTGGAGGGAGCCTTATCGAAGTTGGACGAGTTGGCAGACGGAGCTGCATTCCTGCTGGGTCATAACCTGATCGATTTCGATCTGCCTCACTTGCGTGCGGTAGAACCCGGATTGAAGTTATTATCGTTGCCGCCTATCGATACGCTCCGCTTGAATCCACTGGCATTCCCTCGTAATCCCTACCATAACCTGGTGAAACATTACCAGGACGGGCAACTGAAAGGAGGACGGTTGAATGATCCATACCTGGATTCCCAGCTTACATTACAGCTCTTTGCTGACCAGCACCGGGCGTTAGGAGATGCAGAGCCCGACCTGATGATTGCATGGCACTGGTTGACGACCTCAACTGATGATGGCGTTGGTTTCGATGCTTTTTTCTCGGATATTCGAAAGTTAGTTAGACCTTCCGGTTTGGAAGCCGGCGCGGCCTTGCACAGATTGCTGGAAGAAAAAGGTTGCATCGAGCAGGCAAGTCAGATCATCGCGACAGCCGGTCGGTATAAGTGGCCGTTAGCCTATGCGCTAGCCTGGCTGTCAGTATCCGGAGGCAACTCGGTCATGCCGCCCTGGGTGCGTTACCAGTTTCCTGAAGCGGGTGAATTGGTGCGTCGATTACGGGATCTTGCCTGTACAGACCCCGCTTGTGGCTGGTGCCGGGAAAGACATGATGCGAGAAAAGAACTTAAACGTTGTTTCGGTTTTAAGGAATTCCGCCCCGAACCGGCCGACGAACAAGGAAACCCCATGCAGCAATCCATTGTCGAAGCAGTCATGGCAGGGGAACACGTGCTCGGAATTCTGCCCACAGGCACCGGCAAGTCCCTGTGTTACCAGATTCCGGCATTGTCCCGTTATGACAAGACCGGTGCTTTAACAGTGGCCATTTCGCCCTTGGTAGCGCTCATGTCGGACCAGGTGGCGGGTCTGGAGAAGCACGGGATTGTGTGTGGTATGGCCGTCAATGGCCTGCTGTCCCTGCCCGAACGCGCCGATGTATTGGACAGGGTGCGCCTGGGGGATGCCGGGATTCTCATCATATCGCCGGAGCAGTTGCGTAATCGTTCCGTGCGTCGGGCGCTGGCCCAGCGGGAGATTGGTTCCTGGGTGCTGGATGAAGCCCACTGTATTTCAAAATGGGGGCATGATTTCAGACCTGATTACCGCTATGTAGCGCGGTTTATTCGCGAGAGGGCAGGGGATGGACCGATACCGCCGTTGGTATGTCTGACCGCCACTGCCAAGCCAGACGTTGTGACAGACATACTCGGGCACCTTCAAGATGAACTGGGTATCGAAATGAAGGTCTTCGATGGCGGGGCTCAGCGTGAGAACCTGCATTTCGAGGTGTATCCCACTACCGGCGCGGAAAAGTTTTTCCATATCCATCAGGTAATCAGTGGCTGCCTTTCGGAGGAAAAGACCGGCGGTGCGATTGTTTATTGCGCACGGCGCAGGCAAGCCGAAGAGGTAGCCGCGTTTCTAGGCGTCAAGGACACCGCGGCGGACTATTTCCACGCGGGTTTGCAACCGGAAAGGAAAAATGAGGTGCAACAGCGTTTCATCGGTGGCGAGTCACGGGTGATCGTGGCCACCAATGCTTTCGGGATGGGTATCGACAAGCCGGATGTGCGACTGGTGGTGCATGCCGACATTCCAGGCTCGCTGGAAAACTACCTGCAGGAGGCAGGGCGCGCCGGACGAGATCGCCAATCCGCGCGCTGTGTTTTGTTTTATACGCGGGAAGATGTGGAGCAACAATTCATGTTGTCGAGCCGTTCACGGCTTAATCGGCGGGAAATTCATAGTATCCTGCGGGCGGTACGTCGTCTTGACCATAAAAAGAACGCGTCGGGTGAAGTAGTGGCAACCGCCGGTGAAATTCTGCTGGACGAGGAAGACAACGTATTCGAGCGGGATTCCGCCACTGACGATACACGGGTGCGCACCGCCATTGCCTGGCTGGAGGAAGCGAAGTTGCTGACGCGGGAGGAGAACCAGGTGCAGGTCTTTCCTTCGTCCCTCCGGGTAAGCTCGCTGGAGGAAGCGCGCGACAGGCTCAACAAGGCGTCTATCAGAGATGACTATCGCAAGAAATTGCTGCGGATCGTGGATACACTGATACATGCTGGCCCGGATGAGGGTATTTCAACTGATGAATTGATCGGTGCCGCCGGCCTTAGCGCGGCAGGTACATGCAGGGCGTTATACGATCTGGAAAAATTGGGAATCGCCAGCAACGATACCGCGCTCACTGCTTATGTTCACGCTGCAGTGGAGCGCTCATCCGGGAAACGCCTGAAAGAAGCAGCGGCGTTGGAGCGTTCGTTGATTGAACACCTGCGATTGGCGGCGCCGGACCTGGGCGTGGGAGACAAGTCGACGCTGCACCTGCGCCGGCTGAACCAGCAACTCAAGGATGCCGGCCATGAACAGTCATTGCCGGGACGCGTACTACGCATACTACGCAGTCTTGCCGCCGACGGCCGCGCTGAGGGTGGTAGCGTAGGCAGCCTCAGTGTGCGCAAGCTGGATGCAGATTCTGTGCAGGTGACGCTGCAACGGGAATGGTCGGCATTGGAAAAAACGGCAGACCTGCGCCGCACCGCCGCGTCCTGTCTGTTGGCGCACCTGCTTGACAGGCTGCCCCAAGGGAGCAAGGGCATTGACCTGCTGGCTGAGACCACGTTAGGCAGGCTGTTTAAGGCAATAGACGCTGACGTCATGTTGAGCCGCGAAGTGAAACACCCGGATAGACTGGTGGAACGTGCCTTGTTGTGGCTTCACGAGCAGGAAGTCATCCGCCTGAATAAAGGTCTGACGGTGTTTCGCCCGGCCATGACCATCAGGCTGATGCGGGACAGGCGCGGCTTTACCAACAGCGACTATGCGCCCCTCAAGGATCATTACCAGGGGCAGGTCATCCAGGTTCACGTCATGAAACTGTACGCGCAGATTGCTCTGGAAGATGTGCGCGATGCCGGGCGTCTGGCGCTGGATTACTTCAAACTAAAACAGCAGGATTTCCTGGGGCGCTGGTTCCCCGATGCCGACAAAGAAACTGGCAGGCAGACCACGCCGGAATCCTGGCGTGCGATCGTTGAAAATCTTAACAATCCCGCTCAACAACGTATCGTCGCTGATGAGCGGGAGCAGACCAACGTGTTGGTGCTGGCGGGTCCGGGCTCCGGCAAGACGCGTGTGCTGGTGCACCGCATCGCCTACCTGTTACGGGTCACACGTGAGAACCCGCGCGGAATACTGGCCCTGGCTTACAACCGCCATGCGGCAGTCGATATCCGCCGGAGACTCGCAGGCCTGGTAGGCGATGATTCCCGTGGCGTCACAGTGCTGACCTGTCACGGTCTGGCAATGCGTCTGGTAGGCGCCAGTTTCAATGATCGTCCCGATTTTCCTGATGAAGAGGCATTCCGTACTCTTATCCGGGATGCAGTGGCATTGTTGGGTGGAGAGGGGTTGCCGCCTGAAGAGGATGCAGATGATCAACGGGAACGGCTTCTGGCCGGCTTCCGTTGGATCCTTGTGGACGAATACCAGGACATCGGCAAGGAAGAATATGATCTGATTTCAGCCCTGGCTGGACGAACCTTGCCGGATGAAGATGACAAACTGACCTTGTTCGCCGTGGGTGATGACGACCAGAACATATACGCCTTCAAGGATGCTTCGGTAAAGTATATCCGTCGCTACGAGGATGACTACGGGGCCAGGCCCGTGTATCAGACGGAAAATTATCGCTCCACCGCCCACATTATCGACGCGGCGAACGCACTCATAAAGCCGGCACGGGAGCGAATGAAAGCAGGACATCCCATCAAAATTAACGCGGCCCGGGAAAAAGAACCGCCAGGCGGGGTCTGGAGCAAGCAGGACCCGGTCACCGCAGGAAAGGTTCAGATACTACAAGCAGAGAAAGACCCGATTTCTCAGGCGCAGGCAACCATGTTGGAACTGCAACGACTGTCTTTGCTCGATCCTGATTGGACATGGTCTTCCTGTGCAGTAATTGCCCGTGAATGGAAATACCTCGACCCAATTCGTGCGTACTGTGAACTCCATGAGATTCCGGTGCAAAGTGGAAATGAAGATTCCTTGGGTGTCTGGCGCCTCAGGGAAACCCAGGCTCTGTTGCGGTGGTTGCGAGAGAAACCGCTGGTTACTATTTCTGAAATGTACGGGTGGGTAGACTATCAAAAAGCAGGCCACTGGTTTGAATTGTTACGGGAAGCAATTGGGGAGTACGAACTGGAAACCGGCGCGAGTGAAGTGCCTGCAGACCACTTTATCGAATGGTTGGCAGAGTGGGGCAGAGAAGTCCGGCACCGGCAAAACGGATTACTCCTGTTGACTGCACATCGCGCCAAGGGTCTTGAGTTTGACCACGTGGTTGTGTTGGATGGTGGATGGGATCGTCTTGACTCAAAAGAGGACGGGGATGCGCCTCGTAGGCTATATTATGTAGCCATGACGCGTGCGCGCCACACGCTTACGCTGGCACGCTTGGCACAAGTTCACACTTTCCAAAATACCTTACAAGCATGTCCCGCTGTCTTACACCGTGACCTAATGGATCTGCCGCCGGTAGTTCCACAACTCAGACGTTTGTACCGGCAACTCAGTCTTAGAGAAATTGATTTGGGCTTTGCAGGACGTTTTCATGGTAGTGATCACGTGCATAAATACATTGCTGCACTTTCTCCTGGGGACCCGTTAAAAGTACGGATAACTCAAACAGACCGTTGGGAACTCCTGAACAGGGAGGGAAGGTTGGTAGGACGTCTTGCCAAAGGGTTCAATCCCCCGGATGATATGCGGTTCCTGTCTGCCAAAGTAATCGCCGTGGTAGTGCTTACTCGCGAACTTTCAGAACCTCAATACCAGGAAAGCATCAAGTGTGATGAATGGGAGATTGTCGTACCTGAAGTGGTATTCGGTCCAGAATGACGTTCAGGAATATTTATCCAGGTTAAAGGACTCTGCTTGAACTTATACCTGCTTTGTATCTTGACATTTGAATGCTGTTTGACCTTTTCTGAGAGTGATGAAGTATTAACATGAATTTTACGGCGGTTGTCGAACACCACAAATAAACGGGCTATATGAACCGCCCCTGATTTGCTGGAGACTCCATTTCTTGAGAGGATGTATTAATGAACGTACACAATGTCCCTATCACCATAAATTGACCCGCTTGCGGTTCAGAAATATTCTGTAGAGCAACATAAGGCAATTTCTGAACGAACCGTCGCAGATTAATATTGGATGGAGGAGTAAGTATTGAAGCCGACCATTGGCTGGGTGCTGCTATCGAAGGATGCTGTCAGTCGAGCGGAAACTCAGTTGCGCGATGATGTCACCGGGGTACGGGATGAAGTAGGCTTCCTGCTTATACATAGCGGATATGCCAACCGCTTTTTCCCGGGGACATCGGTGTTGCACACCAGATTGCGATACGTTCTGTTCATACCCTGGATGTATCGGGAGCTTTTCCGTAGAGGCGATTACGGAAAAATCGAACGGCGGGTAACAAAATTCGAGACACGTCTGGCTGGGCGATTGCGCGATCTTGAGGGCACGATAGGAAAACGCAGTTATCCCGAACCGACCAGCCAGCCGCCGACGTTCGTTTACTGGACGGCGCTGGGCACTTGGGGCTTTCTGAAGCGGAGGCCTGATGGAACCTGGCCGACAAAAACACAATTGCACCGAGCCGTCGAGCGTCATAATGTTCCGCATCACCTTTTTGATGATGATGGATACTTCCTGGATGACGTTCACGAATTCTTTATCCGTACGCCTAAAGCGCCGAAAGGATGGCGTAACCATGACGGCATATTGTCCTTTGAAATGCCGAAAGACGAACGTGATTTTGTGCGGCGGCAACTGGTCGGAGTATCAAAATCTGGGTATGACGGTAGGCCATCTCTGTTGTCCGGTCTTGTGAAAAATATCGAGGAATTCAATATAGACAGCGCCCGTGAGCCATGGAGCAGGCCTGTACTGCAGTTTGCCGATCCCGAAGACAAGCAAGCATTACAGCGGTCGCGCAGTGCTGCTGCATTGTCGGCTGTAGGTCGTGCAGTCTACGCAGCGTTGGTCGAGACAATACGGGAAGACGAAGACGGATTACCTACTGACCGCTTGCATCGGGATTGTTTACCAGTTGTGCTCGACGATTTTGCCAAAATATCCTGCAAATTGGAACTTGATGCATTGTATGCAGATATGCCAGATTTGCCGCGCTACCTTCACGATGTACTTGATGCGACGCTAAATTGGCTCAAGAAGCCGAAAAACCCGTTGGCCCTGAGGGATGTGTATGCAGAGGCCGAGAAATTGCGTAAGGGCGGACGGGCACGACTTCCCGGGACTCTTTCGGCAAAGGAACGCCGTGCCGAATGGCAGCCTGAGGAGCAAACGCTTGCTAGGCCGATACACTATCGCTGGCCTAACGTAATCAGGCTGCTCAAGGATTTGAAGGGAGCGGCATGAACATGGAAATCCGGGGCGTTTCATATTTGGACGCCATTCGGCCGGAACCCGGTTGGACCACTGACCTGTCAGTGATGACGAGTTACTCCAGTGACATTGTAGTGCTCGTAGCGGTCATGCTTGCCCTGGCCGGCCTTGATGATGAGAGTGGGTCCGGGAATAGGATAGATTTCGCTAATGCCCATGAAAAGTTGCGTGACAGATTACGATTCATTGTCCAAGCTGGCCGAATTACCTCGCCGAAACGAAAGCCCGCAATCTTGGGTATTATGGACCGGTTCGTGCGGGAGGTTAGGTTTAAGGAGCATGAGCGCTCTTGGCATCCGAAACTAGCGCTTGTCCGTTACACGCAACCGGAACAAAATCATGTTCAATGGCGGTTTTGGATTGGAAGCCGGAACCTGACCCGTGACGCTTCGTACGACATCGGATTGCTGTTGGTAGCGAATCACAATCCTGCGGAAGACGGGATAGAAATCGCGGGGATGGGAGATATCGGACGCGTTCTCATGAAAATGGCAGGGCTCAGAACACACACTCCGACCTCAATCAAACGTGAGTTGGATAGTGCGCAATGGATCGCTCCGACCGGCATCACCATTAGACGGGTTGAGTTGCGGCATGACGGTCATATTACAGGTCTGCCGGATGCACCGAAGGAATTGCAAGAACTGTTGGTTGTCTCTCCCTTTATTGACGGCGGAACTATTCGGCAATTGGGTACATGGGGCGGTAAGAAGACCCCACGATTGCTGTTGTCGACCCGCACTGCGCTCACTAAGCTACTTGAGCAGGCACGGCGGCCGACAGTTGGGTTTAAACAACTGCTCTTCATGGATGCGCCCAATAATGAATCGGAGAGCATAAAATACGAGGAACTAGGGGATGAAGCCGAGCAACTCCTGCGGGGACTCCATGCTAAGCTGATTTGCGCAAAGATGCGTGACGGGGCCCGAGTCTGGTTAGGTAGCGCGAATGCTACGGAAAGGGGTTGGCAGGGGAAAAACACGGAAGCAATCGCTGAGTTGGATATTGACGAGGAACTCTATGGGAGTGTGCGCGAGTTCGTAGGGAAAGGGACTATACTGACCCCGGATAAAGAGAACGACATAGATACGGATCCCCATGAAAAGCTTATTGAGGATACACGGAATTATGTAGTGTCAGCATGGGAAGCGAAACTCTCCATCAAGGGTAATACGCCGGTTCTGTCGAATAAGGTCGCATTGAACCCAGGGTTTTCGGGTCTCGAGATGAAAGTCGGGCTCCTTACGTCTTGCTCTGTTGAATGTCCAGTTGGGGATAAAATGATCAAACTACCAAAAATAGCCACATACCGGATTACCGAATTCGTGGTCGTCAAACTCAGCATCGGCGATCTTCAAGCCGAATGGATACAGAAAGTGGAACTTACATCCGGCCTTCCCCATGATCGAGATCAAAGGGTGCTGGCGCAATTCCTGACCCCCAGGTTATTTCTCAAATGGATACGATCGCTGTTGCATCCTGAGTGGGTTCCCGATGATGACGAGAAATGGGATGACGAGACAAAGGAAAGCAGGCAACAGGGAGAAAGTCCCACGGTATCCGCGCCTTGGTGGGCGCCTTCACTTGAAGAAGTGCTTCGTGCCTGGGCACGCAACCCTGACGCAATTGCCTTAGTGGATCAAAAGATCAAAACCTATATGAGATACCTGGACGAGCAGGAAAATGAAGAGAAGTACGACAATGACAAGAAAGTTCTTAAGGAATTTGCGACAACATGGAAAGTTCTAAGGCCGGAACTCAAGTAGCAAGGTCATAATGGCACATCCAAAACCATTTCAGACGGCTACCGTGGAGGCGGTATTACAGGCATTCCGTCGACAAAATGCCCGTTTCTTGGTCGCTGATGAAGTGGGGCTTGGTAAAACCGTTGTGGCGCAGCAGGTCATTCGGCGAATGATAGAAGCTAATAACGGACCATTGGTTGTATTTTATGTTTGTAATAACCTTTCCATAGCCGCACAGAATCGACGAAAACTGTTGGAGATTCTCCCGGAAGACGAGCGGGCGTCGGCATATTGCAATGTGGATCGACTGACACTCGTTCCGATCTATGATCCGCCTTCGCACCATCAACTCAATCTGTATACCCTGACGCCGGAGACATCCATTCCAATTCGCAAGAACCGACGGCGTGATGGCCGTCAATACGAGCGAGCGTTAATCCACTGCCTGGTCAAACGGCTTTGGCCCAATGTATTACGGGGTCAACGGCAATATCTGTTTCGACGAAATGCGGCAACCTATTGGCGTGACGTCGTAAAATCTCAAACGGCGAACATCAAGGGAAATAGGCGTTTAGTTCGTACCTTTTACGAGTCCGTTCGGAAGGAATTTCAACTTAAAAAAGGTCAGCATTTGCTTCCGGTACTTCGGGATATTAATGATGATCTCAAATTGATCGCACATATGCGAAATGCGCTGGCGGCATCCGCTATCGAAGGACTCAATCCTGATCTTATTATCTTCGATGAATTCCAAAACTTCCGGGACATATTATCATCGAAGATAGACGATGCGTCACGTAGGGTGATTAAGCGCCTGCGTGGAGAGGGTACCAGTATTTCAACATCGCTTCTCCTGCTCTCCGCTACGCCGTATCGCCTATACACCGGAAACCGCGATATCGATGTTGGCGGATCGCATCACAACGAATTTTTCGAGCTGGTTGAATTTCTGTATGGCGGTGATGACGCGGCAAAAGACAAACGTAAGAAATGCCAAAAGTTATTCGCTGATCTGCAAACATCAATACGACGCAGTGAACTGGATCTCATCGAGACGGAAGATCTCAGAGAGCGGGTCCAGCAACTACTTTGGCCCATTATGTCGCGCACGGAGAGGGCTTCGCATGATGATGGCTGGTCGGATCACGAAACCACTAACGAACCGGCACCCCTGATAGCTGAGGATATTCGTGTTTATCGACATTTCGCACAGTCTGTTAGCCGATGGAAGGCCACCGCGGCGGTTCCGTACTGGATATCGATTCCGTTGCCCGCCCAAACGATGGGGCCTAGGTACAAGGCATGGCAGAAAGCAGCAAAGATCAGGACAGCCGTTGGTTCACTGCCGACATTGACCAAGGGCATGAGAGATGCATTTGAATCGATGAAACGTATCCCTCATCCAAAAGTACGGGCACTGCTCAAAATGCTTGGATACGACGGACAGGTATTACCCTGGCAGCACGCTTCCTTGGTTTGGTGGCGGGATAAAAAGCAGTGGGCACGAACAACGCATAACCCTGGCAAGGCGCTTATCTTCAGTCGCTTCAGGGCAGTTCCTCAAGCGCTTGCCTCGTTGGTATCTTACGCTATTGAGTCTCATCTGCTATATGGAAAACGCATTAACTATATTAATCTTACCAAACGCAGACTTCTCCAACCAAGGCGCGGTCGTAATGCTCTTCTCGGTTATTTTCATCCATCACCTTGGCTTGTTGAGAATACCGATCCGCTTGAGTGTAAGGACCGTGTACCATCGCGCATCAGGAATAAACTACGCTCACAACTTTGCAGCGCTCTCTCCGATATCGGAATAGCGGTAAATCCACGTCTGCGTCGTAATCGGTCTGTGTGGAAACTGTTGGGACAAATCGAAGAAATGGCCAAACTCTGGGCAATCTCCAGTCGAGGGTGGCGGAAGGTGTATGATGAGATGCATCGTGGGTCCCATGGAGAAGGTCTAAGCGGGCTACTCGAGGATTGGGATGAACAGGCGAAAATAGATTTATATGAGATTTCGGACACGGAATTGCGCGCTCTTGTCGAGTATGCGTTCAACAGTCCGGGCGTGGCCGTAGGACGGGCCCTGAAAAGGTACTGGCCGGATGCTGTCTCGGATGATGGCTTCTACCACACGCTTCTGGCATCGTGGCAGGGACTGCGCAATTATCTTGATAATCCCTTGTTCGCAACCGTTCTCAGTGATGAAGAGGATTCATACCCTCAGGCAATCATGGAGGCGGTACGGGACGGTAACCTGGAAGCGGTGCTCGACGAACAATTATGGCTTCTCCGAACTCTTCATAATCTGTCGGGCGAAGAACTGGCTAAGGAACTCATTAATGGTTTTCAGCTTCGAACCGGTATCTTCAGATTACATGAGCTCAAGGGAAGCTGGTCAAGAACCTTTCCACTGCGGTGTCATGTTGCCATGCCTTTAAGCGAAATCCGGACAGTTACCGTAGAAGGCAGGGAGCAGACCGATAAGCCGCTACGAACCGATGAGATACGACGCGCCTTTAACACGCCGTTCTGGCCGTACGTTCTTGCCACGACATCCATCGGACAGGAAGGATTAGATTTTCATGCCTGGTGCTCAAGCCTGATCCACTGGGATTTGCCTCATAATCCTGTTGCTCTTGAGCAACGTGAAGGACGTATCCAGAGATTTGCCGGTCATTCAAATCGTAGAGAGATCGCGCGTAGATTAGGCAACGAGATATGGGCTGATTTGCCGGCAGGCGGCAGTCCATGGCAATGCCTTCAAGAGCTTGCGGAAGAGCGGCTCTCCGATGTGTCCGGGCTTTCTCCATGGTGGGTATGTCCAGGCGCTGACGTCAGGCGGGTTGTCTTTGAGGTTCCAAGCAGCGAACAACGGTATTGGCTAACGCTTATGAAGGAACAGAGAGCGTTGTACAGACTGGCACTCGGGCAGCCTAATCAGGAGGATCTGCTCCATTTCCTATCAACCGACGCGTCACGGCTTGGTAATCCCAGGGAATTTACGCTTGAACTCTCTGCATTTTTTACGGATAGAAGGTTGCCTGGGCCATGAACACCCCTGATTAGATTATTTCCAAGATAAATCAGGTGTCATATCGCCCCGGCAATTAGAGGCGCGTCTGGTTATGGACTGGTAAGGGGAAGACCGTGAGTGTGCAATTGAGCGGTTGGAACCGTCAAACACCGTGTAACTCGCGCTGTTGTGCCTGAAACTAGTTCTCCCTGGACGAACCGAATTCAACGCTCGTGATGGCGTACAATGAATTAATTGAGACAAATCGAACGACGGACTATGCTAGGAAAGGCAGGGAATACTTCATCGAAGACGACATTGAAGTTATCAGATGCACATAAGTTCTATATTTCGGATATCGAAAATACGCTTTCCCGTGGGATTAAGGGAGGAAGGAGATCACTTCGAGCAATGCTGCGTGCCGCGCGTAAATATCCAGCCAGTAATTTTAATGAGCCAGATAAAAATGTACTGGTGATATCCGACCTACACCTGGGTCATTCAAATATTATTCAGTACTCGAATCGACCATTTGAGGATATTGATGAGATGGATAGTGTGTTATGGGCAAATCTCACAGCTTTGATGTCGCCAGACAAGGTACTCGTTGTATTGGGTGACATTGCCATGGGGCCAGCTCTTAACAAGGTTACCCGGCATAGGATTCGTTCTCTGACCTACCGCCAAAGACACTTGGTGATGGGCAATCACGATATCACTGAAAGTGGTTTTTTGCGTCCAGAAGGATTTGATGATGTTTGGTCACTATTAGTATCAGCTGGTGAGCCCCCTCTTATTTGGACACACTATCCTTTAACTCGAGTACCTGACGGTTATGTTAATATTCATGGCCATGAACATAACACCCTGCCTGCTCATACACCTCATATTAACGTATCAGTCGAACAACTAGGTTACAGACCTGTCCTTATGGAGGACTTGCGTATTCTTGCACGCGCGCTAATCGTCGGCATGTATCCGCCAGGTTCTACAACACTTGAAAGGCTAATTGCTCTTGGCATGGATTGATTTGCAGTTTGATTCGGACAGAGCCTATAAATTCCAAACGAATAATCAGCTAGTTAGCAAGCAAATCGAGTTTCCTCTCAAACATGGTTTGACAGTAAATCAGAACAAAAGCTAAGATATAAATACTCTTTACGCGGTTTGGAAGTCTAAGCTTAATGCATGGACTTTCAGTAGTCGGGCGTTTCGCCAGACCGATATCGTTGTATACACTTAGCGGCACGAGCCGGGCCTTTCTCAGCACCGACCCGTATCGCTACGGTTCGCTACTGAGAAAGGCCCGGCTCGTGCCTTCCTCTGGGGTAAAGAATTCTGTCAATGGACAAACTATTAGAGTGCTTCGCAAAATATATTGACTTTACCAAACTCCGAATTAATCAGTTTTCAGGAGTTATTCTCTTATGTGGAGGAGCAACTAATAATAACAAGGTTGGCCCTTCTTCAGCTAGAGGATATTTTCTAAAACGAATAGAGGAGAAAGCTCCTAGTCTTCGTAAGAGGATATTTTTAGCAGAAGCCATAAATGAGTGGGCCGAAGATATGATAGAGGCTCGCTACACTCCTGACTTACTAACCTTCGAGTCGCATGTATCTGGAATGGCATCAGCTGTTAGTTTAATTGTTGAGAGCCCAGGGTCGATTGCTGAGCTTGGATCCTTCTGCTTGCTGGAGGGAGTTCGTGAAAGACTGATGGTTGTAATGCGAAAGGAATCGCTTGATGAAAAATCATTTATATCACGAGGCCCGATAGCGTACCTAAGAGAATTAACAAATGAAGATCCTAATCCAATTCATATTTATCCATGGCGTACCTATTGGAACCATCAAGAAGAGAGACACGTACCAAACAGCGATGATCTATCCGCTCATGCAGATAACTTTATAGATGATCTAGAGGATTTTGAGAGTAACCTTACTAAAACGCAAAAACTAGAGCGTAAGAATAACGGGCATTTGTCTTTATTAATCAGCGATATAATAAGCCTGTTTTCAGCCTTAAGAATTCAAGAAATTACATCTTTTTTGGAGAAAATTGGGATTAAAGATATTGATAGAAATAAGGTAAAAGGTCATATTTTTTTGTTGGAGAAATTAGGTTTTATAGAAGAAGTGCCATATGGTTCTAATCGATATTATATTGATCAAAGCAACCGTTCGTTTATTGAGTACAATTTGAGGAAGGCCCCAACCGATATTCAAGATCGGGCGCGTTTTAAGCTATTGATATCAGAAGAGTTAAGGAAAACCGATAATAAACGTTTGTTGGCTATCAGGAAAGCTCACAGTGCTCATGCAACGGAAGGTCAGTGATAATGATAATTCAACGTATCGCTGAGGAATTTGGTATATCTAGCACTGTAGTTTCGAAGGTTGTATCGACCGCCCCACACCGATACAAGACATATTCAGTAAAAAAGAAATCAGGTAGTGGGGAACGACTTATTGCTCAACCTGCAAAAGAGATCAAAATTATTCAGAGATATATTGTAAAAGATGTTATCGATAAACTACCTATTCATGATGCAGCGGGCGCGTATCGGAAGAAACGAAATATTAAATGGAATGCCGAGGGACATGCAAATAATAGATATTTACTGAAGATGGATTTTAGGAATTTTTTTCCATCTTTACGTCCAGAACATCTAATTCAACATATTATTAGACACATGCCAGAGAAATTCGATGAGGAAGACTTGAAGGCTATTACTCAATTATGTTTTTGGAAACCGCACAAGAAACATTATCTCCAACTATCGATCGGTGGCCCAAGCTCGCCATTTATTTCTAACACGTTAATGTACGATTTTGATAATGAAGTATCCCAAATTTCTGCAAATAACGAGGTGAAATATACGCGTTATGCCGATGATTTAACGTTTTCAACAAATAAACCTCACACTCTAAAAAATATTGAGAAAGAAGTTATTCGAATAGTCTCAACACTAGAGTATCCAAAGGTATCAATTAACGCAGATAAAACAATTCACACTTCTAAAAAGCATCATCGGCGAGTTACGGGATTAATTCTCTCCAGTCAGGGCAATGTTTCTCTTGGCAGGAAAAGGAAACGTGAGATAAGTGTAATGGTACATCACGCGATCAATGGAATGCTTGACACAGGCAGAAATGAACATCTGAAAGGCCTTCTAGCGTTTTCGCATGACGTTGAACCTGATTTTGTAGAAAGATTGGAACAAAAGTACGGGAAAAAGGAAGTATCAAGTTTATACAGAAGCAACTAGTCTTTCACTACACATGCGTTATCCTCAATAAACCGTCTGTTCGGCGTAGGGTTGAGTAGGGAACCAATTACGGTATTAACATAAATTTTGTTGGGATAATCGTTGGGTAAGAAACGAGATAGTGACATTTATCATATGAAAAACAAAAGGTTATTTATCCATTTATATTCCCCCTTCCAGTTCCGAATCGGCATAGTCCATTTTTTTGACGCATCCATGATCGCCAGGTAAACGACCTTCCGAGCCGAATCGTCTGACGGGAACAGCTTGCGCTTCTTGACGACCTTGCGGATCACGCTGTTCAGGGATTCGATAGCGTTGGTCGTACAAATCGCCTTGCGAATGTCATCCGGATAGCGGAACAGGGTGCTCGGGTTTTGCCAATACTGGCGCTGCGTATTCCGGTGAAGATGAACACCGATTCCGGAGGAATGTGAACACCTGATTTCTCAACACATCCTGTTTACAGGTTTTTAACTCAAGTGTTCACGTTCTGTCAACGTTGCCATCTTTTTTCGCATGGATTCTCCCTTCAAAGACAGCCGGTGCGCATTGTGTATCAAGCGGTCCAGGAGCGCATCGGCCAGGGTGTTATCGCCGGCCGTGACATACCATTGGTCTACCGGTAACTGGCTGACCATCACGGTGGAGGCGGCCCCATGGCGGTCATCCATGATCTCCATCAGGTCATGTCGCTGGGCCGTGGTGAGTGCGTTCAGGCCCCAGTCATCGATGAGCAGTAACCGGGTTTTGGCGGTCTGGGTCAGCAGTTTGTGGTAGCTGCCGTCGGCCTTGGCCTGGGTGAATGCAAGCAAGAGGCGAGACAGGCGGTAATAGCGGGTTGTGTAACCGTGCAGGCAGGCATTGTGCCCCAGGGCACAGGCCAGGAAGGTTTTGCCGCTCCCGCAGGGGCCGGTAATGAGCAGGTTTTGTGCCCGGTGCAACCAGTCTCCCTGGGCCAGGTGGGCAATCTGTTCAGGTTGCAGGTTGCGCGGGTGCTGGTAGTCGATGTCCTGGACGGTAGCGCGGAGTTTGAAGCGGGTCTGCCGGATGAGGCGGTCCCGTTTACGCTGTTCGCGCGCCAGGCATTCCTGCTCGACCAATAAGCCGAGCCGTTCGAGGAACGGCAGGGCTTCATAGGTGCTGCTTTGTTCCTGTTGTTGTGTCAGGGCCTGGGCCATGCCGGACAGGCGCAGGTCATGCAATCGTGCAAGGGTCGTCGTTGTGGTCATGGTTCTCTCCTTCAGTGGAAGTGATGCCGGCCCCGGATGTTCTCGTGGTCCTGGGGCAGTTCGGTGGTCGTACCGGGTGAGTCGGGCAGTTGGTCCCGGTTGTTCTCCAGGATGTGTTTGACCTGTTTAAGCCGGGCCAGTCCGGCCTGGTTGGCGAGGCGACAGGCGCCATTGAGGCGGCTGGCAGGATAACGTTTGCTGAGGGACAACAGGCCCAGGCAGACGCGGTTGTCAATACCGGTTGAAAATTCCCCAAAAGTGCCGGTTGAAAATTCCCCACCTGTGGATTAAATGAATCGTACATTAATCCCTCCCTGCAGCTTGGCGTTGGCGTGGTCTGCCGGGTTTGCGTTTGGGTTTCTCCACGCGGTCTAACGACTGGCCCTTGAGGGTATCGGGGACCAGGTTGGCGTGTTCCCGGAGTCGGTAGGAATGCCCTTCGTTGATGTGCGCCTTCCCTGGCGCACCCCCTGTGGGCGGTTGACACCGTCCAAATCCGCTCCAGGCGGATTTGTCTCGACGACGATGGCATGGTGCAGCAGTCGGTCCAGCAGGGCCGCCGCGACGACGTTATCGCCGAAGATAGTGCCCCAGTCCTTGAAGCCGCGATTGGAGGTGAGGACAGTGGCGCCTTTCTCGTAGCGGGCATTGACCAGTTGGAAGAACAGGTTGGCGCCGCCGGGCTCCAGGGGCAGGTAACCGACCTCATCGACGATGAGCAGGGCGGCCCGGTTGATATAGCGCAGGCGCGAGGTGAGGGACCCGGCGCGTTCGGCCTGGGTGAGCGAGGTAATGAGTTCGGTCAGGGTCGTGAAATAGACGCTTTTATGGGCCTTGACGGCGGCGACCCCCAGGGCGATGGCCAGGTGACTTTTACCGACGCCGGGCGGGCCGAGCAGGTGGACGGTCTGGCGTCGGTCGATGAAGCTGAGCTCGGCCAGGGTGAGGATGCGGTTGCGGTCGAGGCTGGGCTGGAAGCTGAAGTCGAAGGATTCCAGGGTCTTGGCCTGGGTGAGGCGCGAGGTCAGCAGTTGCGCCCGGATGCGCCGTGTCTCGCGCCGGGTATATTCTTCGGCGAGCAGGCAGTCCAGGGCTTCCAGGGTGGAGAGTTGCTGGCGTTCCACCTGGTCGAGTACGCTATCGAGGACTTCCAGGGCGGCGGCCATCTTCAGGTTCACCAGGTGTTGTTTGACTGCCTCCAGGGGGCTGACGGCGTTCATGTGTGGGTCTCCCGGGCCTTGGCCTGGCCGATGCGCTGGTAGACACTGAGGTCGCGGGTGGCGACCACCTCACCGGGGCGGGTGAAGTAACCGGAATATGCCGGGGGTAGCGATGCGGGCGCTATCTTACGCCCTTGCCGGTGGCCCGGCGAAAGGCGGCGCTGGCCCCGGCCGGTGAGCCGGGGATGGCAGGCAACACAGTGACCCTGCTCGATAATCCGTATCTCGGTAGCGCTGCGTTGCACTTCTACCTGGCGCTTGCGGGTGGTATCCGGCACCGAGTACAGGTTGCCGTCGATGGACACCATACCGTCCTGGGTCACCCGGCGTTCGAATGACAGGACGTCCGGGAACGGACCGGCCGGCAAGGTTTGCAAGACCGGACGCTCCGCTTCGAAGGCGGTGTGGACCACTTGACCGGTGGTGGCGTGGGTGCGCCGGTTCGCTATCTCATGACGCCAGCCGTCAAACTGCCGGTTCAGGTCCTCCAGGTCGTCAAACCGGCCGGCCAGGAAGAAGTCCTGGCGCACGTAGCGGAACGGCCGCTCCACCTTGCCTTTGGTCTTGGCCCGGTAGGGCCGGCAGGCCTTGGGGCGAAAGCCGTAGTGGGCGGCCAGGGCCAGCAGGGTGGGATGGTAGATGACCTCGCCGGACTCGGACTCGCCCAGCACCGCGGTCTTCATGCGGTCATACAGCAACTGGGCCGGGACCCCGCCCAACTCGGTAAACGCCGCCTCGTGGCAGGCCACCATCACGTCCAGGGTCTGACGCCAGACAAAGCGCCCGAACAGGTAGCGGGAATGGCCCAGCACCAGGGAAAACAGCCAGACCACCCGAACCACCTGGGGATCACACCGGAAGCGCACCTTGAAGTGGGCAAAGTCTATTTGCCCCTGGTGCCCGGCAGGCGTCTCAAACCGCACCTCATAACCGGCCTCCTGCGGTGGCCGAATGGTGCGCAGGTAATCGGTCAGGATGGTGTATCCGCCCGTGTACCCCTGTGCTTGTATCTCCCGCAAAAGCCGCGCGCCGGATAATCCCGGATACTCGGCAAGACGGGTCTGCAGATACGCCGCGTAGGGATCCAGCAGCGAACCTTGCGACGTTCTCGGTCCGTACACCGGTGGTTGGATCCCCGCGGCCAGGTGACGCCGGACCGTTTTGCGGTCCAGTCCCGTTTGGCGGGCAATGGCGCTGATACTGACGCCTTGTGCATGCAGTTCGTGAAGCATGAATACTCTCTCCCAGGTAATCACCTCGGTACCCTCCGTCGGTTGAAACCAGACGGACAGCATCCTCAGTGGTGTGAAGTTCGGCAAGTCGTAATGACCTGCCACCTTCCACAAACTGGGGAATTTTAATCCGGCATAAGTGGGGAGTTTTACACCGGTACTGACAGCGGTACGCCTGTTCCGGATGGGCGCGGCGCTCGAGTTGCCGGCTCACCCAGCTACCCGCGTCCGGCCCTATGTCCCTGGCCCAGCGCAGCAGGCGCTCGGGTGACCACTGGTGTTGTGCCCGGTGGCGTGCGGGCATGTGAGCCGGGTTGGTGGTGAACCCGGGCCGGTCCCGGCGCGGGTGCGTGGCGATGCGTTGTTGCCGGTAGTAGAGTTCAATCAGCGTCTCGCCGGCGTGCAGGTCCAGCCGCTCGCCCACGTACTGGTGCGGCACGGAGTAATAATGCGTCTGGTATTGGACATGGTAGTCGATGTGGACGGTCACCGGTTTGATGGCGACGTACCGGTAGGGTTGCCGGGGTAAGCGTTTTAATACCGGTTTGTCGAGCGCCTCGAAGGCGGACCGGCGGCTGCCGGGTAATTGCTTGAAGGGCCGGTTGTTGAGGTCTTCGAGCAACCCGGCAATACAACGGTTCACCTCGTGCAGGGAGAACAATCGGTGGTGGCGCAAGCGAGCCAGAATCCAGCGTTGCACCACCAGCACGGCCACCTCGGCCTTGGCTTTGTCCCGGGGTTTGTAGGGGCGCGCCGGCAGGACGGCCACCTGGTAATGCTCGGCCCATTGCTGGTAGCTGGGATTGAGGTCCGGGTCGTAGCGGCAGGCGGCACTCACCCCGCTACGCAGGTTGTCGGGGACAATGAGGGCAGGACAGCCTCCGAAGAAAGCCAGCGCCCGGCTGTGACTGCCCAGCCAGTCGGGCAGTGACTGGGTCCAGGTGGCTTCGGCAAAGGTGTAGTTGGAGGCGCCCAGGACCGCGACAAAGAGCTGGGCCTGGCGCACCTCGCCGGTCTCTGCATCCATCACCGGCACGGTGGACCCGCTGTAATCCACAAAGCACTTCTCCCCGGCCTGGTGGGATTGCCGCAGGATGCGCCGTTGTTGGCCGCGCCAGTGCCGGTAACGGTCACAGAACTGGGAATAACTGTAACACCGGTTCGGGTAATGCTGGGTATATTCTTCCCACAACAGCCGTTTGGTCACATGCGGCCGCTTCAGTTCCTGATGCACCGCCGGCCAGTCCGGAACCTGATAGCGTGTGCGGCTGCCGGTATCGGCGCTGGGATAAAACAACTGGGCCAACCGGGTGTCATCCAGGTCAGTGGGGAGCGGCCAGCTCAGTTGCAGGCCCTCGGCCCGGCTCAGCAGCTTCTGAATCCCGCCCACACTCAGCTTGGTGCTGCGGCTGATGTCGCGGATGGACAGACCGGCAGCGTGCCGGAGTCGGAGTACGTCTCGTAGTTTACGCATTGTTGTCCTCTTACCTGGCATGGTAGGTTCCTCCAAAAAGGAGAGAGCCTACCAAAGGGTTACAATTTCAATGCGTTGAGAATGATTCCGGTTGATTGTGAACGGTGATTCCGGGAACGTGAACACCGATTCCGGAAATAACCGGAAAAGTGTTCACGTTCAACCGGAACAGGTGTTCACGATGAACCGGAATCGGTGTTCACGTTCAACCAGAATGAGTGTTCACGTTCAGCCGGATTACGCAGGCGCCAGGTGCGACTGATATGGGGATATTTCTCATCCCAGCGTTCCGCAAACCGCTCCAGCGCCAGCAGCGCCTCGTCCTCAGTGGCCGACTGGTGTGGTTGAACCAATAAGTTTGTAGCTAACAGAGCCTATAACCAGCTATCGTAACATCTCCAAGAAGCAATTTTGATCGTAAGGTTTGTAACCAGACCAAGTTAATCATCTTGTCTCAAGGAAATTTGAAACAAATAAGTTTGTAACCAGGAAGATCAAATTATCCATTCAACAGGAGAACTCAATGTATAAGATCAACCATGAACGCACACGCTCGGCCGGAGAGAAGATCGGCATCGCCCTGTTTATCGCAGGTATCTGAACCGCCCCGGATTTGCCGGAGACTCTGACCCACTCCTTGTAACATAGGCTACCCGCGTATCAGGAATATATTGATTGCAATGCAATCATCATTTATCATCCTGGATATCTGAATGACAGGGGCATGATTATGGCAAGTATCACAATTCGCAATCTGGATGATAAGGTAAAGACACGTCTCAGGATTCTCGCAGCCGGACACGGGCGCTCGATGGAAGAGGAGGCCCGCCTGATACTGGCCGGCGCGGTCGAGCAGGATTTGTCGCCGGAGAAAGATTTAGGTTCAGCGCTGCATGAACTCTTCAAGCCTCTTGGCGGCGTTGACCTGAACTTACCGCCTCGCGAGCCGATGCGGGATCCGCCACCGTTTGAGTAATTCGGCATTGTTCATCCTCGATACCAATGTCGTCTCAGAGGTGATGCGTAATGTCCCAAGTCCGGAAGTTATGGCCTGGCTGGATGAGCGTCCCAGACATGACTTATACGTTACTGCCGTCACACAGGCAGAGATTCTCAGCGGTATAGCATGCCTGCCTGAGGGTAGACGGCGTAGCGAACTTGGCAAAGTGGCCGAGCACGCCTTTAACAACCTTTTTAATGGCCGATTGCTATCATTCGATAGTGCAGCTGCAAAGGCTTATGCTGAAATCGTATCAGCCCGCCGCAACGCCGGGCAACCGATATCCCAGTTCGATGGACAAATTGCTGCCATAGCGCGATCAAGAAGTATGACTGTTGCAACAAGGAACGCGGTGGATTACGAAGGTTGCGGCATTCCTGTTATCAATCCATGGAGTGACAGATGAATACTCGTGAATTTAAGGCAATTGTCGAGTACTGCAAGGAAACGGGGCTGTATACCAGGGTATGTGCCTGGTTTCATGATATCCCATTCTCAAGGAAAAACCCTAGATGAACTGAACAAAAACCTTCAGGGAGCCATTGCCATATCTTCTTATTAATTTTCAGGAGTTTTATCAACGGCTAACTGCAATGGAATATGTAATTTACCTTGGAAAAATAACAAATATGGACACTTTTTCATTCCTTCTTCAGTGATTTGTTTGACTCCAATCAGCTATCGATTCGCTTTCATTATAAGCGCATGGGGAAACGCAATGATCCATATCAGAGTGCCATATATCCACCAAAAAACAAATGATCGACCTTTACGTTGTGCGATAAACGCTGGAATGAGGCCGAGTAAGACACCTATCAACAAAATAATGATAACTTCTGCCATCTGATTGCCTCCAAATTGTGTTACGGTATTTGAGTTAAGTCTCCAATCAGTTACTAACTCATCAGAGAGAATGGCAAGCTGCTTTGTTTATTCTGGATTCTTTTGAATCATTTTTAAAAGTGACATCGCAAGCAACCCACTTTGCTCAGCCAGTGTTTCCAATATCTCGAAGTGGTTTAAATCAATCCCGATTACATAGTCCACAGTCTTGTTGACGTTTTCAATAGCCTGTGCAAATTCGTTGGATTGACGAACAAACTCCGGTGATTCATTGGTGCCATGACTGATAATGACTGGTGCAGATAACTTGTCCAAATGCCGCTGCGGACTTAATCTGTTTTCCGTTTCGTCCGTGATATTCAGATATTCACTGCGTGAAGACAACCTTACCGGTTCGAGGTCATACATGCCACTGCAACACAATCCGCCTTTGATTATGTCAGCAGGTAAATTAAACTCGGATTGCCAGTCTGTTGTCAGGCAAACAGCAGTAAGGTGTGCGCCGGAAGAATGACCACAAAGGTAGATATTGTCTTTATTCCCGCTGAATTTTGTTGCGTTATTATAGACCCAGGCAATAGCACGTCTTACTTGTCCGGCTAATACCATTAAGTCTCCCTCGACATCCAACACGGAATCAAAGTCTATTGCTATCCAATGTATGCCGGCGTTTGTGAACAGGGGAGCGGGAAAGGCGTAATCTTTGGCAAAGCCAATGCGCCAGGCGCCTCCATGAATAAAGATGATAATCGGAGCATTACGTTTTGCAGTGGTATATACATCCAGCTTTTCTATGTCTTTTTGACCATATTGAAATCGCTTTGGCTCACCTGTCTCATGTCTGGCTCTTTCACTGTTCGATTCATAGCGATCAACCACTTCCTGCAAATTAGATGCATAGTTACTTTGTTCATAGGCAGCATCCAGCGATTCCTGATCCATCTCTCGCCAGACAAAAGTGCTGTTGGTATTATCTGCCTTCATTTACGTGGTCGTGAAATATGAAGATTCTCTGGTTTCTATACAAATGATCTGAAATATATATGAATAAGTATTTTAGTTATGTTATCACTTAAAATCGTAATTTAAGTTTTCGTTGTCTGAAACGTCTACAGGGGGAGCACTTGGTGGAGAAATCACCGGAAGCGTTTACGATTACACATTTCGCGGCAATTGCCGTGTGTTTCGTGCTGCAAATCATCGATGGCATGGACGTGCTGGTGGTGGCTTACGCCGGTCCGCAGATAATCGAAGAATGGGACATCACCAAGGGCACCTATGGCTATATTTTCAGCGCGGGCGTCGCCGGCATGACCATGGGTTCGTTTTTCCTCACGCCGTTTGCCGACATCATCGGCCGGCGCCGGGCGGTGCTGGCGGCGGTCACAATCATTGCCTCGAGCATGTTGCTCACGGCCTTCGTCACCTCGATTGCGCAGTTGCTGGCCTTGCGCTTCGTCGTCGGACTTGGGATCGGCCTGGCAGGACCGACTCTGTCGACCATTGGTGCGGAATACTCGCCACCACGCTACCGGCATTTCGTCGTGTCGATGATCGGCGCCGGCTATGCCGTGGGCGCTATGCTCACCGGCGTCGTAGCCGCGTACATCGTGCCCGAGTACGGCTGGCGGGCGATGTTCATCGCTGCCGCGGCGGTTACCGGCATCATGCTGCCGGTCGCATTCGTGATGTTGCCGGAGTCACTGGAATTCCTGCTGAAAAAACAGCCCCCCGGCGCGTTGGCGCAGGCAAACCGACTGCTCCGCCGACTCGGTCGCCCGCAGCTGGACGAACTCCCCGCCGCCACCGCCGAAAAACGTAGCGGCCTGGGCGTCGGCAACCTGCTCGTCGAAAACCGTCGCCGCTCCACCCTGGGACTCTGGATGGGCTTTTTCATGGTTTATGCCACCGTGTATTTTCTGCTGGGCTTCGTCCCGGCAATTGTCAAGGACATGGGTCACCCGGAGCAGCATTACATACTGGCGGGCACGGTTTACAACCTCGGCGGCCTGGTCGGCATCATCGTCCTCGGAACGCTGTTCACCCGCTATCGCCTGGCCGGGGTCATTATTGGTTTTCAAGTGGCTTCAGCTGTTTTCATGGTGGCATTCGGTGTGTTGACGCCGCCGCTGGCGATGTTGTTGACGTTGATCGGCGTGTTGGGGTTTTTCAGTCAGGCCGGCCTCATCGGCATGGTGGCGGCGGGCGTGCGCCTTTACCCGACTGAATTGCGCGCCACGGGTGTCGGTTGGGGTCAGGGTATGGGCCGTGCAGGCGCCATCATCGGCCCCATTATAGGCGGACTGCTGATGGTGCCAGGGTATTCGCGCGCCCTGAATTTCAGCCTGTTTGCCATACCGTTTGTTCTGGCCGCGCTGGCGGTGATGTTCATCCGCTTTCCGAAGGAGCCTGCTGAAACCTGAATGGAGTGGAGGATCTATTCAACTCCTCTGGCAGGAGTTACAATGATCTGATTTGTTTGAATGAAAACGATATAAGCGTATAACGAATTGATTTCCGCTGTTGTCAGGATATCGCTATACGGCGGCATTGCATTAAGGCCTTCGTTGACTGAAAAGGTGAAGCGATTTTTTGCGTCCTTAGGGAAACTACGAAGATCGTAAGTTGAGGCACCAGTATTCACCAGATTGGCCCCGTGACAGCGTTGGCAAAATTGTTGATACAATACTCTACCTTCTTCAATGCTGGTGGAGCCACTCGCACTGACTAAGTTGGCACAGCTCAGAATAAGCAGAGCGTATAATGTACGATGCATCACTTCTTCCCTCGCCGGTGTAATCGGAACACGGTCACAAAGCCGCCCTTGTTGACTTGCGCCATATCCTTATACGAAAAGAACCAGGAAACGATGGCACCACTACCGCTTAGCACCGCCACGTATTGCTCACCATCCAACTCATAAGTGACCGGCGGTGCGATAATGCCGGAGCCGGTCTGATAACGCCACAGCTCTTCACCACTATGGGCATCACAGGCAATCAATTCACCGGTTTGTAATCCGGTGAAAACCAGGTCACCCGCTGTTACAAGGGTGCCGCCATTCGGTGGTGGGTCGATGGCCATTTCCCAGACACGTTTACCAGTCACTGGCTCGATGGCACGTAAACGTCCCGTAGGTGGCAACGCGTTTACATCAGGAAAATTAAACTCAGCTTTGAAGTAGCTGGTGCCGCGACGAAACGGTATGTCTACTGGTTTGAATGTCATACTGAGTTCATTGCTGTTCACATAGACCAGTCCTGTCTTCGGGCTATACGAGCCGGGCGCCCAGTTCTTGGCGCCCAGAGCTGATGGCCAGACCTTCACTTCAACACCGTACTTAAGATTGCTTAGTGTTTCCTCGGAGCGGATGGGACGACCAGTCTTCATGTCGATACCCTTTGCCCAGGTGAGTTTGTCGACATATTGATTTGCGCGTAACAGTTCACCGGTGTTACGGTCGAGCACGTAGAAGTAGCCGTTACGATTGGCCTGCATCACGACTTTGCGTGGTTTCCCATCAATGGTCAGCGTCGTCAGTATGGGTTCGTTCACACCATCATAGTCATAGGTGTCGTTCGGTGTCATTTGGTAATACCATACCCACTCACCGGTTTCGGGCCGCAAGGCAATGATCGAATCGGTATATAGATTGTCACCGGGGCGATCCACTGCACTCCACGGACTGGGATTGCCCACTCCCCAGTACACCAGATCGAGTTCCGGATCATACGAACCAGTGATCCAGGTCGCGCCGCCGCCCAGTTCATGAGTACCGGCGGGCCAGGTGTCGCCACCGGTCTCGCTTGGCAAGGGGACAGTGTATTTGCGCCATAACTGTTTACCCGTCTGTGGATCCCAGCCGTCGAGAAATCCCCGGGTACCTTGATCACCACCTGCAATGCCGGCGAGCAGGACGCCATTGGCGATCAATGGTGCGCTGGTACCTGAATAACTTTCCTTCCAGTCGGCCTGTTGTGAGCGCCAGACCTCTTTGCCTGTTTCTATATCTATGGCGAGCAATTGTGCATCGACCGTGGCACGGTAGAGTTTACCATCGTAGAGTGCAGCGCCGCGGTTGACGATCCCGCAACAGAGGTTACGCAAGACTTGTTTCGGGTAATTAACATCATGACGCCAGCGCAGGCGACCACTACGAGCATCAACGGCAAACGTATTCTTGTGGGTAGTGATGAACAATGTATCGTCATAAAACATCGGCTGCGCTTCCTGACCTCGCTCATCGGCCAGGCTGAAACTCCATACCGGTACCAGGTCGCCGACAGTCTCGGTGTTGATCTGATCCAAAGGGCTAAATCGCTGCAGGTTATAACCCATTCCATAAGTGACGATATCATCTGTTGTCTTGCCATCATTCACGAGATCGCTTAGTGATTGTGCCATCGAGTTCGCGCAGAGACCTAGCACGATACATAGATGCATAACCAGAGTTATAAAGCGTGTTCGTATCACCACGTCAGAACGATGGCTGAAAAAAGAACGCTTACACATTTGAATTTTATTTCCCGTTTGCAGGGTGCGGTAATATCCACACCTGTTTTATTCCGGCTCCTCCCATTCCGGATAACCCCCCGATTTGATTGTCGCGCTGAGTTTCTGCATGAGATATTCGCCATAGATTACGGGCGAGGAGGCCGGGTTCTCAGGGCTGACGCAACTCGGCAACGGCACGATCTCGGTGTGCAGATCCGGGTCGAAGAAAAAGCCGACTGAATAGCGATGGCGCTCCGAGTCGCTGATGACACGGTGAGGAGTGGAAATAAAACGCCGGTTGCTCCACCGGTGCAATACATCGGCGGTATTGACGACGAGCGATCCGGGAATACACGGTACATCGATCCATTTACCATCGGTCGTACCGACTTGCAGGCCACCGACGTCGTCCTGGGCGAGGATGGTCACGAAGCCATAATCGGTATGAGGTGCCGAACCGAACAGATCAGGTGGACTTCCGGGGGGCAGGGACGGGTAGTGGAGCAGGCGTAAAAACGTGGTCGGGTGCTCGAAGTGTCGATCTAAATCGTAAGGATCCGCGCCCAGTGCCACCGCAATGGCCCGGACCAGCCGTATCCCCAGTACGTGCATGGCCTGCTCGTAAGCGGTTATCTTCTCGCGGAATCCGGGCAACCCTGCGGGCCACTGGTTGGGGCCGGCCATGGGCGCGCCGGCCAGAACGTCGGGATCGTCTCCGGCCAGTTCATGCAGGATCATGAACGAGTCACACTGGTTCGGTTTGGCCTCGCCCGGCGTACCCCCACTTCTGATGGGAAGAAATCCACGTTGAAATTCGTTGATTTCGATCTGCATTTTTTGCTCGAACGACTGCGCGTGAAATTCTCGAGAGGCAGCGAATACATTGTCGATGAGCGACTGATCAACCCCGTGATTTGTAATGAGGCCAAAACCGACCTGTGAATACGCAAAGTCGATCTCCCTCGCGACTGCGCGCAGCCCGGCTTCTGAATCGTCGAGTAAGGGGCTTACGTCAATGACCGGGATCTCGTCGAACATCCCCTGCCGTTCAGTCGACATCGGCGGATCTAATCTTTATGCAGGTAACCCCGCGCCATCATTTCGCGCCGGAAAAAGACCACGGACTCGACGATGTCCTGTCCGGGGAGTGGGGGGTTATCAAAAATATCCGGGCCGTACCGATCGGTTTTCGCGTACACCAACCACGGCCCCGGTTCTGCCATCGCAGTGGCTAGATTGGAACGCAACGTTCCCAGATCGTCTGCCTCCACCACCTTGTTGAAACCGGAAGCCCTGGCGACGTTTGGCAGACTCAAACCGCTTGCCGTGGCCGACTCACAATCGCCCACGCCGATGGACCCGTAGGTGGCATTATCGAGCAGCAGAATCACCAGATTCGATGGTGATTGCAGCGCTACGGTGGAAAGCACACCGATCCCCGCGATCATCGACCCATCACCTTCGAACGCGACAACTTTCTGTTCCGGCGTGGCGAGTGCCAGACCCAGCGCAATCGCGCTCGCATAACCCAGCTCCATGTTGTAGATCGTCGCCGGTTGATGGCCTTCGTTGTAGAGTACCCCGGCGTTCACGGTCGGGCCGACGATTACAGCGGCATCAGCGCGCAGCTTGATAAACTCTTTGATTACTTGTACCGGATGCATTCGTTGCTACTCGGCGGCGACCTGCGGCGGGAACAGTAGACCTACGATGCTCTTCTGGCCGCGAACCGTGAGCAGGGCCTGCTCGACTATGCTGGCGGTCCGCTCACGCTCATCGACCACCATGTGGGGGATACCTAAACCTTCTAACACCCCCGCGCCGGTCAGCCGGGTCGCGGCGTGATAGTCAAAGCGTTCGCCGAGCACGCGGCTGTGCCCGATGAGCAGCAGCAAAGGTGTACGTTGGATCTGTGCGCGAGCGAGGATCAGACCGCAGTAACCGACACCCGAACCCTCCATCAGCGCAACCGGCACTTTGCCTCCCAGGTACGCACCGACCGCCATCGCCACGCCTTCGTCTTCCCGCGTCGGCACAATAAATTTCACCGCCGGATCGGCTTCAAGAAGTTTATTGACACCATTGAGGGTGCTGTCGGGCAGCGAAACGGCGAAATCTACCCCGCCGGCTTTGAGACCGGTGTAGATACCGTGGGCACCGCTGCTTGCATTGCTCATAATCCGATCTCGCTAACCGTCGTTCAGTGCTGCCGATTTCACAATCCTGCTTGGATTGAACATCATTGTCAACCATCCAAGGATACAGGAAATTTAATCTAAGCCGTGCCTGTTTTTTCTAGTAAATGTGCCATTTCCTCGGCGGCATGACCATGGGTTCGTTTTTCGTCACGCCATTTGCCGACATCATTGGCCGGCGCCGGGCGGCAGCCTTCACGTGAAATGGGCGGCAGAGTTCAGTGAATTATGCATATTTGATTGAATGTCAGCGAAAACGGCATTAAAATAAGGCAGTTAAACAAGCTAGGGGGAGGTCTTAGTAATGACTCAACGCACAATCCGCTCACGCGTTATCAGTATGTTTGTCGCCGCAATAATCGCCGCGGTCACCTATTCTGCCGGCGCCCAGATGCTGGAAGAAATTATCGTCACGGCGCAGAAGCGCGAGCAGAACGTGCAGGACGTCGGCATCGCCATCAGCGCGTTCAGCAGCGCGCAGCTCAAAGAACTGCGGGTGACCGAGAGTACCGACGTCGCCTTCATGAGCGCCGGCGTATTTGTATCCGGTAGTAGCGCCGGACAGACCCGCGAGTTCACGATTCGCGGTGTCACCCAGAACGACTTCGCCGATTTTGCCGAGAACCCGAATGCTACCTACGTCGACGAAGGCTATATCGGATTTCGCCAGGGTAATGTCTTCGCGGCTTTCGACCTCGAACGCGTCGAGATCCTGAAGGGTCCGCAAGGGACGCTGTTCGGACGTAACGCTACCGGTGGTGCGGTCGCTTACCACACCAAGAAGCCCACGGAGGAGAGCGAAGGTTTTCTCGATCTGACCTACGGTCGCGAGAATACCTTCAACGCCGAGGGTGCGATCAGTGGCAGTCTCAGCGACCGGGTTCGCGCACGGCTGTCGGGCATGTATAAGCGTCACGATCCCATCCTTAACAATGTCTACCCATTGGATGCGATAGATAATCCGGCCGGCCCCGGCAGTCCGCCGTGGTTTGGCTCGGCGACCAGCGATGCAGACGACGTCTGGAACGACAATCAATGGGCGCTGCGCGGCCAGTTGGAATTCGACCTTACCGATAACGTCCAGTTTTTGGTTTCCGGTTTCGCCGGGCGCGCGAAGATCAGTACCTCCCCCAACCAGCACATTGCGACCACGGGGGTGCGCATCGACAGTGATGGCGATGGCGCTTTGGATGACACCATCAACAGTATCTTCGCTGCGGACGATCCGCTCGGCTGTGAAGTGATAAACGGCGATACCGGCGGTTGCCTGCCCATCAGCCTGACCGACGGCGAGTTCTTTCCGGGTCCCCCGCTCTACGGCCGGTCTGATGCCGTGCGTCCCGTGGTGGGCGGTGACTTCTGGGGACACATCGATCCCGATGGTGATGGTTTCGATATTTCCAGCGACATGACGTCCGATGACTTCAACCGGAATGAAACCGAAGGTGTCACCGCGAAGATTACCTGGGATATCAGCGAAGATATGACCCTGACATCGGTTTCGCATTACATGCATTTTCTGATGCGCGAATCGATCGACGTTGAGGGTTCTCCGGTCGCGCAAGGGGCCATCTCACGCGATACCACTGCCGACAACTTCGCCCAGGAGTTGCGCCTGAACGGCCAGTTCGGTCGTGTCGATTACGTCGCTGGTTTGTACTATCTATGGATGGAAACCAACGACAGGAACGCATTCGACTTCTCCGAAGGCGGGCCGTTAACCACCGCCTTGACGCCGTTTCTCCTGTCGTTTTTCAACCCGTTCGGCGTGGCCCCCTATCAGCCGGGTGGCGACCGGTACCCCGGAGCGGTCGCCTCCAACAACATCGTCGATCTGACGACTAACTCCTACTCGATTTTCGGCCAGATGGACGTCGAACTCACGGACCAGTTTGAACTCGTTCTCGGCGCCCGGGTGGTGTTCGAAGACAAGGACTACGACTTCGTGAACGAGTTTTACGGAAACCTGGACGATTTCCGCGTCGAGTTCGACAAGCGCGTTCCGCTGGTGATCGAGTTCGCGCCGTATTCGGACAACACCAGCGAGACAATGTGGACGGGCAAGGCCCAGCTCAATTTCCGGCCCAATGATGACTGGCTGCTGTATTTCGGCGTGAATCGCGGCGTCAAGGCCGGCAGTTTCAACGGTCCGGTGAACGCCGGCCAGGCACGGCTCGCCGACGAGCAGTTCCCCTACGATTCTGAGGTGCTGCTCGCCTACGAGGGCGGCTTCAAGGCCACGCTGTTCGGCGGCAGTACCCGGCTGAACGCCAGCGCGTACTATTATGATTATTCCGATTATCAGGCCTTTCTGTTCATTGGTGCGTCGGGCGCCATTTTCAATAACGACGCGACTTACAAGGGCGTGGAACTCGAGCTGCTCTCAAGCCCTGTCGACAACTTCACGTTCATGTTCAACGCGTCCTACATCGATGCTGAAGTCGAGAACCTTGCGGTCGCGCCGAACGTGGAGCGGGATGTCGATCCGGCTTTCACGCCGGACGTGCAACTCAGCGGTCTGGCACGCTACGAGTGGCCGGACTCATTGGCCGGCGGCACTGTCGCCCTACAGGCGGAATTTGACTATGCGGCACATCGTTACCAGAATATCCGCAACTTCGACGCGCAGAGGATGCCGTCGTACGTGATGGGCGATGTGCGGGCACACTGGACCAGCGTCGACGAGCGTTGGGAATTCTCGGCGTTCGTCGAGAACGTTGCCGATGAGCGTGCCATGTTCACCGGTTTCGACTTATCGACGCTATGCGGGTGCACGACGGTGGGTTACTATAAGCCGCGCTGGTGGGGGATCCGGGCACGTTATAACTATTTCTAATCCAGGTAAGGGGCTCGACTCAGCTTCATGCGGTTCGAGTTGTATGATGCAACATAGCGTGGAGGATTGAGGCGATGGGTATTCTTGTAGACGGTGTCTGGCATTCGGGAGATCATCACGAAACGGAAGAGCACGGTGGAAAATTTGTCCGCAAGGACAGTACGTTTCGAAGCTGGGTAACGCCGGACGGAGCGGCTGGACCGAGCGGTGAGGACGGGTTTCCGGCCGAACCCGGGCGTTACCACCTGTATGTGGTTGCTGCTTGCCCGTGGGCCCACCGCACGTTGATTGTGCGGCGCCTGAAGGGATTGGAAGACGCGATCTCGGTGACGCGCATGGTTCCCGAGATGACTGAGAACGGATGGTGCTTTGCCGAACCCGGGGCCGAGCCGCGGGCAGAGCCGGATCCGCTCTACGGTGCGAAACATCTCTACCAGATTTATTTGCGCGCGGATCCCAAATGCAGCGCGCGCCCGACCGTTCCGGTGCTTTGGGACAAGCAGCGGGAGACCATCGTCAACAACGAATCTTCCGAAATTCTGCGCATGTTCAACAGCGCCTTTAACGACTTTGCCGGTAATCCCGATCTTGACCTGTATCCGGAAGAACTACGGAAAGACATCGACGAACTGAACGCTGAAATATACACAAACGTAAACAATGGCGTTTATCAGTGCGGATTCGCAACGACCCAGGATGCATACGATGGCGCGGTAGCGGCCTTGTTTGCAACCCTGGATAAGGTGGAGGAGCGTCTCGGTGACCAGCGCTATTTGATCGGCGATCGCCTGACAGAGGCCGATTGGCGACTCTACACCACACTGCTGCGCTTCGATGCCGCATATTTCAGTTTCTTCAAATGTAACTTGCGGCGTATCGCGGATTATCCGAATTTGAGCAACTACCTGCGGGAGCTTTATCAAATCGACGGGATCGCGGAACTTCTGGATATCGAAGACGCGAAACGCCAGTACTACTCGCTGGAAAAAGCCTGGTACGGCCGTCCCGCGATCGTGCCGCGCGGACCGCTGCAGAACCTTACCGCTCCTCACAACAGGCAACGCCTGGCGGCCGCGGCTTAAGCTCGACCGCCAGGGACGGCGGAACCGATAATACTATGTAAGAAAAGGTGAAAACATGAGCGAAGCACAATGCCCACAAAATGGTCCCTATGGGGTCGAAATTGAAGCGGGGACTTATTTCTGGTGTAGCTGTGGCCGCTCTGACAACCAGCCTTTTTGCGATGGTTCCCATAAAGGCAGCGGGTTTACGCCGGTAAGATTTGAACTCAAGCAAACCGAATCCCTCTGGTTATGCGGTTGTAAACGAAGCGGTAAGGGCTACCTCTGCGACGGTAGTCACAATAACAGTTGAGTCAAGGCATCATGGATACCACCGTCAAAGACCAGGAAGAATTAGCCAATACACTTATCGACCGGGCCAGGGGCGTCGCCGCCGGCTTGCGGGAGCGGGCAGGGGAGGCAGAGCAGCAACGCCATATCCATGCGGAGTCTTTCCGGGCAATGAAACAGGCAGACCTGTTCCGTGCCTATGTACCGGTGCGCTATGGTGGTTATGAATTGCATCCGCGTTATTTCTGGCGCATTGCGGCTGAACTTTCCAAGGCTTGTCCTTCATCCAGTTGGGTGTATAGCGTGATGTCCTGTCATACCTATTTGATGGCGCTGTTTCCGGAGCAGGCCCAGGAAGAAGTGTTTGGCGCTGATCCCAATGCCGGGATATCGGGTATTCTTCCGGACCGCACTACGGCAACAAAAGTCGATGGTGGTTTTGTTTTAAAGAACAGTGTCTGGCCATTTGGCTCCGGTTGCCATAACGCGGACTGGTTTCTGTTGGGTGCGCATCTACCCGGATTACCACCGGGACACGACAAGGCGTTTTTCATGGTGCCACCTGAGGACATTGAAATTAATGATGATTGGCATGTGGCCGGTCTTAAAGCAACAGGCAGTAACAGTGTCAAGTTGAAGCAGGACGAGTACTTTGTGCCTGGTCACAGGATGATGAAGGCGGAAACTGCCCTGGTGCACAAATGCGGCAGCTCAAGACCATTGTTGTACCGCGCGCCGTTTGGCGCGATTATGCCAGTCTCATTGGGGGCAGGGACTACGGTTGGCGCCGCAGTCGCAGCACTGGAATTTCATGAAGACCTGATTCAAAACCGCTCGGCGAAACCCATGGTGTATACCGCCGACGTTCCAAAAAAAGAATTACCCTCAACTCACCGTATCCTGGGTGATGTTACGGCTAAACTGGAATCCGCAATCCTGATGACAGATCACGCCTGTGATCTGTGTTTTGACGGGGCTGTGCATAATGAAAAAGTAATGAGTGCACAGGACCGGGCGCGGATCAGGCTGTTCGGTGTCCATGCCATGCATCTGTGCCGGGAAGTCGTCAACATCCTGTTCCAGGACTCCGGAGGCTCATCCTTGCATGAACGCTCTCCCATGCAACGGCTCTATCGTGATATTAATGCCATGACCATGCATGAGGCCAATCATGAAGAGATTATTAAAGAAGTGTATGGCCGACTCCGTTTGAATCAATCCACCACTCATTGGTTGTTGTAGACGGAGGTGTAGTTAATACGGGGGGCCGGACGCCTTGCTATGTTTGTTTTTTGCGGGCCTGAAGGTGGGAACCATCCCGCTTGATCTCAAAGATATCGATACACTGTGGTCCGGCATTCACGCCTTTGCCCGAAGCAAGATTGAATATGAAGCCGTGGAGTTCGCAGCGGAGCATTTTGCCATTACCCATGACTTTGCCGCGGCGGACAAAATCGCCATCCTTATGCGGACACAAACGCTGGGCGCCACGGTAATCATCACCGATGCGGAAAATGACGATGTCTTCACCGTCAACCGTGGTTGCTATTGGGAATTCCGACTCCTCTGCGTCGATCTCCCGGAGATCATGCCACTCTCCTTCACCCATACAAAACGCTCAGCCTAGGCTGCCTTCTGGAATCCGCCTCCCACCTGCTGGATTCGGTCTATGGCAAAGCCACGTTCAATGCGGGTTAGAAATAATCCAATCTGGTAAGTGAATGGTTCTTCCAGGAAACATTTATAGGTGGCGGTCAAGGCGTCCGCAAGCGGCAAGCCGACTTTGTCGCGTGTCCCGAAGAAACATTCCTGGACCCGGGTGGCCACGTCGAGATCAACCTTTGTAGCGTCCCAATTTAACCGTGCAAGATCAGCGGCCAGCGTGTCCAGGAAGGCCTTTTGACCAGGTTCCAGAGTGGCGGCCCGTTGCGGAATAACGTCTTCATCCATCATCGGCAGCCAGTTGCGTTCGTTGCGGGCCAGGGTTACATCGCAGTCGTAGCGCACACCGCGTTTGAATGCCATCACCGGCAGGATCCGGCGGTCGATCTTGCGGGTTTGTTGCTCACAATCTTCCACTTCAAAATCGCCGTCTTCAATTTTCATCACACTGACATCCGCCGGTCTCCCAACCGCCAGGCTGCCTGCATGATCATCAATGTTAATGGCGCGTGCCGGCGCGATGGTGATGCGTTCGATGATTTGTTCAAGCTCGAGTCCCAGTGCCAACATGCAGGTCAGCACATTAGTGAAAGATTTCACCGGATTCATTACGTTGAATTGTTGCAAGTCTGAACTGATGGTGTGAGGCAGCAAGTCCTGGGCGATGGCTTGTTCAGCAATATCAAAAGAAAAATTTGTTGAGCCCATGCCGATATCGAATAACACCCCGCGCTTTTCAGCGGCTCGAACTTCACGCCGGATCTTACCGTCCTCGTCCAATATTGTGCCGGGATTGCCATGATATATATGCGTAATCATGTCACCACGCTGAGCGACCTCAAAGGCAGGCCCGGTAGTGTCGCGCCTGGGTGCAACCTGGAAGTCACCGATATGGGTATAGGTAGGCAACTCGAGAATCTCAGCCGCGCCTTTGCCCATTCGCAGCGGCCCCCAATCATGGTCGCCAAAGGCGCCGAGCTTCAAATAAGCAAACGTGTCACGATTCTCATCGACGATGTCGAGCCAGGCCGCAATATCCCATGCGCCTAAAGTGCGGACATCACCTTCAATATAGGCCGAGGTGACGATACCCAGCGGCCGCACATACGGGCCGCAATACAGATCGGTAACGGTGGCATCGGTCATCAAGGCCTTGAATTCCGGGAAGGCGCCAAAACCAGGTCCACCGGCATCGACAAACGTTGTGACACCCCCATAGATGCCGATGTAATCGGGATAGGCGAAGCCGAGGTCGCCATAGGCATGGACGTGTATGTCAACCCAACCAGGGGTGACGATCAGACCGGAGACATCAACAACGTCGGCATCTGCGCTTAACTCTGAATCACCAATGGCGGCAATCTTGCCGTCAGTTATAGTGAGATCGGTAAACTTGTTCAGACCCTGGGCCGGATCGATTATCTGACCCCCGCGTAAAATGGTGGATTGAGACATGGAGCAACTCCCAATTAATGGACCTGCCGGCTAGTATAGAAGTTGTTTGCAACGAAGTCGAGCGATTTGCACGATGGTTGTTATAGATTTACCTGCGTATTCAAATCGATGGAATACCAGAGCCCGCATCGTGCACGATGCGGGCGTCAACCATCGTCAATAGCGGTGTCAGTTGAGGCAAAAGGTCTATGTCACAGGTCAGCGGATCGGCATCGAAGACCATAAACTCCGCCGCCATGCCCGGCGCAATGACTCCCCGGTTGTCTTCTTCCCAGTTAATGTAATGGGGACTTTGACAGCACAGGCGCAATACTTGCTCACGATCCAGGCGAGAATTACCCAGGTGTTGTTGTCCGGTTTCATCCCAGCGTACCAGTGCTTCCCAGGCGGTGAAAAACATCGAGGGGGGTACATTGTCCGTGCCCAGTGTCAGAGGGATACCTGCATCGAGCACCTCGCGAATGGGGCAGGCGTCCTGACCCAGCTTATGCAGATGGAGTTCAGCCGCATGTGAATAAATGAATGACGGCGTTATGGTAATGATCAATCCGAGATCCCGAATTCTGCGAAGTTGTTGTGCGCTTGCGTTAATCAGGTGAAAGCCAACGCAGCGTAAATCTCTAATCGGCGCCTGTTTATCAATTTCCTCGAGCATGTCAAGGGTGCCGTCAACACTGTGATAAGGTGTTGTAGCAATCAGGAAATTCAATCGCAGCTTGCGCTGCGCCGCGGCAATGCCGATTTCAACAAATTCCGAACTTGTAATACCCTGCTCGAAATTTCCAGCCCATTGAACGTAGGGATAATCCCTTGCGATGATTGCAGCTATGTTTGGATCGGAATGGTCGAGGGTAACGCCGGAGATACGAAAGTTGCCGCTCCCCATACCGCGGCCACCTGCCGAAGGCGCCCATTGATCCATAACATCAATTAGCCGGCTGCGGTTCATGGAAGAGGAAGGGAGGCTCACTGCTGCAGACATGCGCACCGAGAGTTCACCACGCTCATCAATTTCCCGATAGGCGCGTAATAACTCGGGTGTGAGACCATGTGCCTCGTATGCTGATGTGGTACCTAAACCGCTGTAAATTTCAGAGCTGCGACGCACCGATTCCAGTCGATCTTCATAGGTAAAGCGGGGAACATTACGAAACAATGTGTACTCAAGCAAGGAAGTCCGGTTGGTTTCAAGGAAGAGACCGGTTGGTAAACCACTGGGGTCGCGTACAATTTTTATATTATAGGGATCAACTGAAGCAGCGCTGATATCACAGCGGCGCAAGGCTTCACTGTTCGCAACTGCCGGAAAGGGAGGACGGGCCCACCAACCCCAGACGCCGCGAATGAAAACCGGATTATCGGGTGCGACTTCATCCAGATCATAACGATTGGGAAAACGTCCTTCTTTAAGCATTGAGGGATTGTTTACATAGTCGAAAGGCGGTCCACCGATGGGCATGAAGACGAGCCACTCACCCGGCTTTGCCTTGGTTGCCGCTGCTGCAACACGCTCGACAATTGCTGAAACCGAATTGGCGCCAATCAGTGACTCACCACCCAGGGTCTTTAATCCTTCCCGATCCATGTGAGGGTGGGTGTCAAAGAACCCGGGCAGGAGTGTTTGACCCTGCAAATTTATCCGGCGGGTGTCCGGGGCAACGCGTGCTTCCAGGTCTGCAGTTGTACCCACCGCCACTATCTTTGAACCACGTATTGCCACCGCTTCGCTTGTGCTGGAAACACTGTCGAGGGTGATGATATTTCCATTAGACAGAAGCAGATCAGCACGTAAGGTTGAACCTGTCTCAGAAGAGACACAGGCGCCTGATACATTTTTTTCCCGTGCACCAAGGCCCAAGCGTGGTAATAGCGCGGTGACACCGGCAGCGGCCAGTACAGCTCTTAAAACGCGTCGTAGCGAAGCTGTGCTCGTATTCCACCTTACGAGTCTACCCAGTCGCCTGAGTAATTTATTCACTTGCGTAGTTTCTCGAGGTCACAATGAGGAATTTCGATTCATCATGCCTGCTTATTCTACTCCGGCTACCGGCACCATTCTTTCCCTCTCCCTGTCACTCGCTGTTCTCCCGGCGCAGCGCCAGTAATCTTTCAGACAGGCCCGGTCCCCGGCCCGGTTCCGACCAGGGGCAGACTTCCAGGCAGATCCCGCAGCCGTAAGTGCTGCTGAAGTAGGGAGTGCACAGGTCGAAGTCAACGTACCATTTTTTCGTGCCGCGTACCCATTGCTTGTCGGAAAAAATCGCATCGGGTGGACAGGCTTTGCTGCAGGCCTGGCAGGTCATACAGACATCGTCTACACCGATATCTACCGGCGCATCCGCTTCCAGCGGCAGGTCGGTTACCACCGTGGTGAGCCTGAAATTGGAGCCGTATTCCTTGCAGATGAGTGATCCATGCTTACCCAGTTCGCCGAGACCGGCAGCGATAGCGATGGGGATGTGCAGGTATTCGCTGCTGCTGTTTACCGGCAGGCCCTGCGCGGGCCAGCCCAGGGAACGGATGTGCCGGGCCAGGTCTACAGTCAGGTAAGAGGCCTTAATATATACTCTCTGGACTTCCATGGCGCTGGTATGCCCCGGTATATGCAGCATTTTTTCCCTGTCCATGGGCAGACCCAGTGCTATGGCAAAACGATACCTGTTTTTTGCTCCTTCAACCAGGTATTCATCTTTCATTTTACAGATCCCCACGATACCGGCGCCGAGTTCCTGCGCTTTTTCCTTTATCTGCCGGGTCATTTTACCGGCATCGGTCACGTTCAGTCTCTTGTCGCTGAGTTTCCCCTGGGGTCTGAATGTTGCCCAGGCGGCCTGGATGATCATCGGCAGCATCCTGGCGGGATAGCTGTACCTGAATACCTCCTGCATTTTGTCAAAGGGCAGGGGGCCGGATTTCACATTGGAATGAAAGACGTAACTGGCGCGCCTGAAGTCCTTTTCCCCCAGGCCGTTGATGGCATTTCCGGATGCGGGCGGGTTCCGGTAGCTGACAGTCGCTTCTTCAGGCGCTTTTGAAAGGAGTTTCATTCAGTCGATCCGTCTATTCTTCAATTATCCATTTCTCGCCTTTTGCCTCAAGCCGCTTCAATTTATGGCGTACCAGGGCGCCCATTGTCAGGTGGCGAAGCGAGTAAACGACAATCATGGGGACAAACCTGCAGATGGCCTTGAACAGGCCGGGATTATCATCGCCAGCTACAACAGGACGGTGTGACGTGCTCATCGAATTCCTTCAGCCTTGATTTTCAATTCTGTTCGGTAACGAAATCAGTACTATTTTAGTGTGACATATCGATTGGTGGTAATTCATCCGATGCGCGATGGTGAAAAAGATGTCTGTACACGTCAAGCAGATCCTTGAGATGGATATTTCTTCCTGTATAGAGATTGCGTGCGGATGGGGTGTTTCTTGTCGTTTGATACAGATCCGTTCCCTCTACTGCCTTCAGTCTTATGAATTTAACCATGGCATGTTCCCGTTCATCATATGCTGTTGCATCCGGCGCATCAGGGAAACCGGTGCCGATGACTGAAATTTTATCTACGGTGTAAAGCCAGGGGTTAATTAAACAGGGAGCATAAGCGATCTTCGTGTCAGAGAAATCGCCGTATGGCAAGGCCAGCTTGTGGTTATCCGGAATGACCAGTTCCACGATTACTTTCTCCATGACGTCCGTCCGTATCCCGAAATGCAGTCGACGGGCAAGAAAATTGAAAGCCATCCCGAACATTTTAGGGGACTGGATTAACTCGGCCGGGTGAAATGTCGGAATTATCACTCTATCACCTTCTGACAGGGCCCCGGTATTTGCCGACGTATACCTGAGAAAACGGCCGCCGGATAACCGGGCCGGCGCCTCATCCAGCAACAGGCCCAGGTGTTGCAAGGAGGGCCGTTGCGGCATGAAATCTTTCCAGGCCGGCCACCAACTGCTGTCATAGGCGGTTCTGAGCATAGCTGAATCATCACCGGTCACATGCGCAATTGCCAGGCGGTTAACTACCGATAACGGACGCGAGAAACCGGATTCCGTGGAACCCCCCTGGCGGTAATTGTTCATGAGTATACCAGTGTCGTCGTATTTATACGGATAATCACATGACACGGCGTATGCAGCAGGGGTCAGCCGTTTGAGTGCGAACAGATCGGGGATTAATTTTCGCAGTCCCCTGGTTACCATTTGTACCGGGGCACATTCTTCGACGGGGCCGGCGGCGGTGACGGCAGGTTGCGGCGCCAACCGGTCTAAAATCGGCTGGGCATCCCTGCCGGCCACCACTGCATCGGCTACTTCATCGGCATGACGTTCATACCGGTCGCCTGCCTTGCCGGTACCACCCGGCAACATCATGCTGTTTCCCAACGCCGCCTGCTGTATCCCATGTGCCGCCTCATGTGCCTGGGTGTGCAAATCCGGGCTGTCTGCAAATGCCATTCGTCCGTTACTGGTAAGCCCGTCAGCGTTCAGCAGGTCCAGGGATGCACCGGTTTCAGGACCCACATGCTCCCGCATGCCACTGACGTCGTGGTGGCCGAATGCCCGTTGCAGGGAATCCAGGTGGGTCAGGGGACGCCCGGGGCCGTGCAGGCCCGTTGCTGCAACATCATGTATTACCTGTTGTTTCTGTGTTGCATGCAGTTCGCCGACAAAGCGCAGGAAGGCACGGTTGCCCAGCGCGCGGTTAGCCGTATTGATAGCGTCCATAAACCGGCCCGGAGATTCGTTTTCCAGTAGCCCGGCGAGCGCGGCCTGCAGATTGCAACTATTACCCAGACTTATGCCTGACGGACGTGGCTTATCTTCCGCCACTGCCGGGACTCCGGCGCTACGACTGCCGGTCAGATCGCGGACGGGATGCATAATCATCATGGATACAATCGATAAACAGGAACGGATGGCTGGAACAGGGAGCGCCGGGTTAATGAGCCGGATCGTCGAGGGCTATCCGCCGTAATGCCGGGAAATATCTCAATACCAACCCTGCTTGCCGGAAAAGCGCGGATATACAGCGGCGCACAAATGCATTATACGGGTCAGCTGCTGTTGAGGAGTTTTCAGCCGGCACTAATGAGAAAAATTCACTGGCATCGTCAAATCCGGTTGTTGTTTTACCAAACTGCAGATCCTCTAAATTCGCTTGTTCCATTTGCATTCCATAGCTGAATGTCTCAAGCCAATACATTTCCACCCATACTGATGACCTCCTGTGTTTAAGTGCATAGCAGGCGTCCCGTTGCTGATCGATTAACCCGCTGATATCCGGATGCCGGTCAGGGTATGGCCATGGGTGAATGTATTCATCGTCCGTGATTCGACGACCTGCCATGTTACGTACATAATCCCCGCGTATCAGACTGTCCGGTCTGGCAACGGGATAATAATCACCCGCTTTTGACATCTCATGGTAGAAATATACCGGGGGATGATGTGGCGCCGGGTGCAGTGGCAACGGAATCTCGAATGGCATCCAGTGCGCATCTTCAACCAGCTGAATGAGTACTTTGTCATAGAAAGGACCCGCGCGTGTTTCAGAACGGGACCAGGGTCCGATCCAGCCTTGTTCCCTTGCGTGCTGCACGACGTCGGCAACGGCGCGGCTCGCCAATTTCGGCTCCACGTATGTAGTGCTGCCGGATCTCCTGCGCAAACCCTGCACCAGGATTCGCATGGCCGCTGCACGGATTTCCTCCCGGGCCGGTTTAACCAGACTGCGGATATTGTTGTCCCGCAGGTATCGTCTCAACCTGCTTTCGACGAAAGCCCGGTAGGGCCGTCCCGGTTCCAAAAGATTGACCGTAACCGGTCCCGGATCCGGCTTTTTCGCTGCTGCCGCCAACTCTTCCTGAACCGGAGCGGGAGGAGCTTCCCGTTGCCGGGATGTTTTTTTCGCGGATCCTGGGAGCATACGGATATTCTGTAGCCTAATCTACAGCTACTGACAACCGAATATTTACCACGTTATCCGGAAATGCAGGCAGTTCATCGGCATGAACCGGTAAAAGCAGTGGAATATTTCCAGCAGGCGAGTGGTACTTATGGAAGCAACTTTTGCTTGCGTGGAGCGAGCACAGCGAACACCGGGAAGGTCCTCAATCCGAATGATTGAGGACCTTCCAACGGCACTTCAGATCAGGCGATATCGAAACGATCCAGGTTCATCACCTTGTCCCAGGCAGCCACAAAGTCCTGCACAAATTGCTGCCGGGAGTCGTCACAGGCATAGACTTCTGCGTAAGAGCGGAGCTCGGAGTTCGAACCGAAGATGAGATCGGTCCGGGTGGCGGTCCACTTGACTTCTCCCGTTGCGCGGTCCCGGCCCTCGAACACGTTGCCGTCTTCGGAGACCGGTTGCCATGCCGTACCCAGATCCACCAGGTTTACGAAAAAGTCGTTGGTGAGCGCCTCAGTCCGCTCGGTGAGGACGCCATGTTTTGAATCTCCGGCGTTGGTACCCAGGACGCGCATGCCGCCGACGAGAACCGTCATCTCGGGCGCCGACAGCCCCAGTAACTGCGCCTTGTCGACCAGCAGTCTTTCCGCCGCGACACCGTTTGCGCCGTTCAGGTAATTACGGAATCCGTCGGCAATCGGCTCAAGTACGGCAAAGGACTCAACATCGGTCTGCTCCTCAAGGGCATCCCCGCGCCCCGGCGTGAACGGTACCGTCACGTCCTGTCCGGCGTTCTGCGCTGCCTGTTCGACAGCGGCACAACCGCCCAGTACGATCAGGTCGGCCAGAGACACACGTTTTCCGTTCGCCTGTGCGCTGTTGAATTCCTGCTGGATACCCTCAAGAGCATCGATCACGTCAGCCAGTTGACCCGGCTGGTTGACCTCCCAGTCCTTCTGCGGCGCAAGGCGAATGCGCGCACCGTTTGCCCCGCCGCGCAGGTCGGAACTGCGGAAGGTTGAGGCCGAAGCCCATGCGGTCGAGACCAGCTGGGAAACGGAAAGACCTGATGCAAGTATCGGGGACTTCAGGGCCGCGCTATCCTGCTCATTGATCAGTTCGTGGGTGACGGCAGGGATGGGGTCCTGCCAGATAAGCTCTTCCTCAGGGACCTCCGTGCCGAGGTAGCGTGAGCGCGGACCCATGTCGCGGTGTGTCAGCTTGAACCAGGCCCGTGCGAATGCATCGGCGAACTCGTCCGGGTTCTCGTGGAAGCGCCGCGAGATCGGTTCATAGATGGGGTCCATGCGCATGGCCATATCCGCCGTGGTCATCATCGGCGCATGCCGTTTGTCCTGATCGTGGGCATCCGGCACGGTATCCGCGCCCGCGCCATCCTTCGGCTTCCACTGCCAGGCGCCGGCAGGACTCTTGGTGAGTTCCCATTCGTAGCCGAACAAGGTATCGAAGTAGCTGTTGTCCCACGTTATCGGGGTGGCAGTCCATGCGCCTTCGATGCCGCTGGTAATCGCATCACCGGCCTTGCCGATGCCGTAGCTGTTCTGCCAGCCCATGCCCTGTAGCTCTATGGGAGCGCCCTCCGGTTCGGGACCGACATGGGTGTCCGCAGGAGCGGCGCCGTGGGCCTTGCCGAAAGTGTGACCACCGGCTGTGAGCGCGACGGTCTCCTCGTCATCCATTGCCATACGGCCGAAGGTCTCGCGAATGTCCCTGCCCGAGGCCACCGGATCGGGATTGGCGTTTGGACCTTCCGGGTTCACGTAGATCAGGCCCATCTGGACCGCACCGAGAGGCTCCGCGAGTTCCCGGTCGCCGCTGTAGCGCTTGTCGCCGAGCCACTCGTTCTCGATGCCCCAGTCGATGTCCGTTTCGGGTTCCCAGATGTCCTCGCGGCCGCCGGCAAACCCGAAGGTCTTGAATCCCATCGACTCCAGGGCGCAGTTGCCGGCCAGGATCATGAGATCGGCCCATGAGAGTTTCCTGCCGTATTTTTTCTTGATCGGCCAGAGCAGCAGGCGGGCCTTGTCCAGGTTACCGTTATCAGGCCAACTGTTGACGGGGGCAAAGCGCTGGTTGCCGGTCCCGCCGCCGCCGCGGCCGTCGCCGATTCGATAGGTGCCTGCGCTGTGCCACGCCATGCGGATGAAGAATGGACCGTAGTGACCGTAGTCGGCCGGCCACCAGTCCTGTGACGTAGTCATCAGTTCATAGAGGTCCTGCTTTACTGCGGCGAGGTCCAGGGTTTTAAATTCTTCAGCATAGTCAAAGTCTTCGCCCATCGGGTCGGATTTCGAAGAATGCTGGCGTAGAAGATCCAGTTCCAACTTGTCCGGCCACCAGTCCCGGTTTGTCGTGCCTTTACGGGTGGCGCCGTTGCCGTTATTGCCCATTACCGGGCACTTGCTTTCGCTCATGATTTCACCCCTTATGAAATTCGGTTTTAAAAGGTTTAAAAGATAATTCTATCATGCTTAATTCTTAGATTAAGATTAAGCGCTGAAATTCATTGTGTACAACGATTATTATTAGCTATAATAATCGTATTATACGTATATTCGCATCCAGAAAGGTCTGATGAAGCGCTTACCTACGCTGAAACAACTCCAATACCTGGTGGCACTGGCTGACACGCTACACTTTGGCCGTGCGGCACAGCGTTGCTACATCACCCAATCGACACTCAGCGCGGGCATCCGCGACCTCGAGTCGGTGCTCGGAACCGCAGTCGCAGAACGTTCGAACCGGCAAGTATTGATTACGCGCGTTGGCTTGCAGATTGCCGAGAGAGCAAAGGCGATATTACAGGATGCGGAAGAGGTCATGGAAGTGGCCCGAGCCGATCTCACGCCAATGACCGGGGAGATGCGACTCGGAGTTATCCCGACAATCGGACCATTCTTCCTGCCGCGCCTGTTACCGGTACTCAGGGAAAGATACCCTGAACTGACCATCTACCTGAGGGAGGAGCAGACGGCTCCGCTGCTCACCCGGCTGGAAGATGGAGAGCTGGACGTCGCCTTGATTGCGCTGCCTTACGATACCGCTGACTTTGCGATTGAAAGCGTCATGGATGATGAATTTCTATTCGCCTGCAGCCGGGATCACATACTTGCAGGCAGTGGCGAGGTTCCGATCGAAGCGCTTGTGGGCGAACAGTTGATGCTGCTGGAGGAAGGGCATTGCCTGCGCGGTCACACGCTTGATGTCTGCGGCAAGGGTGACAAGAGGACACGGTCACAGTTTGAGGCCAGTAGTTTGCACACGCTGGTACAAATGGTTGCAGCAGGCATCGGCGTCACCCTGGTACCCCGGCTCGCGGTCGACGCACATATCACCCAGGGGACGGAAATCTCGCTGTCACGGCTCAGCGTGCCCGCTTCCCGCCGGATTGGATTGGCATGGCGCCGTACGTCGCTGAGATTCGGGGACTTCCGACTGTTGGCAAAGACGCTGCGCGAGCTGATTTAGAATGTGCTTGCTGCCAGTGAAACTCAACGGGCAGGAGAGAGGGAGCATTGCCCGCGCTCGGGATTCGGTTCCACTTCGGGCAGTTCAAGGATGTTCTTCAACTCATCCGCGCCGCCTACGTAGCGGCCGTCCAGCCAGATCTGCGGTACCGTGACCGGGGTTTTGGGGCCGATGATCGGTTTTACCCGCGCCAGCATCTCGTACAGCGCCCGGGGGTCCTTGACGACGTCGTGGTAGCGGTAGTCAACGCCCGCCTGTTCCAGGTATTCCTTGGCGCGTACGCAGTGGGGACAGGTGGCCTTGCCGTAAGCGTGATTCCCCTGTATCGGTGAGTCGCCTGTCGCTTCCTCAATAACTGACTGGGTCAGTACGCCCCGGTTCAATGCGGCTCCCTGGGATATGATCCTGCCGTTTACCAGCACAATCGGGGCATGCCAGCCTCCCTTGGGCAGGGGCTTCCACCATTCCGTGAGCCAGTCGCGCATGTCGAGTTCGACATCTATACCTGTCAGGTCCGTATCAATACAGTCCTGGATAATGTCTTTGGTCAAGGCGCATTCCCCACAGGGGATATTGACCTTGAAGGGCCCCCAGGCGCCGGCCCAGCGGAATACGGTGATGTTTACCGGGTTGTTCATGATTCACTCCTGGTTGTTGTATGGTTTCCGGTTTAAAACGGTTTGGGGCCGCCTGTCGCCCAGTCAAGCAGTTCTGCCGTATGCACAAAGGGGACATCGGTGAATTGCCGCAGGTGCATCATGCAGGCCATGTTGCCGCTGGCCACGACGTCTACGTTTGTCTGTTCAATATAGACCGCTTTTCTTTCTCCCAGTTCAGCGGCGATCGCCGGTTGCAGGATATTATAGGTGCCGGCCGAGCCGCAGCACATGTATTTTTCCGGCAGCTCCTGTACCTTGAAGCCGGCTTGCTGCAACAGGGTCAGCGGTTGTCTGTCGATTTTCTGGCCGTGTTGCATGGAGCAGGGACTCTGGTAGGCGACACGGACCTGCTCCATTGCCCCGTTTTCGGCCACGCCATGCTGATCGGATAAAAATTCCGCTATATCCCGGGTCATGCCGCTGATTCTATCGGCAGCTGCCGCCAGGGACTCGTCATGGCGAAACAGGTGGCCGTAGTCCTTGAGCATGGTGCCGCAGCCGGAGGCATTGACGATCAAGGCCTCGAGTCCGTGTTCATCAACGTGTTGTATCCAGTCAGTGATGTTTTGCCGGAAGCGTTTTTCCGCCAGGGCTTGTTTACCCAGGTGGTGTTCGACTGCGCCGCAGCAGGCCGGTTCCGACAGCAGGTGGACGCGCCAGCCCCGGCGCTCCAGCAGACGGATGCTGGCCGAATTGATATCCTTACCTATAACCTGCTGTACGCAACCGGCGACGAGGCCCACGGCTGTTCCGGTCTTGTCCTGGTTCCTGTCCTGTTTAATTATCTTTTTCCGGGTTGCCGGGGGGCGGAGTTTCAGTGCGCCATGAAAGCGCCGGGGCAGCAAGCGCCTGACGGGCAGGAGCAACATGGAGAAGAACAGCAGCAACCGGAACCGGGCCGGATGGGGCAGGGTCGCTGCCAGCAGGCGCCGGAACAGCCGTTCCCGGAGCGGGCGCCTGAATTTTTTTTCGATATAGCTGCGCCCGGCATCGACCAGGTGCATGTAATTGACGCTGGAGGGGCAGGTGGTCATGCAGGACAGGCAGGACAGGCACCGGTCGATGTGGCTGACTATTTTCCCGGAAGGTGTTTCATCGTGCTCCATCATGTTTTTCAGCAGGTAGATGCGCCCGCGCGGCCCGTCCAGTTCGTCGCCAAGCAGTTTGAAGGTAGGGCAGGTGGAGTTGCAGAAACCGCAATGAACACATTTGCGCAGGATGCTGTTGGCCTCGTGCAATCCGGGGTCGGTCAGTTGTGCGGCGGTGAATTCGGTGCGCATTGTTTAGATCAAGCTAGTCCCTGCCAAAGCCGGGGCGGGGGATTCATGTGAAATGAGGCGGCCGGGGTTGAAGATGTTGCCCGGGTCGAAGCTGTTTTTTATCTTTTCATTCAGGCGTTTGATTGCTTCGTCGGGGAACGGATAAATACCGGTATCCTGTTTCACGGCGGAGGGGGCGCGAAAGATGGTCGTGGCGCCGCCGGTAGTGTTAACTTCCCGGCTTATGGCGTGTATTTTATCTGTCATCCCGGCCTGGCAGATGCCCACCCATAACCAGCCCCCTGCAGCATCCAGGTACCAGGAGCAACCGCGCAGTTCATCGATGAAACGGGTCAGGTTCCAGGCCGATGCCGGGGGGAGTGATATTTTCAGGATGCCCGGGGTGCGTTGTGCGTCCTGTAACGGCGCCGTGTTTCCGATCAATGACCAGGCTGCAATCGACGCTGCCTGCTCAAGGACGCTGTATTCACACCCGTCTGGCAGCCACCCGGTGATGCTTTGCAGGCGTTCCTTGACGGACAACTCCGTTCCTTCCAGTCTTATCAGCGTCAGCGTTTTACCGGGGAAAGAGGCGCCGTCCCGTCCGATTGCCGTCAGCGCCGCTTCGGGCAGATACGAAAGGCCGGATGTTTCGCAGGGGGTGGAGATGACCTGCGCCATCAGGGCCGTGCCCAGCCTTGCCGACAGCCCCCATACGGCCAGGCTCCGGGTTACCGGCGGCGCCGGCAGGATTTTAAACGTCAATTCAGTGACCACGGACAGCGTGCCCCAGGAACCGGTAATCAGTTTGCTCATGTCATACCCGCTGACGTTTTTTATGACCTTGCCGCCGGATTTCCAGGTCTCACCGCGCCCGTTGATCGCCCTGACACCCAGGATATGGTCCCGCGCGCTACCCGATTTGAAACGCCGCGGGCCGGCCAGGTTACCGATGAAGCTTCCGCCGATAGTGCCTTCATCCTCTACCTGGTACAGCCTGTTCAATGCAGGCGGCTCAAAGGCGAGATGCTGGTTGTGTTTTATTAATTCTTCACGTATTTCGGTCATCGGCGTACCCGGCAAGGCGGTCATGACCAGTTCTTCCGGGTGGTATTCCAGTATCCCGCTGAGCTTCTCGAGGGACAGGGTACAATCCGCGCTGGCAGGCAGGCCGAAACCGTGTTTTGTGTTTTTTCCCTGGACGGAAACAGTCCTGCCCTCGGCGACGGCCCACCGGACCATTTCCAGGGCCTGCTGTTCCGATTCCGGTAAAAACCGCTCGCCCATCAGAACCTGGGTATGTCGGGGAAGGGGATTTTGCCTTTATGCACGTGCAGTTTGCCCAGTTCCGCGCAGCGGTGCAGGACCGGGAATACCTTGCCCGGATTCAATTGGCCTTCCGGGTCAAAGACGCACTTGATGCGCTGCTGCTGCTGCAGGTCCTGTTCATTGAACATCGCGGGCATGAGCTCTTTTTTCTCAAAGCCGATACCGTGTTCACCGGACAGGACGCCGCCGACTTCCACGCACAGGCGCAGGATATCCGCGCCGAACTCTTCGGCTCTTTCCAGTTCCTCCGGATCGTTCGCATCAAACAGGATCAGCGGGTGCAGGTTGCCGTCGCCGGCATGAAACACGTTGGCCACCTTCAATCCGAACTTGTCCGACATTTCCCTGATCCGGGTCAGTACGTGGGAGAGTTCCCGGCGCGGGATGGTGCCGTCCATACAGTAATAGTCCGGCGAAATATCCCCCAGCGCCGGAAAGGCCGCTTTTCTTCCGGCCCAGATACGCACGCGTTCTTCCTCTGATTCGCTGACCCTGATAAAGCTCGCCCGGCAACTTTCGGCAATGCTCCGGACCTGTTCGATCAGTTCGGTCACTTCGCCTTCAGGCCCGTCCAGTTCCGTGAGCACCAGGGCAGGGCAGTCTACGGGATAACCTGCGTGGACAAAATCCTCTGCCGCCTTGATGGCGAACTCGTCCATCATTTCTATACCAGCGGGGATAATGCCGGCGCTGATGATCCCGGCTACACACTCACCCGCGCGTTCATTGCTGGGAAACCCGAGCAGCATGGCCTTCGCCGTCTGCGGTTCCTGCAGGATCCTTACCGTCACCTCCGTGATGACCCCCAGCAACCCTTCCGAGCCGGTCACTATGCCCAGCATGTCATACCCGGCAGGGTCGAGGTATTTTCCGCCCAGGCGCAGTATCTCACCTTCCATGGTCACCATTTCAATCCCCATGACGTTGTTCGTGGTCAGCCCGTACTTGAGGCAATGCACGCCGCCCGAGTTTTCACTGACGTTACCGCCGATGGTGCAGACGATCTGGCTGGAGGGATCGGGGGCGTAATAGTATCCCTTGTGTTTCACCGCCTCGGTAATCGCCAGGTTGGTCACGCCTGACTGGGCGACCACGCAACGGTTGGCGAAGTCCACCTCGAGGATCCTGTTGAATTTACCCAGTCCCAGAACGATCCCGTCGGCCAGGGGCAGGGCGCCGCCTGATAACGATGTGCCTGCGCCCCTGGGTACGACCTTGATATTCATGCGGCGGCAGAGCTTCAATACGGTAGCGACCTGGGCCGTCGTTTCCGGTAATACGACCAGCATGGGCACCTGCCGGTACGCGGTCAGGGCATCAGTCTCGTAGACGCGCAATGCCCCCTCATCGACAATCACGCACTCATCGGGAAGAATTGTCCTGAGTTCTCTGATCAAGGCCTCCCTGTTTTCCAGGGCGGCGTTATCGACAGGCAGTGTTTGCATGGGCTTGAACCAGTATAACAAATTAAATCGAGCCGCCTAACGCGACTCGTCTATAACGCGGGTAAAGGTTTCAAGCTGTACGGATAGTTTCCTCAGCGCTTTTCGTACAGGTCGTAGGGGGATTTGTACATGCCGAGGCTGGTGTAAGCCTGTTGCGCAATGGTGTTGGTGCGCTCTACATAGAGACGTAGGCCGCAGCTGTCGCCGCGCTTCGTTGCGATGGATAGCACATGCTCGTATAAAGCCCGATAGATACCATTACGGCGCCAGGCGGCATCGACGTACACACTTTGAATCCAGTAGTAAGTTGCGTTATTCCAGTCGCTCCACTCATAGGTGATCAGCAGGCTTCCGACGACCTGCGCGGCGCCGTTTTCGTCAGCATTCACGTCCGCCACGATGTAGCAGCCCTTTTGCGGCGCGTCGAACACGGCGGATATACCCTGTTTCAGCGTCAGTGCATCCAGTGTTCTGCTTTCGGTCTCCAGCGCCATCGCACGCTGAAACCCAGCGATATGTTTTATGTCTGCGCGGGTTGCCTCTCGTGTGCTTATGTTCGTCATGCGTCCGGGTCTTTATGTTGCCACTCCCCCTCGCGCAACTCCACCCGGCGGATCTTGCCGCTGACGGTCTTGGGCAAGGCGCCGATGAAATCTATCCTGCGGGGGTACTTGTAGGGCGCCGTCACCCGTTTCACATGGTCCTGGAGCTCCTGTTTCAATTCACCGGACGCGCTGAAACCGGGAGCCAGCACCACGAACGCCTTGACTACCTCGCCGCGGGTTTCATCCGGGCTGGAGACCACTGCCGACTCGGCTACGGCCGGATGTTCAATCAGGGCGCTTTCCACTTCAAAGGGACCGATCCGGTAGCCCGCCGACAGGATTACGTCATCGGCGCGGCTGACGAACCAGAAATAGCCGTCTTCATCCCGGTAGGCGCGGTCGCCGGTCACGTACCAGTCGCCCCGGCGCGTGGCGGCCGTACGTTCGGGGTCATTGCGATACTCGCGGAAAAATCCCCGGGGCGGTTGCGGTTTGATGCGCACGGCAATATCCCCTTCCGTATCCGGACCCGCAATGTTTCCTTCATCGTCGATGACCTGCAGGTCGATGCCCGGAGCCGGTTTGCCCATGGATCCGGCCCTGGGTTCGATACAGGGGAAACTGGCGCACAGGATCACGGTTTCGGTCTGCCCGTAGCCGTCCCGGATGGTCAGGCCGGTTGCTTTCTTCCAGGTATCGATAATCTCGGGGTTGAGCGGTTCGCCTGCCCCGGTACAGTGTCTCAGCGTCTTGAACCGGTAACGGCTGAGGTCCTCCAGCACCAGCATGCGGTAGATGGTGGGGGCGCCGCAAAACGTGGTGACCGGGTACTTTGCCAGGAGTTCCAGGGTCTGTTGCGGGTTGAAACCGGAGGTGTGATGGATGAACAACGTGGCCCCGCACAGCCACGGGCCGAAATAACTGCTGTAGGCAGCCTTGCCCCAGCCGGTATCGCTGACGTTCCAGTGCAGGTCCCCGGGTTTCAGGTCCAGCCAGAACTCGCCGGTAATGCGGTGGCCTGTCGCGTAGTCGTGGGTATGGATGCACATCTTGGGGTAACCCGTCGTGCCCGAGGTGAAGTAGCAGATGGCCTCGTCATCAGCGCCTGTGTCTGCAGCCTCAAAATCGGGCGCAGCCGCCGCCACGGCCCGGCGGTAATCGATCCAGCCGGCACGCTGTCCGTCCGTGACAATGCGCACCGCCAGGGTAGGGCAGTTGCCGAGCACTGCATCCACCTTGGCTGCATTGGCGCAGTCCGTAATGACGCAGGTGGCCGCTGCCGCGTTGATGCGGTATTCCAGGTCTTTTTCGGAAAGCTGAACTGTTCCCGGTGATATCACAACGCCCATGCGCAGCGTGGCGGTAAATGTCTCCCACCACGGGATCACCCTGGGCAGCATCACGATCACCGTATCGCCTTTGCTGACCCCTGCGTCGGCCATTACGTTGCATAATTGTCTTGACGCCTCGCTGATCTCACCAAAGGTTTTGCTGATCTCGGCTCCCGCGTCATCGACCCAGAGCATTGCAGGTGCGGCAGGGTCCCAGCGGTCAATCACGTCACGGGCGAAATTGTATTTTTCAGGACGTTCCCATTGAAACGAGGAATACGTTTCCTGGTAGTCCTGCATGTTGTAGTCGTTGTCTCTCATTCTGGAGTAAATGCCTCAGACCTGATTATACCGTTATTTATCGCTCATCTGCTCAAGCCGTTGCCGGCACTGCGACCTGAATTCCTGTAATTCCTGCATGACTATCTGTATGTCCTCCAGTTGCCGTTCCAGGAGGTCGATCTTTTCGCTGATTTTTTCCAGTATGTGGTTTAACTGGGCTTCCTCACCCGGTTCGGAATCGTACAGGAGGAACATCTCTCCGATCTCGTTCAGGGAGAACCCCAGCCGTTTTCCCCGCAGGATCAACTTCAGGCGGGTGCGGTCACGGACCGAATACAGACGGTTGCGTCCTTCTCTTAACGGAGACAGCAGGCCGGCATCTTCATAGAACCTGATGGCGCGGGTTGTGACGTCAAATTCCTTTGACAATTCTGATATGGTATATAGCTTTCTTCTATAACCCGTTGAAATATCTTTCTTTATACCTTGTATTGCCATAATTTCCCGGAATCGGTGGGCGATAAAATTGTAATTGACGTTTACGTAAACGTTAATATAAAATATTTCCGGTCCCTGAACAAATAAAAGTGGGAGATATGTCAACAGAAACCAAGCGTACCGGGTCTGCGGTACGTTTTGTTACGGCAGCCAGCCTGTTCGACGGCCATGATGCCGCAATCAACATTATCCGGCGCATCCTGCAACAATCCGGCGCGGAAGTGGTACACCTGGGCCATAACCGTTCGGTGCACGAGATAATCACCACGGCGCTGCAGGAAGACGTGCAGGGAATTGCCCTCAGTTCGTATCAGGGAGGGCACCTGGAATATTTCAAATACATGATAGACATGCTCCGTGATCATGACGCCGGACATATCCGCGTGTTCGGTGGCGGAGGCGGTGTCATTACCCCCGATGAAATACGGGAGTTGCATGACTACGGAGTAGCCAGGATCTATTCTCCGGAGGACGGACATGACCTGGGTTTGCAGGGAATGATCGATGACATGCTCGAGATCTGCCGCGCGAACCTTAACTGCACATCTAAATGTACATTAGATCAGCTGCAATCCGGCGATAGAATTATTTTATCAAGGATAATCAGTGACATAGAGAATGGTGTGCTGACTCCGGAACTCACGGCTGATTTGACAGAACGGGCGCTTGACCGGGGTGGCGCAACACCTGTATTGGGTATTACCGGCACCGGTGGGGCGGGCAAGTCCTCCCTTACCGATGAAATCATTCTGCGCATGCGCCTGGACAGCAGGGACAGTCTCAAAATCGGCATTATCGCGATAGACCCTACCCGCAGGAAAACGGGTGGCGCTCTGCTTGGCGACCGGATCCGGATGAATGCGATCTACCACGAATCCGTTTTTATGCGTTCCCTTGCCACGCGTTCCGCGGCAACGGAAATCCCGGAATACATGCCTGACGTTCTGAACGCGGCGAAGGTGTCGGGGTTTGACTTGATCATCGTCGAAACACCGGGCATCGGACAGGGCGATGCAGGGATTGTGCCCCTGGTGGACGTTCCCCTTTACGTGATGACGCCGGAATTCGGCGCCGCCAGCCAACTGGAAAAAATCGATATGCTGGATTTTGCCGAGGCCGTCGCCATCAACAAGTTTGAGCGCAGGGGCGCAGAGGATGCCAGGCGGGACGTGGCAAAACAACTGCAGCGCAACCGCCGGCAGTTTACCGAATCCCCGGACGCTATGCCGGTGTACGGCACAATCGCCGCGAAATACAACGATTCCGGCGTTACTGCGCTTTACCAGGGCCTGTTGCCGGTCCTGAAAGCAAAAGGCCTGCCTGACTATGAAAGCTTACTGCCCGTTGTCAGGGAGAAGACGTCCGGGGAACGCTCCGTAATCGTTCCGGCTCACCGGGCGCGTTACCTTGGCGAAATAGCGACTGCAGTCAGGGAGTACCACCGGCACGCGCAAGACCAGGCAGGCGCGGCGCGGGAGCGCCAGCAGTTACAGGCCAGTATGGACTTGCTGCAGGCTGCAGGCAACGGGATTGACCGGGAGACGGGAACTGCACTGGCGCAACTGGCCAAGCAAAAAGAGGACATTCTGGACCCGTACAGCAGGGAATTGCTGGCGCGCTGGCCGGCGCTGAAGCAGCAATACCAGGGTGAGGAATTTGTCACGCAGGTACGGGACCGGGAGATCAGGACAAAAACCACGTTCACGACACTTTCAGGCACGGAGGTTCCCAGGGTCATGCTACCGCGCTATTCCGACCACGGTGAGCTGTTAAGCTGGCTGATGCGGGAAAACCTGCCCGGATACTTCCCCTATACCGCGGGCGTATTCCCGTTCAAGCGGGAAAATGAGGACCCGACCCGCATGTTTGCCGGGGAAGGCGACCCGTTCAAGACCAACCGGCGCTTCAAAAAGCTGTCGGAACACTCAAGCGCCAAACGCCTGTCCACGGCGTTCGATTCGGTGACCCTGTACGGCTTTAACCCTGACGAGCGGCCGGATATCTACGGCAAGGTCGGCAATTCCGGTGTTTCCATCGCCACCCTGGACGATATGAAAGCCTTGTACGACGGTTTCGACCTGTGCGACCCCGATACCTCCGTCTCCATGACCATCAACGGTCCTGCGCCGGCCATCCTGGCGTTTTTCCTGAATACCGCGATTGAACAGCGGATGGAGAAATTCAGGGAGGAACATAAACGGGATCCGGATGCCGGAGAAGCTGCCGGGATCAGGTCGGACACCCTGGAAAACGTACGCGGCACCGTGCAGGCCGATATCCTGAAAGAGGACCAGGGCCAGAATACCTGCATATTTTCCACGGAATTCAGCCTGCGCATGATGGGGGACATACAGCAGTACTTCATCGATAACAACATCCGCAATTTTTATTCGGTCTCCATATCCGGCTACCACATTGCCGAAGCCGGCGCGAACCCTATCTCACAACTGGCTTTTACCTTGGCAAACGGTTTTACCTTCGTCGAAGCCTACCTGGCCCGGGGCATGCACGTCGATGATTTTGCCCCCAACCTGTCGTTTTTCTTTTCTAACGGCATGGACCCGGAATACACGGTACTGGGCAGGGTGGCGCGGCGTATCTGGGCCGTTGCCATGCGCGACAGGTACGGCGCCGATGAACGCAGCCAGAAGCTGAAATACCATATCCAGACCTCTGGGCGCTCCCTGCATGCCCGGGAAATGGCCTTCAACGATATCCGCACCACCTTGCAGGCCTTGATTGCCGTTTATGACAACTGCAACAGCCTGCATACCAATGCGTTCGACGAGGCAGTTACCACGCCTACGGAGGAATCAGTGCGGCGCGCCCTGGCGATCCAGCTGATCATCAACAAGGAATGGGGCCTGGCCATGAACGAGAACCCCGGCCAGGGGTCGTTCATCATCGAGGAACTGACCGACCTGGTGGAAGAGGCTGTACTACAGGAGTTTGAACGCATCTCCGAGCGCGGCGGGGTGCTCGGCGCCATGGAAACCGGTTACCAGCGCGGCAGGATCCAGGACGAATCGCTATATTACGAACACAGGAAACATGACGGCAGTTATCCCGTCGTCGGTGTCAACACTTTCCTCAACCCTGCTGAAGAGGAGAATTCCGGCACACTGCTGAGCCGCTCCACGGAGGAGGAAAAGCAGAGCCAGCTACGGCGCCTGAGGGAGTTCGAAGAAAGCAACAGGGATGAGGCAGACGCGGCCCTGCAGCGTATCCGCAGCGCGGTCATCAACAACGACAACGTATTTGCGGAACTCATGGATGCGGTACGCTATTGCTCCCTGGGCCAACTCACCGACGCCTTCTTCGCCACCGGCGGCCAGTACCGGCGCAGTATGTAACAACTCCGCCTCCATACCCTCACTCCTTATTACACTGGATGCCGGTTCAATCCCGGCACGGCGAACAGGGGGCGAGGCTTTGTGACAAATTACCTGGCTTCAGTCGGCAAACGCGCCGCCGGCAACAGCAGCAGCAGGCTCAATACCACGCCCACGCCCGCAAGCACATTCACCACGACAAAACTGCCAGGCGTGATCAGCATAGCTGCGACGGCAGGCCCGATGGCGCCGCCTGCCGCGTGGAACGCCGGCGCCGCAGCAATGCAGCGGCCGCTGTCATCGGCTGCCGCAACGACGGCATACTGGTAGGCCAGCGAGTAGTTCCAGGCAAAATTATAGAGCGCTAGGGCCAGCACGAATATTACCAGGCTTGCTTCAGGGACCAGCGCCGCGACTGCTATCACAGTGCCGATGGTGCCGATGACCAGGGGCATGACCCGGCCCAATCTGGCGCCCAGCCAGGAAGCCGTTAACGCGCCCACCATACCGACCGAAACGCCGAGCGCCAGGCCGTTTCCCAGTGTCTGCGCAGAAAAACCGGCGGCAGAACCGATGCGTTCCAGGTAGGCCCAGATACAGCCGACGTTAAAGAAAAAGAACAGGCATCCGCACAGCGCCGACAGGGCCTTGCGCTGCCGGAACAGGCCGTTGAAGGAAAATGCCGGTGTTTCTTTACCGGAAGCGGGTATATGAAAAGCGAATAACAGTCCGGTACCGGCCAGGCCCGCGAGACACCACATCAGTTCATCGAATCTGCCGGGTGTGGAATAACGCGAAAGCAGCAACATGCCGACGACCTGGAAGGCTACCTGCAGCGTGATGGAAAAACCGAACAGGCGCTCCGGTTGCCGGTGATCCGATATGGTCGTGATTGCCAGCGAATAGACCGCTCCACCGCCCAGGCTGACCAGCAGGAAAGCGCTGCCGGCGCCGGCAAAACCCTGTGCCTGGGTAGCCAGGGCATAACCGCAGCCCTGAACCAGCAAGCCTGTAAACACGGCGCGGCGCCAGTTTACCGCTCTTACCCAGAACAGCGCCGAAACGGCAATGATGGCAGCGCCCGTCATCGACAGCGCCGCGAGGAATCCCACTTCCTGGTCGGACAGGTTGAATTCCTGCACCGCTGCAGCAAGTATGACCGGCATGATGAGAAAGCCGGATGCGCCAATCATCGTCAGCGCGATGACTGCGGCGGCACTGCGAAAACTGTTCAAATACCGCTTCCCGGTGTTAATTGCCGGTTATTCCAGGCGGCCATATTTCCTCATCAGTCCGAGCAGGCGCTGGTGGTCGATTGCCTTGAACGCATAGCCCGGCGGCTTGACCAGGGGTAGGGCTTCCGCTGCCAGCAGGGCGTTGATTATGGCCTCTTCAACCGATTGCACGACCGCATCGTAAATATCGTCGAAATAATGGTCGTTTATATGCTCCATGCGGTAGGCAGCAGGTTGCTCCGTATCGCCAAGCCCGGGCAAGCCGCTATCGTTGGCCACGGAAAAGGCCAGCATGATGTCGCCGGAATAATGCCCGCCGGGGGAACCGGTCCTGGCTATGCCCAGCGCGCCGCGTTTTGCCAGGCGCCGCAACTGGATCGGCAACAGGGGCAGATCGGTACCGATGATGACGATGATGGAACCGGTCTCAGGATGTTGCATTTGCGTCAACGGGGCATCCTCCGGCCAATCCGAGCCGACCGGCACGCCCAGTATCGTGAGGTCCTTGCGCGAGCCGAAATTGGACTGTACCAGGACGCCCACCGTGTATTCCGAATCTCGAATTCTTAGCAGCCGTGATGCGCTACCGGTCCCGCCTTTGAACTCGTAGGTCATCATGCCGGCGCCACCGCCTGCATTGCCTTCTGCCACGGGCCCGCCGCTTGCTGAATCGAGGGCGTGCAGGACGTGTTCCTCCGTTACGTGCATACCGCAGATATCGCTGGCAAGACCGTCATAGGTCTCGCCGATGACCGGCATGGCCCAGGCGTGGCCGTCCAGAAAAGCGGGGTATTGCCGGATCATCCACTTTACCGTGGCGTGGTGTGTGATGCCTACTGCGTGGGTGTTGGTCAGACAGATGGGACTGGTGAAATAGCCCGCATCGTTGATCCAGTGGGTGCCGGTCAGTTCGCCGTTGCCGTTCAGGTTGTAGTGCCCGGCCCAGGTGGGACTCAGATCGTCTCTCCTGCCGCGCGGCAGGATCGCAGTGACACCGGTATGGACTGGCCCCGCGCCGACTTCCAGCGAGTCGCGGTCCCGGTTGATTGTGGAGAAACCCACCAGAACGCCGGGGACGTCAGTGATGGCATTGTGGCTGCCGGTTATCCCGTCCAGGGGCAGTCCCAGTTCCCGGGCGCGCGGTTTTGAACTTGTCATGTCAGTTTTTTCCTGTTTTCCGCGCCAATGCTTCCAGTTCCTGCTGCCCGCGTGCCAGGTAAGTCTGCAACTCCTGCCACTTGCCGGGCCGGTGTGCCGTCATACTGTAACGCTCCTGTGGATCTGTGCGCATATCGAACAATAACAGGACGTCGTGCGCCGGCAACCGGCGGTCGATACCGCGATAGCGTGCCTGAACCAGCATCTTCCAGTCCGGGGTGCGCAGCGCTGCAATTCGCCCATCGCTGAAGTAATACAATACATCATGTGGTGATTCGCTGCCGCCCCCGAGCAGGTCTGTTATGTCTCTGCCGTCGAGTTTCAGTCCGGCAGGCAACGAAGCGCCGGTGATGTCCTTCAGGGTAGGTAACAGATCGATATTCATAGAGATGCCGTTGGATACGGCCCCCGCAGGAATATGGCCGGGCCAGCGCGCGATGAACGGGACCCGGTAACCTCCTTCCCAGGGCGTGCCTTTACTGCCGCGTAAGCCACCTGTACTCCCTTGTGGATAAGGTCCGTTGTCGCTGGTGAATATCACCAGCGTCTGCTCATCCAGTTCCAGGCGCTGTATGGCATTAAACAGTTCGCCCATGCTCCAGTCCAGCGCTTCGACAACATCGCCGTAAAGACCGGCGCGTGATTTACCGGCGAACCTGTCCGACACGTGCAGCGGCACGTGCGGCGCCGTGTGCGGCAGGTAAATGAAAAAAGGACGGTCGGGACGCTGCTCGATAAAGCGTATGGCCTCGGCGGTAAACCGTTCGATCAGCGTTGCCTGCCGCACCGGTTCCTCGATTTTCCTGCTGCCCCGGTACAGGGCAAGCGGTGTTGCATTGTTGCTGTACGGCAAGCCGTAATAGTAGTCGAACCCCTGTGTGGTCGGCCAGTGTTGCGGCGTGTGGCCGAGATGCCATTTGCCGATGATCGCGGTACGGTAACCCAGGGGTTTCAGCATTTCCGCAATGGTGATTTCCTCTGCCGGCAAGCCGTGTTCATCCGCGACGAAGATGACCTGGTGCGCCAGACCGGAGCGCACGGCGTAGCGGCCGGTCATGAGTCCTGCGCGGCTGGGCGTACAATTGGAACCGCTGGCATAGAAATCAGTCAACCGGACTCCCTGGCGCGCCATCTCATCGAGGTGTGGCGTCTTGATGTGCGTAGCTCCGAAGCTGCCCAGGTCGCCGTAACCCAGGTCGTCCGCCAGCACCAGGATGATGTTGGGAGCGCGCTCAACCGCCGTTGCCGTTAAAGCAAACAAAACCAGGCATACCAGACTGACGGCGTCAAGACGCCAGTGGTTGTTACCTCCTGAAGTCGCTGGTGCCTTTTGCCGCGTGTCAGTTCTTGTCCTGGCCTTCATACATTTCGCCGTCGGTGTGGGTCGACAATACTTCCAGCGTCTCGCGTCCGCGTGCCAGAAGTGTAAGGAGTTGTTGTCCGGCGTCCTTGTTATCGCGGGACATGTCGTACTGTTCACCGGGGTCATTGAGCATATCGAACAGCAAAACCTGCCGCATCCTTGCCGCTTCAAACAAAACAGGTTTTGCGTCGCGCCAGGGGGGGTAGTCACTGAAGACCATGCGCCAGCGTTGGGTACGCAGCGCCGCTATGCGATCATTATTGAAAAAAAACAGCACTTCGTGCGGTGAATCGACCGTAGTTCCGAGTAGAACAGGCAGCAAATTCCGGCCGTCAATTTTCTCGGACTGCGACAGTGGCGCACCGCTAATCGCAGCAATGGTCGGCAGCAGATCGATGTTCATGGCTATCGCATCCGCGATCCGCCCGGCAGCAATATGGCCCGGCCAGCGGGCGATAAACGGGACGCGATAACCGCCATCCCAGGCCGTACCCTTGCCGCCGCGCAACCCACCGGTACTGCCCTCCGGGAAGGGGCCGTTGTCGCTGGTAAAAATTATCAGCGTGTTATCGGTGAGATTATTGCGTTGTACGGCATCGAGCAACAGTCCGACGCTCCAGTCGAGTTCCTGTACAACATCGCCGTAGGCGCCGGCCCGGGAAGTGCCGGCAAAGTCCGGAGAGGCGACCAGGGGAATGTGGGGCGCAGTGTGAGACATAAACAGGAAAAACGGCTGGTGTGAGCTATTCTCGATGAACCTGACCGCTTCCCCGGTAAAACGCCGGGTCAGGGCGCTTTGTTCAAAAGGCTCATCGGTTACCCGGGTATTACGGTATATCGGCTGTTCGGCGTCATTGGGATGCAGCAGGCCGTAGAATTCGTCAAAACCCTGTGCATTGGGCTGTTGTGCCTGTGTGTGGTGGCCCAGGTGCCATTTGCCGATCAAAGCGGTTTGGTAACCGTGTTGTTGCAGCAGTCCGGCAATTGTCGTCGCATCAGCAGGTAACCCCCGGGTATCATCAACGGTAATGGTTTTATCAGCCAGTCCGTCCCGGATAGCATAACGGCCGGTGAGCAGGCCGGCGCGCGACGGGGTACAGACATTACCGCTGGCATAAAAGTTGGTCAGACGTAACCCTTCTGCAGCCAACCCGTCCAGGTGCGGAGTCTTGATAAGTTCGGCGCCAGAAACGCCGATATCTCCATAGCCCAGGTCATCGGACAGGATGAGGATGATGTTGGGTGGTGTTGCAGGAGCAGCACTGGATGGACTGCCGATATCCTGCAGCAGGATAGCGAAAACCAGTATGATGACAGGGGGTTTCATTGCGTTGAAAAATTTAATTTTATGATACATGAATACTCAATTACTGAAAGGCAGTTGCCTCTGTGGCGGTATCACTTATGAAATAACTGCGCCGTTGAGCGAAGTGATAAATTGCCACTGCTCCATGTGCCGCAAAGCACATGGCGCGGCGTTTCGCACACGCGCTTCGGTCAAGGCATCTGATTTTAGATTTCTTTGCGGTGAAGAACTGCTGACATACTACGAATCATCTCCCGGCGAGCGACGCTCATTCTGCAGCGTCTGTGGTTCGAATATGATTACGAAGTTTTCCCGATTTCCGGATGTATATGGATTTCCATTAGGAACATTGGATACCGATCCGAAAATCAGGATTGAACGCCATGTCTTCACGCGTTACAAAGCTCCATGGTACGAAATCACAGATGATCTTCTGCAAATTGAGGATCTCAGTGATAGGGAATTACAGGAGGCTAAAAGCCGTTCTACCTAATGGTGACTGGAGTTATCGGTATTTGTTTCCAGTAATTCACGCAGGTATGAGACGTGATTTTGAAAAGCCCGTTGTCCCGGTGCAGTAATTCCGACCCGGGTTCTGGGCTTTTTGCCGGCGAAGTCCTTGACGATCTTCACATAACCTGCTTTCTCCAGGGTGGTGAGATGAGCGCCCAGGTTGCCGTCCGTGGCTTCGGTAATGGTCTTGAGCCGGACAAACTCCAGCAATTCCTTGCGCGGCAGTGCGTTCAGTGCGGACATGATCCTGAGGCGCACCGACTGGTGAATAATTTCATCCGGCGAGTTCAAATCAACTTCTCCGCATTCCGCATCATCACACCACCTATGATTAACGTCACACCGCCGAGTATGGAGACAATCAATGGAAAATGGGCCGGCAAAAAGAAATAGGCGATGGCGACAAGTATTGCCAGGTCTGCACCGATTGCTGAAAGCAACTTGCCCGTCCAAAAACCCAAGATCATGTAAATCGCAGCGATCAATATGGTAATGAACGTCTGGATCTCGACACCGGAGACCGGGGCAAAGACCACGAACGTCATGGTAAGGAACGCGGCCAATACGGCAACAGTCGCCAGGAAACGCAATCCTTCGCCCTTGGCGTTATTCTTCGCGAACCGTCGCGCGTCGCCTGCAACAAGATAGCCGGTGGCAATTATGCCTATAGTAACGACAACCAACCACCCGGTGCCGGTGTTATGCGGCGATAAGACACTTACAATTCCGGCAATGATCCAAAGTGCTCCCCAGAGCAACAGGTAGGGGCTTGTAATCCCGTAGTGGAAAAGGGACAGGCTGTATTCGCCAGTTTCACCGACATCGCGTAATGCCGCTTCAGCCTCATTTTTGGTTATGTTCATGGTTTTTCCTCCGCATAAGTAACTGTCATATGGAAGTATAAGCACACATCTTAACTCTGTCAAACAGAGTTCTCTGAAATATTTATAAACATGGTCTGGCTGGGCTGGTCCGGCCCTATACTAAAAGTAGTGCATTCATTTGGGATATACCATTGACATATCCCTGGCCTGGCTTATAATTAACAGTTCATTTGGTCCAGGTTGAAATTCATATGGAACAATCTACTGTATTCAAGACTAACAAAAGTCAGGCTGTGCGGCTTCCCAAGCCGGTTGCCCTTCCCGAATCCGTCAAAAAGGTGGATATCGTCAAGCTGGGTAATGCTCGCCTTATTACACCTGCAGGGGAAAGCTGGGACTTCTGGTTTGACGGGCCTGGAGTATCCGATGATTTTATGTCGGAGCGGGGGCAACCGGCAATGCAGACAAGAGAGTCCCTGTAGTGCTCAAGTACATGCTGGATACCGACATTGTCATATATACGCTTAAAAACCGGCCGGCGAGAGTTAGAGATGCTTTTAAACGCCATTCAGGCCAGATGGCGATTTCTGCCGTTACTCTGGGAGAGTTGATCTATGGCGCAGAAAGATCGTCCCAACCGGAACGTAATCTGAATGACATTGAGGGATTGACTGCCAGGCTTGAAGTATTACCGTTCAATGAGTCAGCCGCATTACATTTCGGGCAGATTCGTGCCGAATTGGCCGGCGCCGGAAAACCGATAGGCCCGTATGATCAAATGATTGCCGGTCACGCACGAGCGTTGGGGCTTGTCATGGTTACCAATAATGTTGATGAGTTTAAACGAGTACCAGGTTTGCGTATCGAAAATTGGGCAATTGCATAAGACAAAGACGAGGAGATGAGTGTGGTAAAAGAAGCGATTCATCCAGGTGAATTTCTGGCAGATGAGTTAATTGAAATTAAGATTTCGCCAACTGAGTTATCACGTCAGATAGATGTGCCGGCTAACCGTATTTCGCAAATAATTCGGGGCAAGCGTGATATTACCGCAGACACTGCATTACGTCTTGGCAAGTTTTTTGGAACCGGGCCGGAGCTATGGATGAATTTGCAAAAGGCGTATGAACTGGACAAGGCCAGAGCAGCACTTGGGTCGAAGATTCGCAAGATACACCGCTGGCAACCTGAAGTGCATACCGCATAATGAGCATCAAATGAATTCTCAGGTTAGGGTCGGACCGCCCTAGCTATCTGTTTTCATTCAGTTTATGCGCCATCTACGCCACTTATTTGCCCTTAAACGCCCCTTTTTGCCATGAAAAACGGGGTTTTAAGATTCCCTTTCCAGTCTGACGGCACGATCCTTGCCGGGAGGAAGTACAGATAGTTACACAGGCTCGATCCTGTTCTCTACAGTGGTCGCAGCCTCAACCAATCCCAGGTGTTCCACAAATGGCTTGAAATCCTTGTCTGAAAAAAGGAGAGGAATCCGTTGTTTGATACAGAAAGTGGCAATAATCACATCGGCCGTTTTACGTATCGTAATGCCTTTTTTGCGCAGAGAACGAAAATTTTCAGCGCTTGCCAGCGCCATTTCCCGCCCCAGCATTTCGAAGATGGTGACCGTATCAAACAGGGCTCTTGCCTTTTTATAATCCCTGTCGCGTCTGAAGCCCTGCAGGACCTCAGCAAGGATCAAATCTCCCGCAGCGACAGTCCACACGCCAAGCATCCGGTCAAGCGTCTCTGTCTGTTTATTATCTACACCTGTGAAATAATCAATCCAAACGCTGGAGTCCACCAGAATCATACGGATGTTCTCATATCATCAAGATTCCCGGTCCATTCCAGCCGGCCGCGAAAACGCCTGATATTTTCCTGTTTCTTCAACCTGACCAGGGTTTTCAGGCCGAGTTCCACGGTTTCTTTTTTGGTTTTCAGACCGCTGACCTTGATTGCTTCGTTCATCAGCTTATTGTCTATCTCGATATTGGTTCTCATTTCTGCCTCCGGAGCTGTTTCATCTATGTGTATAGGATATGATACTTATACACATCAGTCAAGCGTTCAGGAAGGTCATAACGAAACGGCCGTAGTTTGTGTCTCGCTTAACCGATTGAGTGCCAGGCAGCCAGTATTGGATTTGCCTAATCCGTAAAAGAAAATTATCCTTGATGAACACATTTGATATCTCTGCCACAGGTAACAGGACAATCGGTTTTTTGCCATGAACTATCGTGAGATTTTTACCTTCTCAAGACTTTGGACCATGTTCGGGGTTTCCCTAGCCGTGATGTTCGGGATCCTGCTGCTGGTGGGCGACAGGGCATTCCAGTTGGCGCCGCCGATGCCGGACGCGACGGATGTAATTTTCACCAGTGACGATATCAGGGAAGGGCGCGACGTATGGCGCAGCCTATCGCCGAGGTAATTACGCACTACCAGGCATTGTTCGGCCACCAGGGCTACTGGTATGCCCGTTCCCCGGAACTCCTGCATTCGCCGTTGATGGAAACGCTGGTCTGGTTGCGGGTGCCGGGCGATGTCGTATTTGCTGCAGGGGCCATACTGCTCCTGGTCTTTCTCGTGAGACTCGAAATGCCGGCAAAGCGGTAATCCTTGACCTGTCTCACCGGTTGAGGCAAACAATTCAGGAGGGAAATATGGCTCTATCTCGTCGTGGGTTTCTAACACACACCGCGGTCTCGGCCGCGAGTGCGCCGCTCTTGCTGGGGTTTGGTATAGATTACTGTGATGCCACACCAACCTCGGTCATAAATTGGTCCATGGGTTTCCCCGAGGGTGCCGTCCTGCTGAATCGTAACGAAAACCCCATCGGTCCCTCACCATTGGCCATTGAAGCTGCCAACAAGGGTATCCCGAGATCATTTCGCTATGCCGACCCGGACTATATCCGCGCACTCCTTGCCGCACACCATGACATTGACAAGGACTATTTGCTGGTGGGAACGGGATCGGGTGAAATCCTCAAACTGGCGCCGCTCGTTTTTGCGCGCGAGGGTAACGTGGTATCCACGCTTGAGTCTTACCGGCAAACTCCACGCTTTGCTGAAAAACTCGGTGCTGAAGTGAAATGGGTAAACCTGCTGAAAGAGAGTAATTATGCCTATGACATAAACGGACTCCTCAGTGCAGTGGATACCGATACAAAACTGTTGTTCACAGTCACTCCGAATAACCCTACCGGCACCTCATTAAGCTTCGCTGATATGCAAAAACTGGCTGATGGGTTGCCGAAGCATGTACTGCTTGTCATCGACGAAGCCTATGTTCACTTCCAGGCTGGGGGGAAAACCGGTATCGACCTGGTGAAAGAGGGTCACCGGAATGTCCTGGCGACACGCACTTTCTCCAAGGCCTATGCGCTTGCAGGATTGCGTTGCGGTTATGGCATCGGGCATCCCGACATTATGAAAAAAATCGCTCAATTCGGTTGCGGACCTACCAGTACGAACATGGCGGGGTTTGGCGCTGCCATTGCTTCACTCGAGGATCAGGCCCACCTGGAACGTTCAAGGACTTTTGTAAGTCAAGCCCGCGCATATTACGAGAAGAATTTCCGGGAACTGGGAATATCCTGCGTATCGGGCCCCTCGACTTTTATCCTGGCCGAATTAGGCAATAGAACTACCGCTATCAGGGATGAACTCCGTAACAGGAAAATCTTCGTACGTGACGGAGTCGAGTGGGCACTGCCCGATCATTTACGCATTTCCTACGGGCATGAATGGGAAAACCAGGCATTCTTCAGGGAACTTAAAAAATTGATTTAGCATAATTCACTAATTACGCCATGACCCAAACCACACATCAAGTTTCCCGTCGATTATTTATGGGCGCCGGTGGCGCTATCGCTACGGCCTCCGGGCTGTCTACACTGGTTGCTGCAACGGAGAGTACGACTGCGCGACCCGCCCAGTTCAGCGGCGTCAGCGTCAGTTTGATTGCGGATTCGTTAAGAAAGATCGGACATAATCCCATGGAACTGGTGATGACGCCTGATATCAAACCTCTGGTGAACGTAGGTGAAACGATTATCGGTCCTGCCGTCACAACCAAATGGGAAGTCACCCGGGACAAGGGGAACGCCGAAGACATACGGCGTTTTGTTTTCCGTCCGCTGGACGAGGCCGCAGCCGGCTCTGTCTGGGTCGTTGCCAGCGGCACTGAGCAGATACTGAGCATGTTTGGTGATGTGATTGCCCGTGCCTGTTTGCGCAATGGCCTGGCGGGAGCCGTCACGGATAGCGGCTGCCGGGATATCAAGGGAATGCAGACAATCGGCTTTCCCGTATTCGGCAAGGCCTCGGTTCCCTACGGACCGGGAAACATAATCCGGCCGGTTGCCGCAAACGTACCCGTCACCTGTGGTAAGGTAGAGGTTCATCCGGGCGACCTGGTTGCGGCGGACAGCGACGGTGTCATCGTAGTGCCGAAAGCAGTCATTGACGGACTGGGGGACAGTATCATGGAGCGGTCTGCCCATGAAAAGGAAATGCGTCGTAAGATTGATGCAGGTGAATCTTTGGAACAGGCTTATTCTTTGTAACACACCGGAAAATGCAGGCGTGATATCGAATACGGCATGAAATCAGCAATGCGATCTAATCTGAACCGACGTTTGTGCAACCTGCTCGGTTGTCTGCTGCTGTTGTTCTCGGCGGGCGCGTGCGAGAAAAGCAACGAAACAGACGTATCGGCAAATAAAACTGCAGAGAGTGTCAATTCCGAAAAGCTCATCCTGGTCTCCGGCGCCACCGGCAGACAGGGGGGTGCCGTCGCCAGGGAATTATTGTCCCACGGCTATCCCGTGCGCGGTTTGACCCGTAATCCTGAAAGTGAACGGGCGCAACAGCTTGCCGGGCTCGGCATCGAGATGGTCAAGGGTGATTTCGATGACGTCGATTCACTGAACAGCGCAACGCAGGGCGTATATGGCGTGTTTTCCGTTCAGAATTTCTGGGAACACGGCAAGCAGGGGGAAATCAGGCAGGGGAGAAACCTGGCGGATGCCGCCAAACAGGCCGGGGTGAGTCATTTTGTTTATACATCGGTTGCCAGCGCAAATAAAAACACGGGCATTCCGCATTTCGACAGCAAGTACGAGATTGAAGAATATATTAAATCCATTCAGTTGCCTTACACGGTAATCAGACCCGTTTCATTCATGGAAAACTGGGAATATTCCCGCGCCGATATCGCCAACGGCATAATTTACGGTCCGCTGTCACCGGGAACACGAAATCAACATATCACCGTTAAGGATATAGGCCGCTTTGCCGCCGAGGCACTCGATAATCCTGCCGAGTGGCTGGGTGTATCCATGGACATTGCCGGTGACGACCATACCCAACGGGAATTAGCCGGGTTATTCTCGCGGGTTACCGGGAAAGAAGTCAGCTATGTCCAGGTACCATGGGATGAATTTGAAGAACAGCAGGGCGAAGAGATGGCCATCATGGAAAAATGGTTCGAAAATGTGGGCTATAGTGTGGACGTGGCTGATCTGCGCAGCAAATATCCCTGGCTTACTTCCCTGGAGCGGTACTTAACAGAAAACGGTTGGTAAAATTACTGCTTTATGAGCATCTCCGTCGAGACACATGGTTTTACTGAAAACACCGGACCGGGACAACTTGCCGGCAGGGTAAAGCAGTTCGCGCTGGATGCCGGCGCCGACGTGGTGGGTATCGCGCCCGTGGAGCGCTGGGACAAGGACGTACCGGAAGGGCACAGGCCGGTTGACGTGTTGCCCGGGGCGCGCAGCGTCATCGTCGTGGGCGCCCGCGGACCCACTGCCGGGGCCTGGCAGTCGCCCAATCACCGTTTCATGGAAGTCAACGGTTATGATTTTCGCAACGACCTGGTGGTCCATATCCTGGCCGACTTTATCGAAGCTGAACTTGACCACTATGCGATACAGGCGCCGGCCCTGTCCGTCAGCGGCCATAACCCGGTCATGAGCATGATGCATGCCGCGGTCTTGGCCGGCCTGGGTACGCGCTCGCTGGCGGCTAATATCATTCTCAATCCCAGATACGGTCTGCTGTATTACTCCGCCTGTCTCACCACCCTGGAATTGCCGGGTGATGCCATGCTGGAACAGAACGTCTGTCCCCACCCCATGTGTGTGGCCACCTATCGGAAAATCGGTAAGACGCCGTGTATCGCCGCCTGCCCGTCTGACGACGGCGGTTGCCTTGACGGAGAGCTCGACGAGGACGGAGAAATATCCTATTCCCGGTATGACCGGGAGCTCTGCACGTCACGGGCGATGAATTTCGGCATCAACAGCTTCCAGAAGGCCATGGCGGAGATCGTAGCGGAGGACGACCCGGAGACGCAGACGAACATGGTCAATTCCGATTTTTTTACCCGTTCCTGCAGCGCCGTCAGTTTTTTCAGGGAAAGTGTTGCGCAATGTTTCGAGTGTATGCGCGTGTGTCCGATTACGCGACCGGAGAGAAAGCTGAAATGAGCGCCGCCGGTTCCGAATTCAACACGTGCAGGCAGGAACTCGACAAGCTGTCCCGCAAGGGTGGCGCGGTAATAACCGGGGTCGCCGATGCGACGGTGTTCACCGACTCACCCGAGGGTCAACGGCCGACTGATCTGTTACCCAAAGCCAGGGTTGTTTACGTGGTCGGGGGCGCCCAGCCCCGGGCAGGCGACTGGTTGAGTCCCGTCTACCAGCACATGGAAACCACGTCGTTCGGCGACCGCATGCATAACCTGGCGCAAAGACTGTCCCGTTATATTGAAGACAATTACGGCTATTACGCGATCTGCGTTCCCCCGGGTACCGACAGTGGTAACCGCCCCTTTGTCAGTTTCGCCCGGGCAGCGGAACTGGCGGGCTGCGGCACATCCAGCCTGGCCGGCCCGGTGCTGAATCCCGAGTATGGGTTCATGTATTACTCCGTTGTCATCAGCACCCTGCCATTGGAGGTCGACGGGCCACTGGCCGAACCTGTCTGCCCGGCCCCGGAATGCCGGGATATGTGGGATGAACAGGGGACCACCCCATGCATGTCGACCTGCCCCATCGATGATGGCGGCTGCCTGGGTGGGCGCCTGGAAAGCGGGCGCATCGCGGAACGGCGTTATGACGCGGCCCGTTGCAGTTCACGGGTGGAAACCAGTTGGGTGCCGGGCTTTCAAAAAGTCCTGGACGCAACCCTCAAGGAAAAAGACAAGGAACAGCAAAAACTGATGCTTTACTCTTCCCTGTTTTCCCGCACACTCTGGTCCATGACCTACGCCAACGTGAGCCAGGGTCAGTGTTTTGAGTGCATGCGCGTGTGCCCGGTAGGCGGCAAACACCGGCTGAAACAATAACCACTGGTACAGGAGATCGTCATGGGCTTTTATTTCGTTGACCCGGAGACCTATAAAAAATACAAGGACGAGATCCTCTCTTATTCCCAGTCCGTGCAGGTTAACACGCAGGAATTCCTGCCCGCAGAGAAACGCAAGAGACCCTTGTCCGACAAGGAAATCGCGGCGAAGATGGGGCTGGAGGAACGGGTCGTGCGGGAAATCCGGGTAGTGGCGGAACGGGATGAATATCCTATCGATGAATGGGAAAAGGCGCTGGAGTTCAAGGACAAGGCCTGTCGTGAATATGCCAGAAGCGGCCTGTCTTCAGTGACAAGGAAATACCTGAAGAAACCGTAAGGACTTAATATTTGAATTTTCGTAAATACAACCGGAGGTAACCATGCAACAAGCAGACAAACTGAAAAATTTAACCATCGCACTCTACGTCTTCGGGATCATCTACCTGATCGGGGTGCCTGTCCTGATGATGGGGTTCGAGGCGTCAGGCTGGACCTGGACGCCCAGACAACCGGAGTATGAGCAGATGATCATGGGCGTGTACGCCACCCTGGGGGTGTTTCTCATCATGGCGGCAAAAAATCCCTTGGAGCATGCCAGCCTGATCTGGTTCACCGTGTGGTCGAATATCGTGCATGGCGGAGTCATGCTGTTCCATTCCATCATCGATGTGACCGAACGGTCCAACCTTGTCGGTGACGTGCCGGCATTATTCGTCGTTGCCGCCATCCTCTGGTACCTGATGCCGGGCCAGGCAGCCAGTCAGGAATAACAGACCTGGACTGCTTCCCGCTGTTGCGTTGTTTGGCGGGAAGCAGGTGGTAAGTGCAGCGCTTGACTATCAGTAATCAATATTGACGTCTTTGGCAACACGGACGTCAACCGCATTATGTGAAGACTTTAACAGACGTTCTTCTGAACAACGCCGGGACACGCGGCGCCGCGACTGCCGTTGTCGATAGTCGCATCAGTCTTAGCTGGAGTGAATTTGTCCGGCGGATTTCAAAGCTGGGGAGCGTTCTGAACCGGTCAGGGATAAACCGGGGCGACAGGTTCGGGATCCTGGCCCTGAATTCCTGGCGCCAGGCTGAGGTTATCCATGCGGGACAGTGGATCGGCGCCACGCCGGTCCCGGTTAATTTCCGCCTTGCGCCGGTTGAAATGCAATCCATCATTAATGATGCGGGTTGTAAACTGGTCGCAGTAGACAGGCAGTTCAGTGGCTTACTGGAAGCGCCTGAGTTGGCCGGTTGGAAAGACAGCCGGCTGTTAATCAGTGATAACGAAAACAGTTCTTATGAGAGAACGCTCATAGCAGCCGAACCGGCAGAACCGGTTAGATGCTCGGCAGACGATGAAGCGCTGTTACTGTTCACCGGCGGGACCTCGGGCAGGGCAAAAGGCGTGCCGTTGACCCACGGCAATATCATTGCCAATGCTGAACAGGTCGGCAGCAGGTGGTCGGCAAAGCCCGACGATGTCGTTTTGCACGTTCCCCCCATGTTTCATTCGGCGGAACTGGTAAAGACCGTCTATTTAATACAGGGCGCAGCCAGTGTCTACCTGCCGAAATTCGACCCTGATGCGTTGTTGCGCACAGTTGAGGAATTTAACGTCAGTTTTGCCCTGCTGGTGCCGACCATGTTGATGCTGACCCTGCAGTCCGGGAAGGTGCCGCAATACGATGTCAGCTCACTCAAACAGATCATATACGGGGCATCACCCATGTCGGCAGACTGGGTTAAAGCTGCATTTGAGGCCTTTCCGAACGTGGACATAGCGCAAGGTTACGGTCTGACTGAAACCGCGCCGCTGTTGACCATGCTGGATCACCGGTCTCACGTGGACGCGCTGGCGACAGGAAACCCGACCCGGTTATCCTCATGTGGCCGCGCACTGGAGGGCGTGGAAATAAAAGTAATGGATAATGTTGAGGCAGAGTGCGCAACAGGGCAGGTGGGCGAGATCTATGCCCGCGGCGACAACGTGTTCGGGGGTTATCTCAACCGGACGGAACTCACAAAAGAAGTCCTGGTGGATGGCTGGTTCCGAACCGGCGACCTGGGTTACCTGGATAACGAGGGATACCTGTACCTCAAGGACCGGAAACAGGACCTGATTGTCACAGGTGGGGAAAACGTCTATTCCGGCGAAGTTGAGGCCGTATTGAACCGGCACCCGGCCGTACTGGAGGTTGCCGTCATCGGTATTCCCGATAAAATCTACGGCGAGAAGGTGATTGCCGTGGTAACGGCCAATTCCGGGCCCGATCCGGCACAGGATGAGCTTATGGACTTCTGCCGCGGCAAGATTGGCGGTTACAAGATTCCGAAGGAAATATACATGGTTGAGAGTCTGCCCAGGAATGCGCTGGGTAAAATCCTGAAAACTGAACTGAGGAGAAACTATTCGAAGAAGCAGGATTGAATTTACTATCACATAGGATCTATGGTATATTAAGCCATATGGAAGCTGTATTAGTTTATCGGGACAAGTATATTTATCGAGATGGAGCTATCCGTGAGATGGTCATTTGGCAATTAGCGGAAGCAGATTCTGCGTATCCCCATAGAGTAAAATATCGGCTGTTCTATGGCTATCCGGGCAAGTGTTTAGTGCGATATGACAATGAGCGCGGTAAAGGTGATCATCGCCATTATCAAGACCGGGATGAAGCTTACAAGTGGACCTCAATTACGCAACTGGTAACTGATTTTAAAACTGATATCGAAAAGTTACGAGGTGAGCCAGATGAATAAACAGCATATCCATATTGGTGTAGAAGATACCAATCGAGGTTTTGAGAGGTATGCAGAAACGTGGGCACGTGCTGAAAAGGGTCAAATCACGGAAACGGAAGTTCATTTGAATTTTCAGGATTTACGCATGTTGCTATCCTTACTGACACCTCGCCGACTTGAAGTGCTGCAAACCTTACGGCAACAAAGTCTGTCCAGCGTGCGAGCCTTATCCAAAATCCTGAAAAGAGACTACAAAAATGTTCATACCGATGTCCAGGCGCTTGAAAGCGTTGGCTTGCTGGAAAGAACCGAGAAAGGATCACTACGGGTTCCCTGGGATATTATAGATGCCCATTTGAGATTAGTTGCGTAAATATTTTTAGATACTGGTCCATGAACGCTGTTGGGATATCTGATATTCATTGGATCTCTCCCGGAGGGATTTTACGTTACTGCCGCGTATGCAGCTGCAACGTTCATTAAAATCTCTCGCGATCAATACCCTGCTGCTTCCCGAGCGCTGGCGTACCGGTGTTGCCTATAATCCGTTGTCCGACGAGATGGCCCGGGATCCGTATCCGGCCTATGCAAGACTGCGGGAGCGGTCACCGGTGCATTACAGCCGGCTGGCGGGAGGCCTGGTGCTCTCGCGCTATGCGGATGTGGACAGGATATTACGCGATCATGCCCGGTTCACCGTAAACCCCGACCTGAGGAAATCCAGCAAAGCGGGATACAGGCCACCAAAGGAAGAACGATCCATATTGTTTATGGATCCGCCTGATCACACACGTCTGCGTTCCCTGGTCAACAAGGCTTTCACGCGCCCGGCCATCAATGCCCTGGAACCGCGTATCCGGGAGATCATGGGGGTTTTGCTGGATGACATCGGGGACCCGGCCGGTTTCGACCTCATGGAAGCTGTCGCGATCCCGTTGCCGGTAATCGTCATCGCCGAGATGCTGGGGATACCGCAACAGGACCGCGCCCGGTTCAGGATCTGGTCGGACCAGCGCGCCCGCTTGCTGGAACCCATGCTGACCCGGGCCGAACGCAAGATCGCCGAACAGGCGTCAATTGAGTTAAACCGTTATTTCCTGTCCATCATCAGGAGCCGCAAGGGCGAGCCAAAGGATGATATCCTGACCCGACTGGTGCAGGCCGAAGAGCAGGGCGACACCCTGACCGAAACGGAGATGCTGAACATGCTGAGGGTATTGCTGGTCGCCGGAAACGAAACCACCACCAACCTTATCGGTAACGGCATGCTGGCCTTGCTGCGCCATCCGGACAAGTTACAGTCCCTGCGCGATGAGCCCGGACTCATCCCGGCTGCCGTGGATGAACTGTTGCGCTACGATTCGCCGGTACAGATGACCCTGCGCTGTGCCGTGGAGGATTATGAAATAAACGGGACACCTGTCCGCGCCGGCCAGGATGTCATCCTTCTGGCTGGTTCGGCCAACCGGGATCCCGATGCGTTCGAAAGCCCCGATCAGCTTGATTTCAACAGGCCGAAGCATGACCATATATCATTCGGGCGGGGCATTCATTACTGCCTAGGCGCGGCCCTGGCGCGCCTGGAAGGGCGTATTGCTTTCGAGATGCTGCTGGAACGGTTCGACTCGTTGCGCCTGCTTAAGGAGCGGGCCGTATTTCACCACAGCATTGTGTTGCGCGGACTTGAGACCCTGCCGATTGGTGAGTGAAAATCAATCGAGTCTGACCCCATTGATTTCCGGTTCCAAATATCTACGTACTTTCGGCAAGCGGCCCGTCCATCAGTTCTTGCGTTGAGGCCACTTTTCCCAGGTGGCAGGCAAAATTGGTCAAAAACACCCTCTGCAAGGTGTCGGAATCCATCTCTCCCCAACCGAGGTCCGGGATACCCGAAGCAGCCGTGACATCGCTCAGCATGTAAACGAAATAATCCCGTGAGACCGCGTCTCGCGCGGTGGATTCAACACAGGCCCCGGTTGAGACGCCTGCCATCAGCAGGTTGACCACGTTCAATTCCTTGAGTGTTGCGTCCAGTCTTGTGTACATAAATCCGGATTGCCTGATCTTCTCAATGACAATATCGTCGTGTTGCGGGGCAATCTCCGGCCAGATGCTGACACCTTCCGTGCCGGCGCGCACCGCCTTTCCGTCCCGGATAACGGGAAAACGATCTGCCAGGGTGCCCTTGTCGTTAGCTCCGGGGTAGTGAACATGGTTCAAATAAATTATCGGCAGTTTTACCTTGCGGCAATGGCGGATAAACCCGATCAGCCCGGGCAGCATATCCCGGCCCTCTACCGTTTCAAAGGGAGCGCCGACCTGTAAAAAATCCAGGCTCATATCCACGACAATCAGGGCAGTATTTCTGGGAGATAATTCAGGGAACATTTATTTTCGCCTCACTAAACCGGGTTTTTTCTATATGAACACCTGCAAAGGTTCGAAGTATGCGTCACTGTTTATTAAATCCACCTGTTTGAGATTGATCTTGAAACCCCCGCTATCCCGGCGCAGGCGGTAATGGAAAACGCCGGCAAACAGGCGCTGTTCATTCTGCCGGTATTCTACCATCTGGAACCGGGCCGTGACTGTCAACTCACCCGTATCGGCAGTATAGTCCTCGATTACCCGGTCTCCGGTAATGTGGCTTGTCGTAACCGGGTTATCCAGTGAATGCGCCTTAGCATGCTGAATTCTCGAGATGCGCATTTCCATCAGGTCACGGTCTTCGTAAAACAGGGAGATATCATCGACGGGATCAGTCTGGCCGTGCCTTGCCGGGACCCAGTACCTGCAGTCATCGGTATACAATGCCAGCCAGTTGTCATATTGGGCCTGGTCCAGGAATTCCGTTTCCCTGTGCAACAGCAATTCAATTGCTTCCAGATCCGCATCTGAAAGTGCACCCGGCGCTATGTTTTCGGCAACAATTATCATACCGGACATTCTGTATTAACTGTCTTCGGTGCATCCCGGACCGCACATGTAAGCCAGCCAGGCCCGGTACTGGTTACGGATATACTGTTCGCTTAATGCGGATTGCGGCATAGTGTCGCCCGAGGCCGGGTCAAACAGGCTGTGCTGGCTGATCCATTCCCTGCCGGAAGCATGCAGTCCTTCCTGCACGCGGCGGTAGGCTTCCAGGTCGTCGGGCTTGATCAGGGAAGAAGGGGAATGGATGGTGTTCGCAAAGATGATATTTCTCCGGTTGATTTCATCCGGCGCCCCTTTCCAGCGGAATACGGTAATCTCGATTTCTGTCCTGTCCACCGCAACGGGCCTGAGCACACGCAGTTGCAGGAAGCGCGGGTGGGACGAGAAAGCCGGGTAGAAATTCACATTGTGCAGGTTGGTATTCAGGATTTGCGCGGACTTCTCCTTACCGTAACCTTTCCGGTGGCGGCTGACATAGTCCCGATAGGCCGGATCGGCATCATTATCGGGATTACGAAACCCGCGCATGTCGCTGTGACCGTACTTGTAACAGGTGACTTCAAGCTCCTCCATTTGCCGGTAGCTCTGGGCATTAGCCTGCACCAGTTGCAGCGCCAGTGCAGGTGTCTTCCCTGGTATCTTTTCAATCCTGCTGATTTGCTCCCGGCTTGCCGCAATGGAGGATTGATGCACGTTCAGCGGATGCATTCCGTCGTGGAGGTTCTCCAGGTAAATCTTCCAATTGCTGCGATAAACGGCGCGCAAGGAACTCTTTACCGGGTCCAGTTCGCCATCCGGTGAGCGGTCCACCATGTTGTCCAGAGCGCGCCGGGTTCCTCCCAGGTATTCGGTTAAATCGGGAGCATCATCAGCCAGGGTGGCGAAAACGAAACCGCGATAACTGGCCGTCCTGATACCAGTCAGTCCGTAACCCGCCGGGTCGTTGTCTACTTCCGTGCCCAGGTAATTGTCCCGGCAGGGAATGGACAGCAACTCGCCATCTGTCCCGTAGCTCCAGCCGTGATAACTGCAGGTCAGGACTTTTGCATTGCCCTGCCTGGTTTCCAGTACCTTTGCCCCGCGGTGGGCGCAACGGTTGTGCAATACCCGGATGAGGTTGTCTTCATGGCGTACTACGATAACAGGATTACCGGCAATGTCAGTGGTCAGGTAATCACCGGTACCGGGTATCTGGCTTTTATGGCACAGGTAGTGCCAGGTGCGGGCAAAGATACGCTGGATCTCCAGCTTGAAGATTTCCACATCTGTATACACGTCCCTGTGGACACAATCCGGCCGTACCAGGGAGCGGATGTGGTCTATATCGTAATAGTCCGTCATGTTTGTTTCGCCTGAACTCCCTCCATTGCCTGCTCAAAATCCGCGCATAAGTCCGCCGCTGCCTCAATGCCGACCGCCACGCGAATCAAGCGCTCAGATATCCCCGCGGTTTCCAACTCCTCAGCATTCAACTCTGCATGTGACGTTTGCACGGGCCGGGTGATCAATGTTTCGACACCGCCCAGACTTGGCGCAGAGACTGGTAATTTCAGCCTCGATATCAGTTTGTCAGCCACGCGGTAGTCGCCCGCCACCTCGAAACTCAATACCCCGCCGCATCCGTTAAACAGCGTTTTTGCCCGGTTGTATTGCGGATGAGCGGACAGGCCCGGATAATTCACCCGCACCACGGCCGGATGCGCTTCCAGAAAAGACGCCAGCGCCTGTGCATTTTCATTTTGTTTTTCCATCCGTAGCGCCAGGGTTTTCATGCCGCGCAGCAACAGGGAACAGGCGTGCGGATCCAGGCAACCACCCATTATATTTAAACGGTGTGTAATGCGGGTAATCAGGTCGCTATTGCCAATCGCGCAGCCGGCTACAATATCCGAATGCCCGTTCAAATATTTTGTGCAACTGTGCAATGAGAGGTCAAAACCCATATCCAGGGGCCGAAAATTCACCGGCGAGGCAAAGGTGTTGTCGATTATGGAAGTGAGATGGTGGGACCGGGCAAACGCAACAACAGACGGGAGATCGGCAACTTCCAGCAGGGGATTGCTCATGGTCTCGACATAAATTGCGCGCGTATTTGGCCTTAACCGTTCTTCCCAGGCACCCGGTTCGTTTCCCGGCACAAAATCCACCTCAATCCCGAAGTCGGCGATATTATGCGCCAAAAAAGATTGCGTGCCGCCATAGAGACAGTTTTGAGCCAGCAGGTGGTCGCCTTTTTTTAACACGGTCAATAAACCGGTGGTAATCGCAGCCATCCCCGACGCGGTCACCACGGCTTGCTCCCCGCCGGCAATCCGGGCCAGTTTCTCCTGGACTGCGATGTGATTGGGGGTATTGTTCAGGCGAATATACTTCTGATCGTGGTATTCGGTTCCGCTGCGATATGCAAATGTTGCACTCTGGAATACGGGAAGCGAGACCGCTCCACTGTGTTTTTTGTCTTCTTCACCTGCATGGATTAACAGCGTTTCAATATTCATACTAGCGTCCTCGGTTACAAGTGTTCAGCGATAAAAGTCAAACGAAACAAAGTCATTATTATTTCTCCTGCTGATCGGCGGTCCCGCTCTACACGGCCCCACAGAGCGTCAAAGAATGATTGTGGTGAGAAGACCGGGTATTGTGGCCGTGACACCGCCACCTGACCCATACCGCTGTTGTTGTCTTTTGCCCATGATCTCATATCATGGAAACTTGACAAGGGGTTCCTTACACTGTGGAAGACAAACAATAAAGAAGCTGTGGAAGATCGTGTCACTTATCGCGGCTGGTGGATCGTGGCGATTGCCGCCGTTGCCATGTCCACCGGGCCGGGGCAATTTGCCTTCGGCGCCCTAGGCCTGTTTATCAAACCCTTGGGTGAAGAATTCGGCTGGAGCCGCGCCCAGGTGAGCCTTGCCGCAACCTACTTTACTATCGTTCTTGCGTTCAGCATACCCGTCATCGGCCAGCTTGTGGACCGTTTCGGCAGCAGGCGGGTGCTGTTACCCTCAACCCTGGTCTTTGCCGTATTGCTGGCGCTGCCTGCCTTTTTGGTCGATACCCTGTGGAAACTGTTTCTCATCTACATCCTGATGGGTTGTCTTGGCGCCGGCGCCAATGCACTGCCTTTTCTGCGCACCATCGCGACCTGGTTCGACCGGCGGCGCGGACTGGCGATCGGCATTGCCATGGGGGGTAGCGGCATGGGTTACGCCTATGTGCCGCCGATGGTGCAGTACGTAATCAGCGGCTACGGCTGGCGTGCCGGTTATCTTTGCCTGGCAGCCGTCATAGTCATAATAACCATTCCGCTGGTGTATTTTTTCCTGCGTGATGCACCGGCAGGACAGGGCAGGGCAGATCAACGCCGGGAAGACCCCGGGGGAGCCTCCCTGAAGCTGTTGCCGATACTCAAATCACGGCTGTTATGGCAGTTGTTCCTGATTTTCTGCCTGTTGTCATTCGGTCTGTACGGCGTGCTGGCGCACCTGGCGCCGATGATGTCCGATCGCGGTATGACGCTGGTCGATGCTGCCCTGGTGCAGTCAACCCTGGGTATTGCGATCGTGATCTCGCGTGTTTTCGTCGGTTACCTGATAGACCGGTTTGTCGCCACCCGGGTCGCCTTTGTCTGCTTTTTGATCAGCGCCTGCGGGGTAGGCGTCCTGGCCGCCGGTGCAGCCGGCACACCGGCTTTTCTGGCGGCGCTTGCCATTGGCCTGAGCCTGGGCGCGGAGATAGACATGCTGGCCTACCTCACCAGCCGTTACTTCGGCGTGGACAATTTCGGCAAGTTCTACGGTATCCTGTTTGCCTCCTTCCTTATCGGCACCTCACTCGGCCCCTATGCCTTCGGCCTGGCTTACGAGGTGTACGGTTCTTACCGGGAAGTACTGATGACGGCGGCCGGTGTCATTATTGTCTCGGCAGTCACTACCCTGTTGCTGCCGGCGTATAAAAAGACAGGTTATTGAATTAAAGACGGGTTAATAACATCCGGCAACACGCGCCCGCTGCCGGACCAGCGCCAGCGCCAGGTCGATTACCGGTGTTGCCACATCAACTAGCTGCCCCAGTTCCTTCACCGCCCCGAGCAAGGCATCGATTTCCATGGTCCTGCCGGCCTCAAGGTCCTGCAGCATGGACGTCTTGTGTGCGCCCACGGCCGCGGCGCCATCAATTCTCTTTTCCACGTCAACCCCGAAGCGCACCCCTAGTTTTTCCCCGATGGACTGCGCTTCCAGCATCATGGATTTTGCCATAGCGCGGGTGCCCGGTTCCGTTGCGATCACATCCAGGGTGGCGTGTGTGAGGACGCTGATGGGGTTGAAGCAGAGGTTGCCCCACAGCTTCACCCAGATCTCATTGCGGATTTCCGACCTTACCGGTGACTTGAAACCGGCGTTGATTAGCGCTTTGCTCAGTTGCATGCAGCGTTCCGATTTTTCACCACCGGGTTCCCCCAGGGTAAACCGGTTACCCTCTATGTGCCGGATGACTCCCGGTTCGCTGATTTCACAGGCAGGGTAGGCGACACAACCGATAATCCGTTCCGGACCGATCTCGTCCCACTGGCGGCTGCCGGGGTCGACACTTTCCAGCCGGTGATTTTCCCAGGGGCCCTTGAGCCCGTAGAAATACCACCAGGGTATCCCGTTGGTCGTGGTCACCACGCAGGTTTCCTTTCCCAGCAATGGCTGCATGGCGGACAGGACGCCCGTCACCGACGGGGCTTTCAGCGTGATGATCAGGTAATCCTGGAGACCTGCTTCGGCAGGATCATCTGTGCATGCCGGATGAGTTATCGACTCCTCACCGGCGGCAATTACCCTTAAACCGTTTTCTTGCATCGCCTGCAGGTGCGGTCCGCGGGCAATCAGCGTGACGTCTGCACCGGACTGGGATAAGCCGGCGCCCAGGTATCCCCCGATAGCGCCGGCGCCGTAGATACAGATGCGCATTACGCCAGCCCCAGTTTCCCGGCCAGGCCGATGCGTTGCACCTTACCGGTAGCGCCTTTGGGAATATCATCAAGGATCAGGATTCTCTTCGGTACCTTGAAACCGGCCAGGGAACCGGCGGCATAGGCGCGGATTTCACTTTCGCCCAGCGTTTGCCCATCACTCAATACCACCGCCGCCGCCACTTCCTCGCCCAGCTTGTCGTGGGGAACGGCAAACGTGACGGCCTGGGTTACCGCAGGATGGTCCAGCAATATCTCGTCAACCTCCCTGGGTGAAATTTTTTCTCCGCCCCGGTTGATGATTTCCTTCAAACGGCCGGTTATCGTCAGGTATCCGTCTTCGTCCATGACGCCCTGGTCGCCGGTGCGGAACCAGCCGTTGACGAAGTTTTCCCGGTTTGCCTCCGGGTTGTTGTCATAACCTGACGTGACGTTGTCTCCCTGGATGACCACCTCGCCCGTGGAACCCTGCTCCAGCAGGTTTCCGGCTTGATCCATTATGGCTACCTCCGGTCCGGCAGGGATACCGACGCTGCCCGGTTTTCTCGTGCCGGGGGGCAATGGGTTGCTGGTCATCTGGTGGGCGGCTTCCGTCATGGCGTAAGCCTCGATCACCGGCGCATTAAACGTTTCCTCCAACTCGCGCAAAACACTGGGGGGCAACGATGCGGATGAGGACCGTATGAACCGCAGTGCGGATTTTTTTACTATCTCCCTGTTTTTACCGGCCCTGGCCAGGATGGCCTGGTGCATGGTGGGGACCGCGGTATACCAGCTTGGCTGCGCCTGCTCCAGCCAGGCAAAGAATTTCAATGCGTTAAAACCCGGCGTACAGAAGATGCCCGCGCCGGCGCTGATACTGGCTAGCATGGCTGCGATCAGGCCATGGATGTGAAACAGCGGCATCACGTTCAGGCAACGGTCCCCGGCCGTCAGGGCCAGTGTGGCGCGGATGTTTTCAGCGCTGGCGCATATGTTTCCCTGCGTCAGCGGCACGATCTTTGGGCGTGACGTGGTCCCGGACGTGTGCAGGACCAGGGCAACGTCGTCCCGGCGGGCATATTCAGGGGTAGCGACGCTGTTATCCGGTTGGGAGTTTACCGGTTCCAGTACAAACTCGCCCGCGGCCGCAGAACCGCCCTTTTTCAACAGTAGTACGGGGATATTCAACTCCCTTGCGGCTTCAAGGGACGGAGAACTGCTGTGTTCCTCCACGATCAGCGCGCCGGCGTCGAGATCGGACAGGTAAAACACAAATTCCGGTTTCCGGTAGGCCGGGTTAAGCGGCGCGGCGGTGGCGCCGCAGGCAACGGCAATAAAAGCCGCTGCCATTTCTGCGCCGTTGGGCAGCACGATCGCGACCCGGTCATTCCTGCATATGCCGTTGCGGTTGAGTGTCAGTACCGTGTTCTCAACCAGGTTATGCAACGCGCCGTAACTGAGCGACTCCTGCCCGGGGGCGTCCATTACCACGGATGTGCTGGTTGCTTTATTTAATATGCCCAGTACAGGCATCGTTTCAGACATGACGCTGGTCGTCCCGGGGGTGTTCGATATATGCAAGTTATAACATTATGCTGGATGTAAGGCTATACGTTCCAGGCTTGATTAGCCGTGTTAAACTGGACGTTAATGGTATTAACAACGGGATAATGATGTCGTTGAATAAAAAAAGCCGCGTGCTGGCGCTTTGGGTCTTGTGTTTTGTGCCTTCAATTGTACAAACACAGGACGGTGGCGTGAGCGATACGGCCGCGCAGTTACGGGATGCCGGCATGAAGTCCGGCCTGGCCTGGGAAATCGTCGAGGGATTGACGACGGAAGTGGGCCCGCGCCTCGCTGGTACCGAAGCAGACCACCGCGCCGTCGAGTGGACCAAACGAAAACTTGAATCGCTCTCGTTCGACAAGGTGTGGCTGGAGCGCATCGAGTTTCCCGTGTGGGTCCGCTACCACGAATCCGCCAAGGTCGTAGCGCCTTATCCACAGAGGTTGCATATCACCGCGCTGGGATACAGCGGGTCCACCGACGGCGAAGTCACGGCGGACGTAGCAGGTTTCACGAGCCTGGAGGCCTTGCGTGACGCTCCCCTGGAGCAGGTGGACGGCAAGATAGTGTTCATCAATTATTTTACCGAGCGCACGCGCACGGGCGCCGGTTACAGCCATTCGGTCAAGGTGCGTTACGACACGGGACAACTGGCCAAGGAGAAGGGCGCGGTCGCGGTGTTGATCCGGTCTATCGGGACAGACAGCCACAGGTTTCCCCATACGGGGGTTACCACCCTGTCGTCGGATCCCCTGCCAGCCGCGGCTCTGTCAGCGCCGGATGCGGATCAACTGGCCCGTATCATGGAGCGTGGCCAGGCCATCAGGATTTCCCTGTTCATCAAGGTCGGCTACCGGGAAACAGGCTATTCCTGGAACGTCATAGCCCAGGTGAACGGCCGCGAGACCCCGGAGAAGGTGGTCCTGATCGGCGCCCACCTGGACTCCTGGGACCTGGGAACGGGAGCACTGGATGACGGCGCCGGTGTCGCCATCACGGCGGCGGCCGCACACCTGATCGGTGAGTTGCCGCAAAAACCGCGCAGCAGTATCCGCCTGGTACTGTTCGGGAACGAGGAAGCCGGCCTGTGGGGCGCAAAGCAGTATGCCGCCGCCAATGCCGGTATCCTGGGCGACCACCTGTATGCATCCGAATCGGATTTCGGCGCCAGGGCGATCTGGCGCTTTGACACCGATAACCCGGTATTGATGGAAGCCGCCATGCCGGTGCTGGAAGTCCTCGGTATTGAAAAAGGGGAGGCCGCAACCTCCGGCGGTCCGGATATCGGTCCTTTGCAGGATAAGGGCGTGCGCATTTTCCGGTTACGGCAGGACGGCAGCGACTATTTTGATTATCACCACACCGCAGACGATACCCTGGACAAGATTGACCCTGAGCAACTGAGACAGAACGTTGCCGCCTGGGCAGCGGTCAGCTACCTGGCGGCAGAACTGGAAGATTGAACTCAAGGATCCTAATTCTTGCAGCGGTCATCAGTCTGCCGTTGAAGGCAGAAGACGTACCGATAGATTTTCAGCAGTATGAACCCAAAACTGAGATAGCAAGAATCGCCGGCAGCGAAGCGCCGAAAATCGACGGCGACATCTCCGACCCGGTCTGGTCGAAAGCGACCCGTATAGACAAGTTTTACCAGACAATACCGGTCCGGGGCGCCAAGCCTTCGGAACTCACGGTTGTTTACATGGCATACGATGAAAATAACCTGTATTTCGCATTTGACTGCCGGGATTCACAACCGGATAACATCCTGGCCACGGTTATGCAGCGGGACCGCGAATTATGGCAGGACGATAATGTTCGCATTTACCTGGATCCGTACAACAGCGCCAGGGACGCAGTGGCCTTCATGGTCAATTCCCTGGGCACACAGTTGGATTTGCTGATAGAAAACAACAGCAACTTTTACCCCGAATGGGACACGATCTGGGACGTGGAGGCAAGGCGCACGGATGATGGCTGGACTGCAGAGATGGCAATCCCGTTTCGCAGCATCTCGTTTGACCCCGGTGTCGATGAGTGGGGTTTCGAGATAATGCGGCAAATGCGCCACAAGAACGAGACGGTAAGGTGGTCCCAGATCGATCAATTCCTTCCCCCCTGGAACGTTTCGGAAATAGGTAGACTTTCCGGAATACGGGATACCAACCGGGGCCTTGGCCTGGACGTGCAGGCGTTCGGTAAGATCGATTATGAACGGGACTGGATGCAACGTCCCCGTGATGACAGTTTTACCCCGGAGGCGAGCGGGAATATTTACTACAAGGTAACGCCGTCACTGACGGGAATCCTGACGCTGAACACGGATTTTTCCGATTCCCCCCTGGATGAACGGCAGGTAAATACGGGTCGCTTTTCACTGTTTTTTCCCGAGACCAGGGATTTCTTTCTCCAGGACAGGTCAATATTCGAGTTCGGGGGCAGGGCTATGACCCCGCCGAACACGGCCATAAACGGATTGCCGTTCTTTACCCGCAAGATTGGTATCGTGAATGATGAGATCGTCGACCTCGTCGCCGGTGGAAAAATATCCGGCAGGATTGGCAACCTGAACGTGGGCGCCCTGGGCGTAAGAATGGATAATTCGGACAATATTGACGCGGAGACCCTCAGCGTCGCCAGGTTGTCAGCAGACATACTTGATGAATCGCGTATAGGCGCGATTCTGACGCATGGCGACCCGGACAGCACGGGTAATAATACCCTGGCGGGCGTCGACTTCCAGTACCAGAACTCCAGGATGTTCAACCGGGGCCGTTTTCTTGCCGATATTTTCTACCAGCGCAGTTTTTCCAACGATGTCCATGGGCCTGCCGCGGGAAAGGATGATGATATGTTCGGATTTTTCCTGGGCTATCCGAATGATTTATTACGCTGGTTTATCAGCGGCAAGGAGGTAGGAGAGCGGTTTGAGCCTGCCCTGGGATTTGTCAACCGCCGCAATATCCGTGATTACAACGGAGACTATGTCAGGAGGAAACGGTTTCAGGACAGCTGGTTTTTGTGGTGGGAAGGCGGCGTGATAGGCAATGTTGTTACCGACCTGGATAATAACATTGAAACCCATAACTACACCCTGGTTACTGCATTCCGGAATCACATTGAAGATGAATTCAAGGTTAAAGCCAGTAATTTACGGGAGGTTATCAATCAACCCTTCCTGATAGCCGGAGAGCTTCCGGTCCCAGTGGGAGATTACCATTTCAACCAGTTTGATGTTTCACTGGTATCTTCAAGATCAAGAAAAGTCATTGCCTATCTCGGCGTAACGTGCTGCCGCTTCTATGATGGAGACTACCTGGGGCTGGACAATTCACTGGAATTCAGGTTGTCCAAACATTTCCGTTTGACCGCCAAGCACAACATGCAAAAATTTGAATTGCCGGCGGGAAACCTGACGGTGCATATCGGCTCGCTGGACGGCAGTATCAATTTCACTCCGGACATGCAGATCGATACCCAGATGCAGTACGATAATATCTCGGACCGGTTTTCCTTCTCAGCCAGGTATCGCTGGTTTCCCCGGCCGGAAACCGAGGTATTTGTCGCGGTAGGCCAGACTGCGGATATGAGAAGCAGCCGTTTCCCCGGCCACTTTGATGCGGACCAAACACAGGTCACGATCAGGCTGGGGCATACGTTCAGGTTCTGACCCCATTGATTATTCAGAAGTCTCTTTTTATTGTTAATCCATAGGTGCGGGGTCGGGCATAGGAGATTTGGGTATTGCCGGTGAAGCCGGATACATCAAAACCGATTATGCCATGGTCCGAGTCGAGCAGGTTGTCGATGAAACCGGTTACTGTCCATTCATAACCGGGGTCGGACCAGGTGAGACGGATATCGATAACGGTGTGGCTCTCGATCTCGTGGGCGGTGAAGTTCCTGGCGTTATGGAACACTTCGGAACGAAAGGTGCCGCTGAGTTGCGCGTCCACAGTGCCCGGAACGGTGTCCAGGTTATAGCGAATCAGCCCGGAAGCCTGGTATTCCGGTGTGAAAGCGGGCGTTGTGTCCCTCGTCAGACCCGGCGCAACCTCCAGTCCCTTGACTTCTGCATCGGTCCAGGAACCGCCGAACATGATATCCAGTGCGTTTGTCGGGGTAAAAAACATCTCAACTTCGATGCCCGTAAATTCGGCATCTTCATTCGTCACCGAACTGACGTTGTTCACCCAGGAGAATGATTGATAATCCGTGTAATCGTAGTAGAACGCGCTGGCGTTCAACTGCACCCGGCTACCTGCTAATGTCAGTTTGGCGCCCGCTTCATAGGCCAGCAGTATTTCAGGCTTGTAAGTATCAAATCCCCCCAGCAGGGGAGCGCTGAAACTGCCGGCTTTAACGCCGCGGTTAAGGCCGATGTAATACAGGCTGTCATCATCCGGCGTAAATTCCAGTTGAACCTTGGCCGACCACAGGTCCTGGTTGTTTTCCATGTCAGCGCGTTCCAGATCAGCCATGCGCGTGTGCGTTTCCAGGACCCTGTCGTCAAGGTTCAGGTACATGCCTATATCCCCTGACAGGCTTTTCTCTTCCCTGATGTAGCGTATTCCGGCCACGCCCACAAGGCTGGGTGTCAGGGAATAGTCAACCTGGCCGAAAATGGAATAAGAGTCGGTTTCCATGGAGGTGATCGTGTTGAATTCCCGGCTGGGACCGACCACTACCGATTCAGCGCTGCCGGCCAGTCCGTGGGTAAACCCGGTATCTATGCCGAGGTAATACAGACCGGCGACCCAGTTCATGGAGTCGTTTGCCCCGGAGATTCTCAATTCCTGGCTGACCTGTTCAATTTCACCGTCGGATTGGAATATAACTTCAGGTGATGCGCTAACATCAGGATCTAAACCTATAATTCTGCTAAAGTATTTATAGTCAGTTATGGATATAAATTCAATTCCGCCGAAGTCATGGTCAATAGTCCCTGTTATCCCATGCGATTCGATCCGGTTTTGATCGTCGTAAGCGAAGTCCCGGTCAATACGCCTGCCGCTGCCGTCCGGGTCGATGTTACCGCTGAAATCACCCCCGGGCACGGGGCGATAGGGACTGGTACCGGCATCGAGCAGGGCATCGACACACCTGCCCAGTTGTATCTGATCGCAGCCCAGCGGGTCATCTGCAGCGTAGATGACGTCAATGACCGAGCCGTTTGCGTCAAGTATCTCGGTGGTGTTGATGGCCTGGTACGGCCCTTCACTCTTTGTCGTATCGGCCCAGTTCGCACTCAGCAGCAGGCTGCCGTTTTCATTGAAATCATATTCGATATGCGCGCGCACCGCCTGGGTGTCATCGTTGTAGGTGTCTTCACCGCCGCCGGGAGAGCCGGGCCGGGTATCCGGCGCCGCGCCGTCCACATAGACATTTTTCAGTATCTCACCCTGCAGGTTGGACAGGAAGGCAACCCGCGCGCGTAACCTGTCGGATAACGGACCGGAGAGGGCGCCTTCAAACCGGTACTGGTCGAACCTGGCCGCGGTGAACTCGCCGTATCCTTCAAATTCGGCAGTCGGTTTGACAGTTACGGTGTTGACCAGGCCGCCGGTGGCGTTCCTGCCGAACAGGGTGCCCTGGGGACCTTTCAGTATCTCTATGCGCTCGATATCGAACAGGCCGAAGGTCTGGGCCTGGGTACTGGCCAGGTAGCTGTCATCGATATAGACGGCCACGGGCGCTTCTGCATGGTCGGCGTAATCGTTTTGCACCACGCCGCGGATATTGAAGATTGCGCGCTGGCCGCCGATGTCACCGGCCAGGGAAACGCCGGGTGTGAACGCGATCAGGTCGGTGCTGGACTCTATTCCCAGCGCATTCATCTGCTCCCCGCTGAAGGCGGTCACCGCTACGCCTACATCGTTGATATTCTGCTCCCGCTTCTGGGCAGTCACGACGATTTCTTCCAGTCCCCAGGCGCCTGCGCATGCCGTCATACCGGCTATTATGAGAAGCCATCTTGCGTGCCAATGCATGGATTTATTAATTATGGCCATACTGATGTTTCGCATCCGGGCCAGAGAGCATCCTGCAAACGATAAAGAAAAAACAAGCTGCGAGAACAGGACCTGAAAACCCTATGAAACTCAACGCTCCCAGAGAAAAATGCTCAACTACCAGTCCTCCGATGGCGCCGCCGGTTCCGTAACTGAAGACCTGGACCGCTAAAGCCGCGGTAGCCAGGCGTCCGCTCCTGTCAATCATTGCAGCAGTTCCTATTACGTAAGGCAGGACAAAAGACAGCATAAACAGAAACAGGAACAGCATGGTCAGGTAAGACACTCCATCCGTTGAACCGGGAACCAGGCCACTGCCTGCGGCAGTGATAACGGCGCCGCCCACCAAAGGCAAGAACCTGCCGAATTTAACACCGACAATCCCTGCAGCAAACGACCCGAGCATGGAGACCAGCATCCCCAGGCTCATATAGAGACCTACATCGTGCGGGGTGATGCCCGTGGCCAGACCAATCCGTTCGATAAATGCCCAGACTGTGCCAACGCCTGCCAAAAGCAGGAATTCTCCCACAAAAAATAATGCGATTAACCGGTATAGATTATTGCCTCCCTTCACATTGAAGGTTTGCTGATGATGCATATGTCTGGTGGGTAATTTGAGTAACAACAAAATTCCCAGGATGGTCAACAGGGCAAATAATGAAAATAATACGCGATGATGCCCGTACGGCAACAGCCAGGGGACTGAATACATGAGCAAAGCCAATAATAAAATTACGTAAGCGTAGACGTAACCAGTCATGGATTCAGGATGTTTAAAGGAAGATATGGTAATTATGGCTGCTGAGAGGCAGAATGCGCTGCCCAGTCCAACCGCCACACGCAGGGTAAAGAGCAGGGCAAAGATATCGGTCAGCACAGTCAGCAATTGCCCGGCGCCGGCAATCACAGCGCCACAAATCGCCATTTTCCGTGGCGCCATTCGGACTGCTCCCAAGGAGACAGCAAGCATGCAACAACCAATTGCAATGGTCTCTGCTGAGCCTAATAAGCCAGCAGTAGCTTCACCCAGTTCCAGACCGTCGATTAAGGCGCCTATCTGAAACGGCATCATCATGGAACCGAGTTCGCCATAGAATATGCCGGCGACAAGGGAACAAAACAAGAATATGAATCCCCTGTTTATGGTTTGTTCTATTCCATCATTCAATATTCACACCCAGGTTGTCACATTGCCGTAATTGTCGGCCACAGCGCCTTGCTTCCCTCGCGGCAGACCAGATGTCCCAGCAATGACGCCCATTCCGGGACAGAACCGAAATCATCGGTCCATGACCAGAGCCGCCTGGTGAACTGATGCAAATGATATTCCCTGGCATAACCCATGGCGCCATGGACCTGGTGAGCAATCTTCGCCCCCCTGGCGGCCGCTTCACCGCAACGAACCTTGGCTGCCGCGATGGCGAACTCCGTATGTATATCATCGATTCCGAACCTGGCCCAATGAAGCAAACCGTTGTCGGCGGCACACAGAGCCGCTGCCGCTTCTTCAGCCAATACGGCAACATTGTGTTGTATCGCCTGGAACCCCGCAATCGGCCGACCGAACTGTTCACGTTCCAGGGCATAATCAACCGTCATATCCAATATCCGCTCCAATGCGCCCGCCATCTGAAAACTTCGGACCAGGGCGCCTACCCTGTGTAAGGCTTCTGCCAATCCCGGATGATCACACCTGTTGATGGTGGTTGCCGCGAGGTTATCAAAACGGATGTCATTCAAGGGTTCGCCGGCCAGGTTGGTGCGGTGAGACAGTTGTGCCTCCGATCCGGGCACGGAAACGATGGCGCAGTCGTTGTCACAGGGCACGATAACGATGATCTGTTCAACTCCGGCTGCATAAGGCACCCGATAGACCTCTCCATCCAGCCTTCCGTCCCGGGTCAGAGACAAAGACCCTGTACGATTAACGGGGGCTATGGTCAGGGAGGTCATCGGAACATCACAGCCTGCCCGGGCTAACAGCCAGCCGGCAATCAACGTTTCGCATACCGGCGCTGGTACCGCGTATTTCCCGGCCAGTCGCAGTACAGGTCCGCAGTCGACGACAGACAATCCCGCGCCCCCGGAATCCTCCGGCACCCAGGCCCATGGAACGGCAGTTTCACACAGTTTACTCCAGAGCTGTCCCTGCGGTTCGCCTTCCTCTGCCCGGTTGATAACATCGGGAGTACACAATTCGGAGAATATCCGTGTTACCGCATCGACCAGTACCGGGTCTGCCTCACTTTTATCCATGACCGGTATCATTCTCCGGAGAATCGGGGTGGACGCCTTTGTGCCGAAGCGCTGATTCCCTCCCTGAAATCCGCGGTGGATTTAAGGTGCGTCTGTTCGGCCAGTTCCCTTTGAATTGCTTCAGGGAGTTCGCTGAGAAGCTGCCGGCGTTGCGTCTTTCTGATCGCCTGTACCGCCAGCGGCGCCGACTCCGAGATCTCGGCAGCAAGCTCGATTGCCGCTTTTCGAACATCCCCCTGCGCAACCGACCGATCTGCAAGGCCCGTTGATACTGCTGTCTCACCGTCTATACGACGGCCCGTGAACAACATCAGGTTTGCCTGATTATGCCCGACCAGTCGCGGCAAGGTAACGCTGAGGCCGAAACCATGGTGGAAACCCAACCGGGAAAAATTGGCGCTGAATCTTGCATCGGCGCAGGTAATACGGAAATCCGCTACCAGCGCGAGACCTAAACCACCTCCGATCGCGGCGCCCTGGACAGCCGCCACCACGGGTTTGCAGGATCGATACAGGCGCAGGGCATGCCCGTAGATTGTTTCCACATCGGCCTGGGCGGTACGCTCCTTTCCCAGCAATTCGGTCGGCCGGTTAAATTGAAAACCGGCACAGAAATGTTTTCCCCTGGAACATTGTACGATGGCGCGACAAACCGGGTCGGTGTCGAGTTTCTCGTAAATATCGGCTAACCCCTGGATTAATCCTGCATCGAAATAGTTATCAGGAGGCCGGCACAGCTCAACGATCGCTACGTGGCCCTCGAATTCAACATTAATATCCGGATTTTCCCTCATTGTTTCATTCATGTTGCTGCCTGACTTCGCCAGGTTATCCCGAATGTCAGGGGACGGACTTCAAGTCCGTCCCCTGTGCCTGTTTATCACTAACGCATCCACCACCGTCAATCCTTGCCCTTCAGTGTGGACAATGACGGGGTTCAATTCAATCTCCCTGATATGGTCCTTATTGGCCTCTGCAAACCGGGATAAGCCGACCATGAGATTAATCAATGCCGTCACATCAGCCGGCTCATTTCCGCGGTAGCCTGCCAGGAGCTTCCAGATCTTTAACTCCTCTAACAGACACCTCGCCTGGGATTCGCTGACGGGAACCGGCGTCACGGCAACATCATCCATGACCTCTACCAATACTCCGCCTGCTCCCGTTGACAGCATCAAGCCGAAATCCTTGTCCGGGGAGATGCCGATCAGCATTTCAATGCCGGGTGCCGACATCGGCTCCAGCAATACTCCATGTATATCGGCGCCGGTCTCATACCTGGCCCTATTCTCCATCAACCGGGAAAAACCGTCCCTGACTGCCTGAGCAGTGTCCAGGTTCAACAATACGCCACCCGTGTCAGTCTTGTGGGGAATATCCGGCGATTGTATTTTCATTGCCACTGCCACTGGGGATGCGTATTTTTCAAAATATTCCACGGCTTGCTCTGCTGTCCGTGCGAGTAAACCAGCAGGTTGCAGGAGTCCCAAATCAGCCAGTATGGACTTGACCTCGTATTCACATAAATTCCGGCGCCCGCAGAATTGATGCAAATCAACCAGTAGCGGCTGTACCGGGGGGATCGCCGTCTCCGGCGCCGGCATATGATTCAGGTAACGATGATAATTCACCATGGAATAGAGAGCAGATGCGCAATTCTGCATGTCTGTTATGAAAGGAAACCCGGCTTCCACCAGGAACTTCATTACATCCGGGTTTGAAGCCGTGTAGGCGCAGAACAATACGGGTTTGTCGCTGCTTTCCCTGATACTGCGAAAGGTTTCCATATCGGCTGCAATATATTCGGCACTATAGGTGGCGCAAACAACAACCACGGCGTCAAGTTCAGGACAAGCCAGCATTATCTTCAATGGGGCCGCGTAACCGGCTTCGATGACGCCTTGAGCGGTAATATCCACGGGATTCGCAAGCGATGCATAGGGAGGCAGTACTTCACCAAGTCGACGGCGGGTCAATGTGTCGAGTTCGTTAATTTCCAGCCCTTGCTCTTCACACTTGTCCGCCAGCATAATGCCGGCGCCCCCGGACGGCGTGAGGATGCCGATCCGGCGTCCCGCCGGCAGACGGTCGGCTAGATGGCAGAGGCAGCAGGCGGTATCGATCAACTGTGCGATATTATGCGCCTCCTGGACGCCGTATCGCCGGAACACGGCCTGGTAAGCCTGGTAATTTCCCGCCAGGGCGCCGGTATGGGTGGTAACGGCCCTTGCGCCGACTTCGGCGCGGCCGATTTTGCAGACGATTACTGGCTTGCGCAGCTCTGCTGCCTGCTCCAGGACCGCGCGGAAACCGGAAGGTTCAATCAGTCCTTCCAATACAACGACGATAACACTGGTATCAGCGTCATGCAGCGCGTATTCGACGAAATCATGTATCCCCAGTAACGCCTGGTTGCCCGCGGCAACGACATGGGTGAACCTCAACCCTTGCAGGCGCGCCCGGCTGTATATGCCAAATCCCAGACCGCCGCTTTGTGACACCAGGGCAATACCTTTTTGTCCCGCTTCAAATTTTTCCCCGTGATATTCCCCGTTTGCTACGGCTGCACTGAAGCTGGCGGCCAGCGGGAGACCGGTGGTCAGGAACCCTTCGGAATTCGGGCCCAGCAGGCGCATGTCGTATTTCAGGCAAATCGATTTGATCTTCTCCTGACGCGCGATACCTTCTTCCATGTTGTTGTCGGCAAAACCCGAACTTATAATCAAAACGGCTTTAACCCCTGCTTGTCCACATTCTTCCATCACGCCCGAAACTACAGCCGCGGGTATAGCCATGATCACAAGGTCTACCGGTCCGGGTACCTCCTTCACCGTGTCATAACACTCCACGCCTTCAACTTCCTTGTGGGAGGGTGAAACAAAATAAATGGGGGCATCCGTCCTGTGGCGTAACAGTACCGAGACAAGACGACCGCGAAAATTGCGTCTGTCAGGGGAGGCGCCAACCAGGGCAACCGATTTGGGTAAAAACAATGGGGCCAGAGCGTGCATTGTTGACGGTTATCTCAGGCCCAGACCGCGTGCGATGATGCCTCTCAGCACTTCCGTGGTGCCCCCCTGGATGGTCAGTTTTGGAGCGAGCAGCATGGCGCGCCTGCAGGTTTCATCAAACGCTCGATATTGCTCTCCCGGTCTGAATGTAACCAGGTCCCTGGCTACTGAAGGCAGTTCCTGTTCCCAACAGGTGCCCAGGTCTTTCACTATAGCCGCTTCCATACCGGGCATCCCGCCCCGGTCAAGCTTCGCCGCCGTAGCTATGGACATATGCCGCAGGGTCGACAACTGGGCAGCCAGGCGACCTATTCCTTCCATGGCGTGCGCCTCCGGGTGTGGATCGACCAGCGAAATCAACTCGTACAATACAGAGATGGTTTCCAGGAAGCGGTCAGGACTACTGCGTTCGTATATCAATTCGTTAGACACCTGTTTCCAGCCTGCATCGATTTTACCCAGCATATGGGAATCGGGCACCAGTACATCTTCAAACAGCACCTCGTTAAAACCATGTTCGCCGGCAAGGTTGGTGATGGGTCTTACCGTCACGCCCGCAGCGCTCATGGGGATAAGAAACTGGGTTAGACCGAACCGGCGGTCATCCTCCACAGGCGCCGAGGTCCGTAACAGCGCAATCATGTAATGTGTGCGGTGCGCATGGCTGGTCCATAACTTACTGCCATTGATGAGCCACCCGGCACCTGTCTTTTCTGCCCGGGAACGTATCGAAAACAGGTCAGACCCTGAATTCGCCTCGCTCATGCCGATACAGAAATAACATTCACCCTTGACGATTTCAGGTAGCAGCTTCTTACATAGTTCGTCACTGCCGTATTTGAGAAGCATGGACCCGCTTTGCCGGTCGGCAACCCAATGTGCTCTAATGGGCGCCCCGGCGGCCAGCAGTTCTTCCGCGACAACGTGGCGTTCAAGATAAGATCGTTCCCGGCCTCCGTAATCCCGTGGCCAGGTCATACCGATGTATCCAGCCTGTCCGCATTTACGGCTGAACCCGGGACAAAACCCGTCGCCTGAGTCTTCGGTTGCAGGAAGGTCCTTGCTGATAAACTCCCTGACTTCGCGTCTCAGCGCGGAAATATTGTCAGCCAAGTCCGGGACATCGAAATGAAAATAGCCCATGTAACTTTCCCTAACAGAGTGAGGGTTCTGGTTTCAGTATACGATACAGTAAGATTAGCTGTAACGGCACAAATCGGAATGGCCACGGCTTGTATCGCCCGCTTCGGGTTCACGGCCCAAGAGGCGGGATGAATTCAAAACAGATGATTTGAAACGAATAGTAACGGTGATAAGGAGAGATAAAAATGTCCGTAGTGATGATTGATACAATGGTGATCAAACCAGAAAAACGTGAAGAATTCCATCAAAACTGGGAGAAGTTTGAAAAACTGATGAAACAGACAGGGATGATTAAGTCGACCAAACTCTGGGTAGATGGGTTTGGCGGTCTTCTTCTTGAACCTCTGTCTGCGTACAAATACTACGCGATGACAGAGTTTGAGAATATTGCGGCGAATGCGGAAATGCATCGGAAACTTGCGGAAGAAAGTGAAGAATACCGGGAATTTGAGCGCCTGCTTTTTGAACAATCGGTCCCCAATACAGGGAAATGCCTGTTAATGACCGATGAGTTCATCAAGCACTTCTAAGCCTCTCCTGATAACCCGCAGATACGAATCAGAAATGGCCGCGGCTTGTGATGAAAATACTAATTCTTGGCGCTACCGGCACCATAGGGCACCAACTGGCTGAAGAAATTGCGCAGGGCGCCGCGCATGTTCAATTACGCCTAACGAGCAGACGCACTGAGGGTATTGTACGACTGAAGCAGGATTTCCCTGATGCGGAAATCTGCAAGACAGATCTCCTGGACCTGACAAGTCTTAAATCCGCCGTTACGGGAACGGACAAGATTATGGTCGTCAATCCGGATTTGATCGATGAGACCCGGGCATGTTCAAACCTGGCCGAGGCCGTGGGTCTTACCGGCGGCGTAACACATGTCCTGCGCCTGTTGACGTATCCACCGGGCCTGACGCCGGCAGATATCAAAGCTGATGCGCGTGATATTCCCATAGGATTTAACCAGGGTATCAACGCCAGACAGGCACTGGATGCCAGTGACATGCCGCTGACTTACGTTAATGTCATTTCCAGCTTCATGACCAATTTACTGTGGTCGGCCGAGTTGGTACGTACCAGACAAAAATTTGTCATGCCGTGTCCGCAAGTGCAGACCTGGTTACACCCCGCTGATATTGCGCATGTGTGCGCCGGGATACTGGTGGATAATCCTGCTTCTCATATCGGTAAGACCTATGAACTGTCCGGTGTCGAATTGATCTCTTACGATGACATTGCTGCTATGCTGACATCTGAACTGGGTATTTCCATCGAATATTCTGATGATGAAGCATTATTACGGGAAATGTTCGGTGGGGATTACGATCTCTCCATGAAATACTTTGAGTGTGAACGAGACTATTACGCCAACGTCCAGGCAACGAATGTAGTAGAACAATTTTCAGGGCGGCAACCGTATCCCATGCGAAAATGGATACGCGATAATACCAGCAGGTTTCGGTAAACATGTAGAGCGGTATGGCATCAATGACGCTCTGTTCAACACTGACAGGAATACAGATACCATGATAGATGACGATAGTTCCCTGCACGCCGTGGTAGAGGGCACCAACTGGTGGGGGATAGCCACGTTATTCCGTTGTGAACTGGAAAACGACCCCCTAAATGTCGATATCGGCCTGGCAGGCGTCCCCCACAGTGCGGGGAACGGCACCAGCCAGCGTGACCAGCATTATGGTCCGCGCGCAGTGCGCCATGTCTCGGCGGAGTATCGCCGGTTCCACCGCGAGTTTGGATTAGATCCCTGGGAATTGTGCCGAATCAGGGATATGGGGGACCCTCGGTTACCCCATGCCATGGTGAATGACCTGGCAATGAAGGATATAGAGGCATTTTACAGGAAACTGGATGCGGCAAATGTGCGGCCCGTTTCGATTGGCGGGGATCATTCCATTGTTTTGCCTATCCTGCGCGCTATCGCCGGTCCCCAATCAAACCTGGCGGGTGAGCCGATTGCCGTGGTCCACGTGGACGCACATACTGACACTTATTACGATGAAGTCCATTATATGGGAAACAAGGAGTGGGCCGGTGGCTGGGGGGTGCTCATGCAACAGGAAGGCCTGGTTGATCCGGATTGCGTATTCCAGATAGGCATCAGGGGCCACGGCTATGCCCAGACGGATACGGAACTGGGCTATAACGTCATAGAATATAAGAAATTTCAAAAACTGGGGGCAGCAGGTGTAGTCAGGGAGATAAGAGCCCGTATAACAGATGACAAGCCTGTTTACATTACCTTCGACCTGGATGCGCTGGACCCGACCGTAGCGCCGGGTGTGGCAAACGTGGAAGCCGGTGAGGGCATGAAAATGGGAGAAGCGCTGGAACTGTTGCAGGGTTTGCGCGGCATGAATGTAATCGGGGGCGATGTTGTTGAACTGGTGCCGACCAAGGATAATCCCAACATGATTACAAGTATCAATGCCAGTGCCTTGATGTTCGAACAGATAAGTCTGATAGCCGATTACCTGAGCAAGCAAGGTCAAACCTGATGATCCAGTGGCCTCGAGATGAAATTGAACGTGCTTTTAAGCACTATATCGAGCACACCAGGTACTGCGCCGGTTCCGGGAACTGGTCACGCTGGGTGGAACTTTTCACTGAAGACATCAGGTATTACAGTAACGGAGTCCTGATCTGGACTAACCGGGAAGAAGTGCGGACAGGTGTCGTCGAATATTATTCCGAATACCCGTTCAATCACGTAGTTGATTTTGCCCTGAACTGGCACGTTATGGATGAAATAAGCGGCCGGGTGGTGTTCACTATGAAAGTTATCATGGATGACCCCGGTGACGGTTCCGACTTCAGCGAAGACGTTCTGATACATATCAATTTTGCCGGCAAAGGTCAGTGGAAACTGCAGGAGGATTATTTTAATCCCGACCTGTTCTCCAGGATGGCTGAAGACTGGATTGAAGCAAAAAGTTAATCACACAGGGTAAGATCATCCAGGACAAGACGGGTGAAGTTATAATGCGGCTGATCCCAGAAGGGTGAGAAGTACTGCTGTGCGCACACGGGCGAACACCGCGCTTTCTGAATTGCTTCAGTGATTGCGTTATCTTCCCGGGCGGCTTCCTCGAACATCTCTGCAAACTCGTCGAAAGCTTCTACCAGTGCCGGATCGTTGGCGGCAGATTTATGACAATAATAACCCCGCATCTCTATTGTTTTGTCCGGCCCGTCCGGCAGGGCAACACCGATTTCAATCATATTCGGCATAACGACAAGATACAGGTTGGGGTACAGCGTCAGAAAATAGCCGGACTTTGGTGACGGTTTGTCTGTCCGGCTTATCGGCGGGCAGGGCAACTCCGGATAGGTATCCGTCAATTCGGCGTGATTATAGGAAAACCCTACCAGGGCGCCATCATGAACCGGCTGGAATGTTCTGTTTCCGTCCCCGTCCACGCGCGGCACATCTGAGGATTTATTGTACATTCTGTGGGTGAACGACTCGTGTAACACATTCAAACAGGCATTTTCGCAGTAGGTTTTCCAGTTGGTATCAATGGTGTCTTCGGTGAGAAACGGCATCCCCTCCTGGTCCCGCGCTATCTCCAGCTTTTCCAGGTCATATTCCTCTAGCAGGTTGAGTACTGGTTGGATGTAGGCGTTGAACGGCTCAGCGTTGTCTGACAGGTTAATGAATAGCAGGCCTTGCCAGATTACTGATTTGACCTGTTTGAGATCACCTTCGCCCGGCGCCAGTGCGTCCGCCGTACAATCTTCGTAGCCATTCCAGTAAGGCATGGCAACCAGCTTGCCGTCCAAACTGTATTCCCAGCCGTGGTAGGGGACAACCAGCTTTTCCATCGCTTTATTTGATTCCAGAACAACCGGGCAACCATCATAAGGACAGATGTTATGGAACGTCCGGAGTGTCTTGTCCGTGCCGCGTACAGCAATAAACGGCATGCCGCAGACATCAAATTTCTTCACGTCACCGGGGTTCTCTGTATCGTAGGTGAAAACAGCCGCTACCCAGTGTCTCGAATAAATTCGCTCTGTTTCCAGGTTATAGATATCCCGGGAGATGAATGCCTGCCTGGGTAATGTCCTTGCCTTCTCTATCGGCCGGCGGAGCGCAGCCTGTTCATCCGGGGAGATTAAATGATCAATATTGCCTGACATATAAACACCTGGTTGGCCGGTCTCAACCATTATCCAGCATTTCCCTTACCAGTGGAACGACGCGTTCCTGAAATCGCCGCATGTTGTTTAACATGTAGTCAACAAATTCCGCACCCGTAAAACCTCCCGGTTTATAGCCGCCCGCGCCGCCTGAAAGCTCCACGATCGCCTGGTCAAACCCGAGGTCAAACACCCGTCTTTTCAAGGTTCTTGCAACTTCCTCGTCATTGCCGGCAATAAAACATTCATAAACATCGAAATTATTACGGGTGTATTCGGTTGTCCGGTTGCCCTGCCTGGCGCAAGTTTCAATAAACGCGTCAAAATCAAATTCGCCGTCAACCAGTTTTACGCCCACGTTACGCGCCAGTTTTACCGTGGAGAAATCACGGCCGGCTTCTTCAAAACGCATTTTTGCAATGGCCAGCAATTCGCGCACATGGTCATCATCCGCATGATATACGTTGATGTGATCCGCGAATTCCGCGGCGATCCTGGGCATCAGTTTCTTGCCGAATATCAACCCAATCCAGATGGGGGGATGAGGCTTCTGGACCGGTTTAGGCTCATTAACCGCATTCTTCAATTGATAGTATTGTCCATCGAACGTGACATGTTTCTCGGTCCACATCCGCCGAATAATATCCAGTTCCTCCCGGAGTATGGCAATACGCTCAGACGGTTTTTCAGGATAAGGTTGACCCCAGGGCAGATGCTGCTGGGGTTCATCACCGGGGCCCATGGCCAGTTGCAACCGGCCATTACTTATCTGGTCGACGATACTGCTTGATTTGGCCAGTACCGATGGATGACGTCTGGAGAAGGGTGATACCAGGGGACCGAATTTTACCTTTTTTGTCAGCTCTGCAATCACCGGCAGGACCGACCATGTGTCCAGGACCGGCGCTTCCTGCGTATAAGGTTCCGGTCCCACGATATTATCCATCATCCACAGGTAGTCATAACCAAGTTCTTCGCCAGCAATCCATAATTCTTTTGCTTCTCGGTAGTTACCACCGAGGCCGTTTAAATATACCCCGAAATCAGCCATCTGTCGTTCCCCTTTGTGTATAAAAACCGGGCCACTACAAGCAATAATACCAAATGCAACCGTATCAGTTGAAAAATAATCAAACATTGCCATACTAGGAATGAATTGTAGAAAATACTACTAAATTAGTATTTTGTTTGACGCTGTTGCCACACGTAAACTAAAGGAGGTTGAGCGTGACTAAATCGAAGGTTGTTTCCGGCCGTTGTCTCTGTGGCGGTATTCGCTATGAAATTGCCGGTCCAATCACCGGCGCCGGTCACTGCCATTGCGCCATGTGCCGGCAACAATCCGGTGCTGCATTTATGACTGCCGGGTTCGTAACACCCGGTGAGTTTCACTGGACCGAAGGGGAAAACCTGATAGCGCGCTATGAGTCCTCGCCCGGGGCATTTCGAATCTTCTGCAAGGTATGCGGGTCGAACCTCGGCGCGACAGAAGAAGGGCGGGTCACACTGATCTTTCTGGGGACCGTGTCAGGCGATCCGGGCGTTCGCCCGGCAGAACATATATTTGTGGCTTCAAAAGCGCCCTGGCATGAAATTACCGACGACCTGCCACAGTACGACGAATTTCCTCCCTCTGAGTGAACCGCCGGGATGACTTATCCCGGCAGGTAAGATATGAAGAATTGCCATGATCATCAGGTCGAAGCCTGAGACTCCGGGTTCGAATGGCGCCGTAATCCGGCGCTAAACACCAGGCCGCCGGCAGCGCAGATGAGCGCTAGGATGATTATGAACAGGCCCAGTTCACCATAACCGGAGGCAGTAATGATATTGCCGGCCAGAAACGGGGCCGTTGCCGCACCCATCAGGTTGATGCCTGTTGCCCTGGCCGCCCAGCGCCCTTCGCCGTCGAGCATTGCACAGCCACCGATGAAATAGGGAAAACCCAGGAAGAAAGCGAAGGAGAAGCCCAGGATACTTAGCTCGAATACCCATGTCTGGCCGGTGTTATACACAAGGTAACCCGATATGCCCATGATGATGCTGCTCGTCACAAGCGGTATGTCCCGCCTGATTCGCTTCCCGGCTGCGGCAGACACTGCAGCGCCACACAAACCGGCGACCTGGGCCGCCGCGAGAAGCAAACCGATGCGGGTACCGGTTAACCCCAGGTTGACGCCACTGCGCTCGCTGAAGGACCAGATTGAACCCTCTACGACGCAATAGATAAACAGGAGACCAACGCCGAATACTCCGAGCCGGAAAACGCTGCGGCTATCAAATTGTTCCTTTGATGGCGCGTGAACCTCTGTGCCAGTCGCCGTTCCCGGCAGCATCAGTAACGGGAAAAAAGCCAACACCAGCACAATCAGGTAAATGCCCGTCACGCCGTCAAACATGAAACGTTGCTTCATGAAGCTGATAGCCGCTATCACCATTACCATGAGCACGGTATTTAATCCTACTACGGTACCGGCAACACGGTCAGGGTCTGATGCCCGGCTAATTATCGCGCTGCAGGCCGCCAGGCACATACCCGAGCCAATACCGCAAGAAATACGAAGCACTGATAGATAGACCAGGGCATCCTGTGAAAGGCTGAGCAGGTTGCCTGTTGCAGCCAGGCACACGCCCGCGATACCGAGCCTTCGGAGCGGCAGTTTGTCAAGCCAGCCTGAAAACAGCACGCAACTTACGGCCACCGCGCCGATTTCCAGACTGCAGACCAGGCCGGCCTGGCTCTCATCCGCCCCCAGCCCGTCCATCAGTGCGCCGATATAGAGCGGTGAACTAAAAATGGTCAGGTTACCAATGAGAAAGCCAGCCAGGGCTTCCAGCGAATATCGCAGGTCAGAGCTACCGGTCGCCATTCATTATGCCGTTTTGTTTAAATATGTTGATTAATGGTCCCAGTTCATCCTTGTAGTGTTTCCATTTTCCCACGGATGATTGGTATATCGGCTGCCTGACCTGTACTGCACTGGCTGTGGTGGCCGGAGCCGGGTTATTGTGGAATTCAATGCATTGTGACTCCCACTCCAGATTGCAATATTCCAGTAATTTCCTCACTTCCGCTTCCGTATTCTCAACAACATCCTCATAGGCCACACAATACAGCGCATCTCCCAGCACGTCCCGCCAGTGCTCTACCAGTCGCCGATAAGCGAGGTAGTATCTGCCAAGTTCCTTCAAGTCGTATGAAAACGGATAGATGCCGATGAACATTGTTTTGTAAATCGCAAAGCATGCATCCAGAGGGTCACGCTCCAGGAGCACGATTTTTGCGTTCGGCAATGCAGCATGAATAATCCCGCAATACAGATAGTTCAGAGGTAATTTATCGATGAAATGTGGCGTATGGCCTGTCTTCGGTCTCGTACTTGCAATATAGTTATCACCCAGCAGAGTGACGTCTGTTTTAACCGATCGGTCAATCATTTCCGTCATTTTCATTGTTGTGGATCCTGATTTTTCCTGTATGGCCTTGACCAGGACCGAGCTGAAGTTGTTCAGTTCGCCTGCTGAATATACCTTGCTGTGATTCCCGATAATCCTGTCTACCAGCGATGTGCCGGTTCTGGGCAGTCCCAGGACAAAGATCGGCTCAGCGGAAGCGTTGCCAGGACCGATTTTTGCCAGCGTGGCTTTTGTGTATACGTCGATAATGCGGCCGATCGCCTCTATATCGTCGGATACGTCATAGCGGGTATGGCGCCGCTGCAGGTCACAGGCGGATTTGATAAATCTGAATTGCTCGGCATAACGCCCGATATCCTCACATTCCTTGGCGATGGCAAATCGCAATGAAATCTCGCCGCGCCAGTTTGTTACGCCGGAAAGCAGTAAGTCCTTCATTTGCTCAATATGATTGTTTTTCTCCGTCCAGCTTTTCAGGTCGGCGCGGGCGTAATAGGCCTGGTAGTTGTGGGGTTCCGATTTGATGGCCTGGTCAAAGTTTGCTTCGGCGCCATCCATATCTCCAATCATGCGTTGTATCAGGGCCAGGTTTGACCGGTAGAACGAATTGTCCGGTTCCTTATCCACCGCGCACCGGCTGTAAACCAGCGCTTTTTCCGTTTCATCACACAGGGAATACATGGTTCCAATCATGTCATTCAGTGATGCTTCGCCCGGGTTGAATGAAACCGCCTTTTCCAGTTCCGGCAGGGATTGTGAATTTTTCCCGGCGCTGATATATACCCTTGCCAGCAGTAAATAGGACCGAATATTTTCCGGGGCAAGCTCAACTACTTTCCTTGCATTTTCTATCGCATTATCGTAATTGCGCTGTGCCAGGTTTATGTTACAGAATAACGACCAGATCTGCGGTTTGTGCCGATAAGTTTTGAACAACTGGTTTGCAATATTGACAGCTTCCTGCAGTTTTCCATTTGCCAGCAGGGTTTCAGCCTTCTGAACCATGTTTTCCAATTCGTTATTGATTGTTTCCGCGGGCATGCCGGCTGTTTATTATTTTCGGCCTGAAACGTACCGGTGGGTTCTGTATTCTTTACCGGGGGGCAAGTGTAACCCGAATTTCGCTGGAACCATATGCCAGAGGGGTTTGTGCCGGTGTGAGCCAACCATCACCAGCCGGTTGCATGATATATCCATTTTCCAGCAATCCCGTCATAAAGGACTTGATGACCAGTCGCGCCAGCATGGCGCCGATACACTGGTGGATGCCTGTGCCAAACCCGAAGTGCTGTGTAGCGCCACGGGAAATATCGAACCTGTCCGGGTTTTCAAAAACGTCGCCATCGCGATTTGCAGATAACATCCATACAAGTACCGTGTCTCCTGCGTTAATTTCTTCATGCCCTAGCGCGGTATTTCGGGTTGCCACCCTTACCATGCACTTGACACAACCATAATAGCGCAAGGATTCTTCGATAGCGGGACCCAGCAAATTTTTGTCCACTGTCAATCGTTGAAACTGTCCGGGATTTTCAAGCAATGCGCGCAATAAATTACCTATTACTGTAGAAATTGTATCAACACCGGCAAAACTCAGTATTGCCACGATATCAATGAAAATCTCCCTGGTTACGACCCCGGGGTTACTCTCATGCAGATTATTGATATATTGCAAGGCGGAATTTTCACCCGGATGACCGGGTGAATCGATTATATTGATTATATATTCCCGGACTTCCTCAAATACCCTGTCGAGACGTTCCTCCCTGTCACTGTAACCGGATTTTCTGAAATATAGATAACCCTCATTTTGTACAACTTCATGGGCCCAGTGCAGCGCTATTTCCGAGTCGTTTTGATCCAGGCCGAGGAATTTGCACATGGCAAAGGAGGCCAGCGGGTCTGCAATTTCACTGACTATATTGACGGATCTGCCATGCTTCACATTGTTCAGCAGTTCGATACTCTTTTCTCTTACAACCTTATCCAGCCAGTTAATTCTTTTGCGGTTGAATAACGGATCAAATAACCCTCGCATCCGGGTATGTACCGGTGGATTCCGGAACAGGGTATCCCCTCCGACAAGCGGTTTGTCCTGGTTGGCAATTCCCTGAAAAGAGAAATCATTGTCATTCCGGCAAACGTATCGCACATCGGCGTAGTTAAATACGGACACACACGGAACGGCAGATTCTTCGTGCCGGTAGACGGGTTTATTGGTTCGGAACCACTCAAGGACCGGAAAGGGATTGTTATGGAAATCAGGAGAAAGGAAATCCGGCTTCATTATTAAATACTGATTTAGTAGTATTATGTTTACATTATACTGTATGCGTGACTGTATATCACATAAACGACTTAAATCGTGAATAACATTGATCCGAAAGAAAGACTGGGAATGAGGCTGCAGGAGTTACCCATTGCGGAGCAGTGGTACAGCAGCACGACACTGGATGATGGCATAACCCTGCTCACGGAGCCTTATGTGGATCGGCTTATCCGTTGTAACATCTGGCACATAAAAGGAAGGGAACAGGACCTGTTGATCGATACCGGTCTGGGGGTGTGCAGTCTCAGGGAGGCAGCCCGGGATCTGCTGGATACCCGGATTATCGCGCTAGCCACACATACCCATTATGACCATATCGGCAATCACCATGAGTTTGATGTGCGCGCAGTGCATGAAGCGGAGGTTGAACTGATGAGCATGCCTGAACCGGCGCCTTTATTTCTATCCGAGTTTGGTGAACAGGCGAATTATATTATTGAAGCGGGATATACACCGGACGAAGACCTGATCAAGGCCTTGCCTTATGCCGGGTTCGAACCGCACCATCATCAAACACAGGCAGCACCTGCAACCTGGATACTCCAGGAGGGAGATGTGATAGACCTGGGTAACCGCGCCTTTGAAGTATTGCATTTACCCGGTCATACGCCGGGCAGTATCGGCCTGTGGGAAGCTGACACAGGCATCCTGTTTTCCGGGGATGCAATCTATGACGGACCATTGCTCGCCAACCTGCCGGATGCTGACATCGACGATTACATCGACACGATGGAGCGCCTGATAAGACTGCCGGTCCGTACCGTGCATGGGGGCCATGAGAGAAGTTTCGATCAACCCCGGCTGCTGGAAATTGCAAGGAAGTACCTGGAATCCTGGCGTGACGGCAGCACCTGATCCCAGCCCTATAACAACAGTTTGACCGGGACCAATACCAGGCCGGAACCCCCCGTCCGTATAACCGGCATTCTCGGCGGATATATATTCGGCCAGCTCAGTCTTTGGTTAGCACCTGTCTTTGTCGGGGAATTCATGCATGCCTACGGCATTTCGGAGCAGGAAATCGGTCTGACGTTCGGATTGCAGGCTGGGGCTATCGCCCTTGTTTCACTTTACTGTTCATACAGGGTCAATGCCCTGCGGTTAAGGAAACTTGCCTGTGCGGGCGCCGTACTTGCCTTGACGGCACACGGCTTATCTCTCATGGCGGACACATTCCAGGTGTTTACACTGTGCCGTCTCGTAGCGGGCACAGGTGAGGGCATGGCGTTTGCCGCAGCGAATACTGCAGGAGCAGCCGTTAAAAACCCGGATCGCGTATTCGCCCAGGCGCAACTGGCCAGCATGTCAGTTGTAGTCGTGTTACTGTTTGCCGTCCCGGATATCACGGCCCAGTACGGGTTTCGTATGAGTTTAGGCGCAATGATCCTGGCACTCATCGTATCTGTCCCTCTCATTACCCGGCTCCCGGTTGCCGGCATCGGGGTCGACATCAAATTCAGCGGTAAAGTCAGTCACTATCCACTCCTTGTACTGGGAATAAGCATATTGATCGCTTTCACGCTGGTAAACCTGAGCGATATAGGCATTTGGGTTTTCAGTGAACGTATCGCGTCAGAGATAGGCATGACACCGGATGCCGTCTCATGGAGCCTTGGTGCGGCGACAATTCTCAGTATGAGCGGACCCTTGCTTGCTGCCCTGCTGGGGGATCGATTTGGCGTTATGATACCTTTGACAGCAGGATTAATACTGGAAGGTTGTAGCGCCCTCCTGGTCGTTTATGCAGCCGGTCCGATCAGTTATAGCGCGGGGATGGCCCTTCTCCTGATCAGTATAGGTTTCCTCTATCCCTATTTTCTGGGTCTACTGGCAAGGCTTGATGAACACGGGTCGTGGACGACCCTGTCCGGTACCATCGTGTCATTCGCTATGGCCATCGGGCCGGTTTTTTCCGGGTTTATCGCGGCTCACGCAGGTTATACCACCGTGGGTTGGTTTACGGTTGGATTTTGCATTGTAGCGTTATCCATATTGCTGGCGGTTCTGCAATCCCTGCGCAGGATAAAAGAGTACTAGTAGTGGACCATCATGGATCGGTTGGAATGTTTTATTACCGTCCTTATCTACACGTGGCACTTCTGAAGATTCGTTGCGCCAGGTCTCCACCGCCACCAGAAATTCCAATTAACACAGGCTTTATATCCTTTAAGGTAACGTGAAATCCACAGCTTCCAGTGACTGCAACATTTCAAGTGTATCGCTGGCATACCACATGCAAGTAATCAGGTTATTTTCGATGAGAAACATATCTCTAATTCTCCATGAGACCCGTTTGCCATGTGCAGGTATGCCTTTGTAATCATCTAAAAAATCCGCACTGTAAACAGCATCCACCGTTACCATGCCTGTTTCTTCACCCACAACAATATAGTTGATATCAAAGTTTTCATTACGGAATGCCCTGTCTGATGGACGTATGATCTGCTCCAGCACCGCTTCCTTTCCATTGACCACCCCGGCTTTTGTCCAGTCATAGCAGACAACATCTTCTGCAACGTCTTTAAACCCCTCTTCAAGGGTCTTAGCAGTGTGTATTTGATTTATAATCGTCAGCGCATTATCGGTATTAATTTTCATATTCTATTCTCAACTTTTAACCAGTCACCGTATAACCGTCTCAGGGACAGCCCGGGATGGTCTGCAGGGACGCTTAAATGCAGGTTAAGGCTATCCTCACTTTGTACCTGCCTTTGCATACAGCCGATCAGTGTTTCATCTTCATCGTTCTGTACCCGCAGGTACCACCTTACCACCCGATTGCGAAACCAGTTTGAACGATCGGACTCAAACGCCGTGAAGAACCAGGTATATTCATCATCGTTGGGCGTCGCCATCCCGGAAAAAATGAGTATCTCACCGTTAACATGCTCATACAGAAAATAGACCAGGCCGGCCACATCAAAACCGACTATCACGGATTTCAACGGCGTCGTTCCATAGATTACCCTTGCTCTCCAGTCCGGTTTATCGGCCGTTTGGTGGGTGTACTCTGCATTGACCACCTTTTCATCGATGTGATACTGCATGCGGCGCCTGTTTTCCGAAATCCTGACATCGCGCCGGGGTAACTGTGTCGGCACCACCTCATCCAGGGTATGTACAAACGGCGGGTGTGCATCATCCAGGCCGTTTTCCAGGATTGTTAATGGAGTAGCCGCCTGCAGACGGGTATCGGCAATACGGTTGATAACCGTTTCGTTGCGAAATATATCGGCGCCCGGTAATCTTTCATCCATAGCGCCTTCATCCCCCATCCAGAGCCAGACAATACCGTGTTGTTCTTTCACTGTATAACATGGGACACGCGCAGTCTCGTACACGGGGTGCGGGGGTGGTTGTGACGGAATATACCGGCAGATACCCTTGGTGTCATACTGCCAGCCATGGAAAGGACATTGAATATGATCGCCAACCAGTTTACCAGCCGACAGGTCCGCATTACGGTGACGGCACATGGCATTCAGGGCATGAATTTCACCACTGCCGTCACGGAACATCACTACACGCTCGCCCAGCAGATTGCGCCCGAATGGCTTGTCCTCAATCTCTGAAGACCAGGCCGCCATGTACCAGGAGTTTTTTATATACGCCACAGAAACTCTGCCGGCTATTGTAATGATGGTCTATTATAAACCAGTTTACGGGTTTCCAGGATAAGATTAAGTTCCGTAGACTTTATTTCCGGGATGTTCCTTATCTGGCGTAACACGGATAACAGTTCATCGTAATCCCTGCAGACCAGTTCGGCCATCAGGTCAAACAACCCGGCCGTCAGGATGACATATTCAACCTGTTTTATGGATGCAAGCCGGTCGGCGACTTCAACAAAATCGCCATCGACTTTCATGCCCACCGAAGCCACCGCGTTCAAACCCAGCGCCTTTGGGTCCATTACCGCAGTTATCTGGCAAACTTTGTCTTTAACCAGCCGGTTCACCCGCTGCCTGACCGCGGCTTCCGATAATCCCACTATCTCGGCAATGGCCCGATACGGCATGCGCCCGTCATTGCGTAGTTCCGTGATAATGCCTATGTCATGCTTATCGAGCAAACCATGAAAGTTTTCATCTGACTTCCTACCGCGTTTTATATTTTTAGGCATTCAGTTCTCCACCGTTCACTATAAGATCCTGATATTATAGCTTAGCAGGTCGACTGAATCCGTAGTAAAATGCAGAATAAACTACTATTATCGTAAAGCCGAACGGAATATATAGAACTTAATATCAAACGCCTGATGGAAATATCAACGCTGATGGTAGGCTGGGGCTGGAACTACGAACAGCTCCGGGCCGGGTGGCAGGAAATCGAGGAACTGGGTTACGATGCCTGTTATATGGGAGACGATTTGTTTCCCCATTATTTTGACGATGACCCTGCCAATGCCCAGGCCCGGGTAGAAGTTTACGATCCCTGGACGGTCCTGCCGGCCATGGCGGAGACCACACAGCGCATGCGCATCGGGCCACTGGTTTCACCTTGCGGCCGGCGCCATCCGGCGCTGTTTGCCAAGATCACAACGCTGGTGGACATTATCAGTGAAGGCCGGTTGACGGTCGGCATGGGCGCCGGTAACTCCCCGGACCAGACCCGGGCGGTGGGTGACCCCTATCTTAGTGCAACTGAGCGCGCCGCAAAGCTGGAGGAGGAAGTCCGAATACTGAATTCCCTGTGGACCGAGGAACGCACTACTTTTGAAGGCAAGTACTACACCGTGAAAAACCTGGTCAATTTCCCCAAACCGGCCCGCCGGTCCGGTCCGGAACTCCAGATCGCATTCAAGAGCAGGAAATTCCTGACCCGGCTCGCCGCAGAGTTTGCCGACCGGGTGAATCTCCTTGGCACAGATGATGAAAAGGTAGTGGAGGCATTGAATACACTGAAAACCCATTGCGAAAATTTAGGACGGAATTATGACGAGATAAAAAAAGGCCGGCTCTCCGCCATTTTGTTTACGGAGAGTGAAGTCGGACCCGATGAACTGGATAACGTCCTTGAGGAACGTGCCGCCCGGATCAACTATGACCCCGACGAACTCAAACGGGAACACAAGGGGTTTGTGCTTTCCTATGTCGGTCCAGTCAGTACCTGTGCTGCGGCATTGCGCAAACAGACAGTCGATATCGGCATAACTGAACTCGTGATCTGTCCCGATACGGTCGGGGAAAATTCCTACGAGCGGACCATGGAAGGACTGCGAATATTCGCCCGGCAGGTGATGCCGCAGTTGAAAGCCTTATAGGTACTCATCGTTGCACATACCTGAAAACCGGCCGGTTCAACACCACCAGCATTAAGCCCAACGCCCCCAGGGTCAGCGCACCCGCAAACCACCCGATCGCCTCATATCCTGATTCCGCGGCCAATACCCCGGCTATGATTGGACCGAGTGCCAGGCCGAACGATACGACGGGTGCGGACAGGGTGGTCCATGCGCCGGATGTGTCTATTTCGGCCAGGGCGCCAAGGAAATAGGGATAGAGAAACAGGATGGTAAAGTTCAGAGGTAACAGACAAATAACATAAGTCTGCATACTGGATGCGTGGGTGATCCCGATAATAGAACCTGCGAGAAGTAAAAGTCCTGCACTGAAGGGCAGAATACGGCCATAGCGGACATGTACCAGAATGGCAAGGACCGGCCCTGCGAGCCCGAGACCTGTCCCGACGCCGAGCAACAACCCGATCGTTGTGGGTGAGAGACCTACCCGGTCACCCATACGTTCGCTGAATAACCAGACACTGAGGTCTGCCAGGGAAAATAACAGGAATGCCAGCAGGATCAGGATTCCCAGCGGCAGATGTGGAAATCTGGTGAGCGAAGATTTCCGTTTATCAGGCTTTTCTGCAACCGCGCGCTCCGGTAGAAAACTCAGAAAATAGCCCGTGAGCAGTAGCACGGCAAGGACCAGGCACATGCCGGCGCGATAATCCCAATGTACCGTCAATTGGGGTATCGCACTCACGAGAAGCATCGTGGCCAAACTGATGGCCAGTTGCGCTACACCAAAGACGCGTTCTGAATTGGAAGCCGTAGCGCCCGCTGAGTTCGCAGCGCCCAGCACAAGTCCCTCGCCAAGCCCGATGACGAAGCGCGCAAGGGCAAACTGCCAGAGTTGCATGGAAGCCATGGCAACCAGATATCCTGCGATAATGGCCAAAAGACCGAAAAGTGAGAAACGTCGAATATTCAGTACGGTTCCCTTTCCGGCAAACCAGACTGAAGCAATGGCAAGAGCCAGCATTTCAAGGCCGAACAACGCGCCAATTCCGGCCTCTGCCAGGTTGAACCGCTCCATGAGCGGGCCGACGAGGACAACAAAACTGTATAGTCCTGCGTAGCCCGCGACGTAGCCCGCGGCTACGCCGGCAGTCAGTCGTAAGTGAGAATATTCCATGGGTGAACCTTGCCTTTGAGGTAGTTTGGCTATCATTCTAGTCGAATTGCCCGGATAATTTGCGAAATTCGTTTTATGATGTTAGTATTTATACCGAAGTAGTAGACGCGTGTGTTCCGGATTCTATTTATCGCGTACACATGGCGGCTATCCTGTAAGGAACGTTGAAGAAATCGCCATCTGAGGGGGAATTGATGAAAAAATCATCGAAATCTCGCGCTTCCCGAAAGGGTTCCCGCGTCTCTGAATCTGCTCGGTTTATCCTCACACCTCTGGCCGCCGGGATCCTGATGGCAACCCAGGCCCCTGCCCAGGAGTTGGAGGAGATTATGGTCACCGCGACACGCCGGGCACAGACGGTACTGGATATCCCCTACAACATCTCCGCCTTCAGCGAAGAGGATCTCAAGAGGGCGAGAACAGCGACGCTGAGCGACCTGACCCGCCTGGTATCCGGACTGTTTACCATCGACCAGGGCCCCGGGGTTCGCGGCGCGAACAATAACTTCGTGCTGAGGGGACTCAATGCCCAGTCGGGCACGAACCAGCAGGATTTTCCACACCTTTCGGATCCCACGGTATCTACATATCTTGGGGAAACTCCGGTCTTTTTTCCTATGTCCATCAAGGATATAGAGCGTGTGGAAGTGTTGCGCGGGCCGCAGGGAACCCTGTATGGAGCCAGTTCTGCAGGGGGGACCATTCGGTTTATCCCGAACCGGCCTGATGCCGGCGCTTTTACCGTGGACGCCTCGTCTGATATCTCCATTACCGATGCGTCCGATGAGGTAAGCTATGGTTTCGACGCCGTTGTCAATGTGCCATTGGTTACGGACCGCATGGCGTTGCGCATAGCCGCCGGCTATGAGGAGCTGGGCGGTTTTATCGACGGCAACGGCCTTGTTGCCACCGAGGGCGGTGGCGGTAGTCCCGGCGAATTCCCGGGCAGGCCGACACCGAGGGTGGCGGATGATCTGGCCAGTGGCTTTGTGATCGATCCAAGGAAAGACACCAATGACTACGATAACTGGTACGCACGGGTATCCGTTCTCTGGCAACCTAACGATAGTTTGGAAGCGCTACTCTCCTACCATCACGAGGAGAGCAGCCAGGATGACCTGCAGGGAGTAAATCAGGGGTTTACGGGGTGCTTCTGCGACAACAGTGTTCCACAGTTCCCTGGTTCTTTTTTCGAAAACGTTGCCGGCATCCCCGGCGGAGCCTATCCAGACGGAGCGACCACGTTCCCCGGTAATGACGGTGATTATGCCCATAACAAGGTAGCGCCCTCGCCCTACGAGGATGAGACGGATGTCGTATCCGCAGAGATTAATGTCAATTTCGGGTTTGCCACGTTTACTTCGGCGACGTCGTATTTTGATACGGAGACCGATTACCTTCGTGTCGACAACGGCTTTTACGAAATCGTTCCCAGTCCGGACAATATCAATCTTGCTTACCTGTACGGTTACTATCCCCGCCTCATGGGTCTCGACAGGGATGTGCTCAGCAAGGATGGATTTTCCCAGGAGGTGCGTCTGGCCTCCGACTGGGACAAGCGCCTTGATTTTGTAATCGGCGCCTATTACCAGGATACGGATTTCGAATGGTTCCTGGATGCGGAATTTCCCGGTTTCAATGAATTTGACCAGGAAATTCTGGGCGGATACGGCTTCAATCCGCAATTACCCAATAAGATTTTTGCTATTGATTTTGACACCACGTTTGAAAATTTCGCGGTATTCGGTGAGATTACCTACAGAATCACCGACCAGTGGCAGGTGACCGGCGGGATTCGCGCATTCTGGCAGGACTTCGAGGCGAACCTGATACAGACGGTGCCGTTCTGCGGGCCATACTGCGCAAATGACGGTGAAGATTTACTGGGCACTACCGCAGTTGGGCCGATCGGATCAGATTTTGAGGACCAGTTGTTCAAGGTCAACACTTCCTATGATATCAGCGATGCAATGATGGTGTACTTTACCTGGGCGGAAGGATTCCGCCGCGGTGGGGCAAATCCTTTCCCCACCGGCGGCTTTTTTGCCTCTCTACCGGAATTTCTCACCTATGACCCGGATCAGGTAACCAATTACGAAGCCGGAATCAAGGGCAGACTCGCGGATAACGTGTCCTATTCACTGGCCGGTTATTACATAGACTGGAATAAGTTTCAGTTCGATGAAACAACACCTGCAGGGCAACTGGGTGTGTTCAACGGCTCGGAGGCCCGCTCCATAGGAGTCGAACTTGAAGCCGACGGCAGGATAACGGAACAACTCCATTTCAACCTTGGCTACAGCTACACGGATGCCGAGATAACTCAAGACTTTGTAATTCGGGACCTAGAGGCTTTTGGTGGAGTATTCACCAACACCATCGAAGATTCCATAGCGGCATATGATGGTGATAATTTGCCTAATGTTCCCAAACACTCCTTCTCCGGCGGGCTGGATTTCGAACAACCACTTATGAATAACTGGTTTCTGAACTGGCATGTCGACACCAGCTTCCGGAGCAAATCACAATCAACTTTTAACCGGGATGTTCTGTACGGCAGAAACTACTTTGAACCGGATTCATTTTTTATCTGGAATGCGTCAGTCACCCTGGATGCCGGCAAATGGAGTGCGAGCATTTACGGCCGGAATCTTTTCAGCGAAGAAGGTATTACCGGCGGCACACCAGCAGGATTTTCCGGCAACCGGAGCGCCTATGAGTACGTGACCCGGCCCCGGACGATTGGTTTGGCAGTAAGCTACAGTTACAACTGACAGATTTGACACGGCTCTGCCCGTTTATGGAAATCCAGGTTGTTTCGCATAAGGACCGGCCGGAATTCTCCGGCAGACTCAGCGAACTGGAAGGGGAATCATTTCCAGAGTTCCTGCTGCATGACGGATTCGATGAATGCCGTCCGCATCTGCTTGGCGAATTTGCCCGTTATCAGCTTTACATCGTTGACAATGCCGGTGGAAACCTATTAGGCGCAGCCAACGCACTTCCGTACTTCAGGCAGGCTGATGAGCCCCTGCCGAAGTTTCAGCAGTTATTGACCACGGCACCCGAACAGTTCCGGCAGGGCATTATGCCCAACGTTCTGTGCCCGGTACAGGCCATGATGGTCAATGACGCACGGGGCAGCGGAGTCTCCGACCGCATCATCTCCGCTTATAAGGATCTGGCTTCAGCGGACAGCCTTAAAGCAATCTGTGTCCCGGTCAGACCCACACTTAAACCCCTTTATCCCCTGGCGCCGATAGAGCGTTACGTAACCTGGACACGGGAGAACGGCGAGAAATTCGATCCGTGGCTGCGCATGCAGGAGCGCACCGGGGCAGAGTTTACGGAAATCGTCTGTGATTCAACCGTTATTACGGCTCCGGTTTCCGACTGGGAAGCCTGGACCGGGATAAAATTTCCCGAAAGCGGTGAATATATCATCCAGGGAGGTCACACTCCGCTGCTCATCGACCGTGAAAATAATTCGGGAAGATACTCGGAACCCCACGTCTGGTATACCTACCAGCTCGGTTAAACAGGCACAGGAAACACCTGACCCCAAATGTCTTACTCTGAGCCCGTATGAACATCGAACCATTCAGCTTTGACCCGTTCGACACGGACATGGATGAAGACAAACGTTTCGCAATCTACCGGCAAGCCCGGGACGAGCACCCTGTCATGTTGCACGAAGGTCCGCGCCGGATCTGGTCCATGTTTCGTTACGAAGATATTTTCCGCATCGTCCACGACCATGAAACGTTTCCGTCTGTCCCGGAATTTAAAGGCAGCTTCGCGGTGCTGTTTGACGATCCACCACAGCACACCCGCCTGCGCAAGCTGGTGGATGAGACGTTCAGCCGGCGCGGGGTTGAACAACTGCGGGCACGTATAGCGGCGATTGTTGAAGAACTCCTGCGTACTGCTATAGAAGCCGGTGAGACTGACTTCTACACCCGGGTAGCGGAATCATTGTTTACTCGTATCATCAGCGAAATCCTGGGACTACCCGGAAGCAATCAGGATACATTTCACCGGTGGTCGGAGGAGATCGTGAAGGTTGATGAATTACATCTGTTCACGGATCCTGATCCCAAGAAAAAATGGGACCTGGTGTTGCAGCCCCTGTACCGGGAAGTCGGTGAATTTCTCACGCCGGCACTTGAACAGCGGCGCCGGGTCTCGACGGAGGACCTGCTAGGAATACTCGTGCAGAACACCCATGCCGGGGCAATGCTTACCCGGGAAGAATTGTATGAATTAGCCATAATGGTCGTGGTCGGCGGACAGGAGGCAGCGCCGCTGTTACTGGCCAATGCAATCCTGTTGCTGGATAAATATCCTGCACAGCAATCGCTTTTGCGGTCCGATCCGGACCTGGTTTCCGGCGCCGTCGAGGAGGTGCTGCGCTTCAGACCTTCATTCCGTAACGTGGAGCGCTACGTGGCTGCTGATACGCAACTGCATGGCGTTACCCTGAAGAAAGGTGACGTTCTGACGTGCTGGCTGGACTCGGCTAACCGGGACGAACGAAAATTCAGGCGGGCGGAACAATTCGATATCACTCGCAAGAATAATTCACATCTTGCTTTCAATCGCGGCATACATATGTGTCTTGGCATATTCCTGTCCCGGGTCCTTGCACAGGAAACCTTGAAGATGTTGATACGCCTGACAGCTTCGTTCGAAGTCAGCGGAACACCGGTTCCTTTTCCCGCACCCAGCCTCAACGGCCCGCAAAACCTTCCTGTAAAACTGATAGCAGCTTATCCTGCTCAACATTAGTGAAATAATATTCAGGCCATGACACAGGCACAAACTGCAGAACAATTAGAGCGTATCGTCAATGATGCAATTCAGCATGGCCGGTTTGATGCTGCAATTGCGCAAAGCCGGGAACTGACAATGATTGAACCCGGCAATGCACTCGGCTGGTTTCTATTGGGTCGGGCAACCGGGCTGAGCGGGGATCTTAAAAAAGCTTCTGCATTCCTTGGTAAAGCCGTCAGTCTTGATGCGAATAATGCACAGTCATTACTGGAACTGGCTTACTGCTATTTTGGCCGCGGCCTGTCGACAAAAAGCCTTGAAGTGCTTGATCGGATGGAAAAATTGGAACCGGATGATGCAACCACGTCAGGGCGGGCTGCGATGTTATACAACCGATTGGGGGAACACTCAAAACCCCTCGCTTTGTTTCAAACTGCGCTAATCAAGGAACCCAATACGGCCGGGTTACATTTTAATCTGGCGGAAACACTGCGTTTCAATGGTGAATTTGGCAAGGCAGATGCGGAGTATAATGCCGCGCTTCGATGTGATGAGCATTGCTATGAGGCATATTATGAACTGGCAAATTTGCATACCTACACCAGGGAAACCAATCACACCAGGAAAATTGAGATCCTGTTGAATAGTGGAGTACGCTCCAAGCGCGGTGCTGCAAAGCTGCTGTATGCCCTGGCAAAGGAATACGAAGATTTCGGTGAGCATAAACGAGCGTTTATCAATATGGTGCGTGCCGGGGAGTTGCTGGCCCAAATCAATAAGTATGATGTGAAAGCCGATGTCGGTTTCTTTAAGGAAATGTCTGATACCTATTCAAAGGAATACGTCGACGCAAATGCTGTCACCGGTGGATTTGAAAGCCAAACCCCGATTTTTATTACAGGCATGCCCCGTACCGGCACAACACTCGTCGAACGTATTCTGGGCAGCCATAGTAAAGTATATCCAGTCGGGGAACACCTGGGCCTTGTTACACAATTGCATGAACTTATCCCGGAGGCTGAATATGCATCAGGGGGATTGGTCTTTCTCAGTAACAACCTTATCAGACAATCAATACGGCTCGATCATAAGCAACTGGGGCTGAAATATATTGAATCTTTACACGGGCGTATTAAAAATCATCCGTATTTTACAGACAAGCTACCCATCAACTTTTATTACATCGGCCTCATTCGGCAGGCACTTCCAAACGCGAAGATTATTCACGTGACGCGCAATCCAATGGATACGTGTATCAGTAATTTCAAACAATATTTCACTGAAGGCGCGTACCTGTTTTCGTACAGTTTAGAGGATTTGAGCGCCTACTATATGGCTTATCGCCGTCTTATGGATCACTGGCACAATGTGCATCCTGATATGATTCTTGACGTGAGCTACGAGGATCTTGTGAATGATATTGAAGGCGAATCCAAACGTATGTTGAATTATTGCGGCCTGGATTTCGAACCGGAATGCCTCAGGTTCTACGAGAACAAAACGCCAACAACCTCTCGCAGCGCGGTCCAGGTGCGCGAGGCTGTCTATACTTCATCCGCCAGTGGCTGGAAGCGTTACGAAAAATATCTCCAGCCGTTGGTCGCCCGCTTCCGTGCGAATGGCATTCCTGTCAATTACTAACCAGCAGGAGATTGTATGGATATTGACTCTTGTGCGAGACAGGCAAGTTTCTGATGGCCCAATGATGGATGTGATGGTATCTTTTAATCATCTTTTTGACGCGTAGACGGATGTTTGGGAAACCTGGAGTGTTCTTTTGTTAACCGGATTACTCAACTTTTTTAAACTGCTAATTTGATCAAGATATGATAAAGCTAGGACTGTACCAGCACGGCATAAACTGGGACTGGGAGAAACTGAGAGACTACTGGCTGGAGGCAGACCGGCTAGGTTTTTATTCCGGATGGATGATGGATAATGTCGTCTATGCGGATCTGGACAGTGACAGGATGCTGCCTGTCTGGGAAACCTGGACTGTTTTATCCATCCTGGCAGAAATAACCGACAATATCAGGTTTGGACCGATGGTCACGCCATGCCGGCGCAGGAACCCCTGCCTGCTTGCCAAAATGGCTGCATGTATTGATCAGATCAGTCGCGGTCGGTTGGATGTCGGAATCGGTACCGGTGATTATGCGATGTACTTTGTGCCCTGGGGGCAGGAATATCCCAAAGCTTCGGTGAGGGTAAAATATTTAAGCGAGGAAATTGAAATCCTCAAAAGAATGTGGACAGAAGATGCCGTTGATTTTGACGGAGAGTATTACACGCTGACACAGGCAACTGCTGATCCCAAGCCTTTCCAGAACCCTCACCCTCCTGTTTGTGTAGGGCTGGTTATGGGTAGGAAAGCCATGCCGAAACTGGCTGCCGCACAAGCTGATGCAATCAATGTCTATAATGCCAGTGATACCGCTGCCCGGGAGTTGTTAAGTCTGGTAGAAGAAAACTGTGCCTGGATTAATAGAGATTATCAGTCTATACCCAAATCACGCAGCGTTAATGTCATCATGACCGATGGCACGTTCAATGTCGAAAACTATCAATCCAGGGTCGATGGTTCATTCCCGCATGTCATAGGTACGCCGGAAGAACTGGCTATAGAGAAATCGGCCACACTGGATGAACAGCATGCGCGGGTAAAGGCATCTGACGAGAGCAATTCGCATTCTGTTTACTCGCGATTGACTGAGCGTCACGTTATAGGAGCTCCTGCCGAGATTGCTGCCGAGATTGAGGAGATTGCAGGTGATACGTTTGAGGAAGTAATCGTCCATGGACTGAATTCTATTGATGATGTGAGAAAATTCGCGGAAGAAGTGATGCCAAAGCTGGCGTGATAGTCCCGGTGCAGACAGGTACGGTCGTCAAGGGGCTTCGAATATATTAGTATGCCGGCTATGGTTGACGACATATACGCTAGGACTATCAAGATGTTCGGTTCCCGTCCCGAGCCTGCGTTTGAAACCGCGGCTGAACTCAAGGCTGTCTGGGGCCGGGAGTGGGGTTGTGATACCGACGTGGGCAAATTGAAAACGGTATTGATGCACCGGCCCGGCTCCGAATTCGATATTATCGATACAGCCAAACGCATAGAAAGTATCGGCTCTTACGGCGATATCGACGAAGGCTGGTATTTCCAGAGTGATACCATTCCTGACCTGCCGTCGATGCAGGCCGACCACGACGGCCTGGTACGGGTCCTGAAGGAAGAGGGTGTTGAGGTAATTATGCTGGAAGGTGATATCGGCGGCCGCTTCAAATCCTGTTATACGCGTGATTCCTCCATTGCCGTCAAGGGCGGCGCCATAGTTTCGCGGCTTGCGCCGAAGATGCGCCGGGGAGAGGAGTTGCCTGTCACCCGGACCCTGGCGAGACATGGCGTACCTATATTGCATACGATAAATGGAACCGGGATGCTGGAAGGAGGAAGTTTTGCCTGGTTGAATTCCGCAACAGCCGTGGTCGGACGTTCAATCCGTGTGAACAATGCCGCTATCGAACAACTGGGAAATACCCTGAAACACCAGGGAGTAGAGTTGATAGTGACCGACCTGTGCGGCTATTCCATCCATATTGACCTGTATTTTCTCATGATCGATGTCAACCTGGCTCTTGTGAATGCCGCCAACCTGGCATACGAATTTCTGCAGCAATTAAAGCAACTGAACATCGATACCGTTGAAATCACGCCGGATGATGACCCATGGGTTACGAATGGACTGGCTGTTGCGCCCGGCCGCGTTATCATGTCTCCCGGATTGTCTGCCGGGACCCGCGCAGAACTGGAACGGCGTAATATTGAGATAATTGAGATTCCCTACGGCAACATGCAGAAAAACGGTGGCAGCATACACTGTTCCACCTGCCCGCTTATGCGCGAGCCGGTGGATTGACAGATCAGCCTGACAGTGGAGGGAACAGATAATTTCCTATTCATCTGACAGCAAGGGAACAACAGGCGGCGCCAAGTTCTCCGGACTTGCCAGTTTTTTCGGATTGCCTCAGGCTGCCGGCCTTACAGGTATCGATATAGGACTGACTGGCGTTCCGTTCGATATGGGGGTGACGAACAGGGCAGGGGCCAGGCACGGGCCCAGGGAAATCCGTAACCAGTCCACACTGATCCGCCACTATAACCAGTTGCAGGATATCGCGCCGGCAGAACTGTGTAACATCGCAGATCTTGGTGATTGCCCCCTCAAACACCTGTATCACCTGGAGCAAGGCCATGCTGATATCCAGTCTTTTTACGAGGAGGTTCACGAGGCCGGTATTATTCCCTTGACTGCAGGAGGCGATCATTCCATCACCTTGCCGATATTCAGGGCGCTGGGCAAAGACCGGCGGTTGGGAATGGTCCATTTTGATGCGCATTGCGATACCGCGGACGATGTTGCGGATTCGAAGTTCCATCACGGAGCGCCGTTTAAAATAGCCGTGGAAGAGGGACTGCTGGATCCATTGCGCACCATCCAGATTGGCATTCGGGGGTCATTGAGTGAAAGAGGGACCTGGCAGTTCAGCCACGACAGCGGAATGCGGGTTGTCTACATGGATGAATTCTACGATAAGGGGTACAAAGCCATTATGGAAGAGGCAAAGGAGATAGTTGGAAACGGTCTTACATATATCAGTTTTGATGTGGATGGTCTGGACCCGGTCTATACACCGGGAACGGGGACACCGGAGATTGGAGGGTTTACTACCCACGAAGCCCAGATGATGCTGCGTTCGCTACGCGGACTGAACCTGGTTGGCGCTGACGTGGTCGAAGTTGCACCGCCTTTTGACCCGAGCGGTAACACGGCACTGGTAGGGGCAAGCATGATGTTTGAAATCCTGTGTCTCCTGGCTGATGCCGTTGCTTCCCGCAAGTAGAGAGAATTCAACTTTGGCTGCAGACAAAGAAGTTCTTGACCAGTTACTGGAATACGTACGGCGTTATGTAAGACAGCGATTGCTGCCAATTGAACAGCAGGTTGACCGGGAAGATAAGATCCCCGAAGAAATCATTGAGGAAATGAGGGAGATGGGCCTGTTCGGTCTCTCCATACCTGAGAAATACGGCGGTCTGGGCCTGTCGATGTCTGAAGAAACGCTAGTCGCCCAGGAACTGGGATACACTTCGCCGGCATTCCGCACGGTAATCGCCACCAACATAGGAATAGGTTCACAGGGAATTGTCATGGATGGTACCGAAGAGCAAAAAAAATATTACCTGCCTAAACTGGCTACAGGTGAGTTAATCGGTTCTTTTGCATTAACCGAGCCGGATGCAGGTTCCGATGCGGGTTCCCTGAAGACCAGCGCCCGGCTTGAAGGTGACCGCTATGTGCTAAATGGGACCAAGAGGTTCATAACCAATGCTCCCCGTGCCGGCGTATTCACGCTCATGGCCAGAACCGGCAGCCGTGAAGATAAAACACGCGGCATCTCGGCGTTCCTGGTCGATGCCAAACTGCCCGGGATCGAACTGGGAAAACCGGAACGCAAGATGGGACTCAGGGGGTCCGATGTTTGTGACATTGTGCTCACCGATGTAAAAGTCCCCAGGTCAGCCCTGATAGGCGGTGTCGAAGGCAAAGGCTTCTCGACAGCCATGAAGGTCCTGGATCGCGGCCGCCTGCATATCAGCGCAGTATCGGTAGGGGCTGCGAATCGGTTGATTGAAGACAGTGTGAAGTATGCCGGGGAACGCCGGCAATTCGGCACCGAGATAGGCAATTTCCAGTTAATTCAGGCACTACTGGCTGACAGCCGGACGGAATACTACGCCGGCAAGTGCATGGTGGAAACAACGGCCCGGCGTTACACCCGCGGCGAACAGGTTACGGAGGAAGTGGCATGTTGCAAGTTGTTCTGTAGCGAGATGGTAAACAGGGTGGCAGACCGCGCGGTACAGGTATTCGGCGGGTCGGGCTATATCGCGGATTATAATGTGGAACGGTTTTACCGTGATGTACGCCTGTTCAAGTTATATGAAGGCACTTCGCAGATACAACAGCTAATCATTGCCAGAAGCATGTTGAGGAACCTCTGATATTCAGTTATAAGACTGTCCATGCCGACTACTGAACATAAAGCTCACCGTAACCAGATCTATGCCCGGTTACCCGAGGTCGGTGAGAAAGACCGTCTGCTCGCCGAAGCAATCGGCGCGCAGATCCGGGAATTTCGCAAACAACTGAAGATGACTGTGGTGGAGGTTTCAAAGCAGTCAGGTTTATCCCAGGGTATGCTGTCAAAAATTGAACGGGGCGTGACGTCGCCCTCGCTCAGCACTTTGTCCGCCATTGCCGGGGCGCTGAACGTGCCGGTTACCGCTTTTTTCAGGAAGTACGAAGAGCAACGGGATTGCAGTTACGTGAGAGACGGTGAAGGGCTTGTGATTGAACGACGGGGCTCGCGGGCCGGACACCAGTACCGCTTGCTGGGACATAACATCAGTAACCGGATCAATACGGAACCTTACCTGATCACACTGACCGACGAGTCCGAGGTGTTTCCCCTGTTCCAGCACCAGGGGGTCGAGTTCATTTACCTGCTGGAAGGAGAAGTGTTATACCGGCATGCCAACCAGACCTATCTTCTCCGCCCCGGCGATTCCCTGTTCTTTGACGCTGAGGCCCCCCATGGGCCGGAGAAACTCGTCAGCTTGCCAATCCGTATGATTGCAGTACTTTCCCGGTCGGGCGTGGAAGAATAATATTCATATTTATAATAAAATATTCTTGATATTACCGTTCACTTGGTAATATTCTTGTCCTGTTATCGATCTGCAGGAATATTGTCATAGATTATGTGTGGAATAGTCGGCCTGTTCAGCAAGTCCCCCGCCATTGAAAACCACCTGGGCGAGCTGGTATCGCGCATGCTGATCGAGATGAGCGAGAGGGGCCCGGACAGTACCGGCATTGCCGTATATCGTGACCAGGTCCCCGGCACAATGACCAAGATTACCCTGCTCAGCCGCGCACTCGAGTTTGACTGGGAGAGTATGGCTGGTGAGATAAACCGGGTTTTCCCCGGCCACAACAGCGTCGTACCCATGGAAAACCATGCCGTGGTGATAACCACAGCGAGACCGGCGCGATTCCGGGAGTGGATCGCCCGGCAATACCCGGAATTGCATGTGAACAGTACCGGCGCCGCTATCGAGATCTACAAGGAAAAGGGGCTGCCGTCCGATGTAATAGAGCGATTCGGGGTTGCGCAGATGCAGGGCACCCATGCCCTGGGGCACACGCGCATGGCCACGGAGAGCGCAGTAACCACCGAACACTCTCATCCTTTTTCGACCGGTGAGGACCTGTGCCTGGTCCATAACGGCTCTCTCTCCAACCACAACCGTTTACGCGGGTTTCTCAAAAGACGGGGTATCGAGTTCAACACGGACAACGACAGTGAGGTGGCCGCCGGTTACCTGACCTGGCGGTTGAGGGAGGGTATGTCGCTCGATGAGGCATTGCAGGCGGCATTGCATGACCTGGACGGTTTTTTTACCTTTGCCATAGGTACGGGTAACGGTTTTGCGGTATTGCGCGACCCGATTGCCTGCAAGCCTGCCGTTATGGCGGAGACGGCCGATTGGGTGGCAATGGCGTCCGAGTACAGGGCAATTGCGGTATTACCCGGCGCCGACCGGGCAGAACGCTGGGAACCGGAACCGGCCAAGGTTTACAGCTGGAGTCACTGACGGCCATGCACAGGTTTGACCTGGATAAAAACAGTGTCAGGGAACTGAACCAGGCACTGCACGAACATAACGGCAGTAAGGAAAACTCCACGTGGATGGTGACCAATCCCAAGGGGAAACATGCCGTTGCCGTCGGCATAGACGCACCGCTGGATGTCATGATAAACGGGCATGTCGGCTATTACTGTGCCGGCATGAACAAGCAGGGAAGAGTCGTCATAGACGGCAATGCCGGACCGGGTGTTGCGGAAAACATGATGTCGGGACTGGTGCGGGTGACCGGCAGCGCTTCGCAGTATGCCGGCGCCACTGCCCATGGCGGCCTTTTGGTCATCGAAGGCAACGCCAGTTCCCGTTGCGGCATCTCCATGAAGGGGGTGGATATTGTCGTCAGGGGTTCCGTCGGCCACATGAGCGCATTCATGGCCCAGAAAGGGCGCCTGGTCATCTGTGGCGACGCCGGGAATGCCCTGGGTGATTCGCTGTACGAGGCGCGCATCTACGTGAAAGGGGATGTCGCCGGACTGGGGGCGGATTGTGTTGAGAAGCCGATGGCGGCGGAGCATGAACAGGAACTGAGCGAATTACTGGAACAGGCGGGTGTTACCGGGATAGCAGTGGCCGAGTTCCGCCGCTACGGCTCGGCCCGCAAGCTCTATAATTTCGATATCGATAATGTGGATGCTTATTGATGGCTGAGAAAAATAATTTGGATTGGCTGCGCGAATCCGCGACGTTTCCGCGGCCGGTTATCGCCGAGATCCAGCGCGCCGCGCGTACCGGGATATACGACATACGGGGGTTCGGCGCCAAGCGGCAGTTGCCGACGTTTGACGACCTGGTGTTTCTCGGCGCCAGCATGTCGCGTTACCCCCTGGAAGGCTACCGGGAACGTTGTGATACCCGGGTGACGCTGGGCACGCGTTATGCGAAAAAACCGCTTGAACTGAAAATACCCATCACCATAGCCGGTATGAGTTTCGGCGCGCTGTCAGCGCCGGCGAAAGAGGCATTGGGGCGGGGCGCAACCGAGGTCGGCACCAGCACCACCACCGGTGACGGCGGCATGACACCGGAAGAACGGGAACATTCCAGGCTGCTGGTCTACCAGTTGCTGCCTTCGCGCTACGGCATGAACCCGGATGACCTGCGCAAGGCCGACGCCATCGAAGTGGTTGTGGGGCAGGGCGCCAAACCCGGCGGCGGCGGGATGCTGCTGGGCCAGAAGATCAGCGCCCGGGTTGCGGAAATGCGCGACCTGCCGGAGGGGATAGACCAGCGCAGCGCCTGCCGTCACCCGGACTGGACCGGCCCGGATGACCTGGAGATCAAGATCCGGGAATTGCGCGAGATCACTGACTGGGAAAAACCCGTATTCATTAAAATCGGGGCTGCCCGGACCTATTTCGACACTGCCCTGGCAGTCAAGGCGGGGGCGGACGTCATCGTCGTCGACGGGATGCAGGGCGGTACGGCGGCCACCCAGGATGTGTTCATCGAACACGTGGGCATACCCACACTGCCGGCGGTGAGGCAGGCCGTGGAAGCCCTGCAGGAACTGGATATGCACCGCAAAGTCCAGTTAATCGTATCCGGGGGGATACGCAGCGGCGCCGATGTGGCCAAGGCCCTGGCCCTGGGCGCCGATGCGGTTTCCATAGGGGTTGCAGCCCTGATTGCCCTGGGTGACAACAGCCCGGAGCATGAAGAAGAATACCGTAAACTGGGTACTGCCCCGGGCTATTACGATGACTACCAGGACGGCCTGGACCCTGCCGGGATTTCAACGCAAAGCGATGAACTCGCGGCGCGGTTCGACCCGGTCAAGGGCGGGCGACGGCTTGCCAATTACCTGCGGGTATTGACGCTGGAGACCCAGACCCTGGCGCGCGCCTGCGGCAAAAACCACGTGCACAACCTGGAACCCGAGGACCTGGCCGCGCTGACGATTGAAGCCGCGGCCATGGCCGGGGTGCCCCTTGCGGGCACCGACTGGGTCCCCGGTCACAACAAGATTTGAGTCTGCAGTTCAATATGAGAAACCGTGATATTCAGTAGTTAACCGGGAGGACACCATCATGACTATCGACCTGGCAAAAGTTGCCGAAGAGAAGGGTATCAAGTATTTCCTGATCAGTTTCGTCGACCTGTTCGGCATGTTGCGTTCGAAACTGGTACCGGCGCGCGCGATCGCCGGCATGCAGGCGGACGGCGCCGGCTTTGCCGGTTTCGCCGCCTGGCTGGACATGACGCCGGCGGATCCGGATATGTTCGGCATACCGGACCCGGACAGCCTGATCCAGTTGCCGTGGAACAGGGAAGTGGGCTGGCTGGCATCAGACCTGTGGATGAGCGGCAAGGAAGTGGAAGCCTCGCCGCGTGTCGTCCTGAAACGGCAACTGGCGCAGGCGGAACAGGCAGGCTACCACATGAAGACCGGGGTCGAATGCGAATACTTCCTGATCAACCAAGAGGGCACGGCCATCTCCGACCCCAACGACATACAGAGCAAGCCCTGTTATGACCAGCAGGCGCTGATGCGCCGTTACCCCGTCATCAAGGCGATATGTGACTGCATGCTGGAACTGGGCTGGGGTCCGTACCAGAATGACCACGAGGATGCTAACGGCCAGTTTGAGATGAACTGGGATTATGCGGATTCCCTGACAACGGCAGACCGGCACGTGTTTTTCAAGTACATGGTCAAGACCATTGCGGAGCAGCACGGCTACCGCGCGACGTTCATGCCGAAACCCTTTGCCGACCTCACCGGCAACGGCTGCCATACCCACGTTTCCGTATGGGATGAGACGGGTGAAAACAACCTGTTCCTCGAAGCGAATGATGAAATGGGCCTGTCCGGGCTGGCCTACCGGTTCCTGGGCGGCGTCATGCACAATGCCACTGCACTCTGTGCGCTGTTTAACCCGACCGTCAACAGCTACAAGCGTATCGATGCGCCGCGCACCCTGTCCGGGGCAAGCTGGTCGCCTAGCTCGGTTACCTACACCGGGAACAACCGCACCCACATGATCCGGATACCGGATCCGGGCCGGTTTGAACTGCGCCTCATGGACGGGTCCACCAACCCGTACCTGTCGCAGGCCGGCATACTGGCCGCGGGACTGGATGGGGTAAATAACGAACGCGATCCGGGCAAACCGTTACATATCGATATGTACGCGGAGGGACATAAGGTGAAATCCGCGCGCAAATTACCGGCAACCCTGCTGGATGCACTGCGCCTGCTGGAAAAGAGCAAGGTGCTGCGCGGCGGCCTGGGTGACGAGTTTGTGGACTCTTACATCAAGCTGAAAATGCAGGAGTGGAGGGAGTACACCGCGCACCTCAGTGACTGGGAGCGCAGGAATACGCTGGATTGCTGAAGCGGGTCGGCTTTAGTGCTTCAGGATTACTCCGGAGACTGAAAAAAGGCACGGCCTGCTTTCAGGACAGCTGCTCCGTTGACGCTCGCCTCAAAGCCCAGGCGTCCGCTTGCGGTTTTGCCTGCAGCGATATCGATAGTGTCGCCGGGCATTACCGGGGCGGCAAGACGGGCCTCCAGTTCAACCAACCGGGTGGGATGTGCATCGACGGCATCGGCCAGTTCCCTGGCTGCTATGCCCAGCGTACAAAGTCCGTGCAGTATCGGACGTTCAAATCCATTTGCCCGGGCCACATCGACATCGATGTGAATGGGGTGCAGGTCGCCGGTCAGCCGGTACCAGGCAGGATGGTCCGGCATGCTGGTGTAACTGCCGTTCCAGGTGTATTCCGGTATGTCTTCAGTTGTAGACGCGGCCGGACCGCGTTCGCCGCCCCAGCCACCGAGACCGGGCAGGAAAATACCGTAACTGGCGGTGAAGAATTCCGAAGAGACTTCGATATCAACTATCGATGCTTTGCCTTTATCCCAGACACCGGTCACACGGCCTGTCGATGGCAGCGGACCTCTGGCAGGCATGGGCCTGTGCATGCTCAGTTTTTGTGATGTATGCAGGGAGAGTTTGCGGTCATAGGCGCCCAGTTCACCGGCGGCTTCCACCGCCCATAAACCCAGGGCGCAGGCATAACCGGGCAATGCCTGTAAATCCCTTTCATAAACGAGTTCCAGTTGCCTGCTGCTGGCGCCGACTGCGAGGGCGTATAGAATAGTATCACGCTCACTGTAAACCAGTTCGTGCGATCCCAATTCATAATCGATTAAGTCTTTTAGTTGCATTATCCGGTTTCCTGAAAGGTTATCCTGTCTGGCTGGACACGGATTTTTCCCTGGCGCGGGTAATTGCCTTGCGGCGTTCCGGCGATGCAAGGATATCCTTATAGACGGCGCGCCAGTGCGCGGGGTCATATCCATCGTTATACAGGGCATCAAGCAAGTCCCTGGTTTCGCTGCTCGCCCGTCCTGCTTCAGTGTCCGGTTTCGATACCGGTTTAATCCCCGTACTTTGCCGTCCAATCACGTGCGTGACCAACCCGGCTTGTATTGCATCGGCAGTACTGAATCTTTCTCCGGCAACAAGTAAACGGGTCAGAGTGTCGCGCGGGAATTTCCTGCTCATGCGCGCAACGGCTTCCGGGTTATACAACAGTCCAAGGCGTGTGGCCGGTACTTGTAAATAAGCATTATCGCCGGCAATCCGTACGTCACAGGCCAGTGCGATATCTACAGCGCCGCCGATACTGGCTCCTTCGATCAAGGCAACCGTAGTCATGGACAGGCTGTGAATATCATCGATCACCCGGCTGATGGAAATATCCATTTCCATATCCCTGACCGTTCCGGTCAGATCATTCAGGTCTGCGCCGGCGCTGAAACAATGGCCATTGCCGGTTATGATCACGGCAAGGCATCCGCTCTTTATCTCCCCGCTCAACACCTGGTGCAGATCCTCCAGCAGGGAATAAGACAGCGCATTTCTCAGGCTTGGCCGGTTTAATGTCAGGCACAAGGTGTTATCCTCGTATTCAGCCAGGAGTTGTGCCATCAGGCAATCTTCAGGTCATGCAGGGGGGTTGCCCATTTCTCCATAATCCAGGTTCGGTCCAGGTCCAGGGCTTCTTCCAGGTCTTCAGCGACATTGAGAATCCGGGACTCGGCAAAAGCTGGGCCGATGATCTGCAATCCGACTGGGAGTGAACCAGCCAGGCCGCACGGCAGACTTGCAGCCGGGTTTCCGGAAACGTTAAACGGCGCAGTACAGGGGAATGCGCCCCACAACCAGTGGACTTCATGTTTATCTATTTCAGCCGGTCGCCGCCCAATAGGGAATGCCGTCACTGCGCTAGTCGGCGTGATGATCAAATCAAAATCATCGAACAGGGTCTGTATGCGCCGACTGTATTCGGCATGGAGACGGCGTGCATTTTCAATATCTTCCGCCGACAACTCCCTGGCAATTTCCAGTGAACGCCTTTCGTAGCCGGTAAGAATATCCGCAGCTTCGTCCAGCAGGTGAGCGCGCTCACGATATTCGTTATACAGGACCAGGGGCCCAAAGGCCTGTTCCCAGCCTTCAACATCCAGGTCATACTCGATGATGTTGTGGCCAAGCTCTGCGAGCTTGGCAACGGCAGCCTCGGTGACACTGATCACCTGCGGGTCGTGCGGGCGGTTTCCCGGGCGAGGACACCAGGCAACGCGCAGCCCCGGTTTGGAAGAAAGCCTCGGGTATGCCGTTTCCGCCAACACCGACAGGAGCATGCGGGCATCTGCAACCCGCCGGGTGAGGGGCCCGGGTGAGATGAAATCACTCATGGCATTCAGTCCGTTTTCATCATGACACAGGCCATAGGTGGGTTTAAGTCCGAATACGCCGGTAAATGCCGCCGGAATGCGGATGGAACCACCCCCGTCAGCGCCGACGGCCATACTGGATAAACCCGCGGCCACGGACGCGGCCGCGCCGCCGCTGGACCCCCCCGAGGTACGGCTGATATCCCAGGGATTATGGCAATCATCGGCGAACAGGTTTTCAGTCGTGGCGGACTGGGCAAATTCGGAAGTGTTGGTTTTGCCGGTAATCACTGTTCCCGCGGCGCGCAGTCTTTTGACTACGCCGGAATTATGATGCGATACATTTGCCCGGTAGGCCATCGAACCGAATGTAGTCACGGAACCTGTCAGGTGAAAAGTATCCTTGACCGAAACAGGTACGCCGCTGAGTGCTCCGGCATCACCCTTGGCGTAAGCCTGTTCCGCCTCCGCCGCCTGTTTGCGCGCCAGTTCGTCAACCCTGCCGAGAAATGCATTCAGTACCGGGTTGAATGTATCGATGCGATGCAGCGTGTCTTCTATGACGTCAACCGGCGATAACTCGCGTGAACGGTATGCCGCGACCAGGTCACTGACGGACCAATAGACAGGTGGTTTGGAGGCCGCAGCGTCAGGCATGCGGATAAACCCCGCCACTGACGCCGTAGACTTCACCGGTAATGTATCCGGCTTTATCACTGGCCAGAAATGAGACGATATTGGCGATGTCCCGGGGTTGGCCGACCCGTCCGACCAGGGAGCGGTTTTCAGCGTACCCCTCGAAGAACTCATCGGGGTAGATTTTTCGCAAAAAATCGTTATAGATGAGACCGGGCGCTACCGCATTGACACGGATCCCGTACTTGCCGTTCTCCGCTGCCGCGACGCGGGTGAGGGCGTGCACGCCTGCCTTGGCCGCGGAATACGCGGCGCCGTGTTCGGTTGAGGTTTCCCAGGCTGCTATCGAGGAAATATTGACAATGACGCCGCCACCGGCCTTGATCATGTGGGGGAGGGCGTGGCGCATACAGTTGAAGGTACCGTTCAGGTCGACGTCAATACTGTGCAGCCAGGTTTCGCGCGCCATCTCCGAGACCGGTTCTATCTTGTTCCAACCCGCATTATTGACCAGCACATCAAGCCTGCCACAGCGCTCGACAACAGTATTAATGACTTCACCGGCAGCATCGTAATCGGTGACGTCAAGAGGCAGTGCGATGAATTCCCGGCCGAACTCCTTTGACCATATTTCGGCGTATTCATTGCACCGGCGCTCGTGTGCGTCAGTAACTACGATATCCATACCATCCTCTGCCAGTTGCCGGGAGATGGCAGCGCCGATCCCGCCGCCGGCAGCGGCAGTGATCATTGCAACTTTGTTGGTGTCCATCAGTTCTCTCTCCAGGGAGGATGATATAAATCAGCTTTCAGCCAGCAGGCGAGGAATGAGTTCGTTCGCCAGTTGCTCAATACGTCTTTTACGGCCGCCCGACAGAAGAGCAAAGGTAATCCGATCGATATCGAGTTTCGAAATTTCCCGAAGGCGCTGTAAGCAGTAATCAAGATTACCGGCTATCGCGACATTTTGCACCATATCATCGCTGATCAGGTTCTTGTGTCCTGCGCGCAATGAGAGGTGGTCCTTGAATTCGTATTTGTCCCTGGCGAGGACGAATTCAGCGCGGTATTTTTCCCATTTTGCGGGTAATTCCTTCCAGCGCGGGAACTGGGCCGCCTGGCTGGTAGCCCATGCCCGCACGTCACTCAAGGCCTGCTCTATATCGTCATCGATACTGGCCGTAATAATTAAATCGATGGTGAAATCCTTACGCTCCCTGTTTGCCTTTCTCAGCCCCTTGTAAATATACTCCAGTTGCCACTTGCAAAAGTCCGGGTCTGCAGCTCCCATCAAAATCGTGCCGTCGCAGAACTCACCGGAAATCTCCAGCATGCGCGGTTGCGATGCGGCAAGGAAGATGGGTATTTGCCGGCGCGCCGTTGCTAATTGGAGGCTGGTGCCTTCAAGATCAAACTTCTTTCCTGAAAAAAGCTGCCTGAAAGCGGGTATCCATTTGCGCAATTCAGCCATTTTTGACTGATCCTGACCAATTGAATGCACCGCAATCCAGCCGGCCCCAAGACCTAACAAGGCCCTGCCGTGAGAAAGCTCATCCAGGGCCGTAGTTGCATTTGCAGTGACCGTGGGATGTCGCGTTTTCAGGTTGGTTACAGCCGAGCCTATCTCTATTTTAGCGGTATTCAATGCGGCGATATTCATGGCTGCATAAACATCCTTCATGCCCAGTTGATGGTCGATGAACCATAACACCTCAAAACCGCGTTCCTCGCATAGCCTGGCGGATTCACCGACACTTGCCAGGTCTTCCCGGGGGCTGACACCACGGGAAATACCAAAACGTCTAATCATATAATTCTCCTGTACAGTATTTTTTGCAGCGTATCGGAATAAACAACAGGTTGATCGACACTCATCAGGTGGCCTGCATCTGCAATTTCGTGGTAGGCAACGTCAGTGAGTGCTTCGGTGATCATGTGCGCGGCTTTACGGGGACAGAACACATCCTGATCTGCCCCTATGACATCAACGGGGCATCGAATTTTTTCCAGCAAAGGAGTGAGAGGCTCATCATGGAGCCCCATCATTGCCTGCGCGGCATTGATATATCCAGCGCCGCCATGGATGCTTTGCAGGCGCTTGCGGGCCAGTTTCTCAACGTCGATCCCCTTAGATACAAGCTGTGCAGCAGTATCCCGGTACAGGGCTTGTGCAAAAGCGGACTTATCATTTTCAACGAGTTTGATACGCTCCTGAAAAAACCCGTTGGCGGTATAGCCCACCTTCACGGAGGTCCCGGCCACGACTGCGTGAAGTACAAGTTCGGGACGCATCGCGGCTGCCCATAAAACGATGGTTCCTCCCAGTGAATAACCGACACAGGCAGCCGGGCCGGTAACCGCCTCCAGGAAATCCCCCAGGTCATTGCCCAGTTGCGCCAGGGTGCCGTCGGCATTACCCAGGTCAGTGTCACCGTGGCCGCGCAGGTCGCAGGCAAAGGTATGTACCCGGCGCAGGCGCGCCTGGACATCGGCAAAACTGTGGCGGTCTTCGGCCAGGCCATGCAGCATGACGACCTTTTGGCCCTGGCCCGTGTCACTATAGGCAATATCGATATCGTTGATGCGCTGTTTCATGTGCGCGTAACCCGGAGGTCCTCACCGTTCCCGGCGATTCGATCACGCAGGTCGGCTTTGCGTATCTTGCCGCCTGCCGTACGCGGCATCTTGCTGACAAAGCGTATCACTTCCGGACAAAAACGTTTCGTTAATCCCTGTTCACGGCAAAACGCCAGCAATTCTTGCACGGCCGGTTTTCGACTGCGCGGCTGAATGACGGCGCAAATTCGCTCACCCAGACGCTCGTCCGGGAAACCGATAACGGCAACGGCTTCGACATCGGCATGTCTGGCGAGAGCATCTTCGATGGGTATTGGTGAAATATTGATGCCGCCGCGTATGATCAGATCTTTCAGGCGTCCGGTAATACGGACATAGCCTTGTTCATCGATTTGCGCCAGGTCGCCGGTACGAAAAAATCCGTCTGACGTCAAAGACGCCTGGTAGAGATCATCCTGCCCGGCATAACCAAGAAACACTCCCGGGCCGCGCATGACCAGTTCGCCTTCGCTGTTGACCGGCAATTCTCCCCCTGCATTGTCCAGTACTCGTAATTCCAGTCCCGGCAAACCGATACCTGCCGTGGTGATAATTTTATCCCTGGGGCTGTCAGGGACACAGGTCACCAGACCGCCTTCCGTCATACCCCACAGGTTGGTAACAAACGTATTCGGGAACTCCTCCCGGCTTTGTTCCATCAGTACCGGAGGAACCGGCGCGCCGCCACATAAAAAAGATTTGAGACTGTTGAGTTTTACTGATGATCCGGTCCAGTCGGCATCAACCAGATCTTTAAGGAACGGGGTAGCGGCAGCCGTAAAAGCGCAGTCGAATTGCTCTATCATCTCCAGGGCCTTGACTGCATTCCAACTATCCTGCAATACCAGGCAGGCGCCGGTGAACAGGGCCAGGCGTGCGCCGTGATAGGCGCCGACGCTGTGACCCAGGGGAGAGGCCATGAATATAGGCCGGTCCGCGCCCAGTGAAAATCTTTCGACAAAAGTCTGGTTCAGGGCGCCCAGCGTATTGGCGCTGTGCAATACAGCTTTTGGATAACCGGTGGTGCTGGAAGTAAAGGCAATATGGTCTATAGTTTCCTGGTACGGAAGTGATGGTTGGGCGTTGGCCGGCAGGCGATGCCATCGATATGACAAATCATCTCCCAGAGACAGCAACCCGGGGCTGTTGTTAGTCTCGGCTATAGCCTTGGCGCACGTTAGCTGCAATGCTTGTGCACCGTGTTGATCAGTGGTTATTACCAGGGAGCTACGGATCAGGTCTATTGAGTGTGCCAGATAATTTATTTCTGTGGTTAGGGGAATTGAGGCCGGTATTGCCTGGAGTTGCAATACCGCCAACAGTGCGATTTGCCATTCAACCCGGTTAGGAAGCACGATAAATATCCGGTCACCTTTATTGATACCATGGTTTGAGAGTTCATGTCCCAGTTCCATTGCAGCTTGGAATAATTGTTTATGTGTCAGTTTGCTGCCGTAGTCATCGGTGACGGCGAATTCATCAGGTCGTTTGCTTGATAGTCTTTCATAGCGATTTTCCAGACGTTCATCCTGCCACCAACCCATTTCCCTGTACCATAGTTCACGCTTTTGCCGCGTGGCGGAGCTATCCATAATTTCATGATCAACAGGTATTTTTTTTAACATGATTTCAGTCTGTACGAACTACCCGACAAGCAGCAGTACCAATATTGTGTGTATGGCACAGATTTATACCATAATTAAAAAATAATAACAGATGTCACATTTTTATATTGAAGACATCGCATTTATTACTCTGGACACGGACAGGTAAAAAGATGCGTATCGTGGCTGATATTGGTCTTATCCGGAGGAGGCCGCTTGAATAGCCACGGTATACCAAGTTCCAGTATTTGAACTTATCTGCCAATTCAGAGACAAGGCCTGGGTTTTTATTTAAAGAATGCCTGGTACCAGATGATGGTTACCACTTTTGATGCGACGTCAAGCGGTAAGTGGTCGACGTACAATTCCTCCTGTGCATACCAACAATAGGCGGACTGCTCGACCATGGATGCCATGGCTTCGGTAATAACAGTAGCCTCTACACCGTTTACTTCCGTTATGCCGTGATATTTTTTGAGTGAGTAAACAAATCGTTCAACATGATGCGAGCGCATCGTCCACCATATTTTCCGGTAACGTTCATCGACGGTCATGGCTTCAAAAAATGCCCGCATAACATCTCGATTTTCATAATAATGTTCGAGATAACCTCGATTAGCTTCCATTAACGCGGCGTAAGGGTCACTGTGAAAATCTGCGTGTATTGTACGACTGGATTCCAGCAACACCTCATGGATGTCTTCGATCAGATTGGCAAACAGGTCTTCTTTGTTTTCAAAATAACGATACAGGGCGCCCATGGATAGTTTCGTCCTGGTGGCGACATCAGACATCCTCATGCCTACATAACCATGTTTGGCAAAGACTTTACGCGCAGAATTTAAAATCATGGTGCGTGTCCGCTTGCCTTTGGGTGTGACTGGGAATACTTCCATATTTATGTTCTGAACAGCAGTATTTTTTGAACCCGTATCATTTTTAAAAACGAAAGTAATTCTATCACCTGTCGGAATTGATTGCCAGTATATCGGGGCACCTGGGTTGAAACTCAGCCCGTCCTGTTGTCAGGGTGGCGTCGACGTTGACATCAGCATGATTTGTTTCTGTCAGTCTTAAAAAAAATATATAGTTTTTTAATTAGTGACATCGTTATTATTTTTGACTATACTTTATGAAGGTACGGATACATCAATGGTCTAATGCGCGTTGACTGCACACCTGCATTACAAATTGCCGGCACAGGATTTTACATTAACCCGACTTTGAAGAGGGTAGAGTTCATGACCGCTATATATAAAAATATTCAGTCGGCAGGTTTAGCGCTGCTGGTACTAATCCCGACGACGATAGTTTCCGCGACGGTATTGGAGGAGGTGGTCGTTACGGCACAAAAACGTGAACAATCGATACAGGATGCCAACCTGGCTGTGACTGCTGTCCACGGTGATAGGTTGGAAGACGGCCTGATTGAGAACGTCGGAGATTTACAAACTGTTGCTCCAGGTATATCTGCAGGCGACGATTTTGCCTTTGCGAAGATTTTTATTCGTGGTATTGGTTTAAGCACTTCGTTTGCCGGTGTCGACCCATCCGTTGCGTTACACAGCGACGGCGCTGTAATTTCTCAGGCTTATGCACAGTTAGGTTCCTATTTCGACCTGGAACGTATCGAGCTATTACGCGGACCGCAGGGCACCTTGTATGGCCGTAACGCTACAGGTGGTTCAATCAACCTCATTACCCGTAAACCTACTGAAGAACTGGAGGGTTACGGAAGGGTAAGCTATGGAAATTATGATATGTTGCAGTTGGAGGGCGCGCTCAGCGGTCCCTTGACTGACGGGGTGCTGGGCCGTATTGCTTTTAAGAACCTGGCGCGCAACGGCTATGGCGAAAACGAGGTAAACGGGGCCGACATTGATGATGCTGACAAGCAATCCCTGCGTGGTCACTTACAGTTCAATATTAATGAGAATATTGATTTACTGCTTACCGCGGAATATCACAATGAAGACGATTCCGCACTGGGGTTGAAGTTTGTGGAATTCGGTAACAATATCGACAGTTCATTTGCCCCGTCGCCGGGCGCTGGCGGTATCGCCAGCGGTAGGCGCAACGTCGCATCGGAGGCTGACTACCGTAATGACAGAGATACCTGGGCTGTCACGGCAACCTTGAACTGGCAGTTGAACGAGAATTATTCCATTAAGTCGCTTACGAACTACCGGGAACTGGATGTGTTGTTAAAGCAAGACCTGGATATTTCAAGCAATATAAATGACGATATCCAGAATAATGCTACGACCAGTGAGCATTTCAGCCAGGAATTGCAACTGAGCTATGATGGGGACCGGTTACGAGGTTTAGCCGCGGTTTATTATTTCAACGAAGACTTTACTAACGATAACAACATTGGTTTTGACCGCGCCGCGGATGGTTTGACGACCTTTGTGAACCTCACCGGAGACATTGATATAGAAGCCACCGCCGTGTTTGCGCATGTCACCTATGACGTTACTGATCAAATTTCCATTAACGCAGGCGGGCGCTACAGTTATGAGAAACGCAGTGGTGTCACGACTAATGACGTGTTGCTTTTATCCCGGTTTGGCTTTGCAACGGATTTAATTCGCTCGTACTCAGACAGGCGTAGTTTCAACGATTTTTCACCTTCTGTTGGTATTGAATGGCGGCCTCGGGACAATATCCTCGCCTACTTCACCTATTCGGAGGGCTTCAAGAGCGGTTCATTCCAGAGTGGACAACTGGTCAGGATTCTGGAACCCGAGTCAATCGAGAATTACGAATTCGGTATCAAAGGAACCTACCTGGAGGACCGCTTGCAACTGAACCTGGCTGGTTTTTATTATGAGATCACTGATTTACAGGTGGACCGTTCCATCCCTTCTGCCGGTGGCGGTTTTATTACTGTTTTTGAAAATGCGGCAGCTGCTGAAGGCAAGGGCGTTGAGGTCGAGATGAGTTGGCTGGTCATCAATAACTTCAGGCTGGACGGCAATGTGTCCTACCTGGATGCTGAGTTTGAAGAATACGATGCAGCCAATCCCTTGTTCCCGAGTAACGGCGCACTGGTAAGCCTGGCCGGCAACAGCCTCAGGCAATCACCCGAATGGAGCTGGAACCTGCGGGGCGAGTATGAATTTCCTCTTGTAAACGGAGGTAGCGTGGTATTGGGAGCTGAGGCATCATTCAAGGATGATCAATTCTATACTGAGTTTAATGACGGCATAACCGGGCAGAACGACTACACCCTGGTCAACGCCAATATAAAATATACGTCACCAAATGAAAGATTAACGATAAATGTGTGGGGCAAAAATATCACTGATGAATTCGTACGTTCAGGCATATTTTTTATATCCACTGGCCGCACGGTAGCCGCGTCGCTGTTGCCGCCGGCGACAGTGGGCGTGACTGTCGGATATAACTTCTGAACAAGACTTCACCGACGCCTTTGATGTTTCGATATCTCAGACAGGTTTCAGAGGCAATACAAGACGAACCAAAACTTGATAAGTTATTGAGATTATGACTGATCGGGAATAATCTGTACTCCATGCAAAGTCGAAGAAACGTGCTGTGGAAATCATGTTGCGCAGTGGTGATTCTTTTGTCAATTTTATGTTTTACTCCCATTGTCATACCTGCAGGGCAATATCAGCCGACATTATTGGGCTTGCCGCGCAGTCTTTGGGCAGGGATATTGATTGCCTTTGCTATCCTTGGGGTGGCGTTTATCGGCACACTTGTTCACCCGGATAGAAAAGACATAATCGGAAAAGGGAAAACATGAGCATCTGGTTTTTTATACTGGGCGCTGTATATCTTTGTGCATTGATAGCAGCCACGGTGAATGCTCGGCGTCATAACAAGAGTTCTGACGATTTTATGATGGCGGGTCGGGACCTGGGCTTCCTGTTAGGATGTTTAACCGTTGCTGCAACCTTGTTCAGTACCTTCACCCTGCTAGGCATGCCGGATTTTTTCCGCCAGCATGGAGTTGGCGCCTGGATATTCCTGGCAGTATCGGATGCTGCCATGGTATTCTGTATTATCTGGTTTGGCGCAAAGTTGCGCCGTCATGTCTCAGGAAGAAATTTCACAGGGATTGCCGGACTGATGTCCGATACTTACGCCACCCTTTGGGCAGGCTACCTTTACCTTGCCGGTATCTTTTTATTTCTCATTCCCTATGTTGCCGTACAGATTCGCGGTATCAGTATCTTTATGAACGCAATCATCCCTGAGACATTACCGGTGTGGGGGTGGGCAAGCCTCATCGTCAGCATCATGCTGACCTATAGCGAGCTGGGTGGATTAAAGGCAATAATTTATGCCGATGCCATCCAGGGACTGATCCTGCTGACGGTAACAGTCATTATAGCGGCCGGGTTCGTTTTAAATTTTGGGGGTATCGTAGAGATGTTCGAAGCTGTACGGGTAACGAACGAAGCATTATTATCTGTTCCGGGACCGGAAGGGTTATTCACAACACAATTTCTGGTCGCTTCGTTTGTTGCTATCGTGCTGGTTTCAATTACCCAGCCACAGATGACAATACGGCTGGTTATCATGCGTGATCTAAAGTCACTCCAGCGGATGGCGCTATTGTTGGGTTTGTTTGCAATGATTATTATTTTGGCGACGATTCCCATCGGCATGTACGGCGCGGTCATGTATGCAGACTTGCCTTCCTCAGACTTTCTTGCGCGAGCATTAACTGAGGATCAGTTACCCATCATTGCGGCCGCGGTTGCGATCGGCTTGATTGCGGCAGCAATTTCCACGGCGGATTCGCAACTGTTTGCGCTGGGAAATGAAGTGCATTCCATGCTGACCGGAGATGAGCGGCGTAATATGCGCTACACTAAAATAGTAATCTTGTGCTTCGCGCTGGGTTCCCTTCTTGTGGCGATTCTCAGTGGCGATCAACTGGTGTTACTTGCTCGAGTCAGTTTTGCCGGTACGGCTATTATGGGACCTTTCATTATAGCGGCGGTCCTGGCTCCCGAATCATCCGGAAAGGAAATTATTGTTACTACTGCTTTGGCGCTACTGGTATTTTTGTGTTCCTTGGCACAGATTATACCGGCCACCCTGTTCTCGATTCGATTGGACCTGTTACTGTTTTTCTCCATGTTCATGTTTACGTTTGTTTCAGTAATTTATCGTGGCGGCATAGCTCATGGCAAACCCCGGTAGTTCGCTGGCAGCATCATAGCACTGGCAGGAACTTGCGGACTTTGAAATAATCATAGCTTCTACCGAACATTATCGATTAAAACGACCGGAACATGACCGTAAGCAATCCAACCGAAAGGGCGGACGTTCACAGTTTCTTTGACGACGAGACTTGCACGTTCAGTTACGTGGTTGTCGACGGGCAAACGGGGGAGTGCGCCGTCATCGATTCAGTGGCCGGGTTCGATTATGTTTCCGGCCGTACCAACATGGCCTCGGCAGACAGGATTATCGCCTTTGTCAGGGAACGCGGTTATGCCGTCAAATGGCTTCTTGAAACGCATATCCATGCCGATCACTTGTCGGGAGCGCCCTATATCAAGAAACATCTGGGTGGTACTATCGGTATCGGCCGGAATATAGTGGAGGTTCAGAGAAACTTTCACCATATCTTTAATACGGAAGATGATTTCGAATGCGACGGCCATGATTTTGACTACTTGTTTCGCGCCGGTGAACGTCTGAATATCGGACAACTGGCGGGCAAGGTCCTGCACACCCCCGGCCATACGCCGGCCTGCATGTCTTACCTGGTCGGCGATGCCCTGTTTGTCGGAGATACCGTCTTCATGCCCGACGTGGGCACGGCAAGGTGCGATTTCCCGGGTGGAAATGCAAAAACGTTATACCGCTCGATCAGGGAACTGCTCAGCCTGCCCGGTGATACGCGCCTGTTTGTCTGCCACGATTATCCTCCGCCTGGCCGTTCACCGGCATGTGAAACGACGATTGCCGCGCAACGCGCCGGGAACATACATATCAGTGATGAGACAACCGAGGAGGAATTTGTACACATGCGGCATAACCGGGACAAGACACTGGACATGCCGGTGCTGTTGATACCTTCCATACAGGTCAACATGCGGGCAGGGCGCCTGCCCGAAGTAGAGCGGAACGGCGCCCGCTATATCAGGATTCCGATCGATATGTTTTAACGAATTTACTCCTTTAATTCTTTAAACAGGCTCCATCCTGTCTTCCCCCAGCAACTGACGGACAAGGTAATGCCCAAACTCCCAGTTGGTGCGCTCCCAGGGGTGAAGAAGACCGCTACTGCCGGCATTTGATGCCAGGCCTTTCTGAACCAGTTCAATCGTCGTTTTGTCTTCAGCCATAAATAGTTTTGCCATATCTTTGTAGTAGTCGGCAAGCTCTTGTGTGAGCCCGGATTCTTCGTCCGGATACAAGGCAATCTGGAGGGTATACTTCAGGCTTTGCGAGCCGGTCGGCAGTATTGACAACCAGATGGCGGAGGCGGGCTCCAGGGTAAAGACGGAGCACGGGTAGATACAGATCAAATGAATTAACTCACGCAGATGAGTTGGAAGTCGTAGCAATATGCTTTCACCATACTCGGTTGTGTTCAAATGCATCGTGTGGTGATTAAAGCCTGTTCCGCCCGCCAGTACTTTTGTGGAAATCGTCGGTGCGCCCTGTTCGAGTGTTTCGGCGTGGACCTTAAAAACATGATAGCTTTCGCAGAAGTTCTCAACGAGGACTTTCCAGTTACAGGCAACCTCTACCTCGCTGCGCTCAACGACAACAAAATCAGCAATGTTGTAAGGCGCTGTCCTCTCTGCAAGTGTCTTGAGCTGGGGTGACAAGGGGGCGACATCAGGATCAACGCTGACAAATATAAAGCCTTGCCAGATTTCAACCGGGTATTCCGGGAGGCAAATTCCTGTTACCGCGTCCTTATCCATATATGGCGCCGACCTGAGGTGGCCGTCCAGGTCGTACGTCCAGCCATGATAAGGACAGGAAAACATGCTCCTGTTTCCGGTGCCCACAGCGAGAACCGTAGCGCGATGCCGGCAGACGTTGGAATAGGCGCGTACGTTGTTATTTTTGTCCCGGACAATCAGCAAGGGCTTATCAACCAGATCAAACGTAAAATAATCACCCGCGGCGCCAATCTCCGAGACATGGCCGGCACATATCCATTGCCTGTAAAACAGGTTCTGGACTTCCTGTTCGAGCAACTCCTGCGAAATATAGAGGGAGGCAGGGAGAGGGCGTAATATACGGCTTGCCTCTTTTGACCAGGCATCAAGATCTGCCATAGCCGGGTTAAGTTTCATCTTACAGAGCCATAACCAGCTTCAATCCCGCATCCATGGCGGCAATGTTTCGGGCAGATAATATACCAACTCGCTCAGTCAGGAAGGATTTATCCACGGTCATAACCTGTGACAGGTTGAGCACGGAATCCCTGGGCAGTCCGGACTCGTACCGATCCAGCAGTACATTACCCGGTGCAGCAGCCAGTCGTAAATTTGAAGTGATTATGGCGATGACTACAGTACTGATGCGGCTTTCATTAAACTGGTCGCTCTGAACAACTGCTATCGGTCGCCGATTGCCCGGCCCTGAACCTCGTGGAGCAGGGAGAGAGGCCCACCATATCTCGCCACGGCGCACTACCAGTCTTCCTTTGGCAACGAAGCCCATTGCATCTCGGCCAGGGCCTCGTCAACGCTGGATGACTCCTCGGTATAAACATTGTCAAGAGCATCTTGTACCCTGTCATGCTTGTGCTCTTCAATGTAATTCTCAAGCGCATGGCGGTAAAGCTCACTTCTCGACATCCCCATGCGTTCGGCGAGCGATTCGGCCGTACAGAACAATGCGTCGGGTATGGATATTGCTGTCTTCATGCTTTGAGTATAACCCGAGTTATACCAGCCGGCAAGAGTTAGCCGGTATTTCTCACCGTTATTCGATATAAGTTTGCTGTCAATGCCGGAAATATGTTAAATAAGTATTGACATCCGGTTATAACGTCCTCCATGCCAGCGACTGAACAAAAAGACTACCCGAACCAGGCCTACGCCTGGTACGTCGTCGGTGTATTGACCGTCGCCTACATCTTTTCGTTTATAGACCGGCAGATACTGAACCTGCTGGTCGAACCGATCCGGGAAGACCTGCAACTCTCGGATACGCAGATATCGCTGCTGCAGGGTATCGCCTTTGCCCTGTTCTATACCCTGATGGGTATTCCCATCGCCCGTCTGGCCGATGTCGCCAACCGGCGCCGCATTATTGCAGCCGGGGTGTTCCTGTGGAGCCTGATGACTGCCATGTGCGGGCTGACAAAAACGTTCTGGCAGTTGTTCGCCGCGCGTATAGGGGTGGGAGTAGGGGAGGCGGCATTGTCGCCGCCGTCTTATTCGTTGTTCACCGACTACTTTCCTCCCGGCAAGGTCACCAGGGCCATTGCGGTCTTTACCGGCGGCAGTTTTCTCGGTGCGGGACTGGCGTATATCATCGGCGGCACCGTGGTCGATTACGTTGCTCAGCTTGACGTTGTCACCGTTCCCGTTTTCGGGGAGTTACGCGCGTGGCAACTGGCATTTATCGTCGTCGGCTTGCCGGGGGTATTACTGGCGTTGCTGATAATGACACTGCGCGAACCCGCACGCAGGGGTCTGCTCGGCGATCAGCAGGGATCGTCGCCGAAAGGTATTCCAATCAAGGATGTTATCGGATTTTTGCGCAATCACCGGCGTACCTACGGGCATCACCTGATCGGTGTTTCCATGTTCGTGATGCTCGCTTATGCGATCCTGGCCTGGACGCCGGCATTTTTTATCCGTAAATATGGCTGGACGCCGGGGGAGGTCGGCCTGGTATACGGAAGCATGCTGCTCGTCTTCGGAACTTCCGGCGTAGTCGGCGCGGGATGGATGGCGGATGCGTTGCGCCGGCGCGGGTATACGGACGCCAACCTCAGAGTCATCATGATCGGGGCGCTCTGTTCCGTGCCATTCGGCATAGCCGCGCACCTGGTCAACGATGTATGGCTGGCATTGGCGCTCATGGCGCCGTTTACCTTCCTGTGGGGTCTGCCGCACGGGATAGCGCCTGCCGCGATACAGCCTGTTACACCCAACCAGATGCGGGCGCAGGTCTCGGCCCTCTACCTGCTGAGCGTAAACCTGATCGGGCTCGGGATTGGCCCGACCTTTGTTGCCTTGCTGACTGACTACGTGTATGGAGACCCTGCCCTGGTGGGTTATTCCCTGGCTACGGTAGTGGCGATCTCGGCGCCGTTATCTGCGCTTATCCTGTATACGGGATTAAAGTATTACCGTGCCAGCCTGGAGGAAGCAGAGCGGGGTTGGCAGGAGTTGTAAATTAACAACACTGTTGATTATGTAGGACAGTTTTTTGACTTTCCAACTGAATAGTACTATTCTCTGATTAACAGAGAACCTATTCAGATGCATAATATGGCATTATCCGGCCAGCTCGTGTCTAGCTTGCTACTCATGATGTCATCCCATGTTGCCCGCACTGCCGATTCGCTAGTGCTGCCCTGGCGAAATAAAAACCCAATTCGGAATCACTTCTACGACTCCGGTGCCAACGAAGGCATCGGGTTTACCTGATAGTTTTATTTGCGCTGTACAAGGGGGGGGTATCATGACACACGTATTTCAACACCTGTTGTTGATCAGCAGGCAGTATTTTCGTCTGGGCTTGTTCATTTTAGCAAATCTCAGTTTATTGGCCGCGATCCCAATGCATGCTGCACATGCACAGGCGACGGCAATCGAAGAAATTGTTGTAACCGCTCAATATCGGGAACAGCGGATACAGGATATTCCCATTTCGATGCAGGCCTTCAGTGGAGAAGACCTGTTGGGAATGCGAATCCACACGCCGAAGGACCTCGCGAGCATCGTTCCCGGCCTGTTCATGAATGAAAGTTCCCTGAACCAGACAGACCCGGAGTTTACTCTGCGCGGTATCGGCACCAACAGTAATTCAAGTAATCAGAATCCGACACTTTCACTTTACGTTGGCGGCGTCGCAGTCCCCTACAACGGCATGATTGCTCATGCCCTGTTTGACATGGACAGGATTGAGGTATTAAAAGGACCGCAGGGTACCCTGTACGGCCGCAATACAACGGGTGGAGCAGTTAATTTTATCCCGCGCCGGCCGGGGTCGGAGTGGGGTGGTTATATCAACGCATCTTATGGTAACCGTAACATTACCAACGTCGAGGGTGCGGTCGATATTCCGGTCGGTGAATCATTCGCCCTGAGAGTCTCGGGTGTGGTCGCGCTCGAAGATGGATGGCAGACCATAGATAACCGGCATCTCTTTGATAATCCCAGTCTTGGCAGCCATCGTCGCAACGGTGATATAGACCGCAATGCCGTTCGCATAAGTTCCCTCTGGCAGCCCACATCTGATTTTGAGATGCTGACGGCAATCGATGCCGGTTGGGACGATTCCCAGGTATTAGCCATGAAACATGCGGGCAATACCATCCACACAGACCCGAATACTTTCTGCAGTTTTGCCTCAACCGGAGTACGGGATGAAAGCCAGTGTGCCTCTTTTGGCTATAACACTGCGAATGCCGTACATATCCCTGTCCACATCGGCGGTTACGACCTCACAGTACAAAGCCCAACGGACCGTGGTGTTCTGACTGTAGTAACTGATCCCAACCCGGATCCCAGAACTACTATCAAGGAGTTCGGGCTCGGCAGCAATATAGATGCTCAATCCATAGGTTTTGCCAATACGATTAACTGGAACCTCGAGCGTGTGACTCTCACCTCTGTTACCGGCTATCGGAATTTTCAGAGAACGACCGGTATCGGTCAGCAGGGTGGGCCGTTCAAAACGATAGGCGGAAGTTCCAAGCAGAACATCAACGTAGTCACCCAGGAACTCAGGATAGCTTCAGATGACTCATGGGGTGACTTCAATTGGGTCGTGGGCGCCTATTATTCGGAAGAGGAGGTGTACGACCTGCTGGTGCCCGACCTCAGCGAGCACCATCTCTTTTCTACCATCTTTTTCCACAACACGGAACAGCAGACCGAATCTATCGCCGGCTTCGGCCAGGTCGAATGGGACATGACTGAGCAGATTCAGTTGGTTGCGGGCATTCGATACACCTCGGAGTCCAGAGACTTTCAACAACGCGGCCACCTGGTCGGGACCCCACTTCCGTTGGTTATGGGTTACAACGGCACCATAGATGGTGACCAGGTGACCTGGAAAGCGGGTGTCAATTACAGGCCAAACGAGGATATGCTGGTCTATGCCAGCGTCGCCACCGGCTTTCGCGGGCAGAGTTTTCCCGGTTCCATCAGTTTTGGCGATCCGGATCAGTTTCAGCCCTTTGAAGAAGAAAATATTATCGCGTACGAAGCGGGCTTCAAATCCCTGTTGCTGGACGGCAAGCTGAAATTCAACGCAGCTGCATATTATTATGACTGGGAGGATTTCCAGGCCTCTACCGGGGTCGACGTAAACGAGATTCGCCTGATCATACTGGGCAATGCCGGTGATGTTGAGATTTATGGTGTGGAGGCTGAACTGGTATGGTCGCCCACTGCTGAACTCTCATTTTACCTTGGCGCCAATTACGTTGACTCTGATATAGTAGCCGGTACCTACGAAGGAGACACCACCACCCGCACACCGGAAATTTCTCTGAATGGTATGCTGCGCTATGATTCAGAAAAAACTTACGGACCGTTTCTGCCTTTCGCTCAATTAGACTTCAGCTTTACGGACGATGTGGAATTCCAGTTGCCAAATCACCCGGGATCTTCGGGTTATTCGTACTGGCTTGCCAATGCATCAGTTGGCGCGAAACTCCCGGATCAAAATTGGGAGGTGTCATTCTGGATGCGGAATATCGGTGACAAGACATACCGGACTGAGGCTTTTGGCGCTGCTTCCACGTTTCTACCGGCAGGTATCCTCTACGGTTCACCCCAAACTTACGGTGCAAGTGTTTCCTACAGCTTCTAAGCCGCTACTTGTCAGTGTGCTGGCCGTGCTATGTAGCTGTTACATTGGCCCGACGGCAGCAGAAAATGGTGAAACTGCATGGTCGCTGGAGCGCCTGTATAGCGACCCACCATTATTGGGAGGCCCCCCTGAGCAGTTTCACTGGTGCGGCGATAATCAGCACATTGCCTTCCTGTGGAATGAAAAAGGTGAGGCAACCCCCTCAATCTGGCTTTACTCAACAGCGACCGGCAGTAAACAACCCGTTGTTCCTGCAATGCCCGCTGAGGCCGGCAAGTCTGTCATCAATGAAGCCAGCTGTCTTGCCGATGGACGAATAATTTTTGCCGGGGATGGACGCCTTTACCTGGCCGCGAGTAACACTCGACCGGTTATGCTGCAGGAACATGCATCGGGCATCAGCCAGCTATCCCTCTCTCCGGATCAACAGCTTCTTGCCTACCTGGTTGATGGACAACTCTGGATACGCAACCTTGGTGATCGAAAGGCGAAATCCCGGCGTCTGACAAGCACAGTACATGAAAGGGTGTTTATTGAGAGTTATCGTTGGTCTCCCGATAGTAAACTTCTGGCCTTCGTTGAAATCGACAATCGCGATGTGCGCGAATTAGAGGTTTATTATCACCAGGACAGAAAAGCCCAGGTGCACCGGGTGACACGCGCCTTTCCCGGTGACCAGGCGCCTGCACGCAGGGTAGGTGTAACAGCAGTTTCGAATGGTCAAATACGCTGGCTCGACGCAGAAAACCCCAGAGACAAGATCTGGGGCTATGGCTGGTCCGCTGACAGTGCATCCCTGTTTGTTGACAACACTGATTTCCTTATCAGGGAACGCAACATTTTTGTGTATGACGTGGCATCAGGCAACCGCCAGGTCCATTACAGTGCGCACGACAGTAACCGTAATCACACCGGCTGGTCTGCCGCCTGGGCGCCCGATGACCAGGGTCTGGTTATTCTTTCGGATCGCGACGGTTATTATCATCTATATCACCAACCACAAGCCGGTGGTGCGCTTGTTGCGCTCACCAGCGGCAAATGGGAAGTGGCCGACTTTATCGTCGATAGTAATCATCAACAAATCTATTTCATCGCCAACCGTGAGCATGTCGCCGATCGCCAGCTATATCGTGTCGCCGTTGCGCCCGGGGCTGCGGTCACTCGTATCAGCAAGGCACCGGGTACTTACGAACCGGTATATTCCCGGAATTTCACCCAGGTTGCTTACCGTTTCTCGGACGACCATACTCCAGCGGATCTATACCTTGCCCGGACCATCAACAAAAGTCAGCCGGCAAAGATTACACATTCGCCGTCACCACATTTTACGTCCTACGCGTGGGCAGAAGTAAAATACGTAAAATTTACCAGTCACATCGATGGCGTACCCCTGGTCGGTCGCCTGTACCTGCCAGCTGATTTCAACCCGACGCAGCAATATCCACTGGTAGTCGGCTCGGCCTATCGCGATACCGTGCGTAACCAATGGGGAGGGAGTCAGAATTCGGGCGGTAATGCACCGCATCCGACCTGGGGCCTTGACCAGTTGCTGGTTGCCCGGGGTCATCTGGTCTTCAACGTCAACGTACGGGGCAGTTGGGGTCACGGACGCGCCTTCCGGGAGGCCCTGAAAGAGTATGGCAGCATTGAGGTGGATGATATTGAGAGTGGTGTTCGTCACCTGGTGGCACAGGGTTTTGTTGACCCGGAACGTGTAGGAATATGGGGATTGAGTTATGGCGGCCTGATGACAACCATGTCGCTGTTCAAGAAACCGGGGGTATACGCCGCCGGTATCGCCGTCGCACCTGCTACCAATGTCTGGCATGCCTACCCTGAGCAGATGTGGGTGATGGGCGAACCCCATGGAAATGACTACCCGGGACGATACGAAAGACAGTCAGCTTTGTACCAGTCTTCCGGGCTTCAGGATCCACTGATGCTGATTCATGGTACCCGTGATACTGTCGTACTCTATTCGGACACCATCGCGCTCGCGGAAAACCTGATCGCTGAAAATCAGCCTTTTGAACTGGTGACCTTGCCTGGGGCGAATCATGCCATTGCAAACGACAGTATTAAACAGACCCGCTTTGCTTTCGGAAAGATAGTAAAATTTTTCGACAGACATCTTAAACCCTGAGTGATGTAATAGTCGTATGCCGGCAATTTCGTCTTCTCTCAAGTCATGGCCCATCTGCCCATGCATACCTTACGGCGTTGCCTAGCACGCTATCGCGGCCACCGCAAAGTCGAATCCTTCTCCTGCCTTGACCAGTTCCTGCCCGAACCGGCCCGATGTCCATGATCAACAGGCAAGAAGACTACCCAAACCAGATCTACGCCTGGTACGTCGTCGGTGTTTTGACGGTTGCTTATATCTTTTCCTTCGTCGACCGGCAGATTATCAACCTGCTGGTCGAACCTATCCAGCAAGACCTGCAGCTTACCGACACACAGATATCGCTCCTGCAGGGGATTGCCTTCGCCCTGTTCTACACCCTGATGGGCATCCCCATTGCCCGTCTTGCAGACGTTTCAAACCGGCGCGCCATCATTGCCGCCGGCGTGTTTCTCTGGAGCCTGATGACCGCGCTGTGCGGACTGGCAAAATCTTTCGGGCAGTTGTTTGTCGCGCGCATCGGGGTGGGAATAGGGGAGGCCGCGCTGTCGCCGCCCGCTTTTTCGCTGTTTACTGATTACTTTCCGCCCGGGAAGGTTACCCGGGCCATTGCAGTATTTTCCGGGGGCAGCTTTCTTGGCGCCGGGCTGGCATATATTATCGGCGGTTACGTAGTTGATTTTGTCACCAGACTGGACGTTGTTGCTATCCCGGTTTTCGGACAGATTCGCGCCTGGCAGATGGCATTCATCGCCGTTGGCTTACCCGGCATTTTACTCGCGCTGCTGGTGCTGTCCCTGCGCGAACCGGCACGCAGGGGACTGCTCGGAGATCAACCGGGCGCAGTTCCCAAGAGCATTCCAATCAGGGAAATCATTGCATTTTTGCGCAAAAACCGGGGCACCTATGGGCATCATTTTGTCGGAGCTTCGCTGTTCGTGATGCTGGCCCATGCGATCCTGTCCTGGGCCCCGGTATTTTTCATACGCAAGTACGGCTGGATGCCGGGAGAGGTCGGACTCATCTACGGAAGCACGTTGCTGATTTTCGGTACTTCCGGCGTGGTCGGAGCGGGATGGATCGCGGATGCATTGCGCCGGCGTGGTTATACGGACGCTAACCTGAGAGTTATCGTGATTGGGGCTCTCTGCTGCACTCCGTTCGGCGCTGCCGCTTTCCTGGTCGACAATATCTGGCTCGCGGTGGCGCTGATGGCGCCGTTTACCTTTCTCTGGGCCCTGCCGCACGGCATCTCTCCTGCCGCGATACAACTGGTCACACCTAACCAGATGCGGGCCCAGGTCACGGCGCTGTATTTTTTGACTGTCAACCTCATAGGACTTGGTATAGGTCCGACCTTCGTCGCCCTGCTGACCGACTATGTATACGAAGATCCGGCCCTGGTCGGCCATTCCCTGGCAACCGTGGTTGCAATATCGGCGCCGCTGTCGGCGCTCATCCTGTATCCAGGACTGAAATATTACCGGGGCAGCCTGGAAGAGGCAGAGCAGGGTTGGCATAAGTTGTGAAATAACAACACTGTCGATTATTGACAATTTTACGCATAATCAATATCCTGTAACAGGCGCAGTGCTCACTTACCAAGGGGGGTATGATGATGAATTACTCGATTGGCCGGTTTCCCGTTTCTTTTCAGTCTATTACAATATTTATTTCATGTATTACCTTATTTTCTGCACCTGTTTCCGCCCAGATTGAGGAAATTATCGTCACGGCGCAAAAGCGTGAGCAGAATGCCCAGGACGTCTCTATTTCGATAACGGCATTCACAGGTGATACGTTGCAGGACCTCGGTGTTGCCCAACCCCGGGACCTGGCGCAATTCACGCCCGGGTTGACGGTTAACGCCAGTTCCTCCTACGAGGGCGATTCGGTGTTCACCATTCGCGGGGTGGGGATGAATGACGTCACCAGCAAGCAGAATCCGGCGGTCATGATCTACCTGGATGAAATCGCCCTGCCGTCGCACGTCATGCTGGGCTTCCAGATGTTCGATGTGGACCGGGTCGAGGTACTGAAGGGACCGCAAGGTACCCTGTATGGCCGCAATACCACGGGCGGCGCGATAAAGGTCGTGCCGCGTAAACCCACCAAGGAATTCGACCTGCAGGCGCGCTTCGATTACGCGGAATATGACAGGACGGAGTTGGAACTGGGTGTCGGCGGTCCTTTGGGCGATACCTTGTCGGCGCGGGTTGCCGCAAACATCAACGTATCGCAGCATGGCTGGCAGACCCTGGAGACAATACCGGAAGTGCCGTTCGGTCCAGGGGTGGATCCCGATAACGGGGAGATTGACAGGAAGGCCTATCGCGGATCGATACTGTGGGAACCCACCGAGCAATTTGACATCCTAATCAGCGGTGATTATTCAGAGGATAAATCCGAGGTAATGGCATTCAAACATGCGGGCAACCTGAGGGCAGACGGTAACGGTTTCTGTTCCTATGCAACCGAAGGCATACGCAATGAGGTGGAATGCGCCTCGTTCGCGCAGATACGCGACCGCACGGGCGGGATGGCTTTGACGCCAGAACGAGAGATAATCCAGGATCGCAACCCGGATATACGCACGGTACTGGGCGAGTTCTCCACCGGCAACCAGGTAGATGCCGAATCCTGGGGAATTTCAGCGACTGTCAACATTGATTTCGACCGGTTTACCGCCACCTCCATCACCGGTTACCGGGAATTTGACCGGTACCAGCCCCTGGACCAGGGCGGTTCGCCTGCGTATATACATGAAATCAGGAACTGGGAAGATATTACCAGTTTTACCCAGGAAATACGCTTTGCCTCCGATGACAGCTGGGGGCCGATAGACTGGATCGTCGGCGGGTTCTACAGTAAAGATGATAATGACTTCTTCTCGGATACCGATTTTCGCGACCATGCCTCATTCTCCGGTTTTTTTGAAAGCGGATCAGACCAGGAGACGGAAGGCATCTCCGCATTTGCCCAGGTTGACTGGCGTATGCATGATATGTTCAAACTGTCGCTGGGCATTCGCTATACCGATGAAGATCGCGAGTTTTCCTTCAGCGGCAAGATTACCGGCAGTGGCCCGGTACCGCTTCCTTTGTTCACGCATCCGAAGCTGAATACCGAGGAGGTCGGCGGCAGGGTGGCGCTGGAGTTCACGCCGAACGACAACCTGCTGTTTTATGCCAGTTTCAACCGCGGGTTCAAGAGCGGCGGGTTCCCGGCTTCGATTGCCTTCAGCCGCAACCAGCTTTTGCCGTTTCAGTCCGAGGAATTACTGGCGTACGAAGCCGGCTTCAAGTCCACGCTGCTTGACGGCAACGTACGCTTCAACGCCGCGGGCTATTACTACGACTGGAATGACATGCAGGCGCGCGCGGCACTCGACAGGATCGACCCCGTTTCGGGACAGAATGTCAGGGTGATTACGTTGGGCACTGCAGGTGACGTTGAAATCTACGGCGCCGAGGCGGAGCTCACCTGGCAGCTTACCCCTGAACTGCTGGTCTATACCGGCGTTAGCCTGATGGATGCGGAAATTCAAAACGGGGATTATGAAGACCAGACCCCTGCCCATGCGCCTGATTTCACGATAAACGGCCTGGTCAGCTACACGGCGTCACAGGGAATAGGCGGGTTCCGGCCTTTTGCCCAGTTCGATTACAGCTATACCGATTCAAACCAGTTTATCCTGCCGAATCACCCCGGTGCCGTGCAGAATTCCTATACGCTGCTGAATGCCCGAATAGGTCTCCGGTCCGATGACGGGCACTGGGAACTGGCGGGCTGGGGCCGTAACCTGTCGGACGAGGAGTACTTCAGTGAGATTTTCGGGCCTGCTTCAGGCTTTCTGCCGGGCCGTCTTCACTACGGTCCACCGCGGATATTCGGGGTAAGCATCAGCTACAGTCATTAAGCAACATAGTAGTCGCGCATCCTGTTCAGGCGGGGTGCGCGGCTCCTGCTCCATTCCTGCTTGCGCAGGCACGACGAGGAGACACAATCAAATGGTCACCATGAGAAACATTTTTTCAGCTATCACATGCATTCTATTGTTTAGCGCACCAGGTATCAGTGCGGCAGAAACCACCACTTTCACGACTACGGATGATACCCGGAAGGTGCCGGTCCCACCCCATGATTACTCTGCAGACCCGTTGCTCTTATTACAGGGGGGGACCCTGATTAACGGCACCGGTACGGCTCCCATAACCGACGCATTGGTGGCGCTGCGCGGAGACCGGATATTTTATGCCGGAAATGCGGCCGGGGCCGAGGTTTCGACGGAAGAGGGGCAGGTTATCGACACGTCAGGTTTATATATCGTGCCGGGATTGATTGACCTGCATGTTCACTTCACCCAGCAACGCGGCATGGATTTTACCCGCTATCGCAACTCGGATGCGGCCTCGGCCATTCGCGGGGTCCTGCTGCTGGGCCAACTGGCTGACGCCGGAGTTACCACGGTCCGGGACGTGGGCACCTCCAATGACGTTGCATTACGGATCAAGGAGGCCGTCGAACGGCGCATGGTCGACGGGCCGCGCGTGTTATGGAGCGGTAATCTCATTGCTGCGAGAGGCGGGCATGCGGATGAGATTTCGTCAACTGCTACAGGCAAGCCGAAAAGCACGGCGACTTCCAGCCGGGTGCGTGTCGCGACCGGGCCCTGGGACTGGAGGTTGGCGGTACGGGAACAGATTCGCAAGCAGGCGGACTGGATCAAGCTTACCTCGCCCTATACCCGGGAGGAGGTCAATGCCGCAGTGGACGAAGCTCACATGCAGGGTATTCCTGTTACTGTTGACTCATTCGGCAAATATACCGAGTGGGCGTCCGAAGCAGGTGTCGACTCGATCGAGCATCCTCTGGGGATGGACGAGCATATTATCGCAGTCATGGCCCGCAACAAGACGGACTTTGTGCCGACACTGACCGCATTCTACAACGTGGAGAAAACGGGCTATCCCTCGGCGGGAATACCCTCCGGTGGTTTTTTCTACACGTTTGCTCGCCGTTTTCCCGTCGTTCATGCACAACATCTTGAGATGGTCAGGCTCGCGCACGAGGCTGGAATCCGTATCGGGGTCGGTTCGGATGTCCCGTTCGAAAATGACGTACGCTATCCCCAGGATTATTATGTAGAACTTGGCCTGTTGAAAGATGCGGGCCTGTCCGATGAGGATGTATTTGCCTCAGCCACGCGTGTCGGTGCACAGATACTGAAAATGGAAGACAAGCTCGGCACACTGGAGGCAGGCAAGCTGGCGGACATTCTCGTGGTCGGCAGCAACCCCCTGGAAGACATACAAAACCTCCAGGATGTAAAACTGGTCGTTGCGGACGGAAGGGTGATACGCGATTTTATCAAGTGAATCGCATCATCAGGTTTACCGAGCCCCGGTCCGGACTATCGGCGAGGTGTGTTCTACTCGACGACAAAGCTCCACATTCAGCCGAATTTTTATGGCGACTGGCGCAGACCCGGCCCACGCATGACGCCATCCACGCCATGTGGACAGGACCGGAACTATCCTGCCCGTTACCCGCTTCGGTATTGCCGGGGCAGTTCGCCCAGACAGACATCCCACTGGAAAATGCCACTTCCTACCCCCAGGCAGGGGAGATTGTCCTGGCTTATGCCAGACCGGGAAGCATAAAAGGATTGCCTCCGGGCGCATTTTTTGACCTGGGTATATTTTACGGGGATGGGGGGCGCCTGTTTTTCCCGTTTGGCTGGTTGATGGCGAATATCTGTGCCGAGATTGTCCCGGAAGATCTTGCCCATGCACAGTCCTGTATAGGTGAGATCCGTAACAACGGCGCATGTAGATTGTCCATAGAGCCTGTGGACTGAGCATATCCAGGCATGTGCGCAGTCGAGGTGGAAGAGAATACGCTCTGGAGCCAGGTGACGCCCAATGCAACGGGCTTTGCCGGATTAAAGGGAAGCCACGATGCGGGAATCGCAATCGTAGGCGGGGGCGTTGCCGGGATTTCGCTGGCTTACCATCTGGCCGAAGCAGGAGATGCCCCGGTTGTGCTGGAAGCGGCAACACCGGGCAGCGATGCTGCGGGTAAAAGTGCCGGCATCATAGTATCCCTGCCGGTCCGTCACAGCCCGTACGAAATATTTGAGCGCTATGGCGATGCCCGGGGCAGACGGCTTGTGAACATGGTCGGTAAGTCCGGGAAGTATGTTTTTTCCCTGGTCCATAAGCTGGGACTCGCGTGCGCCCCACAACAAACAGGCTTCCTGGCGCCTGCCAGAACTGCACAGGAGGTCGAACGGATTACCAGGACAGCGTCAGAGTGGCGTTCCCTGGGTTTCGGGATTGAGACCATCGGCAAGGAGAAAATATGCCGCCTCACCGGACTGGATGCCTACCAGGGGGCACTGCTGGACCCGGCAGGGGGTGCAATCAACCCGCTTGCTTATGTGCGGGAGCTGGCGCGTGCCGCAACGGGGGAGGGCGCCCGGGTATTTATTGACAGCCCGGTGACAAAAGTACGAAAAAACGGCGCGGGATGGTGTCTTGAATCGGATAAATTCAGGGTTAATGCAAATCAAGTCGTGTTATGCGCGGGGGGCGGCAACCGTAGCCTGTCTGCAGACCTCGCGCGCACCGTTTTGCCCTTCAAGGTATTTCAAATGGCAACCGAACCGCTGGATGCGAAAATCAGGGAGGTTATCCTGCCGGAAAACCATGCGATGACCGATGTAAGTCCTGACATATTCTCGATCCGTTACGACAGGGATGGCCGGTTGATTACAGCCTGCCCGGCATTTATGTTCAATAATGCGAAAAACCGTATTGCCCGTTTCATCGAGGAACGGTTAAGGACATTTTCACCCATGCTAGCTTCGGCCCGGATCCGTTATCTGTGGAAGGGCACGCCATGGATAGGGCGTTCAGTACTGCCCAGGTTCGTTGAACTCTCTGACGGACTGTTTGCCATTCAGGCCTGCAATGGCAGGGGCCTGGCGATTAACACGACTCTTGGGCGGGAAGTCGCCGGGTTTATCAGGCAGGGAAACGCTGAAAACCTGGATTTGCTGGTTGAAAAGCCGGATAAAATTCAATATCACGGTCTGATGTCTTGTTTGCCGACTATACTTATCAACAGTGCCAGGTTCCGGGCGCGGGTGATGCGTAAGATTACCGGTCTGCAGCGCTACAACTGAGCACAGGCGATTGTCCATCAGAAATGGAACAGTAACACACGACTCCGGAGAGAATCATGAAACATGTTCACAACTATTTACTGACTGCCCTGTTTGTCTTTGCCTTTATAAGCGGTGGATGTGCCGAACGGGATACCTCGGCTGATTTAATCATCCACAATGCAAAAATCGTCACTGTCGACAAGGATTTCTCCATAGCTGAAGCCGTTGCGGTCAAGGACGGGAAGTTCATGCAGATAGGAACGGAAGATTCGGTCCTTGAGAGTGCGGGTCCGGGTACGATGATGGTTGACCTTGGAGGCAAGACGGTCCTTCCCGGGTTCAACGATACCCACAGCCACATGACCACCATGGGGATCAACCTGCCCACCATGATAGACCTGACCGAAGTAACCTCGATCGACGATATCAAGCAGGCGGTTGCCGAACGCGTCGCGGTCACGGAAAAAGGCGAATGGATTTTCAGCGAAGGCGGCTGGTGGCAGTTCATGCTGGAGGATGGGCGCCTGCCCAATCGGCATGACCTTGACGAGGTCTCACCCGACAACCCGGTGACGCTGAAAGGCGGCCATTATGTCATAGCCAACAGCATGGCACTGGAACGGGTAGGCTACGACAGGGACAGCGAAAACCCGCCTGGTGGAGAGATATGGAAGGATGATGAGGGAGAACCGACCGGTTTTCTTGTGCGCAATGCCATGTACCCGTTTCTGGATCATTTTCAGACACCGGACAGGGAAGTGCAGTTGGACGGTATCCGCCAGGCAATCAGGCGCGTGAACAGTTGGGGCATGACGAGCCTGAGAGAACCCGGCGGCAGCCAGGAACTTGTCGATATGCTGCGCGAACTGTATGAAGACGGGGAACTGACCGTCAGGATTGACTGGTGTTACGACGTCGATCCCAATACACCGGCAGATGAGATCGACGCCCTGTTTGAAACCCTGGGCGACCCGAATGAGAGGTGGGGAGACGGCATGTTCAGAACTGACGGCCTGGCGGAAATGATGCTGGACGGCGCCGAGGAATCAGCCCAGATCCGCACGGAGTACCTGGGCCGGCCCGGCTACTACGGACTGCGCCTCGTTGAACAGGATCAACTGAACAGGTTTGTGTTGGCAGCCGCACGGCACGGATGGCGTCCGGGCCCCCATGCCGTCGGCGGCGCCTCCATCGACCAGCTTCTGGATGCCTATGAGTATGTAAACGACCACATCGACATTGTCGACCGCCGCTGGATTGTCGACCATGGCATCCTGTTACAGCCGGATCACTACGATCGCGTCAAAAAGCTCGGGCTGATTGTGCTGCCCCAACCCAGGCATCTGTATATCATCGGCGACAAATTCATAGAGCACTGGGGTGAGGATCTGGCGCATCAATCCTATCGTCTGAGGGACTGGCTGGACAACGGCATAAAACTTTCACTGGGCGCGGACAAGCCGGTGTCTTCCCGTTCAAAACCGATAATGCAGATTTACGTCGCAGTCACCAGAGGAACAGGCTGGGGCGGGGTACTGGGTGCGGACCAGGGACTGACCCGGGAAGAGGCCATACGCGGCATTACGCTGGATTCGGCCTACACCAGCTTTGAGGAAGATGTCAAAGGGTCAATCGAGCCGGGCAAGTATGCGGATTTTGTGGTGTTGTCGGACGATATCCTTACCGTGCCGGCCGAGGATATAAAGGACATTGAAGTCGATGCAACCGTGCTGGCGGGGAAGGTCGTATACGGTTCATATCCGGCAAACTGACAATAAATCTTATATATAACAACCGGCCAAAGTAAGCCGGCTACTGATGCCTGACTACGGGAGGATTTGATAATGAATTTCCAGTTTTTCCAGAAGTTACTCCTGACAGCCGGAAAAACAGCTTTGTTGCTGTTTTGCTGTAACGCGTTTGCAGAACCTTATTGGATAACGGGCGGTACTTTGATTGATGGAACCGGGGCCGAGCCGAGCCCCAATCCCGGCATTCTCATCAATGAAGGAAACATAGTTTCCCTGGGCAACCCCGACTCTGTGCCGGAAGATGCACGGGAAATCAATGCCGGGGGGAAATGGGTACTGCCTGGTCTGTACGACCTGCATGCGCACATTACCTTCAAACTGGCCGGCGCCCGGGACCTGGAAGACGATGTTATCAACGCCCTGCGTTCTGAACGCTTCCTGGAGCGCTACCAGGAAATAGGCGTCACGGTGGTACGGGACGTGGCGTCCCGCTACCATGTCGGTTATTCGCTCAAGCGGGCGCAGCGGGACGGGCTTATAGGCGGCGCAAGGCTGCACGTGTCGGGTCCGTTGATTACTACCACAGGGGGACACGCCACGGAGTTTCAACCGCTGATACCACCGATCTGGGCGGTGGAAGCCGACGGCCCCTGGGAATTCCGCAAGCGCGTGCGCGAGGCGGCGAAACTGGGCGCTGATCTGATCAAGACGACGACCCCGTATACACTGGAGGAACTCAGCGCCGCGGTTGAGGAAGCACATTTATGGAAGCTGCGCCTCACTGCGCACCTGGGCGGCGCCCAGGACCCGTACCATACCTCCGGACGGATCGCCGTCGATGCCGGTGTCGACAGTATGGAGCACCTTTATCCGTTCGGTGATGACGCCGTATACCAGGACATGGTGAAGAAAAATATCAACCTGGTGCCGACCATCGGCTACCACCTGCGTGAACTGGATGGGCAGTACACGTATGATTCCGCCTACCTGGAGAAGCACCTGGGCCATACCTATGAAGGCATGGTTGAGCGGTTCAGGAGAATGCATGAACTGGGGGTGAAGTTTGCCGTCGGTACGGATTCCAATGCAAAAGACCTTCCGACCATTGACAAGATCTATTTGCAGGAACTGGAGGGCTTCACATTAGGCGGATTGACACACATGGAAATCATCCAGGGGGCTACCTTGATCGGCGCGGAAACGATGGGACTTGGCGGGGAGGCCGGCAGCATTGAAGTGGGAAAATGGGGGGATGTGATACTGCTCCATTCAGACCCCCTAGAAAGCCTGGAAGCGCTGGTAAACCCGAGCCTGGTGATGCAGAACGGAGAGATTGTCTTCAGGAAAAATCCGGAATAGTGTCTTAGCTTACTAAGGTTTAATCCACGTTCAATCAAAAAGAGTATGTTATGTTAAATAGACAAAGGCTATTTAACATAATATATATTATGCGCATAATGTGGGGGTATGACAAAGATGCTTAACCAGAAACCTGAAGTTCTGAAATAAATACCTGATTAAAACCAGCGGTTCCGGCGTCTTACGTGAAGAGCCGAATCAGTTTCAGTAAAGGTTGTCCTGGTATTCCTGGTCCACTATTCCCTGTACTTCTTCCCTTGACTTGGGTACACCTGACTGATCCTTGATAACCTGGCCGAATGGCGCTATCACACCTTTTGCGATGTGCTGGTCGGGGTCCCAGAGTTTTGAGCGTATCAAAGCCTTGCCGCAATGCATGTATGCCTTGGTAACTTTTATGAGAGTGGCTGTTGCAGGCAATTTGGATCCAACCTTGCCCAGTTTGAGGAGATCTGTGTCCAGCACTATCTCGGCTTCGCCATGGACACGTAATGTTTCCATAACGCCAGGAATAAAAAATATCAGGGAAACCTTGGGGTTTTCCACTATATTTCCGAACCCCTCAACTTTATTATTCCCGGGCCTGTCTGGAATTAGCAGTGTTTTCTCATCAAGAACTTTAACAAAGCCCGGAGCATCCCCTTTGGGCGATACGGCCGGTTGACCAGCGGCCCCGGTGCTGGCTAAACATATGAACGGAGAATGTTCTATAAAGTGTCGATGATGCTTGTCAAGCCGTGGCTTTTCTACTGCAACGGCTATGTGCAACGGTTCGCCAAAGTGCTCGCGTAATTCCTGTGGTTCAGTTATTGTATCCAAAGCCATGATTTATCTCCCGTGTCTCGATGAACCCGGTTAAAAAATTTGATATCTTCTATTCGCTTGATACCCTGAGTTTAATATAATTACAAACGTCAAAAAATTAATTTCTATCCAAGCCCATGCAAAATTATTCCCTGCTCCTCGTTATCCTTGTGCAACTGGCATTCAATGTATCTGCAGATTCTACGCTTAAAACGGCGATACATGATGATTATCCTTATCTTGAATCCCTTTATACACACCTGCACATGAATCCTGAGATTTCTTTCCAGGAAGAGAATACCAGTGTACGGATGGCGAACGAACTCCGCAGCCTTGGGTTTACGGTCACCGAAAAGGTCGGCGGTTATGGTGTCGTCGGCGTATTGATAAACGGTGAAGGTCCTACTGTACTGCTGAGAACGGACATGGATGCCCTGCCCATCCTTGAGAAAACAGGAAAACCCTATGCAAGTACTGCAACCACCGTAGACGAGCACGGAAATACAGTCAGTGTCATGCATGCCTGTGCCCATGACGTGAACATGACCGTTTTTACCGGTACTGCCAGGCGTCTCACGGCCATGACTGACGAGTGGCAAGGTACCCTGGTCATGATTGCACAACCTGCCGAAGAGCGCGGCGCCGGCGCCCGTGCGATGCTGAAAGACGGCCTGTTCGAACGTTTCCCGCGACCCGATTACAACCTGGGCATGCATGTGAGCGCATCCCTACCGGCCGGGACAGTGATCCATACAAAGGGTTATGTGATGGCCAGCGTTGATTCCGTGGATATCACGGTATATGGCGTTGGAGGTCACGGCGCCTACCCACAACGGACGAAAGACCCTGTCGTGCTCTCGGCCCAGATCATCAATGCCCTGCAAACCCTTGTTTCGCGCGAGATTAAACCCATAGATGCCGGTGTCGTCACGGTTGGTTCCATACACGGAGGGACCAAACACAACATCATTCCCGATGAAGTGAAACTGCAACTGACTGTACGTTCATATACGGATGAAACGCGTGCCAAACTGCTCGATGGTATTAAAAGAATAGCCAGGGGCCAGGCCATTGCCATGGGACTGCCGGACGACAAACTGCCCGACGTTATAATTGCGGACGAATCCACCCCTTCCACGTATAACAACCCTGAACTGGCTGATCGCATAGTTAACGTGATACAGGCAAAACTGAAAGATGTGCCGATAATCCCCGGTGAGCCGGTCATGGGCGGTGAAGATTTCTCCCGGTACGGGCGCGTTGAACCTAAAATACCCAGCCTGTTCCTGTTTATCGGCGGCGTATATGCCGATAAATATGCAGCGGCCAGGGAAAAAGGTGAAGTCCTGCCCTCCCTGCACTCCCCTTTCTTCGCCCCGGACCCTGAACCGACCATCCTGACCGGCGTTGAGGTGATGACGACCAGCGCCCTGGAGTTACTGGGTAAAGCCGACAAATAACTGGGTTAATTCAGCCTGCTTTTTGGCTGCCTCTGCCTTATTCTATTGCAAAAGCAGCAAAACATAGTAATATAACAACATTAAAACATTGTGATATTGCAACAACAAATACGGGTAACGCTGCAATGGCCAGATTTGAAACTTTATTGGCAAATTCTCTGGAGCAGGCCAGACAAGCGGCACAGGATAATATCGTACAATCCGGGGATCTGTCACGCTCTCACCGGGAACGCCTGCTCAAAGCGGGCTGGTTGACGCAGGTCATCCGGGGTTGGTATATCCTTGGTCATCCCGGTGATCAAGGAAAGACGACACACTGGTATGCCTCGTACCGGGACTTCATAAGCCAATACTTGAACAAACGATTTGGCGCCGATTATTGCCTGGCGGCGGAATCTTCTCTTGATTTTCACCTGGACCAGAATGCGGTGCCATCCCAATTGGTTGTGATGACCGGGAAAGGCGGCAGTAACCAACTTGAGCTGTTACACCAGACCTCTCTGTTCATGTATGAAACGGCAGAGTTGCCCAACGACAGGGAAACCCGACTTGGAATACAGACATTACCTGTAGCGCCCGCCTTATGCCGGAGCTCCCCTGCCCTGTTCAGCCATGAACCCGTCAAGGCGGAAATTGCGCTTCGCATGGTTGAGCCGGCAGACCTGGTCAGGGTATTACTCAGGGGTGGACACACCAGCATTGCCGGCCGGCTGATTGGGGCCTACCGTTTCTTAGGCGATACTGACGCAGCACGATTTATAGAAAGCAGCATGATCAATGCCGGACACCAGGTAAGACCTGAGAATCCTTTCGCAGCAAATCAGCCGGTTTTTGGAAAGACGGCGGTACGTATTACCTCACCTTATGCGGCTCGCATCCGCGCACAATGGCAGGCCATGCGGGAACCCGTAATTAACCGGTTTCCGGGACCTTCCCGATTGACGACAGGTTCGATTGCTTCCATGAAGGAAATCGAAGAGTTATATCAACATGATGCCTACCACTCTTTATCCATTGAAGGCTATGAAGTTACACCGGAATTGATTGAGCGCGTTCGCACCGGCGGATGGAATCCTGACGCTGTTCAATCCGACGCAGAGCAACGTAATGCAATGGCAACAAAAGGCTATTTTGACGCATTCAGGGTTGTCTGTGAGAGCGTGCAAAAAGTATTCGATGGCGGACACGCCGGGGCAACCGTAAAACAGGATTTACCAGACTGGTACCAGGCGTTATTTTCGCCTGGCGTTCAGGCGGGCATCATTAAACCTGTTGAACTGGCGGGTTATAGAAACGCTCAAGTCTACATCCGTGACTCAGCCCATGTTCCTTTACCGAAAGATGCCTTGCTTGATGCCCTGGATGCTTACTTTGAGTGCTTGATCAATGAACCGTCACCCCTTGCCAGTGCAATACTGGGGCATTTCTTCTTTGTTTTTATTCACCCATACATGGACGGCAATGGCCGGATTGCTCGTTTTCTTATGAACGTTATGCTGGTATCAGGTGGTTATCCCTGGACAATTATTCGATCTGACAGATCACGCCGCGAGCAATACATGCAAGCGTTAGAGCAGGCTTCCGTGCATAAGAATATAATTCCGTTTGCCGAGTTTATCGGGGAAGAAATGGCGGTGGAATGGATTACCCGATGATGAGCTTTTCCTTTGGCTCATGAAGTTCTGCCTTCCGTGCACTCTCCTTTCTTCGCGCCGGGCCCTGAACCGACCATCCTGACCGGCGTTCTATGCTTTAACCGCACGCAGGATACGCTGTGCCAATCGTTCGCTGAGTTGATCCCAGTAAGGCGCGTACTGACCATGATCTGCTGCCGCTGTTTTTCGCCCGGCCTGCAATTTCTCAAGGATAACAACGTCCTGCGTGTTGATTTCATTAAGCAGTTCGGCAAAGCCGGCACGATATTCTTCCAGGGGATCTGACATCATGCCGTCTCCTACCAGGTATCCGGCAAGCAGTTCATGTGTCAGCGCCGGGCGTTGTGGCGCCAGGCTGATGAGCTGGAGCCAGCTCGGCGTAATCATGAGGAGTGTATTCGGGAAAATGAAAATAAGGTCGAGTGCATATTCGAAACGCGTTTCGATGCCGGGAAACAGGGTTGGTACAAATTCCGCCTGATCCCGCCTGCGATCAAAATCAGGCTTGATAAATCCAAAGATATCATCGCTCAGGTAGGTAAATTCCAGGCCGGAATACATTTCATCAGGGTTGCCGAGACGTTCGTGCACCCAGGGCACATGGTACGTATCCAGAAAATTTTCACAGGCAAGCTTCCAGTTTGATGAGACCGTGTATCTGTTCGAATAAGCAAGTCGAAGCAAGGACAGATCAAAATATTGCCAGCGTTGTTGTAACGGGGCGATGAATTCCTTGAAAGGTTGTGCTTTGCCCGACAAATTCACAAATATTATGTCAGCCCATACGGCAAATCGAACGGGCAGTAAACCCGATTTCTCCTTTATGGTGTTACCAGGAAATGAATCTTTATTGCCATCGAAATAAGGGGTTGCCATCAGCCTTCCATCGAGTGCATAACCCCACCTGTGATATGGGCAACTGAGTAGTCCGCTGCATTTTTGCGGCAGTTCGCCATCAACCAGCTTTAATCCCCGGTGACGGCAGATATTATAAAAAACGTGAACCTGGTTTTGGGTATCACGGGTGATTAATAATGGTTCGCCGGCGGCATTGACGGGTAGTATTTCACCGGGAGACAAAAGCTGTTGAGTGGTAGCGATGCTGATCCAACCTGTGCGAAAACAGCTTTCGATTTCCCGGTCAAACTGTTCCCGGCTGGTGTAACTTCTTGCCGGCAGGCAGGTGGCGTCTTCCATGAAGCCGGGCGGTTGTTTCGGCGTGTCAGCAACGGAGATAGCCATGTTTATAGAATTGCGGGTTGGCCGGAGACGTAATGGTAGTTTACTTCATCTCATCTTTATGGAACAGCTTGATCCGGCCGTACTCGCCGTCGTAACCGGCCTCGCGTATTACATCACCATTTCGCATACGGGCGATGGCCTCGGGGAACAGCGGCGAACTGGAATGGCTTTGTATCTCCTCCAGGGGAATGTCGGTCAGTATCGGCAGTTCAGCGCCGAGTTTGTTCAGTACCCGGTCATATTCTCTTGCGACTGTTTTGCTGCCGGGACCGACGCCCTGTGTTTCGGCAATCACCTCCGGTAAAGGGATCAGGCTAACGAACGGCTCGGTGATTTCCGTATTAGCCTGCTCCTTTCGATCGGCCAGTTCCCCCACGCGGTGCATCACACCCAGGGTCAGCGGTTTGTTGCATACAGGGCAGATACCGTCCAGTTCACGACTCTCATCAGGAGACAGGCGGATATTGCATTTGCGGTGTCCGTCCAGGTAATACTTGCCCTCTTCCGGGAAAAACTCCACGGTGCCGCCGTAACCACCACCCGTTTCCAGGGCCCGGCGCATGGAAAAATAATCAAGATCGGTAGTGAAGATACACGCTTCGCGTCCCAGTTTTGCCGGGGAATGTGCGTCCGAGTTGGAGACCAGGCGGTAACGGTCCAGGTCGGAGACCAGCCGTATCATTTCCGGGTCGGCCGAGAGGCCGGTCTCCACGGCAAAGATATGCCCTGCCAGGTCGCCATAGCACTCACCGATGGAGTCAAACCCGGATTTTGACCCAAGCACGGCAAACCAGGGCGTCCAGATATGGGCAGGCACCAGGTAACAGCCCTCCCCTGCCTCCAGCACGATTTCCAGTAAATGGCGGGAATCCAGTCCCAGGATGGGGCGCCCGTCGGACTTGATGTTGCCGATGCGGTCTAGCTTCCCGTTGATAAACTCCGCCTGTTCCAGGGTCGGCGCATAGATCAGGTGGTGGATTTTGCGCGTCTTCCCGTCCTTCTTGTAGATGGTGGAGATCTCTACCGACAGCATGAAGCGGGTTATGCCCCGGCAACTTCCAGGTAATTTCTGGGTGGCTTCCTTTTCAATATCTTCGCGCAGGCGGAACAGGCCCGGTTCCGCGGGAACCAGTTTTTCACTTATTTCGCTGAACCAGGCCGGATGGGTGAAGTCCCCCGTACCGATAACAGTGATGCCTTTTTTGCGCCCCCAGAAGCTCAGGTGTTCCAGGTCGCAATCCTTGCTGGTGGCGCGGGAATACTTCGAATGGATATGAAGATCCGCATAAAAACGCATTTCTGTAATTTGGAATAAGAAATTAAGAATTAAGAATCAGGGGATCAGTATCGGCGAGCCAATGATGGAGCGGTTTTCCAGGTGCCTGTGCGCCGCTGCAGCGTCTCTCAATGCAAAAGGCACGCCTTGCTCAACGGTCAGCAACCCGTTCGTGATGGCCGAGAAGTATCGCCCTGCAGACAGTAACAAATCATCCCTGACATTCGTATAGCCGTACAGCGTCGGCCGGGTCAGGAACAGGCTGCCGTGTTTAGCAAGTTCCAGGACATCCAGGGGGTCCGGTTTCCCTGACGCATTGCCGAAGCTGACCATCATGCCCCTGGGCCTGATACAGTCCAGGGATTTCATGAACGTGGACTTGCCGATCGAGTCATAGACGACATCGACCCCCTGCCCTCCCGTCAGTTTTTTTACCTGAGGGACAAAATCCTGTTGGTGCAGCAGCGCCTCCGAACAGCCGTTTTCCAGGGCGATGTCCTGCTTGTCTTCGGAGCCGACCGTACCGATAACGGTTGCACCGATCCTGGCAGCCCACTGGCACAAAATCCTGCCGGTACCGCCGGCCGCGGCATGGACCAGTACCGTCTCGCCTGCCTTCAGTTCATACAGTCGATGCGTCAGGTACTCGACAGTAAGGCCGCGGGTCAGTGTTGCCCCGGCCACTTCATCGGAAATACCGTCCGGCAGAGGTACAAGCAGGTTCGCGTCTAACACCCTCTCCGAGGTGTAGGCGCCAAGGGGTTTCGAGGCATAGCCGACCCGGTCCCCGTGGTTGAAACCGTCAACGCCGGGACCGACGGCCTCGACAACCGCGGCAGCCTGGTCGCCGGGTATCAGCGGCAATGCAGCCGTATACAAGCCGGAACGGTAATAGGTATCGATGTAATTGACGCCGATGACCGTGTTTCGCACCAGGACTTCACCCGGACCTGGCTCACCTGCCGGGTAATCCTCGTATGACAGTACGTCGGGACCGCCGCATCGATTGACAAATATCACCTTGCTCATAATCCTGTCCGTTCCTCATCTTTTTGTTCTATTATGCGGTACTAAAAAAATATAACAAGATTGTGATATGTACACCTGACAATTTATTATCATGAGCGATACACAATCAATCCAGGAACTGATTGAAGACCATGCACTGGAACGGGTGCCGGATAATGAACGCCATGGCTGGCTTGCCATGTCCTGGAACACGGTCGGCATCGTAACCACGCTTGTGCAGATATATGTAGGCGCGCTCATCACGTTCATTGCCGGCATGAAAATAGCGTTGTTGTCCGGCGTCATCATTGCGCTGGTGGGCGGCACCATCGGCTGGAGTGTCGGACATATCGCTTTCAGGACCGGCCTGGCCAGCGGGGTAATGGCGAGGATTCACGGCTTCGGGATTAAAGGGTCCGCTATTGGCTCCGCTATTTATGCGTTTATGCTGATCGGTTTTATCGCCGCTGAAAACGTGTTGCTCTACCGGGGCTTCCTGTTTTACCTGAACCTGGAAGACACCCTGGTAAACCAGGTGATCATCTACGGCATTTTCACAATTGCCTGGGTCCTGCTGACCGCTTACGGTTTTAAACTGGTCACAAAGGTTTCATCCAGCATGGTGATCGGTTTTCTTGTTGTCCTGTTGTACATCCTGTTCGCTATTATTTTCTCAAGTGAACAGAACTGGCTTGATGTTCTCTTTTTTGATTCCCAGGTCTCCACGGAGACCCTGGTAAATACCGGCGCCACGACCGACCTGGCAAAGCTGGCATTCGGCATCAATATCCTGGCCGGCTCTGCCGGCGCCCTGGCGTTGCTCGATGCCGACCTGGGCCGTTATGCCAGGAGTTCCCGGGATATCGGTATTGCGGCTTTTATGGGCAACTTTGCGATGGATGTATTGATGGTATTCATAGGCGGTGTAATCATGTATGCGGGAATGCCGGTACTGGTCGAGTATTACGTCAATAACGCGGGGTTGTCGGCCGCGGATGCAACAACCATCGCCATCGAAAATCCCGACCGGGTCGCGGCTGCGTTCATCATCTTCGGGGGCATACTCGGCACCATACTGATGGTACTGGCCAATGCAAAAGCCCAGGTGCTGAATACCTATTCCTCGTCGTTGTCCCTGACGAACATCATGGATGCCCTGTTCGGCTGGAAGCCGGGCAGGATTGTCTTCGTGGTCGTCGCCAACCTGCTCTCGCTACTCTTCCTCTACGGTGAGATCATAAGCTGGTTCAAATCATTCCTGGTGATCCTCAGCGTGCTGACCATCAGCTTTTCCGGCATCATGATTGCTGACTACTTTATCGTTAGGCGCTGGCTGAAACATGAATATGCTTTGCCCGGGCGAAATCTGCAGGTGAACTGGGCCGGCGTGATCACCATTACTGCCTCGTTTATCCTTTCCCATTACGTATTCAACGAGATTATTACCGTCGAGTTCGTCACGTCGATTATTGTCTCTTTATCCCTGTATCCGTTATTGAGGATATATTTACGGCACGGATAGTCTCTACAGGGCCTCGGCCGCCTTTCTGTGGCTTGCCAGCAGGCCGGGAACACGCTTCGGGTCCGCCCTGCCCCAGCCACATTCCGTGCCGACGCCGAAGTCTTTGACATACTCCTGCGCCACCTCGATGCGCTGCCGGTCACCGTCCTCATCATCGTGGTGTATCAATCCCAGGTACAGTTTCGTATCACCCCTGAAGTCCTCCAGCGGCATGAAATAGTCGCGGTCGGCCCGGTCCTTCGGCACGGGGATATGCAGAAAATCCACCTTGCGCTTAATGCCGCCCATGATACCGTTCATCAGTTCCACCAGTATCCCAGCATCTTTCGGCATGACCAGGTGTTCATCGTAAGGGGTGCCGTAGCACAGGTGGTAACCCAGGTTCACGTCTGCCGGCACGGCATCGCCCAGCACGGCCAGTTCGCGCAATATCTGTTCCTTATAGTCCTGGGAGCGATGCGGGAAGTAATCCTCCAAGATCAGCACTTCCTGGCACACGTCGTATTGTATATACAGGTCTTCATGGGGGATATTGTCCAGTATCCTGTTCAGGGCGTTCAGCAATGATTTCAGGTAGACATGCTGGTATTCGTCGTATGCTTTGTGGCTGACATACATGTAACAACTGGACATGGGTGTGGGCAGGCAGACCTGGAAACGGACATGGGCGGGTATCACGCCTTCACTGCGCAATTTTTTGAAAACAGCGTATGAATACTCTGCTGCCTTGTCATAACCGGTTGCAAATTCGACCTCATCCGGGTTCACCCCCTTCCTGAAACGCAACAGCGGCAATGAGCGCAACAACTTGCCGTCCCATTGGTGTAGTGCCAGTTCAGGCACCGTCGGATCGATTTCCATTGCTGGATGCTCCATCAGCATGGTCCTCTGGAAATAGATCCAGCGCGCCCGCTCACCGGTCTCGCCATCGGGTATCTTGTCAAGGTATGGGCCCAGTTCAGCGCTGATTTCCCGAAACACCTGCTCGCAGTTGTCCATGGCGATGCTACCCACAAGATGGACGGCGCCGGATCCTGCTGGTTGGTTCATAGCATTTCTCCCGGTTGCTGAATAGATAAATTATGCAGAGGGTGACGACTCGACGCGCACCGTGACCACGTCAGTATCATGATACTGCTGGTGGCGCACGGATGCAGCATAATGGCGCAGAAGGCGCAGGGGCATCTCCTCGATGGAACCACCTGCCGCCCAGTTACCCAGCGCCACCATCCGGTCTTCCAGATTGGTCTCGTCGGTGGCCGCGATGAACTCCAGGTCCGCGGCGCCGCCGTCGTCGTGCACTATCAGCAACAGGCGCCGTTCGTGCTCCGGTTCCCCGTCAACCTTGTGTCCCATCAGGATGTTCAGGGTTTCCTCTCCGACGGCGCGCACGCGCATGGTCATCTCCTCGTTCCATTTTCTCTGTGCGGAAAACCCTGACAGGAATTCGTCGACCTTTGCATGGGAATTGGCATCCAGGCCGGTCTTGATACGCCGCCGCCGGCTTCCCGCAGCCTCGCTGAACAGCGTCAGTAGAATCACGGTAAGACCGCCCGTGGTCATACCGTTTGCCAGTAGATCGCTCCACGCTCCCTGGAAGTATTCCGGGAAGATCCAGTCAAGCTGGAAGCCCAGACCGATCCAGAATGCAACGCCTACCACCAGGCTCTTGCGGTAGTTCAGGCCGTCGTGGAGGAGAATTTCCATGCCGAAAACGAAAATGAGCGCTACTATTATGACGAGAAATGCAGCGGCTACCGGCCCCGGTATCGCGATAATGGCAGCCACCAGCTTAGGTAGAAACGCGAGCACGATAAAGATTACCCCGACACAGACGCCTACCGAACGTGCGGCCACGCCCGTGAGTTCGGCTATGGAAATACTCATCCCGTAAGTCGTATTGGGGACCGTACCGGACAAGCCGGACAGCAGGTTGCCGAGACCGTCAGCAGCGATCGCTCCCTGGATCGAGCGGAAATCGGTCGAACGCTGCTTGCGCCAGGAGATGCGCTGTATCGCAATACTGTCACCCAGCGTGTCCATGGCCCCGACCAGGGTTACCATCACGAATGCCGGTAACAGGGCCCAGAATTCCGGCCCGAAGCTGAGATCGAAGCCCACGAAGGCTTGCTCCGGCAACCCTACCCAGGAGGCCTCCAGGACACTGGCGCTATCGTAGATGCCGAATACAAAACCCGCAGTCAGTGTGCCGGAAACTATCCCGATGACGGGCGCCCAGAGCCGCCATACCCCTGCCGAGCGCAAGGCAATCACGAGTATGACAAGCAGGGTGATCCCCGCTACGACCGGTGCGGTCGCGGCGGCAGCGCCTTCAGGGACATCATAAAGCTTGCGAATGATGACCGGGGCAATCGTTACCGGGATCAGCATAAGCACGGTGCCGGCGACGGTAGGGGTAAATATCCTGCGCAGCAGGGACATCCTGGCGGCAAGGACGAACTGGACCAACGACGACATGATAATCAGGCTGGCCAGCAGACCCGGCCCACCCTGCTCCAGCGCGGTAATGGATACGGCCAGGAATGCGCTGGTGCTGCCCATGACAAGTATATAACCGGCCCCTACCCGGCCGATGCGTATTGCCTGGACCACGGTGGCAAAACCGCTGACCAACAGGGCGGCGAATACCGCCCAGGACAGGTACGCATCACTGCCTCCTGCAATGGTGATCATGACGGTCGGCGTTATAACGATACTGGCCATAGCAATCATCGCGTACTGGAGGCCCAGTCCCGCCGTAAGCAGTAACGGCGGGCGGTCGTCGGGTTCGTAGCGTACGTCACGGAGAGATCGGGTGGCTGATTCCATGCTGATTACCTTATTGTCTTAATTTCTTAATGTTGCTGCTATACCAGGAGTTTGCGCAGGCTGTTCAAGGCTTCGAACAGCATCTCCACGTCGTCATGGTTATTATAGAAATGCGGCGAGACCCTGATGTTGCCGTCGCGACAGGATGCAATGACCCCTTTTTCCTCAAGCGCGGCTACCAGCCGGTACATATCTGTTGACTTGATGGTAACCAGTGGTCCGTGGCCGTTATCCGCTACGGGCATAGCCAGTTGGAAGCCGTTTTCCTGCGCCTTCCGTTTGATGGCCCGGGTAAGTGTCCTGACGTGCCGTTCTATCGCTTCCAGTCCCACCTCGTCAACCAGTTGCAGGCCGGCTATGGAGGCATACAGGCTGGAAACGGCAGGTGTGCCGGTTTCAAACCTGCGGGCGTTTTGTGCCGGGTCGTTCCGGTAGATATCCATGGCATTTATGTCCGCCTGGCTGAACCAGCCGCTGGCGCCGGGATAGAGTCCGTTGACCAGGTCCTCTTTTACGTATAAAAAAGTCAACCCGGCCGATGAAACCAGGTACTTCAACGTGCCGGCAGCGGCAAAATCTACGTCCAGGGACTTCAGATCGATGGGCCTGGAACCGGCAGCCTGGTAGAAGTCCAGGAATACCAGGGCGCCTCTTTCATGGGCAGCGTCAATGATCGGTTTAATATCCAGTCGCGCGCCGTTGCGATAGCAGATTTCGGGAACAGACACGACCAGCGTGGTTTCGTCGATGTGCTCGGCGAACCGTTCAGGCGCTATTGTCAGTTCACCTGGATGGCAGGGTACGCAGCCGATGACCGCGCCCCGTTTCTCCTGGGCGCGCCAGATCTGAGCCGTGGTGGGGAAATCGAAATCCGTGAGCAGGACCTTGTTGCGTTTACCGGAAAAATCAAACGCGCTGGCCAGCGAATTCAGGCTGTTACTCAGGCTTGAATTGGTTGCTATCTCATCTGCCGAGACATTGAACAGTTGCGCCAGCATGGCCCTCAAGGTCTCCAGCTTGCCGGCCCAGACCTCCCAGTGGGAGCCGAAGCGGTCCCTGTCGTCCAGGTAGGTCAGGTAAGCCTGCCTGACTTCGTCAGACAGGGCGCCATAGGAACAACTGTCCAGGTAAGCCCTGGACCGGAATATCGGAAAGCGTTCGCGCAACGGCATGAGTCTGGCTGAATATCAGGTATTATGAATAAGGTGATGTAACAGGATATCTACAAGATGCTGGACAATAACATAATACGTGACGAATTTCCGCAGGCGGAAGGATTGAAATACCTTGACCACGCGGCAGTGGCCCCCTGGCCGAAGCGGACCAGGGAAGCCGTAGTAGCCTTTGCCCACGAGAATATAACCTACGGCGCAAGCCGGTATCACCTGTTCAACGAAAAGGAAGACCAGTTGCGCCGGCAGATAAAGGAACTCATCAATGCTCCCTCAATCGACGATATTGCCCTGCTGAAGAATACCTCGGAGGCCATATCCGTGGTCGCATCCGGGATCAGGTGGAAGCGGGGCGACAATATCGTCACCTCCACCGAGGAATTTCCCTCAAACTGGATCCCTTGGGATGCCCAGAAGATACACGGTACATCCCTGAGAAAGATTGACGTCAGGGTGGCGCAACCGGAACAGGCCTTGATCGAGGCTTGTGATGGGAATACCCGGGTATTGACGGTCAGTTCCGTGCAATTCAGCAGCGGCATCCGGCTGGATCTGGAATTGCTGGGGGAATTCTGCAAGGCAAACAGCATCCTGTTCTGTGTAGATGCAATACAGAGTATTGGCGCCCACAGTATCGACGTAAAGAAAATACAGGCGGACTTCGCCATGGCCGATGGGCACAAGTGGATGCTGGGGCCTGAAGGGCTGGCCCTGTTTTATTGCAGCACAGCGGTCCGGGATGAACTGAAGCTGTATCAATACGGCTGGCACATGACCGAAACCCCATATACCACTATCGTCGATACCTGGAAACCGTTAACCAGCGCCAAGCGCTTCGAAGCGGGTTCCAACAACATGCTGGGTGTCTATGGTTTATCCGCCAGTCTCAGCCTGGTTGAAGAACTGGGTATGGCCGATATCGAAGCGGAACTGGGTTCCAGGGTTTCCTGTCTTATGGACAGACTGGGACAGATTGACCGGGTTCACCTGCTTACTCCGGTCGATCCCGAGCGCAGGGCCGGAATCGTTGCGTTCCAGGTTGAAGATACCGACCAGCGCGAACTGCACAGGCGGCTGCGTGAAAACAACGTCATATGTGCCCTGCGCAGAGACGCTATCCGGTTTTCACCGCATTATTACACCACCACCAAAATAATTGATGAAACACTTGAGATATTAAATACATATATTTGATTTATAATAAATATATATTACTCACCCGTAACAGTTTGAGGCGTATTCAAACCTGTCCCCTTAGTTCGAACAGGGTTTCATAATTCCGTGTCGTCGTCGTAGTTATCTCTGGCAGTTCAACCTGGTGTAATTCAGCAAGTTTCTCCGCAACATGGCGCACGTAGGCCGGTTGATTCTGTTTGCCGCGGTTGGGAACCGGCGCCAGGTACGGTGAATCTGTTTCGACCAGGAGCCTGTCCAGGGGCAGCTGTCTGGCCACGTCCTGGAGTTCCTGTGCATTGCGGAACGTGACGATACCGGAAAACGAGATATAAAAGTTCAGGTCAATGGCCTGCCGCGCCGTTTCCAGGTCGCCGGTATAGCAGTGCATTACTCCTCCCACGTCATCAGCTTTTTCCTCGGTGAGGATTTTCATGACGTCATCCCCGGTCTCGCGGCTGTGTATGATAAGAGGCTTGTGGATCTGCCTGGCAGCCCGGATATGGGTGCGAAACCGGTGTCTCTGCCAGTCCAGGTCTCCCCCGCTCCGGTAATAATCCAGGCCGGTCTCGCCGACGGCGACCACCGAGGGGTCTTCAGCCAGTTCCAGCAGGATATCTTCGGATAATTCGATTTCCCTGTCGGAATTCGGGTGTACGCCTGCCGAGGCCGAAATGCACGGGTAGGAATCGGCCAGTTGTTTGATTTCAGGGAAGGTCTCAAGGTCTATGGAAACGCACAGCATATGCCCTACCCCGGCCTCCAGCGCGGCATTGATAACGGCCTCGGCGCCGCCCTCCATCTCAATCAGGGGGATATGGCAATGCGAATCGACTAAATACGGGTTTTGCATAGCATATGCATAATGTGCGGATTATTTCTCGTGGACTGTTTGCCAGTGAATTACTATTTCTTCCAGCAGGCCTTGTTTATTCAGGTTGTACTCTCCGGTGATCAACTGGTAGTTCTTCAATACCAGATCATAACACTTGATGACCTGTGGGAGGTTCAACCCGTTTGCAAGGCTGTGCAGTTCACGGTCTATGAAGGGTACGCCGGTATCCTCCGACACGTCCGTACAGCGCATGGCAGCCATTTTGCTGAACAGGAAAAGCAGCCAGGTCAAAATCTCGATTACATCATGCTTCTGCCATTTTTCAGCCAGTTTTACCGGATCAGTGTACGCCTGCCGGGCTGCCTGCAGGTCCGCCATTACCTCACGCCGTATCTGCACGGCATCCGTATCGTTCAACTGCAGCGCCTTGAGCGGCGCCCCTCCGCTCAGTTCAAGCAATGTGTCAGCCTGTTCAGGGTCATCTACCTGTTCACCCAGCCAGGTGCGAGCCGACTGCCTGTCTACGCCGTTGAAGCTGATTTTCTGGCAGCGGCTGCGTATGGTAACAGGCAATTTGCCGGTCTGGTAGGAAACCAGCATCAGTAACGTCGATGGCGCCGGTTCTTCCAGGGTTTTTAACAGGCTGTTAGCCGAGTGCCGGTTCATCCCCTCAGCCGGTTCTATGATGACAATCTTGTACCTGCCGTAGTGGTTGCTGAGTTGCAGGTAAGCGATCATGTTGCGCACGGCCTCCACCTTGATTTGCGTTCCGTTGTCTTCCGGGTTGACTACAAGAATATCAGGGTGGTTGCCGGCGTTGAACAGGAGGCAGGAACGGCATTGTCCGCATGCTGCCGTATTTGAACCTGCTTCACATAACAGCAACTGGGCGAACTCAAGGGCAAACCGGCTGATGCCGCAACCTTCAGCCCCGCTCAGTAAAACCGCGTGCGCCAGCCTGTTTTGCTCGACAGCAAGCCGGGCCTGTTGCCATTGTTTCGTGTGCCAGGGGTAAGGCATCAATAACCTGCAAGGCCGGCGGGTATGGTTGCCGGGATAATCAACATAAACCTTTTGCCTCGAGCAAAGCCGTTATTTCCCGGGTGATATCGTCCGCTTCACCTGCGGCGTCAATCACGTGGATTCTTTCAGGGTATCGTCCGGCCAGTTCCAGGTACTTGTTCCTGACCCGCTGAAAAAAATTCATCGTTTCCGCCTCGAACCGGTCTGGTGCGCCGCGTTCCCTCATGCGCGCCAGGCCCACCTCCGGCGCCGCATCAAGCAACACAGTCAGGTCCGGCCTCAGCCTGCCCTGTACCATATCCTGCAGACTGGAAATCAGTTGCTCATCCACACCGCGGCCGCCGCCCTGGTAGGCGAACGTCGCATCGGTAAAGCGGTCGCATAAAATAATCTTCCCCGCGTCCAGGGACGGCAGAATTACGTCCTGTATATGTTGGCGGCGGGCGGCGAATACCAGGAGCATTTCCGTGATTCCGTCTATCCGGCCGGTGTCTTTCTGCAGGATGATATCGCGAATAACTTCGCCTGTGGGGGTGCCGCCGGGTTCCCTTGTGATAATGACGTTCCCGGGATGTCTGGCTGAAAGCAGGTTGAAGGCTTTTTCTACCTGCGTGGTTTTGCCAACCCCCTCTATACCTTCAAATGTGATAAAAAATCCCGTCATTGCGGCTCATCTGAGCTGATACCTTGCCACGGCCTGGTTGTGTTCGGCAAGCGTATCGGAAAAGTAATGCCGGCCGTTTTCTCCTGTCGCGACAAAGAATAAAGCCGTCCCGGGTTCCGGTTGCAGCGCAGCGTGTATGGAGGCTCTTCCGGGCGCTGCTATAGGCGTAGGCGGAAGCCCTTTGTAACGATAGGTGTTGTACGGTGAATCGGCCTCCAGGTCCCTGCGTCTGATATTACCGTCATAGTCTTCTCCCAGGGCGTAAATCACCGTGGGGTCAGTTTGCAGTTTCATGTTCTTTTCCAGGCGGCGCACGAATACCCCGGCAATCCTGTTTCTTTCGCCGGCTACCGCCGTTTCCTTCTCAATCAGGGACGCCATTATCAAAGCCTCGTAGGGTGACCGGTACGGCAGTCCTGCCATGCGCCGGTCCCATTCCTGGGATAAAACAGCTTCCATCTGTTTGAATGAACGACGCAAAAAATCCACGTCGGTCGTCTCGGCAGGGAAATAATACGTATCGGGGAAAAAACGCCCCTCCGCGTGATATCCGGGATAACCTATTTCTGCCATTACGCGATCGGGCCGGGTCGAATTCAATTGTCTCCTGATATACCTGCTGTCGTGCAGCGCAGCCATGATCTGGGAGAAGGACCAGCCCTCCACTATGGTCAATGCATGCTGGGTTACCCTGCCGGCCACTATCATATCGAGTAATGACGATGCGGTGGCGCCGGGTTCCACCTGGTACTGGCCGGCTTTTATCAAACCGTCAACACCTCTGATCTTGCCTTCAAGCTGCAGGTAAAAAGGATAGTCGAACCAGCCCCGGGCCGCCAGTTCCCCGGCTACGGCAAGCAGGGACATGCCGGGTTCTATGGAGAAATATACCGGTCCTTCAATGTTCAGCGGCCTGTTCAATTGCTTTTCCATTTCCTGGTAGGACAACCATCCGATCAGGACAAGAAGAAGTCCGGAAATGAATACCGCAATCTTCATGATACGGGTACGATACAGTTGTCGGTAATTAATTTCCCCATTATTTCCAGGCCTGCATCAATACTGTTGAAGGCTTTGTCGCCAATACGCCTGACGGGCCAGATGCCGATCACACTGTTGCAATAGAAAACCTCATCTGCCTCGAACAATTCCTCACGGGCAATAGTCCTGATGGCGGTATCACGGCCTGCAGTCCTGTCCAGTTCAATGATCGCTCTTCTTATCACTCCGGAAACACCGCACCGGGACAGGTCCGGGGTGATCAATTCAGCATTTTTTACCATGAAGATATTACTCATGGACCCTTCTACCACGTTGTCATGCGGGTCTAATACGAGACCTTCAGGGTATGGCGTGGCAGTCACCTCCCGGCGCAGGAGAACCTGTTCCAAACGATTCAGGTGCTTGACACCGGCGAGTTCGGGTTGATGGCTGATACGGCGGTTGCAAACGTATGAGTCTATGCCGTCGCGATAATAGCTGGATGGATAAACCGGTTGCCGGTGGACGCTGAGTATCCGGTTGGCCGGAATATTTTCAGGCGGTTGATAACCGCGCCCTCCCGTTCCCCGGGTAATGATGATCTTGAGCACTGCTGAGGTAAGGGATGCGCAGAGCCGGTCTGCTTCCCGTTCGAGCAGGTTCCTGTCCGGACAGGTTATCGACAATTGCCGGCAACCTGTTTCAAGACGGGTAAAATGCGCTTCCCGGCAAAGCAGGTTACCGGACTGGACGGCTATTGTCTCAAACACACCATCGCCGAACTGAAGGCCGCGATCATGGATGGAAATGGCGTCACCGGGCCTGCCATTGACCAGTGTGTCAACCACGACTGCCCGTCATTCCTGCGTTGCAGTCCTTGAAAAGGACTCGCCATTCCCTGCGGACTGCGCCTTGTCTTGAAGCCGCTGCTTGGCTCTGAACATGGCAATATCACCTGGAAAGAGTACTAGATGCGTTTCAGGATTATACACCCGTTGGTGCCGCCAAAACCGAAGGAATTGGACAAAACGTGGTTCAATACCATGGGCCGCGCGTCATGGGGTATATAATCCAGGTCACAGGCCGGGTCAGGATTATCGAGGTTAATCGTGGGCGGCGCCACCTGGTTGCGCAATGCCAGGGTGCAGAATACGGCTTCCACACTACCGGCGGCTCCGAGCATGTGCCCGCACATGGATTTTGTGGAGCTGATTGCCAGTTTCCGGGCATGGTCGCCAAAAACCTGTTTGACGGCATTATTTTCGGCAACGTCACCCGCCGGCGTCGATGTGCCGTGGGCATTGATGTAGTCAATTTCAGTTTTATCAATACCTGCGTTGCTGAGCGCATTCTCCATGCACCGGATCGCGCCTGCGCCGTCCACTGCGGGAGCAGTCATGTGGTAGGCATCACCATTCATTGCGGAACCGGTAATTTCGGCATACACATTTGCGCCCCTGGCCCTGGCATGCTCGTATTCCTCCACAACCACGGCGCCGGCGCCATCGCTTAACACAAACCCGTCCCGCTCCAGGTCCCAGGGACGGCTGGCTTGCTCCGGGTCATCGTTGCGTGTGGATAACGCTTTTGCATTGGCGAACCCGGCTATGGATGTAGGTGATGATGCATATTCAGCGCCACCTGCTATCATTACGTCGGCATCACCGTATTCAATCAGGCGGGCCGCTTCGCTGATGTTATGGGTACCGGTCGCGCATGCGGTAACAATGCAGAAGTTGGGGCCCTTGAAACCGTATTGTATCGACAGGTTCCCGGAGATCATGTTAATGATGTTACTGGGCACGTAGAACGGAGAAATTCTCCTCGGCCCACTGTCCTGGATGTTCCCTGCCCCTTTTTCTATACCCGAGATGCCGCCTATCCCCGATCCGATAGCGACGCCGACCCGGTGCGGGTCAACGCCATCAGCATCAATTCCCGCATCCTCTACTGCCTGGATACCAGCCACCATGCCGTAGTGTATGAAGGTACCCATTTTTTTCTGTTCTTTTCTGGGGATATAGGCATCCAGGTCAAGGTTTTTTATCGAACCGGAGATCCTGACGGGATAACTGCACGCATCAAAGTGGCTGATTGCAGATATGCCGCTGTTCCCCGCCAGAAGGCTCTCCCAGGATTCCTTGACACTGTTTCCCAAAGGAGTCACCAGGCCCAACCCGGTAATGACGACTCTACGTTTGTTCACTGTTCGGAAAGATTGTCGGATGTATGAAAAAAGGCCGCTTTAGTTCAACTCTGAAGCGGCCTTGTTAAGGATTTATCTACGGCAGTTATTCAAGATGCGTATCAATATAGTCGATAGCTTGTTGTACAGTTGTTATTTTTTCTGCATCTTCATCAGGTATCTCAATTTTAAACTCCTCTTCCAGAGCCATTACCAATTCGACGGTGTCCAGTGAATCAGCTCCTAAATCATCAACAAATGATGCTTCACTGGTAACTTCTTCCTCTTTAACCCCCAGCTGTTCTACGATGATTTTCATCACTCGTTCTTCAACATTACTCATGAGAAATAACCTCCTTCGCGGTACCAAGACCAAAAGCGGGTGTACGATAAGCTAAATATTCCTTGCTTTCAAGTTATTTTAAAAATAAAAAAACAGCTCTTAAAGATAAACGCAATATATTATAGTCCCAACGGGTTTGAAAAATCCACTCTAAATGCTGTCTCCCAGTCCGGTATGATGATAACTCATGGTGGGTGATATCGTGGCTGTACAACCAGCAAGGGTTCGGTTCACGCCATATACATTCCACCGTTTATATTCAGCACTTCCCCGGTAATATAGCCGGCGGCCGGGGAGGCGATGAACTCAACCGCGCAGGCGATGTCTTCAGCAAGACCGAGCCGCCCCAGCGGAATTTGCTCAAGCAATTCAGCACGTTGTTCGGCAGAAAGTTCCGCAGTCATGTCCGTGTCGATAAACCCGGGGGCGATACAGTTAACCGTGATGCCGCGCGCGCCTATTTCCTTGGCTAATGCACGGGTAAAACCGATCATGCCCGATTTGGCCGCAACATAGTTGGTCTGACCCGGGTTGCCCGACAGGGCTACTACGGAAGTGATATTGATAATTCGGCCGTGGCGCGCCTTGACCATGTCACGCAGGCACAGTTTACATAACCGGTATACTGAGTTTAAATTGGTATCGATAACCTCATCCCACTCCTGCTGTTTCATCCGCAACAGCAGGTTATCCCGGGTGATGCCGGCATTGTTGACCAATATTGAAGGCCGTATATCGCCTGCCTTCAGAGCCTCCCCCATGAGGGCGACGGAGTCATTTGTGCTGATATCCAATACGTATCCGCTGCCGTTTATCCCGGTTTCCGTGAAAAACTCCTCAATGCCGGCTGCGCCGTCTTCAGTTGTTGCCGTGCCGATTACATGGGCGCCGGACCGACCCAGCCGTTCAGCGATTGCCTTTCCTATGCCCCTGCTCGCTCCTGTAACCAGGGCGACCTGATCATTGAGATGATTGTTCATATGATTTATCCGCAGATTATACAGATAAGGCCGCATCCAGGGATGCCGTATCGGCAATGCCGTTGCAGGCTATATTTTTATCGATACGCCGGATCAGCCCGCTGAGTACTCTTCCGGGACCGCACTCTATAATCCTGCCGATGCCTTTATCCCGCATCAGGGCGATGCATTTCGACCACTGGACGGGCTGATGCATGTGCAGCATCATTGCTTCCTTTATCTCATCGGGGTCGGTCCGTGCGCGGGCGTCGACGTTCTGTATAACAGGAATAGCCGCAGGCGCAAAATCGATCTCATTGACGCGCAGTTGCAGCCTGTCTGCAGCAGGCAACATCAACCGGCAATGGGCAGGTACGCTGACCGGCAGGGGTGTGACCCGTCGGGCTCCTGCTTTTTTTGCCAGGTCGCATGCCCGTTCTACCGCACCGGCATTTCCGGCAATGACCACCTGTCCCGGGAAATTAAAATTCGCAGCCGAGACTACTTCCTCCCGTGCCGCCCCGGCACACACGTCAATGACGACATCATCATCCAGTCCGGAAACAGCCGCCATCGCTCCCGCGCCTGGGGGCACGGCATCCTGCATAATCCGTCCCCGGTCGGCCACCAGTTCGACTGCCTCGGCAAAATCCAGGACTCCGGCACACACCAGGGCCGTGTACTCGCCGAGGCTGTGTCCGGCAAGGAACCCGGGGCGGGCGCCACCTTTATCCTGCCAGATGCGCCAGATGGCGTAACTCGCGGTCAATAACGCGGGCTGGGTATACTCTGTACGGTTAAGCTTATCCTCAGGTCCGTTGAGGCATAATGACAGCAGGTCATAATCCAGAATAGCCGATGCTTCGGCGAAGATGCCGGCTATGAAGGGAAAGTTTTCCGCCAGGTCGGAGAGCATGCCCACGGATTGGGAACCCTGCCCGGGAAATACGAAAGCCAGACCGTCAGTCGTCATGACATCGAGGCTCTAATACCGGATCAATGCCGAGCCCCAGGTAAACCCGCCGCCTACAGCTTCCATGAACAGGGTGTCCCCTTGCCTGATGCGGCCGTCACGTACGCCTGTATTCAGCGCCAGGGGGATGGATGCCGCCGACGTGTTGCCGTGTTCCGCCACTGTCAATATAACATCGTCCATACTCATGCCGAGTTTTTTAACGGTAGCTGAGATGATTCTCAGGTTTGCCTGGTGTGGCACCAGCCAGTTGATGTCCTCTTTTGTAAATCCGGTGTCCGCGAGCGTTTCATCCACGATTTCGTCCATTGCCTGGACGGCAAACCTGAAGACCTCGTTGCCGTGCATACGGATGAAGGGATCGGCACTTGGATTGGATACCCCCGAAGGTACCTGGAGGTGTTCACTGTAACTGCCGTCTGCATGTAATAATGTTTTATGAATGCCGGGTTCGTCACTGCTGCCGAGGATAACGGCGCCGGCGCCGTCGCCGAACAGTACGCAGGTCGTCCGGTCCGTCCAGTCGAGTATCCTTGAGTTCATGTCGGCGCCGATAACGAGAGCCCGTCGCATCGTCCCTGACCTGATGAATTGATCTGCAATACTTAATGCGTAAATAAACCCGGAACACACGGCCTGGACGTCGAATGCAGCGGCGCCGTTACGTATGCCGAGCCTTTTCTGGAGCAGGCACGCCGTACTCGGGTAGATAAGATCGGGAGTGGAAGTGGCAACGATAATCAGGTCGATGGTAGCGGACTCTATCCCGGCCATATCAATGGCGCCAAGCGCTGCGTTACAGGCCATCTCGGACGTGGTTTCGTCTTCCCGGGCAATGTGTCTTTGCCTGATCCCGGTACGCGTCCGGATCCATTCATCCGATGTGTCAACCAGGTCTTCCAGTTCCGAATTGGGCATGACCCGTTCCGGAAGGTAGCCGCCACAACCTATGACCCGGGCGTAATTCATCGGTCAGTTCCGGATTAATAAAGCTTCAAGCTGGGAGGTAATACGGGCAGGGATGTTTTTCTCGACTTCAAGTATCGCCTCTTCCAGCGCGTGCGCGAAAGATACCCTGTCTGCCCCACCGTGACTCTTGATGACAATTCCGCGCAGTCCGAGCAGACTTGCACCGTTGTAGCGCCTGGGGTCGATTTTCCTGCGGATGGATTTCAGTACCGGCATCGAAATGACCGAGGCAAATCTGCCGTAGTAGTTTCTTTTAAATTCACTGAACACGTGGTGAGAAAAAAAATCGGCTACCCCTTCACTGGCCTTCAGTGCGATATTGCCCACAAAACCGTCGCATACGATTACATCAGCGTGACCGGAATAAATATGGTTGCCCTCGACGAACCCGATGTAATTGAGGTGGCTGCCGGACAGCAACCCCGCGGCCTGTTTCACCCGGTAGTTGCCTTTATTCTCCTCGGTGCCGACGTTCAGCAGTCCTACCTTCGGCGAAACAATATTATTAATGGCGCCGGCCAGCTCTGCGCCCATTACCGCAAACTGAAATAATTGCTCGGCGCTGGAATCAACGTTGGCGCCGAGATCGAGTATATGAGTCTGGTTATTGATACCGGGTATGGTCGTACAGATGGCAGGCCTGTCGATACCCGGCAGCATCTTCAGGACGTATCGTGAAATGGCCATTAACGCACCGGTATTACCGGCGCTGACACAGGCGTGTGCCAGCCCCTTCTTTACCTGTTCAATCGCGACCCGCATTGATGATTTTTTCTTGTTGCGCAAGGCTGAAGAAGGCGCTTCATCCATGGTAACGACTTCCGGCGCATGGATTATCTGAACCCGGACGGACAGATCAGGGCTCAAATACGACAGCCTGGATTTGATTACGTCTTCCAGTCCTACCAGTTGAAACTCCAGCTCCGGGTGTTTTTTCAGCGTATGGATTGCTGCGGGGATAATCTCACCAGGCCCATGGTCTCCCCCCATGGTATCGAGCGCGAGGCGGAGTGCCATTGTGTCCTAACCGGCGAGCGCCCGTTGCTGATTCATGCTTTCATTACAGTCCGTGCAGGGTAGTACCTGCCGGACGGGCTTATTCATTATCGTCTTCGGTATTCAGCACTTTTTCTCCCCGGTAATAACCGTCAGGACTGACATGATGACGTCTGTGAACTTCACCGGTTGTCGGTTCAATTGATAAGCAGGGAGATTCAAGTGAGTCGTGGGCGCGGCGGGAATCCCGTCTGGAAGTGGATTTCTTGCGTTGTTGTACAGCCATGGTAACAGCCTCCTGGTTATCCCGATTTCAGTTTCTTCAGTATGTGGAACGGGCCGGACCCAACAGGATCGCGTGCCGCTGCCTGTGTTCCTGCAGCACAATCCTCCAGCCGATGCATCGGTGAAATCGGCAAGCCCAGTAATATTTCGTCTTCAATAAAATCTGTCAGTTGCATGGTTTCCTGTTTGAGCACCAGGGGTTCCATCGACGCCGGTATTTTCTTCAGTGTTGTTCCTTCAAAAACAATTCCCACATTGATTGTATGGGCCAGCTTTACCGCAAACGGCTCCAGGCATCGCTGGCATACCAGTAGCAGGTCTGTCCTGTACCCGCCATTGATGCAAGTGATCCCGTCCTCGGAGCGGCTGAAAGCCAACTTCAGATCAACCATACCTCGATTGTCGCTCAATAACTCGACCAGACGGGGCATTTTGCGCAACTCAAGCCGCCCCTCAATACAGGCGCCCGCTTCCGCGAGACGCCCGGGCACTATTTTGTAAGGCAAATCCGGGGACATCAGGGACGCAAGTTTAACTACCGGAGAACTGAGTGTCAAACTATTGACTTGACAGTAGCTTAGAGAACATTATGTGTGAATGACAACACCTGCAAAACTGATTCTGGCATCTTCATCGGTTCACCGTAAGACTTTACTGGAACGGCTGGGACTTTCGTTCGTTTGCCATGCTCCGAATATCGATGAAAGTATCAGAGACGGCGAAGCCGCGCCGTCACTGGTAGAACGATTGGCGCGGGCCAAGACCATAACTGTAGCGAAAGAGCACCCGGATGCGCTGGTAATAGGTTCTGACGAAGTTGCCGCAGTTAACGGACAAATACTGACGAAGCCTGAGGGGTATGAGGGCGCTGTGCAGCAACTCAGGATTATGTCGGGAAACCTGGTGGAATTCGTGACCTGTGTTTGCCTGGTCAACAGCCGTTCAGGACAACAGCAACTTGATACCGTTACGGTTGAAGTCCGGTTCAGGGAATTAACGGATACGGAGATTAACCGTTACCTGGATCGGGAGCAGCCCTTTGATTGTTCCGGCAGCTTCAAATCAGAAGGCGCCGGAATTACCCTGGTGCACCGGATCAGCAGCGATGACAATACTGCCTTGCTGGGGCTGCCTTTGATCTCCTTGCAGGAAATGTTGCGGAATGAAGGCTATATAATACCTTAGATAATATTTATAACTTATTGAATCATCTCAATATATAATGATATTCTGTATGTTGTAACCGGTTTGTGAACAGCGTACCTATCTCCCGTGAGATCTGTTCAAGCAAAGTGTCCCTGTAGGTAAAATCCACTATCTCCTCAACGCCGATAACTTCACGGGCGACATAATCGGTATTGCCCAGTTCGTCAATCAGACCCAGTTCAATGGATTGCTCACCTGTCCATACCAGGCCGGAAAAGATCCTGTCATCTTCGGCCAGGCGGTCTCCCCGCCCTTCTTTCACAACCTGCACAAACTGCCGGTAAATTCCATCCAGCAGTTGATCAACATGTTCAACTTCTTCATCCTGTTCCGGCGCAAACGGATCCAGGAATGCCTTGTGGCTGCCTGCATGGTATACGCGCCGCTCGATGCCCAGTTTGTTGATGGCGTCTACAAATCCGAAACTGGACATTATCACCCCGATTGAACCAATCAGGCTGGCTTTGTCCGCATAAATCCTGTCTGCCGACACGGCAATGTAGTAACCGCCGGATGCGCAAAGATCACCGATTACCGCGTAGACCGGGATGTCGGGATGTTCGTTCTTCAGACGATTGATCTCATCGTTGACATGGCCGGCCTGCACCGGACTACCGCCCGGACTGTTAATTCGGAGTATGATGCCTGCCGTGTTACTGTCATCATAGGCTGCGCGCAGGCTTGCCGTCACGTAATCGGACCTGACCTGCCCATTGCTGGAAATAACACCCTGGATATCTATCAGCGCCGCATGTTTACCATTCGTCAGGCTGCCGGGCGTAATATCCGTTTTACCCACCAGGTAGGCCACCAGGAAAATTGCCATAAACAAGGCAATAAACAGCTTGAATGCGATGTTCCAGCGCCTCGCCCTGCGTTGCTCGGCAAGGAATTCCCTGGCAATCTGGTTCACAAGGGTCTGTTCAAACCGTGAATCGTTGTCATCGTTATTCTGTTGCCAGGGGTCGGTCATAGTCAGTCTGCGAGATTTTTCCTGCTAAACGTTATTCCTCCGGGGCAGCGGTAACCGAGGTTTCTTTTTTATCAGTTGTATTTTCCGTTTTGGTACTGCTTTCCGGACTCTCGCCGGCCTGTTTTTTCTCACGTGTGCCCCTGCCTCTCGATGAAGAGCGGGACTGCCTGCCTTCATTTCCGCCCTGGTCCCGGTTTCCCTGCCGGCGCTGACTGCCCGACGCGGTATTTTCGTTCCTGCGGGGATTCCTGCGTTGTTGTTGCCTGCCGGAAGAATTACCTGAATACCTGTTCCTGTTCCTGCCGCGTGACGACTGTGGTTTGTTGCGAGGAGCTGGTTTACTCTCCTGCTTTTTTGTATCCGTGGCGCCGAACAATTTGTTGAATAACCGGCTCATCATTCCGATACCTTTATTCGCTTGAGCCGTAGGAACCGGTCTTTCCGGAATAATCTGGGTTAGTGCAGGTTTCTCCGGCGCTTTCCGGTTGTCGTTGGTAATGGCTGTACCGGGATTATCCTGTCTGACCTCCGCAAACTTGTAGCTTTCTTTCTGGGATGAATCTGCCGCGGACTCGGACAGGTTCATACGCTGGACCAGGTATTGCGGTGTTTCCATCATCGGATTGGGACTGATGATAATCTCCACGTCGAGGCGTTGCTCTATTTCGCGTATGGACTGGCGCTTTTCATTCAGCAAAAAGGTGGCGGCATCCACCGGTAACTGGGCCACTACCTTGGCGGTCAGTTCCTTCATGGCCTCTTCCTGGATAATGCGCAGGACCGCCAATGACAGCGACTTGATATCGCGAATAGTTCCTTGTCCGTCGCAGCGCGGGCACGGAATGTGGCTTGATTCCCCAAGGGAAGGTCTTAATCGCTGGCGCGACATTTCAAGCAGGCCAAAGCGCGAAATCCGCCCGGTCTGTACCCGGGCGCGGTCCACCTTGAGGCCGTCCCTCAGGCGGTTTTCGACATCGCGCTGGTTCCTGTTGCTCGCCATATCGATAAAGTCGATGACAAACAGGCCGCCCAGGTCGCGCAGACGCAACTGGCGTGCTATTTCATCGGCTGCTTCAAGGTTGGTATTGAATGCCGTTTCCTCGATATCTTCACCCTTGGTGGCGCGTGCCGAATTGATATCTACGGATGTCAGGGCTTCGGTATGGTCGATGATCAGAACTCCCCCCGAAGGAAGTTGCACCTCGCGGGCAAACGCGGTCTCTATCTGGCCTTCAATCTGGTAGCGGCTGAACAGGGGATCGCTGCCGGAGTAAAGCTTCAGCTTGGGCAGGTTGTGGGGCATGACCTGCTGCATGAAGTCCCGCGCCCGGTGGAAGATATCGTTATCATCAATCCAGATCTCGGCGATATCGTTTCTCAGGTAATCCCGGATGGCCCTGATAATTACTTCGCTCTCCTGGTAAATGAGAAACGGCCCCGGCTTTTCCTTTGCAGCTGTCTTGATTGAGTCCCAGAGTACTTTCAGGTAATCCAGGTCCCATTGCAGTTCTTCTGCGCTTTTGCCGACACCGGCAGTGCGCAGTATCAAGCCCATGCCCTGAGGTATCTCCAGGGTGCTCATTGCCTCCCGGGCATCACTGCGGTCATTGCCCTCAATCTGTCTTGAGACGCCCCCTGCCCTGGGGTTATTCGGCATCAGCACCAGGTAGCGCCCGGCGAGACTGATGAAGGTGGTGAGCGCCGCGCCTTTATTCCCGCGTTCTTCCTTTTCCACCTGGACAATATATTCCTGTCCCACTTCCAATGCGTCCTTGACGCTTACGCGGCCGCGGTTATCCTCACTGTTTTTGGATTTGAGAAGGGTACGGGCTATTTCCTTGAACGGCAGGAATCCGTGTCTTTCAGCGCCGAAATCGACAAATGCGGCTTCGAGACTGGGTTCAATCCTGACAATCCGGCATTTATAGATGTTTGACTTCTTCTGTTCCCGCCCTGTTGCTTCAATATCAAGATCGTACAGGCGTTGGCCGTCCACTAGCGCCACTCGCAACTCTTCCGGTTGAGTTGCGTTAATCAACATTCTTTTCATTGTAAATGTCCTTTACGTACCGGCTCGACCACGTTCTGACATACAGTCAAGCACCAGCCATCCCGGCTGACAACTGGGAGCCGCGTAATTCTGTTTTCGTGCTGCTGTTGCGCAGCCGCTACTAATCCCGGGTACACCGCTTCGGGTGTAATTTGTAAATCGTCTGTCCCGACGATTTGTTATTCCCGGGCTTTCATAAATCACTTTCCGCCTGATGACTGCCTCGAATCCGGGTTACCGGTGTTCATCAGGCAATGTGCTTTCCTGCAACACACACTTGATCCTTCCTTATCGCTGCGCTATCAGAGAGCGCCATTATGTCAATCCACACCGGATTGGGTTCAGGCTCTCAATTTCTACTGCCGTTAAAGACAGGCGCCTCGTTATGGCTTATCCTTGCCGGATATCTGATTATCAGCGTCAGCAAGTGTAAATATAACAAACTTGCGACCTTACGGCAATCTCATTGTTTAAGATATCAAAATTGAACGGCAACAGGAGCAGACCGGAAAATATCGCCGTCAGTGCTGAACAGGCGGGCCGGCGTATCGATAACTTCCTGCTGGCCCACCTGAAAACAATACCGAAAAGCCGGATCTACCAGATGCTGAGACGCGGGGAAGTCAGGGCCAACGGTGGCAGGATCAAGCCGGACTACCGCCTGCAGCCAGGTGATAATATCCGTATACCGCCGGTGTTTGAGCAAGCGCGCGCAGACCCGGGTAAACCGCCGGAGCGCCTGGTCAGAACCGTCCGGTCCCGTGTTATTTACGAAGACGAGCGGGTTGTGGTCGTCAACAAACCCCCCGGCCTGGTCGTACATGCAGGCAGCGGCAGCGCCTTCGGCGTTATTGAAGCATTGCGCGAGCTGTACCAGCCGGCGCAGACCCTGCACCTGGTCCATCGTCTGGACAAGGAGACTTCCGGCTGCCTGTTGATAGCGAAAGACATGGTTGTCCTGCGCCAGGTCAACCAGGCCCTGAAAAACGGGGAAGTCAAGAAAGAATACGACGCCCTGGTGCAAGGCCGCTTGCGCAAAAAAAACACCAGGGTGAATACCCCGTTGCAGCGTCACAGGAACCGCCGGGGCGAAGGCCAGGTCAGGACGGATGAGTCCGGCAAATCTGCCGTATCCGGGTTTTCAACGGTAAAAGTCTTCCGGGATGCAACCCTCGTCAAGGTCGGGACCGCCACCGGCCGGACCCACCAGGTTCGGGTGCATGCCGCCTCCATCGGTCATCCCCTTGCCGGTGACGGCAAATACGGAGACAGGGAATTCAACAGGAGAATACGCACGCTCGGGCTGAAACGCATGTTTTTACACGCCGGCAAACTCTCCGTGCCCGTATTGAAAAAGACCGGGCAGCACCAGTTCAGCGCACCGTTGCCGGATGACCTGAAAGAGGTGTTGACCCGCCTGAGTCGAGTGCAGGCTTAGTATTCGCTGACCGGGTGAATCCGGGCACTGCTCAGCCGGCAGGTGACGTGTTATAGAGTGTGTCCCTGGGCGCTTGTCTTACTTTGGCAGCAGCGATCGCCTCGTCGCTGATATCGAACACCATGGATTGGCCGGGACCGATGCCCTCTTCCCGGATACAGTCCGGGCAGGCATCATCCTTGTGCGTAAACCCGGCGCCGTCGTTGAAGCGCCATTCGTCTGCCAGACATTGCCAGCCGATGTCAGCCATTTGTTGCGCCGTGATTTTCTCACCGAAGAACGGCGACAGATAACGGGCAGTCTCTTCCAGCGTAGGACCCAGGAAAATGCAAAAGCCGGTGGAATCGCCGACCGCATTGATGATCTGCAGTTCCTGGGAGCGCCGTACCGCCTCTGCTTCAGTCAAGTCCTGGTCGAACACGAGGCCGGCGGTATGGTCGGCGCCCATGGCGCTTGAGCAATAGGTGATGCCCGTGGCCTTGAACGGGCGCGGGTCAAACGCCGGGATCGCCTGGCCCTTGTTATGGGGTATGCGGTGATGATTGCGCGCGCTGCCGATGGCCAGCGCCCCGTTGCCGATTTGCCTGCCGAGATCGGTTGCATTGGCGATATCATTGCGGATGATCGCCTTCACCCCTTCCGCATCGCCCCATTCCAGTCCGCCGGAGTCCATGTACACGGCAAATGCCGCGCCGGTCTCAATGGTGTCTATGCCTACTTCGTCGCACAGGCGGTCCAGGCGGGCGATTTCTTCCCAGTCGTTGATGGCGCAGTTGGAACCCAGCAGGGTGATGGTTTCAAATTCCAGGGCAGAGGTCAGGTAATGCCCGTGTTCGTCGTGAACCACGTTGGAGCAGCGTACGATACAACCTGTCAGGCAGTTGTGCATCCCCCCTCCCCTGGACTCGAAAGATTCGAGTATTCTTGCCCCGTCCAGCTTTTCCCATTCCGGGTTCTGGCCCGAAGTCCGGTTTTTATAGGGGAACGCGTGCAGCATATTGGCAGTGGGCACCAGGGAACTGGTGCCGTACTTGAACGCATCGTGGCGGCCGTTGGTCAGGTAATCCTGGCTGAATGATTTTTTATATCTTGCGAATTCTTTAGTATGTTCGGCTTTGCGCAACGGCGCCTTGCCGGGGTCAATCAATACCCATTTCAGGCATTTCGACCCCATAACGGCGCCGACGCCCCCGCGCGCCGCATGTCGTGCAGGGTGACGGCCCTTGCTGCGGTCGGTGCAGGCAATGGAGGCAGCAGCCAGCATATGTTCTCCTGCGGGACCGATGGAAATGGCGGATGCCGATTCAGGGTGTTGGGCCAGCAGTTTTTCGCAGCAGGCATAATTCCACATGCCTTTGAATTCATCGGCGGCGACCAGACGCACAGTTTCAGCGTCGATGATCAGCCCCCAGCGGTGATTTATCCCGGCGGGCTGTCCTGTGATCACGATAGCCCTGTACCCCAGTTTCATCAGGTCCTGGGCCGGTTCGCCCCCGACATTGGCTTCCTTTATGCCGCCTGTCAGCGGGCTTTTGCAACCGATGGACAAACGCCCGGAGGTCGGCGCCATGGAACCCGCCAACACGCCCGGCGCAATCACCAGCACGTTATCGGGACCCAGGGGGTCGCATCGGGGGGGACATTCCTTGAGAAGGACCCTGGCAATCAATGCGCGCCCGCCCAGGTATTTCCATTCGTCAGGATAATTTCCGACCGAGACCGACCCGCGGGTCATGTCGACATGGATAATTTTATCGTTGTCCCAGGCTGCCACGGGAAGCCTCAGCGCCTGGCCTCATCCATCAGGGTTTTCATGTCCCGTACAGCCTGGTAAAGTCCGGAAAATACAGCCCGGGCAATGATGGAGTGGCCGATATTCAGTTCGGCAATCTCCCTGATTGCAGCAACGGGGGTGACATTGTGATAGTGCAATCCGTGCCCGGCATTGATTTGCAGCGTTGTTTTGGCCGCATGTGCGACGGCCTGTTCGATTTTATGAAATTCAGACCGGCGTGATTGAGCGTCTTCACGATCCGCGTAGTGGCCGGTATGAATTTCTATCATGTTCGCGCCTGTGGCCACCGTTGCGTCTATCTGGCCGGCGTCGGCGTCGATGAACAACGATACCTTCGAGTCGTTTGCCTGTAGCCTGGCGCAGGCATCCCTGATCCTGTCCTGCTGTCCGATCACTTCCAGGCCGCCCTCCGTGGTCAACTCTTCCCGGCGCTCGGGGACAAAGCAGCAATAATCCGGCTTCAATCTCTCCGCAAATTTCACCATGTCATCGGTAACGGCCATTTCCAGGTTTAGCGGTATCGTCAGCACGTCCTTCAGCATTTCCACGTCCCGCTCCTGTATATGCCGGCGGTCCTCGCGCAGGTGTATGGTAATTGAATCCGCCCCCGCCTGTTCCGCGGTCAGCGCGGCGTGGACCGGTTCGGGATACCGGGTCAGCCTGGCCTGGCGCAGTGTTGCCACGTGGTCGATGTTAACACCCAGTTTTATCGGCTTCATTGACTGCTCCGGCGTCACGTACCCAGGCTGTGTTTGTACAGTTCCCTGCTTGCCAGTGGTTTGTCGCCCAGTAAATTTTGCAACACCATTCTCATCAGTTGCTTGGCCTCAGCCAGTATGGATTCATCGATAAACTCCTCTTGCGCCAGTGCCCGCAACGTCCGTCCGGAGATTGTCAGGCCACCTCCGCCGGCCGTGGTACATGGAGCCGGCCCCTGTTCCAACTGGTAATTATAACGCCCATCCGGGCGGATGGTATTGCCTCCTGTATCCGCGTCGAGCACCAGTCCATAACCCAGAGCTTCGAGCAGGCGCTTTTCGAATATTCTGAGCGTCTGTTGTTCCGTAGACATATCATATAATTTATCGATGGCTTCTTCATAGGCATCGAAGAGTTCCGGGTGCGGTTCGTGCCGGTGCAGCAGCCTGACCAGCAGTTCATTTATGTAAAAAACGGTAAGTGACCCCCCTGCCCCGCAAGGCCGGCTGCCCTGACAGGGTTCCACCAGGGTCAGGGTGCCCAATTCCCGGCGCATCGACCAGGCGATATTGATTTTCCGTCCCGGTTGCAATAATGCCCGTTTGTTATTTTTCTGTTTTCTGACCCCTTTGGCGACCAGGCTGACCCTGCCGTGCAGACGCGAAAACACATCCAGCAACAGGCTCGTTTCACGGTAGGAACGATGGTGCAGGATGAAGCTGGGATTAAGTTCAGCCCTCACGACTATTCAATTACGAATTAGGAATTCGTAATTCCTAATCATACCCCAGTGTCTTCAGGGCCTTGACGTCATCCGTCCAGCTTTGTTTGGTTTTCACCCAGGTTTGCAGGTACACCTTTTTTGCCAGGAATTTTTCCAGTTCTATGCGTGCTTCAGCCCCAATTGATTTTAACATCTTGCCGCTGTCGCCGATGATTATGGCGCGGTGTGACCGGCGTTCCACCCAGATAGTGGCAAATATGGAGAACAAGCTTGTCTCTTCATCGAACTCATCAATTGTAACGGATACCCTGTAGGGCAGTTCATCTCCCAGTTTTGCCATCACCTTCTCCCTGATATATTCAGCCGCCAGGAAGCGTATGCTTTTATCGCTTACCTGGTCATCCGGGAACAGGGGTTCTCCTGCAGGCAGCATTGAAACGATTTTACGTTCCAGCGCAGAGATATCGCGCCGGCGTCTTGCGCTGAGCGGCATGATTTCCGTGAATGACAGTTTTTCCTGCATTGTATTTATATACGGCAGCAGCAAAGTGCGGTCCTTGAGCAGGTCCAGTTTATTGATAACCAGCACAACAGGCGCACTGACATCCTTTAACAGATCGGCAACGAAATCATCTTCCCGGTACCATTTTACGGCTTCGACCACGAACAACACCACGTCGAGGTGAGCCAGTGAATTTACTACCTCCCTGTTCATGTAGCGGTTGATGGCGCTTTTATAGGTATTCTGGTAGCCCGGTGTATCCGAAAAGACTATCTGGTAATCCGGTGCCGATTTGATCCCCCTGATCTGCCAGCGCGTGGTTTGCGGTTTTCTGGTGACAATACTGATTTTTTGTTCAATCAACCGGTTCAACAACGTCGATTTACCGACGTTGGGCCGTCCCACTATGGAAACGTAACCGGCCCTGAAGCCGTTGCCGTGCTCAGCCTTGATCGGCATCCAGGGCTATCTTTTCCAGCGCCGTCCTGGCTGCCGTTTGTTCAGCGTTTCTTTTGCTTTTGCCTTTTGCGACAACGGGTTCGGCAAGGCCGTCGACGTAACACTCTATGGTGAACAGTTTATCGTGCGCTCCACCTTCTTCGGCAATCACGTTATAGGCAGGCAATGATTTTTTGTTGGCCTGCAGGTATTCCTGCAATTCGGATTTGGGATCTTTCGGTACGTTCCCGGCGCTCATGGTGTCAAGCAGGGGGGCATATATCCGCTGGATGCACAGACGGCAGTTGTCCAGGTCTGAATCCAGGTAAATTGCCCCGATTAACGCCTCCAGGGCGTTTGCCAACAGTGATTCCTTGCGTCCTCCTCCACTTCTGGATTCGCCAATTCCGAACCTGATGTGATTTCCCAGGTCGAGATGTCTTGCGAGTAGCGCAAGCGTGTCCTTTTTCACCAGGGATGAACGCATACGCGTCAGGTCGCTTTCTGCTGCTTCCGGAAACCTGGTGAACAGTTCGTCGGCAATGAACATGCCGAGCAACGCATCTCCCAGGAATTCGAATCTTTCGTTATGACCCCTGCTGAAACTGCGGTGGGTTAATGCCTGGGTCAATAATCCGGCATCGCTGAAGGCATGCCCTGTGACATCGTTGATATGCAGTAGTAAATCCTTACCTGTGTCAAGCTGCGTCATACGGGGTGAAGTGTATCATGACTGGATCACCGCGGGCACAGGATTGGTCCGCAGGCGAACTAATTGATATCAGACCCAATCCGATCCCAATCCACGTCCCAGCTGCCGGGATCAAAGATACTGTCGTTGCTCCAGTTCATCCAGATATAAAATGCCCTCCCCACGAGGTTCTCATCGGGGACCAGGCCCCAGTAGCGGCTGTCCCTGCTGTTGTCGCGGTTATCTCCCAGGACAAAATAATGTCCTTCCGGGATTTCCCGGTCAACCACCACGGACGAGGGTTGTAACGGATTGATGAGAATATCGTGGTCGTGTTCGCCCAGTTTTTCCGCTAACCGGTATGAGCCGTTCTCTCTTTTGCCGACACCATTACTGCGATAAACCCCCTTGAGTTTGAGATCGATTTCCACACCGTTAATCGTCAGGCTCTTGTCTCTATATTGCAGGTGATCTCCCGGCACGCCCACTACCCGCTTGATAAAGGGAACGGTGGGGTCTTCAGGATAACGAAACACAACGACGTCACCCCGCTGAGGTTCCCCGTTACCGAACACCTTGGCGTTCAGCACAGGCAGGCGCACGCCGTAGTCGTACTTGTTTACCAGGATGAAATCCCCTCTCAATAACGTCGGCATCATGGATGCGGACGGAATCCGGAACGGTTCAATGATGAATGAGCGCAACACCAGCACGATCAGGAACACGGGAAACAGTGACCGGGCGTAATCGACGATTAACGGTTCGGGGCGCGCCTCGCCGGCAGCAGAGGCTTTTCTGCCCCGGGCAAAAAACAGGCTGTCCAATCCCCAGATTATTCCGCTGGCAACGGTGAGCAGTACCAGCAAGGCGGCAAAATCAAAGGTCATTGTTCGCCTCCCACATGCAGTATTGCCATAAATGCCGATTGCGGAATTTCAACGGAACCCAGTTGTTTCATTCTTTTCTTCCCGGCTTTCTGTTTCTCAAGTAATTTTCTCTTGCGTGTGACATCGCCGCCGTAACACTTGGCCGTGACGTTTTTGCGCAGTGCCTTCACCGATTCCCTGGCAATAATTTTGGAGCCTATGGCCGCCTGTATCGCCACTTCATACATCTGGCGCGGCACGAGTTGTTTCATCTTCAGCGCAAGTTCACGCCCGCGCCGTTGCGCCAGGTCCCTGTGCACGATACATGACAACGCATCCACCCGGGCGCCGTTAATGAGTACATCCAGCTTGACCAGGGGCGCCTCTTTATAGCTTTCAAAATGGTAATCAAAAGACGCGTAGCCCTTGCTTACGGACTTCAGCTTGTCAAAAAAATCCAGCACAATTTCACTCAGGGGCAGGTCAAACGCGATGGATACCTGCCGCCCGGCATAGTGCAATTTCTTTTGTTCTCCCCTTTTCTCGATACACAGGGAGATGACATTACCCAGGTATTCCTGCGGCGTAAGTATATCAGCCCGCACGATGGGCTCCCGAATTGCAACCTGCTTGTCCGTGCCCGGAAGGTCGGCGGGGTTATCGATGTACAACCTTGAGCCGGAACTGGTTTCAACTTCATAAACCACGGTCGGCGCGGTAATTATCAAGTCAATATTGTATTCCCGTTCAAGACGTTCCTGGACAATTTCCATATGCAGCATACCCAGGAACCCGCAACGGAAGCCGAACCCCAGGGCCTGGGAAGTTTCCGGCTCATAATGCAGCGCAGCGTCATTTAATTTGAGCTTTGACAGCGCCTCGCGAAAATCCTCGAAGTCGCTGGAATCGATGGGAAACATGCCGGCAAACACGCGCGGTTTGACCGGCTGGAAACCGGGGACCGGGCGCTCGGCCGGCTGCCTGCTCGAGGTGATGGTATCACCTACGGGAGCACCGAGGATTTCCTTGATACCGGCAACGACGTAGCCGACCTCCCCGGTGGCCAGGCATGTTCCCGGCGTTCTTTTCGGGGTAAAAGAACCAACCCCGTCGACCGTGTGATCCTGGCCGGTCGAGAATATGCGGATCTTGTCCCCGACACTCAACCTGCCTGCGTTTACGCGCACCAGGGAAACCACGCCGAGGTAGTTGTCGAACCAGGAGTCGATAATCAACGCCGTCAGCGGCGCCTCGGCATTACCTTCAGGCGCAGGCACGCGTTCGATAATGGCGCCAAGCAGTTCCGTCAACCCTGCTCCGGTTTTGGCGCTGACCTTGAGAGCATGGCGCGCGTCAATTCCGATCAACTCCTCGATATCAAGCATCACCTTCTCAGAGTCCGCGGCAGGCAGGTCGATTTTGTTTAATACCGGGATGACTTCAAGCCCGTTATCTATGGCGGCAAAACAATTGGCAACTGTCTGTGCCTCCACGCTCTGGGAACAGTCCACGACCAGTAACGCGCCCTCGCATGCGGACAACGAACGGGAAACCTCGTAACTGAAATCAACGTGACCCGGGGTGTCGATTATGTTGAACTGGTACTCTTCACCGTCATGGTGACTGTAGTTCAGACGCACGCTTTGCGATTTGATCGTGATGCCGCGCTCCTTTTCCAGTTCCATCGAGTCCAGCACCTGGGCGGACATTTCCCGTTCGCTCAGCCCGCCGCAAATCTGGATAAACCGATCTGCCAGCGTAGACTTGCCGTGGTCTATGTGCGCGATAATTGAAAAGTTTCTGATCCGGTCCATATAGACAGCATTGTACAGCTAAGGTTTATCCGGATCAGCCGAAGTTATTCGCCTTCTTCTCCAGTCAGTTTGAAAGCCAGGAATGTCGGTGCACCGCGCCTTTGAATCAGGATAGGAACGGAACGGTCGCGCGGCAACCCGGCAAGGAGTTGCTCGAATTGCGAAACGCTTTCCACGCTTACGTTGTTCACTATCAGGATCACATCGCCTCTCCTGATTCCTGCTTCGCTGCCGGATCCCTGCATGACCTTGTCGACCAGGATGCCGCCTTCAGGCAGTTCCAGTTCTTTCCTCTGTTCTTCGGTAAGATCCCTGACCACGAGATTCATTTCATTGGGCGGCTCGTCCTGGGTTGCGGCGTCTTCAGCGCCGGCCAGTTTATCTTGTTCGGGCAACTCGGCGATCAACACCTTGAGCTGTTTCCGCTTGCCGCCACGGATGATTTCCAGCGGTACTTTCGTATCTATTTTACTGTTGCCGACCAGAGGCGGCAGGTCAGATGAAAAAGCGATCTCGGCCTTTTCGTACCTGATAATGATATCTCCCACTTCAATCCCCGCCTGTTCTGCGGGACTGCCGGCCAGCACTTTTGCAACCAGGGCTCCGTGGGGCTTTTCCATGTCGAAAGACTCGGCCAGTTCCCGGGTTACGTCCTGGATCACCACACCCAGCCAACCCCGGGTGACATGGCCGCTTTCCCGCAGTTGTGAATACACATTCATGACTACGTCAACGGGAACGGCAAAAGACAGGCCCATAAATCCACCGGTGCGGCTGTAAATTTGCGAGTTTACCCCAATTACTTCACCGTCGAGGTTAAACAAGGGTCCCCCGGAATTACCGGGGTTAATGGCAACGTCGGTTTGGATGAAGGGAACATAATTTTCATTCGGCAGGCTTCTTCCTATCGCGCTGATTATGCCCTGGGTGACCGAGTAGGCCAAACCAAAAGGCGAACCTATCGCCAGCACCCATTCCCCGACCTTCAAATCAGCAGAACTGCCAAGTTTGACCACGGGCAGTTTGTCCCCGTCAACCTTTAACAGCGCTATATCGCTGCGCCTGTCCGTGCCGACAATCTCAGCAATAAATTCCCTGCGGTCGTTCAGTCTTACAATGATCTCGTCTGCGTCGGCAACGACGTGACTGTTGGTAATGACATAACCATCCGCTGAAATGATAAATCCTGATCCGAGGGATGCCGCTTCTCTCGGCGTACCCGGGTTGTCCGGATTCTGCTCCTCAAAAAACTTGCGGAAAAAGTCATAAAACGGACTGTCTTCAGGCACGTCGGGAGGAAACGGCGTCCCGGGAGCACCGGGGTTCTCTTTCCTGGCGGTTGTGCTGATATTCACCACGGCCGCGGAATTCTCCTGTACCAGATCGGTAAAATCAGGCAGGGGCGCCGCAACGGCCACCACCGTATAAAACAACAGCAGTAGCGGCAGGAAATATCTGGCGTGTGTTGTCATCATCGACAATTCTCCCCGGTTTTGTCTTCCTCCACCCTGCTCCCTGCCTGCTGTCCATGTTCCGGATTCGGCCCACCGTTCCGGGCCGGTTGCCCGTTGCACTCGCTGATGAATTCGGTACTTGTCGAACTCACCTCTCGTACCGGAGCGTAGACATTTCCGGTGCCGCCGCCGGACGGTGATTGAACCAGCGTGCCCGGCGCCTCGTGGGGTCCGCCCAGTTGCTGCTGCTGTATGCCTAAAATCGCCAGGGCAGCTACAGAAGCGGCAATGGCAAAGCCGGCAACAGGCTTGAGGTATGTGTGCGTGGAACGGCCGGGAGCGACAATGGCGGGTTCATTCCGGAGTGAGTCTGATACGTTCTTTGCCAGGTTTGTATCCATAACCTCGGGCAAACCCTGTTTGAGACCGTCCGAGATCAGATGGTATCGGGACCAGGTGTCCAGCAGTTCCGGGTCCTTCAGCAAATCGTCAACCAGGTTTTCATGCCCGCCGTCAATTTCATCATCCATGAATGCTGACAACCGTTCTTTCTTTGTTTCGTTCATGTCAATCATCTACAAGTAATGGTTTTATTCGTTTATCGACCGCCTCTCTCGCACGAAATATACGTGAACGCACCGTTCCTACGGGACACTCCATGACTGTAGCTATGTCTTCATAGCTTAATCCGTCCAGTTCGCGCAAGGTAATTGCCGAGCGCAAATCTGCCGGCAGAGCTTCAATAGCTGTTATTATAGTCTCCTGCAACTCACGCGTGAGCAGCATGCGCTCCGGCGTGGTATGTTCCTTTAGAGTGTCACTTTGTTCAATTTGTTCCATTTCATCAAAATCTGCGGCCGTGTCGAGTGGCTGGCGCATCCCGGAAGCCAGAAAATTCTTTGCCGTATTAACCGCAATTCGATAAAGCCAGGTATAAAATGCACTGTCACCACGAAACCTGGGCAAGGCCCGGTAAGCCTTGAGGAAAGCTTCCTGGGCCACGTCGCCGGCGTCATGAGGGTTGCTGACAAAACGGGAGATCAGGTTCAGAATCCTGCCCTGGTACTTTATTACCAGTGCGTCGAACGCTTTCTTGTCTCCGCGTTTAACCCTTTCCACCAATACCTGGTCGGATGTGTCGGGTTCGATGGTGACGGTTGCCATGAGATATGAAATGATCCCGGAAACGGTATTATCTATATAAGAAAGTGAGCAATTATATTACCTTGTCTCTTTTATTTCACCTCCATGGCAACTGACCAGCACCAATCAGACGTACTGGTTATCGGCAGCGGCGCATCCGGGCTGAGCCTGGCCCTGCAGTTGGCCGGGCACGCCCATGTCGTCGTTATCTCCAAGGCGGATGTGAAAGAGGGAGCAACATTTTACGCCCAGGGAGGTGTGTCGGCTGTCCTGGATGCGGAAGATTCGGTCGAATCGCATATCAATGACACCATCGATACGGGATGCGGTTTATGCAAATCCGACGTGGTCGAATTCGTAGTGGAGAATGGCAGGAAAAGCACCAGTTGGTTAATTGACATGGGGGTCGATTTTACCCGCCTGCCGGAATCGGAAGGCCAGGAGTTTCACCTTCACCAGGAGGGGGGGCACAGTCACCGGCGGGTTCTGCATGCGGCCGATTCGACGGGCAAGGCGATTGAAAGTACTCTTGAGAATCGCACCCGCGCTCACAGCAATATCGAACTCTTCGAATTTCACACAAGTCTCGATCTCATTATCAGGGACGGCCGCTGCGTCGGCGCCTATGTTTATGACCAGGTTAACGACCGGGTCAGGGTATTCCGCTCCAGGTACACGGTGCTGGCCACAGGTGGAGCGGGCAAGGTTTACCTGTATACAAGCAACCCGGATATATGCACCGGAGACGGCATTGCCATGGCATGGCGCGCCGGGTGCAGGGTTGCCAATATGGAGTTTGTACAGTTTCACCCCACCTGCCTGTATCACCAGGAGGCGAAATCTTTTCTGATTTCAGAGGCCCTGCGCGGCGAAGGCGCGCAGTTGCTGCTGCCCGACGGCTCGCGCTTTATGGAAAAATTTGATGCGCGCGGAGAGTTGGCGCCCAGGGACGTGGTTGCACGCGCCATTGACCACGAGATGAAGCGCCTGGGCAGCGATTATGTGTACCTGGACATCAGCCACAGGGGCAAGGATTTTGTCATAGGCCACTTCCCTGCCATTTATGCCCGCTGCATCCAGTACGGATTTGACCTGACCAGGGAGGCCATTCCCGTGGTGCCTGCAGCGCATTATACCTGTGGCGGTGTGGTCATCGACAAAAACGGGCGGACTGACGTTGATGGGCTTTACGCTATCGGCGAAGTATCGTACTCGGGCCTGCACGGCGCAAACCGCATGGCGAGCAATTCCCTGCTCGAATGTGTGGTTTTTGCCCATGCCGCCTACAAGGATATCCGGCGCAATCTCGACCATGCCGTCCCGCTCCCCTCCTTGCCGGAATGGGACGAGAGTCAGGTTACCGATTCGGACGAGGAAGTCGTGGTCTCCCATAACTGGGATGAAATCCGCCGCTTCATGTGGGACTACGTAGGTATTGTGCGCACCGATAAGCGCCTGCAACGGGCCAAGCACCGGATCAAGCTTCTGCAAGATGAGATCTATGAATATTACGGCAATTTCCGTATCAACAATGACCTGATAGAGTTGCGAAATTTATCACTGGTTGCAGACCTGATCATCGAGTCGGCGTTACGGCGCAAGGAGAGCCGGGGTCTGCACTATACCCTCGACTACCCGGCGCCGGACCCGGGCGTGCCGGCCAGGGATACGGTCCTCAAGCCGTAAAAATCAATCGAGTCTGACCCCATTGATTCCGAGTTTCCCTAAGTATCTTTGTCCTGACCCAGTACCTTAAATAACTCCGCTTCGTCCAGGACCTGGACATCCAGGCTGCGGGCCTTGTCAAGTTTGCTGCCGGGATTTTCGCCGGCTACCAGGTAATCAGTCCTGGCCGATACGCTCCCGCTCACTTTTGCCCCGCGTGCAAGCAGACGTTGCTTCGCTTCATTGCGGCTCAGGGATGCGAGCGTACCCGTGATGACGAACGTTTCTCCCTGCAGGTCGGCAGTAGTGTCAGCGCGCATGCTCTCCCACTTGACCCCGGCGTCGATCACCTTGTCAACAATGGAGACATTCCGTTCATCCCGGAAGAAACGAACTATATTTTCCGCAACGACAGGACCGATATCCCTTACCTCGCACAGGCCTTCCTGTGTTGCCTCCTTAATCTCATCAAGCTCAAAGTGCGTAGCGAGGTTGCGGGCAGTCGTTTCTCCCACTTCCCGGATACCCAGGGCGTACAGGAATTTATCAAAACGGGTATTTTTACTGGTCTCAATTGCCTGCAGCAGGTTTTCGGTTGATTTTTCACCCATTCGCTCGAGTGCGGCAACTTTTTCATGTTCCAGGTGGAACAGGTCGGAAATATCACGAATCAACCCCTCGTTAAATAACTGCTCTACCAGCTTGTCCCCCAGTCCCTCGATATCCAGCGCCGTGCGCGAGGCAAAATGGATAATGGACTGGATTGACTGTGCGCGGCAATATAATCCGCCGCTGCACCTGAGCACTGCCTCACCCTCGACCCGTTCCGCAGGTGAATGGCATACGGGACATTGAGCGGGCATGGTGAACGCCTGGCTCGCCTCCATGCGTTTATCGGCTATTACACGCACGACCTCGGGGATCACGTCCCCTGCCCGCCTGACGATGACCGTATCGCCAACCCGGACGTCCTTGCGCTGTACTTCATCAGCGTTATGCAGTGTCGCATTCGTCACTGTTACGCCGCCCACCCGTACGGGACTGAGCCGCGCCACCGGCGTCAAGGCGCCGGTACGGCCGACCTGCACCTCGATATCCAGCACTTCTGTTACAGCCTCTTCCGGCGGGAACTTGCAGGCGATGGCCCACCGGGGAGCCCTGGAGACAAAGCCGAGTTCAGCCTGGTGTTCCAGTTCATCGACCTTGAAGACTATACCGTCTATTTCATAGGGCAGTTGTGAGCGTATTTCCGCAATTCTCCGGTAAAAGCCGATACATTTCTCTATGCCGGCAACCCGTTCCGTTTCCGCGGACACCGGCAGGCCCCATGATTTCAGGGCTTGCAGGGTTTCGAAATGAGATGCCGGTATTTCTCCCCCGTCGACGATGCCGATACCGTGGGCGAAAAACTGCAGGGGACGCGCCGCGGTGATCCTGGGGTCCAGTTGCCGCAGACTGCCCGCAGCGGCATTCCTGGGGTTGGCGAAGATTTTTTCCTCCTGCGCCCGCTGCCTGTTATTCAGCTCCTCAAACCCGGTTTTACTCATGAATACTTCTCCCCTGACCTCCAGCCTGGCAGGGAATCCTGTTGTGCGTAACACCAGGGGGATGCTTTTGACTGTACGGATGTTGGAAGTGACGTCTTCGCCGGTCGTGCCGTCCCCCCGGGTTGCCGCCCGGACCAGTTTGCCGTGCTCATACAGCAAGCTGATTGCCAGGCCGTCCAGTTTCACCTCCGCGGTATATTGAACTTCCGCCAGGTCCAGTCTGTCCCGAACCCGTTTGTCGAAGGCGTTCAGGTCTTCGTCGTTGAACGCGTTATCCAGGGACAACATCGGTATTTCGTGTGTAACTTCCGGGAATTCGCTTAGCGGCTGTTCACCGACGCGCTGTGTAGGAGAGTCCCGGGTAACCAGTTCCGGGTGTTCATGTTCCAGTTTGACCAGTTCCTGAAACAACCGGTCATATTCCGCGTCGGGTACTATCGGATCGTCCAGGACATGGTAGCGGTAGCTGTAGTCGTTCAACTGCCGCCTGAGTTCGCCCAGCTTGCTTTCAACCGATCCCATAGTCAGTTCAAGGTCGTGGACTCCGACCGCGAAAGATTATGCCGAAGCAGCCATCTCCACGGCTTCATCGATGTCGACAGACACCAGTCTGGAAACGCCTGCCTCGTGCATGGTCACGCCGAGTAATTGCCGGGTGATTTCCATGGTGATTTTATTGTGGGTAACAATGATAAACTGCACGTCTTTCGACATTGCCTTGACCATATCGCTGAACCTTCTGACGTTATTGTCGTCAAGCGGCGCATCTACTTCGTCGAGGATACAGAATGGTGCCGGGTTCAGTTTGAATATGGAAAATACCAGGGCCACGGCGGTCAAGGCTTTTTCACCACCGGATAACAGGTGGATATTGCTGTTTTTCTTTCCGGGTGGACGCGCCATGACAGTGACGCCGGTTTCCAGCAGGTCCTGGGCGGTCATTTCCAGGTAGGCGTGGCCGCCGCCGAATAACAACGGGAAATTTTCCTTCAGGTTGGCGTTCAGCCGGTCGAAGGTCTCCTTGAAGCGTGAACGGGTTTCCTTGTCGATCCTGTGTATGGCTGCCTGCAGCGTCTCCAGTGCGGCAGCGAGGTCGCCGTACTGGCTGTCCAGGTAATTTTTCCGTTCGCTGAGTTGCTCGAATTCATCAATGGCAGCCAGGTTAATGGCTCCCAGGCGCTGGATCCTGCTCTCGGCGCTGCTGATTTTTTCCTGCCACGACTGCTTGCCGGCACTCTCATCCAGTCCCGACAACAGGGCTTCCGGGGTGTGGTCCATCGCCTCCAGCCGCTCTTCCACAGTCTGCACTCTTACCTTGATCTCCTGTTGTTCTATCCTGGCCTGCTCCAACTCAGCGCGCAGGTCCTGGAGTTCCTGTTCGCGTTCACTGCGAACCTGCTCCTTTTCCCTGGCCAGTTTCTCCTGTTGCTGCACCGCCTCCCTGGCAGCCGTCAGACTACTCTCAAGGTTCACTTTTTCGGATAGTTTGGCATTGAGGGAATCGCGTAACCCCTGCAACGGCCCGTACTGTGCCTGCAATTCGGTTTCAAGTTCAACGATGCGTGCTTCGGTAGTTGAGAGTTGTATCTCACAGCGTTGTATAGACTGCTCAATCGAATTTTTTTGTGATCTGGCAGATTCAAGCTGTAACGCGATGGCGTGCCTTTCATCATTGGCAGTTTGCCAGCGGGTACGGGCATCACCCAGTACCCGGTTATGTTCCGACCTTAATCGTGCCAGGTGATCGTGCTGTTCCTGCAACTGCTGCCTGGATTCCCTGTCCTGGTTCAGCAGGTTTTCCAGGTTTGTCATCTCTGTCTGATCGGCTGTCTTCTGGCGCTGTATGTCCACCAATTCCTGCGCAATCTGGGCAGTCCTGTCGTGCGCCTGCTCGAAACGGGTCTTGAATTCCGTGTACCGGGCCCTGGTCGAGGCGGCAGTCTCCTGTTGTTCATTCATTTGCGCCAGCAACTGTTCCGATTGGTGTTCCACCTCATCCATCAGTTTGTTTTTCCCTGCAGCCGCCTGTTCCAGTGAGCTGATCTCCTTTTCCAGTTTCAGCCGGACACCTTTCAGTTGTGACAGTTGCTGTTCTCTGGTCAGCATGCCGGTGGTGTTGTCTGCCGGGCGCTGGATTCTCACCCAGTAACTGTTTATCCAGACCCCGTCTTTCGTGATGACCGACTCGGTTTCATCCAGTTCCCGGCAGATTTCCCTGGCCTGGTCCAGGTCTTCAGCCAGGTAAATCCTGTTCAGGATGGCATCCAGGGGAGTTCCTGCGCTTACCTTGTCGATGAGTCTGGGGTGGGATTTGGGCTGGTAACGGATGTGCTCTGCGCTATTGAGCATCAATCCGGCCTTGCCGGTTTGCAAATCCGGTAAGGCGCCCGCCGCATCGTGCAGATCAGCAAGGCTGATATCCTGTAAACGCGGCCCGGCTACGGTTTCAAACGCTGTCTCCCAGCCTGTTTCCACATCGATGATATCAATCAACCGCGGGGCATCTGCCAGGCCCAGGCCGGATAACCATTGTTCCAGGGCTTCCTTGTTGTCAAGGGTATCTTCATGCTGCAATGCCTCCAGGGAGGCAATTTGGGATCCGTTTTGCTGCAGGTCTGCGCGCAATTCCAGGGTTCGAGCTGTGAGATCCGCCAGTTCGCTACGATAACGCGCCAGGTTTGCCGAGGTCTCGCCCAGTTCATTTTTCTGCTGCTCCAGCAAACTGTCACTGCCTGAACTGGCTGCAGATAATTTTTCCATATCCTGTTCAAGCCCCTCCGGAGCGAGCCCGCGGGCCTCGTTCTCAAGGTTATTGCGGCGCTGCTCCAGGGCGGGCAATCCCGCGAGGAGCAACTCTTTATGCGTCGTATTCACTTCCAGTTGCTTGTCGATACCCGATATGTCCAGGTTAAGCGCATCCCATTGACCCTGCAGCTGTTGCCATGTCTCCTCGGCCTCGCGCAGTTCGTTGCGGGCTTCGTCACAGCCGGCTTCGGTCCCCTCAAGGTTCGGCGCCAGCAAGCGCATTTTTTCCGCAGCCGCATTCAGTTCCCTGCTGTCGTCATCCAGTTGCTGTTGCAGTTCCTGTTCGGCCTGTTGCGCTTTTTCACCCTCGGCTTTCAGTGTTTCGATGCGTTCCTGGGTATGGCTAATCTGTTGTTCGGCATGTGATATGTCACTGCCGATCTGGTAGAAGTCGGCCTGGACCCTGTTGAACGCCTCGTTAGCCGCGCTGTAATTTTCCCGTTGTATCTCTATGTCCGCTTCCACCTCGCGCAGTCCGGCCAGACCGCCGTCCACGCGTGTTTCCCGGGAACGGACGACCTTGATTTTTTCCAGGGCGTTGTCCGACAGTTCTTTCCACTCCAGGGCCAGTAACTCCGCTTTTAACCGGCGTTCTTCCTGCTTGAGTTCCTTGAAGCGTTCTGCCGCCTTTGCCTGCCGTTGCAGGTGTTCTGCCTGTTTTTCCAGTTCTTCAAGAATATCGGTCAACCTGCTGATATTTTCCTGTGTATGCCTTATCCGGTTTTCCGTTTCCTTGCGCCGTTCCCTGAATTTCGATATTCCCGCAGCTTCCTCGAGAAAAACGCGCAATTCCTCCGGTCTGGCCTCAATCAACCTGGAGATCACTCCCTGTTCGATGATTGAATAGCTGCGCGGTCCGATTCCCGTTCCGAGGAAAATGTTCTGTATATCCTTACGGCGGCACCGGGTATTGTTCAGGTAATAGGTGGAAATCGTATCCCTGTTTAACACCCGCTTGATGGAAACCTCGGCAAATCCGGCATAGGGGCCGCCCACCTTACCGTCCGAATTATCAAATATCAGTTCTACCGAAGCCTGTCCGACCGGTTGCCTGGCGCTGGAACCGTTAAAGATGACATCGGTCAGCGACTCTCCGCGCAGGTGTTTGGCGGAACTTTCGCCCATGACCCAGGTAACCGCATCGATGATATTGGACTTTCCGCAGCCATTGGGACCTACGATCCCGACCAGGTTGTCCGAGACCAGCAGGGTGGTAGGATCGACAAAGGATTTGAAACCGGAGAGTTTGATTTTGCGCAGGCGCATGAGTTATAACCATACCGTTTAGCACAGGAATATACAAGCGAAGTAGAGGAAAAAAATGGCAATCGGTAACTTTATATATTAGTTTAATAAAAGTTTATAACTATTTGATATTATATGAATATTATATAATATATAAAGTAATATATTAGACACGGCGCCATTAAATGATATATTGCGATTTCCGAATCGGATGATTAAGGAGGAGTATGACGACAAAACCATCCAGAGCACTGGATACTTTCGCAAATCCGGAACCTGGGCGTGATTACACTATCAGCATGAAACTGCCGGAGTTCACCTGTCTGTGCCCGATGACAGGCCAGCCGGACTTTGCTACCTTGCACCTGCAGTACGTTCCGGACCAGTTGTGCGTGGAATTGAAGTCGCTCAAACTCTATATCTGGTCATTCCGGGATGAAGGCGCCTTCCATGAAGCGGTAACCAACTGCATCCTGTCGGACCTGGTAGAGGCCATTTCTCCCAGGTATATGAAATTGACCGCGGATTTCAGCGTGCGCGGCGGCATCTATACGTCAGTAACGGCAGAGCATAGAAAAGATGGTTGGCGCAGCCCGGATGCGGTGACACTACCCTGACGTAAAGAGCGGCAGAAATACCCGAAATCAATAGGGTCAGACTCGATTGATTTAATATAGTCCTAAAATTAAAGTGGTGTCCGGTAAAAGTCAATCGAGTCCGACCCCATTGATTTTTGCCGGAAATACGTGACAAATGGACTTAAAACAGTATTATGCTCGCTTGCCTGGCCATTGACACGAAGTGATAATATGGTTTCAAATAGGCAAACGGGCGATTGAATAAGCGTCCGGATGACGCGTAACAGAGTGCGGTTCGTTAAAGAATTATATGAAAAAGGTCGTTAGCGGGGAACAACCCCCTGAAACAAATCCTATCAGCGTTGAAGCTGCGGCGGGTGAATACATGAATCCGGCCCAGGTTGAGCATTTCCGCAAGCTGCTGATTGACTGGAAGCAGGCCCTGATGGAGGAAGTCGAACGAACCGTACACCATATGCAGGATGAAGCGTCCAATTTCCCCGATCCCAATGACCGGGCAACCCAGGAAGAAGAATTTGCCCTGGAATTGAGGACGCGGGATCGCGAGCGGAAACTCATCAAGAAAATCAATGAATCGCTGTTGATGCTGGATTCAAACGATTACGGTTACTGTGAGATCTGTGGCGGTGAAATTGGACTTAAACGGCTTGAAGCAAGACCCACGGCGACCTTGTGCATCGATTGCAAAACCCTGGATGAAATCAAGGAACGTCAACATGGATGAGCCTGCTACGTCATTCCGGCGAAAGCCGGAACGGAATCCAGTTAAAACGATCTGATCAGTTTTCAGGAAGTATATCTTCCCACTCGGGCGCAACCAGCCTGCGCCGCCCGTCCCGGGACAACTGTACGCCCTTACCATCCAACTGAAGCCGGTCCCACAACTGGCAGGTTACCTGTTTGTGTTTTGTATCCAGGCCCTCACAGTAATTTGTATATTCGCATACTCTAATCCGGTCCCCCTTCCCCAGCCGTAGCTTAAGAAACCAGTCAGGATCGGCAAGACTCTGGCGGGCCGCGCCGATGATGTCAGCCTTGCCCTGCTGCAACAGGTCTTCCGCCTGTTGAAATCCGTGAATACCGCCTATGACCACCACCGGAGTGGAATATCCGGCCCCGTTGACGGCTGATTTTATCTGTGCGACGGGTTCCACGTTCCGGCCGAACGGACCGAAATCATCTGAAATATATCCGGGCATGCATTCATAACCACTTCTCCCCGTATAGGGATATGCAGCCCAGCCGACCAGGGGTTGTTTGGCATCATCAAATTTCCCTCCACGGGACAGGGAGAGGAAATCCATACCGGCTTGCGCAAACTCGAGTGCGAAATACCTGGCATCGTCTACCGTGTTGCCGCCATCGATGCATTCATCGCTGAGAAAACGGCAACCGACACAATAATCTTGCCCGACCACGTTGCGGATTTGCTGGAATATCTCCAGCGGCAGGCGCACCCTGTTCCGGCGCGGGCCGCCATAACCGTCAGAACGCCGGTTCGTGGTGGACAGGAACGAAGCCATCGTGTAGGCATGGGCATAGTGTAGTTCAACGCCGTCGATCCCCGCCTCGCGGGCGCGTCGCGTGGCCTGGGCAAACAAATCAGGCAGCACCCGGGGCAGGTTTTTCACGTGGGGCAGGTGCAGGTCCGTAACCCTCTCCCGGTAGCCCATACGCAGCGCCTCCAGTTCAGTTCCGGTTAAAATCGCATCGAGTTCCGCGTCAGGCAAACCGGCCAGATGCTCCCTGATCTGCTGTTCCGTCCAGTCGTGGGCTTCCAGCCGTTCCCTGTGCTCGTCGGTAACGGCCAGAAACCGGGCAAAATATTTCGCCGGTTCGGGACGGCGGCGGATCGTGAGGAAGTCGATTATCTGTATCAGCAGACGCGTTTTCCCCTGGCTGGCGCTTCTCACCACATCAGCCAGTTCCTTCAACCCCGGGATAAACCTGTCATTACCGATACGCAGTAACGGCCCGCTGGGAATATCGCGGATGCCGGTCGCCTCGATGACGATGGCGCCAGGCTGCCCTTTGGCAAACCGCTCGTACCAGTCCAGCACGTCGTCGGTAACGAACCCGTCTTCATTGGAGCGCCAGGGCACCATGGCCGGCACCCAGGTGCGCTGTTCCAGGGACAGGGGGCCGAGTTTGACCGGTGTAAACATCAGTGCCGAACGGGCCTCCTCCGCGCTCGGATTCAACCCGGGCTGCGGCTTGTACTTTATTCTCTCAGGAGGTTTCCACATTCGATTATTATCCGCCGCTTCAGTACGCAAATAACTCCTGGAGGCGCCGGCACGACTCCTTCCGGGTGGTCTCATCAATAGCACCCAGTTTTTTTACTAACCGTGATTTATCAACCGCCCTGATTTGATCAAGGAGGATCATCCCTTCCTTCCCTTGAAATTCACACCTGACGCGACAGGGAAAATGAAAACCCTTTGTTGTCATTGGAGCTACCAGTACAGTGGATAATGCAGCCATTTCATCGGGTGAAATTACGATACATGGCCTTGTGTTGCTGATTTCCCTGCCCTTGGCCGGATTAAGCTTTACCAGCCAGACCTGGAAGCGGGCAATGTCCGGCATTACCATTCCAATTCTTCATCGGCTGTTAATGTTGCATCCAGCCATTCATTATCAATTGCCTCAACACCATGTACAGCTATTGCTGCCTCAATGGATTCTTTCCAGCCTTCCCTTGCCCTCTTGTTCGGAGTAACCAGGAGGCCGTTGCTGACTACCTGTAATTTAAGCTCTCTTCCTTCCAACTGGGCTTGTTCTACGAGTGGTTTAGGTATTCTGATACCCTGCGAATTACCAATTTTGACTAAGTGAACCATGATCCTGACCTTATACATTAAACGAATTTAAGTAAGCATAATGTAATTACATTCGGGGTTCAATAGTTAAAAGAAAAGGGGATGGATTTTCAATACCGGTACTCAAACCCCGTCCTGGACTTGAAACCTGAATAAAACAAATACTAATCTGCGCTAATCTGCGTCATCTGCGGATAAAGTCATATAGTTTTTCCAGGCTTGAAACTCGTGGCGGAATACGATGTCGCTGGTGCCCAGGGCCTGGGTCGTGCCATCGCCGTTACGCTGGTCGCGCCCGTAGTGGCGATGCTGGCTTACCCAATCGAGGGCATCAGTCTGCAGGCCGTGCTGGATGCGGTGGTAGGCTTCGTAGTCGTCGTGTCCTGCTATGGAAAACGGGGAGAAGATCAGCTGGTTATACAGTACCGAGGTATGCAGCATATCGTCGGATACGCCGCCGAGTTTGAATGTCCAGGTTTCCTGGATAGACTTGTCGACAGCAATGGGCCGGTAGACCCGGATCGTCTGCAACGCGCTCTTGAAGGCGATACTCGGGTAAATGATGGTGTTCTGCCGTTGCATGGCCAGGATCGAATTGGTTTTCTCCTCGCCGTAAGCTGCCACCATATCCTGCACATATTTCGATTCACGCGGATAACCGATATGGATGGTGGCATTGCCGCCGGAATAAGTGTGGCCGTTGCCGCAGGTTGTCATGGCTATGGTATCGAAAAACTCGTAGCTGGAGCCAAAGGGTTCCAGCATGGAGAGCGGCAGGGGTTTTTCGTCCTCGGGAAATTGCCGGGCCATTTGTTTTGCCGGTTGCCAGGCAGACTGGTGCGTCACGGCCGGGTGCATGTTGTCGGACACGTTTTCTAGCAGGATTTTCCAGTTGGCGTCGTGCATATAGCGCAACACGCCGCCGGTTACCTCTATTTCACCCGTTGGTGAACGCTCAACTGCGTTGTCGAACGAGGTAATGGCCGGTCCCAGCCAGCTTTTCAGATCCGGTCCCCGCGCTGCCTGGTTGGCAAAGATGAAACCGCGGTAAATCTCGACGCGTGCGACTTTACGGATATTTGCCGCCGGTTTATCGCGCCCGAATGCCGAATCCGCATATCCCTCTTCCCTGGGAATATGCAAGAGGTTGCCGGCAGTGTCGAACACGTAGCCGTGGTAGGTGCAACGTAACTGCTGTGCATGACCGCAGGGTTCACCGACCAGTTGCGCGCCCTTGTGTGCGCAGCGGTTATACATGATATGGACCTGGTCGTCATTGTGCCGGGCGACGATGACAGGTTGCCGGCCGATAGTGGTGGTAAAGTAGTCTCCAGGATTTTTTACCTGGCTTTCATGGCCGATAAAGATCCAGGCATTGCCCCAGATGCGTTCCATTTCCAGGTCGAATATGGCCGGGTCCGTATAAACACGCTTGTGTACCCGCGTGGGTTCGACCAGCGAAGCGATCTCTTGATCACTGACAGGCATGCTTATCCGGGAGGCATACGGCCGGGTTACTTGACCGCCAGTCCCAGCAGTATGGTGGTGGTGCAATGATAAACGTTGTTGCTGGAGCCCATGCACCAGTTGATATCATTGCTCTTTGACGGAAAATAATTCGGCAGGTCACCTTCGTTGCGGTTGCACATGCAGCGGTTGCAGGTACTTTTACCGCAGCAGTCGTTGTAGGCGATGATGTAATCGCGTCCGTCGGCGGGGTTATTACAGGTGCCTACCCAGGTCATGGGCGCCATTTCGGTGCCTGGCGGGCAACTGGTGTGGCTGCCGCCGCAGCAGGTGCAGAGGAAGCCGTCCATGCCGCAGTTGCGCCAGTATTCACATTTGCCCGGATCGCCTTCGGGCCCGGAAATGGAACCGTCATCCGGCGCCGTGTTCGCCTTCGCTACCGGCAACAAGGGTATTGCGCCTGCGCCGACCAGTACTGTCCCGGCTTTCTTCAAAAAGCTCCGGCGCGAAGTATGGCGCGCCAGTGAGCGGGTTCTGTCTTGAAACCAGCGATCAAAAAACCTCATTATCGGCCCTCATTATCGTCGGTGGAATAGTTGGATACACTGCCCTGCCTACAGTAACGGCAGCGGTTGAACCAGGAATGGCGTGACGCCGAGTTCGCCGATTGAGCGCAGGTATTCTCCGGAACCTGCATCATAGATATCCAGGGCGCTCAAATCCTCGGCGATGGTATAGAGGAGCGGGTTGTCATCCTGGCTCACGGCAATTGAGAGACTTGGCTGCCTGGTAGTTATTTTTTCTACCCGTGCCCGGGCTTCCAGGTCATAGACCCAGATTTCAGTTCCCGGTAATTCGTAGGTGAAGAAATCGCCCTGGTGCATCACTATGTAGAGGTGTTGCCTGGCGCTATGCAGGGTGACAGGCTGCATCCCGCCGATACGCCAGTTTTCCGCCTTGTCCTGCTCATCCAGGTAACTCCAGGTAGCGGAAAAGGCCGGTCCGTCCGCGGATATTTCAACGGGATGAACCTCTCCCAGCACCGACATGAAATACCAGGTATCGCCATGGCGTACGCCGGTCTCCAGGATCGGGTCCTCAAGCGCGTTGAAAAAAGGTTCGCTTCTTTGCACACTGGCTTGCGCGCCTTCATCGGTAAGGTTGATCAGCAGCAGCGCACCGTCGCTGCACAGGGCAAAAAATTGCCTGTCGCCCGCGGCATAAGCCATCGCGCAACCCGGCGTCATAACTTCCCCGGCAAAACGGCGTTGCTCGACATCCACGATACTCAGTGAGGCTGCCGGTGTCAGGTTGAAAACGGCCATGAACCGGTCATCGTCGGTCAATGCCGAATCGGCCAGTCTCGGCAGTGTGGATACGCGTTTGGCGGGAATTTCTATCTCAGCGACCGGGGTTAACTTGAACGGGTCATAAATACTGACGACGTCGGTGCGTTCGCCGCGCGTATGTCTCGAATAGTAGGTCTCGGCCGAATAGACTTCCCGGTAGTGGCCCGGTATGTTCAGCGCGTTGAAGGAGTAACCGGTATTCAGCATTCCCAATACCCTGGCTGTGTCTCCGTCGTACAGGTAGGCGCGCCCGTCCGGCATTGAAGATGCCGCCATATCGTAAATCCAGACCCAGTGCGGATGCGGCGTTTCCGGCAACGCCGTTACCTTGCCGAAAATATCATTGGATAAGGGCGCCTTGCTCACGTCTACATATGCGTCGCCGGCGTCGGAAGCCGTTGCAGATAAAGCGGGTTTATCTGCCGGTTGTTGCGCGTCACAACCTGTCAGGAGAAGGAGAAGAAGACCGTACAGCCACAATTTTCTCCAGGAAGCAGAATATTTATCCATGGGATACATAAGCGTTATTTAACCGTACTGTTATCATGTATAAAACCTATATGGGTTTCAAGGACTTTAACTCAGTCTCTTGCGGGTGAATACGAATAACGGAAAATATTATTTGTCGACGAGTAAGAAATCTGCAATAGCCTGGGCCGTCTCTGCGGGGCGCTCGATTGAAATGAAATGCCCGCAGTTTTCCAGCACGTCCAGCGTTGAATCGGGGATTAACCTGTGCAGGTCCGTCATACCGAGGCCGCTCGGAGACGTTTGCATCGGTGTCATGATATCTTCATCGGTACCGAGCAGCAGGGTCGGCGCATGAATGCTTGCTGCCTCCGCACTGATGTCCAGGTTTTCTATTAATGTGAGATCACGGAGAAACTCCATGGGCGTCATGCCCTGCAGCGCGTAGACAAACGCATCCACCGTGTTTTCGCTCCCGGGCCTGTCCCAGAAACCCCGTGAGAAGCCCTGGTGGCTGGTGACCAGGGCCAGGGCCTCGACCCCGGCTGCGGCGGCCATCCTCCAGGTTTTGAAGATAACATGGCTTGCCCGGTCAAATTTGGCGAAAGAACAGGTGATGACCAGCCTGTCGATAAGTTCCGGCCGTCTCCCGGCCAGCACCATTGCAACGCACCCGCCCATCGACGTCCCATGCACGTGTACCGGCGCAAGTTCAAGGGTCTCAATGAATTGGGCCACGCTGTCGGCAAAATAACCAATACCGCGCTCACCGGGTGCGCATTCGGACTCGCCGTATCCGGGCAGGTCGATATCGTAAGTGTGCAGGCGTTTCGACAAATGGGGAGTCAGCAGGTCGAAATTGTTGTGTCCGGTACCCAACCCGTGGATCTGGACAACGGTGACGGGATTGTCTTGACCTGCCTCCCTGTAGGAAGTGGAAACGCCTGAGGCCAGGTTGATTTGGGCAATGCGCATCGTGAAATCGTCTCAGGGGTTATCTTTATTCACTTGGAGGAGCAGAGTCTCGCCACCCGCGGCATGACTTCTTCGGCGAAACGCCGCATCTCACGCTCAAACGGCTGGAACTCGAGCAGCATTATTTCAATACCCGCATCATGAAACGCGGCGATGCGCCTGGCAACTTCATCATACGAACCGGTGAAACCGCAACCGGTGCCGTTGCCGACGCCGATACCCGGTACCTTGGCTATCACTTTGGAGGTGACGACTTCCGGGTCCGCATTCCTGTGCAGTGCCTCATAGACTTCCCTGTCCTTTTCACGCAGTTCAAAGGCATAAGCGAGCGCCTCTTCTGCCTCGGATTGTGTCGGACGCGCGAAGGGAAATGCCGAAACCCCGTAACTGAGTGGTGTGCCGCTGCGCGGGCGCTTGCGCATGGCGGCTATCTTTCCGGCGACATCTTCCAACGGTTGCCCGAACATGAACCAGGTGTCGCACAACTCGACGGTGAGATTGAGCGCTGCTTCCGACTCGCCGCCCGAGTAAAGCAATGGCCGTGGCCGCCATTTTGACGCTGGTTTAAACTGGTAACCGTCCAGCTTGAAATTATCGCCATCTACGGTTACCTGTTTGCCTGAGATGAGCTTCTTGACGACTCGCAGCCATTCTCCACCGTAGACGTAGCGTTCGTCATGCGGGGGGAAAGGGATTCCCGCTTTCTCGAACTCGGGCCGGAACCACGCATTGACGAAATTGAGCGAAAAACGTCCTTCGCTGATCTCTTCCAGTTGCAACGCCATCTTTGCGAACACGGCCGGGTGGAACAGGTAAGGCTTGATTGCAGCGATAATCTCGATGTTGTCCGTAAGTGCTGCGAGTGCGCCACAGGAAGTCAGGGTTTCCAGTTGGTCGAAATCATCTCCGAAGGGGTTGACGATGTGCTGGGCTACCAGCACGGAGTCGATGCCGAGAGCCTCCGCTTCAAGCACCAGGTCCCGGTTGCGTGCCCACGATGCGTCGGGCGGGTCCTCCGGATGATGGAGCGATGCAGAAGTACCGTAGACAACCGCCCAGATGCCGAACCGGGGGCCGTGACGTTTGGTTGCCGATGTCATAGTTCAGTTCTGCCCTGTATTGAACAACTGTGCATTCAGGAAATGGGTAATTCCGTTTTTTGCCGCTATCATTATAAAAGTTTTAAATACAGGCGTATCAAAATAAATAATATCGTGTTTTCCATGATGTTGCTTTAATATGGAACACGAACAACAGAATTTGCCTTTATCAGATGGGGGGGCGAGCGAAGATGCGAGCAAGAACAAAATACCTGTTGAAATTCGGGATAACGGTATTAATGGCAGCCGGCACTAATGCATGGACACAGATACTCGAGGAAGTCGTAGTTACTGCCCAGAAACGCGAACAAAATCTCCAGGACGTCGGTATTTCAATTTCCGCCCTGTCCGGTTCTGACCTGCAGGGCTACGGCCTGACCAGGGCCACCGAGCTTACCACAAAAGTCCCGAATTTAGGGCTGTACATGCCTTATGGTCCCGGAAGCAGCGGCAACGTGATCCTGCGGGGGATCGGCCTGAACGACTTCGGTGAAGGTCATGAGGCTCCGGTGACCTTGTACGTGGATGAGTTTTATCTGGTGTCCGTGCCCGCCGTTGATTTCTCCATGTTCGATATCGAACGGGCGGAAGTGTTGCGCGGACCGCAGGGCACGCTGTTCGGCAGAAACGCCACTGCCGGGCTGGTGCATTATGTCACCGCCAAACCGACATTCGAACGCCAGGGGTTTATTTCACTGGGCGGTGGCCGCTTTGATGAAATTAAGGCGGAAGGCGGTATCGGCGGTGCACTGACCGACAAGGTGGCCGGGCGTCTTTCGTTCCTGTCCCACCACAACAAAGGCTATATTTCAAACCTGGACCCGGATTTGGGTAACGGCGGACAGGCCGGGACCGATGCTGTTCGAGCCCAGCTCCTGTTTGAACCGGGCAACGATTGGCGTATCAATATAAAGGGAGAATATACCGACGCTTCGAACCGGCACATGTACTACGGATCTGTGCCGATTATCCGTGATCCCGTCTCCGGTGTCGGCATCGTGGATCCCGACGGTACCGACTTTGCCGGTTATAACGCGCAAAATTTCGGCATTGCTTCAAGCAACGAATCGTTCACCAGTGAACCGCAAACCCTGGATCAGGATGGTTGGAGCCTGCTTGCGCGAATTGAAAAGGACTTTGGAGACATCACGCTGACTTCATTGACCGGTTACCTCAAACTTGACCGCGAACTTGTAGAGGATTGTGACGCCAGCCCTAATCGTCTTTGCTTCGCGGATTTCCCGTATGAATCAGACTGGATAACGACAGAACTGCGCGCGGCAAAAACCGCAGGGAATTTTACCTGGACCGTTGGCGCTTATTACATGCACCAGGATGCGGATAACTTCCCGACTGCAACATTCAACATTCCTATTTTCGGGCCGACTGCTACAGACCCTGAGACCGGCTTGTACAACGGGCTTTTCTTTCCAATTTCCCTGGCCGGGGACTGGACACAATCGACCGAGTCATATTCGGCTTTCGGACAGTTTGAATATAACGTGGAGCGCTGGACCTTGATCGGAGGACTGCGCGTCGGTCGTGACAAGAAGAATTTTCACGAACGGGACAATGCAACACTGCGTTCCTGTCCCGGCTTCCCTATCCCGTCCAACTGTTTCCTGCCGCCTGACGGACCCGGTATTCCGAACCCTTATCGGGACACTTACAAGGAAACACTCCTGTCATGGCGGGTCGGGGCCAACTTCGAAGTAAACGATAACGTATTGTTATTTGCATCGATTTCCAGCAGCAGCAAGGCCGGGGGCTTCAACAATGGCTTCTACTCACCCCAGATAGCATCGGATACCAGCCTGATACCTTATGACTCCGAAACCAACGTGGCTTATGAAATTGGTGAAAAAGCGTCGTTCATGGATGGGCGGCTGCGCGTAAACGGATCGTTGTTCTATTACGATTACAGCGATTTCCAGGTGTTCAACTTTTTGGGTCTGGGCGGCCTGGTTGAAAACACCGACGCAACAACCTATGGCGCGGAGATGGAAGTTGATATGGCGGTCTCGGATTACGTTCGCCTGCGCGGTGGCATCGGACTGCTCGAAACCGACGTGGAAGACGTAAAAGGGCCCTTCCCGACCTACATAGCCGATCGGGATATGGCGATGGCGCCCACCGTCAGCGCCAACGGCGCCATCAATATTCGTGTGCCGCTACAGGGTGAATTCACACTTGATTTGCAATGGGACTGGAGCTACCTGGATGAGCGCTATTCAACCAACTTCGGCGAACCGGCAACACTTCTACCGGATGAGTTCAAGCATAACGTCCTTGTCACCCTGGGTATTAACGAAAACTGGGAATTGCGCGGCTATGTAAGGAATATTTCCGATAAAAGAACACTGTACCGGCAGGCAACTTTTCATGATCTCGGATACGCACAGAAGATCTTTGCACCGCCGAGAATCTACGGCGCAACATTGACCTACTCTTTTTGAAGATAAGGCACATTCCGGGGGGTGTGCGAGTTACAGGCATTGCGCTCCGGCGCCATGCCTGTAACACCAGTGCACCTGGAAATCGCCTGACTGCCCTTGTGAACCGGAATAGCAGGGGCGGAAACATCAACCCTGTTTTTCATTCTCCACGATGGCCTCGAGCACATCTTCCGGGCTGACTGGTATCCTGTTAAACGGTTTGCCCAGTGCGTCGCTTACCGCGCAGGCGATTACGGCAGGAGCCAGGATTATTGCCGGCTCTCCTACACCTTTGGCGCCGAACGGACCAAGGGAATGGGGGTGTTCCATGGTAATGATTTCCACTTCAGGCATGTCCACCGCGAGGGGCAGCCGGTAGGCTTCCAGTGACCTTTCCAGGTAGCGCGCCCCACGGATGCGCAGGCTTTCATACAGAGCATGCCCTATTCCCTGTACCACTGCGCCCTGTATCTGTCCTCTGACGCCTGCCGGGTTGATGACCCGCCCTACTTCCTGGACAACAATATAGCGTACTACACGAACATTCCCGGTTACCGGGTTCACCTCGACTTCAGCGAAATGAACGTGGTAGGTAGGTGTAGGGAAATACGGAAACAGCATGCCGCTGGCACAACCCGGATTGAATGGAACGGGTTCCGTCGTATAACTTCCACTCGCCGACAACGGGCCGCGGCTCCATGTAGCAGCCGTTGCGATATCACCCAGAGGCATGCGGGAAGTCGGGTCTCCGACAACACCGACCTGACCGTCAACCATTTCGAGGTCATCCTTGCCGGCTTCCAGCATGCCGGCGGCAACATCGAAAATCATGCCTTTCAACTCGTCTGCAGCGATTCCTGCAGCGCGCCCGACAATATGTGTAGTGCGACTGCCCTGTGAACCGCCATCGTACCCGGCAACATCAGTATCCGGCATGGTTACTACGATATCGTCTGCGGTCAGGCCAAAATGTTCGGCAACGATTTGCGTGATGCCCATGGAAACGGCGCCTGATCCGTTGTCTGTTGCGGCGGTGACGACTGTTATTGAACCGTCTTCATTCAGTTTCAACTGCACGGAACCCGGCATGGAATTGGTAATCCATGTGCCTGCAGCGATGCCGATGCCATGCCAGTTTTTTTTATTTTTGTCCTGCTGTTTCCAGGGCGCGGCTTCTTCCATTTTTTCGAATCCTTTCCTCAGTAAATCAGCGTCATCAAGCACCTGCCCGTTCAACAGGGAGTCACCACTCTTCACCAGGTTATTGAGGCGGTATTCACGGCGATCGACCCCAAGTTCATCGGCAATGTGATCCATATGCCGTTCCTGGAAAGCACTGAAATAAACACCACAGACTCCGCGCATGGCACCTGTAGGCGCGGTGTTTGTATATACCAGCCGCGCAATTACGCGGATGTTGCCGACTTTGTAGACGGACCCTGCCAGGTGGAAGATAACACTTGGCATAAACGCCATTTCACCCGAATACGCGCCATTATCCATGTGGCAGATAAGTTCGCGACCAAGCAGGTTTCCCTGTTTGTCCAGCGCAGAGCGTATTTTCATGGTTGCATTTTCACGGCTGGGACAGGTCAACATGTCCTCGGTACGATTATTGACCAGTTTTACCGGCCGCCCCCCTGCGAGCTTTGACATAATGGCTGCATGGGGTTCCAGCCCCGTATCGAGTTTTGCGCCGAAGCCCCCGCCGATGGAATGGCCGATAACACGCACCTGCGAAGGACGCACAGCAAGATATTGCGCGACACGATCCCTGATATTAAACGGATATTGATGGCCTGTATGAATGGTATAGCGGCCGTCGCGGTAAATACCGACGGCGCTCTTGGGTTCAATATAGGCCTGGTACTGGCGATTACTGGTAAATTCATCTTCAACGATAAGATCGGCATTTTGGAAGGCAACATCGACATCATCGTTATCCGCCACCAGTTCGGACGCTATGTTTCCGTAGCGCGGGTAATCTTCACCACTGGTTGGTTGATAGGATTTCCATTCCGGATGCACCAGGGGCGCATTTTCGGTGAGAGCAGCTTTCATGTCACCCACCGCTTCTGTCTCTGCAATGTCCAGCTTTATGGCGGCTATAGCGGCTTTTGCCTGTTCCGGCGTATCAGCGGCAACGCCGGCAAGGGGTTCGCCTTCAAAGCGTACCTGCTTCCCGGCAAACAGAGGCGTCTCACGCAGGACCCATCCCGCCAGCGTATCGGGCACGTCTCTTGCCGTTACGACGCATCTTACCCCGGGTAACGACTTTGCCGCGGCCGTATCTATGGCTTTGATCCGGCCGGCCGGAACCGGCGACCGCAACAGTGCACCATGGAGCAGGTCCCTGGCGTCGTAATCAACCGTATACCTGGCTTCACCGGTAAGTTTGCCCGCGGCGTCGGTCCGAACCAGGCTTTCACCCAATACGCTCATTCGCCTGATCTCTGCTCTACGTGCCTTGCAACGGCTTCTTCAATCTGTGCATACCCTGTGCATCGGCAAATATTACCCGATAATGCATCACGAACCAGGTCACGGTCAGGGTGCGGGTATTTATCCAGCAATGCTGTCAGCATCATCAGGAAACCAGGCGTACAAAAGCCGCATTGCACCCCGCCGGACTCGGCGAAGGCATTTTGCAGTGAATTAAGACCGGTGTTTTTTGCCAGTCCTTCAACGGTTTCTATGTCCGCGTCATACGCTGCCATTGCCGCATAAATGCAGGAGTCAACCGCCCGGCCATTGACCAGTACGGTACATGCGCCACATTCGCCTTCCCGGCAACCGTCTTTGGTCCCGGTCAGGTACAAATCGTTCCTCAGCACATCGAGCAGGGTTTCATGTCCTTGCAGTTCCAGGCGTTCGGAGCGCCCGTTGACCCTGAATATCAGTTCCATGGCCGTAAATCCCCCGAAACATTTTCCATGCAACAGGCTATAGCGTGTTTCAGGACGCGCGGGGCAACCATCAAGCGGTATCTTTTAGAAGCCCTGACATCATCGATGGGATCGATATACTTGAGCATTATCTCTCCTGCTTCCTCCAGCAAGGCCTCGCTTATCTCTTCTCCCTGCATGAGGTGTTCCACTTCATACAGGCGTTTCGGCATGGGACATACCGAGCATACTGCAAGACGCACATCTTCGAGGGTTCTTCCATCTCTGCCCGGTGTCACACAGGCTGCCAGGCCGACGATGGCAACTTCCGTAGCTGAGCGCCTGCCGACTTTGATATAGCAATCACGGCCCCGCTCCGGGCGCCGGGCAAGCGTTATTCCTGACACTAACTCATCATGCCGCCTGTCTGTCTGCCTGCGGCCTAGCAAAAACCGTTCCAGTTCAACTGCCCGCGAACCTCCGGATTGACTGACAAGCGTTACCCTGGCATTGTGTATCAGCAAAGGAGGCAGGGTATCGGCAGCCGGCGATGCATTGACGACATTACCGCCGATTGTGCCCACCATTTGTGTCTGCCATCCCCCTACCTGCGCCGCGGCCTGGCGCAAGGACCTGTAATTGTCCAGCGAGGTGGATTCTGCAATCTGCCGGTGAGTGCAGAGTGCCCCGATACCTGTTACGCCGTTGCAGGTAATGTTCCGCAGACCAGGAATATTTTCAATATGCAACAACCGCTGTGCCCTTTGTCCGGATTGTTGCAACTGGACCATCAAGTCCGTCCCTCCGGCAAGAATCTGCAATTCTTCACCATGGGCATCCAGTTGTGCCAGGGCTTCCTCTTGCGAAGAAACAGAAATAAATTGCTTGGGCATCTGGCTCATAACCGGGTTATTGATTGTTGCTGTTAATTCTGTATTTGCTGATATATTCTAGCGGAGATCGACTAAAATTGGTTATACAAAATCTTTCCAACCGGTACTGTCAAGATGATTAAATGCTACACATCGGCAATTCTGTTAATAGTTTTATCCTTTTCGATCAGCCCACCTGTATTATCAGGTGATGAAGATTTGACCGCAGCAAAAGACAGGACCAACCTCGAAATTGTAAAAAATGTATATGATGGTTTTGCAGCAGGCGACATGGAGGCGGTTCTGAAAAATATGAGCGAAAGGATCATCTGGGCTCATCCCGGCAATCCCGGACAGATACCATTTGCAGGGGAATTCGAAGGAAAGGCAGGGGTCAACCGGTTTTTTGAGATTGTTTTTGAGCAAATAGATGTAATGGAACAAAACATCAAATCATTCATCGACGGCGGTGACAGTGTCATCGTAATCGGGCATGAGCATATGAGAGTCAAAAAAACTGGCCGGGAATATAAATCCAACTGGATACACATGTACACGCTGGAGGATGGAAAAATAGTTGCCTTCGAAGAATTCATCGACACTGCCGAACTGGTATTTGCGTTCAATTTGCCGCAATAATGAAAGAAAAAGAGACAACTGCCGGGCTCATATCAAGGAGGCATTTCCTTGACAGGTTAACCACTCTCGCACAGGCGTTGTTTGTCACCGGTTTCACCTTCTCAACCCGGCTGTTTGCAAAATCGGCTGATCAACTGCCTGTAGACAAGTTAAAAACACTTATTGGAGACAGGGTTATCACCCGATCCGATTTGAATTATGAAGTGGTCAGACAATCTTCTATCTGGCAGATGATTAAACCGGATGTCTATCCGGCACTTATCGTGCAGGCAAAATCGGTTAACGAGGTAAAAGCAACCATAAAATATGCACTGGAAGGCAACAAAAAAATATCGGTGCGCTGTGGCGGGCACAGTTATTACTCGTCTTTTTTACAGGAAGATATGGTTATGCTGGACCTCTCCTACCTCCAGGATGTTTCCGTAGATAAAGAAACCAGGACAGCAAGAGTGCAACCGGCAGTCCGATCTGTGGATTTTCTCAGGCAGATTGCTGAACATGGTTTCAGTTTTCCTGCCGCGCACTGCGGCAATGTCCCCCTGGGCGGGTTTCTTCTCGGTGGCGGACTGGGTTGGAACGGTGAAGCCTGGGGCGGCATGTCCTGTTTTAATATTCGTGAAGTCGAAGTCGTCACGGCAACGGGAGAGTTGGTAACCGCAGACAAGGACAGGAATGCGGATTTTTACTGGGCGGCCAGGGGTGCAGGGCCCAATTTTTTTGGTGTGGTTACCCGGTTTACCCTGGATTTATACGACGATCCGGCAGTTATACTCACCACCACGCTGGCATGGGATGTCGAAATGGCGGGAACAGTCGCAGAGTGGCTGAACAAAAAGGCCGGAGAAATGCCGGAGTATGTCGAAATCCTGCTTATACTCGCAGACAACCCGGAACAGCAGCATCGATCTGTGGGCGACAAGGTCTGTATCGTACAGGCATCCGTGTTTGCTGAAACCGAGGAGATTGCGCGGCAAGCCTTAAGCCCGCTTTCCGGGGACGACATGCCTGGTGACTGGATGAGCAGGAGTGAATTCGCACCGACGCCGATAGCCGATCTTTATGAGTGGGACGATACAGCTTATCCCCGTTTGCGCTGGGATGTGGATTCTCTCTGGTCCGATGATGGGCCGGCTGAACTTGTTGAAAAACTGGTTGAGCACGTCAAGGAAATGCCGTCGGGCAAGTCGTCGATTTTATTACTCTGGAAACCGCATACAAAGGAATTACCCGAGGCGGCATTTTCAGTTATCGGTTCCATCTACCTCGCCTGTTATGCAATCTGGACAAGTCCCGATGAAGACGGGATAAACAATAACTGGGTCAGAAAGACAATGCAGTTGCTTGAGCCACATACCAAAGGACATTACATAAATGAAAGTAATTACGTGGACGTCGCTGCCAGGCGCATCAATGCTTTTTCTGAGACAAACCGTAACAAGCTGAAAACCCTGGCCATGAAGCATGATCCGGATAAAGTGTTTCACACTTATCTCGAATAAGCAGGATTATGTAATGTCCCCGGGGTGTTGCCCGACCAGGTGCTGAATTATGCGGATATACTGCGAATTACCGGTTAACCGTAATGGCGGTTCACAGGTCCACTTCGGACATGGAGCAACCCTGTGAAGGTCGGCTACGGCCTGATCTCTTGTCAGGCCCATGCAGATGACGGGCGCAGCGAAGCAGAACGCTACCGGGATGCAGTCGAACTTGCCGTCGAAGCGGAAACCCTCGGTTACGATTCTGTCTGGGTTTCCGAACACCATTTTATCGACGATGGTTATCTGCCGTCGGCGCTGCCCATGTGTGCGGCGATCGCTGCACGTACAAACCGGATAGAAATAGGAACAGCCGTTGCACTGGCGCCCTTGTACGAACCATTACGACTAGCTGAAGACAGTGCAACCGTTGACCTTGTCTCGAATGGTCGATTTATCCTCGGGCTTGGCCAGGGCTGGCGTCCGGAAGAATTTGAAGCGCTGCACGTACCTCTGAACAGGCGACATCGCTTGCTGGAGGACACGGTGACCGTATTGCGCCAGGCATGGTCAGGCGGAGTTGTAACCGGTGGTGATGTGTTGAGTTATCCGGGCGTCTCCGTTCGGCCCAAACCGGCGCGGTCCGGAGGCATTCCGATCTGGATAGGCGCTACTGCGAAACCGGCGGTCCGGCGTGCGGGGAAGATAGCTGACGGGTTCATTTCCAGCGGGAGTATTGACGAAGCGTTTACTCCTGAATATTTTCGCAGGCAAATGAGCTGGATTCGGGACGGTCTGGAAGATGCCAGCCGTCCGTCCGGCAGTTTTACGGCGAGTATGTTCTTGCCTACTTTTGTATCGAAGCAGAAGAACGCATGGGAACAACTGGTTGATCATTTGCACTATACATATTGGAAATATGCGGACATGGCGCATGCACGCGGGCGCGCAGGTCCGCCGGACAGGGCGCCTCCCCTCTCTCCTGAGCGGGGCGCCTCACTGCGTGCGAACGCGCTGGCCGGCAGACCGGATGAAGTCGCGGCGCAACTCAGGCAATATCAGGAGGTTGCCGCAGTTGAGTTCCATTACATTGCTCGCTTATACTGGCCCGGCATGAACCCGGATTTACAGCGCCAAGCGATGCAAATCTTTGCCGCTGAAGTAATCCCGCAACTCCGCTGATAAGGAGGGCGCAGATGTCTTTACCCGAATTGTCGAAACGGGCATCACAAAATGGCCATAGAACTCGGCGTTGATATCGGCGGCACGTTCACCGATGTCGTCGCATCGGATGGCCATGACGGGATGTGGAGTGCCAAAGTTCCGACCACACCTGCAAACCTTATAGACTGTTTCCTGGACGGCATCGATGCCGTTCTCAGCGAAGCCGCCAGTGCGGGACACGCTGATCTTGCAATCGATCGTATCGTTCACGGCACGACGATTGCAACAAATCTAGTAGTGCAGCGTGCAGGAGCGCCGGTTGCTTTGCTCACTACCCGGGGATTCAGAGACACTATTCACATCATGCAGGGCCGGGGTTATATCGCCGGGTTGCCGGAGGATCAGATTACCAATATTCACCTGTTGAAGAAACCGGCGCCGCTGGTCTCCAAGCAGATGACCGGCGAGATCGATGAACGTATTGACTGCACAGGTGCCGTCATCGTCAAACTTAACGAGGGAAGAGCCAGGGAGGTCATACGCCGACTCAGTTCTGCTGGTGCTTCGTCGTTTGCCATATGCCTGCTCTGGTCATTCGTCAACGAGACCCATGAACGAAGGTTGCGTGAGATTGTTGAAGAGGAATGCCCCGGCGCATACATTTCCATTTCCTGCGAGATAGCCCCGCGCAAAGGTGAATACGCCCGTACTGTCGCAACCGTGATCAATTCCTACGTTGGCCCTACGGTCCGGGATTACTTCACCAGACTTGAACAGGAAGCAGCTTCAAAATACCGAAGCTCTGTGAGTGTGCTGCAAAGTACCGGTGGTTCAGTATCCACCGAAGAGGCCGGGCTCAACCCGGTGCGGCTGCTCGGCTCCGGGCCCGTGGCCGGTACAATGGCGAGCGCGGCACTGGCTGACAATGTCATCGCCATCGACATGGGCGGTACGACATTCGACGTGTCGCTGATTGTTGAGGGGAGCCCGCTGCGTACCAATACCAGTGTTATTCACCAATATGAATACTCCGTCCCCACCATAGAAATCCAATCCATAGGCAGTGGCGGAGGCAGTATTGTCTGGGTCGATGAACTCGGCACATCGCTGCGCGTCGGGCCCAGGAGTGCCGGGGCGGAACCAGGCCCCGCCTGTTACGGAAGGAGCGGCACTCAACCGACGATCACAGACTGCAATGTAGTCACAGGATTTCTCGATCCCTTACACTTCCTTGGCGGCAGGATGAAACTGGAACCGGAACTTGCCCGCGTTGCGCTGGAAAGGAAAGTCGCCTCCAGATTGAACATGAGCGTAGTGGAAGCCGCGCGCGGCGCCATCAGGATAGTCGATTCACAGATGGCGGACCTGGTGCGACAGGTCACCATTGGTCGCGGGTACGACCCGCGCGAATTCACGGTTTGCGCTTATGGCGGAGCCGGGCCCCTGCACGCCCCGGCATTTGCACGCGAACTGGGTGTATCGCGTGTGGTGGTCCCCCGCGGCAGTCTGGCAGCAGTATGGTCTGCATATGGTGCTGCGACAGCTGACCTCTCCGTCGTGGTCGAACGGTCATTGATAAGGGACTTGCCAATGCCGGCAGGTGAACTGGAGACTGAACTGCATGCGCTTGAGGAGCAGGCAACGGTGCGACTGATAGCTTTTGGCGCGGCTGCATCCAGTGTCACGTTACAGCGTTTTGCGGATCTGAAGTACGGGATGCAGGCGCACGTATTGGAAGTGCCCCTTGAGTCCAACCTGGATGCCGGGGCGATGGAAAGGGTTTTATTGAGTTTTGATAAAATCTATGAGCAAATTTTCGGCATCGGTACTGCTTACCGGGAGGCGGGAGTGCAACTCACCGCAGTGAGGGTGCAGGCTGTAGCGCCGGGAACAACAACCGGAAATATATCGCGCCCGCCTGCCAGGGGTGATACGGGGCCGGAGCCTTCACATAACCCGATGCGCGAGGTATGCTGGGACGCTGCGCGGGGTTTTGAAGAGACACCGGTGATTCCGGGTCGGGGGCTTGTGGCGGAACAGCAGGTCGGCGGACCGGCAATCGTCGAACTTGGCGTGACGACGATACCGGTCCACCCGGGACAGTCGCTGGAAGTAACTTCATCCGGTGATTTGCATATTCATGTTTGAACCGTCCGTATCCACGAAACACAGGTAAGCGAAATGACTGAAACTTCAGCAACAACAGTTCATGACAACAGGGATGGCAGGCCGCCAATCAATGAGCTGGTGCTACATACTGAGACTGTGGAGACGATTGATCCGGTCACGTTTGAGGTTATCAAAAACAATTTGTGGAACATTAACATCGAACATGGCACGACGCTGATTCGTACTTCAGGTTCATTGATTGTTGCCCATGGCCGCGATCTCAACCCCTGCATCCTTACCGAAGATGTCGAATACGTCTTTGCCGGACCGTACGTCCAGATTATTACCTCTGCCGCGGATCTGGCCACCAGGTGGGTGATGGAGAATCTGGCCGGGAATCCGGGAATTCGGGAAGGCGATATGTTTCTCACCAATGATCCCTGGATTGGCGCAACACACCAGATGGATGTGACCCTGATTTGCCCTGTTTTCGTAGACGGCAAGGTCTTTTGCTGGACCGTGAATACAATGCATCAGAATGACGTCGGTGGCGTGACACCGGGCGGCATGAGCCCGGAAGCAAGGGACTCCTTCCATGAACCGGTGCGAATATCGCCTGTCCGGATTGTCGAACAGGGTCGTCTGCGCGAGGACCTCGAAGAGATGTATCTCCGGCAATCCCGCCTGCCTGGCATGCTCGGACTCGATTTGCGGGCTGCTGTCTCGGGCAACCTGGTGGCACAAAAGCGGATCCTGGAGTTGGTCGACCGTTACGGTGCCGCTGTCGTCAAAGGTGTAATGCGGCGGGTTATCGACCACGCCGAGAAGACATTTGTCAACCGCCTGTTGAAACTACCTGACGGTACCTGGCGCGCAAGGGGTTATCTGGAACAGGCGTTGCCTGGCGATCGCGGCATCTACCCGCTGGTACTGACGATGCGCAAGTCAGGGTCGAACCTGGTGTTTGAAACCGACGGCACCCATGACCAGGTTGGCTGTCTGAATTCCAGCTTTGCCGGCTGGCGTGCGGGTGTGATCAACGCAGTAACAAATGCCTTGCTGCATGATCTCCAGTGTGCGTTGGGAGGACCGTTGCGGCGTATTGATTTCAATGCGCCAACAGGATCCCTGTGTACGGCAGAGTTTCCCGGAGCGGTAGCCAACAGCACCAACTTCGTCATCATGCTGACCGTCTCGTTGGCGGCACAGGTTCTCGGCAAGATGATGATCAGCGATGAGAGCCAGCGAGCAAGTATATGCGCCTCGGGCGGATCCAGTAATGCGCCAATCAGCGGGATGTCGGGCATTAATCAGCGGGGAGAACCATGGGGCGGGTTACACATGGAGATCCCGGCTGGTGCCCTGGGCGGCTTCGCACTTAATGACGGCATTCCCACCGGCGGAACTCTCTGGTCTTACGGCACACGGATGCCCGATGCAGAAACAGAAGAACAGGATCGGCCTATTCTGTTTCTCTACAGAAACGAACTGGAGGATTCCGGTGGTGCGGGACGTTGGGCGCGGGGTGTCGGACCGGTTGCAGCGCAGGTCACCCACGGTGCTGACGAGATCCGGCACGATGTGTCTGCCTGTGGATTTGCTGCGCCGACCTCGGGAGGTCTCTTTGGAGGCTATCCTGGCGCCGCGAACCTTATTGTCGAAAAACGCAACAGTAATGTGCGCGACCTCTTTGCGAATGGCGTCATTCCCGATTCTTTAGAGAGTCTGGATGGTGACCTTACGACCGTACAACCGAAGATGAATAACCTGCGTCAAGGGCCGACAGACGTGCATGAGTTCAGGCTCAGCGCCGGGGGCGGTTATGGTGATCCGCTGCTTCGGGAACCTCAACGGGTGCAGGAAGATGTCGAGTTGGGCTATGTCAGCCGTGAGGCGGCAGCTGAAATGTATGGCGTTGTGCTCGATAACGACAACAAAGTGGAGAGAGCAAAGACGGATGCCCGCCGTTTACAAATACGCACGGAGCGAATTGGCAGACCGCCGCCCAGGGCAATAGAGGAAAGCGACGGATACAGGGTTTCCGAATACCTCATTCTGAAACCGGATGCAGAAGTACAGGGAACAGATAAAGATGATGCCAAGATGCACTGTCGAATGTGTGACAGTGTCATCTGCGGCATAACTGAAAACTATAAGGATGCCGCGGTGTATTGTCGTCTGCCGATATCCGCCGCTGGATCCCTGATGAATGATCCGGGCCTGTATATCGACGCCGGTATCGAACTTCGCCAGTTTGTCTGTCCCGGTTGCGGCACGTTGCTGGAGACGGAAATTGCCTGTGAGTTCGATACGGTTTTGCGGGACATAGAACTCTTGTCTTTATGAACGAAGCAGGAGCCAGCGCTTTCGGGGAACAACGGTTATTTGAAACTTCCCGCGGAACCATAGCGGTACGTGTTACGGGTAGCGGACCTGGACTCCTTCAAATTCACGGAGTCGGAACCGGGCAGCGGAACTTCGATCTCCTGACGCCGCTGCTTACACCGTACTTCGAAGTTTTCGATCTCGACCTGCCGGGATATGGAGACAGTTCGCCGGCACAACATGCCCGCGACCCGGGTAGTTACGCGGCAGACGCCGCAGCGGTAATAGAAGTAATTGATTGCGGCCCGATGCATGTGCATGGTACGTCCATGGGCGGACGAATCGCACTGGCGCTTGCTGCAGAATATCCAAGCCTCGTCCAACGCCTGATTGTTTCACTGGCAATCGCGCGTCTCGATCGCGCAGCTCTGGTGATGCGCCGGACGTGGATAACTGCAGCACGTAATGGCGCCGAGTCGTTTATGGAACTGGTCATGCTTCAGGGCTTTTCCAGAGCATTCTGGGATCGTGATGATACAGAACAGGTGATGGCAGCATTCGAACGATCCTTTCAACCCGGTTCACTCGATAGCTTTGGGAAAGATGTCAAGGGCACCTCGCAAGGGGTGGATTTGAGCGATGTCCTGCCTGGAATTAAAGCAGAAACATTATTGCTCGGCGCTGACGAAGATATTATGAACCCGGTGAGACCCAGCGCGAGCGGTGTTGGTTTCGAACAAATGCTGGACATGATTCCCAGTGCGGAGTGCCGTGTGTTGGCTGGCGGGCATTTCCTGCTCTACGAACAACCTGCACTCGTTGCACATGAGATGATCGAATATCTTCTGCGCTGAAGTGAAGGCTTATAACGGGTATTTGTCCCGTTATGCATTCTCGACGTCTGCAAAGTCCTCCCAGCATCCTGTCAGGATAAAAAGAATGAAACTAAAAAGCAGGTTTTTTACCATTCTTGGTCCCGGTTTATTGATGGCTGCAGCGTCCATCGGGGTATCCCACCTGGTGCAGTCTACCCGCGCCGGCGCCCTGCACGGGATGGACCTGTTGCTGTTCATCCTGCTGGCCTTTGTCATGAAGTACCCGACTTTCCGTTTCGGGCATGAGTACGCCCATGCGACCGGGCAGCATCTGCTCACCGGTTTCCGCCGCCAGGGAACCTGGGCGGTACTGCTATGCGGTATGATCATATTCTGCATGATGTTTACCGGGTTTGCGGCAGTCCTGCTGGTAACATCCGGGCTGGCTGTGATCAGTTTCGGCCCGGACCTGCCAATCGGCCTGGTCGCTGCCTGTCTCTGTATTTTTTCCGGTACCTGCCTGGTGGTAGGGCAATATCGCTGGATGGACGGCATCATCAAGGTGTTATTAATCGCCCTGTTGCTCTCGACGCTTGTTGCAACGGCGTTATCCGTTCCCTTGATCGAATGGCAACAGGCCGACATCCTCACCCCTGATATAGCAAACAGGGCGTCACTGCTGTTCCTGGCCGCCCTGATCGGTTTTATGCCGGCGCCGTTTGAGACCTGCCTGTGGCAGTCGTTATGGGTGCTGGAAAAGGACAAGCAGGAAAACCTGACGAGGTCCGAAGTAAAGACGGATTACCATGTCGGTTATTTCTCAACCCTGGTGACGGCGGTCTGTTTCCTGATGCTTGGGACTGCCGTGATGCACGGGTCGGGCCAACAGTTCGCATCCAGTTCAGCCGGGTTTGCAGCCCAGCTTATCAGCATCTATACGTCGCTCCTGGGTGAGTGGACCAGGCCGATTATCGCTATCGCCGCCTTTGCGGTGATGCTGTCAACAGTGCTGGTGATCCATGACGGGTACCCGCGCACCGTCTGCGCCCTGGTCGAGTGTTTCCAGGACAGGAAAATGCCGGAAAAGCTTTGGTTCAGAATCTACCTTGCCGCTATCCTGTCGATGATCCTGGTCGCTTTGCCTGTCATTCTGTATTTTATCCAGTCATTCAAGACCCTGATTGATATCGCCACCACCCTGGCATTTCTCACTGCACCCGTTCTGGCCTGGCTGATCCATCGGGCCATGCATTCGGAGGACGTGCCTGCGGCTATGAGACCCGCACCGGGACTGACCCGCTACAGCGTGGCCTGCATCTGGGCACTGACACTGTTTGCCGTGTTTTATTTAAGCCTGCATCTGTGAAGCCACAGAGCCTGCCCCTGCGCAGCTTGTCCCTGCGCAGGCAGGGAGCAGAGGGACACAGAGTGAATCGAGTCTCTTATTATTGATGAACGTATAAAAAGACAGATATAGATCTGTCCCCTATAGATCATAATATCCGCCTCCGTTAAATCATGAAAAAAATCGTAGCTGACATTATTCCCGGTAACGCGGAGCTTATTCCCAATCATCCGGCAATTATCGACCAGGGCAGGGAGTTCACGTTCCTGCAACATGCTAACAGGGTGCGGCAACTGGTCGGCGCGCTGGTGCAGGCCGGCTGCCGGAAGGGAGACAGAATTTCCATACTGTCAAGAAACTGTGCGGAATACCTGGAAATTTACGGCGCCTGCGAAATCAGCGGATTAATTGCCGCGCCTGTCAACTACCGTCTGACCGCTTCAGAAATCGACTATATCGTCGGCAATACCACTCCATCCGTGATGTTCTATGGCGCGGAATTTCTGTCCGCAATTGAACAGGTACGGACTGCCGGCACACTGTATGTGCAGGTCGATCGGGGAGGATTGCCGGGATTGTCCGTTTCCTACGAGGATTTCATCGGGAATACGAAGATCGGGGCAGCGGGATCGCCGCCCTCTCCCGGGGATCCCGTGTATATCGTTCACACCAGCGGGACTACCGGCAATCCCAAGGGCGCGGTATTGGGCCAGGCCGCCCAGTTCGGGACTGCGCAGGTCATCAGTGATGCGGCGGCGATCACCCGTGAAGACAGGTTCCTGCTGCTCCAGCCCCTGTTCCATGTCGGCGCAAAGTTCCTGCAACTTGCCCACCACCTGCGGGGCGCGTCCATCTACATACAAAAAGAATTCAACCCGGTAGTAGTCTGGGAAACATTGGCCGACCGGGGCATCACCACCCTGCAACTGGTTCCGACGATGATAGAGATGCTGCTGGCTGACGAATTTGCGGGGCGCCGCGACCCGGCCACCGTGAAGACTATCTTTTACTCCACCGCGCCGATACGGGAGACCCTGTTGAGAAAGGCCCTGGCCATGTTCGGCCCGGTTTTCATCCAGCAATACGGTTCCACCGAAGGCAGTTCCATTTCGAACCTGGCAAAATCACAACACCAGCCGGGCGGAACGGCCGCGCAACAGCGCCGGTTATTGTCTGCCGGCCAGGTCTGTGATGGGGTTGAGATTAAAATCGTTAAATCCGACGGTTCTGTTGCCGGCGCCGGGGAACCGGGAGAAATCGTGATCCGCCACCCCGATATCATGCTGGGGTACTGGAATGACCCGGAAGCGACCGGTGAAACACTCAGGGACGGCTGGCTGAGCATGGGAGATATCGGTTACCTGGATGAGCAGGGCTTTCTGTTTATAGTCGATCGCAAGAAGGACATGATCATTTCCGGCGGTGAGAATATCTACCCCAGGGAAGTAGAAATAGCGTTGGAGCAGCACAAGGCGGTCAGACAATGCGCGGTAATCGGTATTCCTGACGAGCGCTGGGGTGAAGCTGTCAGCGCGTTTGTGGTCCCGGACGGAAAATGCAGCGAGACCGAACTGATTGAACACTGCCGGACACTGATTGCGGGCTACAAGAAACCGAAAAAAGTCCATTTCGTGGAGGAACTGCCGCGCCTGGCAACCGGCAAGGTCGACAAGGTCAGGCTACGCGCGCCCTACTGGAAGGACCGGCAAACGCGGATTATCTGATGTTCAGGCGTTATACTTGCGAAACACAGGTAACTACCATGAGTCACCTTTCAAAGGGCCAGCGACCCCAGGCTGGCGCCGCCGCAGATGTACCAGGTCTGACCGGTGATGAATCCGCTGTCTTCCTCGCATAAAAATGTAACCACCCGGCCTATGTCTTCCGGTGTACCCAGGCGCTTGACCGGAACGCTCTCTGCAATCCGCGACTTCTGTTCGCTGTCTTCCGGCACCAGTTCGTGGAACATGTCAGTAACGATGGGACCCGGCGCAACGCAGTTCACGGTAATCCCGTCTTTGGCCAGTTCCAGCGCCCAGGTGCGCGTTATGCCGATCTGACCGGCCTTGGTAGCCGCGTAATTGGTGCGGGTGACCAGGCCCAGCACACCGCGGGACGATATAAGGATGATACGGCCGAACTGTGCGGCCTGCATGGCGGGAACAATTTGCTGCGCAAGCGTAATCGCGCTACCCAGGTGCAGTTGGGTCAGGTAGTCCAGGTCTTCCAGCTTCACGTCTTCCAGTAAATCCGGACGGATCACCCCGGCATTGTGAACGAAGTTCGTTACCGTATGCTGCTGCGAGATCTCCATGCCGACTTCCAGTGTTGCCTGCGAGTCTGCAAGATCGGCCGTGTAGTTGATCAGGCGTTCGTGGGAAAATTCCGGGGTCTGCCTTGAGATATTGACCACCAGGTAACCGCTGTCAAGAAAACGCCGGGTAATATCGGCGCCGATGCCCCGGTTGCCACCGGTAATGACGACCACGTTATTATTTCCACTCATGTTTCACCTCTTCCATTATTATGTTGTTAAATTCAGCCCCCGGGTCCGTACCCGGCGGCGCAGCAAGGAAAACAACCTGGCCGGATTTGTCAGGTTTGCCCGTTATCTGCACCCTGCTCCCGGTCTGCAGGCAGGACGCGGCCAGGTAAGCAACCATTACCGGGCCGCAATCCAGTTTAACCAGTCCTGTGTTCAAGGGAAATTTATCCCTGAAGAACTCGCTGGTACTGGCCCGGGAACGGGTCCAGGAAAGCACTTTGCCCAAAGGGCTGACCTGCTCCCATGACAATTCATCAGCCAGGCAACGGCTGCAGAATTCCTGCGGGGGATACTGTACCTTGTCGCACCTGGTACAGACCTGCAGCCTGAACAGGCCTTGTGCCGTTGCTTCGTTGACCTGGTGCCAGAGGCGGGAACGCGACGCCGGCGGCATCAATTGCTCTGTCATTCGCCTCCCCTCCCCAGGATTACCGCACTGGTACATAAACAGCGGTCATAATTGACCATGCCATAACCGCTGGCCATACCTGCCTGCGCGTCCGTAACCTGGTTGGACAGGCCGGTTTCGGTCAACTGGCGGATCGCTTCAACCGTGCCCAGGAAACCGCCGGCAGCGCCGGCCTGCCCCGCGGACAGTTGCCCGCCGCAGGTATTGTGGGGTAGCCCCCCGCCGTTCCAGGTCAGTGGACGGGTACGGACAAACTCCGCTGCTCCGCCCTTTTCACAAAAGCCCAGGTCTTCCATCTGGACCATGGATATCACCGGGTAGTCATCGTAGGTCTGCAGAAAATCGATATCGCCGGGACCAAGTTCAGCTTGCTCGTACATCTGCTCGCGATACAGGCTCCAGCCGGCGCGAAAATGCACGTCGTCGTCAGACCAGGCGTTATGCCTCTCTCCCGCTGCCAGGATCCTGGCATAAGGCAGCCCCAGGGCCTCGGCCCGGGCAACCGGCATGACCAGGAAACCTTCCGCCCCGGCGACCGGCATGACGCAATCGAACAGGTGCAGGGGTTCGCTGATGGGGCGGGCATCGAGGTAATCCTCCATGGATAACGGGGTCTTGAAGACCGCGGTGCCGGCGGCCAGGGCGTTTTCCCGCTGGGCGATACAGATACGGCCGAAATCTTCCCGCTCTGCTCCGTATTTCTCCATGTAGTTGCGGGTAATCATGGCGAAGATGGTATTCGGTCCGCCTGCGCCGTAAGGGAACACGGCGTCGGTTGAAAACCTGCTGAAATTCTTTACCAGGTCCGCGAACGTGTCGGCTGAAGCTGTATCGGCGCCGATACAGGCGACGATTTCAGCATCGCCGGCCTGAACTGCACGGGCGGCGCGCCGGGCGGCCACCGGGCCGCTGGCGCCTCCCATCGGGATCTGTTCCAGCCAGCCGGGTGCGATGTCAAGGTATTCGGTCATGCTGACAACGCTGTCAGGCGCCAGGGTGAAACTGGCTATGGCGAGGCCGTCAATATCGTGTTTATCCAGGCCGGCCCGGTCCAGCATCCCGGCAAACGCAGTACCGACAAACCAGGCCGCGCCGCGCTCGCTGCGCCGTTGGTACGGCAGGCTGACCGGGGCGACGAGCGCAATATCATTGTAGGGCTGCATCTTTTCTCTTTCTCTTGCGCTCTCTGAGGTCAATACAGCGGCCCTCTTCCACCAGCCTGCCGGCCAGGGTCTTGATTTCACCCCGTTGCAGTTTCTGTGATGCGGTCATGGGCAACCCGGTTACAAACAGGAAGTAAGCCGGCACTTTGTAATAAATCAGCCGTTCATTACAGAAATCGTACAAAATGCCGGCTGTAGTCTCCATGGATGCCTGTTCCGGCACGGCAGTTTCATTCAGGATTATACAGACACCGACCTCTTCACCGCGGGTTTCATCGTAAATGGGCGTTACCGCACAGTTGGCAACCGCCGGGTGCTGGAACAGGACGTTCTCCACTTCCACGGCCGCAATGTTCTCCCCGCTGCGCCGGATGATGTTCTTGCGCCGGTCTACAAAATGAAATGAGCCGTCTTCACTGATGCGCACAACGTCTCCCGTATGGAAATACCCTCCTTCCCATACCTTCGCGGTCTCCTCCGGGTTTTTGTAATAACCGGAAAAAAACCCCTTGCACGGGTTATCGCCCCTGGCGCGGATCAGCAGTTCACCCGGTTCCCCCGCCCCGACGTCGTTCCCCTCCTCGTCCACCAGGCGGTACTCTATGACATCCGGCGCCTTGCCGATGCAGCGTGTGCCGATATGGCGCGGTTCCTTGTTGGCCGTGATGCAGACGTAGGTGCCGGTTTCCGTCATGGCCCAGCCTTCCACCAGGGGGAAGCCGAAACGCTGCTCAAAGCGTTGCAAATGTTTGGGGTCAACACCTGCGCCAAAACCGAATTTGACCTGCCGTCCCAGGTTGTCGCCGGCCGTCTCAGGCTGGTTCAGTAAAATTGCCGGGATCACACCGAGATAATGCAGGCAGGTCGCATTGGCCTCGCGCACTGTCTCCCACCAGGTGGAGGCATGGAAGCGGTCAAGCTGGATGATACAGCCGCCGCTCATGATCATGGCCATCATGGAGCACAGGGCATTCATATGCACCAGGGGCAATGGCGTCAGCATCCTTTCCTCCCCGTAGGTCAAGCGGCAGTAACCGTCAATATCGGCGTACCACTGCCCCATGCAGGTAAAATATTCGTTGTTCAGCATACAGCCCTTTGGCGTCCCGGTCGTGCCTGAGGTGTAGAGTACCGCCACCTCGGTCTCCCGGTCCGGCGTACCTGTTGCCGGTTCAGAGGCGCAGGACGGCAACTGTGACATTGATTCGGTATCAGCTATTGGCATGGCCGTGTCCCGGCCGGCCAGGGCTGTCTGCACTTTTTCCCGGTAACGGGGCAGGCACAGTACCAGACAGGCGTCGCTGTGATTGATGACATAGGCGATTTCCCGCGGCAGGAAACCGGAGTTGACCGGTACGACGCTGGCGCCGAGCCTGTTCAAAGCCAGGAAGTGCAGAAAGAATTCGGCCCGGTTGTCCAGCATGACGGCAACCCGCTGCCCGTAGCCGTACCCTGCCCCGGCGTATTGCTCGCTCAGGGTGTTGACGGCCTGCAGCGCCCGGGCATAAGTATAGTCAATGACTCCCTGCCAGTATTCCCTGCTGGCCTGGCGCGGGATGTGCAGGAACGCCTGGGATGAAACCTTCCCTTCGGTCTTCAGAAATTCGGCGTATGCAGTAGTCATTGTTTCCGTGAATTATGCCTTGGCCCGGGCGGTTAAGCCAGGTGACAGTTCGCCGACCTGGGAGCGCTGTAACTGATCGGCAAACGCGTCTGCTTCCGCCGCGGCGCGCCGGCTCTTGTCGGTAATCGAGAATAGCCAGGCGAACAGGAAACACGCGCCCATGGAAAACAGTGTCGGGTACGCATAGGGAAACAGCGGTTCGGCATAACCCAGCACGTTTACCCACACGTTAGGACCCAGAATTATCAGGCTTACGGCGAGCAGGAGCCCGGTATATCCGCCGGTTACCGCGCCCCGGGTGGTAAACCCTTTCCAGTACATGAACAGGAGCAGGATGGGAAAGTTGGCGCTGGCCGCAATCACCAGGGGCAGCGTTGCCAGAACGGCAACATTCTGCCCCTTGAACTGAATGGCCAGCAGGATGCCGGCAATGCTCAACAGTACCACCGTCAGCCTGGACACGCGTAATTCCTCCGCATCGGTACACTCCCCCTTGCGGATAACACCGGCAAACAGATCATGTGATATGGTAGTTGCCGCCGATAACATCAACCCGGATACGACGGCAAGTATGGTGGCGAATGCAACAGCACAGATAAAGCCCATGAAGATGCTGCCGCCGACAACCTGGGACAGGTGAATTGCCGCCATATTGCTGCCGCCGATAATATCCAGGCCGCCCCTGGTAAATTCCGGATTATCCGTCACTAAAGCGATGGCCCCTAAACCGATAACCAGGACGATGAACTGGAAGTAACTGATGATGCCCATGGCCCAGGCCGCGGAGCGCCGTGCCTGAATGCCGTCCGGCACGGTAAAGAAGCGCATCAGGACATGAGGCAAACCGGCAGTGCCGCCGATGAAAGCCAGGCTCAGGGAGATGACGGAGACGATATCCGGGTAAAGCAGGCCGGGTTGCATGATGGCAAGTCCCTGCGGGTGCGCGCCAACGGCTTGTCCACCCAGCCGGTTGATATCGAAATCGAATGTAACCAGCACGCCGATGCAGAGTATGGTGCCGCCTCCTACCAGTAGTATGGCCTTGATGATCTGTACCCAGGTAGTCGCTATCATGCCGCCGAACGTCACATATATCGTCATCAGCACCCCCACGATCAGCACACCCTGCGTATAACTCAGGCCAAACAGGGATTCCACCAGGGTGCCCGCGGCGACCATCTGTGCCAGCAGGTAGGGCACGGCTATGGCCAGGGTCGCGGTTGCGGCGAGAATCCGTATCGGCCGGGCTGCCAGGCGCACGGAGACCGCATCGGCAAAGGTGTAGGAGCCCAGGTTGCGCAGTTTCTCTGCGATCAGGAACAGCACTACTGCCCAGCTCAGTATCAGGTTGACGATGAAATAGATGGTGTCGAACCCGCCGATGAACATCAGGCCCACCAGGCCGAGGAAAGACGCGGCCGACATGTAGTCCCCGGAAATGGCAATACCGTTCTGTAACCCGCCGATGGAGCTTCCCGCGACATAGAAATCCTTCCTGGAGCGCGTGCGCCGCGCCGCATAGACGGTGATAAACAAGGTGGCGACAATAAACAGCGCAAAGGACCCGATGGCCGGGTAATTCAGGTCAGTCATCACCCAGGGATTTGCGCATTTCAAGGTACGCTGAATTGATGCGCCTGACATAGTGCAGGGCAGCGGCCAGGATAACCAGGATAATGAGCAGCGCGGCAGCCATGCCGTTTGAGAAAACGCTGTAAGCGACCAACGGCGCGCCCATGAATTGTTTTGCGTAGACGCAGAGCAGGTCAAAAACCAGCACCAGGGTGATCAACGCGATGATCAACGTCCTGGACAGCCTGCCGTGAGTACGGCTGAATTTCAGGAAGGCTGCGGAGCTAACGGAGTTCCGTTGTTCTGACGGCATTTACTACAGATAGATGAGGATATTTTCCAGCGGCGCATCACAGTTGAGCAGGTCGACGCGCTTGGCGGCAATCCTGATTTCATCTCCGCTGATGACCAGCCTGTGTGTGTAGGAACCGGCAAATACGTCCTGTTTTTCACGCCGGTACTGCAGCATGATAAAGCGCGACGTTACCAGGCATTCTCCTGTTGTCTCATCAAAGTTGTCCAGTATGACGTTGCTTAACAGGTGTACGCTGCGCGGTCCGGGTTGCAGGGAAAAGGCGTTTGGGTGTTTGTAGCGTTTTACTCGCACGGCCCTGAGCAATCCCGTCTCGTAAATTAACGAGATGTGATTTTTCGGGTCCGGTTGCCCCGGTGTTGCCGGCACCCAGTACTCGGCATCTTCCAGGTACAGGTCGTTCCACTCTTCCCAGCGCTGTTCATCCAGCAGGCGCGCCTCGTGGAACAGGAACTGTTCCAGGGTCCTGGGATCAGGTGGATTGAGTGGTTGTCCGGTCCGCACAGGGGTACTGTTCTGTTCGGGATTTATTCCAGTCTGCATAAGGGCGCTGTCCTGTTCGGGAATGAAGCCGGTCTCTGTGGTTTTGATGAAATGTCGGTGCGTGAACCGCCGCGTTACCCGGCACTGGCCATGTAATCTTTCCAGGTCTGGAACTGGTGGCGGAAGACCATGTCGGACGTGCCTGCCGAGTGTTTTGTCCCGTCCTCTTCAACTTCATCCTTGCCCAGGAAACGGTGCTGGCTCACCCACTCATTGCCGTCCTGAATCCGCAAGCCGGACTGCAGCCGATGGTAGGCCTCGTAATCATCGGGTCCGACCAGGTTGGCATGGGAATTAATCAGGTTGCAGTAAGTGATGGATCGCTGGAACAGTTCCTCCGGCGCCCCTACCTGCCGGAACACCCATGATTCGATAACGGTCTTGTCAACGGCCACGGGTTTCACGACGCGTATCGAGGTGATTGCGCCCTTCAGGGTAAAGCTGGGATAAACCACGGTGTTGTGGCGGTTTACTGCGAGGATCTCCCGTGCTTTCTGCTCTCCGTACTTGTCTGTCAGGGCATCCATGTAACCGGGAATAGGTGAATACGCCGAATGGATGCTGAATTTGCCGCCGGTGACGCTGTGCCCGTAATCCCAGGCGGTCAACCCCATCTTTTCAAAAAAATCGTAGTTGTTGGTAAACGGCGCCAGCATCTCCAGTTCAAAGGGTACGGGGTCCCCTTCCTTCAGGCGCTCGTCGAAGACCCGTTTGGCGGTGCCGCTGGAAGACTGGTGTACGACCATGGGATGCATGGCGTCGTTCAGGTTTTCCACGAACATCTTCCAGTTAGAGTCATGCAGGTAACGGAAACAGCCGCCGGCTATCTCGATACGGCCTTCCGGCGACCGTTCCACCAGGTTGTCAATGGAGACCGCGGCGCCGCTCAACCAGGTTTTCAAATCAGGTCCTTGCGGGGCCAGGCTGGCGAATACCAGGCCGTGGTAGCTGTCTACCCGCGGGACCTGCTGCATATTTGATTCCGGGTTGCCCTTGCCGAACCCGGACCCGTTGTAACCTTCTTCCCTGGGGACGTGCAACAGCGTACCGTCGGTATCGAAAACATAGCCGTGGTAGCTGCAACGCAGTTGCTGCGCGTTGCCGCAACTGTCGCCGATCACCTGGGCGCCCTTGTGGCTGCAACGGTTGAACAGCACGTGAACCTTGCCGTTCTTGTGGCGGGTCATCACCACCGGTTGCCGGCCGATGCTCGTGGCGAAATAGTCACCCGGCTGTTGTACCTGGCTGTCATGGCCTACGTAGATCCAGGACCTGTTCCAGATGCGTTCCATCTCCAGGTCAAAAATGTCGGGATCGGTATAGACTTTCTTGTGTACGGAATCTTCCCTTATCAATCCGGCCAGCTGCTCATTGGAATAATGTGACATGTTCGATTTCTCTGCAGTCCCAGTCGCCTGCTTCAGACACCAGATGGATTATAACGCATGCTCAGTCCAATAGCACCTCGCCGCGGGCTACGGCTACGGCCAGCATTTCCTGCGGGTCGGGTGGTTTTGCACTGGTTCTCAGTTCGATTTCTTCCCGGTTAATTCTTTCGGCATTCATCTCTGCTGCGAATTTTCCCGCAGCGTATTGATCAGGCCAGTACTGCTCCCGGTAACCGTAACGGGCGGCGGCATTCAGGACGAACTGCGGTTCGTTCATGATCGGCCGCGCCAGGGCCACCAGGTCGGTTCTTCCCGCGGCAACCAGGGTGTTGACCTGGTCTGCGCTGGTAATATTGCCTGCGACGATGGTCGGCATACCCATTTCATTGCGGATCCGGTCGGCAAACGGCGCCTGGTACATACGGCCGTAAACCGGTTCCTCGTGGCTGACGACCTGTCCCGTGGAAACGTTGATGATATCGGCGCCGTTCTCCTTTAACAAATACACCAAGGCCGTCAAATCCTGTCCGGACAAGCCATCGCTGATCCAGTCCGTTGCCGAAATTCTTACCGAAATGGGCCGCTCCGACGGCCAGGCCTGCCGGACTGTCTGCACTATGCGCAGCGGATAGCGGGCGCGGTTTTTGATGCCGCCGCCATATTCGTCGGTGCGCCGGTTGGTATAAGGACTGATGAACGAAGATAACAAATAGCCGTGTGCCAGGTGTATTTCGAGCATGTCAAAGCCGGCGGCCAGCGCATTCCTGGTGGCATTGAGAAAGTCCGCTTCAATCCTGTCCATGTCATCTCCCGACATTTCCCGGGGTATCCTGCTGTGTTTCAGGTAAGGTAACGGAGATGGGGCGACGATCTCCCAGGCCTGTTCCGGCATGGGTTCGTCGATGCCTCCCTGCCAAGGGACGCAGGTCGCCCCCTTGCGGCCGGCATGGCCGATTTGCCCGCAAACCTTCGCCTTGCTGTTGGCATGGATGAACGCGGTGATCCGGCGCCATTGTTCCGTCTGTTCGTCATTCCACAGGCCTGCGCAGCCTGTTGTAATCCGTCCGTCTGCCGATGTGCACAGCATTTCCGTGCTGACGATACCGGCGCCGCCTATGCCGCGGGAGCCGTAATGAACGAAATGCCAGTCATCAGGAACGCCATCGGTTGCGCAGTATTGGCACATTGCGGATAGCTGGACCCGGTTTTCAACCCGCATGCTGCCGATCCTGAACGGCTGGAACATCGGCACCGCGGGGTTTTCCATATCTATGTCATCGTACCCCGTCAGCCTGCGGGTATGCCCGGCAAACCACTTGTCCATGGCGCGGATAAAGCCGGGATCGCGTAAACCCAGGTTGTCGTAGGTCACGCGTTTTGAGCGCACCATCATGTTGAACGTAAACTGCTCTGCATCCTGTTGCGCGTAGCGGTCGATATTTTCGAACCAGTGCAGGCTGGTGACCGCAGTCCGCTGCAACCGGTCCGCCTCGGGTTTGCGCGCCTGCTGGTAGGTTTCCAGCGCGGCGCCGACCCGGTTGCCCTGCTCCCTGAAGATGTCTGCCAGGGTGATGGCGTCTTCCATGGCCAGCTTGGTGCCGGAACCGATGGAGAAATGCGCCGAGCGCCCCGCATCGCCCAGCAACACGATGTTGTTGTAATAAAGACTGGCATTCCTCACCACCGGGAATCCCCGCCAGAGTGACCGGTTGGTGATGATGGGATGACCCTGCAGGTCCTCGCTGAAGACCTCTTCGATATAACGTTTTGTATCCTCTTCGGAGAACGCATCCATGCCGGCGTTCATCCAGGTCTCGTGGCTGCATTCCACGATCCAGGTCGACATGCCCTCTTCATAGCGGTACCCGTGTACCCACCACCAGCCGTGTTCGTTCCTGCGGAAAATAAAGATAAAACTGTCCAGGGACAAGGTGGTAGCCAGCCAGCAGAAGCGATTGGGGCGCCAGTCCAGCCTGGTGCCGAACTCCTCGGCGTAGGCGCTACGCAGGATGGAGGTAATGCCGTCACCGGCGACCACCAGGTCGTGCTTGTCGATCTCCAGTTGCGCCAGGTCGGTGATATCGGTATTGAATTCCAGGTTTACGCCCAGTTCATCACAACGGTCGTGGAGGGCGTTGAGCAACTTCAGGCGCGACATGCCGCAGAAGCCGTGGCCGCCGCTGATCACTTTTGTATCGTGTATGCGGGTCTCTATCTTGTCCCAGTAGGCGAACTGCTCGACGATACGCTTGTAACTGGGCGCATCGGCCTCCATGAAGCCGCGCAGGGTTTCATCGGAAAACACCACGCCGAACCCCCAGGTGGCATCGCGCGGCCCGCGTTCCAGCACGGTGATATCGTGCGCGGGATCAGTTTTTTTCAGCAGGAGAGAGAAATACAGTGCCGCAGGTCCCCCGCCCAGACAGACTATTTTCAGACCGTTCATGCAAGTTGTTCCATTTTGACCAGTGCAACCTCCGGCTCAAATAGAGGCCTCAACAGTATAGATGAAATTATCTTACACGTAAACGATCTGTTATATGCTGCTGTTACTCGTTTTCCAACCGCTCTCTCACGGTTTTCAGCAGGCGCACCAGTTCCGCCTGTTCACGGGGATTAAGGACACTCAGTACTTCGTGGGTCCATTTCTCATGGTCGGGCGCCATCTGGTTGAATAATTCAGCGCCTTTTCCGGTCAGGCGGATATTGTGTATGCGCTTGTCAGTCGTTTGCTGATACCTGATGATAAGCCCGTCCTGCTCCATCCTGTCGAGCAGGCGGGTAATATTCCCTTTTGACGCCAGCAGCTTGCCGGCCAGTACCGAGATGCTCAGGCCTTCCTTGCCGGCCAGGTCCAGGTGTGCAAGCACGTCAAACCTCGACAGGGAACTGTGATAGTGCTGGCGCAACCGATCCGACATGATCTGGTCCAGCTTTTTTGAACACTTGAGCAGGTAAAGCCAGGCTCGTAACGAGTGTTTGGAACCGTTCTCGCTTTTATCCGGAGAGGCTGTTGCCAAACCTGCCTGTGGTGCGTCTGCCAAGGTGTGATTCCTCAAACCGGTATAACTGCCGTCGTTTCTATTTCCACCTTTGCCTGCTCCTCTATCAAAGCAGAGACTTGCAGCATGGCCATGGCCGGGTAATTGTTCCCCATGATGTCCCGGTAGACGCGACCGATATCTTTCAGGGAAGACTGGTACTCCTGCTTATCAAGAATATACCAGGTCATCCTGGTTACGTGTTCGGGCCTTGCGCCTGCCTCCGCCAGGACCGCTACCGTGTTCAGCAACGTCTGGCGGACCTGTTCGGCGAGATTGTCGCTGAGGATATATTCATTTCTATCCCAGCCGATCTGACCTGCGACAAAGACCATTTTCCCCTGTGCTGCAATTCCATTGGAATAGCCTTTGGGCCTGGGCCAGTCCGGTGGTTGTAATATCTGCATTGACGATATCCTTGGTAATGACACTGACACAGCAGAATTATAACCGGAATTACGAATTACGAATTAAGAATTACGAATGAACGTGCCGCCTGCGGCGGCTGTATATCAATGTGTCTCAGGCTTTCCCCAGGCTGGATCAAAGTACACTGTGATATAGCACCCTCAATTGGTAATTCGTAATTCTTAATTCTTAATTTATAATTGAACCTTAACACGGCCGCGAGTTCAATCGTTTCTTATTGAGAGATAAAACCTGATGAAACCCTATTTTGAGAACATGCAACGGTTCGGCAAAGAGCTTAAGCAAGGCCGGATCAAGCGTGCGTCCGCAAGCATGGAACAGCTCAAACAGGTTGAAGCGGAAATCGGGCAACTCAAGAAAGACGTCGGGGATGCGGGGTTTTCCACTGAGCAGATAAACAAGCGCGGCGCCATGACCGTATGGCAGCGCCTGGAATACCTGGTAGACCCGGGCACCTGGCGGCCGTTGCACAGCCTTTACAATCCCATGGACAACGCCAACGGGGCAACCAACGTGGTTGACGGCCTCGCCAGGGTCGCCGGACGCTGGGCGGTCGTGATTGGTTTTGACAACAAGGTGCTGGCCGGGGCCTGGTTGCCGGGCCAGTCGGAAAACATACTGCGCGTAACCGATCTTGCCAAACGACTCCATATTCCCTTGATCTGGTTGGTGAACTGCAGCGGGGTCAAGCTGGATGAACAGGAAAAGTTCTACGCCAACCGGCGCGGGTCGGGCACGCCCTTTTACCGCCATGCTGAATTGAACCAACTGGGGATCCCCGTCCTTGCAGGTATTTACGGGACCAATCCTGCCGGTGGTGGTTATCAAGGCATCAGTCCCACCATACTTCTGGCCCATAAGGACGCCAACATTGCCGTTGGTGGTGTCGGTATCGTCTCGGGCATGTCGCCCAGAGGGGGATTCAGCGCGGAGATGCTTGAAGACCTGGTCGAAAAAACCCGCACGTTCAGCGCCAGGCCGCCGGGCCGCGTAGAGACCCATTACCATGAGACCGGGTTTTTCTCGGAAGTCTTCGAGGAAGAAACCGAAGTGCTCGACGGCATCCGCGATTACATGGAAGCCATACCTGCATACAAGCCCCGTTTTTTCCGTGTTTCCGAACCGGCGGAACCTGCTTATCCGTCCGCAGACCTGTATTCCCTGCTGCCCTTTAACCAGAAGGAGGTCTATTCATTCGACGAAATCCTGGCCCGGTTGGTGGATGCCAGCGAACACATGGAATTCCGCCCGGACTACGGCCCCGAGGTCTATACGGGATTGTGCAGGATTGACGGGTTCCTGGTGGGTTGCATAGGCAACCGTTCCGGCTACCTGGGCAAAGGCTATCCGGAATACGCCGATTACCCGGGCATGGGCGGTAAACTCTACCGCCAGGGACTGATAAAAATGAACGAGTTCGTCACCCATTGCGGCCGTGACCGCGTACCTGTCATCTGGCTCCAGGACACCTCGGGCATCGACGTGGGCGACCTGGCGGAAAAAGCCGAACTGCTCGGACTGGGCCAGTCCCTGATATATTCCATACAGCAGACGGACCTGCCCATGATGCTTGTAGTCCTGCGCAAGGGTACGGCGGCGGCCCATTACCTGATGGGCGGACCGACCGCAAACCGGCATAATGCGTTTACCCTGGGCACGCCGGCAACGGAGATCGCGGTCATGCACGGAGAGACCGCGGCGGTTGCCATGTACTCGAGGCGCGCCGTCAAGGAGAAGGACGCCGGCAGGTCGCTCGATGAAGTTGCCGGTAAGATGAACTCGCTGGCAGAGCAATACCGGCAGCATTCCAGACCTGAGTATTGTGCGCGTTACGGACTGGTGGATGAGGTGGTGGAACTGGCGGACTTAAGGAATTATCTTACGGCTTTTGCCGGAGCGGCATACCAGAACCCGCGCTCCATCTGTCCGAAACACCAGATGATACTGCCCAGGCTCATAAAGAATTAATCGCAGCAGGTAATACCGAACACATGGAACAGGCCCTGGAAGTTTTCTTTAACGGTATCGGCGGCGTATTTGCCGGCATTGCGATGTTGTATCTCAGCATCAGGTTGATTTCCCTGATGGCTGACAGGCAGGCAGAGGACAAGGAAGAGTAATGGCGTTCATCGAAAACATGGGATTACTGGCCGTCACGCCCGGCCTGGTGTTGATGTGGGTCATCGGCCTGACCCTGATCTACCTGGCCGTTACCAGGCAGTATGAACCGCTGCTGTTATTGCCGATAGGGTTTGGCATCCTGCTTGCCAACCTGCCGTTGACCCAGTTGCTGGACCCCGGGGAGGGTCTGCTCTGGCGCTTTTACCATCACGGGATAGAATGGCGCATCCTGCCGCCATTGATCTTCCTTGGCCTCGGCGCGTTGACCGATTTCGGTCCGCTGCTCTCGCAACCGCGCCTTATCTTCCTGGGCGCCGGCGCCCAGGTGGGTGTATACCTGACTTTTTTCCTGGCTTTCGGCCTGGGTTTCAGCCTGGAGGACGCGGCCACCATCAGCATAATCGGCGGCGCGGACGGGCCGACGACCATCTTCCTGGCGGCGCAACTGGCGCCGCACCTGCTCGGCGCCTGTGCGGTGGCGGCCTATTCCTACATGGCGCTGGTGCCCATCATCCAGCCGCCTGTCATGCGCCTGTTGACGACTGAAAGTGAACGAAAGATCCGCATGGGTAAAGGCCGGAAGGTCGGTTCCAGGGAGAAGTTGCTGTTCCCCATCACGGCCGCCCTGGTCATTATACTCATGGTGCCGGCCTCGGCGCCCCTGGTGTCCATGTTCATGCTGGGCAACCTGTTCCGTGAATCCGGGGTGGTCGAACGCTTGAGCGATGTTGCGCAGAATTCCCTGATGAATATCGCGACCATCTTCCTCGGCATCAGTGTCGGCGCCACCATGACGGCAGACACTTTTTTGCGCGCCGATGTTATTCTTATTTTCATACTGGGCCTGCTGGCATTTATGATCAGCACGGCCAGCGGCATCCTCCTGGCCAAGCTGATGAACCTGTTTACCACGAACAAGATTAATCCTCTGGTCGGCGCCGCAGGCGTATCGGCGGTACCGATGGCGGCCCGGGTCGTCCAGAAAATCGGCGCACAGGCAGATAAAAAGAATTACCTGCTCATGTTTGCCATGGGCCCCAATATTGCCGGCGTTATCGGTACCGTCATTGCCGCCGGCATATTTTTGACCATGTTGCAATAATCTGCGGAGAAAAGTAATGAAGGAAGACGTACTGGCCCCTTTGTCGGGGACCATCTGGAAAATTACGGCAGCGGTAGATGAAGTCGTCGAAGAGGATGACGAGGTATTGATCCTGGAGGCGTTGAAAATGGAAACGCCGATCTATGCCCCCTGTGACGGCAGGGTGACGGAAATACATGTAAAGGAAGGCGATGCCGTAGAGGAAGATCAAGCCCTGATGTCCATCGAGTCCGGATAACGGAGAGGCCGCCATGTTATTTGAATTGACCGAAGAGCAGCGCCTGGTACAGGATACGGCCCGAAGATTTGCCCTGGAGGATATCGCTCCCACACTCGAGGAAGAGGAAAAAAACCGCGAATTCAAGCTTGAGCGCGTGGCGGCAATGGGCGAACTCGGCTTTTTTTCCTGTGTGCTGCCGGAGCAACTGGGCGGTAACGGGATGGGCTTCCTGGAATCCGTGCTCATGGCCGAGCAGATTGGCCAGGTATCCGCTTCCTGGCGCCTGCCGTTCAACATGCAGAATCTCGGCGCGCCGTTATCGGTTGCCAGGTACGGTACGGACGAACAGAAAGAGAAGTATATTCCCGGCTGGATCGACGGCACGAAAATGGGTTTTTTTGCCATGACCGAGCCTGATACCGGATCAGACGTTGCCAGCATGAAGACCCATGCCATCGACAGGGGCGACCATTTTGAACTACACGGCAGTAAAATCTGGATATCCAATGCCCACGTGGGGGATGCCGGCCTGCTGTATGCCTATACGGACCGGGAAAAAGGCAACAAGGGCATCAGTTGTTTTATCATCGAACCCAAGAACCTGGAAGGCTGCAGCGCCAGGCCCATCGAGACCAAACTGGGATTGCACTGTTCCCCGACCGGCGAGTTTGTCTTTGAGGGCGCACGCGTCCCCAAAGATGCGTTGCTCGGCGAGTTGAACAACGGCTTCAGGATGTGCATGTGGCAGTTGAACAATACCCGTATCGGTTGCGCCGCAGGCGCCCTGGGCGTGGCCGGCGGTGCCCTGCAGCTTGCCATCGACTACGCCAACGAGCGCAAACAGTTCGGCAAGCCCATATCCCGCCACCAGATGGTCCAGTCCCAGATCGCAGATATGGTGCTGGAACACCAGGCTGCGCAGTTGCTGGTTTACAAGGCGGCCTGGCTGAAAGACCGGGGCAAACCCAACCAGTACGAGACCTCCGTGGCTAAACTTGCCGCATCCGAGGCGGCCGTGCATGCGGCAAACGAATGCATGAAGATATTCGGCTCCTACGGTTACTCCACGGAATACCCGGCAGAGCGGTTCTATCGCGATGCCAAGTCGCTGCAGGTGGTGGAAGGGACATCCAATATACAGAAGGTAATCATCGCCGGAATGGCCTGCGGGCACACGCCCAACCGTTGACGGCGCACGCTGACATGAGCGGCCTGAAGGATAAACACGTAGTGGTTACCGGTGGCGGCAGGGGTATCGGCGCGGCGATCGCGGATGAGATGAACCGGCTGGGCGCGCGCATTACCTTGATGGGGCGTACGGAAAACACCCTGCAATCCAAGGCAGAACAACTGAACCGTGCTGCCTGCGTCCGGGTGGATATAACCGATGAGGCTGCCGTAGCGGCGGGATTTGACCAGGCAATAGACGAGTTCGGTCCCATCGATATCCTCGTGAATAACGCAGGCACGGCTCACAGCAGCCCGTTCACGCGCATGGATAGCAATAGCTGGGAGCAGGCCCTGGCCGTCAACCTGAGTGGCGTGTTTTATTGCAGCAGGCAGGTGCTGGACGGCATGATGGAGGCCGATTGGGGCCGGATAGTCAATATCGCCAGCACTGCCGGGCTCACCGGCTATGCTTACGTTTCGGCGTATTGTGCAGCCAAGCACGGCGTCATCGGCCTGACCCGTTCGCTGGCGCTGGAACTGGCGGGGACCGGCATTACCGTCAATGCTATCTGTCCGGGTTATACCAATACCGACTTGATAACTGGGGCGATAACCACGATTATGGATAAAACCGGCATGTCCCGTGAGGATGCGGAGGCCCGGCTGAAGTCGTCGAACCCGCAACACCGGTTCATAGAGCCGGAAGAAGTAGCCGCAGCGGTAACCTGGCTGTGTTTGCCCGGTACCGAATCAATTACCGGCCAGTCTATCCCGATCGCCGGTGGCGAAGTAATGTGATACATGCAACTCGGTTGCATCCGGGAAATCCGGGGAAATATCAATGAACATGCAAGACTACAACCCGCAGCATTTTGACTGGTCCTGTGCAAAAGGCATTGCCGCGCTGACCCTGAACCGGCCGGAAAGAAAAAATCCCCTGACGTTTGACTCGTACGCGGAACTGCGTGATACGTTTCGGCAGTTGTGCGGCGCGGACGACGTAAAAGTCGTCATCGTTACCGGCGCGGAGGGAAACTTCTGCTCGGGCGGCGACGTGCACGACATTATCGGCCCGTTGACGCAAAAGAACATGAAAGGCCTGCTGGAATTTACCCGCATGACCGGTGATCTAGTCAAGGCCATGATCCACTGCCCGCAACCGGTCATTGCCGCGGTTGACGGTATCTGTGTCGGCGCCGGCGCCGCTATCGCCATGGCGAGCGATATGCGCATAGCGACCCCGGCAGCGAAAACCGCGTTTCTGTTCACCCGTGTCGGGCTTGCCGGCTGTGATATGGGCGCTTGCGCCTTGCTGCCGCGGATTATCGGCCAGGGGCGCGCCGCGGAATTGCTGTATACGGGTCGCTCCATGTCCGCGGAAGAAGGGGTACGCTGGGGATTTTATAACACTCTCTCGTCAGCCGATACGCTGCTTGCGGATGCCGGCATGCTGGCCGAGCGGTTGCTCAAGGGGCCGACATTCGCGCACGGCATTACCAAGACCATGTTGCGCCAGGAATGGAACATGGCGCTGGAGCAGGCACTCGAAGCCGAAGCACAGGCCCAGGCAATCTGTATGCAGACCGAAGATTTCCGGCGCGCCTACAACGCGTTCGTCAACAAGGAAAAACCAGTGTTCGAGGGTGACTGATGCCTGACCGCGGTTACCTTGACTGGCCGTTTTTTACGCAGGAACACGGACAACTGGCCAATGAAATCGGGGAATGGGCCGGCCCGCGCCTGTCCGGGAAACATCCGGATGACGTCGATGAGGCCTGCAAGGCTCTGCTGAAACAGCTGGCCGATTCCGGCTGGCTGAACTATGCTGCGCCACCACCGGAACTTGATTCCGCCAGGCCGTTGGATGTCAGGTCCCTGTGCCTTATCCGTGAGACCCTGGCGTATCATTCCGGCCTGGCGGATTTTGTCTTTGCCATGCAGGGACTGGGCAGCGGCGCGATAGCGTTATTCGGCAATGCGGAACAAAGACACGATTACCTGCCGGCGGTGCGCAGCGGTAACAGGATAGCCGCGTTTGCCCTGTCGGAACCCGAGTCCGGTTCCGACGTCGCCGCCATGACTACGAGCGCGGTTGCGGACGGCGCCGGTTACGTGATCAACGGCGAGAAGACCTGGATCTCAAACGGCGGTATCGCCGACTTCTATACCCTGTTCGCCAGGACCGGTGAAGGACCCGGCACACGCGGGTTGAGCGCATTTGTCGTCGATGCCGATACACCGGGTCTGGAAATAGCCGAACGCATCGAGGTCATCGCCCCTCACCCGCTGGCGCGCCTTGAGTTCAACGATTGCCGGGTGCCGAAAACCAGGTTGCTGGGCAAGCCCGGCGAAGGTTTCAAAATCGCCATGGCAACCCTTGATGTGTTCCGTTCCACCGTCGGCGCTGCCGCGCTGGGGTTTGCCAGGCGTGCGCTGGACGAGGCGCTGGGATACGCCGCAACACGGAAGCTGTTCGGCGAGACGCTTGCCGACATGCAGATGACGCAGGACAGGATCGCTGATATGGCGGTTGCCATAGACGCGGCTGCCCTGCTGGTTTACCGCGCCGCATGGACAAAAGACAGCGGCGCCGGGCGGATAACGCGGGAGGCGGCCATGGCTAAACTGCACGCTACCGAATCCGCCCAGGAAGTCATAGACCGGGCCGTTCAGCTTTTCGGAGGACGCGGCGTGACCCGCGGCGAAAAGGTGGAAGAACTGTACCGGGAAATCCGCGCCCTGCGCATTTACGAAGGCGCATCGGAGATACAGAAGCTGATCATAGCGCGGGAAACAATCAGAAATTCCGGATTAGCGTAATGCAAGTCGCACTGAAGTCCCTGGGTTGCCGCCTGAATGAAGCCGAACTTGAACACTGGGCGAACGGGTTCCTGGCGGCCGGCCACCGCCTGACCACGGCAGTCGATGACGCCGACCTGGTTGTCGTGAATACCTGCGCCGTCACCCGGGAAGCGGAGAAAAAGTCCAGGCAGCTTATCCGGCGCGCACAACGCCGTAATGCAACTGCCAAGCTGGTGGTCAGCGGTTGTTATGCGAGCCTGCAACCCGGCGCTGTCAATGAATTGCCGGGGGTCGACCTGGTTGTGCGCAATACCGAGAAAGACCGACTGGTCGATATCGTCACGCGCGAACTGGTAGCCGAAGCCATGCCTGGCAGCGCGACTGAACCCGGAGCAGCCGCCCTGTTTGCCAGGGGGCGCAACCGGGCATTTATCAAGATACAGGACGGTTGCCGGCACAAGTGCACCTTCTGCATTGTCACGGTAGCACGCGGCGCGGAGCGCAGCCGCGGGACCGGGGAAATCGTCGGTGAGATTAATCGTTTGCATTCACGGCAAATACAGGAAGCGGTGCTGACCGGCGTGCACATCGGCGCCTACGGGCATGACCTGGGGACGAATCTGCTTTCCCTGGTGAAAACGATTCTTGCCGAAACCGATATCCCCCGCTTGCGTCTGGGTTCGCTTGAACCCTGGAATATCGATGAAGACTTTTTTGAACTGTTCGATAACCCCCGCTTCATGCCGCACCTGCACCTGCCCCTGCAAAGCGGCAGCGACAGCGTGCTCCGGCGCATGGGGCGGCGTTGCAGGACCGGCGAGTATATGGACCTGGCGCGTCGCGCAGGAGAGATGGTCCCCGACATGAACCTGACAACGGATATCATCGCCGGTTTTCCCGGTGAAACAGACATTGAATGGCAGCAGACCCTTGATTTCTGCCGGGCAGTCGGGTTTTCCCATATCCATATATTCCCTTATTCGGCGCGCGCCGGCACCAGGGCTGCGACGCTCCCGGGACAAATAACCGCAGCAGTGAAGAAAAATCGATGCCGGCAGCTACATAGCGCGCTGCGGCAGATGAAACATGCCTGTATGCAGCGCCATGTGGGCCGTTCCTTTCCCGTACTGGTGGAAAGCGATGTTGGCGTCGTGAATGGACAGCCGGTGCGTTACGGCTATTCGCCGAATTACCTGCGTGTCGCTATCCCCGTTTCAGGAGAGTTTCCCGCGGCAAACAGCATAGTGACGGCGCAGGCAGACTGCTACGACCCGGTGACCGCCACACTGATGGCAACCATAACCGGCCAGGTAAATTAACGCGCCTCCCGGGCGGCAATATGTTCCTGGACGGTTGTTTCCAGGGCGCCGAGTTTATCGGCGATTCTTGTTACTTTCGCGAGTTCCTTGCGGATTTCAGCAGCGCTGGAGAATGCGCCCAGCATGGGTGGGTTTTTCAGCAGCGCATATCCCTGCCGCATCTGGTCCCGGATGGTCCGCGCCTGGTCGGGCGATACCTGCAGCTTCCAGATCCGGGAGTTAAGCCTGCCAAGCTGCAGCCGTACGGTATCACGGGCCTGTTCCAGCCTGGCATATTCGGCGCGCATCGCCGCAATGCGTTTTTCGTTGCCTGATGCGTCGTGGTCCGGTTGCTGCGGGTGAGGCGGCGCAGCCTCGCCTGGCGGCACGTTGACCGGTTGTTCCTGATCCGTGTTTGCGGTTCTGTCCGGGCTGAGAAGCAGGATGCCTGCTCCGCCGGCAATTAAAACGATAGCTGTAAAAACCAGATTTCTGTTCATGTTGCAGCTTATTTGGCCGGTAACGGCCTGTTATTCAGGTTATATCTTATAATGATCGTTTAACTTTATGTTTTTTTGAAAAAAATACTTGATTTTCACTTCTTATAGGGTATAAAATACAAGCGCTATTTTCAATAGGGGTGAGAACCGATGCTACTTCAAATACTGAACGGCATAAAGAAAAGACGCGGCAGGGATATGCGTGCAATACAGCACAAACTCGTCGGCCAGACGCCGCTCACGGATACGCAAACGGGTTTTATTCACCACCGCAATGGCTTCCCGCTAGATTACAAACAGCTCCCGTTTGCTGAAGATAACAGTCATGCCGAAGACGGACAAGGCAATATCGGTTTATTGTTTCATTCCGACAAATACCTGAAACCCGGAACAACTATCGAAGCTACCATTTCCTCACGTGACATACCGGAAACTATCCGCGGCAAGGTGGTCATGGTGCGGGACCGGGACGACTATTATGAGATAGGTCTGTGGTTAAGCGACCAGGAAGATGCCAGCCGGGCACGCATAGTCGAACAGGCCTGTCATATTGAGGCATATATCAAGGAAAAGAAATTTCGCGACGGACCCTATGTCCTTAACAGGGACGGTGCGGCACAGGAGTGGATCAGCAAACATGCCGCCGGTGTTCCCGGCCTGTAGGTATCCTGTTAGCGGCTGTCCCCGGCCGGCGGATAGTTTACCCCTGTACCTCCCAGGCCGCAGTATCCGCCAGGATTTTTTGCAAGATATTGCTGGTGATAATCCTCTGCGTAGTAGAATGCGGGGGCGTCGAGTATCTCGGTGGTAATACTGCCGTAACCTCTTTGCGCCAGACTTGTCTGGTAACTGGTCCTTGAAGCCGACGCCAACCTGTTTTGCTCTTCTGTAAAGGTGTATATCCCTGAGCGGTACTGCGTTCCCACGTCATTGCCCTGGCGCATCCCCTGGGTAGGGTCGTGTGCTTCCCAGAACACCTGCAATAATTCCTCGTAGGCAATCGTATGAGGTTCGTAAACCACCAGTACCACCTCGTTATGGCCGGTCATTCCGCTGCACACTTCGCGGTAGGTAGGATTTGGAGTATGCCCGGCTGCATAACCAACCGCAGTGGTATATACCCCGTCAAGCTGCCAGTATTTCCGCTCTGCTCCCCAGAAACACCCAAGGCCGAAAACGGCTTGCATCGTTCCGTCCGGGAACGGTGGTTTCAACGGATTGCCGTTGACGAAATGCCTGTCGGTTACAGGGAGCGCAATTGCACGGCCCGGTAACGCATCGGACCTGCCCGGCATGTTCAATCTGTCCGTATTGAATAACACTGTCTTGTATTCTACTGGAACCTGGGGTTTTGACCTGTAAAACTAGTTTAATATTCGTACTGTTAAATTAAAAGTAACGGGTATTCTAATTGTACATGACTATGCATATATCATGTACATACTGGAGGTTTTCTTGTTTTCATAGCTGAAAAACTCTGCTATGCTTGCTCTACAAATAAATAATGTATAACCCGCTGGGCCATAAAACAATAACAACGGCCCTAAAAAAATATAGGGAGAGTGTCATTGAATTATGCTGCTTATGCACGAAGGCCTGAACTCGTCCCGAGTTCAAAGTTCAAGGTTTACACCGAAAAGCACCTGGATAAGATAGTTCACCTGGATACCCTGCCGAACCAGTTACGGAACGACATCCGGGTAGTTGCAAAAATATTGCCGTTCCGGGTCAACCAGTACGTTCTCGACCAGCTTATCGACTGGGAAAATGCCGAGAACGACCCCATGTTCATCCTGACTTTCCCCCAGCGGGATATGCTGAAACCGGATGCATTCAGCAGGATGGCTGACCTGATGGGTTCAGGCGCGGATGCCAGGACCATCCAGGCCCTCGCTACTGAGTTGCGCAACGATCTCAATCCTCACCCTGCCGGCCAGATGGAGTTGAACGTGCCTGTTCTGGATAACGAACAGTTGTCCGGCATGCAGCACAAGTACAATGAGACTGTGCTGTTTTTTCCGTCCCAGGGCCAGGTGTGCCATTCCTACTGTACGTTCTGTTTCCGTTGGGCACAGTTCGTCGGCGATAAATCGTTACGCTTTTCATCCGGCGAAGTGGAAGGACTATATGCTTACCTGAAACAGCACAAGGAAGTATCCGACCTGCTTCTTACCGGGGGTGACCCCATGGTAATGAAGACAAACCACCTCGAGTATTATCTTGAACCCCTGCTCGACCCTAGCCTCGACCATGTCCAGACCGTGCGCATAGGCAGCAAGTCGCTGACTTACTGGCCGCACCGGTTTGTCACCGATAGCGACGCTGACGACCTGCTGCGTTTACTGGAAAAACTGGTAAAAGCAGGCAAGCATGTGGCGTTCATGGCCCATTTCAACCATTGGAGAGAACTTGAGTCGAACATGACCCGGCGCGCCATCGGGCGTATCCGCGCAACCGGTGCGGAAATTCGCTGCCAGGGGCCGTTGCTGGACAAGATCAACAACGATCCGGCGATATGGTCGAGGATGTGGCGTGATCAGGTCAGGCTGGGCTTGATCCCGTATTATATGTTTGTTGAGCGTGACACCGGCGCGCGGCGTTATTTCGAGGTGCCGCTGGCGCGTGCCCTGGAGGTGTTCCAGCAGGCATACCAGTCCGTATCAGGCCTCGCCCGGACGGTCCGCGGACCCTCGATGAGCGCATCCCCCGGCAAGGTGCAGGTGCAGGGTGTGACTGAAATAAACAATGAGAAAGTCTTTCTGCTGCGCTTCCTGCAGGGCCGTAATGAGAACTGGACCCGGCAGCCTTTCTTTGCCGGGTTTGATGAAAACGCGACCTGGCTGGATGACCTGAAGCCTGCGTTCGGCCAGGATCAATTCTTTTTTGAAGAAGAGTACCGGCAAATACTCAACGAGCGCCTGACGGACCAGAGTCTCCCCAACTGAGCCTAGCGCCGCTAATCCCCGGACCGACGCGCTTTCCGGAGCAAAACGCGGAAAGGCGTGCAATCCGGGGACATATCACTCAATCGTCATAGTGATACCGGCGCTGTACTAGCCGGGTATCGTTGCCAGGGCTTTCTGCCAGGCTGCCGAACCGAGGATCCCCCCCGACCAGCGTTTGATTTCCGTAAAACCATCCAGCGGTAAACCGGCCATCTCCGCGTGTATCAGCCATGACGCGACAGTGTGGTCGGCAAGGGTTACCGAGTTGCCCACCAGCGTATCGCGGCCGCTAAGATGATCGTTCAATACCGTGCCGAAACGGTTGAATTCCTCCTCCCCCTTTGCCAGTTGCGCGGGGTCCGGCTCACCGATATTCATGATTTTCTTTACCACGTTTTCAAAGATAAAGAGGGTGCATGTAACTCCCCAGTGTGATGCGCTCCAGTATGACCACTGAGCCATCCTGGCTCTGTCCTGTAAATTATCCGGAACCAAATCATTGTCAGGTTGTACCCGGCTCAGGTACAGCATGATGGCGCCGGATTCCCAAAGTACATAATCTCCGTCAACCAGTGTGGGGATCTTGTGGTTGGGATTTGCTGCGTATAACTCCTTGAATCCAGCTTCAGTCTGTGCCGGGTTACCGAAATCTATGGGAATTAACTCCAGTTCAATATCCAGTTGGTTGGCAACCGCCTGGCAGCGTAATGAATTGGGTGATGGTGGGAATACATATAATTTCATTTTATTACGTCTCCTTGGTTATTTGTATTTAATACTCTACATGATCGCCGACGAAAGGATTGGTTTTTCTTTCATGGCCGATAGTAGAAACGGGGCCGTGCCCGGGAACGAATTGTACATCATTTCCCAGCGGCCAGAGGCGGGTTTTTATGGATTGAACCAGGGTTGCATAATCACCGCGGGGGAAATCAGTGCGGCCGATGGAGCCGTTGAACAATACGTCGCCGACAATGGCGATCTTCGACGCCGTATCGAAAAAAATGATATGTCCGGGCGTATGTCCGGGACAATGGCGCACCTCCATCCGGATATCCCCCAGCGTAACCGTATCTCCATCTTCGAGCCACCGGTCGGGAACAAACGGGGACGATGCGGGAAAGCCGAACATGGCGCCCTGCTCTTCCAGCAAGTCAATCCAGAACCTGTCTTCCCGGTGGGGTCCTTCGACCGGCAATCCCGTCGTTGCCGACAACTCGGCCACACCGCCGGCATGATCGATATGCGCGTGGGTGACCAGTATCTTTTCCAATGTTGTGCCCAAGGCCTCGACCTGGGCCATGATCCGGTCGAGGTCGCCACCGGGATCGACAATGGCTGCCCGGTTAGTGCGTTCACAGCGCAGGATAGTGGAATTCTGCTGAAACGGCGTCACGGGAATTATCGTTACCTTCATTTTCGGTTGCTGGTTTTCAGTAATTTGCGCTACTACTATAAACTACCATCCACTAAACACTGAAAAACAATAATTGATAAACAATAAAATGAAGTTTGCACAGGCATTGATCCCCGGTAGTCTGATAAAACGCTATAAACGCTTCCTGGCCGACATCGAACTGGACGACGGCCGGGTCATTACCGCGCACACGCCCAATACCGGGTCCATGCTTGGCTGTTGCGAACCCGGCTCCCGGGTCTGGTTGTCCGATTCCGGGAACCCGGAGCGAAAATATCCACTGAGCTGGGAACTGGTGGAAGCGGCGCCGGGGGTCCTCGTCGGCATCAATACGGGATTACCCAACAAGCTGGTGGAAGAAGGGATCAGGAATGGCGTGATAGGGGAATTGCAGGGCTATGACGGCATACGCCGGGAAGTCCGCTATGGCGCGGAAAACAGCCGTATCGACCTGTTGCTGGAGGACGCCGCCAAACCGGCCTGTTACGTCGAGGTGAAAAACGTAACCCTGGCGCAGGATGGCACCGGTTATTTCCCTGACGCGGTCAGCGCGCGCGGCACTAAACACCTGCGGGAACTGGCTCAGGTAGTGGCTGCGGGAAAGCGCGGCATCATCCTGTTTTGTGTACAAAGAAAAGACGTGTCAGAAGTCAGGCCGGCCGATGCCATTGACAGCAAGTACGGCAACACGCTGCGGCAGGTGCTCGATGCCGGAGTTGAGGCCATGGCGTGGCGCGCTGGTGTCACCCCGGAGGAAATCAGGCTTGAAAAAGACTTGCCGGTACGAGTAACCGACTAGTACTGCATTCGACCGTCAGGGCATCCTTATATAGCTGCCGGGGGCGTCCTCAATAACCGTCCGGCCGTTGGCGCCGGGCCTGCGCGCCGGGATTTTTTCGCCGGCGAACTGTTCGAGCCAGGCTTGCCAGTCGGGCCACCAGGAGCCGGGATGCGGTTCCGCGTTGTCATACCACTCGGCGGGCGGGCGGTTGACGTCCGGCCCGGTATAGTAGCCGTACTTCTGCGCGTCAGGCGGGTTGATGATGCCGGCAATATGTCCCGACTTGCCGAGGACGAATTTCACGGGGCCGGACAGCAATTGCGCGCCCAGGTAGGTGCCTTCCCAGGGGGCGATATGATCCTCTTCCGTCGAGATGAAGTATGCCGGCGCCCGGATTGTGCTGACGTCGATGGGTATCCCCGCTACACTAAGGCCTCCCCGCTCCCTGAATTCATTTTTCAGGTACATGGTGCGCAGGTAGGTGCTGTGCATCCTGGCCGGAAGCCGGGTTGAATCGGCATTCCAGTAAAGCAGGTCGAACGGAAACGGGTCCTTTCCCAAAAGGTAATTGCGCACGTAGAAAGACCAGATCAGATCATTGGACCGCAACAGGTTGAAGGTGGCGGCCATCTCCCTGCCGTCATGATAGCCTTTCTCGTTCATGGTTTGTTCCAGGCTCTCCAGTTGCTGCTCGTCAATGAACACACCCAGGTCCCCGGGTATTGAAAAATCGATCAATGAAACAAAAAATGTAGCAGACGCCACGCGTGCGTCGCCGTTTGCCTGCAGGTATGCCAGGGTTGCGGCCAGCAGCGTGCCGCCGATACAGTAACCGACTATGTTGATCCCGGATTCACCGGTAGCCTGTTCTACCGCATCGATAGCTGCAACCGACCCTTCCGTTACATAATGTTCAAAATCCTTGTGTGCCAGTTTCTCGTCGGGGTTAACCCAGGATATGACAAAAACGCTATGCCCCTGTTCAACCAGCCACTTGATCATGGAATTTTGCGGCTGCAGGTCAAGCACGTAATACTTGTTGATCCAGGGAGGCATGATCAGTAGCGGCTTACGGAAGGTTTTCCCGGTCGACGGTTCGTATTGGAGCAACTGGAACAGGTCGTTCTGAAAAACAACTTTACCCGGGGTAACGGCTATATTTACGCCCGGTTCAAATGCCTGCTCATCCGTCATTTTGATCCGCAACAAGCCTGTTTCCGCGTCAATATCATCGATAAAGTTCTGCATTCCCTTAAGCAGGTTTTCTCCCTTCGAATCCAGGGTCGCCTCCAGGACTTCAGGGTTGGTCAGGAGGAAGTTCGTCGGCGACATGGCGTCCACGAACTGCCTGGTATAAAACTGCGCCTTGCCGGCTGTCTTTTGATCGATGTCATCTACGTCGGAGACTGCAGAGAGAATGGCATCAGCCGTTACCAGGTATGACTGCTTGATGAAACTGAAGAAGGGATGTTCATCCCAGGCCGCATGCCTGAAACGGCGGTCCCCTGTTCCGGGTTCCCGTACCGGGCTGGCTTCCTCGCCCAGCATTGCCTTCGCACTGTTGAGCCAGAGGTTCGTATATGCGGTCCAGGCCTGTGTCTGCACTTCGAATAATTTCCCCGGGTTCTGCATAAGAGATGCCGAGAGTTCAAGATACGTCCGGCCAAGTCCCGTCACATCGGGATTAGTGCCGCCGGCCTGACCCTGGTGTGACAGGAAATCCTGTATTAAATCATTATAATGCCCGGCGATATCAGCCATGATACCGGCAAGTTTATCCAGGGATTGTCCTTGCTGTTGTGCTTTGGTCAAGATGTGACTCCGCTGTCGAAACTAAAATGGATTGTGCGCCGCATCATAGCGCCAGGGGATTGATCTGTCAAAATTATGCCGGGCCAGCCGGTTGTGCCGGATAGTCCGGCGCAAGCTGTCCCGGGCAGAAGTCAGGACCAGTTTCTGACCTGCAGTTCCTTGAATGCCCGGAAGTCGGTCGGGTTTAACGTAACGAGGACCATCCTGTTGACGAAAGCGATGGCTGCTATTTGTCCGGTAATGAATGACGGGGTCAGGCCCAGGGTTGCCAGGCGCGCGCGTTCGCCGGCATGCCAGTCCGCAGCCTTCTGGTCGTATTCAAGGACGGGGAAACTTGTCAGCACCACATCCTGGATATAGCGTTCTATCACTTCCCTTTGCCGCAAATGGGTAAGCCGTAAACTGCCGAACCGCAACTCATGCCAGACCAGAGCAGGAATCGCAATTTCTCCCTCGTGCTCGTGCAGCCGGCGCATTACGCCCTGGGACGGTCTCGACTTCAGTGGTTCCGATACTACGCTGAGGTCAAGCACGTACTTTATCATGAGATTTCCGTTATGCGTTCAGGCGGTTCTTTGCGTGATAACGAGAACAGCCGGTCAGGTTGAATATCGAGGTTTGGCAGGTTAACGTTCACCGCGAAGTTGCGATACGATTCAGCGAACCCCTGGTAGCTGGTCGCCAGTTGATCATAGAGTCGCTCACCGATAAGCAAGGCAACCAGCTTGCCGCGCCGGGTCAAACCTATTACTTTACCGTTTTCGGCCTCGCGCACCAGTGTAGGAAAATTGTGACGCGCATCGGCAATAGAATATTTTTCAGTCATAGCGGCGTTTCATGTACATTAATATGTACGCTATTAATATATTCTGCGTTAATTGTCAAGTTATCAGTAACTTGTTTAGACTTTGTGATGGACGAAATGGTTCCATCCGCCACGGGTCAGGAGCTTGACTTACGCGGGTGAACCCGCCCCGGTTTCAGGTTAAGGGGATGCCGATCAGGCAACTTCAAACAAGCCCGCGGCGCCCATGCCGCCGCCGACGCACATGGTGCAGACAACGAATTTTGCGCCGCGGCGTCTGCCTTCCAGCAGGGCGTGCGCCACCATGCGATTCCCGGACATGCCGTACGGATGGCCGATGGAAATCGCGCCCCCGTTAACGTTGAGTATGTCATTGGGGATGCCCAGCCTGTCGCGGCAATAGATTACCTGTACGGCAAAGGCTTCATTCAATTCCCATAAGTCGATGTCGTCCATGGTCAATCCGTTCTGTTGCAGCAATTTAGGCACGGCATAGACAGGACCGATACCCATTTCGTCGGGTTCCAGGCCCGAGACTGCAAGGCCGCGATAGATTCCCAGCGGTTCCAGGTTCTTTTTCTCGGCCAGGCCGCCGTCCATCAGTACACAGGCGGAAGCCCCGTCGGAAAGCTGGCTGGCGTTGCCAGCCGTAATACATCCGCCATCAATTACCGGGGCCAGGTTTTGCAGTCCTTCAAGTGTCGTATCAGGGCGGTTACCCTCATCCTTCTCCAGAACGACTTCTTTATAACTGACTTTCCCGGTCTCCTTGTCCAGCACCGCTTTCGTAGACTTCACAGGGGCCAGTTCAGCGTCAAGTTTTCCTTCCGCCTGGGCGGCAGCCGTGCGTTGCTGGCTCTGCAGCGCATACTCATCCTGGGTTTCCCGGCTTACCCGGTAACGCCGCGCGACAGTCTCTGCCGTCTGCAGCATGGGCATATAGGCATGAGCGCTCATCCGGGTCACGGATTCATCCGGGTTCTTGCTTATCAGTTCAAAGGCATCGTTCTGGACCAGGCTGACGGTTTCGATGCCTGCTGCGATAACTGCGGGTGTGCCGTCCAGAATGATTTGCCTGGCCGCGTTTGCAATTGCGATCATGCCTGAAGAGCATTGCCGGTCCAGGCACATGGCGCCTGTCGTCACCGGGAGGCCGGCGGCCAGGGCGCTCGTTCTGCCGATATTCCACCCGGTCGTGCCCATCTGCATGGCACAGCCCATAATGACGTCATCAACCTCTTGTGCGTCTATTCCTGCGCGTTCTACAGCAGTACGAATTACATGGCCACCCAGGGTCGGCGCCTTGGTGTTATTGAACGCACCGCGCCAGGCCCTGCCGATTGGCGTGCGCGCGGCAGCAACGATTACAGCTTCTTTCATCAGATTTACCTCGAATGACGGATTTTAAGTGTTACAAATCGATATCTGCGAACAGCCAGGGTCTTTCCTTTGCCCTGCGCGTTTCGTAATCCTGAATCAAACCGCTGTCCTCCAGGGTGATGCCGATGTCATCCAGGCCCGATAACAGCCTGTCTTTGAGTGAAGTTTCGATATCGAACATCAACTCCTCGCCGCCAGGCGTTGTAACCGACTGTTCGTGCAGATTAACCTCGAGACGGTATCCCTCGGTCGCTTCGACCTCCCTGAACAGTTGATCAATCCCTTGCAGGGGAAGAATAACAGTCAATAAACCGTTCTTGCCTGCATTGGTGAAGAAGATATCACCGTAACTGGGAGCGATAACGCAGCGGAAACCGTACTCGTACAAGGCCCATACCGCATGTTCCCTGGAAGAACCGCAGCCGAAATTCTCCCGGGCCAGCAGTATCTCCGCACCCTGGTAGCGCGGCAGGTTAAGCACAAAGTCTGAGCGCAACGGTCGCAGGCTGCAATCCTGTCCGGGTTCGCCGACATCGAGATAACGCCATGAATCGAACAGGTTCGGTCCAAACCCGCTGCGATGGATGGATTTCAGGAATTGCTTGGGAATGATGGCGTCAGTATCGACATTGGATCTGTCCAGTGGCGCAACCAGGCCGTCGAGTGTTGTAAATGCTTGCATGGTTATTTTATCCATTGTACATGCCGACAATCTGTGTTCATCTGCGTAATCTGCGGATTTATAAATCACGCACATCAATGAAATGGCCGGCGATGCCGGCAGCAGCGGCCATGGCGGGACTGACGAGATGAGTACGGCTTCCTGCGCCCTGCCGCCCTTCGAAATTGCGGTTGGAGGTGGACGCGCAGCGTTCACCCGCATTCAACCGGTCTTCATTCATGGCCAGGCACATGGAACACCCCGGTTCGCGCCACTCAAAACCGGCATCGGAGAAGATCCTGTCCAGCCCTTCCGCCTCGGCCTGGCGCTTGACCAGGCCTGAGCCCGGCACCACCAGCGCCTGCTTGACGCTCTCTGCAAGTCGTTTGCCGGCAACAATCCGGGCAGCATCCCTCAGGTCTTCGATCCGGGAGTTGGTGCATGAACCGATGAAAATGTTGTCCGGCCTGATAGCGCGTATGGGTGTGCCCGGACGCAGGTCCATATAAGCCAGGGCATTCAGCATGCCTTCCCGCTTTACCGGGTCGGCTTCACTTTCCGGGTCCGGGACTTCGCCGTGAATCGGCGCCACCATTTCAGGTGAGGTGCCCCAGGTCACGCTGGGATATACCAGGGACGCATCGATTTCGATGGTTCTGTCAAAAACCGCACCCGGGTCGCTGTGCAGGTCCGCCCATGCGGCCACGGCTTTCTCCCAGTCGCTGCCTGCCGGCGCGAACGGGCGCCCTCTTACATAATCAAGGGTCTTGTCATCGACCGCGACCATGCCCGAACGGGCGCCGGCTTCGATAGCCATGTTACACAGTGTCATGCGCCCTTCCATGGATAAGGCAGAAACGCCGTCGCCGCTAAACTCAATCACATAACCCACGCCGCCCGCAGTGCCGATTTCACCGATGATGTGCAGGATCAGGTCTTTTGCCGTAACGCCCGGCGCCAGCCTGTTGGCCACGTTTATGCGCATATTCCTTGATTTCCTTGCCGGCAGGGTCTGGGTAGCCAGCACATGCTCCACCTCGGAGGTGCCTATGCCTATCGCCAGCGCGCCCAGCGCGCCGTTGGTGGTGGTGTGGGAGTCGCCGCAGACAACAGTCATGCCCGGCAGGCACGCGCCCTGCTCGGGACCGATAACATGGACTATGCCCTGGCGCTCATCAAGCAGCTCAAAATAGGGGATGCGCCACTGCTTCACGTTCCTGTCCAGGGCGTCCAGTTGTTCCCTTGAAACCGGGTCGTTGACGACATCCCTGTTCCGTGTGGACACGTTGTGATCGGGCACCGCGAGACTGGCTGAACGGCGCCAGGGCTTGCGGCCCGCCAGCCTCAGGCCTTCAAACGCCTGTGGCGACGTCACCTCGTGGACCAGTTGCCGGTCAATATACAGCAGGGATGTTCCGTTTTCGTAGTCATTGACCACGTGCTCATCCCACAGTTTGTCATACAGTGTTTTTGCCGTCATGGTAGACATTCAGCCTGCAAAAGTGGCTACATTATCATGCCGGCGCCGTGCAGGCCACGATTTCGTATTACAAAGCGCCGGCAGATGAAAGGTCCGGGGTGCAGCAGAGATACAGTCATGCGGAATTACAACAGGCTGGTCTGCTGCAGGTTTTGCACTGAAGACAACGGTTGCAGGTTCGATAAGCCTACGCCAAGCAACCTGACACGGCGTTTGCCGGCATCCGTCTTCGCCAGCAACTCAGCCAGTACCGGCGCAACGGAGGTTGCCGTCACCAATGGTTCAGGGAGGGTTTTGCTGCGCGTTACCTGCTGAAAGTCTGCGTATTTGACCTTGATGGTGACCGTCCTGGCTGAAAGCTGCTTGTTTGCCAGGGATGCAAAGGTCTCATCGGCAAGCTTCTGCAGGCTCCCGAGCAATTTCTCCGTGTCGAGCAGGTCTTCCATAAACGTTGTCTCACTGCTGATGGACTTGCGTTGCCGCCGGTTGCTTACCGGACGCCTGTCTATGCCCCTGGCGATATGGTAAAAGAATTCGCCTGTTTTTCCGAAGTGCCGCTGCAGCTGTTCCCGGCTGAGCATCTTGAGATCCGCTCCGGTAGTGATATTCAGTTTCGCCATCCTGGCCTCCGTCGCCTTGCCCACGCCAAAAAACCGGCCTATCGGCAGGCTCTCGATAAATGCTTCGCCGGCTTCAGGGGTTATCACGTACAGTCCGTCGGGTTTATCCATATCCGAGGCTATCTTGGCCAGGAATTTGTTATAGGACACCCCTGCCGATGCCGTCAGGCCCGTAGTATTCCTTATCTCCGTTTTGACAGCTTCGGCGATACGCGTCGCGGACCCCTGGAACAGGCCGCTGTCACTGACGTCCAGGTAGGCCTCATCCAGGGACAACGGTTCTACCAGTTCGGTATAGCGCAGGAAAATGGCCTTTATCTGCCCCGAGATACGCCTGTACACGTCAAATCTCGGCTTGATGAAGATGGCTTCAGGGCACAGCCTGGCTGCCCTGGCGGAAGACATGGCCGAGTGAATCCCGAATTTTCTGGATTCATAACTGCAGGCAGCCACGACCCCGCGCCGTTGCGGAGACCCTCCGACAATGACCGGCCTGCCTCGGTATTCCGGGTTGTCACGTTGTTCGACCGAAGCATAAAAAGCATCCATATCTATATGAATGATCTTGCGATTATCCATGGAACCTGTGTTATTTCCCGGCGATTTCGATTACAATGCGCAACATATTAAAATAGTACACCTGTATCATCCGCGATGCGTTATTTCCCATTTGCCGTCTTTTTCGTTTACCTGGTTCTCGTAATCGGCAATGCCGGCGCTGCCGATAATACGGATTATGAGATCATAGACCCGGAACTGCTGAAGGAAGAGGATGAGGAAACCGCCACCCGGGAACCCGAAGCAAACGAAAGCCCCGGCGCCGCTGAAACTGCTGACAGCTCCGCTGCCGACGCTGAATCCGGTATAACAGCCGCCGGCCCGGAACCCGGTCAGACAGATACGGATAGCGAAGAGGTCAAGGCCGCATACGACGCGCTGCAAAACCAGGAATATGATACCGCCTACGATTTGTTTTACTCGCTTGCCGCGCAAGACAATGCACTTGCCCAATATGAAATCGGCGCGCTTTACCACCAGGGTGCGGGTGTTGAAAAGGACGTAATGCGGGCATCGCGCTGGTATGAACGTTCTGCCGAACAGGGCTATCGCGAGGCCCAGTATCGCCTGGGCAACATGTACCTGATGGGAGAAGGAGTCAGGCAGAGTGACGTCGAAGCTGCGCACTGGTTCGAAAAAGCGGCGCAGCAGGGCCATGCCGATGCCAGGGACAACCTCGCAAACCTGCAGAGAATCAGCACGGCAAGGACCCGGGAAGAACTGGAACGGGAGGCCGCCTCCCTGCCCCCCCTCAAGGTCGCAGACAAAACCTCCGGCAACGGGAAGACAAAAAAACGCGGGTTTTTCAAACGCTGGTTCGGCAAAGACGAAAAAACAAGGCCGCAGCCCGGCAGAATGCCGGAGACCCCTGCCGCACAGGAGGCCGTAACTGAACCTCAAAACCCTGCCGGACCGGACAAGACAGATAGCGCCGCGGTCAGGATCGATGATATCCCGGACAAGACCGCATCCAAAAAGAAGAAGAAAGGTTTCTTTTCCCGGTTGTTGGGCCGTGGCGGCAAACAGGAAGAAAAAACTGCCGGCGCCGAAGCCCCGGCGGGAACTGAAGGACCAGCACCATCAGCCGGCGCGACTGCTGCCCCGCCGCCTGCACCCATTACCGGCTCCAGCGCCGTATCCAATTTTGAACTGGGCCTGGCCTATGCCCTGGGCGACACCCTCGGGCAGGATCATGCAAAGGCCTTTGAACATTTTTCCAGGTCAGCGGAAGAGGATTATGCGCCGGCCCAGTACCGGCTTGGCGTAGCGTATGCAAACGGCGACGGAACAGGAAAAGATATGGCCAAAGCCGTCGAATGGTACGAAAAATCGGCCGGGCAGGGCCATGTCATCGCCCAGCGCAGCCTGGCGTTGATTTATCTGAATGGCCAGGAGGACATAGACCGGGACTGGCCCCTGGCCCTGGCCTGGTACAGCTTGCTGGCCGAGGAAGGAAACCAGATGGATATACACCGGCGCGACGCGCTGCTGCAGGAACTGTCGGACGAGGAGATCAGCAGGGCCCGGGAAATTACAACAGAGTTACAGGCGCGCCTGGCTGTAGAAAGATAAGTTTTTCTCTATTCAATCGAGTTCAGCGCCTCGATTGCCTCACTCAGCTTCCTTACCGGGAGCATCTCAAGTTTGCCCTGTTTTTTCCCGGGCGCATTGGCGGCTGGAATAACGGCTTTGTGAAACCCGTGTTTTTCCGCTTCCTTCAATCTTTCCTGGCCCTCCTGTACCGGTCTTATTTCACCGGTCAACCCGACCTCTCCGAAGATGATCAAGCCGTTGGCCAGGGGGCGGTTTTTCAGACTCGACACAATCGCCATGAGTATGGCCAGGTCCGCAGCGGTTTCCGTGAGCTTGATGCCGCCGACGACATTGACGAAGACATCCTGGTCGTAGGTCACAATACCGGCGTGTCTGTGCAGTACTGCCAGCAGCATGGATAAACGGTTTTGCTCGAGCCCTACGGTTACCCTGCGCGGCTGGTGGCTGTGGGATTGATCCACCAGGGCTTGTACTTCAACCAGCAGCGGCCGGCTTCCTTCCCGGGTTACAAGGATGGCCGTGCCCGGCGCCTGCTCGTCCTGGGACGCAAGGAAAATGGCGGACGGATTGTTGACTTCCCGCAATCCCTTGTCGGTCATGGCAAATATGCCAAGTTCATTGACCGCGCCATAACGGTTCTTGACGGAGCGGATTATCCTGTAGCGGCTGTTGCTGTCGCCCTCGAAATACAGGACAGAGTCAACCATATGCTCCAGTACCCGGGGCCCGGCCAGGGCGCCTTCCTTGGTCACATGGCCCACAAGAAAAACCGTGGTTCGCGTCTGTTTGGCGAAACGAACCAGGCGCGCTGCGCATTCGCGCACCTGGGCAACCGCGCCGGGAGCAGATTGCAGCGCTTCGGAGAATACGGTCTGGATTGAATCAACCACAAGCACACCGGGCTGGTGCCGGTCTGCAGCCGTAAAGATTTTTTCCAGTTGGTTTTCAGCCAGGACGTACAACCCGTCTGCAGGCAAACCAAGCCTGGCTGCGCGCAGGTTGATCTGCTCAATGGATTCCTCGCCGCTGATATACAGGGTATTGATCCCGTCATTCTCAGCCAGTGACGACAGCACCTGGAGCAGCAGGGTGGACTTGCCTATGCCCGGGTCTCCGCCAAGCAGGATCGCTGAACCGCCGACCAGTCCGCCGCCCAGGGAACGGTCGAACTCTGCCGATCCTGTCGATACCCGCGGCTGCCTGACCAGGTCCACCTCACTGAGTTTGCGGATCACAGCCTGTTCTGCGGCATGGGATTGAAACCGCTCGCTGACCAGCGGCTTGTCTTCAATCACAACCTCGGTCAATGTATTCCAGGAATTGCAATCCGTACATTGCCCGGCCCACTTGAGCGTGACGGCGCCGCATTCATTACACTGGTACCGGGTCTTAACCTTGCCGGCCATGTTCAACAAACTCCAGGCGTTTGTGCACCCCGCACAACAATTCGTAAGGGACGGTACCTGCGTGGAGGGCGGTTGCCTCAACGGGCAGTCCCCTGCCCCACAGCAACACGTGATCTCCGATCCGGGCTTCCGGGCAGGCGCGCAGGTCAACCGTCAGCATATCCATGGAAGGGTTACCGATCAGGACGCATGGTTTTCCCTCGACCAGTATGGGCGTGCCGGTTCTTGCATGGCGCGGGTAACCATCTCCGTAACCCGCGGCAACAACTCCAACCGGCATGTCCGCCGGACAGCGCCAGCTTGCACCATAACCTACAGGGTCGCCGCGCTTCAGACGTTTGACCGAGATAAGGGCAGACTCAAGCGACATTACCGGTTCGAGCCCAAACCCGGCTGCGGTTTGCCCGTCAATCGGTGATACCCCGTACAGCATCAGGCCGGGTCTGACCCAGTCCAGACAGTATTCCCGCCAGGCTATCAGCGCCGCGGAATTAGCCAGGGACTTCTCTGCCTGGTACGGTCTGGTCGCATCAAAAAAGATTTCCGCCTGTTGCCTGGTCATGGCGTTATCCGGTTCATTTGCGCACGCCAGGTGGGTGATAAAGCGAATACCGTCAGCCACGCCTTCAAGGTCGCGCAACCGTTCCCGGACTTTGCCGACTTCAGACGGCGCAAAACCCAGGCGGTGCATGCCGCTGTCGACCTTCAGCCAGACGTGGACGGGAGCATTGATGTGCGCGCGTTCCAGCAGGTCGAGCTGGAAGCGGTGATGTACCACCATATCCAGGCGGAAATGCCGGATATCATCCATTTCTTCAGCCGTGTATGGTCCTTCGAGCAATAGAATCCGCTGCCTGACTCCCGCTGCTCTCAACTGTTGCGCTTCTTCCAGGCAGGCGACTCCGAAAGCGTCGGCGTTTGCCAGTGCCCCGGCTACCCGGGCAATGCCATGACCATAGGCATCCGCCTTGACGATAGCCATGACTTTGCTGTTCGGGGCGTAATGCCGGACCCTTGACAGGTTATGGCGGAGCGCATCAAGGTTGATAATTACCCTGGCAGGACGGGTCATTCACCTCTGCCCGGCATATATGTCGGATCTTCGATGTGGTCTTCGAAGCGGGTGTATTGCCCGAGGAATGTCAGTTTTACGGTGCCGATGGGTCCGTTGCGTTGTTTGCCTATGATAATCTCGGCAAGACCCTTGTCCGGAGTATCCTCATCATAGACCTCATCCCGGTAAATAAATACGATGACGTCGGCGTCCTGTTCGATAGCGCCCGATTCACGCAGGTCGGACATGACCGGCCGTTTATTGGGACGTTGTTCCAGACTGCGGTTCAACTGGGATAATGCCACCACGGGAACCTGGAGTTCCCTGGCCATGGCCTTCAATGAGCGGGAAATCTCGGATATTTCCGTGGCGCGGTTCTCGGATGTGCCCGGGATCTGCATCAATTGCAGGTAGTCTATGATGATCAGGTCAAGACTGTGTTCCCTGGCAATACGCCGGCACCTCGCCCGCAGTTCCGCCGGCGTCAACGCGGGGGTGTCATCGACAACCAGCATTTTGTCCTGCAGGAGCGATACTGCCGAAGTAAGGCGCGGCCAGTCCTCATCATTCAGTTTCCCGGTGCGCACTTTGTGCTGGTCTACCCGGCCCAGCGATGACATCATGCGCATGGCCAGTTGTTCTCCAGGCATTTCCATGCTGAACACGGCGACGGACAGTTGTTCCTTGATGGCTGCGTGTTCGGCGATATTGATGGCAAAAGCCGTTTTGCCCATGGACGGCCTCCCTGCGACGATGATCAGGTCCGATCTCTGTAAACCTGCCGTTTTATCATCAAAGTCTTCAAACCCGGTCGCGATACCGGTTATGGGCGTTTTCCTGCGATAGATTTCGTCCACCCTGTCAAGGGCAGTGGTGAGCAGGTCCTGGATTATTTTATAGGAGCGTTTCCCCCTGTTTTCCTGCTCGGCGATCTCGAATACGGTCTGTTCCGCAAAATCGAGCACCTCTTCGCTGCTGCGCCCCTTGGGATTGAAGACAGTCTCATTTATTCTTACCGTGGCGGATATCAGTTGCCTGAGTACGGAGCGTTTACGCACGATATCGGCATAAACGCCCACGTTGCCGGCGCTGGGGGTATCCTCGACCAGCGCGGCAAGATAGGGCAAACCGCCGGCATCATCCAGTTGCTGGTGCGACTCCAGCCATTCGGCAACCGTCACCAGGTCAAACGGTTTTCCATCCTGGTCCAGGGCAAGGATGGCGTTGAATATAAGCTTGTGATCCTGGCGGTAAAAGTCGACTGCCTGTACCCGTTCTACAACTTTTATGAGCGCATCCTGATCCAGGAAAAGTCCGCCCAGCACCGACTGTTCGGCTTCAATGGAATGCGGCGGGATTTTCAGCGACGCCGTTTCCGGATCAGCCGTGGTGTATGCGGGTTCAGTCATAGCAGCAAGGAATTATTCCTGTCACTCCCGGCGCCGGTCACTGCCGGTGCGAGTTCTAAATTGTTGCCTGGAACTGTGTCAGGCGCATTGCAAATATGGATCCGGTTCAGCCTTCTTCCGAGCCTTGTTCTGCCTCAACGGTCAGTTTTATCCGGGCAATTACATCCGCATGCAAATGCAGTTCCACCTCGTATTCCCCCAAAGTCCTGAAGGGTCCGTCCGGTAACCTGACCTCATGCCTGGTAACCTCCTGACCCGTTTCAGTTACCGCGTCAACGATATCGGTTACGCCCACCGAACCGAACAACCTGTCCTCAGAGACGGTTTTCCTCTGCATGGTAACTTCCAGTTCATTAAGCTTTTCCGCCCTGGCCTGCGCCGCGGTCAGGACTTGTTCCTGTGCCTTCTCCAGCTCAGCCCTTTGCGCTTCAAATTTTTCTATATTCTCAGGCGTGGCGGGAACCGCCTTGCCACTGGGGATAAGGAAATTCCTTCCATAACCGGGTTTGACGTGAACCTGCTGTCCCAGATCGCCCAGTTTACCAATTTTTTCCAGCAAGATTACCTGCATTTGTGTACTCCATATTTATTGTTAATCATAGCATAATCACACATTCTCATCCGTGATCCGTGCCGGCGCCCTCCCTATGCACGAGTTGACGATGCCGGCACAACTTACAATCATCAGGACGGCATGCGGTAACAGAAAAAACGATATATAAAGGCCCGTTAACAAGAGCCTGGAAAGCGGCCTGTCATGAACGAACCCGTGTATAACCGACAATCCCTGGTAGAGGTACAGAATCAGCATCAAAATCACCATGTCGCGAACAAGGACCGGCGCGTTATCCGCTGCAAGCAGTAATGTGCACAATCCCAGCAGGGCCGGAATCAGCACTACGCGCGGCAGCCTTAAGGAATAAAATTCTTTTCTGAAGCCACCGGGATTGAACAATGCCGACTGCCACCAGCGCGCCAGCAGTAAGGTGGTAATCAGGCTGAAAACGAAACCTGACGTGATAAATGCCGACAGCAGCGGGGTGATGAAATCGTTGACCTGCTCCAGTTGTGATGCGGTTTGCTCCGAAGTTGCATATTCTTTCCAGCGCGCAAACCAGTCCTGCCACCATGCTTGAATTTCGTCCAGCACGAGGTAAATGTATGCAGTGACGATGACGCCTGCTCCACCGGCGCACAGAACCGTCAGTCCCTGGGATTGCGTTCTCCTCAATATGCTTGCGCACAGGATCACGGGCAACCAGACGGAAATCATGAAGGCGATTGGGATGCCCGTTTGCGCGCCCAGCGCCATTGCCATCAGTAATGTCAGCAACAGGCAACCGCATGCGACCTGCAAACCGGTGCGGGGTCCCCTGCGCAAAGCCAGCAATCCCATCGGCGCGCCACTGATGAAATAGGAAAAGGGTGATATGAATAACGACAGCAGGGTCAGTGCACTGATGGTCAAAATCCCGTGGATGCGAGTTTTTAACAGGTAAATACCAAGAGCCTTCATGACAGGATTAATCCATCACCCGCGCCAGTGGAGTGAGTTCTGAAGGAACGCCTGCAATCAGTGGGCGTCGCTGTAAGGCAGTAAAGACAGGTATCTCGCCCGTTTGATTGCCGTGGCCAGTTGCCGTTGATATTTTGCTTTTGTGCCTGAAATCCTGCTGGGGACAATTTTGCCTGTTTCGGTAATATAGGCTTTCAGCGTATTGATATCCTTATAATCAATTTCATCTATGCCTTCTGCCGAAAACTTGCAAAACCGCTTTCTTCTGAAATATCGCGCCATGTGTTTCTCCTGAGATACGGTTATTCCGTTATCTCATCATTTTGTCTTTGCTGAGTTGCACACCAATGGTCGGGGAGTAAAGGGGAAAATCCATATCAAGCATCTGCTTCGACTTCTTCTCCCTCTTCAGCTTTCTCATTTGGTGCAATGACTGCCGGGTCGACTTTCTCATCTTCGAGGTAGTCCCCGACCGGATCTGCAGGGGCGAGGTGGTCCGGAGTCTCCGGCATAGTTCCCTCCTGTTCCAGATCCTTGCTTTTTACCAGGAATGAGGGTTCCGTGATGGCCTTCTCACTGCGCATCACAAGGTCGCGGATCACGGCGTCGTTGAACCTGAAAGCGTTATTCAACTGGTCCAGCGTGGCCTGGTCGCATTCAATGTTCATCAATACATAGTGAGCCTTGTGGATCTTGTTGATCGGATATGCCAACTGTCGCCGCCCCCAGTCTTCCAGGCGATGTATGGACCCCTGGTTTGACTCGATCATGGAACGGTACCGGTCAATCATGGCAGGAACCTGCTCACTCTGGTCCGGATGGACCAGAAAGACAATCTCATAATGCCTCATTGTGTATCCTCACGGTTAAAGCCTCCCGTCATGGCGGTGAGGCAAGGATTAGGGATGCGCAGTATAGAGTAAAGGCAGGGATGTTGCAAGCTGGCGATTTAACATCGATGTTAATCATTTGAAAGAGTAACCGAAGTGTAGTTTGAACAACTCCGCGAATTCCTGTTCGGTAAAGCGATGGTTCTGCGTGCCGCGCACTTCGATCTTGATTTTTCCCATGAGGGAAGCAATCCTGCCCGTTGTCTCCCAGTCCATGTCATGCATCAGTCCGTACAACAGTCCGGCCCGGTAAGCGTCTCCGCAGCCGGTCGGATCGACCAGGCGCTCAGCCCTGGCAACCGGGATGTCAATCCGGTTGCCGCGTGAATGGATTATCGAACCGGAAGCGCCGCGGGTGACGATCAACGTTTCAACCAGGTCCAGGACGCGGGCTGTGTTCAGGCCTGTCTTGTCCTCAACTATCTGCCACTCATAATCATTGAATATCAGCCAGTTTGCGTGCTCTATACCATCCATCAATTCAGCGCCGGTCAGCAACGTCACATTCTGGCCGGGGTCAAAGAAAAACGGGATACCTGACTCGGCAAACTGCCGGGCGTGCTGCAACATCCCTTCCTTGCCGTCAGGGGCGACGATACCGATACAGACACCTTGCGTCATGGATACCCTGTTCGTATGGGAGTGGGCCATGGCGCCGACCTGGAACGTGGTAATCTGGTTGTCATCCATGTCGGTAGTGATAAAACACTGTGCCGTATAGGTATCGTCAATGACCCTGATATAACGTGTATCGATGCCGTTCTTTTCAAGCCATGCGCGGTATTCGGCAAAGTCGGTCCCGACCGTGCCCATAGGCAGGCAGTCATCATCCAGCAACCGGGTGTTGTAGATGATATTTCCTCCGGACCCGCCGAACTCCTGTTGCAATTCGGGCACCACGAAGCAGACGTTCAGGATGTGTATCTTGTCCGGCAGGATATCGTCCCTGAAACGTCCCGGGTAGACCATAATCCGATCGTATGCGAATGAACCGCAAATGAGGGCAGTCATGATCCCGGCATCTCCTGGTAGCTGGTTTGTAACAGTTCCGCCTGCCTGGCAGCCTGTGCGGGTTTAACGGCCTTGTGTTTCCGGATAACCGGCGCCAGGAACCGGCCCGTGTATGAATTTTCCTGCCTTGCCACGTCTTCAGGCGTGCCGCTGGCGATGATCTCCCCTCCCCCGTCGCCGCCTTCCGGTCCCAGGTCGATTATCCAGTCCGCGGTCTTGATGACATCCAGGTTATGTTCGATGACGATAACCGTGTTGCCGTGATCGCGCAACTGGTGCAGAACGCCGAGCAACTGCTTGACGTCATGGAAATGCAGGCCGGTGGTCGGTTCGTCCAGGATATAAAGGGTCTTGCCGGTGTCCCGCTTGGATAACTCCCTGGACAGCTTGACCCGTTGAGCTTCTCCCCCTGACAGCGTTGTGGCATTCTGTCCGAGACGGATATAGGCCAGACCCACATCCATCAGCGTCTGCAGTTTACGGGCGATAATGGGTACCGCAGAGAAAAATTCCCGTGCATCTTCCACCGTCATTTCCAGTATTTCGTGGATGTTTTTCCCCTTGTAACGGACCTGCAGGGTCTCCCTGTTGTAGCGTTTGCCCTTACAGACATCACACATTACATAGATATCCGGTAAAAAATGCATTTCGACCTTGATAAGGCCGTCACCCCGGCAGGCTTCACAGCGGCCCCCTTTAACGTTGAAACTGAAGCGTCCGGGCTTGTATCCCCTGGAACGCGCTTCCTGGGTGGCGGAAAACAGTTCCCTGATCGGGGTGAACAAGCCGGTATACGTGGCTGGATTTGAACGCGGAGTGCGCCCGATAGGGCTTTGATCGATATCCACCACCTTGTCGATATACTCAAGGCCGGATATCGACCGGTAAGGAGCCGGTTTGACGCCGGCATAATTCAATTCGCTTGCTGCAATCCGGTACAGCGTATCATTGACAAGTGTCGACTTGCCTGAACCGGAAACACCGGTGACGCAGGTCATCAGACCCAACGGCAGTTCCAGTTGAATGGACTTGAGGTTGTTGCCTGTTGCGCCGCTCAGTATTACTACCCGTTCCGGGTCGGGCATGACACGTTGCGGCGGTATATCAATACGCTTGCGCCCGGACAGGTAAGCGCCGGTCAGCGATTCCCGGCACTGGGCAATATCCTCCGGGTATCCCTGTACAACCACCTTACCGCCGTGTACTCCTGCGCCCGGCCCCATGTCGATAACGTGATCGGCAGAATTGATGGCCTCTTCGTCATGTTCGACCACGATAACCGTGTTGCCGAGGTCGCGCAGTTGCTGCAGGGTGGCAAGCAGCCTCTTGTTATCACGCTGGTGCAGACCAATGGAAGGCTCGTCCAGAACGTACATGACGCCGACCAGCCCTGCGCCGATCTGGCTTGCCAGGCGTATCCGCTGCGCTTCGCCGCCTGACAGGGTTTCCGCACTCCTGTCCAGGGTCAGGTAGTCCAGGCCTACGTTGACCAGGAAGCGCAACCGGTCATCCACCTCCTTTACTATGCGCGTCGCGATTTCCCCGCGCCGCCCCGGTATTACCAGGGACCTGAAAAACATCTGCGCCTGCATTACCGGCAGGGCGCTGATCGCCGGCAGGTTGATATCATTGATGAATACATTCCGGGCCGCTTCGTTAAGCCGTTGTCCGGCACAGGACGGACAGGGCTGGCTGCTCTGGTATTTGTTCAATTCCTCCCTGATCATGACTGATTCGGTTTCCAGGTAACGGCGCTGCATGTTTGGAATTACACCTTCAAAGGTATGGGTCCGATGGACGATTCCGCGCTTGCTGTGCAGGTATTCGAACTCTATTTCTTCCTCGCCGCTGCCGTACAGGACAACCTCGCGCACCCGTTCATCCAACCCGGCATACGGCGTATCTATGGCAAATCCGTAGTGCCTGGACAGTGATTTGATCAACTGGAAATAATAGGCATTACGCCGGTCCCAACCGCGTATGGCGCCGTCAGCCAGGCTAAGCGATCTGTCCAGTACTATCTTGTCGGCATCAAAATACTGGATGACACCAAGGCCGTCACAGCGGTCGCAGGCTCCGGCCGGATTGTTGAAGGAAAATAACCGTGGCTCAAGTTCACTCAGACTGTAACCGCATTCAGGACAGGCAAACCGGGTTGAAAATACAATTTCATCCGTCTCGGCATCGCTCATCGATGAGATAATGGCCAGACCGTCAGACAGGCGCACCGCGGTTTCCAGTGATTCAGCCAAGCGCAAACCGATATCCGCACGGACCCGGAAACGATCCACCACTACCTCGATGGTATGTCTTCTGCGCAGGTCCAATGTCTCGATGTTGTCGAGTTCCACCACTTTTCCATCGATGCGTGCGCGCACGAAGCCCTCAGCCCTGATTCGTTCCAGCTGTTGTATGTGTTCGCCTTTCCTGTCCTGCACCACGGGCGCCAGCAGCATCAACCGGTTTCCTTCCGGCTGTTCCAGTATCAGGTCGACCATCTGGCTTATGGTCTGGGCAGCCAGCAGGGTCCGGTGTTGTGGACAATGCGGTTCCCCTACCCGGGCGAACAACAGGCGCAGGTAATCATATATCTCGGTAATGGTGCCCACCGTGGAGCGCGGGTTATGGGAAGTGGATTTCTGTTCGATACTGATGGCCGGGGACAGCCCCTCAATATGGTCCACGTCCGGCTTTTCCATCATTGACAGGAATTGCCTGGCATAGGCGGACAGGGATTCCACGTAGCGGCGCTGACCGTCGGCATAAATGGTATCAAACGCCAGGGACGATTTCCCGGAACCCGACAGTCCGGTGATCACAATCATCTTATCCCTGGGAAAATCCAGGTTGATGTTCTTCAGATTATGGGTCCTTGCACCCCTGATCCGGATAGTGTCCACGATGTAAGTTTTAGTTTGGCCGAATTGAGTTTAACCTGCTAATATAAGGGATGCCTTGCAAGAGTCCAACCCGGTTTTACAACCGGCTGAAAAAAAGCCGTGCAGGGAGGTATTTTTTTAAATTTTGTCACATAAAGGAGTGAAATCATGGCCAGAGGAATAAATAAAGTCATTCTTATTGGAAATTTAGGAAACGATCCGGATGTGAGGTATACGTCCGGAGGCTCGCCCATTGCCAATGTCAGTCTTGCGACATCGGATGCGTGGCGTGATAAGGAAACGGGTGACCTGCAGGAACGCACGGAATGGCACAGGGTCGTGTTCTTCAGCCGCCTGGCGGAAATAGTGTCCGAATATTTGCGTAAAGGCTCGAAGATCTACGTCGAAGGACGTTTGCAAACCCGCAAATGGCAGGACCGTGACGGAAACGACAGGTATACGACGGAAATCGTGGCCAATGAGATGCAAATGCTGGATGGCAGGACTGCTCCCGGGGAACCTGTCCCGGCAGCGGCTCCCGCGCGTAAGCCGGCTGGCGCAAACGCTCCAGTACCGCAGGGAAACACAACCGGTGATGGTGGTGAATTCGTTGATGACGATATTCCCTTCTGACCCGTCTTTCTTCAGTACCTGTTCTACAGTGCATGCCGCGGCAGTTTCATGCCGCGGCGTGCCTGACAATCAGACATAAATACTTATACCCTACGGGTTTCACGCACTATGGATATAACAAAAAACTTCCTGATTATTTTCGCGTCGATCGTGACGCTGATGGTGGTTTCACTGGTGCTGTATACCGAAGTACTTGAAAACGAAGAAAAAATCCATGAGTCAGCTGAAAAAAGATATCAATCATACCTGCTTGCCGATGAGTTGCGGCAAAGCTCGGACGACCTCACCCGCATGGCGCGGACTTATACGGTAACCGGCGACGACAAGTACAAGAACTATTTCGACCAAATCCTGGCCATAAGGAGCGGCGAAGCGCCACGGCCTGCGGATTATCACAATATCTACTGGGATTTCGTCGCAGCTACAGGACTACCGCCCAGGATAAATACGCAGGCAATACCGTTGAAAGACTTGATGAAACAAGAAGAATTCACGGAAACCGAATTCGCCCTGTTGCGGGAAACGGAAAATGAATCAAACGAACTTGTGAACCTGGAAAACCGGGCTATGAATGCCATGGTGGGTCTCTTTGAAGACGGTACGGGACGCTACACCCAGGGTCGACCCGACAGGGAACTGGCCCGCAATCTGTTACACGGTGACGAGTATCACCAGGCCAAGGAAAAAATAATGATGCCTCTGGAGGATTTTTTCGAAGCCATCGACCACAGGACATCGGGCGAAGTTGCAGTCTACCGGGACAAGCAACGCCGGGTGAACCTGGTCCTGATGCTGACCCTCGGCCTGAGCGCCTTGCTTGCAGCGGTTTCCCTTGTCCTGGGGTGGGCGTCCCTGAACAAGAAAGGGACGGATAGCGGCAAGTCGCGACTGGCACAGCGTCTGGCCGCCAGCGGGTACCCTTCACCTGGTGCGGGAGGCAAGGGATCGCCACGGGACATGCTGGCAGGGAGACAGTCCGCGTCTGTTGCCGCCACCGACAAAGCAGGCCAGGAAACAACCGCGGAGACATCCTACCTGGTGTTTTTCCTCAGGAATTTCTGGAATAGCTGGCCGCTTTTTGTGGCAGCCGTCGTCATTACCTTTATGACACTGGCCCTGTCCTGGTGGTTTCTGAGTGAAAACAAAATTCAATCATACGCCAAGGTAAGGGATGAGTTGAAGTTCACCCTGGATGCCACCCATAGCGCAGTCAATGACTGGTTGAACCAGATCAGCCGGGACACTTCCAAGTTTGCCGAAGCAGTAGGCCGCCAGGTTTCCAATGAAACCCTGCAACTGATTAAGGAACAACCGGAACATATGCTGCACGGTGAGTTTGCAGCTTCGATAATTACCGACACGGAGCTGCTGGAATCTTTCGCACTTGAAGAAGGGCTGAGAAAGTTTGGGGCAGATACGAGTATTGCCAATCCTGATCTGTTTGAAAATTACATGATTATCGACCGCAAAGGCATCGTGCTCTCCAGTAACCGCGCAGATCTGATCGGGAAATTTTTTGCCTATCCCGAGGGCTTCATGGAACGGATGTCGACCCGGAAGACGGTTATCAATTTTCCTGACCGGCAGGCAAAGGATGAACTGTTGTCGCAGAATATCGTTTTCGGTTCCCTGATTGACGAAAACAAGGGGGCTGTTCTCATTATGGCCTCGCCCCGGCGCATTCTGGCCAAAATCCTGAGAAGAGGATACTCCGGGAATTACGGTGAGATTTATATGGTCGACGCTGAGGGACGATTTATCAGTGAACCGCGTTGGAAAGAGGAAATGTACGACGAGGGCTGGCTGGGCGCCGACGTTCCTTCGGTGGTGGGAATGAGCGTCAGTCAACATGGAAAAGCGGCAGGGACTGCCAATCTGCCCCTCTCCGTCCGGAGTGTGGTAGCGGGAGAGGCCGGAGGAGATCTGGACGAATATGAGAACTACCTCGGAGACGAGGTGGTGGGATACTGGAGCTGGGATAATACTTATGGTTTCGGCATCATCAATGAGTTCAAGAGCCAGGATGCCTTTGCAACCTTCAGGGCCTACTCGAACCAGGCCCTTGCGGGAAGCGGGATTACCGCAGGACTGATACTGGCCCTGACCCTGATGTCCATCTGGAGCCGGACCAACGTTGCCAGGGCCAACGAGAAGATGAAGACCGCCTTCAAGACAATCAAGTCACATAATGACAAGCTCGCCCAGGACCTGAGGATCGGCCAGAAGGTGCAGATGGACATGTTGCCCGATCCAATCAAGGGCGAGGGGTTCAACCTGGAGGCCTTCCTGAAGCCGGCGCAAAGTGTATCGGGGGATTTTTACGACTTTTCCATGTTACAGGATGATAAAGTCTACTTTTGCGTGGGGGATGTTTCCGGGAAAGGCATACCGGCGTCCCTGTTCATGTCCGTTACCAAGGCACTGCTCACCAAGATACTGGATCAGACCGACCAGACGAAAGATATCGTCACCAGGGTCAACCGGGAACTGTCCCTGAATAACGACAGCAATATGTTTGTAACCCTGGTGCTGGGTATCGTGGACCTGAAAACCGGCCGGTTGCTCATAACCAATGGCGGGCATAACCTGCCGTTTATCAAAAAGAGCACCGGGGAACTTATCTGCCTGGAACAGATCCAGGGGCCTCTGGTAGGCACGTTTGAAGACATTGAATTTGAACAGCAATCCATCGAATTGGAGAAGGATGATATGGTGCTGTTTTACACCGACGGGGTGACTGAGGCTCAGAATATCAGGGACGAGTTTTATGAAGATGACCGGTTAGAGGAATTGCTGGATAAAAACGAATTTGAAGCCGCGGAAGACCTGACGAATGCCGTGTTCAGGAGTGTTGTGCGTTTTATCGGACGGGCTGATCAATTCGACGACATCACAATCCTGTCATTCCAGTACACCGGTCTTTAACCGGCGCCGCGTGCCATTGTCCGTAGCGGGGATGGCGCGCCGGGCGGGTAACGCGATTACTCTTTCGCCTTGATGATGATTACTATGTTTCCATCCTGTGAACCATAGTATTCAACGCGGTCATTCAGGCTTTTTACCAGGTGGATCCCCAACCCCCCTACTTTTTCCTGTTTTGGCTCCGGTTCAGATGCCGGGTCAAGTACCGGTTCTGGTTCCTGTCCTGGTTCCGGCTTGGGATCTTCCCCGCCAAGCCGCGGTGCGGGCGCATCCCTGAACAAGTCAAACGGCGGCGCATGATCGCGTAAGCTGATCCTGACATCAGGACCGGTGTCTTCGACTTCCACGATTACGGTCCCCTCTTTCCCGCCTTCCTGGTATCCGTGGGTAAAGGAGTTCACAATCAGTTCTTCCAGGGATAGTTCAAGTTCAAAGATCTTGCCTTCATCCAGTTTTTTTTCTTCGCAGTAAGACCTGAAATCGTCGGAAAAACTCGCCAGATCAGATAGCTCGGACAACTCCCATTTGAAAGTATCGTCTTTTTTTCTCATATACATCCCTCAATGAAAAGCCATGATCAACTACCCGAATACTTCATCAAATTATACCATTATGATATAAATTTGTCACCTGGGGTTATATAATATATTATTAGCAGGGTGGAGGAATAAATGAGTAGACAATTAAACTCCAAGACCGTTACAATGCTGCCGGTTTAAGATCGTCCGGCATACTTAATAAAGCGCGAGAACAATAATGAGCGAGATCCAAACAGTCAATCAGGATGGTATTGTCATTCTTAATCTGAAGGGACGAGTCGACGCGACCAACTCAGGACAGGTCCACGATAAAGTCATGGAAGAAATCAAAGAAGGTTGTAACAAGATGATCATTAATTTTTCGGAAGTTAATTACATCTCCAGTGCCGGCTTGCGCGTCCTTATTTTCGCGACAAAAAGTTTCGCCAAGAATTCAGGATCATTTGCAGTTTGTTCCCTGAACGAAAATATCATGAAGATTTTTGAAATCAGCGGCCTGGTAAACCTGTTTACCATCCACGATGATCTGGAAACGGGGATTAGTTCACTCAAGAACTGAATGCTTTATTTTCCGGCCTGTTGTCTGAATCTATAAACAGGCGGTGAACCATCAGCAGCCGTCTGGTATTTGACGCTAAAGTCGGACAATCCCTTTACAGCATCTTCCGCATCCTTGTCTTCCCGGACCTGGAATGAATCGATCCCGCAACGCTGCATGAAAAACAGCTGATCCCTGAGTACATCTCCCACGGCGCGTAATTCTCCCCGGTAACGGAAACGATCACGCAGTATCCTGGCATGGGAATAACTCCTCCCATCCGTAAACCCGGGAAACTCCAGGGCAATAAGTTCCAACTGGCCCAGCGCTTCGGCTATATGTTCCAGGTCGTCGTCTCCATTCAGGCACACTCCGACCCTGCCTTTATGACGGAGCAACCGCTCCCGGTTAACACGCCAGTAGTCGAGTGGAACTATCCAGTCGCCGTCTTCCAACACATGCTCCTGTTCCAGGGAGGCGATCCTTTGCCAGTTATCTTCCAGCACCTTGCCTGCCTTAATAACCCGCAACGGCTTTCATCTCCGGTTGTTTACGGGTGTCTTCAGCATAGACTCTTGTCTTGAACGGTTCGAGCCCCACGCGCAGATACGTTTCCTGGAATTGTTCATCTCCTTCCCGCTGTTCAAGGTACACCTGCAGGATTTTATCTATCGTTTCAGCCACCTCGTTTTTCGCGATTGCGGGCCCTAACCGGTCTCCCAGCCGGGCCTGATTCCCGGCGGCGCCGCCAAGCGTCAACTGGTAGAACTCCTGGCCTTTCTTGTCCACACCGAGGATGCCGATGTTGCCTACGTGATGGTGACCGCAGGCATTCATGCAGCCGGACATCTTTATCTGGAAGTCACCGATGTCGTGCAGGTAATCCAGTTCGTCAAACCGGTCATTGATCTGTTTGGCAATATCTATGGAACCGGCATTGGCCAGGTTGCAGAAATCCAGCCCCGGGCAACATATCATGTCGGTCAGCAGGCCGATGTTCGGCGTCGCCAGCCGCTCCTTTTTCAACGCATTCCAGAGCGGATACAGGTCCGCCTGCCTGACATGGGGCAGGATCAGGTTCTGGTCATGGGTCACCCGGATTTCCGAATGGCTGAACCTGTCCGCCATATCTGCGATAAAGTTCATCTGGGCTGCCGTCGCATCACCCGGCGCCGTGGCGGGATGTTTGAGTGACAGGTAGACGGCGCGATATCCCGGCGTTTTATGGGCCTTCACATTACGTTCTACCCACAGTTTGAAGTCTTTTTGCAATACCAGGCGTTTTGCCTGGGTGGCATCGGCATGGGAAGCATATTCCGGTTCGCTGAAATACGCCTTGACGCGATCTATCTCCGCCTGGTCAAGCGTCAGTGCCGAATCCTTGATACGCTGCCACTCGGTCTCGACCATATCGGTGAATTTTTCCGCACCAGTCGCGTTCAACAGGATCTTTATCCTGGCCTTGTGCATGTTGTCCCGCCGGCCCAATTGGTTGTATACGCGCAGGATAGCCTCCAGGTAGGACAACAGGTGTTTTTTTTCCAGGTACTCCCGTATGCAGGTACCAATGAACGGGGTACGGCCCAGGCCCCCGCCTACCAGTATCCTGAAGCCGACTTCACCTTCATTCCCCCTGACCAGGTAGATGCCGATGTCATGGATTTGCACGGCAGCCCGGTCATTTTCCGCCCCGGATACGGCGATCTTGAACTTGCGCGGCAGGAAAGAAAACTCCGGATGGAACGTAGACCACTGGCGTATGATCTCACAGTAAGGACGGGGATCTTCCAGTTCATCCCCGGCAATACCGGCAAAGTGGTCGGAAGTAATATTGCGTATGCAGTTTCCGCTGGTCTGGATTGCGTGCATCTCCACGCTTGCCAGGTCGGCCAGTATATCCGGCACGGTTTCCAGGCTGGGCCAGTTGAACTGGATATTCTGTCTGGTGCTGAAATGACCGTAGCCCTTGTCATATTTCTCCGCAATATGCGCCAGCATGCGCAACTGGGTGGACGACAGCAGTCCATAGGGGATCGACACGCGCAACATGGGCGCATGCCTCTGGATATACAGTCCGTTCATCAGACGCAACGGCCGGTACTCATCCTCGCTGAGTTCGCCGGCCAGGTAGCGCCGTGTCTGGTCGCGAAACTGGGCTACCCGTTCATTTACTATCTGCTGATCGTATTGATCGTATCGGTACATAACAACTGATGACAACTCTCAGACAAATCGGCGAGTTAGGATAGCAGGGAAGACTTATGCAGAAAAGTGCTTAGTTAGACTATCTATATGACAAAAAGATATAATTCCTAATTTGTTTTCTGATCACTCGTCGTCTTCCTTGGGTTTATGCGCAGCTCTCAGTTCTTTCTGTGTTTTGGCCGGCACGGGGTCATAATGGCTGAAGGTCAGGGAATACGAGCCTGCCCCTCCAGTCATGGACTTGAGCTGGGACTGGTAGCTGTCCAGTTCACTCAGCGGCACACTGGCGGTTATCGTCGTCATGCCGCCGGACAGCGCCATGGTATTGCTGATACGTCCCCGCTTGCCGGAGATGTCTGCGTTAATGTCGCCCATGGCGCCATTCGGCGCGGTGACATTGATATCCACGATAGGTTCCAGCACTACTGGCCTGGCTTTGTGGAATGCGTCAAGAAAGGCCTTCTTCCCGGCGGTGACAAACGCCACCTCCTTGGAGTCAACCGGGTGATGCTTACCGTCATATACCGTCACCCTGATGTCCTGCATGGAGTTGCCGGACAGCGCACCGCCGGCAAGCGCCTGCCGGATGCCTTTCTCCACTGCCGGTATCAGTGGTTTGGGAATCACGCCGCCGACTACGGCGTCGACAAACTCAAAACCTGAACCGCGGGTCATAGGTTCGACTCTAAGGAACACCTCGCCGAACTGCCCCGCGCCTCCCGTTTGTTTCTTGTGCCGGTGATGGCCTTCTGCCTTGGCCGTAATGGTTTCCTTGTAGGCTATCTTCGGGGGCCGGGTGGTGACCTCCACGTTGTGGCGGTCCTTCAGTTTCTCCAGCATGATGCGCAGGTGGAATTCCCCCATGCCGCGAATGACCGTTTCATTTGTAGCTGCATTATGTTCGACAATAAAACTTTGATCCTCCGCTACGAGTTTGTGTAATGCGTCGGATATCTTTTGCTCATCCCCCCTGCTCTTGGCTTGAATCGCCAGGCCGTACATGGGGGCAGGAATGTCGATCGGCTGCAGGTAGACCTGGTCATCATCATGGGAATCATGCAACAACGCGTCAAAATGGATATCGTCAATTTTTGCTACGGCACATATGTCGCCCGGCACGCCCCGGTCGATTTCGATATGGTCCTTGCCCTGCAGTTTCAACAGGTGTCCGACCTTGAACGGTTTGCGGCTGTCACCGATAAACAACTGGCTATCCTTGGTTACCGTACCCCGGTGTATCCTGAAAGCGCCCAGTCTGCCGACAAACGGGTCTATATGGAGTTTAAACACATGGGCTATTGCATTCCCGCCCGGTTCAGGTTCAATACGGATCGGTTCTGCAGCATCGCCTTCACCCCTGAACAGCTGGGGAGGGTTGCCCTCGCCCGGGTTCGGCATCAACCGGGCAAAAACGTCCAATAATTCCGCAACACCAGCGCCCGTTTCGGCCGATACAAAGCAGACGGGAATGAAGTGACCTTCGCGTAGTGCCCGCTCAAACGGTTCGTGCAACTGCTCCGGGCTGAAATCTTCCCCCTGTTCCAGGTATTGCTCCATCAGTTCTTCATCGAGTTCGACCACCTGGTCGACAATATTGACATGCGCCTCTGCCACGGAAAGAAAGTCTGTTTCTTTGCCGTCGTTCTGAAAAAAGCAGTCGACCACCTCTTTCCCGTCATCAGTCGGCAAGTTAAGGGGCAGACACTCGCTCCCGTAAGCTTCCCTGAGTTGTTGCAGGGTGGCCTCGAGGTCAACGTCTTCAGCATCGATTTTATTTACGATGAGCAGGCGGTCCATGCCCCTGTCCGCTGCCTGCTCCATCATCTTGCGGGTGACCATTTCGACTCCTGACTGGGCATTAACGACAACTGCGCAGGTTTCCACGGCAGGCAGAACGGACAATGCTCGCCCGATAAAATCAGGGTATCCCGGTGTATCGATAAGGTTAACGTGGCTGCCGCCGTGCTCCAGGCTGGATATGGCGCTGTCCAGTGAGTGCTGGTGTGTTTTTTCCTGCGGATCAAAGTCACACACCGTTGTTCCCCGCGCTACCGACCCTTTCTGGTTAATCGCACCGGCGCTGTGCAACAGGGTCTCGACCAGCGTTGTCTTGCCGGAACCACTGTGGCCTGTGATGGCGATATTGCGGATATTTTCAGTCGAATAGGACACCAATGACACCTCCTCTATCTTGTTATTGTTCCTCGGGACCTGCAGCATAATAACATAACATCGCAACGCCTCGGTGCGGCCATATCAAATGCTGTTGGTGATCAAACCGGCAGGTGCGCTTTCCCCAGGTATTCATGGGACTGCATCTCAATGAGCCTGCTGGCAGTGCGTTCATACTGCTGCGCCAAGCGCTTCCCGTTATACAACTCACGCGCTGCAGTTTCTGCGCTGACAATCAACCTGACGTTACGGTCATAAAATTCGTCCACCATCGTGATAAAACGTCTGGCCCGGTCATTATCGAGGTCATCCATTTGCGTTATGCCTTCGACAAACACAGTCTGGAACTGCCGGGCTATCTCTATGTAATCAGCCGCACCGCGCGGTCCGCCACATATGTGGTGAAATTCAAACCAGGCAATACCGGAAGCGAGTCGTTTCACCTTTATTTCACGTCCTGCAATATCGATCAGGGAATTAGTTCCGGTACTGTCCATGGCAATCATTGCAAAGCTCGCTGAAAGTTTTTCACTGCTGGCTGAATCCAGCGGGTAGTGGTAGGTTCTGGCCTTGTCCAGGTAACGTAAACGGTAGTCGACACCCGTGTCCAGGTTAACCACGCTGGTGTAACGTTTCAGCAGTTCAATTGCCGGTAAAAACCTTTCCCGTTGCAACCCGCCCCGGTAGAGCTTGTCCGGATGTTCATTTGAGGTTGCGACCAGGGTCACACCCTGTGCAAACAACTCACGGAACAGGCCGCTTAACAGCATTGCATCGGTAATATCGGATACATGAAACTCGTCGAAACAGATTACAGAGGTATCCCTGGCCAGTTTATGCGCGATCAACCTCAGCGGTTCCTCGACATCTTCAAGCTGTTTTAGTTCTGCGTGCACCCATTGCATATAGCGATGAAAATGCACGCGCAGTTTGGCATTGAAGGGAAGGCAGTCAAATAACGTGTCGACTATGTAAGTCTTGCCGCTGCCTACTCCCCCCCAGAGATATAAGCCTTTGACAGTGTGCGGCCGCCGTGTGAAGTAACGGCTAAAAAAACGCCTTATGGAGTTGCCGGATACGGCATCGAGCAGTTCTTCATACAGCGCCTGGGTACGATTAACGACTTCCCGTTGGGCTGAATCAGGTATTATCCTGTTTTTCTCAATATCTGATTGATAGCGCTGTAAAGGAGTCATTTTCAGTTAAGATTAAGAATTAAAAATTACGAATTAGGAATTAAATCTCCCAATTCGTAATTCCTAATTCGTAATTCCTAATTCGTAATTATGTTACTGGGTATAGCAGGCTTCATTTTATTACTCGTTTTAGTCCTGGGTCCTCAACTCTGGACCAGATACGTATTCAAACGCTATGACACGTTGCTGGACGAGTTGCCCGGCACCGGTGGTGAACTGGCCCGGCACCTGATCGAGCGCCTGGAGTTGACCGGTTATAACGTCGAGGCGCTCGAAAGCGGCGGCGATCACTACAACCCGGAAAACAAGACCGTTTGCCTGTCCCAGGGTGTACATGAACGAAAGTCCCTTACCTCGGCAGTCATTGCCGCACACGAAATCGGCCACGCGTTACAGCATAACACCGGTTTCAGGCCCCTTTACCTGCGCTGGAAACTTGCCAGGTATATCGCCTTAACCGAAAAAACAGCATCGTTCATCCTGGTCAGTTTCCCGTTTGTCATGTTACTTGTTAAATCGCCTCTCGTCGGCATCCTGATGTTCGCCTCAGGCATCATGATCCTGTTTCTGCCCGTAATTTTTCACCTGGTGACGCTGCCGGTCGAGTGGGACGCCAGTTTCAACCGCGCCCTGCCCCTGCTGATAGAAGGCCGTTACCTGCCGGAAAGCGCGGAACCCATAGTGCGCAGGATCCTGACCGCGGCCGCGTTGACCTACGTCTCCGCTTCCCTGTCGAGTTTGCTCAACTTCTACCGCTGGATTGCGTTTCTGCGGCGCTGACGGCCTGACCCGGCACGCACCGCGAGAAGCATTTTCACCGGACAGATATTATAATGAATACACTGATGATGGTATATGTAACGGCAGGAGGGCATAGATGACTACATTTGTTTTAGTTCATGGAGCGTTCGGCGGCGGGTGGAACTGGGACCCCGTGAGAGGGCCTGTGGAACAGGCAGGACATGAGGTTATAACTCCTGATCTGCCAAGCCAGGGGGATGATCAGACACCCTTGTCGGAAATCACCCTGGACAGCTACCGGGATCGGGTAATCGAAGTCCTGGATCGGCAAACGGAACCCGTTGTGCTGGCAGGTCACAGCCTGGCCGGCATTTCCATTTCCCAGGCTGCCGAGTCCCGCCCCGATAAAATCAAGGTCCTGGTCTACGTGGCTGCGTTTCTTTTACCGAATGGCAGTTCACCCAAACATTTCTGGGGGAAGCAGTCGATCCCGTCACCGGTTGTCAGCCATTGTGACGTCTCGGATGATGGCGTGGTGACGTTCAGGAAAAAGTATATTGCCGATATTATCTATAACACTTCTCCTGCCGCGGCGGTGAAGAAAGCCATGAAACTGCAACGCCCGATGGCGCGTAAACCGTTGGGGACACCGTTACGGCTGAGCGCTGAAAATTTTGGCCGGGTTCCACGGGTATACTTCGAGGCCCTGGAAGACAAGGCCATCCCCATTGAATACCAGCGCAAGATGCTGCAAAGCATGCCCTGCGAGAAAGTCGTTAGCTTCGCGACCGACCATGTGCCCATGGCCTCGGCCACGAACCAGTTCACCAGGGAGTTGCTCGCGCTTGCATAGACGCAATGAGTGACGGGAAGATATCGCCCTGGCAGGATTACCTGGATGCCGGCCTGGGTTTTCGCAACCACTGGTATCCCGCTTTCTTCAGCCATGAACTCAAGGAGGCGGACACCAGCGCAGGCAATGGTGAGCCGGTCGGGAACTTTCGCTGCGAGGTAATCCTGGGAGAGAGGATCCTGTTCCGCAGGGTTGACGGACAAGTCCATGCCATTCATGACCAGTGCATCCATAAAGGCGTTCCCCTGTCAAAAAAACCGGAGTGTTATACCAGAGATACGATCACATGCTGGTACCATGGTTTCACTTATGATCTGAAAACAGGCGCTCTCATCAATATCGTTACCGATCCGCAGAGTGCGCTTATCGGTCGTCATCACATCAGGACCTACCCTGTCAGGGAAACCCAGGGCCTGGTATTCGTTTTCATCGGCGACCGGGAACCGGCAGTTCTTGAAGACGATGTGCCGCCGGGCTTCCTTGATGAAGACCTCACCATGTACCCCGAAGGCTGGGCAAGGGAAGTGGACTGCAACTGGCGCCTGGGCGCGGAAAACGGTTTTGACCCGGCCCATGCTTATATGCACCGGAATTCCCCCCTGGTGAGGGGCTTCAAGGTCCCCACGGTGCTGGGCGACACCGGGTTGGATGACAACAAGGGCATGGAAGTCATCAACGGCAGGCGTGAAGACAGCGGCCCCTCCGGTGTCAGGCTGATTCGCGGCGCCGGCACACCTGTCTGGGAAGTGGACGTGGCTGCCGGTAAAACAATATCGGCACAATATCTGCCCGATGAACCCGGGGTAATGCAGGGAATGATCCCCGAAGTAGGTATCTGGATGCCGGGCGTATTGCGCGTCGACCCTTTTCCGGCTCCCCACATTGTCCATTTCGAGTGGTATGTGCCGGTAACGGAAAGAACTCACAGGTACATGATAAGCTGGGGCTCAAAAGTCACGAACGAACAGGAAGAAAAAGCGTTCTTCGACGAAATGAAATATCTCTGGCGGGATTTCGTCCCGCAAAAGTTCAACAACGAGGACATGTTCGCCCGCGAAGCCATGGATGATTTCTATTCTGCTGAAGGAGGCTGGCACAGGGAGCGCCTGTTCGGCCCGGATGTCCTGATCACTGCCTGGCGCATACTTTGCTCCCGCACCAACAGGGGCGTACAACAACTGTCCTACGGCGCGCAACGCGCCACGACCGGGCGCTACTGAGATATTTGGGTTACAGCAGCCAGTGCGTGGTCGGCAGGTTCAACCGCAGCCGGCCGTAGACTTCCCTGATGATGCCGTCATGCATCGCCTCGTGCATCGACATGGCGTTAATATCGCGGTGGTAGCGCTGCATCAGGCTGCGTTCGTGCAGTGAAGAACCGCCGGAATCCTGGAACAGGATATTCACGACTTCCCTGGCCGTGTGCATGGCATGCACCCCGTATAACCTGATCCGGGCGCGCTGTTCCGCGTTCAGTATTTCCCGGTTGTTTACGGCGGCTTCGAAACACAGGTCCATGGCGTGGTCCGTCATCAGCCTGGCCGCTTCAAGCTTTGCCGTGGCTTCAGCCAGAATGTGGTGGGTCGAGGACAGGCCGACCTTGGGGATGTCATCGGTATACACCATCGGCCTGGATGAGCGGGTCAGCAGCAGGTCTTCGTAGAATTCCAGTGCGCCGGCCGCGGCGCCCATGGTAGTGCCTGCGCTCAACGAAATTACCAGTAACGCCGCGAACGGCGCCCGGTAGAGCAACGGTCTCCAGGCGCCGTACTTGTGCGCCAGGGCTGTTTCCGCCTTCAGCATCCGGTGGCCGGGCACAAAGTGCTCGTCCTGTTTCAGGGATATACTGTTGCTCCCGGTGGCCCTCAGTCCAGTCACGTACCAGTCGTCCTTGATGGCTATATCCTCCGGGGGCACCAGGAAAAACGCCTTGTCATGTCCGGGGGGCATCTCCGGCAACTGCGCGCCCAGCAGGAACCAGTTTGCGTTATGGCAGCCGGAACCGAAGGGCCAGGTGCCGTTTTTCAATACGTAGCCACCGTCAGTTTTGAGTGCGCTGCTCCGGTCCGGCAATATGCCGCTGATGCCCGCGTTCGGATCGGCGCCGAACACCTCTTCCTGGGCTTGTTCAGGAAACAGCGCCGTCACGAAGGAATGACAGGACATGACGCTGTAAACCCAGCTTGAAGAAGGACACCCCTTGGCGAGTTCCGCGGCGATGCGCCAGAAATAACGGGGATGCAGTTCATAACCGCCGAAGCGCACAGGCGCGTAGGCGCGGAATAAATCGGCCTGTTTCATGGCGCTGAACGATTCCGCATGGATGCGCCGTTGTCCCTCTGCGTCTGCGGCGCGGGCGCGTAATTCAACCGCGACGGCCCTGGCCTGGTCAACCAGGGTTGCCGCCAACTCCCGTTGGTCAGCCAAACCGGTTTTCATGCTGCCCGTTCAGAGGTTTTTATGGCTGCCGTCACACAGGTGCGCATTACCGCTGCGCTTGCAACCGCACAACCATATTGATTCTGTTTCTTTTACCTCGAACCGTACCGGGGCAAAGTCGCTGCCGGCGTGTGAGCCGTCACAAAAAGGCTGGTTGGCGGAAGCACCGCACTTGCACCAGAAATAAACGCCGGCCTCAAGCTCCAACCCGTAAGGATAATTTTGCGGACATTGTGGTTCACTCATGATTTTCCCCCGTTAAGTTGCCGTGTCCGTGAAATAGTCTCACAACGAAATGCGGCAGGCAAGATGTATGAAATGCAGGTATTTTGAGCTACTTGCTATTTCCCCGTTGTCTTGACCCGCCTTCTTATCTCGTAAAGGCAGATCCCGGCAGCCACAGAGAGGTTCAGGCTTTCAACGGATCCATGCATGGGGATTTTAACCAGTCTATCGCAGTGCTCGCGCGTGTTATGCCGCAGGCCTTTCTGTTCCGGACCCAAGACCAGAACCAGCGGCAACGTCACCTCGGTTTCGTAAATGCTGTTATCGGCATCACCGGCTGTCCCGATGATTTCATAACCCGAGTCCCGCAGTTGCCGCAGGCTGCGCGCAATATTCGTTACCGTGATGACATCAATAGTCTCGGTCGCACCGCTTGCCGCTTTTTTTACAGTCGTATTCAACGGGGCGGAGTGGTCCCTGGGTATGATGACTGCATGCACACCGGCCGCATCGGCGGTCCTGATACAGGCGCCCAGGTTGTGCGGGTCCATGACCCTGTCAAGCACGAGGATGATCGAATCAGCTTCCGGATTCCCGGCGCACAAGTCTGCCACTGACATCCGCATGTTATTCCTGACCTTCCGGCACCTGGCGGCAATGCCCTGGTGATTCTTGATGTCCGCCAGCCTGTTCAGTTTCACGGGTGAGATATGCTGGACCGGAATTGAAGCATCGTTGCAGGCAGCTTGCAGGGCATCCACCCTGGCTGATTGTTTCCGGTTCTGCGCGATAAAAATATCCAGCACGTCATGCGGCCGCTCGGACAGGACATGTCTCACTGCATGGTAACCGCAGATGATTTCAATATTCCTGCCCGGCATTATCCGATGTAATCAAAGTCGATTTTCCGCTCATCCACGTTGACCCCCAGCACCTCAATTTTAATCCGGTCGCCGAGAAAATACTTCCTGCCTGATCTCTCCCCTGAAAGTGAATGGGATACGGGGTCAAAGTGATAGTAGTCAGCCGGCAATGCGGATATATGCACCAGGCCTTCGACGTATATGTTAACCAGTTCGACGAACAGGCCGAACCCGGTAACGCCGGAGACAATTCCTTCATAGACCTGGCCTGTCTTGTCCTGCATGTATTCACATTTCATGCGCGCAACTACGTCCCTGACAGCTTCTTCAGCCCGGCGCTCTGTCATAGAACAATGCACACCGAGCTGGTGCATATCTTCGCTGTTGTGTTCATGGCCCGCATTTTCCAGGACGTGCCTGACGGCGCGGTGGATCACCAGGTCGGGGTAACGCCGTATCGGCGAAGTGAAATGCGTGTAGTGATCAAAGGCGAGGCCGAAATGACCGTTATTCCTGCCCTCATACAAGGCCAATGTCATGCTGCGCAGCAGCACCGTCTCGATCAGGTGCCGGTCTTCCCTGGTTTTGACCTGTTCCAGGACCCTGGCCAGGTCTTTTGTTGCAGGGTCCAGGCTGCCTTCAAGCTGCAGACCGAAATCAGCCAGGAACTGGTGCAGATCGTTGATCTTCTCCTCGTCAGGTGCGGCATGGTTGCGAAAAATACATGGCATTTTCTTTTTCAAAAGGAATTCAGCTACAGAGACATTGGCTGCGAGCATGAATTCCTCGATCATCCTGTGGGCGTCGTTGCGCTCAACGGTTCTGATATCGGACACCTTGCCCTGTTCATCGAAATTCAGCCTGACGTCGGTAGATGAAAAATCCAGTACCCCGTGCTTTTTCCGGTTCTGGTGCATGATATTGAACAACTCATGCAAATTCTTTATATGAGGGACAATGTGCGTGTATTTCTTGTGACCTTTTGCGCCTGCAAGAATATCGGCTACCAGGCCGTACGTCAGCCTGGCCCTGGATTTAATGACAGCGGGATATAAACGGTATTGTTTAATGCGACCCAGCCGGTTGACATGCATGTCGCACACCATGGCAAGCCGATCCTGGTCCGGTTTGAGAGAGCACAGGTCGTTGGACAGCAGTTCCGGCAGCATGGGTACGACACGGTCGGGGAAATAGACGGAGTTGCCCCGTTCCAGGGCGGCTTTATCCAGCGCCGTACCCGGCCTCACATAGTGTGAGACATCGGCAATTGCGACTACGAGACGCCATTCGCCACCTTGCTTTTCGCAATAGACCGCATCGTCGAAGTCCCTGGCATCCTCCCCATCTATAGTCACCAGCGGCAGGTTGCGTAAATCCTTCCTGGTTTTATCCCGTCCTGCGTTCTTCAACCGGGCCAGTTCCCGTTCGGCATCGGCGGGCCATTGATGGGGAATCTGGTAGGCCCGGATTGCTATTTCCGTAGCCATGTCAACGGCGCCGGAATCCCCTAGCACTTCAGTAATTTTACCCAGTGGCTGGGTGTGTCCATCCGGTTGCCGGATGATCTCCGTGACAACATAGTTGCCGGAACTTGCCTTTTTCCTGTGGTGTGGCGGGATGAGAACGTCCTGGTTGAGGTGCTTGTTGTCAGGCACTACGAACGCCACGCTGCCCTCCTTGTGAAAGCGTCCCACTACCTGCCGGTTGACACGCTCCAGTACTTCCACGATTACTGCTTCCCGGCGGTTTCTACGGTCCAGTCTGCCGTAGCGTACCACGACGTGATCTCCGTGCATCACGGTGCGCATCTGTTTCCACGACAGGTACAGGTCCTCGCCGCCGCGGTCCGGTCGAAAAAAACCGTAACCGTCCGCGTGACCGATTACCCGTCCGGCCACCAGGTCCATCTTCTCAAGCGGGCCGTAGCCGGCGCGGCGGTTGCGGATGATCTCGCCGTCACGCAACATGGCCTTGAGCCGCTTGTCCAGCGCCTCCCGTCCTGCAGAACTGGTGATGCCCAGTTCACGCGCTATTTCGGATAGCTGGCGCGGCGCCTCCGAACGGTGCAAAAAATCGCTGATCTCTTTCCGTTCGGGAATCGACACCTGGTATTCCTGTTTTCTTTTTTTCTTTGCCATATCTATTTGACACTACATACCTGTAGCGGTAAAGTCCGTCATCCTGGTAAAAAACCGATTGTACACGTAAATGACTGTCAGCCTGGTTTAAAACACCGGGTCTCGCCCATGCCGAGGTGGCGGAATTGGTAGACGCGCTAGCTTCAGGTGCTAGTGGGGGCAACCCCGTGAAGGTTCAAGTCCTTTCCTCGGCACCAAATTGAATGATAATTACGAATTAGGAATTATGAATTGGGAATGAAACGGTTAATGTGTTCACAATTCCTAATTCGTAATTGATTGTACAAGGGGGTTCTCCAGCATAATTGTCTCCGAACGATCCGGTCCCGTGGATACCATGGCAATCGGCGCCTCACACAGGTCTTCTATGCGCTTCAGGTAGGCCCTGGCGTTTACCGGGAGTGAAGTAAAGTCCTGCATCCCTCTGGTCACGCCTTGCCATCCGGGCATTTCCTCGTAAACCGGTTCGCAATGCTCCATTGCGCCGGCAACGGGTACGGTACGGGTTTTACCGTTAATCCGGTAACCGCTGCATATCTTCACGCGGTCCAGGCCATCCAATACGTCGAGTTTGGTAATACAGATACCCGACAGACCGTTCAGTTGCACCGAACGTTTCGATGCTACGGCATCGAACCATCCGCAGCGCCGGGGGCGGCCGGTCGTTGCACCGAATTCCTGCCCTTTCTCCCGCAACAGGGCACCGTCCGTGCCGGTCAACTCGGTCGGGAACGGACCGGAGCCGACCCGGGTTGTATAGGCCTTGGTAATTCCCAGCACGTAATCAAAGTTGCCGGGGGCGACGCCTGAGCCGGTGGCAGCGCTGCCTGTAGTGGTATTCGAAGAGGTGACGAACGGGTAAGTACCGTGGTCCACGTCAAGCAACGTCCCCTGTGCGCCTTCAAACAGTATGTTGCCGCCGCTTTGCCTTATCTCATACAACATGCCGGTAACATCCGCTGCCATCGGACTGATTTCCTCGGCCAGTCCCAGGACTTCATCCAGGGTCTGTGCGTAATCCGCCGTGTCGGAACGGTAGTAGTTTTTCAGCATGAAGTTATGGTATTCGAGGGTCTCCTTCAACTTGTCCGCAAAAGCATCCCGGTCGGCAAGGTCACAGAGTCGCAACGCCCGCCTCGCCACCTTGTCCTCGTATGCAGGCCCGATACCGCGGCCCGTCGTGCCGATGGCTGCACTGCCGCGGGCACGTTCGCGCGCATGGTCCAGCAGGATATGATGCGGCAGCAACAGCACACAGCCTTCACTGACGTGCAGTTTATCCCGCGCCGGTACCCCTTTCCGTTCCAGCATGTTGATTTCATCGAGCAAGGCACGCGGCGACAACACCACCCCGTTGCCGATAAAACAGCGCACCCCTTCATGCAGAATCCCGGACGGGATCAGGTGCAGTATCGTTTCCTCTCCGTCGATAACAAGCGTATGACCGGCATTGTGTCCGCCCTGGAACCTGACCACGGCCTGCACCTGTTCAGCCAGCAGGTCGACGATCTTGCCCTTGCCCTCATCACCCCACTGGGCGCCTATTACGACTATGGTATTACCCATCTTTGTACCGAAAGTGTATCGGCGCAGACGAAAGTCACTTAAATCTCCCTGACGCGCCAGTGTCCGTGTTCCAGGATGATTTCCCGGTCACAATCCAGTTCTTGCGCAGCCACTGTCCTGCCGGGCAGTTCGTAAATCACGATCTCGCCCTGGGCCCTTAATTTTTCCACCAGTTCACGCAGGCCCGGCACCTCGGACAGCGGCGCAAGGATCCCTTTTTCCGGCTCATACGGATGGGGCGTCAACTCAAACAACTTGTACGCATCCGTACTGAAGCCGGTTGCAGGACAGGGCCGGCCGAATGCCTTGCCGATTTCATCATAGCGTCCGCCGAAGGCGATGCCGTGGCTTTCCCCGGGCACGTAAGCGGCAAACGTCATACCGGAATGGTAGTGATAACCCTGGAATTCAGTCACGTCAAAATACAGGGGAGCATCCTGTACCTGGAGCGCGGTCAGTTTTGCAATTTTTCCCAGTTCGTCCACGTAGCCGCACAATTCATCAGGACAAGGTTTCAGGACAGCCCTGACCTCATCCAGTATGCTTGCGTCACCTTCCAGATCCATCAGTTCGATCAGGGCCGTTGCGGTTTTGCCCGCGCAGGACCAGTCCGCCAGCGTGTCTTTCAGTTCGTCCGTCGCCTTGCGCTGCACGCAGGCAAAAACCCTGTTTTCCTGCTCGGCAGTCAATTCCAACGGCTTGATCAAACCTTGCAGTATCCCGGCGTGTCCTATATCGACGTGTATGTCTTTCAGACCGGCAAGTTTCAGCGTGTTGAGCATCAGGGCGAGGATTTCAGCGTCGCTTTCGCAGCCTTTATGACCGTAGAGTTCCGCACCCACCTGCAAGGGGGAGCGCGTGCCGCCGGGACCGCCCGGCAGGGTGTGCAACACCGTGCCGATATAGCACAGGCGGCTCGGGCGGTTGCGCTTCAGGTTATGTACTTCGATACGCGCAACCTGTGGCGTGGTGTCGGCCCGTATCCCCATCAACTTGCCGTTCAACTGGTCGGTGACCTTGAAAGTCTGCAACTCAAGGTCATCGTCGGTGCCGGTAAATAAAGTGTCCAGGTATTCTATCAACGGCGGGATTACCAGTTCGTATCCCCAGCCGGCGAACTGGTCCATGATGCGGCGGCACAGGCTGTCAAGTTGTGCGGCCTGCGGCGGCAGCACCTCTTCAATCCCCTCAGGCAACAGCCATTTATTTCTTTCGGGCATACTCTGTTATCTCATGACCTGGACAGGATGTCAGGAAGACACGCCACTTCAGCGCACGATATACAACATAACCACACCGATTAACATGCAACTGACGCCGATAAAGCGCAAGGTCGAATTATCCATCTGGGACGCCTCAAGAAATACCCGTTTCATCCAGTTGGGGTTTACGAAAGGCAGGATTCCCTCCAGGATGAAAACCAGCGCAACGGCGCTCAGCAGTTCAGTCCACATGGTCCGGAACCAGTATCAGGCAGCAAGGAATTTCACAGGCATCCTTTCGTGAGCTTCGGATGGTAAAAACCCTTGCGCTATCTCCCGCCTACTCACCCAGAGAGTGGTTGAAATACTTGAAAAAGTCAGAATCAGGTTCAAGCACGAGAATATCGTTGCTGCTGAAGCTTGTCCTGTAGGCATTGAGGCTGCGATACAGAGTATAAAACTCCTCATTTTCGCCAAATGACCGGGCATAGATATCTGTTGCCCGGGCATCGCCTTCACCGCGCACGGTTTCCGCATCCTTGTATGCGTTGGCCAGGATGACCTCACGCTCACGGTCCGCATTGGCACGGATTCTTTCCGCCGCCTCTCCTCCGCGCGCACGAAAATCCTTTGCCACCCGGGTCCGTTCAGCCCGCATCCTGGCATAGACCGAGTTGCTGACTTCCTCGGGCAGGTCGATTCGCTTGGTCCTGACGTCAGCCACGGTAATCCCCAGTTCATCCCGTAGCTGTTCTGTTGTTGTCTGAACAACATCCAGGATTTCACCGCGCTCACCTGCGACCACTTCCTGGACCGTACGTTTGCCGAATTCATCGCGCAGGGCGCGATTGATCCTCTGCCCGAGCAATCCCGTAGCATACTGTACGTCACCTCCCCGCGTTGCTATGTAAAACCTTTCAACGTCGGAGATAATCCACTTTGCGTAATAGTCGACGATCACGTCCTTTTTTTCCACGGTCAAAAACCGCTGTGGTTCCTGGTCCAGGTTCAACAGACGCGTTTCAAACTTTTGTGCCCTGTTGACGATGGGTATCATGAAATGCAGGCCGGGTTCGTAATCGGATCGCTGGATCTCCTTGAACTGGAAAACGATGGCCTGCTCGTATTCCTGCACCCTGAAAACTGAAAAATAAGTGATGATGGCCAACAGGGCAACAGGTATGATGATACGCAGTATCATGGTTATCTTACTCCTCGTGCTCTGTTTGCAGCACGTTCTGCAATGTCTGATCCTGATGTGGAGCCGTCAGAACTACTTTCCCGGGGCAGGCTTAATGAAGATGTGCCCCGTGGTTGTATCAGCTTGTCCAACGGCAGGTACATCAGACTGTTACCGCCCTCTGCGTCAAGTAATACCTTGTTGGTGCCGGACATCACTGATTCTATGGATTCCAGGTACAGGCGTTTGCGGGTGATTTCCGGCGCGCGTTCATATTCCGCCAGCAACTGGTCAAAGCGCGCCGCGTCACCTTCTGATTTCGCAATCACCGAAGCCTTGTAGCCATTGGCTTCCTCACGCACCCTTGCCGCGGCGCCGCGGGCGCGCGGCAGGATGTCATTCCGGTATGCTTCCGCCTCATTGACCAGGCGTTGTTCATCCTCCCTTGCCTTGATGGCGTCATCAAACGCGGCCTTAACGTCCTCCGGGGGTTTTGCCGGCTGCATTTCAACGGTAACGATGAGGATCCCCGACTTGTAATCGTCAATCAGTATCTTCTGCATCAGTTCCTGCTGCTGTTGGGCAATCTCACTGCGTCCCTCGGTGAGGACATAGTCCAGTTCACTCTGCCCGATGATCGCACGCACCGCACTTTCCGTCACCTGGCGCAATGTCAGCGCGGGGTCTTTCACGTTAAAAATAAAGTCTGCGGGATCGCTGATGCGCCACTGCACGGCCACTTCGACATCAACGATATTTTCATCCTGGGTCAACATCGACGCCTTGTGGGTAATGGAACGCACCTGGCCGACGTTTACCGTGACGACCCGGTCGATAAGACTGGGCATCACAAAATTCAAGCCGGGCTGCAGGGTCTGATCGTAACGGCCGAAGCGCAACACCACCCCGCGCTCCTGTTGATCGATAAGGTAGGTGATGTCTACCAGCAGCAGCAGGACGAGGACGATGACTACGATCATCCAGGAAAACGGGAATCCCTTGCGTTCTTTTTTCTGCTTGGACGGTTTTCCGCCGAATAACCCGCCAAACCCTTCCTGCATCTTGCGGACGATGTCATCCAGGTCGGGCGGACCTTCACCCCTGCCGCGGTTGCCCCAGGGATCCTGCCCTCTATTGTCCGGTGGTTCGTTCCAAGCCATATATCTTACCTCTTGCCGTTATTTCCGGTTAATCTAATCTGGTAGAAAGTTTACCACAACACTCCCGCATACGTTTGGAAAAAGGTGTCGCAAGCGACGTGTTTTGTTACGGGGTTTCCATCCTTTGGTCCGTCGACGGCACATCCATGTGCCACTACTCCGCTTGCGCAGGAAAGACGGGGGGTTCGCTAATGACTGTATTGCAGGTCTCCAGTTCACTGCGTATCAACTGTTTCAACTCCTTTATTCCGGTTCCGGCAAGTGCCGAGACCCAGGCGCGCGCACTGGCGCCGTTGCTGCCGTTGCCGGCCTTTGTCTCAGGGAGGGCGCTTTCCGCCGTCATCCCGGCCTGGTCAATTTTGTTAAAAACAAGTATCTGCGGAATGGACAGTGCGCCCAGTTCATCGATCACCTCGTTCACCTCGTCTATGCGCATCCGGTGGTCATCGTTAATGTCAACAACATGCAATAACAGATCCGCGCTTTTAATCTCATCCAGCGTAGCGTGAAAAGACTCCACCAGGTCGTGGGGAATATGCCGGATAAAACCTACCGTATCGCTGAACAGCACCGACACATTATCAGCCAGGCGGGTCTTCCTGATGACGGGGTCCAGGGTAGCGAACAGTTTGTCTGCGCAATATACATCGGCGCCGGTCAATCGGTTAAAGAGTGTGGATTTGCCGGCGTTGGTATAACCCACCAATGAGACAACCGCAGCATTGTTGCGCCGGCGTGCCCTGCTCCCCTGCGCCCTGCGGCTTTTAACTTTATCCAGCCTGCCGCGGATTGTTTTTATGCGCTTGCCGATTAAACGCCGGTCCGTTTCCAACTGCGTTTCACCCGGACCTCTCAGGCCGATGCCGCCTTTCTGCCTTTCCAGGTGAGACCAGCCCCGAACCAGCCTTGTTGACAAATGCTGCAATTGCGCCAGTTCAACCTGCAACTTGCCCTCGTAGGTTTGGGCGCGCTGGGAAAAGATATCAAGGATCAGACCGACCCGGTCGAGTACGCGACAATGTATTTCACGCTCCAGGTTGCGTTCCTGCGCCGGCGACAGGCCGTGGTTGAAGATCACCACGTCCGCATCGTGTTGCCGGGCGGTTTCCCTGATCTGTTCCATCTTCCCTGAGCCGATGAATAACCTGGCATCGGGCCTGGAGCGACTGCCGGTAATCGTCTCGGTCGGGAACAGGCCGGATGACTCCGTCAAGCGCACGAACTCGTGCAGTTCCTCATTGTAACGCGGGTTTTGAAAATTGATGTGGACCAGAACGGCGCGCGGCCTGCCCGGGTAAGCTGTGCTCAGTGTATTAATTCCCGGCCACCCTCTTCAAGCAAAAAATACCGGCGCCTTCAGCAGGCATGTCACGCAGCGCGCGCCTCATCCCTTATCCCGGCCACCCGCGGCCATGCCTCCACCCCGGCCTGTTTCATTAACGGCAGGTATTTCCGGTTGAACCAGTTTGATATACCCTCACGATATCCCCTGGTCTGCGCCAGGCGTGTATACCAGCCGGCAAAATGCGGCTTATCAGCCCACAACCCCTCAAGACCGAGATGATCAAGGCGCGTCACGTAGGGAGAGTAGGCGATATCGGCCAGAGACAGGCTGTCGCCCACCAGCCACCGCTGCGATGCCAGGGCGCCGTTCATTTCGGCTAACAGTTTTTCATATTGCAGGACAGCCTGGACAAAACGCGGCGAATCAGTTCCGTGCGGCACCACCTGCCTCTGTACCTCCTGGATATACGGGTCCCTGATGCCGGCAAAATGCTTTTCTAATGCTTCATCCGAACCACAGGCCTTGATTAACTGGTGGCGAAAGGCTATCGCGAAACTCAGGACGGCCACTTCCAGGTGCATTCCGTCATCCAGTTTTTTCATCCACCAGCGCGCTTGCGCGCGGCTTGCAGGGTCTGCCGGTAATAACGGCGGGTCCGGGTAAACCTCGTTCAGGTATTCGATGATGATATTCGATTCCGATACGATATTGCCGTCATGGTCCAGGGCAGGCACCAGTCCTTTCGGGTTAATTTTCAGGAAATCAGGCTGCTGTTGATCGCCCCGGCGCAGATCCAGTTCCACGCCCTCCCATTCCAGTCCTTTCTCCGCCAGCAGGAAGCGGACTTTCTGGGAGCAGGTGGACATGTCGTTATGGTAGAGTTTAAGCATATGTCATCTGTCAGTGTAGTTCATATTATCGGCGAGTTTGAGCCTTTCCCCAGCAGGATTCGCCCGTAAATCTCGGCACTGGCGTCGTACATGAGCAAGGCGTGCATATTCGTTGCATGGAGGTCCCGGGAAGCGCGCTGCAGTGTATTTTTCAGGGACAGCGCCCCTGCTCCGGCATAGTGATAAAGTTTATCGACCGCGTCCAGCAGCATTTTTACCGACAGGCAGCAATCCATTCGGATGCGCCCGCGCATCTCCATGGGCATGGCCTCATTCTGCCTGGCATACCGGTCGATATCATCCGCCATCCCGTACATGACCAGTTCTGCGGCGTGTATTTCCGCGGCAGCGGAACCCAGCGCGGCCTGTACCGGTATCCAGTCTTCTGCGACATGGGACGTGTACGGCACCCGTTTACCTGGGATCAAGCGTTTGAATTCTTTCAACGCGGCCCGGGCGACCCCCAGCGCCCCGCCCACCAGGCAAATGGCCAGTACCGGCACGGCTTGTGACAGGGTAACCCAACCCGTGCCTTTGTCCTTGTAGGCCGGCGCTTCCCGTTCGATCAACGGCGGCAGGGAAAGATAGCGATGCGCCGGAACCCTGACATCTTTCGCTACCAGGGAGTGGCTCCCGGTTCCCTGCAGGCCTGCGACGTTCCAGTCTCCCAGTATGTCTATATCGGCAGTCGGCATCAACAGGTCGGCTTCATCGATCTTTTCACCGGATTCATTGAATATTTCAGCGCCCAGGATCAGCCATTGCGAATGCTCGCAGCCGGACCCGAACGGCCAGAAGCCGTTCAGTATATGTGACCCGTCACTTTGTCGTACTGCCTTGCCGCGGGGGGCTATGACGGCGGAGACGAAGGTATCGGGGTTGTCTGCGTATACATCACGTTGTGCCTGCTCGGGGAAGTGGCCCATCAGCCAGCTGTGGGCATGCCATACGCCCAGTACCCAGGCCGTTGCGCTGCAACCCTCGCCCACCGCCGCCAGTACGTCGATATAGGAACGAAAAGGCAGTTCGTGACCGCCGCAGGACCTGGGCTGGACGGTGCGCAACAGTCCATTGGTTCTGATCAGTTCAACGCTTTCCCTGCATAAGCGCCGGTCAGCTTCTGCCCTGTCTGCGTATTTTTTCAGGTCTTCCGTGATCGACTCCGCGCGCGCCCTGATTTCTTCGGCTGTCAGCGTTTCACTTGCGGCAACGGGTCGTGTCGACATGGACTCTCCTGTGGATACGGGTTGTTGTATCATATACAGGGAGAAGATTAAAAGATAGTGACAAGTAGAGGAATTTATACTTTCAATCGTTTCATCCTGTTATGCTAGATTAGAAGCAAATCAGAGGGGAATAACATGAAAATTAAAACCGTAACCGGCCTGCTTTTCCTGTGGTTGTTGTCGGGACCGACCAGTGCAGAGCCTGATATCATGACGGTGGATGACCTGCTGGCAGAGTTGGCGTCGGGCGAACCGGGCATGAAGATTGCCTATGGCGATGATCCCCTGCAGTTCGGCGAACTGCATGTGCCTGAAGGCGACGGACCTTTCCCTGTCGTTGCATTCATCCACGGCGGTTGCTGGCTGGCCATGTACGACATCACCACCACGCGACCCCTTGCCTGGGCGCTGCGTGAAAAAGGCCTTGCGGTATGGAACCTCGAATACCGCCGCGTGGGCAACCCGGGGGGAACCTACCCCGGATTGTTACTCGACATCGGCTCAGGCATCGACTACCTGAAGCAACTGGCCGCTGATTATCCGCTTGACCTGTCGCAGGTGGTCGTGATGGGCCATTCAGCCGGTGGCCACCTGGCGTTGTGGGCCGGTGCGCGGGCAAAAATTCCGCCCCGTCACGATTTATACCAGGCTGAGCCGTTGCAACCTGCCGGTGTCGTGGCGCTGGCGCCTGCGCCGGCACTCACCCGGCTGCATCAGCAAGGTGTCTGCGACAATGTAATCGACAAGCTGATGGATGGTTCGCCGGCCGAGCGGCCCGACCGCTATGCCTATGTCGAACCTGCGCGCATGGCGCCGATCGGTGTCCCGCATACCCTACTCATGGGCGTGCATGACACGGACTGGACACCCTATGGTGAAGAGTACTTCACGGCGGCACGCGCTATCGGCGACAATACTATGGATCGCGTCATGGCGCCCGAATCCGGACACTTCGAAGTAATCAACCCGAATACCTCTACCTGGACCCTGGTGCTGGAGGCAGTGCGCTCATACCTGCAATGAAGAAACAGCCACTCAACTTCACTGTCAACAAGGAGTCAGAATCCATTGAAGTAACCCCGCGCACACGGCTGCTCGATGCACTGCGCCTCGACCTGGGTTTGATCGGTACGAAAGAGGGTTGCGGCACCGGGGATTGCGGCAGTTGCACGGTATTGCTGGACGGCAACGCGGTAAATTCCTGCATGGTGCTGGCGCTCCAGGCCGAAGGCCGGGACGTCACTACCATCGAAGGGCTGGGCGAACCCGGCATACTGGACCCCGTACAGCAGGCCATGGTCCAGAGCGGCGGCATCCAGTGCGGTTTTTGCACCCCCGGGATGGTGCTTTCGTTGAAAGGCCTGTTTGACGGCAATCCCAACCCGAGTGAAGAAGACGTCAGGAGTGCCGTCTCCAGTAACCTGTGCCGCTGTACCGGCTATACGAAAATATTTGACGCCGCACAGGCTTTGTGTGAGGGCTCTCTGCAGGCGCAGGCTGCTGACGGTAATGACGATGCAATCGGCGCCCGCATGGTGCGCACCGATGCAGTGGAAAAGGTCACCGGCCGCGCCGTTTATGCCGAAGATGTCCAGTTGCCGCGCATGATCTACGGGGCGCTGGTGCGCAGTTCGCATGCGCATGCCAGGATTTTGTCCGTCGATACCACGGAGGCATTGAACCTGCCCGGGGTTAAAGCCGTGGTGACGGGACGTGACATCGAGATGGGATACTACGGTTATGAACTTCGCGACCAGCGGGTGTTCGCACTTGAAAAAGTACGCTACCAGGGTGAACCCGTTGCTGCAGTCGCAGCAACCACAGCCGATATTGCCCGGGACGCGGCCGCGAAAGTGAAAATAGAGTATGAAGAATTGCCGGCAGTGTTCGACCCTGAGGAGGCCATGTCCCCGGAGGCTCCCCTGGTCCATGAAAACCATGATGCTTACCAGTTCGACTGGGAATCGGAACGCAAGGGCAACCTGTGCTACCGGCTGGAATTCGGAGAAGGAGACGTGGCACAGGGATTCGCCGAGGCTGACGAGGTTGTAGAGGGCACCTACTACACGCCGGAAGCCCATGCCGGCGCGATAGAGCCACACAGTGCAACGGCCATGGCGGACCCTGCGGGACGTATTACGATCTGGACCACCACGCAGAAGCCCTTCGCGGTGCGCAGTTACCTGGCGCAGGCGCTGAAACGGCAGATAAGCACATTCAAGGTCATCCCGACCCACATCGGCGGCGGCTTTGGCGGCAAACTGTTTCCCGTCCTTGAACCCTACGTGGTGCTGCTGGCCGAACGATCGGGGTTGCCGGTGCAGATGACCCTGAGCCGGGACGAAGAGATGGCGACGGCCGCACTGTTGCGCCATCCGTCAAAAGTCACGATCAAGACAGGCGTCAGGAAAGACGGCACCCTGGTCGCGCAACAGGTACGCATGCTGTTCAACACCGGCGCCTACGGGCCGTACGGCCCCAATACGGCGGCCCTGGGGAGCCTGATGGCCGGGGGTCCCTACCGCATTCCCAACCTCGACATCACCGGCCTGGTCACCTATACCAACAACGTGCCGAAAGGCTCCATCCGTTGCCCGTCCGGGCCGCAGATGGCGTTTGCGGTAGAGACCCACATGGAGAAGGTGGCGCGCGCAATCGGGATGGACGGCCTGGCGTTCCGCCTCAGGAATGCCTGGGATAACGGCGACACCACCTGTACCGGACAGGTGCTGGAAGCGGTCAGTATCAAGGAATGCCTGCAAAAGGCGGCAGCGGCCGTGGACTGGGACGAGACCTGCCCTCCGGGCACGGGAAAAGGACTGGCCTGCAACTGGTGGGTCAGCGGCACCTGGGGGACACAGACCCTGCTCGAAACCAATGAAGACGCCACCTTCCGGCTTATCTCCGGCTGTGTCGACATGGGCACCGGCGGCATGACCAGCAGCGTGCTGCAGATGGCGGCTGCCGGCCTTGGCGTCCCGGCCGAATCCATCCAACTGGTGCGCGGCGATACCGACACCCTGCCCTGGGACCACGGTCACGGCGGTAGCCGCATGACGTTCACCATCGCCCGTTCGGCCTATGAGGCAGGACAGGACCTCAAGCGGCAATTGCTCGAGGAGGCAGCCGGACAGCTTGAGGCAGCGGCGGACGACATGGTGCTGGAAGACGGCCGGGTCTTCGTGCGCGGCGACCGGTCAAACTCGATGCCGTTGGCGGACATCTGTTATGCCCGCCACAAGAAGCACGGCGGACCGATGATCGGCGTTTCATCGATCCTGGACGATGCGCCGCCAACTACAAAGCCCCATCCCATCGGCGCTTTCCCCGCCCCCAGTTTCTGTGCCCACGCGGTGGAACTGAGCGTGGATGATGACACCGGCGAAATTGCCGTGACGCGTTATGCTGCCGCCCACGACGTTGGCAAGGCAATCAACCCCACCGGCTGTGAAGGACAGGTCGAGGGCGGCGTTGCCATGGGCCTCGGGCTGGCGCTGATGGAAGAACTGCGAGAAGTGAACGGCAAGGTACTGAACCCCAGCTTTGCCGATTACCTGCTGGTTTCAGCCGAAGACATGCCTCCGATGCAGACGATCCTGGTGGAACAACCTGCAGTTGAAGGCCCGATGGGCGTCAAAGGTGTAGGCGAACCGCCTATCGCCCCACCTACAGGCGCGGTTGCGAATGCCCTGGCCGATGCCCTGGACGTCGACGTCCAGCGCCTGCCATTGACGCCGGAACAGGTCTCTGCCCTTATCGCAACCCGCACTCATGGTCAATAATTTCGAGTTTACACAACCCCGCGATGTTCCGGAGGCCCTTAACGCGCTGGCGCAACCCGGCCGTGTAATGCCCATGGCAGGCGGCACCAACATCATGGTGAACCTGAAACGCGCGCCGCTTGAAGCCGACCTGGTGGTGGATCTGACCCGTCTTGAGGAACTGATGCCTATATCTGCTGCTAACGGCACCATTCGCATGGGTGCAGGTGTCACCTTTGCCCGGTTGCTTGACTGGCGGACGGGCGGCGCAATCGAAGGCCTGATGAAGCCAATGTGTATCGCCTTTGCCGGCCCGCTTATCCGCAACCTTGCCACAATCGGCGGGAATATCTGCGATGCGTCTGCGGCTGCAGACATCTCCCCTCCCCTGCTGGCGCTGGATGCCCGTGTGGAACTTGACAGCGCAGCCGGTGGTATCCGCACCCTGCCGTTACCGGAGTTTTTCCTCGGAGTGCGCAAAACCGCACGACGTCCCGACGAACTGCTCACGGCCATAGAGTTTCCCTGTCCTGCCGCAGACGAACGCTGGTTCTATTACAAGCTGGGAAAGCGCAAGGCAGACGCTATTTCCATTGTCAGTATCGCCATGACGGTCAAACTCGCACAGGGCAGAGTCGAAAGGGCGCGTATTGCCCTGGGCGCGGTCGCGCCGGTTGCCATGCGCACCCGGGAAACCGAAAACCTGCTGCAGGGAGAGCCCTTGAACGAAGTCACGATAGGGGCAGCGGCGGCAACGGCTGCACGGGAAGCCCGGCCCATCGACGATTTCCGCGCTAGCGGCGCTTACCGGCGGCAGATGGTCGAGACACTGGTCAAACGGGGTCTTAACCACATCGCTCAGCAGGACAAGTGAGTCTCAGGGATAAACTGGAAGCCGGCCAGGCCGTGGCCGGCGCGTTCCTCGGCCTGAGATCGCCCGATGCCGCAGAACTGATGTCGCACGCCGGCTTTGACTTCCTGCTGATAGACGCCGAGCATTCAAACATCGGCCCCGATACCACGTTGGAGATGTTAAGAGCTGTCGATCGCGGTCACGCGGCTCCGCTGGTAAGACTGCCTGAAGTCAGTGCGGCGAATGTGCAGTGGGCCCTGGACGGCGGGGCCGAAGGCATCCTGTTCCCGCGCATCCGCTCCGTTGCCGACGTAAAACAGGCCGTATCCCTGTGCCGCTACCCGCCTGACGGCATACGCGGACTGGGACCGGGACGCGCCAGCGGTTACGGGACAAATATGCTCGACTATGCCGCCGCGGCGAACAGGGAGATCATGGTTATGATCCAGATAGAGACCATGGAGGCGGTGGAGTGTATCGATGAAATTGCCGGCGTTCCCGGGGTCGATCTTATCTTTATCGGGCCGGGGGACCTGTCCCAGGTGCTCGGGATACCGGGTCAGATGCACCACCCGCGCATCCGCGAGATTGGCGAACGGGCGCTGGCAGTGTGCCGTAACAACGCCGTACACTTCGGCATCCTGGCACTGCAGGAAGAACCCCTGGCCTACTGGAAGGAACGGGGCGCCCAGTTATTTGCACTGGGTACCGACGCGCTCTACCTGGCCAAGGCCTGCCGCAAAGCGCTGGGCCAGTGGGACAGGTATTCCGGCTGACAACCCTTCAACCCGGCGCCGGCCCCAAGAGGACTAGTCGATTATCTTCTCGCCCGTAGCGTACACCAACCAGATGACTGCACCGAATACCTGAACTGCGGCCACAGTCATAAAGACGCCGGCATAACTGCCGGTCTGGTCCAGCAGCCAACCTGCCAGGGCAACACCGACGATACCCGGTATGGTGGCAAACGTATTGGAAATCCCTACCAGGACGTCCGCGTAGCGCGGCGCGACGTCGAGGAAGTTCGGCACGTAGCCCGAGAAGGTGAGCGCAATGAAGGCCAGCGCGCCGCACATCACCGACAACGCGACCAAAGGGGTATCTGCCTGCAGCGCCAGCAGGAAAAATACGGCCGAGCCTGCCAGCCCGGTGGACTGCATGAGTTTGCGGACGAAGGTGATGCTGTTGCCGCGTGCCCTGAGCCTGTCAGCCGCCCAGCCCGCGATATTGGTCATCACGAACATGGTCAGCCATGGCGCGGCAGAATAGAACCCCGCACTCGTGACGCTGAGGGACTGTACGTCACGGAAATAGCTGGGCAACCAGGCAAGCATCATGTAGAGCCCCCAGTTCGTGCAGAAATGGTTAATGAATATTACCAGTACGGACCTGTGCGACAGCAACTGTTTCCAGGGAATATCTGCGGGCTCCTGTTTGGCGCCGGACGAACCGCCAAGCAGTTCCAGTTCCTCCGTAGAAATTCCGCGATACTCACCGGGGTAACTGGTTGCCTTGAAATACCAGACGGCCACCCAGACCACGCCGGTCAGACCGAAAACATAAAATACGGAAGGCCAGCCGTAACGGGTCACGATCCAGCCTGTGGTCGTCAACGCAAACAAGGTGCCCAGGGGTATGCCGCTGGCCAGGAATCCCATGGAACGGGAGCGCTCAGCTTCTGGAACCCAGCGTGAAAACAGGCTGTAGGATGACGGGAACATCGCCGCCTCGCCCAGTCCCATGGCGATGCGGACGGCGATCAACAGGGGAAGAGATATCATTGCGGCGACGGGAGTGAGCATGGTAAAGACAGACCAGGACAACACGGCAAAGCCGAGCACCAGCTTGCCGCCTATCCTGTTTGCCAGCCAGCCGCTGGGCGCCTGCAGGAGCATGTAACCGATAAAAAAGGAGGAAAGCACCAGCCCCTTGGTGGTGTCCGACCAGCCGAACGCTTCCTGCATGGGGATGATGGCGACCGATATGTTGACCCGGTCGATATAACAGATGAACGCGGCGCAGAAACAGAGCAGGACGATGTTATGACGTTTTTGCACGTGTCAGGGACAGGGTGGCACAGAGTCCTGCTGGACGCTCTCGAAGAACGCATGCAGCGCATTCCGAGCAGTGAATTTGGCCTTGACATATTCTGCGAGCAGTTCAGCACCAGCGGCGCCGGTTTCATTCCTGGTGAGCCGCAACCTGGGGTTATCGAAGAAGTTCTGGATGAAGCCTGTTTGTGTAAGCTGCAGCGAGGCCAGTTTACCCGTACCGGAGTCGAGTCTTATTTCCTTGACCATGTATTCCCGCCCGCGCAGAAAAGGGTATTCATCGTTTGTCATCCAGTAGCCTTCCGGATAGCGGCGCATTTTCAGAGCAGTCTGTTGTTCCCAGGCGCCTTGCACCAGCACGAGGCCTGCACGAACGCCGTCCCCGGGCCGGTAAACCTGCTCAAAGACCTCCTCGAGCTTACACCTGTTTCGCCCTGCTGCAATCAGCGCCGCGGTCAGATCCCTGAGCCGGTCCGTCTGCGCCTGGCGCTCGACGGACGGAAAGAACATCACGGCCAGGCCCCGCTCACCTCCCGGACCGGTAAGCAACGCTGACCAGAGCGTCATTTCCGTCCGTTTGACGATTCCGCGATACTCACCCGCGCTACCGGAGTTGCGACCCGGTTCATCTGCAGCAATGGCTCCAGCGTTGACAATCAGTATTAAAACCAAGTGTCTGATCGGTTGTAGTCTCATATGGATTATCCCATGGCCATCATTTAACCACCTCATGTTCGTCATTCGTCTGTAATATGATCGTAATGCGCGTATATTCGATAATCATTGCCATATTCCGACCGGAGAAGACTGATGGTTTCCTTATATATTACTCCACATTATCTCAAACAGCTTAAAGTGATACCCCGTCGCATTGGTTGGACTCGTCATCTTGTCAAATTGGTTATTGCAGTTTTGCTGCCGGCAGCAACCTTTGCCGAGACGTCGTGGGACCCGTCCAGGTATGGTCCTGATGATACGATTGGTGCATTGAATAACCTCTCCAATGAAATAGTCCTGAATGCGGTGAGACTTATTGATCGAGGAAAGGTGTTTTCACTGGCGATAGAAACGAACGAGTCATCAACTGATCGTCACAGCCGGTTTTACAGGGTAAAAACCTATCCAATGACCCCTGTTGAGCTTGGGCCGAATAATTTTACTGCCAATGAAAGTACAATTCTGACCAACGATAAGATGGCTGCCATCGAACCGTAGTCATGTGTCCGTTATTCCTGACCCTCCTTCCTGCCGGCTATCATTTGTTCCAGTTTTGACTCTACAGCCGCTACGAATTTCGTTGCCATCTCAACGGCTTCTCCCGCTCCGCCAACGTCAACAGCTTCGTCCATATAGTCTGCCATCAGGCGTTTATATTCAATTTTAGAGAGAGATGCTCCTATATCCTGATCAATCAGACCGGTTTTAACGATACGCTGATGAAACTGGCTGTTTACACCGCTATGTGTCTTGGGGAGCGAGAGACCCTGGGCGGTCAATATGCTCAGCGCCGCTTCAAAAGCAGCGTAATACGCGCGATTGCAAGCCACGTCGTACAAATCATTATCCAACTGAATCCGGGCTTCCCGGAGCCTATCCCTGGCCCTGTCTAAACGCCGTTCAGGCGTCATTGAGCAGCGCTTATTTCAATCCCATCGGCCAGCACATTGTGGTAGAGGGAGGGATTGCGTTGCCTGTCCGGTTCGCTCAGTTCTGCCTCCCAGATGATGATGGCGCTCACATCTACCGGGTGGCTCGCGTCAAGCATGGTTCTGGAGCTGACCTCGGCCAACCGCATTCCCAGGTTGTGGCGGGCGCTAGACTCAGGGTTGCCGCCAGCCAATACTACTGCGATATCAACGTCGCTGTCTATCTTGTGGTCGCCGCGCGCACGACTGCCGTAGAGCAGGACTCGCGAAATCTCGGGCAGCTTCGCATCCGCTAAACGGGTCATGAACAACTTAACGGCGTTTCTGGCTTCCGCGGCCAGCACATCGTCGCCGCCAGCGCCATTTGTCAATGTTATCTCAGTCATGATGCTCATTATAATGCCGTCAGCGACATCACTCAAGCCAGCCACCGGACCGAAATTTAATAAGTGTTGCCTCCGGCGTCTTGCTTGATATAAGCTTGTTGCAGAGAAAAACATATTGAACTGATAACCTGAAAATTAATAGGATAGAGGCCGGTCGCATGGACGCCAGAAACTGCATTACCCTGCAAGCTGACTCTGTAGGATATCCTAGTACTGCGACGCTGTGAGATCAACGCACACCTGCCTATTGTCACAGTACAAGGCAACCTCGACCTACTTGAGGGAAGGATAACCGGCTTTTTCTATTCCATACGCTGTCCCGGTGACGCCATTCTCAAAGTCTATGACCTTGCCCGTTCGCTCCGCAGTAAGGATGTAACGCTTATCGGGGGGTTCCAGTCCGCGATGGAAAGGGAGTTCCTGGACCTGGTATTGCGAGGTTCCGCCAGGGTCATAATCTGCCCTGCCCGCGGACTCGGCGCAATGCGGATTCCGGCAAACTAGCGAAAACCTCTAGCCGATGGGCGCTTGTTGTTGCTTTCATTCTTTGACGGCAGCATTAGCCGTGCCACGTCAGGTTCAGCAATCCTGCGTAATGCTTATGTCGCCGCCCTCTCCCGCTGTCTCCTCATTGCACATGCTGAGAAGGGTGGGAAGAATGACAAACTGTGCAAGGATATACTGGCCCAGGATAAGCCGGTATTCACCTTGGCTTCTCCAGATAATGAGCGCCTTATGGAACTCGGCGCAGTACCTGTTACAGCAGACAACCCATTGCCTTTATTGCAAACTAATTATAGTTGACTATTCCTCCTTACTTAAATAACATATTTGTAAGGAGAGCTATGATGATAGTAAAGATTACCTCTAAACGACAGGTCACTTTTCCCGCCCGGGTGCTGGACGTGCTGGGCGTTGGCCCCGGCGATCAAATCGAACTGAAAGAAGGCCCTGAAGGATTTATTCTCAAACCCAGGCGCATCGATTATTCCAGGCTGGGCTATCTCAAGGACAAGATAGACCCCGGTATTGGACCGTTCGATATTGACAAGTTCCGGAGTGAACCCTATGACCCGTCGTTACGGGATTGATACTTCCGTCCTTTTGCGCTTGATAACCGCCCAGCCTCCTGATTCATATTCGTACTGTATCGAGCATCTTTCCGGGTTAATCGATTCCGGCGCGGAGGTATTTGCCTCGAACCAGGTCATCGGCGAAACATACATCGCCGCTCAACACCACTACAGGGTATCCAGGAACGACGCGTCCCAGGCTCTCTTTCAGGTTCTGAGTAGCGGACTGGTCGCGCCGCTGAACGGGGACGCCGTCCTGGAGGCGCTTAATGCGACCGGCGGGCCGGGCCTGTTCGACCGCCTCATATCCGACGATTATTTGCGCGCCGGCCTGGAAGTCCTGACACTGGACCGTAAAATGGCGACCCTGCCGGACGTGCAGCACCTATAGATCCAAGGATTGATAAAACAATGATCACAAATGAACAACAATTCAGGATCGCTAAAGCCCGGATGGAGAAGTTCAAATTTTCAATTACCAATTTTGATATGGAAAGCCTTGTCAACAGTGGCACAGATCGCCTTATAGCACAGGCACAGTTGGATCAATTGCAGAGTGAGTACGAGATATTGCTTGAGCAAATTAAGGAATATCAAAGCCTGTCTTCCGGCTCATCAGGTGGCTGCCAGCCACCGGACCGAAATTTAATAAGTGAGGTAGTGGAAATACTGAGGTTTGTTTTTGTGGTCTTCCTTCCAGTATGTGGATTATAATAGCTAGAGCAATCCATATAATGATGTTTGCTTATGAAAACAGTACAAATGACACTGGATGAAGAACTGTTGCACTCGGTTGATCAACTGGCAAGGGAGTTAAAGACGACCCGCTCGGCTTTTGCGCGTTTTGCCTTGCAGAAGGCCATTGATTATTACCAGGTTCTGCGACAGGAAGAGAAACACCGAAAAGGCTACGAGTGTTATCCCGTAGCTGATGAAGAGTTCGGCGTCTGGGAAGAAGAACAGGAGTGGGGGGAGAATTGAACAGGGGTGAAATCAGGTGGTACAAATTCAGGGCGCCCGACAAAAAGCGTCCGGTTCTCATATTGACCCGTTCGTCGGCGCTGGAGTACCTGGGTGAAGTGACGGTTGCTCCCGTCACGTCCACTATCAGGGACATTCCCAGTGAGGTTGTCCTGACAGAAAACGACGGCATGCCCCATGAATGCGCGATTAACTTTGATCACATTCAGACAGTTTCCAGGGGGAAACTCGGCGCGCAGGTCACATCGCTCTCACAAAGCAGGCTTGCGGAGGTTAAGAAAGCCATCCTGTTCGCCCTGGGTGTCAATGGGGTCGGACCTGCATAACCACCATAACTATATTGATTTTACTGATTAATTCATCCGTACCTGGTCTTTTTCCGACCTTAGAGGGCGCTTTTTGCCGGCAAAATGAGTATGGTAAGACATCGGCCCCGAATGCCCCCGTTGGCGTCGTAGACCGTACCCTGTCTTAACATACTGTTTTTGACCGTCAAAAGTGTATTCTAAGCCTTAAATCGGGCACATAAATAGACTTTTATACAGCAAAATCAATGTATTACGTTGGTCCGACCCCAGATGCGGCATAAATCATTCCGTACTCGATCCTGGATTCCGGCCCCCTGCCCAACTCCATACAGGGGCAGGTTTCGCCCGAATGACGGACAACGTTTCCCGGCTGGATTTCGTTACTGTGCAGCATTATCAGAAAGCATGCGGTTGCCCTGAGGTGTGCCGGAAGACGGCGGCAGGTCGGGTTGGAGTACGGATGGCATGTATGCAACAATGCCATGTCACATTGGTTATTCGGAGCAGTCACGCTGGATATATTAGACGCGAAAATCAAACACACCGCAGAACTCGGAAAGACCTCTTTCGGGCATGATGGTGAAATTTATACAAACTTACGATCCGTTACCAGGTCTGATGGAACAACCGGTTATCGTTTTGATCATGAAGATAATGAATCGTATGTCAAATCCTATTTCATAAAAAATGATGGCACATGGCTTTTTGTCACAGAACGCGGACATCCTACTGTATCTCTGAGATTCGATGCGCCGTTTGATGAAAACGATACTCTGGGCGGCCGATTCAATGAGTTAAACGATGCGCTGGATGAATCCGTATTTAATGCCCGCCTTGGAGCCGCTATACAAAACTATGAATTGACAGGCGAACCACAAGATTTTAAATGGCGTGGCAATTCCTATACGAACCTGCAAGATACTGGTAAATCCACTGTCGATTATCGATTCGATCATGGAAGCGGTGATGATCGTAAAGCATTCTTTTTCGCTGAAGATGGTTCACATGTTTTTGGTTGGTCTAAAACCGGGGGAGGGCAATCCTATCACCATCCTGACAAAACCGAAACAGACAGTTTATATGACCGGCTGGTTGAAGTGGATGAAAAGTTGCCATCGCCTTACGCCGTCCCGCTGACTTTAGATGGGCATCTGGACATACTTGACGATGAGGAGGACGGTGTCTATGAGTTCCGGTTTGCGGGCAGGGACATGGCTGCTGTTTTGACTCCGAACCTTGTTACAGACTACCTCATATACACCCATATTGATTTTGTGAATGACATCTCTTATTCCTATGGGGTGGCGTTATCTTCTGACGGCACGTTTTTTGCCCTCTACCACCCTGATTTTGGCTTGCTGGGTGTTGGTCATGACTGGGGCTGGTTGCCAACGGATAACAGCGAGTTGGGTGGTATCTTATATGGTTCCGGTCAGAAGGATACGTTATACAACCGTGTATTGTTGTTTGAATATCAACTGAATGGAATCGATGATCTGTACAATGCAGAAGTCCTGACCGACAATATTTTCCTGTCGGGATTTAATCTTGACATCGATCAGGTCCCGAACAGCGATGAAATTCGCTTCAATCTTCATTTAGTACTTGAAGAGGATTACGATTACGGTGGAGGCGATACGGATATTTACGCAGTGTTTACTCGAGATCTTGCGGGTACTGAAATAAGAAGCATCACTTTGGAAGGAGACTATTACGATTTACTGGGGTACGGAGAGGAAGTTACTGCTGAAGGTAGCGTCCACCAGGACCGGATCCAGTTAGATTACGAAGTGTATGATGCGCTGGGTTATGGTGAGACCTTGCTTCTTGACGTTATTATCGATGAGGGAGCTAATGGCTATGTGATTGATTTCGACCTTAGCTCCGAGGACCTGTTTATTCCTCTTGATTGTTCGGCAACCATCCGGTTGGACCAGGAGTTTACCATTATTTCCACAAATGTGAACTGTTCAGATAATGATCTCGAAGCCGAGCTGGAGTCGGCTCTTGAAGACGTCGCAGAGGAAGCTGCGAGTCTGGTTGCAGTGAGTAACGGCTTGCAGGACGTGTTTATAATGAATGAGTATGATTTTGTCGATGAGACGGCGCCTGAGTATATCGGCGCGTTCGCACCCGTCGACGATGACCTCTGGGTTGGTTAAACCTGTAAGTTCCCAAGTATCGGTATTGGCTATCGCATAGTTGTCATGGGGTTATTCGAACGTGTCAATGGGGTCGGACCTGCATAACCACCATAACTATATTGATTTTACTGATTAATTCATCCGTACCTGGCCTTTTTCCGACCTTAGAGGGTACTTTTTGCCGGCAAAATGAGTATGGTAAGACATCGGCCCCGGATGCCCCCCTTGGCGTCGTAGACCTTGCCCTGTCTTAACATACTGTTTTTGACCGTCAAAAGTGTGTTCTAAGCCTTAAATCGGGCATATAAATAGACTTTTATACAGCAAAATCAATAGATTACGTTGGTCCGACCCCAGATGACTGTCTCCTCATTGCACATGCTGAGAAGGGTGGGAAGAATGACAAACTGTGCAAGGATATGCTGGCCCAGGATAAACCGGTATTCACCTTGGCTTCTCCGGATAATGAGCGCCTTATGGAACTCGGCGCAGTATCTGTTAAAACAGACAACCCATTGCCTTTATTGCAAACTAATTATAGTTGACTATTCTTCCGTACATAAATTACATATTTGTAAGGAGAGCTGTGATGATAGTAAAGATTACATCCAAGCGACAGGTCACTTTCCCCGCTCGGGTGCTGGACGCGTTGGGCGTGGGTCCGGGTGATCAGCTCGAACTGAAAGAAGGCGCTGACGGGTTCATTCTCAAGCCAAGGCGCATCAATTATTCCAAACTGGGTTATCTCAAGGACAGGATCGACCCCGCTATCGAACCGTTCGATATTGAAAAGTTCAGGAGTGAACCACATGACCCGTCGTTACGGGATTGATACGTCTGTACTCCTCCGGTATAGATTACAAGTCAAGAAACCGATTTCTGATTGTAACGTGGCCAAGTCTCGATAGCATGGTATAGACTAATTGTGGACGTGGAACTATCGACACATCGATAATGCCGAAACCAAACCCGTCGGCGAGACAGCCGGTCATCTCCCCCGGTTATACAAAATATATGTCATGAACAGCAGAATTCACCCCTGGTTGTTGCTTATTTCCCTGTCGATGCTGATCCTGAAAAGTCCGTACGCCGATGCAGACGACATTGACCTGGTCGTTTCAGCTGATTATGTCGTCACCATGGATGATAAAAATACGGTGATCAATAAAGGCGCCATTGCCGTTAACAACGGGATCATTATCGCGGTCGGTGAGCAGGCATCGATCAACAGGAAATTCTCGCCGGCAAAACGGATTGCCGGTGAAAACCAGGTGCTGATGCCGGGTCTTGTCAACGGGCACACTCATGCGGCCATGGTCCTCTTCCGTGGTATTGCCGATGACCTTGCATTAATGGAATGGCTGACAACATACATCTTTCCCGCCGAAATCCGCTTTGTGGATGAAGAATTTGTGCGTACCGGCACCCAACTGGCCTGTCTTGAAATGATCAGGGGCGGCACTACGACCATAGTGGATATGTATTTTCATCCAAAGGAAATAGCCCGGGTGATGGAGGAATGCGGCCTGCGAGCGGTTGTCGGGGCTGCCGTCATCGAGCAGGAAAGCGGTTACACCAAAAACTTTCCCGATGCAATGAACAAGGCCGAGAGTTTTATCGGGCAGTGGAAAAACAGGAATAGCCGTATCACCCCTGTCTTTGCGCCCCACGCGGCCTATACCATTACACCCGAGAACCTGAAGATTGTAAGAAAACGGGCCGACGAACTCTCTGTGGGCATTGCAATTCACCTTTCCGAGTCAAAGGCCGAACTCAAGCTCGTGGGAGACAGGTACGGGGAGACCTCGATCAACCATCTTGAAAAAATCGGCTTCTTCCATGGCCCAACTATTGCCGCCCACGTTGTCTGGCCGACGGAAGCCGAAATATCCATCCTCTCCGCACGCAGGGTAGGAGCTATCCACAACCCCACGTCCAACATGAAGATCGCATCCGGTTTTGCGCCGGTCCCGGAAATGCTGGACGCCGGTGTCGCAGTGGGTCTGGGCACGGACGGGGCTGCCTCCAACAACGACCTGGACATGTGGGACGAGATCCGCCTGGCCGCATATATACACAAGGGCCGCCTGCTGGACCCTGAGACCATGCCTGCCATGAGGGTTCTGGAGATCGCCACCCGGGTCGGCGCCGCGGCTATCGGTCTGAAAGATACCGGATCACTGGCGGCAGGCAAACATGCGGACCTTATCCTGGTATCGCTGGAGGCTGCCCACCTGGTCCCCATGTACGACGTTGTGTCCCATCTTGTTTATGCCGTCGATGCCCAGGACGTGCAGACTGTCATCGTAGGCGGCAAAGTGCTTATGGAGGACCGCAAAGTACTGACACTGGATGAGCATGAAGTAATTAAAACGGCCCGGACGATTGCAGCAAGGATTGATAAAGAAATCCTTGCTGGACAATAACGAACCGTTACCTGTGAGAAGAGCGCCTCTGCATCCGTTCGTGGCGCTTGCTGCTCATCTTGTCATACTTCTGTAACTGATCCTCATTGAGGATTTCGGCAAGCTGTTGCCTGGTTTCTTCATGCAGGGCCTCCATCTGCGGCCTGGCCTGCTCGAAGGCGGACTGCATTATTTCCCTGCTTTTTCCCCATTGTTCTTTGAGGATGTCGGAGACGGGTTGTTTCTGCTCTTCCGTCAGTTCCAGTTTACTGAGCAACCGGTCACTGTGTTTTCCCTTGTGCTTGCCGCCGGCAGGATGGTCAGCCAGTGCCGTGGAGGTTAGTAACAGCGTGCTCATTACAACCGTGATAAATCTTCTCATTTTTCTCTCCTGTAAGGTTGGTTAACCGTTCACGCTGATAATTGTAATGGTACAAATTGCAAACATTATGGAAAAAATATGGAATTGCCTGCCTTCATCATTGATGTTGCACTACCTCTCCAGGATACTTACATATTATGAACAAGACGATTCGTATCGGCATTACCTGGAAGATACTGTCTGCGGTATTTCTCGCGGCGCTGGTGGCCGTGTGCGGCATGCTGTTCCTGGTGCAATGGAGTTTCGACCGGGGCTTTCTTGAGTACATCAACCGGATTGAGCATGAAACCCGGCAGAATTTTATTGCCGTTCTCGCAGAGGAATACCGGAACCACGGCGACTGGGAGTTCATAACGGCTGACAGGCGCACCTGGCGCGAGTTGTATCTCAGGAGTTTTATGCAGTCGGAAACCGCACGGGAACGTTTCGGGCCTGCCGGCGCGATGCCGCACCACCCGCCAGGCCGGCGCGGCGGGCCGGGAAAGCTGTTGAAGTCCAGGGTAATTTTGACGGATGCCGACAAGCGGGTTCTGGCAGGGGGTATGCGCCGGCAGAAAAGAAACGCAGCAAACAACCCGCCAGGTGAAAACACCTCCTACCTGCCAATTGAGGTAGATGGCGATACGATCGGGTACCTTGCCGTCACCCCCAGGCTGGCGCTGTCCGACGTCCACGACCTCAGGTTTTCAGGCCATATCGAGAGGACTTTCGTATTTATCGCGGCGCTCATGCTCATCGTCTCCATAGCGTTGGCACTGCCCCTGGCGCGCCGTCTGATCAACCCGGTGAAGGCATTGACCCTGGCCACGCGGGAACTGGCCGCAGGGAATTACGATGCCAGGAGCGAGCGGGTCAGCAATGATGAACTGGGTGAGTTATCAAAGAATTTCAATACGCTGGCAGATACCCTGAAGCGCAACGAAACGGCCAGGCAACAGTGGATCGCCGACATATCCCACGAACTGCGCACACCCCTCAGCACGCTGCGAGGCGAAATCGAGGCGCTGCAGGACGGTGTCAGGGACTACTCCCGTAACTGCCTGGACACCTTGTCGAGGGATGTCGCCAGCCTGGCGCGCCTGGTTGACGACCTGCATGAACTGTCCATGGCGGACATCGGCGCGCTGGATTACCGCAAACAAGACCTGGCACCCGCTCCTGTCCTGGAAGAATGTCTGGAGAAGTATTCCGAACAGTTTGCGCAAAAAGATATCATGGTCACGTACACCAGTAACCTGACCGGAAAAGACCGGGTATTTGCAGATGAAAACCGACTGCAGCAATTGTTCAACAACCTGCTGAATAACTCCCTGCACTACACGGATGTAAACGGGAGTCTGAACGCCGAACTGTTTGTTGGGGATAAGACCGTTATCATCACGCTGGAAGATTCTGCCCCGGGTGTTGCCGCCGCAGACCTGCCCAGGTTGTTTGAACGCCTGTACCGGGTCGACGCATCACGCAACCGCGCCACCGGCGGGTCGGGACTTGGACTCGCCATCTGCAGGAGTATTGCCGAGGCCCATGACGGTTCCATCAGCGCTGCTCCGTCAGACCTGGGCGGGTTGAAAATCATGATTGAACTTCCCGTGACGGGCCATCATGGCAAAATCTGAAAGACTGATCCTGATTATCGAGGATGAAGCCGGTATTGCCGGATTATTGCAGGATTACCTGCAACGGGAGGGCTACAGGACCCGGTGCATCAGTGACGGAGAAAACGCCGTGGCGGCCGTCAGGCAGTCCGGGCCGGATCTAATCCTGCTTGACGTCATGTTGCCCGGCAAGAGCGGTATGGATATCTGCCGCGAGGTGCGGCAGTTTTCCCGGGTTCCCATAATGATGCTGACCGCGCGTGTGGAGGAGATAGACAGGTTGCTTGGCCTGGAACTGGGGGCGGACGATTATATCTGCAAACCTTTCAGTCCCAGAGAGGTAGTGGCCAGGGTGAAAGCCGTGTTGAGACGCACCGTGACGGACGGCATATTCCCGGCTGAGGGTATAGAGATAGACGCCGGGAAATACCGCATCAGGATCGGGGATAAGGTTCTTGATACCACCGTGGTTGAGTTTCAACTGTTCAGGATTCTTGCCGGCGCGCCGGGTAAGGTCTGGTCGCGCGGACAGTTAATGGATACAATCTATACGGATCACAGAATTGTCAGCGAACGGACCATTGACAGCCACATCAAGAAACTGAGGAAAAAGATTGCCCGGGTGCTGCCGCACCGGGAGATAATTCATTCCGTATATGGGGCTGGATACAAGTTTCAAATGGAATAACTAATAATAACAACACTATAAATAATAAATATTAATGTAAATTACCATGAGTGGACTGAACGAATTCCTGACATTCCTTGACGGTCTGCTGGGCGCCGCCTGGTATTTCCCCTGGCTGCTGCTCGGTGTGGGCGTGTTCTTTACCTTCTACCTGGGCTTTCCGCAGGTGCGTTACTTCAAACGCGCCTGGGGTACGCTTACCGGCCGCTATACCCGCCATGACGCAGAAGGAGACACCTCACATTTCCAGGCTTTATCCACGGCGCTGTCCGGAACCGTGGGTACCGGCAACATCGGCGGCGTCGCCCTCGCCCTGCACCTGGGCGGCCCTGCAGCACTGTTCTGGATGTGGGCTACCGCCTTTGTGGGCATGACGACAAAGTTTGTCGAGGTAACCATTTCGCACAAGTATCGCGTCAAGGACGAAAAGGGCGAAATGGCCGGTGGCCCGATGTACTACATGGAACGGGCCCTGAACATGAAGTGGCTGGCCGTGTTCTTCGCCATCGCGACCGTTTTCAGTACCCTGGGCTCCGGCAATATGCCGCAGAGCAACAACATGGCGGCCGGCCTGAATACGTCATTCGGCATTCCCACATGGGTGAGTGGTGCGTTTTTCGCCGTTTTGCTCGGCCTTGTCATACTGGGCGGCATCCGCCGCATCGCCCGTGTGACTTCAGCGATTGTGCCTATCATGGGCCTGCTCTATTTCGTCGGCGCAATGGCGGTTATCGTTGCCAACATCGACGCAGTGGTCCCTGCTTTTCTCAGCGTATTCAGCAGCGCATTTACCGATACTGCAGCCAGCGGCGGCTTTCTCGGCGCCGCATTTGCCTATGCTTTCAACAGAGGCGTTGCCCGCGGCCTGTTCTCAAACGAGGCGGGACAGGGTTCCGCGCCCATCGCCCATGCCTCGGCGCGGGGCGATGAACCGGTGTCCGAGGGAATGGTCTCATTGCTCGAGCCGTTCCTCGATACCCTGGTGATCTGCACGCTGACGGGCCTGGTAATCCTGTCCTCAGGGGTATGGAAGGAGAAATTCGACACCGACTTCCAGGCTTTTGATACACAGTTCATCAACGGTATCTACACCGACACCGACCCGGTGCACGTGGAAGCGTTATTCCATCATCTAAACGCTGGGACTCCTGCTACTGAACCTATCACCCGGGCAAACGGCCGTTTCAGTGTAGTGGACGGACGTCTTGCGGATGCTGAAATCACTATCCTGCACAACCGCTCAATTGCCGAGGACGTCTATTTCCACGTCAACGGAGTAGCGTACAGCGGCGCTATAGTCATCGACGACGGTTCGCTTACCGGAGATGTAGCGTTACGCGGCAAGTCCCTGTTGCACTCCGTACCATTGACGGTTGAAGCATTCAAACGCAGCTTCATGGGCGATTATGGCCAATACGCGGTCACCCTGGGCCTGATGCTGTTCGCGTTCAGCACTGCCATCGCCTGGTCTTACTACGGCGATCGCGCCATCACTTACCTGGTCGGACTGCGCTGGGTACTGCCCTACCGCCTGTTCTATTGCGCGGCATTCTTCATAGCCGCGGTGATCGACACCTCAATGGTATGGCTATTCTCCGCCGTTACCCTGGCGCTGATGGCATTACCGAACCTGCTCGGCATCATGCTGCTGCGCCGGGACATGAAGCAGACCGTGCGCGACTACTGGCGCCGCTTTGGCCAGTAGAGGTTTCTGGTATGTCCAGTACAAACCTTATATCATTGTTTATATAGGGGCACCTGAATAACTATGCGGGATTCCTGGAAAAGAAACCGAAATCATAAGCCTGTAAGGCAGGTTTCGGCCAAGTCGACAGCATGTCGTTACTAAGTCCAAAGCCTGTTCTGTTTCTGTTCGCGGTCCTGTTTCTGGCCGGAAGCGCGGTATATTCTGAAAACCAGGATCACACGCGCAGGGAACACGGCGAGTTTTCCCAGTATATGGCCGAAGGTCAGAAGCTCTACAATATGTACTGCAGCAACTGTCATCAACACAATGGACAAGGGCTTGGAAGTGTATTTCCACCCTTGAACGATTCGGATCACATGGAGGCAATTTTTGAACAGGTTATTTGCCTCACCAAAAATGGCCAGCGAGGGGGAATAGCCATGAATGACACCACGTTTACCGATCCCATGCCGGGTGCGCCTCACCTGAGCAATCTGGAGATTGCGCAAATCACAACGTATATCTACAACTCATGGGGTCACGGTAAAGGTATCACTACTGTTGATGAAACAGCAGAGGTGCTGGCCAGGTTCTGCAAATGAACCTTTCCGGTTCACGACGGCGCTTCCTGAAGACAGGACTCGTCGGCCTTATCGGTCTTGGGAGTGGCAGTCAAGCCTTTTCCCAGGGTGGCGCTAAAATCCATGTCCTGGTTGCCGGTGCAGGCTCCTTCGGGGGATGGACGGCACTTTATTTGCTTCGCCAGGGCGCGCGTGTAACGCTGGTCGACCCCTGGGGACCCGGCAATCCCCGTTCAAGTTCCGGCGGACAGACCCGCAACCTGACCCGGGGTTACGGGACGCCTGCCGTCTACCAGGAGTGGTCCCAGCGCTCTATGCAACTCTGGTTGGAACACCAGGAGCAATGGCAACTTCCAATCTATGATCCTGTCGGCGCCCTGTGGATGGTTCGCGAAAACTTAGTAATCGAAGATTCAGCGTCAGACAGGACGGCGGATTACACGCGTTGGATGGATGAAGACGTTGAAGGTGGAGAGAAACTGACTCCGGATGAGACCCAGGCACGCTTTCCTCAAATTAATATGGATGGCATCCGGAAAACTTTCTACGAGCAAGAAGCCGGCATCCTGTTTGCCCGTCGCGCCTGTTATGCAGTCGTCGATAGCTTCCTGTCCGAGGGCGGGGACTACCGGCAAGCCGGTGTAGTCTCTACCCAGATCAAGAATGGGGAAATGCAGGGAGTCACACTAAGCGACGGATCCCGGATCGGGGCGGATCGCTACGTTTTTGCCTGCGGTCCCTGGCTAGGCAAGCTGTTCCCGGATCCAATCGGAAAACACCTGGTGGTCACGCGACAGGAAGTCTATTATCTGGATACCCCTGCGGGTGATAACCGATTTCGCAAAGATCTTTTACCCCACTGGGTCGATTGGGGACAGGAGATTTGGTGGGGTGTACCTGCTTACCACAAATGGGGATTCACTGTCGCCGACCACAGACTTGGGCCGGGTTTCGAACCGACTTTCGGTAATCGGCAGGTCTCTGATGCCGGAAAGCAAGCAGCGCTTGAGCAGGTAAGCTACCGCTTCCCGGGAATGAAAGGAGTTGCCTATCTGGGAGGGCGTGTCTGTCAGTATACGAATACACCGGATGGGGACTACATCATCGATCGCCACCCCGAGGCTGAAAATGCCTGGATCCACGGCGGCGGTTCAGGGACCGCCTTTCACAGCGGGCCGGCTCGCGGCCAGGATGTAGCAAAATACGTCCTTGAACGAAGCACACCGGACCCTCGATTCTCTTTATCCCGATTCCAGTAGCCGGGTTAAGCGTCGCATTATATGCGCAAATTATTCGCTTACTTCATCGCCATGGTCGGGCCGGCCGCAGTCATCACCGCCGGGACCATGGGAGCCGGTTCCACCTCATCACTCATACTTGCCGGCGCCTGGTTTCGTTATGATCTGCTCTGGCTTGCCGTATTAATCCTGCCATTATTCGTCGTATCAGTAGATTCGGCTGCGCGCCTGGGCCTGGTGAATAAGGATCGGGGGATGTTTTCCTTGATCCGTGACTTCATTCACCCGGGTGTTGCATGGCTGATCATCCTGATTCATGTCCCGGTACATTTCCTAGTCGGAATGGCCCATGTGTCAATCATGACATCCGCATCACTGTCCCTGTTTGGATATTATCCTCCGGCAGCAGGTGGGCCGGAAGGCGCTGCCGGCATGTACCGTATTGCCGAACTGGTCCTGGCACTGGGTTTTTCGGCCATGCTTATCTGGCTGCTTGCCGCGGAAGGTTACGAACGAATGCAGCGGGTGATGACCGCCTGTATGGTGCTGATGTTTATCTGTTTCCTGATCGTGGCCTTGCGCGGCTTTCAGGAGATAAGCGCTATCCTGGCGGGATTTATTCCCGGCATACCTGCCGACCTGCCCGTTCCGGGATCGGAAATCAGCCGCGACAGCAGTCTTTCAATGCTGGCTATTATCGGTAGCGTGCTGGCCCCTGGAGCTTTGTTCGGAATCTCGTATCTCAGTGCGGACAGCCAAGCCGGTGCCGCTGACTTGAACAAAGAGTTCAGGAAATCCGTTGTGAATCTCGGAATTATGTATGGCGGGTATTCCCTGTTTATCATCATCGCCGGGGGCTTCGCACTGTATCCCTTGGTGAATCACGCAGAAATCGATTCCGTCAATGAGGCCAGCAGAATACTTGTCCGTGCGTTTCCTGATGCTATTGGCTTTCTGGGACCGATCATATTTTCCCTCGGCATGCTGGTAGCGGCCATCACCACATATATAGTGATTGTGGAAGTCACCAGTTACGCATGCCTGGATATCATGGGGCGTAACTGGCACTATAGTGATGACAACAGGACTTTCAAACGCACGCTGGTATTCTTTATTGTTGCCCCGGCAATATCTGCGCCATTCTGGGAATTCCCAGCGTTAGCGAAAAACCTGTTACTGATGGGGGTAAATACAATAGTTATACCGCTCGCCTTCTTTGTATTGATCTTCCTGCTCAACAACAGAGCGGTGATGGGTGAACATGTAGCCAGCGTGAAAAGGAATATTGTCCTGGCAACAGGATTACTGTTATCTGTCAGCCTGTCCGTTTCAAATCTGCCTGAGGTTATTCAGACGTTCATTAATTGAAACGGTGTTAAAGTAATTCAATTCCCTTTCCTGAGAGTTTCGGAAGGCTTTTCTCCATATCTTTTCTGATAGGCAACAGCAAACTTACTGAGGTGTGCAAAACCACAGGAATAAGCTACATCGGTAACCGACAGCTTTCTTTCCTTTGCCGTAGCCAGTTCCTTATGGGCCAGGGACAACCGTTCGTTTCTTAAAAATTCCGAAACGCTGTAATTGCGATAACGTTGAAATCCCTTATGCAATGTGCGCATTGCAACACCCACTTCACTGGCAATATCATTGACGGTCAAGGCCTCATCGGCATTGTCACGCATATATTCTTCAGCCAGTCGCACATATAAGGGCGAGGTGCTCTTGTTACTTTGCGAGCAATATAGTTCCTGGTAATTATTGTCAAACGTGGAGATTAGTAAACCCAACACCATATCATGCAAATGGCCGGCCAAACGAGAACTGCTATTCAGCATTGATACAATATCCGTATCAATCCGGTTTGAAAACCACTCAATATAGTCAAGTAAAAAACGAAAGTCATTACTGACAAATATCGGATGCTTGGCAAAACTGATACTACGGGTAATAGGCAGGTCGAACTCTCTCGCAAGAAAGCTACGTAATGCTTCATAGGATGCACAAATATTGATATTGCGAAAACTCACGGAATCATGGAAGGATGTGTTTGCTGCTTCCGGTGTTGTGAAAGCCATTGCCGACCCCGGTTGCAGGGCAAGCTGTATATCTTTTGATGAGATATCAACATGACCGGCAATCGGTATAACTATAAAAAACCCCTGTTCATCGCACTGGTCCACGGTGACTTCAACTTCACATTCACCATAGGAAAAATCACATACCTGAAAATCCCCTATCTGCCATCGCCGGCAATCGAATTTGACGCCGGAGCACATATCGACCACGTCAAGGCGGTGTAAGGCGATGTGATCGTTAATATACTCATTAGCTAAATGAGCCTCTGTCGTACTGAATGTATCAACGCTTATCGGTAGAGAATTAGTATGGTTGTGAACAGCCATGCTTTTTTTGCCGTCTGTGATCAACTGCATACAACTATAGACCATATATGAAATCGACTCTATGAATATTGAGGGTAAATAAATGCGCTTAAAGGATAAGTACTGCCGCTATGGGCTAGCAATACCTTGGTAAGAAAAAAGATAATTTTAGTTCTGCACCGGGTTATTCCACATTTTTAAACAGGGTGAAATTCCAATGACCATTAAAAATCAGCGTAATGCTTACCGGTTCTTATCCCATGCATGATTATGTGCGGATGGGCAGGCTGATTGAAAATTACGGCTTTGACGAATTGCATGTAGCTGATGATTTGATTATGCGTCCAGCGTGGCCAATTCTCACACTTATCGGACAACATACCGAAAGGATAGTCCTGGGTCCTGCCATCGTAACACCACAGGTAGCGCATCCGGTATACCATGCGACGAACCTGGCCGCACTGGATGAACTCACCGGTGGACGTGCGGTATGCGGCGTGGGACGTGGGGGGCTGAATACCCTGATTGGCATTGAAAAACCACACAAAACCATACAGTTGCTCCGTGAAGCCGTCACAGTAATGCGTAAGGTTATCGCTCGTGATGCCACGCCCTTCACCGGCGAGTTCTTTTCCACCACCAGCAAATTACTTCTTCATCATCACCCTGTACGCAGTGAAATCCCGATCTTTATCGGTACGTGGGGACCGAAAATTTCGCAACTCGGCGGCGAGATAGCCACAGGTATCAAGGCTGATTGCGTGGCCGACCCGGGCTATCTGGGCAGGTTGCGTGAGAATGTCCATGCTGGAGCAAGAAAGGCTGGCCGCGATCCTGAGAAATCGGAAATTATTGTTGGCCCGTTATGTTCCATTTCCATGAATCGGGCAGCAGCTGTCAGTACCATGAAGCAATTGCTGGCTATCTTTATGCCTTTCACCTCACCCATGAAAGAAGCCCACGGTATAGATCAAGACAGCATCGAAAAGGCCAACGCCGCTTATCTCGAGGGAGACCATGAAAAAGCGGAATCGTTTGTGCCGGATGAGGCCGTGCGCGCATTTTCACTGACGGGGACACCCGATGATGTCATCCCGCAGATTGAGGCACTCATAGATGCCGGCGCTACGCATATCGCTTTCGGGCCTCCCCATGGCCCTGACTTCTATGAGACCATACAGTTGCTGGGTGAGAACGTGCTTCCGTATTTTCATCCATGAACACAAGATCGCTTATACAGGAGTATGTAAATGACAAATGACAACGAAAAATTGCTGTCCGAATACCCGGGAGTATGGTCGGCACATGACATCGAAAAACTCAAGACATTTTTTGACGATGACTGTGTCTACGAAGATCCCACGCTGGGAGTACAAAAGAAAGGCAAAGATGGCCTGGTGGAGTTTGCCGGGGAAATATTCGCTATGCAGCCTGATTTTCATCTCGAGTATCATCACTATTTTGCAACCGGGACCCACGGGGCTGCGGTCTGGACTATCCGTAACACCTGGAATGGCGAATTTCATGGAATAGATTGTTCCGGCAAAAAAGTAAGTTTTACCGGTGTAACCCTGTTTGAGTTCAGGGACGGGAAAATCATCCGAAATACTGATTATTGGGACCTGACACCATTACTGGTGCAGTTAGGGGTATTGACAGATGAACTGCGACAATGTAGTTAATCCGGATAGGTTACATCACACCTAGAAATATGACTTTGCATGTAAGGACAAGCATTAACAGTGTACCGGCACAGTTCCTGTGTGAACCGTATGAATCGGCGCTGCAGGCTTTGCGTGATCGATTACATCTGACAGGGACAAAAGAAGGATGTAATACAGGGGATTGTGGAGCTTGCTCTATCGTTTTAAACGGCTGTTTAGTGTGTGCCTGCCTGATACTTGCAGTCGAGTTGGAAGGACAGTCCGTAGAAACCGTGGAGGGAATCGCGAGAGGAAACAAGCTGCATCCCGTGCAACAGAAATTATTGGAACACGGGGCACTGCAATGCGGTATCTGCACCCCGGGTATTGTGGTAGCGGCCAAGTCATTACTGGACAGCAACAGCGAGCCTGATGAAGAACAGGTAAGATACTGGCTTGCCGGAAACCTGTGCCGTTGCACGGGTTATGACAAAATTATCCGCGCCGTACTGGATGCGGCCCGCGAATTACGGGAGTGCTAAGCGAGGTCCCGGGACAGGAACTTCGGGGTTCAATACATCAATATGGCATATAAATATATCGGCACACGGCCCGTCCGTCCTGACGGTCTGGATAAAGTCACCGGCCGTGCGGATTATGGCGCAGATTTATCCTTGCCAGGCATGCTTTATGGGAGAGTACTGCGCAGCCCGCATGCTCATGCCCGTATCAAATCCATCGATTTGAGCAGAGCCCTCGCAGTGGAAGGTGTAATTGCAGCTGCCTGCCGGGACGATTTCCCGACCTTAACGGATGTTACGCCCGAAGGTATTGTCCTGCCGATAGATGTTGTTACACAGTCACACACTGTCATGGCGCGGGATAAGGCACTTTACCACGGACACACTGTTGCCGCTGTGGCCGCCACTTCTGTTGAAATTGCTGAACAGGCGCTGGAATTAATCGATACCGACTATGAGGTATTACCGCATGTTTTAACAATAGATGCGGCCCTGGCACCCGGTGCGCCTGTTATAGATGAAAATAATAGCCCTGAAGGTTCAGCTGAGACGGTTTCCAGGCAATCCAATATCGCCGCGCGCACTACTCTGGAGCGTGGTGATATAGAACATGGTTTCAGAGAAGCTGATCTGGTTGTGGAAAGAACGTTTACGACACCCCCTGTTCACCAGGGTTATATAGAACCACTTGCCTGCGTAGTCAGCGTCAATGAAAACGGCAAGGTTGAAATATGGTGTTCCACCCAGGGAGCCTTTGCGGTACGTGCCTATACCGCTTTGATTCTCGGTATTGACGCGGCTGATATAAAGGTAACACCAAGCGAAATCGGCGGTGGTTTTGGCGGCAAGCTGATTCCTTACCTGGAACCGGTTGCTGCAGTTTTATCAGGAAAATCCGGCAGGCCGGTCAAGATGACCATGACAAGAGAAGAGGTCTTCAGGGCTACCGGCCATGCACCGGCAACCCGTATCAGGTTAAAAGCGGGTGCGGCAAAGTCCGGGAAGATAACTGCGCTGGAAGCCCATATGGAATACGAAGCCGGTGCTTTCCGGGGCGGTTCCATGCAGGAGGCGCAAATGAACATTTTTTCCTGCTATGACACTCCCAACATGCGTGTGGAAGGTCTTGACATACTGGTCAATAAGCTCAATGTAACGCCATATCGTGCCCCGGGATTGCCGCAGGCATTGCTGGCCTGTGAAAGCGTTGTGGATGATTTGGCGCGAGGGCTGGACCTGGACCCGATAGAATTCCGTTTATTAAATGCGAACAGGGAGGGAAATACTAATCTGTTCGGATTAAAACTGGGCCCACTCGGTTTGGTAGAGAGCTTGCAGCGCGCCAAAACGCATCCGCACTACACGTCAAAGTTGCCGACCGGTTACGGCCGTGGTGTGGCCTGTGCGTTTTACATCGGCGGCAGTTGTCATTCCAGTGCCACGATACACTTGACGGAAACCGGAAAAGTTAACCTGCTGGTTGGCACGCCGGACATTGGAGGTTCCCGCGCCTCCATGGCCTTAATGGCGGCAGAAACCCTTGATTTGCCAGTAGCGTCCATTACACCCATTGTAGCCGACACGGAGACTGTCGGGTTTTCCGACGTCACGGGCGGCAGTCGCGTAACCCTGGCCACGGGCAAGGTAGTCGTACAGGCAGCGGAACAGGTTAAACAGGAGTTATGCAAGCGGGCCGCAGCACTGTGGGACATTGACGTTGAAAACGTATATTGGCAAGCTGGCGCTGCTCATGCCCGCAGTTCAAATCTGCCCGGCATGGGGATAGCGGAACTGGCGCGAACCGCCTATAAAACCGGGGGCACAGTCAGTGCCAGCGTGTCTGCAAATACCAGTGGCGCTGCGCCCAGTTGTGCAGTCAATCTTGTCGATGTCAGCGTAGACAATGAGACCGGCAAAGTAGGGATAGAACGGTTTACGGCAATTCAGGATGCAGGTATCGCAATCCATCCCGATTACGTAGAAGGCCAGATGCAGGGCGGCGTGGCGCAGGGGATAGGCTGGGCACTGAATGAAGAGTACAGGTACGATGAGGCCGGTGAAATGATCAATCCCGGCTTCCTTGATTACCGCATTCCTGTTGCTACGGATTTGCCGATGATAGATACGGTGATCGTAGAAGTGCCGAACCCGGAGCATCCTTACGGTGTGCGGGGGGTTGGAGAAACACCTATATGCGCACCGATGGCGGCGGTAGCAATTGCGGTCAATCGCGCCCTGGGGACTTCAATCAGCGATATGCCGCTAAATCCATCAAGGGTGATGGATGCAATCCTGGAAAATAATCACTGACCATCTATCCATCCGGTTTTTCCAGAAATGGCCAGGGTAATATTTCATCCGGAACAGACGCCATTCACTGACGGTTTGAGGGAAACAGATATTGCAGCCGGCAGTTGCCGTGAACTGATAACGGAATTATCAAGACTTTATTCCGGTCTTTCCGAAGCAGAACTGAGCAACTATATGGTGTCAATCGACGGGGTTGTCATAAATAATCCTTTTCTTGAAAAACTTAATCCTGAAAGCGAGTTTGTTTTTATCAGAAAGATTGCGGCAGGATAGCAAAGCCGGGGTTGAGGAGTGCCTTCCCGGTGTTTGGGCACATCGAATGCGCAGAAAGGATAAGTCTTGCTGTAAAGGGATAGCAATAACCTGCCATGCAGAAAGATAATTTTTACTTGTATTGCACCGACAGTGATTCAACTTGTGGAGATCTGACATGAGCGCAAATAAAGAACTGATTATGACCATGGTACGTTGCTTCAATGAACGCAATGCAGATGGATTATCCCCGATTATTACCAATGAGGTAAAACACACGGCTGCCGGCAGCGCGTTCGGCGCCGATGTCGAAGGACGGGGCGATTTTATGAAATACATGCGTGAGGACGTGCTGGCGAAGTTTACCAGTATTCACTTCGATCCATATAACATTTTAGAGGATACAGAGATGAACGTCGTCATTGCGGAATGGCGAGGCGATTTCAGCCTGAAGAACGGCAGGTCATTTTCAAGTAAAGGAGTATTTATCACTGATATCAAAGATGGGAAGATCGATTGGGTAAGGGATTATTTCGATACGGAAAAAACCAAACAGGCAACCAGTTGATATGAGACTTGATAATAATGCCCGTCTGCGTTTCGGCGTTGATACCGGCGGAACATTTACCGATCTCATCATTGAGGGGCTGGACGATAAATTACGCCTGTTCAAACGCCCGACCACCCCGGATGACCCGACCAGGGGGTTGCTTGACGTTATCAATTTTGCCGCACAGGAATTGGGCATCAGTGCAAGACACCTCCTGGAACTGGGAGACATACTGGTGTACGGCACCACCAGGGCAACCAATGCCATTGTGGAATATAAGACTGCCCGTACAGCATTTATTACTACGAAAGGCCATAAGGATATGCTGCTGGTCAGGGAAGGTGGCGGGCGCCATGAACCAATGGATTATTCACAGGAATACCCTGAGCCTTATATCCCCAGGTCCCTGTCCTACGAAATAGCGGAGCGTATCTACGCTGATGGCCGTGTTGTGAAAGAAATCGACCAGAAGGCTGCTATCGAGACAATAAGGAAAATAAAACAGGAAGATATTGAAGCCGTTGCGGTATGCCTGCTCTGGTCGGCCGTAAATCCGGTGCATGAACTGGAACTGGGCAGGTTGCTTGACGAACACCTGCCCAGTATACCTTACACGCTTTCTCACCAGCTCAACCCGACTATCCGCGAATACCGCCGTGCCTCTTCAACGGCGATAGATGCCTCGCTGAAACCGTTGATGGGCGCTTATCTGCGCCACCTGGAATCAAGCTTGCGTGGAGAGGGCTTCACGGGACGCCTGTTGATATTAACCGCGTCAGGAGGGATGCTTGATGCAGACGATGTGTGGAACAGGCCTATCCATACGATAGGCAGCGGCCCGGCAGCGGCTCCGATTGCCGGACGCCATTATGCACATCATGACTGCAACTCTGACCTCGCTATCGTGACGGATGCCGGCGGCACGACTTTCGATGTGGGCCTGGTACAAAACGGCCAGATTCCCTGGACCCGTGAAGCCATGGTAGGCGACCAGAAACAGGGATTCATGACCGGCTTTGCTTCGGTTGATGTGCGCAGTATCGGTGCCGGCGGAGGTTCTATCGCCTGGGTTGACGACGGCGGTTTGTTGCATGTCGGCCCACAGAGCGCCGGCGCCGACCCGGGACCCGCCTGCTGGAACAAGGGGGGGAAACAGCCCACGCTTACTGATGCTTGCATCGTACTGGGCTACCTGGACCCGGAGTTTTATCTTGGCGGCAACATAGAGATTGACGTCGCTCTTGCTGAACAGGCGATCATGTCCGGGGTAGGCGGGCATATCGGCCTGAAACTGGAAGACGCAGCAGCTGCGATATTTGAGCTGGCCTGCCAGAACATGGTAGTCGCCATCGAAGAGATCACCCTGGAACGGGGTATTGATCCGGTTGATGCCCTGCTGGTCGGTGGAGGCGGCGGTGGCGGTTTGTACTCGGCAACTATTGCAGCTCAATTGGGCGTCAGACAAATACTGATACCTCCCGTATCAGCGGCACTCAGTGCTGCCGGCGCGTTGTTGTCCGAACTCAAACGTGACTTCTCCAGAACACATTTCATGCTGAGTACGGTATTCGACCGCGCTGCAGCGAACCGTATCCTCCAGGACCTGCGCCGGGAATGTGAGTCATTTGCGGCGAACTCGGGTACGGATGATGTCACGATAAACTTCAGCGTAGAGGCTCGCTACCCGGACCAGGTCTGGGAAATAGAAGTCCCCTTGCGCCGTGACAGGTTCGATAGCGAGGATGACGTCAAAGGACTGGTCCATGATTTTCACAAGGTACATCTCGACCTGTTTGCGATTGAAGATATTGCAGCGCCGATTGAAGTGATCGCCTGGCGCGCAGAGGTGTCCTGCAAACTGCACAAGGACGTGGTCTCGAGCGCAGAGTACAGTACTGTCGTCCGGGAGGCGGGAACTGAACGCAAGGCTTACTTCCAGGGTACGGGCTGGACCACCGCCCGGGTACAACGCGCGGAAACGTTACGGGCGGGGATAAAAATTCATGGTCCTGCCTTTATAGAATCACCGGTAACCACCATTATTGTTCCGCCCGGCGCCAATGCGGTAAAAATGACAGGTTCATCATTCATGGTCGAACCCGGACGGTCACTCCTGAGAAACATCGTCGAGGACACCGTCAAGGCAGGCTCGAAAATGAGCGGTCATGAACTGGCCCTGCTGAACAGCCGGCTGGAATCCGTTGTGCTGGCGATGCGGAACACCTTGCTGCGGACATCCCGTTCCGCGATTATGAATATGGCCAGGGACTTTGCCTGCGGAATCATCACTGCCAATGACGAAATTCTGACAGTATGCGAAGGCTTGCCTTGTATGACGCTATGCGGGCCTGATCTGCAATCCCGATATATGAAAGAGTGCCATCCGGTGCTCTACCGGGGTGATGCCTTCGTACATAATTCGCCTTACCACGGTAATACCCACCCTGCCGACTGGACGATACTGATGCCGGTGGTCGATGCCCGGGGCAGGCATCGCGCAACGGTGTATGCCAAGGCCCATATGGCGGATTGCGGCAACTCCATACCCACTACGTTTTTTGCTGCTGCCAAGGACGTGTATGAAGAAGGCGCACTGATATTCCCCTGCGTAAAAATTCAGCGCGATTATCTACTGGATGATGACTTTGTCCGCTTATGCCGGCTGCGTATCAGGGTGCCGGATATGTGGTACGGTGATTTTCTTGCCATGCTTGGGGCCTGCCGTATTGGTGAAAAACGACTGCTGGAGTTCCTGGACAACGTATCCGAAGGCACCTTTGAAGCATTTGCCCAGGACTGGATGGACTATTCGGAGCGCAGAATGGTTTCCGCATTAAGTGAACTGCCCGATGGCAAAACCCGGGTGACCATCCACCATGACCCGGTGCCCGGCGCTGAAAACGGCGTACCCATTAATGTCGACCTGGCCGTATTTCCTGCCGACGCCAGGGTTGAAGTGGATTTAAGGGATAATATCGATTGCCAGCCATTCGGCATGAACCTGTCCGAGTCGACGATAGCATCTGCGGCAATGGCCGGCGTATTCTCCAGCATGCGCCGGCAGGTGCCGTTGAATTCCGGAAGTTTTCGCTGCATCGAAGTCCTGCTGCGGGAAAATTGTGCCATAGGCATTCCCAGCCACCCTTTCAGTTGTTCCGTTGCTACGACCAACCTGTCCGAACTGGCGGGGAAAGCCGTCGCCCTTGGTTTCGCCCAACTGGGCGAGGGATTTGGCCTGGCCGAAATAGGCCGGCATATGCCGCCGGCGATGGCGGTGATATCCGGCGTCGATCCCCGGGAAGGCAGGGGCCACTTTCAGAACTTTCTGTGCCTGCTGGTTTGTAACGGGCCCGGTGCGCCCTACGCCGACGGCTGGTTGACCATAATAGGTATCGGGGTTGCCGGGTTGCAGCACCACGATTCCATTGAAGTGGACGAGATGAAATATCCGATCCTGGTAAGTTCGCAGTATTTAATCCAGGACACGGAAGGTGCAGGCCGGCACACAGGTTCACCAAGTGCTTATGTGGAATATGAACCGGTGGATACCAGTATTGAGGCGTTGTTTACCAGTGACGGCACCATCAATGCGCCGCTCGGCGTACGGGGCGGCCATGCAGGCACAAGATCACAACAGTTTATTCGCAGGCGCGATGGCGAACTGGAGGAACTGGATCTTTGTGCCCGGGTCACGCTCGAACCCGGCGAGTCGATCATATCTATTTGTACCGGTGCCGGAGGGTACGGCAAACCATTTGAGAGAGACCCGCAGCGCGTTGCCAGGGATGTCAGGGAAGGACTCGTCAGCATCGACAGGGCACGCCAGGTGTACCGCGTTGATGTTGATTTGACCGGTAAAATCGATACGGAAAAAACCAATGAACTCAGATGTAATGCTGGCGCCTGATCAGCGTGCACGGGACATCTGGTGAAGGTAGGTTTTGGCCTCATAACCTGCCAGACTTACCCCGGTGACAGAAGAACCGGGTCTGAACGTTACCGTGAAGCTATTGAACAGGCTGTCGAAGCGGAACGTCTCGGCTTTGATTCTGTCTGGGTCTCCGAACATCATTTTGTGGATGACGGCTATTTGCCGTCGGTACTGCCGATGTGCGCGGCGATTGCGGCAAGAACCAGTCGTATTGCGATTGGAACAGCCGTAGTGCTTGTACCGTTTTATGAGCCCCTGCGTCTTGCAGAAGATGCTGCTACGGTCGATCTGATCTCCGGAGGGCGTTTTATTCTTGGATTAGGTCAGGGCTGGCGACCGGAAGAATTCAACGCATTCAATGTCTCCCCGCAAAACCGGGCCAGTTTGCTCCAGGATACGGTTATAACATTGCGGCAGGCATGGTCGGAAGGAACCGTAACCGGCGGAGAAATGCTCCGCTACCCGGACGTGGCAGTAAGGCCAAAACCCGTAGCTGCCGACGGCATACCGATCTGGATCGGGGCAACGGTCGAACGGTCGATACGGCGCACGGGCAGGATAGCAAACGGATTTATTGCCGGTGGTGGCCTGGAGGAACCCTACACGCCGGAGGAATTCCGCTGCCAACTGGCATGGATAGATGAAGAGCGCAATGCCGTGGATAATCCGGTAACTTTTACACCGTGTATGTTTTTGCCCACCTATACTTCCACGGACCCCGATCCCTGGAAGCGGATTCGTGACCATGTGCACTATACCTACTGGAAATACGAGGACATGGCGTATGCCCGGAGTCGCACCGGACCCCCGGAAAAACCGCCGCCCCTCTCCCGGGGACGCGAAACTTTTCTGCGTGACAACGGGATTATCGGCAGTCCTGAAGCCGTCGCAGAGAAAATACGACGATTTGCGCAGGTGGCCGGCAGCGAGTTTCATTATATTGCACGCCTGTACTGGCCCGGCATGACCAGGGAACGCCAGCAAAAAACCATGCAAACGTTTGCCGATACTGTTATTCCTCTGCTCCGCTGAAAACCTGACCCGGTCCGATGCCCAAGTTCCTTCTGGAGAATCTCCGATGAAAATCCACACCACTAAAAACCCTGCTGCGTCCTGTTCCAGCATTATTTGCGTATTTCTCCTGCTGCTGTCAGGCACGGCGAATGCCGGTGAAACTGTCGTCCTGCGCGGGGCGACGTTAATTGACGGAACCGGTTCGCCACCCCTGGATGATTCGGTCATCGTAATAGAGGGAAATGAATTTGCCCGGGTCGGCTCCGGAAACGACATAAAAATACCTGATGGAGCAGACATCATTGATGTGTCGGGAAAATATATTATCCCCGGGATGATGGATGCGAATATACATTTATTCCGGGATGTTTCGATTGAATTCATAGCTAGGTACGAGGACAGGCTGGAACTGCTGATAGCAGAAGCTGCACAGATTGCCTTGAGATACGGACTGACGACCGTGTTCGATACATGGGGGCCGCTGCAACCGCTTATGAATGTCCGCGATCGCATCGACAGGAACGAGATTCCGGGCAGCCGCCTGTTTGTTGCCGGCAATATTGTCGGGTTGAGCGGCCCGTTCGGCAGGGATTTCAACACCCGGGGAAGCTGGGTCGCCCCAAGACGATTCGTTAATCGCATCAACGCCATGTTCGAGGAAAATACGGGACCGCAACTGTCCCTGTTGAGCCCCGGGCAATTACGCGGTGAGATAAAAAAATACATAGATCGAGACATAGACTTCCTGAAATATGCCGTCAACGGACACGATTGCAAAGGTTGTTCCGGTTTGCCGGAGAAATTGAACCTGGCCTGGCTCCTGCTGTTCACACCAGAGGCTCAAAAAGTGATCGTGGAGGAATCGCACAGGGCAGGTATAACCGTGCAAACCCATACAAACACAGTCGTCGCCCTGCGCCAGGCAGTGGAGGCAGGAGTGGACCTGATGCAGCATTGTGCGCTGACCGGAGAACACCCGATCCCGGATTCACTGATTCAACTGATGCTGGAAAAGAATGTCCACTGCGCCCTACAGCCACGAACCTTGAAGCGGATTGAAACAGAGAGTAATAACGCGGATATCTTCCTCCGCTCGCCAAAAAGTCAGAAAACCAGGCACGAAAACCAGGTCAGGCTGATAAAATCCGGTGCTCCCTTGCTGCTGGCCACCGATGCCGGGGTTGCCAACCCTATCAAGACAGAAGTAGAAGCCGATAAGGACCAGTTTGAGGTTGAACATCCGGAAATGATTGGTGAGGCACATTTCATCTGGTTTCGCGCAATGATAGAAAAAGGGATGACTCCCATGCAGTGCATCCTTTCCGCGACCAGAAACAATGCTGACGCCTACGGTAAACTGGATGAAATAGGCACGGTAGAGAGCGGCAAACTGGCAGATCTTGTCGTACTCGAGAGAAACCCGTTAACCGATATTGAGAATACTAGAAGTATTTCGATGGTAGTCAAGGACGGACAGATCGTGGATCGCGAGAGCCTACCGCTGGAACCGATACTGACAAGATGATTGCTCATCGTTGCAAATCAGTCTCGGCCTGTTTGCTGTTACTCAGTGTCCTGCATTTATCAAGCTTCGCAGCATCCGACGGAGCAGGAATAATCATTCGCAATGTGAACCTGATCGACGGTACCGGCAGGGGCATTCAATACGGAGTCGATATCGGCATGCTCGATGGAAAGGTCAGAGAGATCAGGCAAGCGCTGCAATGGCAGAGTGAAGCACAAATTATCGAAGGAGCAAACCGTTTCGTCATCCCGGGTCTGATAGATACCCATGTGCATCTGGATACTGCGGTATTGGCGCAATTAACAGAAGCTGAACGAACTGAGGTTATTCGTCATACACCACGGGCATTTTTATTCAACGGTGTGACAACCGTTCTGAACGTGTCTTCAGAGGATGAATGGATCTGGGAACTCAGGGAAGCACAAAGGACCGGGGACGTGATCGCGCCAAGGGTCTACGCGATGGGCAGCATGTTCTCTCCGCAAGGCGGTTGGGGTTATGCGGCAGGGCTGCCGGATGCGGAGACAGCCAGAGAAAAAGCACAACATTATGTTTCAAAAAATACGGACGGATTCAAGATAATACTGGAGGATGGACTGGGCCGCAGCGGGAAATTTACGGAAATGCCGGGCGAAATGCTGAATTCTATTATCGCGGTCGGCAGGCAACATGATATCCCGCTGTATATTCATGCAATCAACATCGAGGAATACGAAAGAGCAGTGGCGGCGGAACCGAGGGCCATTCTTCACGGACTCGAAGATCCGATACCGGAAAGCAGTGATTTACTGGCAAAACTGAAACAGAAAAACATTATTGTTGTTCCGACCCTGAGCCTGTTCAAGTCATTCATTACCCATGACGGTTCGCTTGATTCAGATATCCTCCGAAAAAGCGTACCCGGTTTCATGCTGGAATATGTAAAAGATCAACAGTATATGGAACGTGAGCGCAGCTTGCTCAACGACTACACCAAAATAGATTCATACGAGTGGGTAGAACAGAAACTGCCGGTATTTATGGAAAATACTACTATAATTCATCAGGCTGGAATAAAACTGGCTGCAGGAACGGATGCAGGAGGAACGGTTGGATATAATTTCCAGGGGTATAACACTCCCTGGGAACTGAAGTTACTGGTGGAGTGTGGATTAACGCCCATGGAAGCACTGGTGGCCGGCAGTAAACATGGCGCCGAGGTAATCGGTGTCGATAATGTTCTGGGCACAATTGAACCGGGGAAGTTTGCGGATATGCTGGTGCTGGAAAACAACCCGCTTGATGACATAGGCAATATACGAAATATTGATCTGGTCATCCAGAACGGGAAAATATACGAAAGAGATAGTTTTGCCTATGAATAACGGCCATGCGTAATCAGGCTGAACCCTGCACAAAAGGGATAGCAGATGAGTGCTTGAGCAGACACAATGTCAAGTGTATAAAATTATCCTATTGAACGAGGTCGGGGGGTCTTTCATCATGTGGTCATTAAAATTGTTTAAACAAACGGCTTTGACCGTTGTCAGTGTCAGCTTGTTATTTCTATCAGCGCCTCTGTCAGCCCAATCCGAGAGCGGTTCATCCGCTATCTTGGAGGAAATTGTCGTAACCGCACGGAAGCGCGAAGAAAGTCTGCAGGACACCCCATTGGCGGTCAGCGCGTTCAATGCGAGGGAACTCGAACAGCGCAACATTATTTCAGTAAATGAGGTATCTCAATACATACCGAACGTACAGTTCGATAACGTGGCACAGGAAGCCGGCGGTGGCAATTCCAGTCAGATATTCATCCGCGGCATAGGCCAGACCGACTACGTTCTGACAGTCGAACCGGGCGTGGCTACATACCTGGACGGCGTTTATATCAGTAAATCCATGGGCTCACTCATTGATAATATTGATCTGGCGCAGGTTGAGGTGATGCGCGGTCCGCAAGGTACGTTGTTCGGCAGAAATACCATTGGCGGAGCCGTATCGGTCACATCAAAACGGCCCAGTAAGGAGTTTGAGGGTTCGATGGAAGCGACCGGCGGCAACTATGAGCGTATTGACGGAAAGGTAACCTTGAGCGGTCCCGTCAGCGATCGTATGCGTTTGCGCTTAACGGCTGCCAGCCAGAATCGGGACGGTCATGTCAAACGGCTGGTGGATGGCGGCCGGCAAGGAAGCAAGCAGGCTTTATTCGGCCGTCTGGTTGCGGAAGTGGACATAACTGAAGATTTTCTGGCCACCGCCAGTTTTGATATTACCGAAACCAATGAAGAAGCAGCAGGGCGGGTCCTTCTCCTCGCCAATGAGGCTGGACCAAATGGTTTTCTCAACTTTTTATATAACGCGTTTGACGTCCCTGCTTGTAACCCAGCATTGGGAGACCCTGCCCGTTTCAGCAATCCCGATTGCTATAATTCGCAATGGCAAACCGAGTTGGATGAGCTAAAGAATTACAGCCAGGGCCCTAACCAGTCGGACGTGAGCATCTATGGCTTAAACCTCACGCTGGACTGGGATATCGGCTCTTTCAATATCAAGTCCATTACCGCCTACCGCAACACTAAGGTGGATCTCGGTCAGGACCTGGCCCCAAACGGCGGCGGATATATAGATTGGGTGGACCAGGATATTGGGATGGAGACAGTGACACAGGAACTACAACTGAGCGGCACTGCCTTCAATGAGCGTTTGAGTTACCTGGCAGGGTTTTTCTGGATGAATGAAACCGGCAGCCAGGATTTCAGTGTGCACTTTTCGCCGGTCAGGTTTACCAGTGGCGGCTCCATCGATAATACCAGTACCGCGGGTTTCGCACAGGGTACGTTCAAAATTACGGACGAACTAGCCTTGACGTTTGGTGGGCGCTTTACGCACGATAAAATCCGTTTCCGTCCGGAGCAGCCGATAGATGAAGTGTACGGAGCCTCAGGGCAATTTTTAAGTTCCATATTGACACTGCCAACAGACCCGCCATTGGAACTGCTTGCCATTGGCACACCCATTTTGCCCCGGGTCTGGGCACAGGGCACCGAAGATAATTTCTCGCCCGCGGTGACCCTGAGTTACGACTTTAATGACGACTTCATGGGTTATTTTACCTATTCACAGGGATTCAAGGCAGGGGGGTTCACCATGCGAGCCTTCCCGCCGGTGATCCCCGGCGTGACCACGGATATTACAGAACCAAATGAACTCATTCCGGCATTTGGTCCGGAAGAAGTGGAGATGTTTGAAATCGGCATAAAAAGCGAGTTGTTCGAACGGCGTATGCGTTTGAACCTGGCCGGGTTTATCACCAATTATGACGATCTGCAAATTCTGGGCACGGCAGGCCGACTTGGCGTACCAGTCATAGAAAACGCAGGTGATGCGCGTTTGTGGGGAATTGAAGTCGAGTCGGAACTCATCGTCAACGATTGGTTGCGCCTGAACGGGAGTCTGGGATGGCTGGATCACAAGTACCTGAGTGTGTCACCGAATACTACCGGCATCACTAAAGACCTTGACTTGGCAAACGCGCCAGAATGGAATGCCAGCCTGGGTACCACCGCCGACCTGATGGATAATGAGCAAGGACATGCTTACCTGCGCGTCGACTGGTCCCATAAGGGCAGCCAGTTCAAGGAACCCAAGAATGAACTTCTCCTTCGCCAGGGTTCCTATAACATACTTAACATGAGTTTGACCTGGGAGAGTGTGGACCGGCATTGGTTGGCCACCGTAGGCGGCACCAACCTTCTTGACGAAATCTATATTGTCAGCGGCATAGACCAGGAAGGTACCGGTATTACGGCAGCATCGCCATCCCGGCCCCTGGAATGGTACGTCAGGCTGAAATATACGTTCTGAGTATTATCATACCCATTGGGGTTTGCTTACTGCATGCTCCAGGCCTGGATTAACCACCGTCATTAACGGGGATGACCATCGCGTCTTCCCCGATGATGACCGGCCCGGCAAATGTTTCCTTGGCTTCACCCATAATCTGTGACCAGATTTCCGGTCCCCGACGCTCACCGTAGTACATGGAGGCCATTTCGATGGCCGCCGGCGGGCTATCGTACGGTCCCAGGTGGGTCAGAACCAGCTTTTTTGCGTTAGATCGATGCGCGATCCATCCTGCGCCGCGGGGGCCGGTATGCCCTGTCCATGCAACTTTTTCCGCGCCTTTTTGCCCTTCCACGTTCTGCCGGTAGTCCAGGATATCCTCCAGAAAAGTACACTCGTGAACGAGCACATCGACATCGCTGGACAATTCGACCATGGCATCGCAAGGCTCAGTATCGCCGCTGAACACCGCGGAACCGTAATCGCTGTCAATCCTGAAGGCGTAGGAAGAACGTTCGAATCCCAACGGCTGCAGGTGCACGATCTCCCGTGAGGTTACCTTGAACTTGTCCGTCTCGACGATAACCCCCTCGTGGATCTCCTCCACTTCAATCGGTGGTTCCGGCTGCGGGCGGTTGGTGATGTGGTCGGGCAATTGTTCTATGTAACGTTTCACGAACTCCACGTCGATATGGTGCGCCTCCAGCATCCCGTCGCACATGCGTTTCGTCCCGGTCGGTCCGAAGATTTTGATGGGAATGGATTTACCGCAGTTCCAGGTACTGAATAACAGGTAATTGAAATCAACGATATGGTCCCAGTGCATGTGGGTAATGAACAAATAACCGACGTCGAGCGGGTTGATTCCCGCACGTACGAGGTTGACTGTAGCGCGCTCGCCACAGTCGATAACCATCACTTCGCCATCTATTACCACCGCCTGGGACGGATTACCGCGCACCGGGTCCGGAACAGCCGATCCTGCCCCCAGCAGGACGACATACATTCCCTTCCAATCATTCATGGTATCACCTTCATGTTTTTCTGGTATTAATACCTGTATGCAATCTTTAACATGCAGTAGTCTAAAGATCAAGGGATAATGAACTCTATGCGCCGGGTAAATCCCTCACCGGTTATTCTCCCAACAATCCCTTACTGATTTATAAGATGACGGGGACGGTCTATCCCGGTAGCATGCGTGCTTTCGTGGCATAATGCTCGTCAAGATCATGCGAATATGAAGCCGTATGCGGAAACTCACAGATAATTTCAAGAGGATTGCAGGACCCGCCGCGGTGATGGCGGCTGCGTCCATCGGGGCCGGTTCGGCTTCATCGCTGACACTCAGTGGCGCCTGGTTCGGTTACCAGCTGCTCTGGGTGGTCCTGTTGACCGTGCCCCTGCTGGTGATAACGGTCGACAGCGCCGCGCGCATCGGCCTGCTCAACAAGAACAAGGGGATGTTCTCCCTGATCTGCGAACACCTGCATCCCGGCATAGGCTGGCTGCTGCTGGCGATCAATATCCCCGTGCACCTGCTCATCGGTATGGGACAGATGTCGGTCATGACCTCCGCCGCACTGTCCATGTTCGGGTATTATCCGCCGGAAACGGCAGCGGAGATGGCCGGCAGCAACTTCATGGCCGCGGAGTTGATTGTGTCCCTGGTATTCGCGGCCGGCATTGTCTGGCTGCTGACCTCGGAAGGCTACCAGCGCATGCAACGCTTCATGACCGCATTTCTGTTGTTTATGCTGGCCTGTTTCCTGGTCGTTGCGCTACGCGGCTTTACGGAACTGTCCGCCATCCTGGCAGGAATGGTCCCCGGCGTGCCTGAAGACCTGCCCGTTCCGGGCACTGACATGGTGCGCAGCAGCGGCATCGTCATCATGGGTATCGTCGGCAGCGTACTGGCGCCGGCGGCGATGCTGGGCATGCCCTACATGAGCGCGGACAACCGGCAGCAGGGAGCAGTGGATCTCCGGCAGGAATTCCGCAGTTCCGTCATCAACCTGGGGGTCATCTATTGCGCCTGTTCCCTGAGCATCATCATCGCCGGCGGCTTTGCCCTTTACCCGCTGGCCAACCATGCGGGGATTGATTCGGTCCACGAAGCGAGCAGGATACTGCTGCGGGCGTTTCCCCAGGGGCTTGAATTCCTGGGGCCAATGGTGTTCTCCGCCGGGATGATCATTGCCGCGCTGACCACTTTCATAGTTACGGTGGAGGTCATCACCTATTTCATTCTCGATATGTTCGGTTATGACTGGCACCATACCCGCGACAACAGGCGTTTCAAGCGCACGATCGCCGTGTGCATTATCCTGCCCGCGCTGCTGGCGCCCCTGTGGACCTTCCCTGCCCTGTTCAAGCTGCTGCTGCTGATGGGGATCAATGCGATTGTGGTGCCGCTGGTTTACCTTATCGTACTCTTCCTGATCAACAGGGAATCCGTCATGGGAGAACATACCGGTAGTACTGCGCGCAACCTGATACTGCTGACAGCGCTGATTTTGTCGTTGACAATATCGGTTATCAAGATGCCTGAGTTCGTGCAGGCGTTGCTTGGTTGAAAGTACTTTTTTCAACAGGACATTTAATGAGCAAGAACGTAGAACTGTTCGACAACTGGTTACGTACTTCATTCGTTGAAATGAACACGGAACTGGAAGAGACTTATTTTGCCCAGGAAGACCGCCAGGCCGTTATCGGTGTCGGTGATTCAACCAAGGAAACCCTGGTTGAGGAAGGAAACAGCCATATCATTCCCCTGTTGAAGGAAGGCAATACCGATGAAGGGTTTGAAAACCAGTATAGCCTGCTCGGTTGCGTCGGTTTTTTCATGGCATCCTGCCGCCGGCACGAGATCACCGAACCGTCACGGGAGACGACTTCTCCCCTGGTTGAAGCGTCGGCGCTTGCCTTGCACCTGGCGACAACCCTGGGTGTAACGCCGCGTTTTGCCACCGGCCATATGTCGATCGCCAATCCTGCAAAAGATGGTGTTTACCGCACGTTCACTTCACTGAAGGACGAAATACTGTTTCTTGATTACAATACGCTGGGGATCTTTGCTTACCAGCGCGCATCCGAGGCGCTGAGGCGCATCCTGCCCATGGGTATTTCCCATCCGCTGACCCGCTACCTGTTCGATGATGCCAAATCGGCCCTGGAAGGCGTCATCAGGTATAACGATTGTTTGTTTGACGAACTGGATACCGACCGTTTTTTCAACAGTGTCCGCCCCTATTACAAGCCCTACCGCGTGGGTCCCAACGTATATCGCGGCGCAAATGCAGGTGACTTTGCCGGCATCAATATAATCGACCTGTTGCTGGGGCTGTGCAGTGCGGACAATCCGTCTTACTCCCAGGTCATGATCGATAAATTCCTGTTCATGTTGCCGGTAGAGCAGGAATTATTGCGGGATTGCATGCGGCGCAAAAGCTTCATGGACCAGTTCCTGGAAGAAATGGATGATAACAGTGACAAAGAATGGTTTATAAATAACCTTAATAGTTATTTAAAAGTAGTTGATATACATGGACAATCAGCCGCTTCGCACCACGATAAACTGGTAGAGAAGTTTATCGCCGGACCGGCAGCAAACTTACCCGAAGACGGCCTGGTCAATATCACCGCCAGCGGGCCGCCCTTGCCGGTGCTACTGGATGCGCTGGAGAAACTGCGGGACCTCCGGCTCGCGGCGGACCGCGATGATATCCCCAGCCGCCATCATGACCTGCAAAAACTGAAAGCCTGCCTGCTGTAACACCCCTGTCTTTAAGGATATTTCATGTGGTATTGAGCAGGATGACACGAGCAAAAGCAGTAAACCGGTTCTTTTCATTTCATACTGTGAGCCACGGTTCTTTCAGAAAATCCGCAGGTGGCAGGATTGAAACATTCATGTATTTCCCGACTTCGAGTAACGCCTTGTCTCCTGAAATAATATACTCTGCCTGCAATGCTACCGCACATTCCACAAATTTTTCATCATCCGGATCATTTTTGACGACTGCGCCTAACTCCGGTGTCTGTGCTGTATAGACGGAATGATAATTCCTTGTAAAGACGTCCAGAAGCGCTTCAATCTGCTGTTCATTTTGCAGACCCAGCCTCATCAGGACGTCAATGTACTCTTCAATAATATGCTGGGATAAACAAATCGTGATTTGACCCTGTTTCCATAAGTCAATGACCTTTTTCGGTTTCCCGCCAAAAAATGAAGATACAAAAATATTTGTATCAATCACTACCCTTGTCAAGAGTGCTTCCTCACATCCCTGATAGCCTGTTCCACATCATTTTGTGTCTTCCCTGCATTTTTCAAACTGTTACCTATACGCACCCACAGATCATCAATATACAATGACATGTCCCGGTCTCTTACATATTTTTCAAGCAACTCCCGGATTACAAGACTTACATTTTTACCTTCTGCCTTGGCCAGACCCGCAGCCTGCTGTTTAAGCCGCGAGTCGATACGAACAATAACCTGTGTTTCCATTACGTGCACCTGTTTGTATATATCGTATATATAGTATATATATTACGCCCGCTCACTTGTAAAGTTGTTTCTTGTCCAACAGGTAATCACAAATAGAGATGCATAGGGGAGTTCGAGTCCTTTCCGATGCTTGGCGACCGGCTGTTACTCGCCTGGATTGACGGCCCGGGTTGAAGCATCATTCCGATAGTGTGGTACAGAGATTAATTTTTACCATCGTGCTATGCACACTGGTGCTCCCCGCCATGTCCGCTTTCTGCCCTGTGTGCAGTGCGTTTACGTTTTTCCGTTCCTTTTCCTGCTTCGGCCACCTGCCCTTGTAAGACACGATAACACCGGGCATTGAAATATCATCGATGGTCGCGGTCAACTCCAAGCTGCCGCTGTCATTGCTCAGTGTAACCGTCGCGCCGTTACCAATCCCGAGTCGCCCGGCATCCTGCGGATGGATGTATACCTCCGGTTCGCCGGCGTTACGGGCCAGTTTCGGATCATTGGCATAGGAATCATTCATCCGGTAGTCAGACGCCGGGGTTATCAGCCGGAACTGCTCCCCATTTGACATCTGATCCGTTATTGCCTGTGGAACCCGGGGTAGTCCCTGCTCTTCCGCAGTAGGTGAGGCCAGTTCTATCCTGCGGCTCGGCGTCGGAAACTGCAGGTCGGCCCAGGGGATTTTCGGTTCGGCGCTGATTGGTTGCCAGCCTAGTTGCTGGAATTCCCTGAAACCACCCTCCACTCCCATCTGCTCCAGCATGGAGGTGATCAGGTCCTCATCTGTTTCGAACAGTTCTTTTTCCGTGTAACCCATGCCTTTTGCCAGGCGCCGGAAAATTTCCTGGTTAGGTAATGCCTCACCCATGGGTTCAGCGGCCCTGGACTGCACGCCGATGTTGTAGTGAAAATAGCTGAAGGTCAGGTCGTCGAATTCTAGGAAGCTGGCTGCCGGCAGGACGATATCCGCGTAATCGGCCGAATCCGTCTGGAAACAGTCGATCACCACCGTAAACAGGTCTTCCCGTTGCAAGGCCCGGCGTAACCGGAACTGGTTGGGTGTCGAGGCTACCGGGTTGGTGTTCCAGACAAACAGGGTTTTAAATTTGTCCGGGTTAGATAGTTGCTCCGCAAAGTCCATGTGGCTGACCGATTCGGGTTCGTCAGAGGCAAGTTGCGCGCCGGCCATGGCGTCGAAATCCAGCCCGGCAAGGGCCGGGGTGATGGTCACGTAGGTAAATCCCGCTCCCGCTTTACCTATGTTTCCCGTGAAGGCCGGCAACAGACCCACTGCACGCATGCAGTTGCCGCCGTTTACCTGCCGTTGAAAACCTTGCCCCAGCCATAACAGCGAAGGCCCCGTTGCATAACATCTCGCTGCTGTTTCAATCAGCGCCGCCGGCACTCCCGTTTCCTGTTCGCCCCACTCCGGGGTACAACGACTGATAACAGGCAACAATTCTTCGCTTCCGAGCGTATGCCGGCTGATAAAGCCGTCATCGAACAGGCCTTCCCGTTGCATCACGTGCAGCAGGCTGTACGCCAGGGCCGCGTCCGTGCCGGGACGAAGCTGCAAGTGATAATCCGCATCCCGGGCTGTCTTCGTGCGTAACGGATCGACCACGATTTTTTTCGCACCGGATGCGGCAAACCAGTGTTTATGGCTGTGGGGGCCCGAGTGCGACGGGTTGGCGCCCCAGACAAGAACGCAGTTTGAATCCCTTATAGTGCGAGGGTCGAAGCCGACGTGGGATTCACCGTACAACAGCGACAGCGCGGCATGGCCGGCAGCGTTGCAGATACTGTCCGGGTCAACCTCCGATGCGCCCAGTTTCAGAAAAAAGCGCATGGGGAACAACAAGGCGATCAGCGACAGCGTCCCGGAATAGTGGGTATGGATGACCGATTCCGGACCGGAACCGGCAACATCGGTTTTTAACCGGTCTGTAATTGTATCGACCGCCTCAACCCAGCTGATGCGTTCAAACTGTCCTTCCCCCTTTGCTCCGGTGCGCTTGAGTGGGTGCAGCAGCCGTTCGTTTCCATCCTGCCAGACACCGTTATAGGCGATGGCGCACTTGTTGCACAAACGGCCGCGGGAAACCGGGTGGGTCTCATCCCCCATGACCCTGCTGATGCGGCCACCTGTCTTTTCAATGTTGATGCCGCAGCCGTCATAACAGTCGCGCGGGCAATTGCTTTTTATGATCTCTGTATTTTCAGGCATTATTATTTCATTATCGGGTATCGTTTTCCGGCTAATCGGTCAACCACGTGTATGGTAGACTTTACTGATAACAACAACCAGATCCGGGACCTCACCGGGAGATGATAACATGATGGAGATGGACATTTTTCTGCCGATTACAAAAGGCGGTTACGGAACCGTACGGAATGGTGTTTCCTGGATAACAATATCCGCAATTTGAACCTTGCCGGCGCCTGGCTCGGTCTCATGCTGAGCATTATGGTGGTGATCGGCAGTACTTTCAGTGTCTTTTTTGAAAACATACTGCAGGAGACGGATTGGAGCCGCGGCCAGATCTCCCGCGCTTTTTCCATCTTTCTGCTGTTCACGGTAATCGGACTGCCTGTCATAGGCCGCCTGGTGGACCGGCTTGGTAGTCGCCGCGTCATAATTCCCTGTGTGTTCGTTTTTGCGTTAAGCCTGCTCACCTTTTATTTTATCGACGATGAGCTTTACCGGTTTTATGCGGTATTTATCGTTATCGGACTGGTTGCCGGCGGCACCTCCACACTGCCTTACTTCAAGGTCATCACCCGTTCGTTTGTGCAGCATCGCGGCCTTGCACTGGGCATTGCCAACTCCGGCACCGGATTGGGACAGTTCATATTGCCTTACCTGGCCTTCATGCTGATTGTGGCATTCGGCTGGCGGCAAGCTTATGCCATAATCGGTATAACGGTGTTATTTATTACCCTGCCCCTGGTCTGCCTGTGTTTGAGTGAGACATACCGGGACGCCAGTACTGCCGGAGGGGCGCCTGCACCCTGCCCTGATGACCATGGAATGGAGTTATCCCAGGCCCTGTCGTCAAGGGATTTCTGGTTGATCGGCAGCGCTTTTTTCCTGGGCTCAACCACCCTGCTGGGTTTCCTGATTCACATGGTGCCCTTGCTGACGGATCGCGGACTCTCGGCACAAACCGCCGCGCTGGCCGCCTCCGCCTTCGGGTTGTCCCAGTTCCTGGGCCGTTTGCTGACCGGGGTGTTGCTCGACCGTTTTTTTGCCCCCCGGCTGATTGCCTGCCTGTGGAGCGCCGGCATCATGATATTCGTGCTTTTATGGTCGGGAGCCGGTGGTTATACCCTGGTAGCATGCGCTGCCTTGCTCGGCTTTGCCTGGGGTGGTGAGGGTGACGCTCTGGGCTACATGGTGGGACGGTACTTCGGCACCCTTCACTTCGGCAGCATCTACGGTGTGCTCCTGACCTTGCATATGCTTGGCGGGGTCGTGGGACCCTGGTTAATGGGCGCCGGATTTGATGCCCTGGGCTCTTACACGCTAATATTGGGCGGCATGGCAGTCCTGATGGGTATCGCCACGTTCCTTGTTTTACTGATGGATGCTTACCCTGAACGGGAAAACGGCGCAAGCTCTGCCTGACCCCTGTCAACATACATAACGGGAGGCTTCGACCGATGTCTGAAATCAGCATGACGGAATTATTGAAAGAGACGCCAAGTAACTGGGGTAAATGGGGAGAGGATGATGATACCGGTGCAGTCCGCTACCTGGACCAGGAACAGGTATTGCGCGCTGTCGGCTCCGTTCGCAAGGGCCGGACCTTTACCCTGGGAATAGATGTATGTACGGACAAAGGCGATCCGGTTGCGCCGGGACGCATCCAGCCCCAACGCTTCATGTTGCGCGATAAAGGTCATTATGAAGCCGGTAAGATAACCCGGCTCAAATGCTGTGGCGGCGGCGAGTCCAGTGAAGACATGGTGTCACTGCCCCTGCATGGCACCACGCACTTCGACGCACTTGGGCATGTCTGGTACGACGATAAACTTTACAACGGTTATGATGCAAACAGTACCAAAGGCGGCTTGCAGCGTTGCAGCATCAGGCCCGTGGCGGAACACGGCGTGGTAGGCCGGGCCGTACTTGCCGACCTGGCCCGCCATAAACAATTGCCTCACCTGGAAGCCGGCTACCATATCAGCTTTGAAGAGTTACGCTCCTGTCTTGAACAGCAGGGCAGCCGGATTGAAAAACGCGACATCCTGCTGATACGGACGGGCTGGCTTAACGTTTTCTTTGCCGGTCGCATCGATGAATTTTACGGTGACGACGTGGATAAACCGGATCGCAGTTTCAACCTTGTTGAGCCGGGCCTCACCTACGAGAAAGAACTGGTACAGTGGTTTTATGATATGGAAATACCGGCCCTGTGCACCGATACCCTCGGTAATGAACAGACTTTTTCATCCACGACCGGAACCCACTTTCCGCTGCACCGGGCATTGATCCGCGACCAGGGCATGCTGTTTGGTGAAATAATGCACCTGGAGGAACTTGCCGAGGACTGCGCAACCGACCGGCGTTACGACTGCATGTTTTATTGCCTCGCCCCTGAAAATATTCGGCGGCACCGGTTCGCCGGCTAATCCCATTGCCATAAAATAAGGCCTCGCAGGAATACGAGCGATGGGCGAGACAGCCAGTCAGATCCGCCTTGCAGTGGATATCGGCGGCACCTTTACCGACGTGGTTCTGGACGGTCCGGGCGGACTCATCAGTACGAAACAACTCACCACACACGGTGACCCCACCACTGCCGTTATTGCTGCGGCAAGCCGCTTGCTGGAACAGTCCGGAATTGAACCGGAGGCAGTGGATTGCGTCATCCACGGCACCACCCTGGGCGCCAACATCATTATTGAACGGCGGGGCGCGCGCACTGCGCTGCTGGTGACTGAAGGACATCGAGACGCCCTGGAGACAGCTTACGAGAACCGCTTCGATCAATATGACCTGGCCATACGAAAAGCGCCTGCACTGGTGCCAAGACGATACCGCTGGCCAGTCAGGGAACGAATGGGCGCAAAAGGTAACATTTTACTGCCTCTCGACGAGGCGAGCGTCGAACCGGTTCATCGATAAAATCAAGGCTGAGCGTATCGGGAGTGTTGCTGTCGGCTTGTTACACTCTTACGGCCAACTCCGATTCATGAACAACGCGTGGCGGAAATATTGCGAGAAGCCTTGCCTGGTCTGTTTATCAGTCTTTCTTCAGAAATTACTCCGCAGATACGGGAATATGATCGCCTGTCGACGGCCGTCGCCAATGCTTACATGCAACCCCTGGTGGGCGGTTACCTCGCTGCTCTTGAAAACAGGCCTGAAGCGCCGGGGGTTTGACTGTCCGTTGCTCATGGTCATGTCCAGCGGCGGATTGACAACGGTGGAGACCGCCAGCCGTTACCCGGTGAGATTGGTAGAGTCAGGTCCCGCAGGCGGCTCCATCCTGGCCGCAAATATTGCTCGCAAGGCGCACATCGATAAGGTTGTGTCGTTTGACATGGGCGGTACTACCGCCAAACTCTGTCTCATCGAAAAAGGTCAGCCGCGGCAATCTGGGAGGCTTGAAGTGGATCGGCTGTATCGCTACATCAAGGGCAGCGGCATACCGTTACGTATACCGGCTATCGAGATGGTGGAAATCGGCGCAGGCGGTGGCTCCATAGCGGTAATCGATGAATTACGGCGACTGCGTGTCGGTCCGCAGAGCGCCGGCTCGGAACCGGGACCTGCCTGTTATGCGCGCGGCGGTGATGAAGCCACCGTCACCGATGCCGATTTATTGCTCGGCCACATCAGCGCGGCGGATTTTGCCGCGGGACCAGATTACACTCTCACGGGAAGCGGCGTTCAGTGCGGTGCAGGAACGCGTTGCCACCATGCTTCAACTCGATACGACCGAGGCTGCAGCAGGTATAAATGATGTAGTCAATGAAGCCATGGCGAACGCCGCAAGGGTACATGCGATAGAGACCGGCCGCGACATCGCTCAATATACCCTGGTAGCCTTTGGCGGCGGCGCCCCTTTGCACGCGGGAGCGGTGGCGGACAAGCTCGGTATCAGGCGCATTATCATTCCACATCTTGCCGGGGTCGGATCTGCCGTAGGTTTTCTCCTTGCCCCGGTCAGTTTTGAACAGACACAGAGCTGGGTTGTGCCGCTGCACGAAATAAATACCCGGGAGCTTCAGGACAAAATAGAAACCATGACAGAGGACGCCGCGGCACTGGTCCACATGGCAAAACCCGGCGCGGACCTGCAGCGATCCGTCAAGGCTACCATGCGTTATTCCGGGCAGGGACATGAAGTGGATACGGTCCTGGATGGTACTGCTCCAAATGATGTTGCAACCCTCCGTAACGCCTTTGAAGATCAATACAGGTTACAGTATGGCCGTCTTATTCCCGGGGTCGATATTGAACTGGTCACATTGGTGGTGCAGGTCGGTGAACCCTCATCTGCCGATTCAAAGCAGCTGACCGGTCCGGAATCCAGGCCAATTGAAACCCGGAAGACACAGTGTATCTGCGTTGATAAAGGCCGGCGCCATGTTGAAGTTGCCTGCTACCAACGCAACGGGTTACAGCCCGGACACACGTTCAAAGGTCCGGCCATCATCCGGGAAGAACAGACAGCAACCCTGGTGCCGGATACCATGCGGGCCGGAGTCAATGATCGGCTGGATATCATCATGGAGAGAGGTTGACATCATGAGCAGGACGGATAATGAATTGCACATTATAGACCTTCAGATCATGTGGGACCGGCTTCTGGCCATCGTTGAAGAGCAGGCGCAAACCATTATCCGCACTGCGTTCAGCAGCGCCGTGCGGGAGGCAGGAGACCTGTCCGCAGGCGTTTTCGACACCTCAGGCCGGATGCTGGCGCAGGCAGTCACCGGCACGCCAGGACATGTCAACGCAATGGCGCAGTCCGTACTGCATTTTATCGAACGCTTTCCGGTCGGCAGCATGCGTGAAGGCGATGTTTTATTACCAATGATCCCTGGCTTGCCACGGGCCACTTGCATGACTTCACCGTGGTGACGCCCTGTTTTTTCAATAGCCGGACAGTGGCGCTCTTCGCCGCCACCTGTCATGTGGTGGATATAGGCGGGCGAGGTTTCGGCGCTGATGCTCGGGAAGTGTTTGAAGAAGGGATATGCATCCCCATTTCACATTTAATTCATGCCGGCGAATTGAACGATACTCTCATGTCCATCATCCGGGCCAATGTGCGTGAACCCCTGCTGGTCGAGGGCGACCTGTATTCTCTTGTTGCCTGTAATCAACGCGGGGCACAACGTCTTTGTGAAATGTTACGCGAGTTTCGACTGGATTCTCTTGCTCAACTGGCCGACTGGATAATCAAACAATCAGGAACAGCCATGCAGGAAGCCATCAGGGCTCTGCCCGGGGGCAGGTACACCCACCGGATACGGATAGACGGTTATGAACAACCATTGACGCTTGCCGCCGCCATGCACATTCACCCGGACCATATCTGTGTGGACCTCAGCGGAAGTTCGCCCGCGTCCGCCTATGGCATCAACGTACCGCTCCCCTACACCAGCGCCTATGTCTGTTATGGGATCCGTTGCCTGATCGGCGCCGGCATCCCCAACAATGCCGGCTCACTTGCAACGATCAAGGTAAGCGCACCTGCGGGCTGTCTGCTCAATGCAGTCAGGCCGGCGCCTGTATCTGCCAGGGGCAGCATAGGCCACCTGCTTCCGGATCTTCTGTTCGGCTGCCTGCACCAGGTGATCCCGGACAAGGTTCCTGCAGAAAGCGCATCCTGTATCTGGGGGCCGATGTTATATGGAGGCTCCGATTCGTCGTCTTTCAGCCTGGTCAATGCCCATGCCGGCGGCATGGGCGCACGCCCGGAGGTCGACGGCCTTTCCGCCACCGGTTTCCCCTCGGGTGTTCGTTGTACGCCGGTTGAAGTCACTGAAGCCGTATCGCCAGTCGTTATCTGGCGCAAGGAACTGCTGGTCGATTCCGGTGGAGCCGGTAAATATCGCGGGGGTCTTGGGCAGGTAATGGAATACGCTCATATAAATGATGAAGCGTTTTCCCTGTCAGCCATGTTTGAACGTGTGCAAAACCCTGCTCAAGGACGTAATCACGGACAGGCAGGTAAAGCGGGAAAACTGTATACCAGCGGCGGCACAATACTCAAGGCCAAAGGGCAGCAGTTAATCCCGGCAGGTGAACATTTGATCCTGGAAATGCCCGGCGGCGGCGGTGTAGGCAATCCGCTTGAACGCGACCGGGAACTGGTGCGTAATGAGATCGCTGATGAGTTGATCAGCCCCGAGGCTGCCGGTACGGTGTATGGTCTGACTCCCGAACTGCGTGACGCAGCATACCATCGGCATCATCGGCCGGTTTCAAGTGAACTCACCGAACCATAACCATGGTTACAGACCCATAGCGGATGCCGCGCCTATCGCCAGGCAGCGCTTTACGTCGAAACGCATGTCGAGCAGGCGTTTGCGCAGCAATGGATGAAGGGTATCCGATCGGCTTACGGCCTGTTCAAGCTGCGTAAGATAGTTCTCGTCGCAAATCACGCCAAGCAGACCGCCGGTGATCGACCTGAAGTAACCGGGGTCAATGTTGTCGCTGACGAATTGCAACCGGTCGAAGACCTCACCGACTACCTGTAGTTGTAACTTTTGCTGGTGCACTGGAAACAGCCCGCCTGCGCCGGCGCGCGCATCGGCCACGCTCAGCCCGGAGGCAGGATCGAGCAACTGCTGCATCAGGCGGCGCTGTTCACCGGGATCCGGTCTTGCCGCGACCACGGACAGCGCCTGGCGCCTGCCCTTGTCGGACCGGTCCCGCTGCCGTTCCGCATCCAGCAGGCTGTCAACTCCCGGATAATCAAAACCGCTCAGCCTTTCCAGGACGTTCCAGCGACGGTCCTGGTCGAACACGAAGCCTTTCGGCAGTGAAGGTCCTGCAAATAACCCGGCCAGGTGTTCCAGGCCCGGGTTGCTTGCCGCTGCTGTTACATAATTGTCAAACATGAGGAGTTGCCTGTCACTGCCGGGATCGCTGTCGTGAAAGGACTGCCACAGGGATTCCTCGATTCGTACGGCCACCTCCGTGCGCACCCCATTGTTTTGCTCAAGCCGTTGCAGGTAGGACCAGGCACTCTGCAGGGCGCGCAACGCCAGCCGCGCGACATCATCGACCGCTTCACGACCCAGGTTGGCCAGTGCGAAATCGATGAAGTCCTGCGGGCTCATGCGCTGGTACAGGACCATCTCGTACACACCCTGCCAGAGCATCGACCGGAGCAAGGCGTCATCAAAGTCGTTAAGGTGTTCGCGTAGTGTGACCAGGTCTTCAGCATCGAGGTCTACCCTGGCAAAGTCCCAGTCACCGTGATTCGCGTAGATTACATCAGGACAACGCTCACCGGGCGCCACGGATACTTCGGTGCGTTCACCCGAGTACGTGACCGGTATCAGGCGTATGCCGACGTTTCCATTATCGAAGTCGTAAAGGCCCAGTTGTGTCCGGTGGGTACGCAAGGTCGGCCAGGACGGCGGCGCGCTCTGGTTGAGTTCCAGTAAAGCAATGATGCCGTCCTCGCAACCGAATTCCACCTCGATGCCGTTTGTGCCCGGCTCGTGCAACCAGTCTGCCGACCAGCCTGTCAAATCCTGTCCTGCCGCCCTGGAGATGGCTCCCAGGAAGTCGCCGATCGTCGTGTTGCCGTAGGCATGGGACGCCAGGTACTCGCTCACGCCGCGCCGGAATACGTCAGGCCCCACCAGGTAGTTGAGCTGGGACAAGGTCGCCGCACCCTTGTTGTAGGTGATGGCGTCGAAATTCGCGAACGCAGCGTCGGTATCGGGCACCGGCAGTTCGATAGGGTGCGTGGTATCGCGCTCGTCGGCGCGGTAGGCATAGGTGGTCCGGCGGAATGCATCGAGCCTGCCCTCCGTGAATTCGGTGGCCTCCACCATGGCCAGCGTGGCCATGAACGTGGCGAATGATTCGTTCAGCCAGAGACCGTTCCACCATTCCATGGTAACCAGGTTTCCGAACCACATGTGCGCCATTTCGTGCAGGATTATGCTCGCCAGGGAACGCCGGTCGGCCCTGGTGACGGTGCCCCGGCGCAGCAACCGTTCGGTGAAGGTGACAGCCCCGACATTCTCCATGGCCCCTGCGTTGAAGTGCGGTACGATGACCTGGTCGTACTTGCCGAACGGATAAGGGCTGCCGAAGTAGCGCTGGAAGAAATCAAAGCCCTGCCGTGTCGGGACGAACCAGTCCTCGGGATGCACATACTCCGCCATGGATGCGCGCGCGAACAGCCGCAACGGGATATCCCCGGCAGTTGACTCCCAACGCTGGTAATCGCCTGCGTGAAGCGCATAGATGTAGGTGCTGATCGGCGCAGACTGCGGGAAGGTCCAGAGTTTCATGCCACCCTGGTCCGTTACGCCGGATTCGCCGACAATGGAAATAACCTGCCAACCGGCCGGTACGGTCACCCTGGTCGAGTAGCGCGCCTTCAAATCAGGCTGATCGAATGATGGAAACAAGCGGTTCTGGTCGTAAGGCTCAAAGTCGGTATAAAGATAGTCGCGACCGTCAACCGGGTCCCTGAAGCGGTACAGGCCGCTGCCGTCGCTGCTGTAAGGATGGCTGAATGCGATGTCGACCGCATTCATGCCCTCGCGTAACGACCCCGCAGGCAGGCTGAGAAAGAAGCCGTTGTAAGGCACCGCTGTCTCACCCCTGGCGCCGTCACCTTGCCCAGCAGGAGATACACGATGGATATTGCCGTTTATTTGTACGCCCGAGACCGTGCCGCCGACGAAATCAACGGTCAAATCCTCTCGCAGGTCTTTGAGCCTGAAAGCAATCGTAACATTCCCGGTGTATTCCGGCGCCTCACCATCCAGTTGGAACTCCAGGTCGTACGCTACCTCGCTGATGCGCGCGGCGCGCAGCTGTGCATGCTCCTCGGTGAGCATTGGCGCCCCTGCGCGCGGTATCGGGCCGGGGGTGTCCATGCAACCGCTGACAGGAACAGCAGCAAGCGCCATGATAATCCAGGTAAAAAAGCGTTTTATGGTAACCGGCCTCTCTTCATTTCTTGAATGGAAGTCGGGCACAAAGAGTGCTAGTCAATGCTGGTTTCCTCATCTGCGGAGTAAACCGTGCGTCCTTCGAATACCGTTCTCAAGACGCGCGTATCACTGATCTCTTCCATGGGTATATCGAACAGGTTCCGGTCCAGCACGATGAAATTGGCGTATTTACCTGCCTGCAGGGAACCTCTTGATGCATCACGGCCTGTCGCGTAGGCGCCGTTCAAGGTCATGGCCTGCAATGCTACGGGTAATTCGATGGATTCATCCCCCCGGTCCAGCATGCCTTCCAGGGCCGGGAACAGGTTTGGAGTGGGCGTCACCACCCAGTCAGTCCCCACCGTCAGGCGCGCGCCGTGGTTGTGCAAGGTCCTGAATTCCCAGGCATCACGCGGCGGGTCGCCAAGCAAGCGCCCGTACAGGTGCCACACGGACGGGGACATTTCGGCAGTTGCATTCAGTGCGGCAAATCTCGGCATGTCTGCGGCCGTAACGAGATTGGTATGTCCCAGTTCATGCCTGGTTTTCGAGTCGGGGTTAGCCTTGCGGGCTGCTTCTATGGCGTCAAGCGCAGCCCGCGCCGCGCCGTCTCCCGCCACGTGCAACTTGACCGACAGGCCCATACGATCAAAACGTGTGACCGCGTCGTTCAACATCTGAACAGGGAAAAGCACCCGCTCAAACTCGATTTGGTTGTTGTCCGTAAATACATCCGACTGCGTAAAATAGGGCGGAGTCGGCGACCCGTCCACCCAGATCTTGATGAAATCCACGTCGACGTGCTCAGAGGCATATTGCCGGCGCTGTTCGATCAGTTGTTCCAGTCCCTCATTACTCACCAAGCCGAACTGCGGGCTGCCCCAGATCAGGTAAGCCGCAACTTGTAACGTCAATCCCCCTTCCGCTTCCAGGGCGGCAAGCGCCGTCAACGTGGGCAGGTGCGATCCTGCTTCCTGGACCGATGTGATGCCGTATTGGTTATTGATATCGACAGCCCAGCGCATGGCGGCCAGGTCTTGTTCCGGCGGCATTACAGGCAGGAACCGCTCTGCCAGCTCCGTTGCGGTTTCGACCAGTTCCCCGGTGAGGTTGCCGTCTGCATCCCTGGGGATTTCCCCGCCGTACGGCGCTGCCGTATTCTCGTCGATACCGGCCAGTTCCAGCGCCCTGGTATTAAGCAAGGCATGGTGAAACGAACCCTCGCGCAGGTAGACCGGTGTATCCGGGAAGACCTTATCGAGGTGCGACCTGTGCGGCTTGTTGTCCGGGAACTGGTGAAACTGAAACAGGCCGGCAACCAGCCATTCGCCTTCCGGGAGGCCTGCCGCGCATTTCCTGAGTAGCGCCAGCATCTCGTCCAGGGCGGTATCCGAAGGGAACTTGCAGCCGTAGTTCAGGTGCTGGGCAGCCCACAGCAGGTGGGTGTGGGCGTCGTGGATCCCGGGCATGACCATTTGTCCCTGCAGGTCGACAACCCGGGTGGCCTCCCCCACGTATTGTTTGACGGTTTCGTCATCCCCCACATAAACCAGCCGCGCGCCTTTGACGGCAAGCGCCTGCGCCCAGGGTTGCTCAGCATCTACGGTGTAGATCCGGCCGTTGTAAAACACGCTGTCG
>CBDBPJ010000002.1:0-43743 GCA_965208655.1 Gammaproteobacteria bacterium
CATCTCATCCGGAAAGCGGGAACTCCCCCGTTATTTCTACGCGGCCTAGCCACCGGTCGCCTGTTTTGCCAGGTTCGTAAACGCATCCCTTCCCGGGTAGACGGCATCACTGCCCAGCTCCTTCTCTATCCTGATCAGGCGGTTGTACTTGGCCACCCGGTCCGAGCGCGACAGGGAACCGGTTTTAATCTGCCGGGCCGACGTCGCCACTGCCAGGTCGGCAATAGTGGTGTCTTCCGTCTCACCGGAACGGTGGGGATATCACCGTGGTGTAGCCCGCCTTGCGCGCCATATCAATCGCAGCCAGGGTCTCTGTCAGGGTGCCGATCTGGTTGACCTTGATCAGGATTGAGTTTGCCACCCCTTGCCGCGATCCCCCGTTGCAGGATGGCTGTATTGGTGACGAACAGGTCGTCACCCACGAGTTGTACACGGTCCCCGAACCGGTCCGTTAACGCCTGCCAGCCGTCCCAGTCGTTCTCGTCCATCCCGTCTTCTATGGAGATTATCGGGTAATTGTCCACCCAGGGCGCCAGGTAATCGAGAAATTCGTCAGCGCCCAGGGATTTGTCTTCCGATGCGAGCACGTACCTGCCGTCCCGGTAAAACTCGGTGCTGGCGATATCGAGACCGAGCATGATGTCCGCGCCGGGGACGTAGCCGGCTGTCTCGATCGCGCGCATAATGACTTCCAGGGCCGCCTCGTTGGAATCAAGATCCGGGGCAAACCCGCCTTCATCTCCCACCGCGGTGTTGAGCCCGCGACCGGACAACACCAATTTGAGCGCATGAAATATCTCGGCGCCGTAACGCACTGCCTCGGCCAGGCTCGCTGCGCCTACCGGCAGGATCATGAATTCCTGCATATCGACGCTGTTATCCGCATGGGCGCCGCCGTTGATGATATTCATCATCGGCACCGGCATGTCAAAACTGCCGTCACCCCCCAGGTAGCGGTACAGCGGGAGGCGTTCATCGGCCGCGGCGGCATGGGCTGCGGCCATGGAGACCGCCAGTATCGAGTTGGCGCCCAGCCTGCTCTTGTGTTCGGTACCGTCAAGTTCCAGCATCGCCCGGTCGATAGCGGCCTGGTCGCAGGCGTCCATACCGATCAGCTCCGGGGCCAGTATTTTCTCAATGTTGCTGACGGCCTGCAACACGCCCTTGCCGCGGTAGCGGCCGGTGTCGCCATCTCTTAATTCAAGCGCCTCCCGCGAACCGGTCGACGCCCCGGACGGCGCCATGGCGCTGCCGGTGTTGCCCCGCGCCGTTTCAACTTCCGCCTGAACGGTCGGATTCCCCCTGGAATCCAGGACTTCGGTAGCTTGAATCCGGGTAATTTCGGACATTATGCGGGTTTCGCTTTAACGTAACGGTCCAGGTCGACCAGCGTTTCCAGCAATGCCGGCATGTCATGCAAGGGTACGGAATTGGCGCCGTCGCTCAGGGCCGCGTCAGGGTTGGGATGGGTCTCCATGAATACCCCGGCCACGCCCACGGCCACCGCGGCCCGGGACAGGGCCGGCACAAACTCCCGCTGACCGCCCGATTGGCCGCCCCGGGCGCCCGGCAACTGTACCGAGTGCGTGGCGTCAAACACCACGGGACAGCCCGTTTCCCGCAGGATGACCAGTGCGCGCATGTCGGTGATGAGGTTGTTATAGCCGAAACTGGCGCCGCGCTCACACACCAGCAGCCGCTCATTTCCCGTTGCGCGGGCCTTCTCCACCACCTGCACCATGTCCCAGGGCGCAAGGAACTGGCCTTTTTTGATATTCACAGGCAACCCGCAGGCAGCGACATTACGGATGAAATTCGTCTGCCGGCAGAGAAATGCCGGGGTCTGCAGGACATCGGCGACCGCGGCCACCTCGTCCAGCGGCGTATCCTCGTGCACGTCGGTCAATACCGGCACGCCAATCTCGTCCTTCACTTTCTGCAGGATGTGCAATCCCCGTTCCAGCCCCGGACCGCGATAACTGTCGCCGGAACTGCGGTTGGCCTTGTCAAATGAGGATTTATAGATAAAAGGAAGCGACAGTTGTGCGCTGATATCCCGCAGGGAACCGGCCGTATCCAGTGCCAGTTGTTCCGATTCGATTACACAGGGTCCGGCAATGAGGAACAACGGCAGGTCTGCACCCGCCTCAAAGTCACATAACCGCATTTTTGACTTTCCTGGTCAATTCAACCTGGCGCGACAGGGCGGCATTGATGAACCCGGTAAACAACGGGTGTCCGTCCCTCGGCGTGGAATTGAACTCGGGGTGAAACTGGCAGCCGACAAACCAGGGATGATTGGACAACTCGACAATTTCCACCAGCTTTTCATCCATGGAAATACCCGCAACCTTCAACCCGTGCTGTTCCAGCCTGGTCCGGTAATTATTGTTGAACTCGTAGCGGTGCCGGTGCCTCTCCAGGATTATATCGCCGCCGTACAGGTCCCTGACCAGGGTATCGGCAAGCAATCGGCATTCCTGCCCGCCCAGCCTCATGGTGCCGCCCAGGTCGGAATCCTCATCGCGTGTCTCGGTGACACCATCGGCGTTCAGCCATTCCGTGATCAAGGCAATCACGGGGTGCGGCGTTGCCGGAACGAATTCCGTACTGTCGGCGCCGTGCAGACCGGCCACGTACCTGGCAAACCCGATGACGGCCACCTGCATGCCCAGGCAGATCCCCAGGTAAGGCACATGGTTTTCCCTGGCGTAGTTCGCCGCGGCAATCTTGCCTTCGATCCCCCTGTCGCCGAAACCGCCAGGCACCAGGATGGCGTCCATACCTTCCAGCGCGGCAAAACCGTCCTGCTCGATATCCTCGGAATCAACGTAATGGATATCGATAGTCGTGCGCGTATGTATCCCGGCGTGGATCAGCGCCTCGGACAGGGACTTGTAGGAATCCGTCAACCCGGTGTATTTGCCGACCATCGCAACGTTGACCGCTCCGATCGGGTGTTCCATGGCGTGAACGACAGCATCCCATTCGGATAAATCCGTATCCCGGGTGCTAATGCCAAACTTGTTTACCACGATGTCGTCCAGCCCCTGTTCGTGGAACAGGCGCGGGATTTTGAACAGGTTATCGACGTCGACGGCAGATATGATGGCGCGCTCATCCACGTTGGTAAACAGGGCTATCTTGCTGCGCTCGTTGTCCGGCAAAGCACGATCGGTGCGGCAAATCAGGACATCCGGCTGGATACCGATAGAGCGCAATTCCTTGACGGAGTGCTGGGTCGGCTTGGTTTTGATTTCACCGACCGTCTCGATATAGGGGACCAGGGTGAGGTGAATGAACACGCATTGGCCGGCGCCCAGTTCCATGCGCATTTGCCGGATGGCCTCCAGGAACGGCTGGGACTCTATATCGCCCACCGTGCCGCCTATCTCGACCATGGCCACGTCCGTCTCCCCGGCGCCTTCCAGGATGCAACGCTTGATCTCGTCTGTTATATGGGGAATGACCTGTACGGTACCGCCCAGGTAATCACCGCGCCGTTCCTTCTGGATGACATTCTGGTAGATCCTGCCGGTGGTGAAATTATTGCGTTTTGACATGCGGGTGCGGACAAACCGCTCGTAATGGCCCAGGTCCAGGTCGGTTTCCGCACCGTCCTCGGTCACGTAAACCTCGCCATGCTGGAACGGGCTCATGGTGCCCGGGTCAACATTGATATACGGGTCCAGTTTCAGCAGGGTCACGTTCAGTCCGCGGGATTCGAGAATCGCCCCCAGGGACGCCGAGGCAATCCCCTTACCCAGGGAAGAGACCACGCCGCCGGTGACGAACACGAATCGGGTCACGGCACCAGGTCCTGGGTAAAAATCGGGAAGGGGGCAAGCGGCTCCAGCAGGCCGTGACAGAATATGTACAAGTGCTGTAATTCGTCCATAGGCTGGAAAAGTATATTAACACATAACCGCTATCCAGTGAAACAAACAACGGCATCAATCACCCGCCACCCCCTGGGTTAGACATAATCGGCAGCAATCATATTGACAGGCAGCGCATGTCACGAGACCAGCGCCTGTACCTCCTGGTACCGGAAACAATCCGTCGTGTGGTCGTTGACCATCCCGGTCGCCTGCATGTGGGCGTAGACGATGGTGGGGCCGACGAAGTTGAAACCGCGGCGTCTGAGGTCCATGGAGATTTTTTTCGACAGGGGGGTCTGCGCCGGAACCCGGGACAGGTCCGTCCAGGCGTTCTGCACGGGTCTGCCGTCCACGAAGCCCCAGATGTAGTCGTTGAAGGTGCCGAATTCCTCCCTGACCCTGATGAATGCCCGGGCGTTTCTTATCGCCGAGCGGACCTTGAGTTCATTCCTGATGATGCCGGATTTTTCCAGCAGGCTGCTGACCTTGCCTGCGTCATATTGCGCGACCCTGGCGTAGTCAAAACCGTCAAATGCGGCGCGGTACGCGGGACGTTTTTTCAATACCGTGATCCAGCTTAACCCTGCCTGCGCGCCCTCCAGCACCAGGAATTCGAACAGCATCCTGTCGTCGTGCAGCGGCACGCCCCACTCCTCGTCGTGGTAGCGCTTGTATAACTCATCTCCCAGCGACCATTGACAGCGTACCGGTTCAGACGTCATGGCTTATCCTTGATGATGATGCTGACCGAACCATAGGTCGACACGCAGTAAGGAACGAAATACATCAACAGCATCTTGAAATAATCGATCCCGGCCAGTTCGCCGCTGAACAGCCGGTCAAAGTAATTAATCGAAACCAGGATGGTCCCCACCACCAGGCACACCTTCAACGAATTGAGGGCAATGTCCCTGCGCACGGCAAGCGATATCCAGCGCTTCAATATACTGCTCCCTACGCTATTTCCCGTATATATTTACCATCAAGTTGCCGCACGGACGTACAGCCGGTCAGCATCATGTTGCGCTTGATCTCCGCGCGCAGCAACTCCAGGGCGCGGTCGACGCCCGCCTCTCCCCCGGCCCCGAGGCCGAACAGGTAAGCCCGTCCCGTCATCACCGCCCTGGCGCCCAGGCTCAAGGCCTTGATCACGTCGGTGCCGCGCCGGATGCCCCCGTCCAGGATGACCTCAACCCGGTCGCCCACTGCATCGGCAATCCCGGGCAACACGCTTACCGGGGACGGCGAATGGTCGAGCTGGCGGCCGCCGTGGTTGGAAATGATCACCGCGCTGACACCCGTGTCGGCAGCCCGCCTGGCATCGTCGGCGCTCAGTATCCCCTTGATTGCAAACGGCCCGCCCCACTCCTGTATCATCCAGGCCATATCATCCCAGGTCAACGACGGGTCAAACTGTGCGGTGGTATAGTCGATAACGGAGAACAGGTTCTTCGCGGCCATGGCATGGCCGCGGACATTCTCCAGGGTCATACGCGGGTGCGTCAAAAAACCCCAGAGCCAATCGGGCCGCAGCATGGTATCAAGGATATTGGAAAGCCTGATCTGCGGCGGTACGGTAAAACCGTTCTTCAGGTCCCGTTCCCGCTGGCCGGCCAGGGGCAGGTCCACAGTCAGGCACAGGGCCGTGTAGCCGCTCGCCCTGGCCCGCTGGATAAAATCCTTCAGTATTCCCCGGTCGCGCCAGACGTACAACTGCAGCATCTTGGCGCCATCGCTGACCCCGGCAATATCCTCGATGGAGGTAGTCGACACGGAAGACAGGGAATACAGGGTGCCTGCTTTCTGCGCGGCCCTGGCTACCGCCCGTTCCCCGGAATGGTGAAACAGCCTGGACATGCCCGTCGGCGCCAGGATAAACGGCACGTCGATGTCGGCGCCCAGTACCCTGGTGGATAAATCCACGTTCCCGACGTCCACCAGGAAGCGGGGAAGCAACTCGTAACGGCCGAAGTCCGCCTGGTTGCGGTACAGGGTGACTTCGTCTTCCGCGGCACCGTCCATGTAATCGAATACGGCCCTTGGCAGACGCCGCCTTGCGGCCCGGCGCAGGTCGTTAATTGAATGGCAGCCTGACAGGACCCTGTTATTGATGTAATCAAACATTATGCAGGTAAATCAATGGGGTCAGACTCGATTGACTTTGACCCCATTGATTTTCACGCCGGTATGGGCAACCCCTGGCGCAACAGCATTTCCCTCAGTTGCAGGATGACCGGGAAAATCTCCTGGTTCCAGTCGCTGCCCTGCTGGTCGAAAGCAGCCTGTTCCAGTTCCACAATCCGCCTGTCCTCCGTAAAAATTCCCTCGGTAAACCAGATCACGAACGGCCATAGCAGTTCCATCAAACCCGGTATGGAAGGTCTGCGGATATTCATCAGGCCGAACGTATGGTTGCTGCGCTGTTCCTTGTCCAGTGGGACATAGGTAATCCACAGATCCAGGGCCGGATGCTCGCTGCCCGCGGTCCAGAATTTCAGGCGTTGGTGGGGGTAGCGGGTACTGATGGTCATCAGGTCGCGAGGCCGCTCGGTAGTAGGCTCACCCAGTTTTCCCAGAATGACCCTCTCGCCTATGGGTTGTCTACCCTCGCGGGAGAAGGTGTAATCGACTTCCACCCAGTCATCGCCATGGCGCAGGTCCAGGAATCCCGTGCGTATGCTGGACATGATGCGGCGGTGCAGGAACTGGTGGTTCATATCCATCAGGTTTTCGTGCAGGAAGGAATAGTGGCAGCCCACCCGGCGGTCGAGGTAGCGGGTCTTGTATTCCGGGTCATGCCAGCTCGGCACGTCCGGAAACCCGGCATCGGTTGCCCTGGCGGCGTCGCCGGGAAATACGAATACAAGCCCGTACTCTTCGCGGCAGGGATACGAATGCACGCCCCTGGGCATGAGTTCGCTGTTACCCACATAGGGAATGCTTACGCATCGTCCCGCAGTGTCATAAACCCAGCCGTGATAACCACAGTGCACCTGTTCGCCGCAGACGCTGCCTTTCGATAACGGCACCTGGCGATGGGCGCAGCGGTCTTCCAGCGCAAACACATTGCCTGAGTCGGCCCTGACAATAGCGATTGGTTCACCGGCAAAGGTCCTGGCAACGGCCTTGCCGGGCTTCACGTCCCGGCTGCGCGCCAGGGGGTACCAGTAATCGGGGTGAGCCCCGGTCCTGCGCAAGTCATGGGCACCGTCATCCACTCCCGTGGATGCGAGGTTGATATTAGCTACTGACATGGATTATTTAAGAAATACCGACGTGTGTTTATCGTTTCAGGTCGCTGTAGAGAATTTCCAGGAATTTTTCCGGGTTGATAAACCCTGTACCCATGGCGTCGTCATAATCCGCATTGGGCCTGAGTTCGATGATCTGTTCCAGTGATTTCCCTTCAGCAATAAGTTTGTTCATTCTGTCCCGTACCGTTTCCAGCATTTCCAGGTAACCCCGCAATCCCTGTTTGTCGCCGAGCGGCCCGTGCCCCGGAATGATCCGGGTGTTGTCATCGGCCAGGTCAATCAGTTTCCCGATGCTGCTGATCACTCCGTCAATGGAGCCGCCGCTCGATACGTCGATAAACGGGTAGTAGCCGTTGAACCAGATATCACCGGTATGGACCACGTTGGCATTTACGAACTGGATAACGCTGTCACCGTCGGTGTGGGAACTGCGGTAATGCACGGCCCGTATCTCTTCGCCGTTCAGGCGGAACGTCACGTTATCGTTAAAGGTAATGACCGGTAATGCGGCTTTCGGGGCCGCCGGCACCACCTGGTTGAACGCGCCGATCTCCGTATCCCTGGACATGCGCTGGTAGACGTTGTCATGCGCCACGATCAGCACTCCCTGATTGCCCAGGTTCTCGTTGCCGCCGGAGTGATCGCCATGCCAGTGGGTATTGATCAGGAACCTGATGGGTTGGTCCGACAAGGCGGCAATTGCAGCCGTGATTTTGTCGGTCAGGGGCGCAAACTGGTCGTCGATCATAAATACGCCGTCTTCTCCTGCGGATACCCCGATATTGCCTCCTGCACCAACCAGCATGTAGATACCGGGCGTAACCTGCTCGGTCTTGATCTCCACCCCGGCAAACCCGTCTTCCTGGGCCGGAACGCCGAACGAAATCACGCTGGCGAGGAGAATCAACAGATAACGGTAAAACCTGAAATTCATATTCTGCTCCACGGTCTCAAAAGGACAGTATAACGTATCCATGCGAATATCGAAAACAATAAACCTGCCAATATGTTATAGTAAATTCCATCTTAATCCGGATGTGTAGTGAAGCCGATGAGTGAAGAGATACTCATTAACGTCAGTCCCCATGAAACGCGTGTGGCCGTGGTTGAAAACGGCGTGTTGCAGGACGTACACATTGAACGAACGCGCAAACGCGGCCTGGTGGGGAACATAATCAAGGGGCGCGTATACCGTGTATTGCCGGGCATGCAGTCCGCATTCATCGATATCGGCCTCGAACGCACCGGCTTTTTACACGTGTCGGACCTGGCCGAAACCGTTGAGGAACTGGAGGCCGGGTCCGTTGCCGGCACGCTTGCGGAAAATTCAATCGACACGTTGTTAACCGAAGGCCAGGAGTTGCTGGTGCAGGTGGTGAAAGACCCCATCGGCGCCAAGGGCGCCCGCCTCACTACCCGTATTTCCATCCCGTCACGCTACCTGGTATTCATCCCCAACCATACCATCATCGGTGTCTCGCAGAGGATAGAGGATGAAGCGGAACGGGAACGCCTGCGCCAGGTAATCTCCCAGTACCGGTACGACGACCAGTCATTGGCGCTTGGCGCCGGCGGCGGCGCAGCCGTGCTGCATACCATCAAGCCGGACACGCCCAGGAGCGGTTTCATTGTAAGGACTGCTGCCGAGGGTGTGGACGAGGAGGACCTGTACCGGGATCTGGACTTCCTGCTGAAACTCTGGGGATCGATATCCATCCGCGCAAAAAACACATTTGCGCCTGCATTGATCCACGAAGACCTGGCTCTCTCCATACGCACCATGCGCGATTTGACCCACGGCGAGGTTGAAAAGATACGCATTGATTCCAAGGAAACCTACAAGCGGATCATGGAGTTCAGTAAACATTTCATCCCGGATTTCCTGGGCAGGATCGAATACTACTCCGGCGAACGCCCCATACTGGATTTATATTCCATCGAGGATGAAATGCAGAAATCACTGGACCACAAGGTCCAGTTGAAATCCGGCGGTCACCTGGTCATCGACCAGACCGAGGCGATGACGACCATCGACGTCAACACCGGCGCGTTCGTGGGACACAGAAACCTGGAAGAAACCATTTACAAGACCAACCTGGAAGCCGCCCACGCCATAGCCAAGCAGTTGCGACTGCGCAATCTCGGCGGGATCATTATCATAGATTTCATCGACATGCAGGAGCCGGAACATGCCCGCCAGGTACTCCGCACCCTGGAGAAACGCGTCGAAAAAGATCATTCCAAAGTCACCATCAGTGAGTTCACGTCACTGGGGCTGGTGCAACTCACGCGCAAGAGAACCCGGGAAAGTCTTGAACAAATCCTGTGCGAGCCTTGTCCAACATGTAACGGTAAGGGATCCATGAAAACCCCGGAAACCGTGTGCTACGAAATATTCCGGGAAATCCTGCGCGAGGTCCGGCAATTTGACGGTAGCAAGCTGCTGGTGATCGCTGCGCAGACCATCGTGGACATGCTGATGGACGAAGAGTCCGCCAGCATCGCGGAACTGGAAGAATTTATCGGCAGGCCCATTACCTTTCAGGTTGAACCACTTTACATCAGGGAACAATATGACATCGTGTTGTTGTAGGCGTCATTTCAATGCCAGGTAGAATCAACGAGAGGGTTTATCACGCTACTCTTTATCTCATTGCCGCGTTAGTCCTGCTGGCGGCAGTAGCGATTACCGGCATCCGCCTGGCCCTGCCCGACATCGGCCGCTACAAGAGCGCGGTCGAGACCTGGGCCACACAGGAAATGGAAAACACCGTTGTCGTTGATTCCATCAGCGCCGAGTGGCAGGGGTGGATCCCCAGCCTGTCGTTGCGTGGCGTCCACCTGCACAACCGGGACGGCACCGAAAACATCATCAGTTTCGACACCGCAACGGTGGAAATCTCTCCCCTGATGTCATTGTGGAAGCTGCAACCGGTGCCGCGGCGTGTCGTCATTTCAGGCCTGCAGGTGTCTGTGTCGCGCCTGGCCGACGGCGCGCTGCTGGTCGAGGGTATCGGCGACGCACATGGCGGACAGCAAAATGAATTCGCCGAATGGCTGTTCGGACAGGACCGGATAGAGGTTCAGGAAACCGGCATCATCTGGGTCGATCATAAACTCGGGCAGGACCCCATCCATCTCACGGGCGTCAGGCTGGCTATCCAGAACGACGGCGCCAGGTCCCAGGTAACGGGAGAACTCGTGCTGCCGGGGAAATACGGTGAGAACATGCGTTTTGCCCTGGACGCGACCGGCGCAATCTGGACATCTGACTGGTCGGGGGAAATCTACGCAGCAGCCACGCAGGTCAACCCGGACAGCTGGTACCGGGAATACCGGCCGCGGCAGATCACGCCTGCCGGGGGCAGTGCGGACCTGGAACTCTGGAGCACCTGGGACAAGGCAAAACCGGTCGGACTGCAGGGACACGTAACGTACCGTGATTTCGTCGTGTTATCCGCTGCTGAGACCCTCAACGTTGCAGAAGTGGCAGGACGCTTCAGGGGTGAAAAACTGCCGGGCAAGGACTGGCATTTCTCTCTGAACCTGGAACGCCTGGAAACGGAAAACGGCGCATGGCCGGCCACAAACCTTGAGTTTGTAGTGCCGGTGAAGCCAGGGCAGCGTTTTGCACTGGGTTTTGATTACCTGGACCTGGCCGACCTCATGCCGCTCGCGGCCGGCATGGAATTCATTCCCGGCCCGGTCCGCAAACTGCTTGACGGGGCGTCAATCCGCGCCGAGTTGCTCGACGGCCTGGTTGTTTATGACGGACATCCCGACAGCACGGCGCCGCTGTCATACGATTTAGAATTCAGGAAACTGGACGCCGACCTGGGCCCGGATCGTCCCGGGGCCGGTAACCTGTCAGGCCGGTTGCGCGGCTCGAGCAGTGCGGCTCACCTGACCCTGGAGGGGACCAGCGGCCGGTTCGACATACCGGAGATGTACAGCAACCAGCTCCGGTTTGACCGCATCGACGGTACGCTGTCCTGGGCGCGGACGATACCCGGCTGGGAACTGCGTACGGACTATGTTTACATGGAAAACGATGACATGTCCCTGGCGCTCAGGGGAGGCTTCGAACTAGACGAGGCACAGCCGTCACCATACCTGGACCTGATTGCCGAAATACGCAGCGAGCGGCTGGAAAACATGTACCGCTATATGCCGTATACGGATAAATTCAGGATCAGGGAGTGGATGGAGCGGTCCCTGCACGCGGGATACGCGGATTCAGCCATCGCCGTGTTCCGCGGTCATGCGCATGAGTACCCGTTCAGGAACAATAACGGCCAGCTGCGGGGCGTGGTAAACCTGTCCCGCTGCATCGTCGAATACTCGCCGCACTGGCCTGTCGTCGACAATGTTGACGCCGAGATCCTGTTTGACAACGAAGTTATGTCAGCGAACTTCCACCGTGGCAGCGTATTCGACGCGGAAATCGCCAGCGCTACCGGCGTCATCCATGACCTGACCAAACGGCCGAAGATCGTGGATCTCGAAGGTAATGTGAAGGGGCAGGAAAAAGACCTGGAGATATTTATCTCGCAAAGCCCGCTGGCCGGGGACAAGATACTCAAATACGCCAACCAGTCACTCGTGGCAGGCAGCTTTGACCTGGACCTGGACATGGTTATCCCGATAAAGACGCCGCAATTCCCACAACTGCAAACGACCATGGCAGGAACGATGAATCTCGAGCAGGCAAGGCTGGTCTCGGGAGACAGCAACGTGGAGCTTGAGCAGGTGAACGGCGCGGTGAGTTTTACCCGGGATTCCGTTTTCGGACGTGACCTGGCTGCCCTGTTTGCGGGGCAGCCGGTAACATTGGGCATGTCCGGCTCCAAAAACACCCCCCATAAGCCGCCTGCTTTCACCATAACAGGGCATTCAACCGACGAGTTCATCATTGAACAAATCGCACAGCGTTTCCCCGGCGCGGCAGGTTTTGCTGCCGGACTGGGAAAGAACATGTCCGGTGAGACTGACTGGCAGGCCCGGTTCAGCTTTGAGCAGGACCCCGAGGGACTGGCCCAGAAACTTGTCATTTCATCGGATTTGCACGGGCTGGCGTTGAACCTGCCCAGACCGCTGTGGAAATCGACCTACGACAGAAGAGTCCTGACCGTCAGTAAAACCCTGCTGGATACAACACCGACCGAGCTGAAATACGAGGGAGGCTTCTACGCAAAGCTTCATCCCGGGCAGGATAACACTCTTGAGCAGCTGGACATCTTCCTCGGCAGCGCCCTGCTGACCAGGCCTGCAGGGCCAGGGGTGAACGTGACGGGTTACATGGATAAACTACTGCTGGGTGAATGGCGTGATAAGTTCGCCCCGTTCACTCCAGGACAGGGGCATGCTCTCCCGCCTGCGGCCGCAAAGCCTGTCTCTGCCGGCGCCAGGCAGAGAGGTAGTGCCGGTTTCCTGGGCTCGGCAGATTTCAACATAGACCTTGAAACCGGCCGGTTGGAAATGTTCAGGCAGTTATTCCCGGACACCCGTCTGCAGGCGAGCAGGGTGAAGGGAGACTGGCGCGTTGCCGTACAGGGAGAAAACCTGGAGGGAGAATTCTTTCTGCCGCGGGTCCGCTCCGCGGAAAACAGGGTTGAGGTCAACCTGGACAAACTGGTCATCAGTAAAGTCGACGACGATGAGACCGCCGGCAAGGCGGACCCGGGAACAATGCCTCCTCTCCGGGCTGAAATAGCCGACCTGACCTACGGGGATTACCGGCTCGGCAACATGCAGATCACAGCCTCGCCCATCGCCAACGGGTTGTCATTTGAAGAAATCCGGTTTGAGAAGCCGGAAATGACCATCACGGGGGGCGGTATCTGGGAAAAACCCTTCAACAGGAACAGGTCATACTTCACCATCAACCTGAAAGCCGACAAGCTCCACAAGATGCTGGATACCTTCGGCTATGACGCGGCCGCGATAAAAGCCGGCAAAACAAGAATTTCCATCGATGCCGGCTGGGAAGGATCGCCTGATGAATTCTCACTGGACAAACTGGCCGGCACCTTTGATATAAGGGTAAAGAAGGGGCAGCTCCTGGAGGTGTCTCCGGCGGCAGGGAGACTGTTCGGATTACTGAGTATCCAGACCCTGCCGAGGCGATTGACGCTGGACTTTACCGACCTGTTCGGCAAGGGACTGGCGTTCGACAAGATCACCGGGAGCTTCAATATCGCCAACGGTAACGCCTATACCAACGACCTGCACCTGACCGGGCCCAGTGCCGACGTGCTGATCAGCGGCAGGACCGGGCTGAGCGACCAGGATTACGACCAGCTGGTAACCGTTACCCCCCAGATTGCCGACAACCTGCCCCTGGCCAGCGCCCTGTTGGGCCCGGTCGGCATCGGTGTCGGCGCGGTGCTGTACCTGGCCGGCAACATGTTCGAGTCGATTAACGATAATATCGACAAAATGCTGCGCTACCAGTACACGATTACCGGCAACTGGCACAACCCGAAAATAGAAAAAGTGAAAGACCCCGCCGATGACAAGCAGGTAAGCGCCCGTCCCGCGCCGCAACCGGCACACCCCTGACGACCACAGAGCACACAGGGAACGCAGAGTTAATCAAGTATCTTTGTAATCCGTGATCTCTGTGTCCTCTGTGGCTTAATATTTCCACCATGGCTCATTCTGAAAAAATCATCGTCGGCGTATCCGGGGGAGTTGACTCATCGGTGGCCGCGGTATTACTGCTGGAACAGGGTTACGAGGTGGAAGCCCTGTTCATGAAGAACTGGGACGAAAGCGATGAAGCGGGCGCCTGTATCTGGGAAGCCGACGTGGAAGATGCCCTGGCGGTATGCGAAAAACTCGGGATCAGGCTGAATACCGTCGACCTGTCACAGGCGTACTGGCACAAGGTGTTCCGGCAGTTCCTGGACGAATACAGCCGCGGACGCACCCCCAACCCGGACATCCTGTGCAACCAGGAGATCAAGTTCCGCGCGTTTCTCGACCACGCAGCATGCCTGGATGCCGCCAGGATCGCCACGGGACATTATGCGGACATCCGCATGCATGAAGGCAGGCATCTGCTGTACAAGGGCGCCGACCTGAACAAGGACCAGAGTTATTTCCTGTGCCGGTTGACCCAGGAACAACTGGGGCAAAGCCTGTTCCCGCTGGGCGCCCTGAAAAAACCCGAGGTGCGCGCCAGGGCAAAAAAACACGGGCTGGCCACCCATGACAAAAAGGATAGCACCGGGATCTGTTTTATCGGAGAACGCCCGTTCCGCGACTTTCTCAGCCACTATCTCCCGGTCCGGACCGGCCCCATCCGCACCACTGAAGGCAGGGACATAGGTGAACACGCCGGAGTCCACTTCTATACCCTGGGCCAGCGCCAGGGACTGGGCATCGGCGGTGTCAAAGGCTACCCGGAAAAGCCCTGGTACGTGGTGGCCAAGGATGTCGGCGATAATGTGCTCACGGTGGCCCAGGGTCATGATCATCCGGCCCTGTTCAGCGCCGGCCTGTTTGCCTCAAACCTGCACTGGATAGCAGGAGCCCCGGACCTCCCCCTTGAATGCAGCGTAAAAACACGCTACCGCCAGGGCGATCAACCCTGTACAATTGTGCGTGCCGGCGGTGACCGGGTCAGAGTGAATTTCATGCGCCCGCAAAGAGCCGTCACCCCGGGCCAGTACGCGGTCTTCTACGACCGTAACCTGTGCCTGGGCGGCGGCGTTATCGAAACAACGCTTAACGCGTATCCTGAGCAGGTAACACTCGATTCAGATACCCAAACCGATAAAGAAGAGGAAATATGATGCTTAAAGCACACAAATTATGGCTTTTATTCTTGACTCCCGGTGTTTTGACAGCCTGCGAGCGCGCCATGCAGGACACGAATGATGAAGCCGTCCGGCCCGAGGCCGCCGCACCTGTCGACAAGTCCAACCCGGACTGGAAACAGCAACTCAGCATCCCTGAAGTTATGGACTTCAAGCCGGGAGAGAAATACTACTGGGACATGGAGACCAACATGGGAAACATGAGCTTCCTGCTGTTCCATGAGCAAACCCCCATGCATGCAAGCAGCACCATATACCTCACCGAACTGGGTTTCTATGACGAGGTGGTGTTCCACCGGGTCATCCCCGGTTTCATGGCCCAGGGCGGCGACCCCACGGGCACCGGCCGGGGCGGCCCCGGTTACCGTTACGAGGGCGAGTTCCCCGCGGGTCTGTCCCATGACCGCCCCGGCCTGTTGAGCATGGCCAATGCCGGGCCCGGCACGGACGGGAGCCAGTTCTTTATCACCTTTGTTCCTACGCAATACCTCGACGGCAAGCACACGATCTTCGGAGAACTTGTCGACGGCATGGAGACACTGAAAGCCCTTGAGGAACGCGGCAGCAACAGCGGCCAAACGACTGAGGAACTGGTGATCAACAAGGCAACCATCCGGCGCGAGACCGTACAATGAGCAGCGTGCAGGCTATATCCCCACAGCCAGGGAAATAAATGAGATATTAAAATGAACCACTATAAGGAATTGTATGACTGATACTGAAACAATACTGGAAGTAAACGGCAAAGAATACCGGATCCATTCATTGCAGGCGCTGGCCGGCAGGCATGACATCGGCCGTCTGCCCTATTCCCTGAAAATCCTGCTGGAGAACCTGTTGCGCCACGAAGACGGGATCAACATCACCCGGGAGGATATCCAGGCGCTGGCGGACTGGGACCCGGAAGCCGGAACCGGACGGGAAATCGCCTTCACGCCTGCCCGGGTGTTGATGCAGGATTTTACCGGCGTGCCGGCTGTGGTGGACCTCGCCGCCATGCGCGACGCAATGCAGTCCCTGGGCGGCGACCCGGAAAAGATCAACCCCCTGTCGCCGGCCGAACTCGTCATCGATCATTCGGTCATGGTGGACGTGTTCGGCACGCCCGACGCGGCGCAGCGCAACGCGGCCATCGAGTTCAAGCGCAACCGGGAGCGGTATGAATTCCTGCGCTGGGGCCAGCAGGCATTCTCCAATTTCAAGGTAGTGCCGCCGGATACCGGCATCGTGCACCAGGTCAACCTGGAATACCTGGCCAGGACGGTGTTCACCCGGGAGGTTGAAGGCGCGCTTGAAGCCTATCCGGATACCGTGGTCGGCACCGATTCCCATACCACGATGATCAACGGCCTGGGCGTGCTCGGCTGGGGCGTGGGCGGCATCGAGGCGGAAGCGGCGATGCTGGGGCAACCCATCACCATGCTGATCCCGGAAGTGGTCGGTTTCAATCTTGACGGCGCCCTGCCGGAGGGCGCTACGGCCACGGACCTGGTCCTGACCGTGGTTGAAATGCTCAGGGCACACGGGGTAGTGGGCAAGTTTGTCGAATTCTACGGCGACGGCCTGGATAACCTGTCCCTGGCCGACCGGGCGACCATCGCCAACATGGCCCCGGAATACGGCGCTACCTGCGGCATATTCCCCATTGACCGGGAAACCGTCAACTACCTGCGCCTGTCGGGCCGGGACGATGAACAGGTCGAACTGGTGGAGGCTTACGCAAAGGCGCAGGGGATGTGGCGCGAGGCGGGCATGCCCGGGGCGCACTATTCCGCCACCCTGGGCCTGGATATCGGCACGGTAACGCCGAGCCTGGCCGGGCCGAAACGGCCCCAGGACCGGATCCCCCTGGATGATGCCGGAAACAGCTTCCGCCGGCACCTCGCCGAGGCAACCAGGGACCGGGTGAACGGCGGGACGGCGCGGGTGGAGACGGCGCAGGGTGAAAACTACGAACTGGCCGACGGCGCGGTGGTTATTGCGGCCATCACGTCGTGCACGAATACCTCAAACCCGTCGGTGATGATCGGCGCCGGACTGGTGGCGAAAAAGGCAAGGGAACGGGGACTGGCCGTCAAACCCTGGGTCAAGACCAGCCTGGCGCCGGGTTCCCTGGTGGTACGCGACTACCTGGACCGGGCCGGGTTGAGTGCGCACCTCAACGGACTGGGTTTCAATATCGTCGGTTACGGTTGCACCACCTGTATCGGCAACTCGGGGCCGTTGCCCGAGGAAGTCAGCCGCGGGATCCGTGAGGGCGACCTGGTCGCGACCTCGGTGCTGTCCGGCAACCGCAATTTCGAAGGTCGGGTACACGCCGAGGTCAAAATGAACTTCCTGGCCTCGCCGCCGCTGGTGGTGGCCTACGCCATCGCCGGCACCATGGATATCGACCTGCAGCGTGACCCCCTGGGCCGGGATGCCGGCGGCAACGACGTCTATTTGAAGGATATCTGGCCCACCGGGACGGAGATCGAAGCCACCATCGCTGGTGCCGTCGATTCGGACATGTTCCGCCAATCGTACCGGCAGGCCTTTGCCGGTGACGCCAACTGGACCGGCATTACTGTCCCGGAGAGCAGCAGGTACCAATGGCGCAACGACTCCACTTATGTACAGAACCCGCCCTATTTCACCGGCATGAGTGCAAAACCCGGCGCAATCGAGCCCATCCAGGGCGCCAGGGTGCTGGTCAAGCTGGGCGACAGCATCACCACGGACCATATCTCCCCTGCCGGCGCCATCAAGGCAGATACGCCGGCGGGCGTTTACCTGATCGATAAAGGGGTACAGCCCGCGGATTTCAACTCGTACGGCTCCCGGCGCGGCAACCACGAGGTGATGATGCGCGGCACCTTTGCCAACATCCGCCTGAGAAATCAACTGGCCCCGGGAACCGAAGGGGGTTGGACCAGGCACCTGCCTTCCGCTGAGCAGATGTCGGTTTACGCCGCGGCGATGCAATACAAGGAGGAAGCAGTACCCCTGATCGTCCTGGCAGGCAGCGAATACGGCACCGGTTCCTCGCGGGACTGGGCGGCAAAGGGCACCAGGCTGCTCGGGGTACGGGCAGTCATCGCCGTCAGTTTTGAACGCATCCACCGCTCCAACCTGGTGGGCATGGGGGTACTGCCCCTGGTATTCAGCGCGGGAGAAAGCGCCGACAGCCTGGGCCTGACAGGCCGGGAAACCTATTCCGTCCACGGCCTGCAGACCGGCGCCAGGGAAGTGCTGGTCAGCGCGGTCGCGGATGACGGCGCCACGACGGAATTCAGCGTCAGTGTCCGGGTGGATACCCCGAAGGAATGGGACTACTACAACAACGGCGGTATCCTGCACTACGTGTTACGGGAGCTGGCTGCCTGAGTACGGTTCCGATGGAAATCCGGTAACGAAAGGCCAATCAATGAGATCACTGTCCGGCCGGTTTATCGAGTTTGAGCACATCGTCAAGTCATACAACGGCAAGCCGGTTATCCGTGATGTGACGCTGGCATTGCCGGAAAATACCACGTCGGCAATCGTCGGGGAGAGCGGCAGCGGCAAATCGACGCTGCTGCAACTGGTCAACGGACTGGTGTTACCCGATTCCGGCAGCGTGCGGATACTGGGCCGGTTGCTGGATTACGACCATCTGCCCCGGGTACGCCGGACCATGGGCTACTCCGTTCAGGGAGCAGGTCTGTTTCCCCATCTTACCGTCCGGGAAAACGTTACCCTGGTGGCCCGGCTGGAGGGATGGCCTGCAGGAAAGATCAGGGACCGCTACAACGACCTGCTGGCGCTGTTCAGCCTGGATGACGAACTGTCTGCACGGTTCCCGTACGGCTTGTCCGGCGGGCAGGCGCAACGGGTAGGGTTATGCCGGGCCATGATGCTGGACCCGCCGTTACTGCTGCTGGATGAACCGTTCACGGGACTGGATTCCATCACCCGCACCTCCATTTACCGGGAGATGCTGCAACTCGCGCAGTCCCGCGACAGGTCCATCCTGCTGGTGACCCATGACATCAACGAGGCAGCCATACTCGCAGACCACCTGGTGATACTGAAGCAGGGCAAGGTTATCCAGCAAGGCAGCCTGCATGAAATCAAGGTAAACCCGGCTGACGGGTACGTCAGGGAGTTATTGCTGAACGGAAACAAGGATGAAAATTAATCCTCGCCACATCCTCGCGCTACTTATCCTGTACCCGCTATATGCGCCAGGCCTCTCCGGGGACGGACTTAAGTCCGTCCCCGCTCTGCCTGAACCGGCAACTTCGGCCCGGATCACCGTCGGGAGCAAGAACTTCAATGAAAGTTACCTGCTGGCCGAGGTCATCGCCCGCTCGCTGGAACTGGAAGGGTTCAGTGTCGACAGAAAGTTCGGACTGGGCGGGACGCTGGTCTGTTACGAAGCCCTGGTAAACGGGGAGATTGACGTTTACGTAGAGTATACCGGCACCCTGGCGGAAGCCGTCCTGAAGCTGGATGGCCCCAAACCGGACCTCGTCCAGTTGAATACAATGGTGTCGGGACTGGACTTGCAGATGCTCCCAGCGCTCGGGTTCAATAATACCTATGCCCTGGCAATGAGAAAAAAAACGGCTGAAGACAAAGGGATTTCACGAATATCCGACCTGGCGGCCCATCCGGAACTGGTGCTGGCCTTTTCCCTGGAATTCCTGAACCGGGAAGACGGCTGGCCCGGCCTGGTCAGGACTTATGACCTGCCCGGAAAACCCACAGGCATCGAACACGGGCTGGCCTACCAGGCAATCGCCGAAGGCTCCGTTGACGTAATCGACGCCTATTCCACGGACGGGGAACTGTCCAGGTACGCCCTGGCCATACTTGATGACGACCGCGGGTTTTTCCCGCAATACCATGCCATCCCGTTTGCCCGGTCGGACCTGCCGGACAGGGCCAGAGAAGTCCTGAACGGCCTGTCAGGAAGAATCGACGACAAGCGCATGCAGGAATTGAACAGGAAGACGACCGTCGACGGCATGAGCTTCGCACAGGTCGCGAGCGAGTTCATCCGGGAACAAGGCCTGGGGGAAACGGCAGTGGAGGACAGTCTTGTATCTTCAATCCTGGGCAACACCGTTACCCATCTCAAGCTGACCGCGATTGCTTTGGCCCTGGGCTGCTTCGTGGGCCTGCTGCTGGGTATCCTGGTGTTCCGCGTCCGTTCCGTGGCGGGCGCGACCGTATATATCGCCGGACTGCTGCAGACCATCCCTTCCATCGCATTGCTGGCGCTCATGATCCCGTTGTTCGGGATCGGCGTGCTGCCGGCGATCATCGCGCTGTTCCTGTATTCCCTGCTGCCCATACTGCGCAATACCGTTACCGCGCTGGTCACCATTGACCCGGTGTTGAAACGGGTGGCCGAAGCCATAGGACTGACCCGGCGGGAACAACTGCGCCACGTGTTATTGCCGATGGCGTTGCCGAATATCCTGGCAGGCATCAGGACCGCGGCCGTCATCAGCATCGGCACCGCGACGCTGGCTGCATTCATCGGCGCCGGCGGCCTGGGTGAACCCATCGTAACCGGTCTCGCGCTGAACGACACCGGCCTGATACTGCAAGGCGCGCTGCCCGCGGCAGGCCTGGCCATACTGGTGGAACTGTTCTTCGAACTGCTGGAAAGACTGCTGGTGAAACCTCACATGCTGAGCGGACGGTTACCGGAATAACGGCGCGATCTTCGCATCGCCTGCTGGGAAATCCGGAAGTCCGGGGTCAGAGTATTTACTCTGACCCCACCTATCCAAGGCTCCATTTAAACCCCCACCGGCAAACGCGTCAGGCTGCGAGTCAGGATACCGGGTTTCCAGTTCAGTTCATCCTCGGCAACAGCCAGGCACAACCCGGGCAGGCGCCGCAAAACGGTGTTAAAGATGATCTCCAGGTTCAGGCGCGCCAGGTGGCTGCCCAGGCAATGGTGGACACCGCCGCCAAACGCCAGGTGGCGGTTCGGGTCGCGGCGGATGTCGAACGTGTCCGGCGCAGTGAAACAGGCAGGGTCGCGGCTGGCCGAGGCATACAGGAAACCCAGCTTCGCGCCTTTGTCAAATGCGTATCCCCTGTATTCCATATCTTCCAGCGCATAACGGTGAAAATAAGGCAGCGGCGGTTCGTAGCGCAGCATCTCCTGGACCGCGGTATGAATCAGCCCGGGGTCGGCTTTCAACGCGGCCAGCTGCTGCGGATGCCGGAACAATGCCGCCATGCCGTTACCCGCAGCATCGATAGTCGAACCATGTCCCGCCATGAGGATGGTCATGGCGGTTGAAATCAGCTCGTCCTGGTCAAGGCGGTCAGCGCCGTCCCGCCACGATATCATTTCCGAAACCAGGTCCGGTCCAGGTTGTTCCCGGCGCATTGCCGTTAACTCTGCCAGGTAAGCCGCGAACTCCGCGGTAGCCCGTTCTGCCAGGTCCCGGTGCTCCCCGGTCCGTTCCGGTTCAAAGAACTGGACGATGTCTTCCGACCAGGTGCGCAACCGGGGGCGAGCCTGTTCCGGCACCCCCAGCAGTTCCCCGATGACTGATCCCGGAATGGGGGCAGCCAGGTCTTCGATGAAATCGAACTCCTGCCGGGACTCGACGCTATCGATCTGGCGGTCGACCCGGTCCCGGATAAAGCCCCGCATCCGGTTGACCCGCGCCGGGGTGAACAGCCTGAACACCGCCTTCCTCAGGCGGCTGTGCAGTTCCCCCTCGCTGTCGAGAATTGAGATCTTTACATAGCGGCTGTGAGCCGGCATCGCATCCCAGTCCTGCCCGGCGCGATAAGCGGCGATCTGCTCCGGGGTGAGTACGTGGTCCATGGTCCTGCCCAGGCGCTCGTCCATGACCAGGGTTTTTACATCTTCATAGCCGGCAAACAGCCAGGTATCCCAGTCTTCGTGGTAGCGTACCGGGCATTCCCGGCGCATACGCGCATAGACAGAATACGGGTCCCGGGCAAATTCCGCTGAAAAGGGTTCGAAACTGAATGAATTATTCATTTTCAGTACGTTATACTATCACCACATCCCGGGCAGGCAAATGTACGAACACCATGACAACAATCAAATCTGATGATCTGATATCGAGCGTCGCGGATGCCCTGCAGTTCATTTCCTACTATCACCCGAAAGATTTCATCGAAGCAGTACACGCGGCCTACACGCGGGAACAATCCCCGGCGGCGAAAGACGCACTGGCGCAGATCCTGGTCAATTCCAGGATGTGTGCGGAAGGACGCAGGCCCATTTGCCAGGACACGGGCATAGTCACGGTATTCATCAGGATCGGCATGGACGTGCGCTGGGATGACGGCGGCATGAGCGTGGCGGACATGGTTAACGAAGGCGTCAGGCGCGCCTATACTCACCCGGATAACATATTGCGGCCTTCCATCATGGCCGATCCCGCCGGTACCCGCAATAATACCGGCGACAACACGCCGGCCGTTATCCACATGGAGGTGGCGCCGGGGGACACGGTCGAAGTCCGGCTGGCGGCAAAGGGCGGAGGCTCCGAAAACAAGGCTAAAATGGCGATGCTCAATCCCAGCGACAGTATCGCCGACTGGGTCGTGGACGTGGTGCCGACCCTGGGCGCCGGCTGGTGCCCGCCGGGGATCCTGGGTATCGGTATCGGCGGCACCGCGGAGAAGGCGGTGGTGCTGGCCAAGGAGGCCTTGCTCGAACCCATAGATATACAGGCGCTGAAACAGCGGGGGGCGCAATCGAGGCTCGAGGAATTGCGCCTGGAAATATTCGACCGGGTGAACGACCTGGGGATAGGCGCCCAGGGCCTGGGGGGACTGACTACGGTGCTGGACGTGAAGATCATCGATTATCCCACCCACGCCGCGTCCCTGCCTGTGGGCCTGATACCCAACTGCGCGGCCACGCGCCATGCGCATTTCACCCTGGACGGCGACGGCCCAGCCCTGCAAACCTCTCCGGACCTGGACGACTGGCCGGAGATAAGCTGGGAGGCCGGTCCCGGCTCCCGGCGCGTCAACCTGGATACGCTCAGCCGGGATGACGTGGCTGACTGGCGGCCCGGTGAAACCCTGTTGCTGAGCGGTAAACTGCTGACCGGCAGGGATGCTGCCCATAAACGCCTGACCGGCCTGCTGGCGCAGGGAGAACCGCTGCCTGAAGGCGTCGATTTTACCAACCGTTTTATCTATTACGTGGGGCCCGTCGACGCGGTGCGGGACGAGGTCGTCGGTCCGGCCGGTCCTACCACGGCAACGAGGATGGATAAGTTCACCGGCCTGATGCTGGAGAAAACAGGGCTGATCGGCATGATCGGCAAGGCGGAGCGCGGCCCGGAGGGACTGGCGGCCATAAAGAAACACGGCGCGGTCTACCTCACGGCCGTCGGCGGCGCCGCCTACCTGGTATCGAGGGCGATCACCGCGTCCAGGGTCGTTGCCTTCGCCGAAATGGGCATGGAAGCCATCCATGAATTCGAGGTGAAGGACATGCCGGTTACCGTTGCCGTTGATACCGGCGGCAATTCCGTCCATCATACCGGGCCTGCAGAGTGGCGCGGGATCATTATCAGGGACAAGGCGGCCACAGCTGTATAAACCAGGATTTTTTGTGACTGGATTCCCGCCCCTGCGCAGGCAGGGGACGAATAAAAAAATACAAATGGCGGGATAGACAACTCTCTTGAACTACGATCTCCAGACATTTCGCGGTGACCTCTTCGGCGGCGTTACCTCGGCAATTGTGGCGCTGCCGGTGGCGCTGGCGTTCGGCGTCGCCTCCGGCCTGGGGGCGGCTGCCGGAATTTACGGCGCCATCGCAGTCGGTTTTTTCGCCTCCGTGTTCGGCGGCACCCGTTCCCAGATATCCGGCCCCACCCCTTCCATGACCGTCGCCATGGCAGTCATCGTGACGAGCCATGCGACCACCCTGGGCGAAGCACTGACCGTGGTTGTCATGAGTGGTATCCTGCAGGTGCTGCTGGGCGTATCCAGGCTCGGACGTTACGTCGCCTATACCCCGTACGTGGTGATCTCCGGGTTCATGTCCGGCATCGGCATCATCATCATCCTGATACAGCTGCTGCCGTTCCTGGGCGCGCCCACGTCTCCGCACGGACCCATGGGCGCACTGAGCGTGTTGCCGGAAGCACTGGCTGATATCAATACCAGCGCTGTCGTCATCGCCAGTGTCAGCCTGGCCATCGGCGTATTCTGGCCGCGCCGGCTTGCCAGGCTGCTGCCCTCCCCCCTTGCGTCACTGCTGGCGGGCACGTTGCTGGGCGTGCTCTGGTTGACGGATGCCCCGGTTATCGGGCAAATACCCCTGGGACTGCCCGGACTGCAGTTCACCGTGCCGACAACCGAGTTCCTGGTCAGCGCGGTGGAGCCGGCGATTATCCTCGCCCTGCTCGGTTCCGTGGACAGCCTGCTCACCTCGCTGATCGCCGACTCGCTCACCGGCACGCAGCACAGACCGAACCGGGAACTGGTGGGCCAGGGCATAGGCAACATGGTGGCCGGATTGTTCGGAGGACTGCCGGGCGCAGGCGCGACCATGGGCACGGTGACCAACATACGCGCCGGCGGTTCGACGCCGATTTCAGGCGTGTTGCGTTCCGTACTCCTGGTAATGCTGTTGCTGGGCCTTGCCCGGTATGTCGCACCGATCCCCCATGCCGCCCTGGCCGGCATCCTGCTGAAGATCGGCTGGGACGTCATCGACTGGCGCTTCCTGACCCTGGTACACCGTATCCGGCGGGAACACCTGCTGGTCATGCTGCTGACGCTGGGCCTGACCGTGTTCGTCGACCTGGTCACGGCCGTGGCCATCGGCCTGATCGCCGCGGGGATGACCCATGCACAGCAACTGGAAACCCTGGAACTCGACAGCGTTATCTCCGTACCGCTGCTGGACCGGACATTTTTTTCCGAATACCAGGATATGGCCGCGACAGATCCGTATTCGGCGCGGGTCGGCCTGGTGGCGCTCAGGGGAAGTTTCACCGTCGCCTCCTCCAGGAAGCTGGTCGAGGTAATCGGTGAGGATATCAAGGATCATGAAATAGTAATCTTTGATTTCTCAGAGACCACGTATCTTGACGACAGCGCAGCCATGGTCGTGGAGACACTCATGCAGGTTGCGGTGGAAAAGAACACCGAGTTCGTGGTGATGGGTCTCTCGGACGACATCGAGGACATTCTGCGTATTCTCAATATCCTGCGGCAGGTTCCTGAAGGTCACCTTGTCGACACGCTTGATGAGGCGCGGCGGGCTGCGTACAATCTCCTCTGGAAACATGATACAGGTAATGAATTGGGCCCGGACCACATTTGATGCAGACAGGGAATGAGTGAACTCAAGGCCATTATCTTTGACATGGACGGGACCCTTGCCGATACGGAAGAGTTGCATCGCCGGGCTTTTAATCTCGCTTTCAAAGAATGCGCATGCCCCCTGAACTGGTCGCGCCGTGAATACAAACAACTGCTCTCCATATCCGGCGGCAGGGAACGAATCCATCATTGCCTGCGCCGCGCCGGCGTTGCCGGGGACGATCTGCAACGCACCGTCGACACGGTTCATAAAAGCAAATCCGTCCTGTACAGGCAGATACTGGTCGCGGACAACATCGAACTGCGCCCGGGTATCCGCCGGCTGGTTGAGGAATGCCGGTTGGCCGGTGTGAAACTCGCCATCGCTACCAGTTCTTCGTCGGAAAACGTCAATACACTGCTGCACAACACCTTCGGCCCTGGCGGCAGTGAGCTTTTTACAAGCGTGGCAACTTCTGACCTCATTACAGATCAAAAACCTGCTCCGGCCGCGTACCGGTACTCCTTGTCGAACCTGGGTCTCAAGGCAGATGAATGTATTGCCATAGAAGACACGAGAAACGGCAACCTTGCCGCGCTGGCAGCCGGAATTAAAACAGTCATCACCACGCATCCGCTGACCATCGATAATGATTTCGCCGGTGCATCGCTGGTTGTAGACCACCTGGGAGAACCCGGCAAACCCTTCAGGCTGATTGCGGGTACGGCATACGACAGCCACTACGTGGACCTGGGTTTGCTGAAAATGCTGCTATCCTCCGCAGCCGGGCAGTATCCCGGCGACCTGGCGAAAGTCGCGTCGAACCGGTGAACCCCGGCCATGACCCTGACCGAACTGCGCTATATCATCGCCGTATCCCGTGAACTGCATTTCGGCAGGGCCGCTGCCGCCTGACGACGCTGATGTATTTTTACGCTGACCCCAAATTCTTATTTGAGTACCAGAAAAGCGGCGGCTTTGCCTCTGACTACCCGGAACAGCATGGCGCCTTTAACGCTGTCGACCAGTTGCAGGAACGCCTCCAGGTCCGCAACCGGCTCATGGTTGACGGACGTGATGATGTCGCCTTTTCTGAGACCGGCGGACCAGGCCCGGGTTCCGCGCTGGATCTCCGTGACGATAACACCCTTGAGTCTGTCGAAATAGGGATGATCCTGTTCAATGTCGCTGAGGGCCATTCCGGCGAATCTGGAATCAAGCCTGCCTTCGGCAAACTTCAGCTCACTGTTGACCGAGACCCTGGTTTTCAACTCCTTGCTTTCCCCGTCACGCAGAATTTCAAACATGACCTCTTCACCGACAGGCATCAGGCCGATATGATTCCTGACGTCGGCCGCGGTTTTCACCGGCTTTGAATTAATCGATATAATAATATCCCCGGGCTGCAGGCCTGCCTCCTGCGCCGGCGATTCCGGCATCACGCTGTTGACGATTGCGCCTTTCTGGTTCTTTATCCCGAATGCCTCCGCCAGGTCCGGATTCAGGTTCTGCACCTGCACTCCGATAAATCCCCGTTCCACCATCCCCTTGTCAAGCAGTTGTTCCGTGATGTGCAGGGCGAGATTAATGGGTATCGCGAAACCGATACCGATATTGCCGCCGCCACGGGAAAAAATGGCCGTGTTTATGCCTATCAGTTCCCCTTTCAGGTTGACCAGCGCACCCCCCGAATTACCCTGGTTGATGGATGCGTCCGTCTGGATAAAATCCTCGTACCCCTCGATACCCAGCCCGCTGCGGCTGAGCGCGCTGACTATCCCGGATGTGACCGTCTGCCCGAGGCCGAACGGGTTGCCTATCGCCACCACAAAATCGCCGACCCGCAGGCCGTCCGAATCGGCAGCATCAATATCGACCAGGTTTTCCGCCGGCACTTTTATCACGGCCACGTCCGTTTCCGGGTCGGTGCCGACAATCTCGGCGTCAAAATGCCGTCCGTCGCGTAACGTGACGGTGATCTGCACGGCATTGGCAATCACGTGGTTATTGGTCAGTACCAGGCCGCGCTCTGCATCGACAATGACTCCCGACCCGAGACTCTGGGTTTTTCTTTCCGACGGTCGATCCGGCACGTTGAAAAAACGCCGGAAAAACGGGTCTTCAAACAGCGGGTTCTGCCGCACCTGCACCCGGCCTTCGGTGGCGATATTGACGACGGCCGGCGTCACGTCTTCCAGCATCGGCGCAAGACTGGGCACTTCCTGGCCGTCTATCGCCCGGGGCAATGCCGCCCGGGCGGAACCCAGACACAGCAACAGGGCTATCAATGCCATTGCCGGGTAAGACCTTAAACCTTTCTTTGTCGAAAAATCGTGTTTCACTGTTAAATACTCACGCATAGTATCGTCCACATTGTATTGAGAATTATCGTCACCATTCCCGGTTATGGGTACACGGCCCGTCAGCCGCGGGGACGGTGATTATACAGCTTCCCCTGATGACTTATTAGAGAGTAATTTCCGTAAAAGTTCCCGTCACCCGTCACAGCCAATACGCGCTGACCGTCATTACCTTTGCACAGCAGCGCATTAAAAATCGCAGCGGACGCGGCAGTTCGGCCGCGCCGGCAGCACGCGCCGTGGATGCATGCTGCTGTTCATCGGCGCGCATTTGCTGCAACACGGCCCGGCTCTTCAGGTCCCGTTCCGGCAGCCGGGCCAGGTGCCTGTCCAGGTGTTCCACCACCTGGCGCTCCGTTTCCATTACAAAGCCGAGATTCCATTTTTCACCCGCCGATCCAGCCACTGCGCCGATGGCAAACGAGCCGAAATACCAGGCCGGCGTCAGGTAACTGACATGGCTGCCGAGTTCCCTTACCCTGCTCTCGCACCAATGCAGGTGATCGCCTTCCTCCGCGGCTGCCTGCAGCATGGACTCGCGCAGTGCGGTATCTCTTGCCGCCAGCGCGTGACCGGCATACAGGGCCTGGGCCGCGACCTCCCCGGCATGGTTGACCCGCATCAACGCGGCGCTGTGACGCATTTCCGTGCCCTGCATGGGGACATCGGGCAACCCGCCGGCCGGACTCGGCCGCTTGCTTCCGGTATTGAGGGCGCCGGCAACCCTGTCAAACCCCAGTATCAGATGGTCCAGCGGGGTGTATTCTCGATTACTCACGGCGGATATTCAAAAAACCATTTTACTTTACGAATTACAGGAGTTTAACCCCTGCGCCGGCGACTGCATCCGTACATTCTATAACAGTTTGCCGGAACGACACAGATATTCACTAACGCCGGGCACCGGTTACGGAGGGATCAGTTAAGAATTGCATTGACAGCAAATCGGACTAGCCGTATGATCTCCGTTTTTTTGACGCGATTAAGTAGTCCGATGAAAACCTACACTGCTACGCCTGCCGATATCAAGCCCGAGTGGTACGTGGTCGACGCCAGGGGGAAAGTCCTGGGCCGGCTTGCCACCGAGATTGCCCGGCGCTTGCGCGGCAAACACAAGCCTGAATACACGCCGCATATGAATACCGGCGATTACGTGATCGTGATCAACGCAAAAGATGTCCAGGTAACCGGAAACAAGGCGCGCAACAAGACCTATTACCGCCATTCGGGTTACCCGGGAGGAATTAAATCAACCACTTTCGAGAAACTGATCCAGTCCAGACCGGAACGGGTTATTGAAAAAGCGGTCAAGGGAATGTTGCCTAAAGGCCCCCTGGGGCGGGACATGTTCCGCAAACTGCGGGTTTATGCCGATGCCGCCCATCGCCATGACGCGCAACAGCCGAAACCGTTGGAAATATAGAGTTAATCATGGCAGACGAAACTTATTACAGCACCGGCCGCAGGAAGAGTTCCAGCGCACGGGTATTCCTGAAGAAAGGCAGCGGCAATATCGTCATCAACAACCGCACCCTGGACCAGTATTTCGGCAGGGAAACCGGCAGGATGATCGTTCAGCAACCCCTGGAAAAGCTCGACATGATGAAGCAATTCGACATCACCGTCAGCGTCAGCGGCGGCGGCATTTCCGGCCAGGCCGGCGCAATCCGTCACGGCATCACCCGGGCGCTGCTCAAATACGACGAAAGTTTGCGCAAGACACTGCGCCAGGCCGGGTTTGTCACCCGCGACGCCCGCGAAGTGGAACGCAAGAAAGTCGGCCTGCACAAAGCAAGAAAACGCCCGCAGTACAGCAAGCGCTAAGTTCCGGGAACAGGCCGGTGTTTATTCCGGACCGGTATCCGTGTTTTCCCCGATGTGCGAGCGAATTACCGCCAGGAAAGTCTCGCCGTATTTCTCCAGCTTGGTGAGCCCTACCCCGCTGACCTGCAGCAGTTGTTCCTGATTACCAGGTAACTGCTGCACCATCTCCGCGAGTGTCGAATCGTGGAAGATGACGTAAGGCGGCAAGCCCTCTTCAACGGCAATCTGTTTGCGCCGCGCCTTGAGTTTTTCCAGCAGTTCCGTGTCGTCGACCTGCTCCGTAGTTATGCGCTGTTTGCGCGGCGGCTTTTTGGTCCTGTCGTCCTCCCGCAGGAAAACCTGCGCCTCACCTTGCAGTAGCGGCTTGCTCTGGTCGGTCAGCCGCAGGGAACCGAAACCCTTCATATCGACGGTCAAAAAACGGCGGGCGATCAACTGCCGGAATACGGAGCGCCATTGCTGCATATCCAGTTCTTCGCCGATACCGAAGGTGCTCAGCCGCTGGTGGTTGAACTTTTTTACCTTTTCGTTTTCTTTCCCCAGCAATATGTCTATCAGGTGCCTGGCGCCGAAGCGCTGGCCGCTGCGATAGACGCAGGACAAGGCCTTGCGGGCTGCAGTCGTGCCGTCCCAGGTTGCCACCGGGTGCAGGCAGGTATCACAGTTGCCGCAATGGGCCGGGGATTCCTCACCGAAGTACTGCAACAGGGCCTGGCGGCGGCAACTGGTGATCTCGCACAGGCCCAGCATGGACTCGAGCTTGTACCGTTCAATCCATTTATGGTCTTCATCAGCGTCGGACTGTTCCAGCATCAGCCGCAGTTTAACCACGTCTTCCAGTCCGTAGATCATCCAGGCATCGGCTTCTTCGCCATCCCGCCCCGCCCGGCCGGTTTCCTGGTAATAGGCCTCGATACTCTTCGGCAGGTCCATGTGCGCAACGAAACGCACGTCCGGTTTGTCAATACCCATACCGAAGGCAATGGTGGCGACGATGATGACCCCTTCCTCCTGCAGAAAACGCTGCTGGTGCCGGTTGCGCACACCCGCGCTGAGCCCTGCGTGATAAGGCAGGGCGGTACGGCCCTGTTCAGTAAGCCAGCCGGCAATGGCCTCGGTTTTTTTGCGGGACAGGCAATAGACGATACCGGCGTCCCCCTGCCGCTCCGTGTCGAGGTAGTGCAGCAATTGCCGGCGTTCCTGCAGCCTGGTCGAGATCCGGTACTGGATGTTCGGGCGGTTAAAACCGCTGATGAATACGTTTGCCTGCATGAGACCCAGGCGTTGCCGGATCTCAAGACGGGTGCGTTCATCCGCGGTCGCCGTCAAGGCGATACGGGGCACGGACGGAAAACGCCGGTGCAGTTGGTCCAGGGCCAGGTAGTCCTTGCGGAAATCATGTCCCCATTGCGAGACGCAGTGGGCTTCATCGATGGCGAACAAGGCAAGCTGTGTCCGCTGCAGCAGCGCCAGGGTGCGTTCCTGCAACAGGCGTTCCGGCGCGATATAGAGCAGGTCCATCTCGTTATTGAGCAGGCCTTGTTCCGTTTCCTGGGCAGCTTGTACCGGCAGGGTCGAATTCAGATAAGCAGCCCTGATCCCGAGTTGCATCAAGGCGCTGACCTGGTCCTGCATCAAGGCAATAAGAGGTGAAATAATGATGCCGGTGCCGGGCCGCAGCATGGACGGTATCTGGTAGCACAGAGATTTGCCGCCGCCGGTAGGCATGAGCACCAGCGCATCATTGCCGGCAAGAATTTCCCCGATGATGTCCTGCTGGGCGCCGCGGAACTCCCGGTATCCGAACTTGTCCTGCAGGGTTTTCAGTGCCTGATCCATTTGCTTTACCTCCTTGCTGTCCCGTTATGACCGGCAGCTATCCAGGGGTCAGAGCAAAAATATGAAATATTTTTGCTCTGACCCCTGGATTTCGACCCGGACATTTAAGCATCTTACTCCGTGAAGTTTACTCTATTATTTTCATCATTCCAGTATGTCGCGGGGAAATTTTTTTGCGAATTCGCCGTCGTCCACGCGCAGCGCCGGTTCCACCAGGATTTTCCCGTTGACGCCGCACCAGGGGCGGATATAGCGGAATACCGCTTCCGCACTGTCGGCCTCGAAAGCCGCGATGCCCCAGTGTGAAGCAGCCTGCCCCTCAAAAATCACTTTCACCGCGCCGGCGCCTTCCCCGGCCCCAGCCTGCTCGGAATGCCGCAACGTACCCCTGGTCACCTCCGTGATTTTTTCCGGCATGATCTCAAAATAGCAGATAAATAACATGGTTGTGTTCCTCTTTATTTAAATACTGATAATTGGGGTCAGAGCAATTGCTCTGACCCCTTGAACTTGTCGGGATAAGGTCCAAGCAGGACGATCAATACGGTCCCGACCAGGACGATGGCCGCCACGACCCACAATGCGCCGACATAATCGCCGGCGCGGTCGTAATACAGGCCCATCAACGGCGAACCGACCATCGATCCCAGCTGGAATGCGGCGAACATGAGACCGTAGATGAGGCCGAATGCGCGCGGGCCGAAATAGCGGCTGCAGATATAGGCAATCTCGCTGATTTCCGACCCGGTCGCCATGCCGACACAGACCGCGGCGACGAACACCAGTGCGCCGGCTGTCCCCGTCGCCAGGATGATAATGCCGCCCAGCAGGCCCAGCAGGAAGAACGCAGCGACATAGGGCGCGAAGAAATAATCCATCAGGAAACCGGACAGCAGGCGTCCGGCGATCAGGCCCAGGGCAAGGGAACTCATGCACAGGGCGGCAGTAGCCGGCGCAACGCCGCGGTCCGTCAGCATGGGCACCAGGTGGGCGATGATACTGGTGATGCCGATACCCACCAGCATGAACGAGAACAGGATCAGCCAGAAACTGCGGGTCTGCGCGGCCTGAGAACACGACAACCCGGTGATCGCAGGCGCTGCTTTGTTTCCACCGTCGCCATTTTGAGCCACGGAGCCTGCCCCCCTGCTTACGGCCGCAGGGCCTGCCCCGGCATGCTGTAAGCCGGGGGCAGGCTCCGCATGTTGTAAGCGGGGGGACTCAGAGTTGTCATCACCTGTATTTCCCGCAGGCTCTCCATCCGGTTGCAATCCCATTTCCTCCGGGGTTTCCTTCATGACGAACAACGCCATGGGCAGGGCCATTACGAAAACGGCCGCGGCAAAGCCGATATACGCCATGCGCCAGCCGTAATTCTCGATCATCAACTGCGCAACGACGGGCACCAGCATCGCCCCGACGCCGAAACCCGCCAGCGAGATACCCAGGGCAATGCCCCGGCGCCGGGCGAACCAGGCGATCAGGACGCGGGAGTAACTCTGCGGCAGCGTGCCCGCGCCCAGGAACGGGATGAGGAAGTACAAGGCGTAGAAATGCCAGAGGTTGGCGCTGAGCAGGGCCATGGAGGCAACGATCAGGCCCATCATAATCACGGAGGGGACGAGCACCCGGCGCACGCCGAACCTGTCGATGATCAACCCCAGGCAGGGCGAAGCGAGGACCACGGCGAAGTTGGTCATGGTAATGGCGAACGACAGTTCGCCGCGGCTCCAGCCGAATTCTTCTTCCAGGGGTCTGACGAAGACGCCGAAGGCGAATATCGTGAACATGGCATAACTCAACCCCATGCCCACAAAACCGGTGGCGACGTTCCACCAGCCGTAGAATATTCCGGAAGGCCTGTCAGTCACAGCAGCGATTGGGGGCGGACTTCACAAGATTGGTGACGATTGGGGACGGACTTGAAGTCCCCGTCCCCGGTGCGCGTCCCCGGTCCAAACCTGCATGTCAGCGTTATAACTGCACCTCGTCGGCCAGGATATAGCCCGGACTGGGCGTGTCTTCCAGCGACCAGCCGCCCATGAGGTAATGGTGTACGATGCGTATGGCCGTCAGGCCGACGTGCTCGGCAAACCCGTCGAGGTCGCCGAATCGGCCGGCCAGCTTGTTCATGACGTAGCCGTGCATGGGTTCGTAGGCCCAGATGGGGACAAATTCCACGAAGGCCTGCTGGCAGGCCTCCTGGACCGCCTCGATATAATCGCAGCCCCGGATGAAACCTGCCCGGTCGGTGAGCCCGTAGCGTCCCGGAACGAATGTATCCCAGTCCAGGTCGAGAAAGCCGCGCATGAAACGGACGAAATTGGCCAGGTGGACATCCGGCAGCAGCCCGTAGCGGGCGTTGGCCAGGATGGTATCCGATGAGAACAGCAGTTTCTCTTCGGCAAACCAGGCGGCCAGGTTGCCGGAACCGTGGGTGGGACCCGGGTTCAACAGCACCAGTTCCACGCCGTCCACGGTGATCCTGTTTTCCGTACCGGCAAGCACACGGGTAGGCTGAAGCTGCCCCTCGGCCTCGCGCAGCTTGACCACCTTGGCGCACATCTCATCGGCGATGATCTCCGCCGCGGGCGCCAGGTCGGCGGCAAAGCCGGCATGGTCGAGGTGGTCGTGGGAGTAGATTATCGTGGTGACTGCCCTGCCCGGGATGGCTTGTTCCATGGCGCGGGCGTAAGCGCGGGCCCTGCCCGGCGTACCGAAGGTATCGAAGGCGATGATGCCTTCCGATCCCTTGAGAAAAATGGTCCTGCAGGTGCCGTCGCTGACGGTCCAGAGGCGTCCGGACAACTGCTCGACCGCCATTTCCGGCTCAAAGGCCAGGTAGGCCTGGGCCTGGTCCGACGTGAATAATCCCCTGTTCTCGCTCATGGGTATATCAGAATGGCGTGGTGTCGGGCAGGATATTGCCCTCTATACCCCAGCCGCCGGTGAGGTATTCCTGCATATATCTCGACAGGTTCATGGCGCAGTACTCGTGGTAGCGGAACAGGTTGCCGAACGATTTCGACAGTTTCTCGTCGGTATACCTGCACACGCCGCTCCAGTCGTGCGGGTCCAGCCCGTCGATAATCGCTTGCTGGGCAAACCCGGCCATGAGGTCGTAGTATTCCAGGTTGTCGATGAAGCCCTGGCGGTCCGTGATCCAGAAATGGCCGGGAACGAACACGTCAAAGTCCAGGCTCAGGAAACGCTTCATGCTCGGCACGTAAGGCTTGAAGTGCCAGTCGGGGAAGAAGGTGTAGCCGACGCCGGGGATGATGGTATCCACCATGAACAACACCTTGCTCTGCGGGAACCACGCGGCGATATTGCCGTCGCCGTGGGTCGGCCCGGGGTAGAGCAACTCGAAGTAAACGCCGTCGATCTCGTAGGCCTTGCGCTCGCCGTCCCAGACTTCCGTCGCCGGGGTCTGGCCGTCGGATTTTCTTGCCGCGACCACGTCGGCGCATAACCTGTGGGCGATAATGTCCGCCCCAGGGGCCATGTCGGCCGCATAACCGGTATGGTCGAGGTGGTCGTGGGAGTAAACGATGGTGTGTACCGGTTTCTTCGGGAACACCCTGCCTATGGCGCCGGCGTAGGCCCTGGCCGTGCCGGGCGTGGTCAGGGTGTCGAACGCGACGATGCCTTTGTCGCCTTCCAGGAAGATGGAGCGATAAATCCCCTCGCTGACGGACCACATCCTGTCGCGCACCGGGCTGTAGGAAATATCACGCCAGGCGCCCATGATGGGATGGGGCGTGGGGATGGTGAATATACCGCAGTGATCACACTCAGGCTGGCCGGAGCCGTTGCTGTTTTCCGCTTCGCTCACGTTCCTTTTCTATCTCAACAGGTGTTGACGGTTTGGCCGGAGTATAACATGTTCTTTCAGGTGTAGCGGCCCTGTCCCCAATCACAAGGCTTCGACCTACAGCCTGTAAGGCCGCTTCGATGCTGCTGATATGAGAACGGTGATCGGGGTCAGCCAGCTTTCGGACCGCAGCTTCGCTCAAACCAAGACATTTTGCCAGGGCAGTCTTGGTGATACCCTGGCGGCGCATGGCCGTGTAAAGGGCTAATTTCGCAGCCACGACGGGTGATACAGCGACCAGCTCCTGTCCGTGCACGACTGCACTCGGGACCGGGATATCCCAGCGTTCCTGAACGTATCCTGCCAATGCAGCAGTCAGAGCATCCTCTGCCATTGCCAACGCTTCGAGCCGGTCCTTGCCGCTGGTCAGCGCCCCCGGCACATCCGGGAAGGTTACGTAGAAACCGCCTCCCTCCTCCGGTGTCAAAACGCACGGATATACATAGAACATCAAAATTCCTCCTTAGCGATTTGCAGGTCTCTCAGCATTGCGGCTAATAGACCCTTGCCAATCTCTTTGCGCGGGACGGTCGTAAGGCATTCACCAAGATGAAGACGACCGTGGCTCCCTTTACCAGGCCTCGGATCGTAATGACATTTCTTTCCCTTCTTCCTCGCGTAACGCTTGGTGCGCCTTACGAATTCCTTTCCGTCCATGATTTTTAAAATAGCACTATTTAGTGCGATTATCAATTATATTCGTACTTATACGAATGGTAAATATTTAGGGTCGGACCAGTTTAATCTTCATAACCATTTGATTTTTAAGGTCAATTCATCCAGATTTAAGCTTTTTTCCGCTTTAGAAGGTGCTTTTTACCCTGAAAATAGAGAACCTAAGAAAAGTCAGTTGCCCCAGCATCATACTGGTTAAACACGATATTATACGGGGTTCTCAAGCACGGATATCACATTTTGATGTTTTGATGTCATCGTATTTTATGCTATGATGTCCGTATGAGAACTACACTGACAATCGATGACAGCATCGCCAAAGCGCTGAAAGACGCCGCCCATCACACTGGTAAAAGCTACAAGCAAGTCGTCAACGAGACCTTGCGCGCCGGGTTGTCCGCTAACCGCATTATGGACGACGCGAAACCCTACCGATTGAAGCCCGTTTCCATGGGTGATGTAGCGGGCGGTTATAACCTGACCAAGGCCCTAGAGCTTGCGGAACACCTGGAAAACGAAGAACTTGCTCGCAAACTGGAATTGAAAAAGTGATCCTTATCGACGCGAACCTGCTGATATATTCCGTGAACCGCGACGCTGACCAGCATCAACATGCGCGCAGATGGCTGGAACGGGCGCTATCAGGATCAGTGGAAATCGGCTTGGCCTGGATCGTGATCTTGGCGTTTATCCGGGTGACAACCCGTGCCGGCATCATGGCCAAACCGTTACATTATACTCAGGCGCTTGAGTATGTTGATGGCTGGCTCAATCAGCCTCATGTGGAAATGGTCAGCCCAGGAGAGCGTCATTGGCCGATTTTCAGGAACCTGCTGAGCAGTACCGGGAGCGCAGGTAACCTGACCTCAGACGTGCATCTCGCTGCATTGGCCATTGAACGGGGGGCCGAAATATATTCGGCGGATTACGATTTTCGCCGCTTCAACGGAATTACCCACGTAAATCCGTTGGAACGCTGAATTCCTCAAGTAATATGACTGAAACTCGTGATATCCAGATTGTCAGTGAGTATTCAGACAGGAAGATATACGGGAGTAAACCTCTTTATAGGTCTCATTCGGACACTTGAGAAAATTTTTTAAGATTCGCAGATTATAAACATCCATTTCAATGTTTTTGACCTCAATCTTCTCAATTTCCTGTTCAAGTTTCCCAATGTTCCCTTGCAGGAAGTAGATAGTACCCAATACATATTCGTTCCAGCTCAGAAAACGGGCTAATTCATCGTTTTCTCTAACTGTCAGATAAAACTTCTCTATTGCTTCCTCATACCTTCCATCTGTCGCCGCCAGCTGACCTGAATGAAAGGTCAAGGCTTCTATCTTGTATTGATCCAATTCTGCTCGATTAATCACTATGTACTTATCAATCAACTCCTGAGCCTGTTTTATTTCCCCTTTTTCGGCGAGACATCTCCACGACAAGGGAGAGTCCAAACCCTGATCAAATACATCAAAAGTCAGCTTATTGAGGTCAGCCGAGGTGACAGTACACACACGTTCCTGTTCAGCCTGTACATGTTCGACATTGACGGTCAACAGGATGAGGCTTGCAGCCAAACCCACAAATGATCGGACCTTGAACTCGTTTTGCGCCATACTTGTAATATCAACGCTCATACCGGCTTGGAATACGAATTGTTTATTGTTGAATCTATCACCTTTTTTAGGCTGCCCATGAAAATATCCAAGACGTTTTTCTACTTTGCCCTGCTGGTGTTTCTGGCATCATCATTGGCAACCGCACTGATGCTTATGACGACAACGCTGCTTGCCGATACCGGCGGAATCCGCTGGCAGGATTGGGGCAAGGCGCCGTTCGAGCAGGCGCAGCAGTCAGACAAGCTGATCATCCTTGACGTGGGTATAGAAGGCTGCACCGCGTGCCGCTGGATGGATGAGGACACCTACACGCACCCTGATGTAATCGGGTTGATCAACGAATATTTCATCGCGGTTGCTGCCGATGCCGAAGCGCAGCCCGATCTCGGCGAGCGCTACTCCGACTGGTCCTGGCCCGCAACCATTTTTATGACTGCGGACGGCACGCAGGTTCTGGCGCTGGCCGGGAACCGCAGACCGGGCAATTTTATCCCCATCCTGGGGAAGATCATCGAACAGAAACAGGCAGGCAACATTGAGCCCGATGAGCTGGCGCCGTATTCAGCGCCCCCGGAACCCGTTGAAACTGAGCTCACCGTACTGAGAAACCGCCTGCGGGCGCGGCTGGACAACCTGTTGAATGAACAACACGGCGGCTGGTCCAGGAACGGCATCTCCACCACCACGGGCGCCCCGTTGCAACACCTGTACCTGCGCGCCCACATGTTCGCCAACGACGAACTGAACCGCCTGGCGCTGCAATCCAGCGCCGCCTACCTGAACGCCATCGATCCCGTCTGGGGCGGGGTGTACGTACGCTCCTTTGATGAGGCCCCGGCGCGCTTCAAGGGACTGAACGCCGTGCCGGAGAAACGCATCGCCAACCAGGCCAGCGCACTGATCGCCTTCTCCCATGCCTACGCCAACAGCGGGGATGACAGGTACCTTGCCGGCATTTCCGAAGTGGATAGATTCCTGAACGACTGGATGAAAGACGGGAACAACACCTTCTATACCAGCCAGGAGGACGACCCGCCGCACCTGGAGGACGGCATGAACGCCATAGATTACTGGCTTATCGACAATGACCAGGGACGGCAGAAGTACGGCATCCCTCCCATCGACCATGCGGCCTATACCGACAAGAATGCACAGCTGATTGATGCATACATCGTCACCTATGAAAGTACCGGGGATGGGCGTTACCTGGAAACCGCAATCAAGGCCATAGATGCGTTATTGCGGGACAGGACAACGGAAAATGGCTGGATATTGCAGGTTCATGCTACGGCTTCCATAGCTGATGACAAGCGCATGCGCCCCCTGGTTGTACATGACAAGCCCTACCTGGGCGCGCAGGCGTGGATGGGTACTGCCCTGCTGGCCCTCTACCGCGCAACCGGCGATGCGAATTGGCTGGACCACGCCGTCACCGTTGCCGATGCCATGCTGGTCAATCTGTATGACAAGGAAAACGGCGGATTTTACTCTGCCATTCCCGACGAGACGGTAGCTATTATCCCACCCAGAAAGCCCCTTGAACTGAACGCGATTGCCGCCCGGTTTGTTTATGATTTATGGGTCTATACAAAAAACGTCCACTATGCGGAGATTCCCGAGGCCACCATCAGGGCCGTTGCCACGCCCGAAATCCTGCGCCGGGAAGGACGGATCACGGGGCAGACCGCGCTGTTGCTGGAGAAACTCACGGCCGCCTACGTGGAGTTCTCGGTGGTCGGCGATCCCGCTCATGAAGACGCACAGGCATTATTCAACGCCTCAAGGGAGATATACCACCCGCGCAAACTGCTGCATTTCGAGAAGGCCGGCCGTTACCCGTCAGGCAAGGAAGCAAGGCTTTATATATGCAATCCCGACAAATGCTCAATTCCTATCACAAATCCTGACGATGTGGCAAAGTATGCCGACCGGTTCCGGGCACCAGCGTCCGGTTCGGGGCTGTTCAGGGGGTAATTTGGGACACCCATAAATTGGAGCCAATTTATGGGTGTCCCAAATTACCCCCTGAATTAAACGTGTGCCTGTACTTTCAGGTTCAAGCCCAATCCGTGGATGATCCTGGTAAAACTGGATAATTTCGGGTTACCCGTTTCCGAGAGCATTTTGTACATGCTTTCACGGCCAAGTCGTGTGCGCGCTGCCAGTCCCGCTATGCCTCCCTCCTGGGCTTCGGCGATATTACGTAGCGCCATAAGCAGGATACCGGGGTTGTCTTCCTGTAAGGCCTGGTTTAAATATTCTGCCGCCACTTCAGGATTGCGTAGATGTACGCTGTGTGTCGCTCTGACATTGCGGGCCATTATTTTCTCCTCTTGTGCTCTTGCCAATAGGTCTTTGCTCGTTTGATATCCTTCGATTGTGTGGATTTATGACCTCCACATAACAGCAGGTAGGCATCCGGACCTTCTCTCCCATAATAGACACGATACCCGGGACCATAATGTATCTTTACTTCACTCAATCCATCACCGACAGGTCCAGAGTCACCGAACAAGCCCAACTCCATCCGGTCCACTTGCATGATAACTCTGGCCCTGACTCGCGCATCACGCAACGATGCCAACCATTCCGCGTAAGGACTTCTATCCTGCTCATCCGTATATTCATTAATGCGATTGAGCATCTTGGATTATCTCTGATTGTATCCCGTAGGATACAAAGTGTAAAGGCAAACGTGCACCCTGAGATTGATCTGTTCCGGAAGCTACAGGAAACACGGGAATTTCCGGGATACTTTGTACTATTTACATGGCCTGGGATTACCATTTCGACCAGCCGCGCCATCGTCATTCCTGTCAATGCCGGAGCAGTTGGTATCGGCATCCTGATGGTAATACTGACTTTACCTAGCAGAAAGATGTTGAAAAGCAAAATCACCGTAAAAACGTGAGAAAAGTCACATTTTGGGAAAAAGTAATTGACGGGTTACAACAGGGTAATTTGGGACACCCATAAATTAGCCGCAATTTATGGGTGTCCCAAATTTCCGCTAGCGTGTACGTGTACGACACAGACTTTCGATGATAGTATCGTCATCCAGAATTTCCTTACTATCGTCAAATTAGTCCGAGAATGATTATGAACAAGTCCAGGACTGGCAATGCTGATATCATCAAATTCCCTGATCGAAAGCCGGGAGCGCGCGAGTTTAAGCCTGTTGCCGATAACGATGCCAGTACGCGCAGCGCATTGGACCAGGCCCAGGAATTGATATACGACGCCTGGGAGACGCCTGACCCCATTGAATGTATTGAACTTGCGGAAAAGGCCCTGAAAATATCCCCGGACTGTGCTGATGCATGGGTATTGCTGGCTGAAGAAACGGCCGAGAGCCCGGAACAGGCACTGGACTTCTATCAGAAAGGTTTGGAAGCCGGTGAACGGGCCCTTGGCCCTGAAGGTTTTAAAGAGTATGCCGGCCACTTCTGGGGCTTCCTGGAAACCCGGCCTTACATGCGGGCGCGTTGTGGATTGGCCAGATGCCTTTGGGCTATGGGAGAACATGACTCTGCCATCCGTCATTATTACGCCATGCTGGAATTGAATCCGAATGATAATCAAGGCATTCGCTATTTACTGCTTACCTGCCTGATCTCCACCAGCCAATATGCTGCCGCGCGCGTGTTGATCAAAGAGCATGAAGGCGAAGTCAGTACCGACTGGACTTATACCCGGACGTTGTTGGAATTTATCGAAAACGGCGATAATCCGGCAAGTCAGGCGCATCGCAAACTTGCCCTGGCCGCTAATAAATACGTTCCCGCCTATCTCACCGGTCGGCGCAAACTACCGGCATTTCCGTTTGAATATATCCGTATCGGCGAAGAAAGCGAAGCTGTCAATTATGTCCTGGAAAACCGCGCAGTCTGGCGCGCAACACCGGGCGCTATTGCCTGGCTGCTTAAGGCTGCAAGCAATAAAAAAAGCGGCAAAAGACGGAGGTGATGCCGGTTACTTTCACGTACGATCCCGGACCTTGGATGATCTTTCTAAAGCTGGACAACATTGGATTACCCGCTTCCGAGAGGATTTTATACAAGAAATCCTGGACTCTCATCGTATAGCTGCAATTTATGGGTGTCCTGAATTTCCGGGGATGACGTCAAGGCGCAGAGTAATTTACTCAAGCATGGCGTATCTTTTGCGCAAGCTGCTACCGTGATGCTCGATCCACTGGCCCTGACGGTACTCGATGCCGCTCATAGCGAGACAGAAGAACGTTGGTTCACTCTGGGCCAAACCAGTGAGGGACGTTTATTGGCCGTGGCCCATACATATCAAATTCTGGATGCCAATATCACAAGAGTCCGTCTGATTTCGGCCCGCGAAGCCACGCGGCAGGAACGGCAACAGTATGAAAATGAACCCTGATGAGATGACAACAATGACATCGAGACAAGCACACGACAACGACGATATACCCAATGAGATTGACTTTTCCGGTGGCAAACGCGGTAAGTTCTACCGCAAGAATGCGCAATTGCAATTGCCAATTCACCTCGAAGCCAATGTACAAAAAACCTTAGCAGAACTGGCAAATGCCAAAGGTGTCGATCTTTCAGTTTTCGTCAATGATTTGTTAAAGAAAGATATTGAACTTATTCAGATGGGACGCTAAGCATCAGGGTAACCTCCTCCTTCATTTAGGGTCGGACCCCTCCTTCCCTCCTTCCCACGGGGAGTAATTCAGGACACCCATAAATTAGCTCCAATTTATGGGTGTCCCAAATTACCGTCTGACTAGAAAGACTCTTCGCCTCCCTGGTAGGCCTTGATCGGCACGCCGGACAGGGGTTCGCCGCCGTCACGGCCGACGCGGTAGGTTTCCTGGAAATACAGCGAGTGGGTGCGTTCCTGGTTCATGAAGTGGGGGTGCATGGAGCAGACCATGTTCTCGGGCAGGACGAAGTCGAAGCCTTCGCCTATTCGCGGCATTTCGATCATGGTCATGCCGATGGAGTGGCCGCAGACGTGGCCGGAGCGGTAGCCGCGGTCGAATATGGGTTTCATGCAGGCATTGCTGGCCGCCTCCGCCGTGTTGCCGGCCTTCATGTGTTCCCTGGCCAGTTCATGGAACTCCTGGTAGGCCGTCATCATCTCCCGGGTGATATCATCCGCGCCCTGCGGGAACACGGGGCGGGAGAACTCGACCCAGTGGCCGCCTTCGCCGGAGATCTCCAGGCCGTACATCATGCCGTCGCTGTCCTGTATCGGGCGGTTGGAGGGGAACACCATCTGCGGTTCCAGGGAGCCGTTCGGCCCCATCTGGATCATGTCCATGGTGTTGCGGGCGCAACCGGCCGCGGCAAAGGTGTTCTCGGCAATACCCATCAGTTCCGCCTCCGTCTTGCCCGGCTCGTAGCCCTGGATCACGTCCAGGACCCCCTGCTTGTTGATCTCCATGGAATGGCGCACCGAGGCAATCTCTTCCTCGCTCTTCTGCGCCCGGGCGTAATCGAACTGGATCTCAAAGTCGATAACCTCGAAGTCCTTGGCCGCCAGGGCGGAATAATCACGCACGTTGATGATGTACTGCAGACCGTAGACACCCAGTTTCTTCACGCCCCTGCCCTGCAGGAAATCCGCCATCCACTCGCCGCAATGGCCCGGGAACTCGCGTTGCTCGATAAAGGTGGCTGAATGGTCCCCCACCCAGGTCGCTTCCCGGGGGAATACGCACACGGGGTCGCCGTCGGCGGGAATGACTACGTAGGCGTAGCGGTGCAGGATCACGAAGCCGCACATGTAACGCACCGCGCCCTCAAAACCCGTGTACTCGCTGCCGCTGACCACCAGCGCGTCCAGTCCTTCCTTCTCCATGGCGGCGCGCACGTTGGCGTAGCGCCGATCTATCTCGGCCTGGCTGGGACGAAAACGGTTAATATAATCAGTCATTTAGCATTTCCTCTTCGATATTACGTTGTTATATTTGGGGTCAGAGCAAAAGCTCGTAGCTTTTGCTCTGACCCCAAATGTACATCTTAATGTTCAGGATATTCCAGTGTCCAGGAGGCCTCCAGACCCTTGATTATGGCGGCGCACGCCTCGTTCATGGGGCACGGGATACCCAGTTCCCGGCCTAATCTGGCGATGCCCCCGTTGAGGGCGTCCACCTCGGTCAACCTTTCCGCCATCACGTCCTGCAACATGCTGGGCGGGTGGTAATAGGCCTTTTCCCTGCCGAAATCGATCAGCGCCTCGGGGTCGCTGTCCAGGGTGATCCCCAGTGCGTCCGCCACGGCCATGCCCTCCTTCACCAGCACCGAC
>CBDBPJ010000003.1:0-685000 GCA_965208655.1 Gammaproteobacteria bacterium
ATAACAGCGTCGATATGCAGGAATTCATGATCCTGCCGGTAGGCGCAGCGAGCCTGGCCGAGGCAGTGCGTTACGGCGCCGAGATATTTCATGCGCTCAAATTGGTGTTGTCCGGTCGCGGGCTCAACACCGCGGTGGGAGATGAAGGCGGGTTTGCCCCGGATCTTGATTCCAACGAGGCGGCCCTGGAAGTCATTATGCGCGCGATCGAGACAGCCGGCTACGTCCCCGGCGCGGACATCATGCTCGGTCTCGATATCGCCAGCACCGAGTTTTACCGGGACGGCAGGTACGTGCTCGCATCGGAAGACAAATCCCTGGGCGCTGACGAATTTCTCGATTACCTGGCGCCCTGGGTGGACAATTACCCGATAATCTCCATAGAAGACGGGATGGACGAGAACGACTGGGACGGCTGGCAGGCGTTAACGGACCGGTTCGGGGACCGTGTACAACTCGTGGGTGACGACCTGTTCGTCACCAATACAGCCATCCTGCAACGGGGGATCGCGCAAGGGGTGGCAAACTCAATCCTGATCAAGGTCAACCAGATCGGCACCCTGACAGAGACCCTGGCTGCGATTGATATGGCGCGCAAGGCGGGCTACACCACGGTGATATCCCACCGTTCCGGTGAGACGGAAGACACCACTATTGCCGACCTGGCAGTGGCGACGTCGGCCCGGCAGATTAAAACCGGTTCCCTGTCGCGCTCGGACCGGGTGGCCAAGTACAACCGCCTGATCAGGATAGAGAAGGAGCTGGGCAGTGATGCCGTCTACCCGGGAAGGGATGCGTTTACGAACCTGGCAAAACAGGCGACCGGTGGCTAGGCCGCGTAGAAATAACGGGGGAGTTCCCGCTTTCCGGATGAGATGAAATACCTTATCGTCATTCTGCTGGTGTTGCTGGCCTTGTTGCAGTACCGTCTCTGGTTCAGCCCGGGCGGCATGGGCGATGCCAACGAACTCAAACAGGCGAAACAGGAACTGGTCCGGGGTAATGACCGCCTGCGGGAAAGAAATGCATCCCTTGCTGCCGAAGTCATCGACCTCAAACATGGCCTGGAAGCTGTCGAGGAACGCGCCAGGAGCGACATGGGGATGGTCAAATCCGACGAGGTGTTCTACCAGATTATCGACAGCCCGGATACGGGCCACCAGGACCTGCTGCCTGAAACTCCCCTTGATGAGCCGGTCGTTGCTCCATGACGGGGTCGCCGGATTTCTGGGCCGTCATACCTGCGGGAGGTGTTGGGCGGCGTATGGGAGCGGACAGGCCCAAACAATACCTGGAACTGTTGGACCGGACTGTTCTCGAACACAGCCTGCTGCCGTTCTGCGAGCACCCGTTGATCAAAGGCATCGCCGTCGTCGTCGCGGATAATGATGAGTACTGGCCGGCCCTGGCGCTGTCCGGTCACGCCGGGATTGTCACGGCGTCTGCCGGCAGTGAACGCTGTCATTCCGTACTGAACGGCCTCAGGCGTATCGGGGAAATTGCCGCCGACGATGACTGGGTGCTGGTTCACGATGCGGCCCGGCCCTGTGTAACGGCCAGCCGATATCGACCGGCTGATTGCCGGGCTCGGGGACCATTCCGCAGGCGGCATCCTGGCCCTCCCCGTCAGTGATACGGTGAAACAGGCAGGACAGGATTATGCTATCGAGGCGACGCTGGACCGTGAACGGTTGTGGGCGCGCCCTGACGCCGCAGATGTTCCGCCTGGGCCTGCTGCGGGATTCGATTGCCGCAGCCATAGCTGATAACCTGCTGGTCACGGATGAAGCCCAGGCCCTGGAACACAGGGGTTACCGGCCGGGAATAGTGCGGGGCGGTCCCCACAACATCAAGGTTTCGAGGACGGAGGACCTTGCCCTGGCAGAATTTTATCTGAGGGGTCAGAGTAAAAAATTGGGGTCAGAGTAAAAATACTGTTAGCGCAAAATGATGATAGTTGACTCAAAACTATTTTTACTCTGACCCCAATTTTTTTACTCTGACCCCAAATATCCTGGAATGGGAGTGAGAACATAGTGAGAATAGGTCACGGTTACGATACCCACAGGTTCGTCGGCGGGCGCCCGCTGGTGCTCGGCGGCGTTAACGTCCCCCATGACAAGGGTCTGCTTGCCCATTCCGACGGCGACGTCGTCATCCATGCGCTGTGCGATGCGCTGCTGGGCGCCGCCGCGCTGGGCGACATCGGCGCGCATTTCCCGGACACCGACAAGGATTTTGAAAACATTCGACAGCAGGATTCTATTGCGGCGGGCAGCGTCGTTGCTGGCGCAAAAGTCATATACATTGGTTAATGCGGACATCACCATCATCGCCGAAGAACCTAAAATGGCGCCCCATATCGTCGCCATGCGGGATAACCTGGCTGCCGACCTGTCAATAGCCGCGGACGCCGTTAACATCAAGGCGACCACCAACGAAAAAATGGGTTCCATCGGCAACCCGGGAGGGCATAGCCGTACATGCCGTTGCGCTGATCGGGTAAGAAAACACAGTCCGCGATGAAGATGAAGGGCGGTGGGCCATGCAGCAACTGTTCTGAAGCGGTATTTTCTTCTTGACGCAGGGCACTGAGTTACTATACTGTCTTCGTAAATGTACCTGGATCGCAAACGGCTCTCAGCATGGTTGTTCTCTGCCCTGATCCTGTTCGGGCAGTCGGCGGCGTTCGTTCATCAATCCGGCCATGATGTCCTGGCGTCTGATGAATATTGTACACAAATGCCTGACGCAGTCGGTATTTGACGGCAAGGCGGTTGCCCCGGGCCATACTTTTGTAAACCTGCTTTCAGTCGGAGCCGTTTCACCATCGACTGAAAACATATATCGTCCACTTCATACATCTACTACTCGCGTACGCGCTCCCCCGATATCTCCCGCATAACGTTCCAAGTTTGTTTACCTGAATAGCGCCCGGCGTTATTCCGATGTTATTCCCACATTGTTTATGGGGAGATATTCAAATGTACAGGTTGAGCTTAAAAATTATTGCTCCATTGATCTTTGCAATGGTTACCTATGCGCCGTTTATGTTTGCCGACGAGCAGGCTGGTCACGGGCAAGCACAAGAGGGTCCATGAGCACACAGCGGGTGGCGGCACGCTTACGCCAGCTTGAGCACACCCATACTCCTGCCGGTGTCGAGTCTATCGAGGAGATCATTGTTACTGCCGACCCGCTCGGCGACGTCGAAGGTCACATGATGCGGCCGGTCCAGGTACTGGCAAAAGAAGAATTGAAAACCCGCAGCATCCGTAACATCGGTGAAACGGTTGCCAATGAACTGGGTATCAGTTTCCAGCGATTTCGGCGCGGCTGCAGGGCGCCCCGTCATCCGCGGCCTTGCCGGCAGCCGGGTAAGCGTAATGGAAAATGGTATCAGCACTCTGGACGTGGCCAATATGAGCGCCGATCATGCGGTTCCCACGGAACCGGCGTTCGCGCGCCAGGTTGAGATTTTTCGCGGACCCGCAACGTTGCTGTATGGCAGTGGCGCCAGTGGCGGGCGTTATTAATGTCGTTAATGATCGGATCCTGAAGTATATCCCGGAAACGCTGGAAGGCGATATGGCGATACAGTACGAAACCGTGTCCGACGGCGTGAACGGTATGGGGAGCTTTAATATCGGTACGGGTAATTTTGCCGTTCACCTCGACGGTATGAAACGTAATACCGATGATTACGATGTTCCGGGTTATGCCGAGTTGGACGCGGATGAGGGGGAGATGGAGAGAGGAGTCCTGGAAAACAGCAGCATTGAAACAGAGAACGTGTCCGGGGGGATATCCTGGATTGGCAGGCGCGGGTTCATCGGCTTTTCCGTGAGCCGGCTGGACAGCAACTATGGCATACCGGGAAGTCATTTTCATGGTGGGGAAGGTGAGGAAGACCATCATGACGAGGAAGGTGAAGAAGACCATGATGAGGAAGAAGGCGAGGAAGACCATGACGAGGAGGAAGGCGAGGAAGACCATGGACGAGGAGGAAGGCGAGGAAGACCATGACGAGGAGGAAGGCGAGGAAGAAGATCATCATGAAGAAGAAGGCGAAGAAGGTCATGGCGGAGAAGGCGGCGCACGCATCGACCTGGGACAGACGCGCTATGACCTGGAGGCAGACATTGATGAACCTTTTCCCGGCATACACCGGATCAGGACACGCTGGACTTACAACGACTATAACCACAATGAACTGGAGGCAAGCGGTGAAGTGGGCACCGCTTTCGATAATGACGAAGTGGAAGGGAGGGTTGAGATAATTCATCACCCAATCGGCATATGGCAAGGGGCTTTCGGCCTGCATTACCGTAACAAGGAATTTTGCCGCGGTGGGTGAAGAGAGTTTTGTCCTGCCTTCAAAGAAAGAGACCATCGCCGCGTTCCTGCTGGAAAAAGGCGACCTGGGGAACTGGCATACGGAATTCGGCGCTAGGTATGAATACCAGGAAACCAGCGCAGACACCGGTGAGGAGACGAGTCATGAACCTGTTCAGTGTCTCGGGTGGTGCGAGCTGGGACTATGCGGATGGTTATGAGGTGGGCCTGGCTGTCACTCATGCGCAACGCGCTCCTGCGCTGGAGGAGCTGTATGCGGATGGCCCGCATCTCGCGACCACAACGTTTAATATTGGCGATACCGGCCTGGGCAAGGAGAAGTCTACCAATTTTGACTTCTTCTGGCACAAGACGGCGCGGAAAACTCACCCTTACGGCCAACCTGTTCTATAACCGTATCGATGATTTCATATTCCTGAAGGAACAGGACCTGAACGGCGACGGTTTCGCCCGATCGTGTGGAAGAAGACTTTGACGGCGACCCGGCAGACATCCTGGACCCGGAGGAGGACGGCGAACCGCTGCTTGTAGTACAAAGCCAGGACGATGCGGACTTCATGGGGTTTGAACTGGAAGGTGTTGCGCATGTTCTGGAGGGCTACACCCGGCGCCTTGGATTTACGCCTGTGGGTGGACTACGTGGAAGGGGAGCGCAGCAATGGTATCAACCTGCCGCGTATCACCCCCTGGCGTTTCGGCGCAGGGCTGACTTACTCAGGGGACCCCTGGTACGCGTCCGTGAGCTACACCCGGGTCAATAAACAGGACGACACGGCGCCTCTGGAGACGGCAACAAGCGGTTACGACGTACTGAACCTCTATGCCAGCTACCGTCTCAGTAAAGGAGACAATGACGTAACCCTGTTTGCCAGCGCCACCAACCTGCTGGATGATGAGAGTCGCCGGCATACGTCGTTTGCAAAGGAACAGGCGCCGTTGCCGGGACGTTCGGGCATATTCGGCATGCGCGTTTCATTTTAGTGGTAAATTTCACGTTGCTCTTCGCCGAAATCAGGTGCTAATCTCAATTAGTATCCTGAAATACAGGTTGTTATTATGTTGTTGTTTGAACTCAAGGTTTGTTGCGGCGTTGGTGATATTCGCCGTGGGTATAGCTGGTGGGTTAATTCCACTCCTGGCTACCAGGTATGATTCAAGCCGTCGTTTTCTCTCACTTGGCAATGCCCTGGCAGGAGGGATCTTTCTTGGAGCGGGGTTCATTCACCTGCTTCCCGAAGCGAGTGAGGCGTTGGAGGGAGTCTATGATTATCCCCTGGCTCCGTTATTGGCGGGACAGTTTGGAGTTGTTGCGCTCCTGCTTGTCGACCGGGTCCTGATCGAAGCCGGTCACTCAGCCGGATTGGATGAGGGGACAGGTGCGCGTAAACCTGTTTATCCCCTGGTCTTGCTGGTGGTTCTGTCGATCCATTCTGTCATCGCTGGTATCGCCTTGGGGCTCGAGGCTGAGATAGCCGCTTCACTGCTGGTCATGATCGCCATCCTGTCACACAAAGGGTCGGCTTCCTTTGCCCTCATGGTCAGTGTGCAGGCTGCCGGTGCTGATCGAAATCATCTATGGCGAATCCTGAGCGTCTTCGTTGTGATGACACCGTTGGGAATCTTGTTCGGTGCTCTTGCCTCGGAGTTTTTTGAAGGAGATGCTGCCCTATTGGTTGAAGGTAGTTTCAATGCGCTGGCCGCGGGCACCTTCATCTACGTGGCTATCCTGGATGTTATTCATACAGAGATGTCCAGGGTCGACGATCGCATTGCGCAGTTCGTGCGCAGTGCATTATACGGAGATGATGATGTGCCAATGTCATTTCAGGACACGGATCGCATCTTCAAGTACGTATTGGTACTCCTTGGTCTTGTCGGCATGGCTGTGCTCGGGATTTGGATATAGATGATGGCAGGTACGGGAGACATGATATATGTGTTGTTGTGTTCCCGGATATGCTGGTACGGTATAGAAACTGCTTGACTTATTTGAGAATTCTGCGAAAATAAGCGCCCTCATATGGGTGCTAATCACGGAAAGCATAAAAAGAATCACGGGCATGATCATGGCGGCCATGACCATGGGCACGATCACGACCACGGCGGCCACGATCACGACCACGGCGGCCACGATCACGACCACGCTCATGATCACAGTGGCCACGATCACGGCGGTCACGACCATGGACATGATGACGCGCACGACCAAAGCCATGACCATAGCGCCCACGACCACGACCATGGCGGTCACGACCATGACGACAATGGTCATGAGGATGATCATGGCGGTCATGACCATGCCAGCCATGCCCACAGCCACAGCCACGCTCACGGCTTTGGCGGGCACGACCATTCCCACGAGTTACGCAATGCCTCCAAGCGCAGCCTGCTCGGCGCTTTCGTACTGATCACCGGTTATATGCTCGTCGAGGTTATCGGCGGCATCCTGTCCGGCAGTCTGGCCTTGATAGCCGATGCCGGGCACATGCTCACCGACGCGGCCTCCATCGCCCTGGCCATGGTCGCCATGCATTACGCCGAGCGAGCGGCTACGGCGGAACGCACCTTCGGTTTTCATCGTCTTGAGATCCTGGCGGCCCTGTTGAATGCGCTCACCCTCTGGCTTATTGCCTTCTGGGTGGTCGTCGAGGCTTACCACCGTATGACGGACATGCCGGACGTGAAAGGCGGGCTGATGCTGACCGTAGGCGTCATCGGACTTTTCGTCAATATCGGGGCGGCCTGGATTCTGCACAGTTCCTCCGAGCACAGCGTCAACGTGGAGGGGGCCTACCAGCACGTCATTGCCGACCTGTTGGGGTCCATCGGCGTGGTTATCTCAGGTATCCTCATCTGGGCATTCGGCTGGACCCTGGCCGACCCTATCGTGAGCGTCGTTATCGCAATTATTATCCTGCGTAGCACCTGGGGTCTGCTGGCCAAGGTCGTACACGTGCTGCTTGAGGGCACTCCCGAACATATTGACGTGTACCGCCTTTGCAGCAATATGGAGGAAGTGGAAGGCGTCACCCTGATCCACGACATCCACGTCTGGACCCTTTCACCGGGTAACGAAGCGCTCACTGCACACGTCCTGATAGACCCGGATTACCCGGGAGATACGGAAGCTCTGCGCCGCCGCCTGCGGGAGATTGCCTCCCGTGACTTCGGCATCGGCCACATTACGCTGCAGTTGGAGAAATCGCAGGAGGGATGCACTGAGGATCACCATGTCGATCACCTGCTTGCCCATGCACGCGCGGCTGAATAATCCCATTTGTTCGCAGGCCGGGATGCCACCGGTCTCATTTTCAACCTGTCGGCGTATGCGAAAAAACGCCGGCGTAATAACATGACTAGGAGGAAAAACAATGGCTGAAGAGCATAAACATCACCATGGAGATCATGACCATGTCCACGGCCCCGATTGCGGCCATACCGCGGTTAAACACGGTGATCACACCGATTACCTGCATGACGGGCACATGCACAGCTCGCATGAAGGACATTATGACGACCATTCGGTGGAGGTATCCGATAGCAACCCCGATGCATGCACCCCTGATCATGCATGCGGCGATCACGAAGCCGGACACCAGCACGGCCCCGATTGTGGCCACGAAGCTGTCCCTCACGGCGATCATACGGACTACCTGGTCGGCGGTCACCTGCATCATCCGCACGGCGACCACTGCGACGACCACGGCGAGTTAAGCGAAGCCTGAGGCACATAGCTGTAGAGAGCCGTTGATGCGTTTCAACGGCTCTATTTCCATTTTCCGGTAATACGGGGTAAACCGAGGTCATTTCGCGGGCATTTATGGGGGGACATCAGCCGTCATGGATTATTCTGAGTCTCTATTACTGCTGACGGGATATTCCGTAGTTATTGTGGCTGGTTCCCTGTTGGGCGGGTGGCTGCCGTCCGTCATCCGGATGACTCATACCCGTATCCAGGTGGCGATGACTTTTGTGGCGGGCCTGATTCTCGGCGTTGCCGTGTACCACCTGCTGCCCTATAGCCTGACGACGATTTCCGGCGATCATGTCGTCGAAACAGCCGTGTGGTGGATGATGCTGGGCATAGTGGCGATGGTGCTGATGCTACGCTTTTTCCACTTTCACCAGCATGACTTCAGTGAAGGGGACGACAATATTCACGCCCACCATGATCACGGCGCAGCCGCGGTGCATCCGCTCAGTTGGCTCGGGATCGCCCTGGGCCTGGGTTTGCACTCGCTGACCGAAGGTATCGCCCTGGGCGGCAGTCTGCGGGTCGGCTTGTCCCATGAAGGTGTGGGCAGCCTGGCAGGGTTTGGCGTTTTTCTGGCGATTCTTTCGCACAAACCCCTGGATGCGCTTTCCATTGCCGGCACGATGCAGGTCGCGGGATTGAGTCGGCGCCTGCGCATGTCGGCTATTATGATCTTTGCCCTGATCTGTCCGGTGGTGGCTTTTCTGACTTTCTGGGGCGTGGGACTGCTCGGCCAGTCGGGGCCACATGTGATGGGTTGCGGACTGGCTTTCGCAGCCGGCGCGTTCCTGTGCATTTCCCTGAGCGACCTGTTGCCGGAAGTTCATTTCCACAGCCATGACCGGGTCAAGCTCATGCTGTCCTTCCTGGCGGGAGTCGGCTTCATATATATACTTCGCTACGTCGGGTTCGACGCCATGCACGTGGTTGGCATACCGGTCCCGATGGAGTATTATCAACTATTCATGCAGGTCGTCTGATAGATGGAGTAAAAACCCATGAGATGTACAGATAGGTGGGGTCAGAGTAAAATCGCCGAGAACGTTGGCAATAGCAGAACCGATGGTGATTTTACTCTGACCCCGGAATTTATGGGTTTTTACTCTGACCCCGGAATTCAGATGTATTGAAGCCGGACAGTCGCTTGGAATTTCCAGGATACTATATTGTCGTTGTGCTGGTCTCAACTGGTTTGTCCGCCGTCAGTCCGGCAGCGGAAACGACTACCGGGAACAGTACTGCTCCAACCCTTTCACCTCCCAGCCCCGCGCTGGTTGAATTTGTGCGGGCAGTCATCGCAGCTAACCCGCGGGTCCAGGCGGCGCGTTCGGCCGCCAATGCCAGCGAGGCATTGCAATCCGCTGCAGCCAGGCCGCTTTATAATCCGGAACTCGAGCTTGAAGCGGAAGATGCCGATGCCGATACGTATACACTGGGAATAAGCCAAACAATTGACTGGGCCGACAAACGCTCGGCCCGCAGCGCCGTCGCCGCGGCCGACCGTCTTGCTGCTGAAGCTGAATATCTGGTCACGCGCCGTACCGTCATTACCGAACTGTTAACGGGTCTGGCCGCCTGGCAAACGGGCGCGGAGCGTCACGCGCTGGCGACTGAGCGTGTCCGTCTGATGCAACAGTTCGCAGCTTTGGCGAAGAGGCGCTTTGGCGCGGGGGATATGCCCCAGACCGAAATGAACCTGGCAACCCTGGTCCTGGCTGACGCCCGGATAAAACGATCCGTCGCGGCAGCCGGTCTCGTCGATACACGACAACAAGTGAACGAGCTGGTACCCTCGAACGTCGCCGAGCAATGGCCGGCGTTGGATACGCAACTGCCCGTTTTGCCGGGCCAGGGAGGTACGGAATCCTTGTTGGCGGCTTTACCGGAGGTGCAGGCAGCGCAACGCCGGGTCGCTTCAGCCAACGCGCTGGTTGCTTTACGAAAACGCGAAAAACGTCTCGATCCGACTGTCAGTATAACCGCCGGCGAAGAAGATGGTGAGCGACTGTTAGGGCTGAACCTGTCGATCCCCCTGCCTGTTCGTAACAACTTCAGTCATGAGGTAACGGCTGCCTATGACCAATACACGCAGGCGCAACAACTGGCCGATGGCGTCTTCCAGCGCGCCCGCGCCCGCCTCATGAGCGCAGCCGAGCGTTACCGAATCGCCCGCGGCGCCTGGCAGGATTGGCAGCAGATCGGGCAACCCAGCCTGCAACAACAGGGTGATCAGTTACGTCGCTTATGGGAAGCTGGAGAACTGAGCACCACGGAATTTCTGCTGCAAACCAGTCAGGTCGTCGACAGCCGGGACAGTGCGCTTGACCTGCGGGAAACGCTTTGGCAGGCCTGGTTTGAATGGCTGGCAGCGTCCGGAAAAGTGGACCAATGGCTTGGTGCGGACAGTTTAACAAATACGGGCGCTGCCCATGTAATACGAGATGACGGTTGATGAGATATGCGGGTTAGCATAACCCTGTTGCTGATAGTTGCGTTGTGCGGTGTCCTTGTGATCACGGCTGAGGAAAATCACGATGATGATCATGAAGGCCATGTTATCACGGCTGAGGAGAACCACGATGATGATGAAGACCACGTAATTGCCACTGAGGAAAACCACGATGATGATCATGCAGGCCACGCTGAGGTCGCACATGGTGACGCGGACCATGAAGCAGAACCTGCCGCAGGTGTCGTGGAACTTTCCACCGCGTCAATCCGGGCTGCCGGGATTCAAGTCACTACACTGACGCCCGAATTACTGCCTGAACTCATTTCAGCGCCCGGCGAGATCCAGCTCAATCAATACCGCAGCGCCGAGGTGACCTCCTTGATTGATGCCGTGGTAATCAAGCGACACGCCCGGCTCGGCGATGAGGTGGAGACAGGCGCTCCCCTGGTTACGCTGACCAGTATCGAAGTGGCTGCCGCCCAGGGTGAACTAATGATAAGGTCAACCGAATGGCAACGGGTGAGCGCCCTGGGTAAGGCAGCGGTCAGCGCCAAACGCTATATCGAAGCTGAAGTGGCCTACGAGCAAGCCAGACTTAAATTGAGCGCCTACGGTCTGGATGACAGGCAGATTGATGCAATCGCCGGACGCGAACTGAAAGGTTCGCTTGGGGAATTTGAGCTTAATGCACCGGTCTCCGGTACGATAGTGCGTGATGATTTCCGTGTCGGGCAGCATATTGAAGCAGGCCGGAGCCTGTTCCTGATCGCCGATGAAAATCAGCTCTGGGTGGAAGCGAACCTGTCTCCGATTCAAGCCCAGAATATAGAACTCGGAATGCCGGCGCAGATCAATATAGGTGGAGACTGGCATGGCGGGACAGTTATCCAGCATCATCATTTGCTTGATGAACAGACGCGTACGATTTCGGTGCGTATCGCCCTGGAACCGGGCGACGAACCCCATCACCCCGGTGAGTATGTACAGGTAAGCATCGCCATGCAAGTTGCCGGCACAGAGCCTGCGTTGGTTGTACCCGAATCAGCCCTGATGCAGGACGACGAAGGCAACTGGACGGTTTTTGTCGAGTTCGAACAAGGCCATTTCAAACAGACCCGCATTTTCCGGGGCGCGGCGCACGGAGGAAAAATCCCCATTTCAGGGATTGCAGAAGGCGCCTCGGTAGTCACTGAGGGCGCTTTTTACCTGGCGGCGGAACTCGCTAAAAGCGGCTTCGACATCCATAGCCACTAGCCCGCATAGAGACAAGATACCATGTTGAATTCGATGGTGGATTGGGCGGTCGGGAACCGCCTGCTGGTGGCATTGGGTTTGCTCGTTGCCCTGGCCGGTTCAATCATGTCGTTAAGGAATCTGAACCTGGACGCTTTTCCGGACGTCACCAATATTCAGGTGCAGGTGAATACCGAAACGCCGGGACTCGCCGCCGAGGAAGTAGAACAACTGGTTACCTATCCTATCGAGGCCGTGATGTACTCGTTGCCCGACGTCGAGGAAGTCCGCTCAATTTCCAAAACCGGGTTATCCATCATTTCGGTAGTCTTCAAGGAGGGCACCGATATCTACTTTGCCCGGCAACTCGTTTTTGAGCAACTGCAGGCCGCCCGGGAAAATATACCCGACACTGCCGGCACACCCGAGATGGGGATTAACACTTCAGGCCTGGGAATGGTGTTCCAGTATGTATTGCTGGCTGGTGCGGACAGCAACCTGGATACGATGCAGCTGCGCAGCCTGAATGACTGGGTGGTCAAACTGTTGTTGCTGCCGGTGGATGGCGTGACGGATGTATTGTCGTTCGGTGGCGATGTGTTGCAGTACCAGGCGCAGTTGGACCCGGCTAAAATGCTCAGTTACCGGCTCGCGGTCAGCCAGGTCGTCGAAGCGATTGAAGCAAACAACCGCAATGCCGGTGGCTGGTATGTCAATCGCGGCGCCGAGCAACTGGTTTTGCGCGCGGTCGGCTGGATACGCAGCGGCGCCGACGGACTGACGGACCTGGGCAACATTCCCGTTAAGGAAGCCGATGGCGTTGTGGTCAGGGTGAAGGATGTGGCGCGGTTGGAACTGGGCGGTGAAATCCGTCAGGGCGCCATCACCATGACAAGCCGTACAGCCTCGGGCAAGCCGCAGTCGCGCGGCGAGGTGGTGGCAGGGATCGTCTTGAAGCGCATGGGAGCCAATACCAATGCCACTATCCAGGGTATCTATAACCGTCTGCCTCTTATCGCACAGGCCCTGCCTGACGGCGTCACCTTGCAGCCCTACTATGACCAGGCCGACTTGATCAATAAAGCCATAACCACGGTTACCCGGGCCCTGCTGCAAGCGTTTGTCCTGATCATCATCATCCTGTTGATATTTCTGATGAACCTGCGTGCGACTTTGTTGGTGTTGCTGTCCATACCGCTGTCGATTGGCCTGGCGCTGAGCGTTATGGCCCACTGGGGTATTTCGGCCAACCTGATGTCGTTGGGCGGTCTGGCGATAGCAATCGGCATGATGGTGGACGGTACGGTAGTGGTAATGGAAAATATTTTTTCTCACCTGAGCCGCAACCAGCCTGCGCCTGTGGGCAGTGCTGATAAACGTAAAGACACTGGCTTGCGTATCCGGGAGGCCACACGGGAAGTCGCCAATCCGGTATTCTTTGCGGTGATGATCATTGTCGTCGTCTTTGCTCCCCTGCTGACCCTGGAAGGTGTTGAGAGCAAATTATTCCAGCCGATGGCCATTTCCATCGTCGCGGCGATGCTGGCGTCATTGCTGGTTGCTTTGGTCGTGATCCCCGCGTTGGCAGGCTTTTTCTTCAGGCAAGCGCCGCGCTATCGTAAAAACCGGGTATTACTGCCCATCGAGTGGGCTTATCGCAAAGTATTGCGCATGGCGCTTGGCCATCGCCTCAGTGTCATCATTTCCGCCCTGGTCCTGTTCGGCCTGTCCATGACAGTAGCTACGCGCCTGGGTACCGAGTTCGTGCCGGAACTGGAAGAGGGCACTTTGAATATCCGCACCACCCTGGCGCCGTCAGCGAGTTTGCAGACCTCCGTTGCGCTTGCGCCGAAACTGCAGGCGGTTCTGATGGAGTTTCCGGAGGTTACCTATGCCCTGAGTCTTGTCGGGCGCGCCGAGCTTGGCGGCGACCCGGAGCCGGTTTCCAATATCGAAACCTATGTCGGCTTGAAGCCGGTAGCGGAATGGACGTCCGCCGGCAATCGCTATGAACTACAAGCCCTGATGGAAGAAAAACTGTCCGTGCATCCGGGTTTATTATTCTCTTTTTCCCAGCCCATTGCCACACGGGTCGATGAATTGCTGTCCGGTGTAAAAGCGCAACTCGCCATTAAATTATTTGGTCCCGACCTGGATGTGCTGGCGCTCAAAGGTCAGGAAATCGAGTCCCTGGTGAAGCAGACAGCCGGCGCGCGCGATGTGTCCATGGAACAAATTGCCGGCGAAGCCCAGCTCGTGGTACGCCCGAACCGTGAGGCATTGGCGCGTTACGGCATGGCGGTGGAAGAAATCATATCACTGGTTGCGGACGGCATCGGTGGCGTCTCCGCAGGTCAGGTAATCAGTGGTAATGAGCGTTATGATATCTATGTCCGGCTGGATGAAGCCGTGCGCAGCAACGCCGGCGCCATTCGGGATTTATTAATCCAGGCGCCCAATGGCGCCTGGGTGCGTCTCGGTAAGGTGGCAAATGTCGATATTGAAGCCGGCCCGCCGCAGATTCGCCGCGATAACGTACAACGCCGGGTCGTTATTCAAGCTAACGTGGAAGAGCGCGATATGGGCGGGCTGGTCAAGGAGCTTGAGCAACGTATAAGCAGTGAGATTGATCTGCCTGCCGGATACAGTGTGGTCTTCGGTGGCCAGTACGAAAACCAGCTGAGGGCACAGGCGCGTTTGATGATAGTCGTACCCATCTCGCTGGCGTTGATCTTCCTGTTGCTGTACTTCGCCTTCGGTTCGTCAGGTCAGGCTGCGTTGATCATGACCAATGTGCCGCTGGCCTTAATCGGCGGGATTATCGCGTTATGGTTGTCCGGACAGTACTTATCGGTGCCGAGTTCGATTGGTTTTATCGCGCTGTTCGGCGTAGCGGTGCTGAACGGGGTCGTAATGGTGACGTCCATCAACCGGCGTGTGGATGATAGCGATAATCTTATGCAGGCGATAGAAGAAGGCGCCAACTCGCGCCTCAGGCCGGTGCTGATGACCGCATTGACCACCGCGCTGGGACTGACTCCCTTGCTGCTTGCCACCGGTGTCGGTTCGGAGATCCAGCGTCCGCTGGCAACGGTTGTCGTAGGCGGCTTGACAACCAGTACCCTGTTGACGCTGCTGGTTATTCCGGCGCTGTACTCATGGTTTTCGCGTGGTGTGGTCAGTAAGCAGATAATGTGAATACCGCCCTCTCATGCCATCCAGCTTGATGTGGGATTTTATCAGGCACCTGGCAACTCCTGTTCCGCGCTATTTGAAGGACATGGGATATGTCCGGGGGATGAAAGACCTTGATGCCCGTGGGCACCGTTGCCGGGCAGCCTGGCAGCCTCACGTGATGCGTAGCCGGGCGCTGATTATCGAGGCTGCTGAATATTGCATTCGCAATGATAAGGCATTGGTACTCGGTTCAGGGCCGCTTTTTGATGTCCCGGTTGCCGAACTGAGCTGGCGCTTTCGAGAAGTCGTCCTCGTGGACGTTTTACACCTCTGGCGGGTTCGTTCGGCGCTCAGGCGCTATCCCAACGTGCGTCTTGAGTGCCTGGACGTTACCGGGGTCGTCAAGCAGGTGCACGCCATGGCGCACAGCGAGCAGGTGCTGGAAGCGCCGGATTATAAACCGGATTTCTTTCTTGAAGATCGCTATGACCTGGTTGTATCGGCAAATATCCTGTCCCAGCTTTCGTTGCCACCTGTTCGCTATGCGTCACGCTATAAAAATCAATCTGCGCCTGATCAGGCAGAGGCGTTTTCCCGCAGAGTGGTTATCAATCACCTGGACTGGCTGGCGTCGTTCAGCGGCAACGTGTGTCTGATGTCGGACCTGGAACGCCTCTATTGTAATGGGGACGATATCTTGCGCCGGGAAGTATCCTTGTGGGGTATTAACCTGCCCGAGGGAGGGCGGGAATGGCTGTGGGATCTGGCCCCCCGGCCTGAGTTTGAAACTGATTGTGACGTGCGTCACCGGGTCGCAGGCTATACCGTGTTTCCCAAGAAAGTTTGGCTTGAAAGGCGGAAGGCTTGATTATCGTCCGCTTTCGTTGCATGGGCGTCAAAGACACATCTATTTATCCGGGATCAGCGGGTCGGGCAGGTCGAAGAACTCGATTTCGGCGCTCTTCTGACCTGTCCGGCTGAGCGTGTCCACTTCCCGGACATGGCCATCGGGCGGTTCCTTGAACTCGCCCAGTTGCTGCATGCCTTTGTTCAATTTCGATTTCGCCGAGATTATTGCTTCATGAAGTTCGGTTGAATATTCCAGTTTGTATGCCCTGGGCTGGGTCCTGCCGGAGAGGTCGTCCAAGTCCTTGAGCCACAGGTAAACCATCCCGCTGGCGCCCGTCAATTTATCCGGCTGGACAACGTCCGCGGCAACCAGGCGGAAACGTTGCGGTGGTTGTTCCCCGGTCGGCCACCCCAGCAAGGGGGGGAATGACAGGTAAGTGATCACGTAAAAAAAAGTGGTTACGATTATGGAACCGGCCTTGACCCGCCATGACCAGTTGGAATACAGATTGATGCTCAACAGCAGCAAGGCAATCAGGATGTAGGCGGCAATCAGGCCGGTTATTCCCAGTGCATACACGATAATTTCTCCTTGGCGGATTTTCTCTATCCGATATTAACCAGTAGTTTTGGCAAAAAGTTGATATTTGATACCTTACCGTCGATATTGATACGGAAGCGGAACGCCGTCTTCTCGTCTCCGACTTTGTTCAGGCTGACCGTATCGTAATAGACAATCTCCAGGGCAGGGTTGACTTTTGCCAGGCGCACATTCACATCGACGGGTTCATCGGTTTGAGTAGCATAATAATGCAGGTTGACGATGTATTCACCCTTCACCACGCCCCGGAGCGTTACAACCTCCTGGTTAAGGGGGTTTTGCAGTTCTTTACCGTTCACCAATATCGTGTCGTTGATTAATCCCCGGTCGTCGCGGTCCAGGTGCAGCAGGCCGGCCGCCGGGTTGCGAAACCAGATTACCCTGCCGTCGGGGTCTTCCACCCAGACGTCGATGTCATCGGGGCTGTTGTCTTCCCAGGTCACGGTAAGGATATACTCCGCCTTGGGATCGATGATGCCCGACTTGGCTTCGGGGTTCATGAACATGATCGCCACGAGAAACAGAAAGGTAAAACCCAGCAGGGCATTGAACAGCAGGTCCGTGAACGGGTCCGACTGGTAGCGTTTGTAGTTGTTCACTGGTCAGAGCCTGGGCAGGATATGGATCTGGGTCAGGTGTTTGGTACTGTCTACCAGCTCGTCGGCTGCCTGGTCAAGCAAGTGGAACTGTGCTGCCGTCAATATACTGCATACCAGGCCGGCAAACGTCGTGTACAGCGCGGTGCCCATGCCGGAACTCATCTGTTTCAATATGTTCTGCATGGTGGTAACGTCAAAGTCCGTCACGTTCACCACGGAACCGAGCATGAGTACGAAACCGATAATCGTACCGAGCAGGCCGAGTTTTATCATGATATCGGAAAAGAACCAGCCCAGGTTGTGGGGGTTCTTGAGTTTTGCTTCGAATACCTGGATCAATTCCTGGTTGCCGGTCTGGTTCTGATTATTATCAGCTTGCGCATCTCCTGCATGGGACGTCGCCTGGTAATACAGGTCCAGCAGGTAGCGGGTCGTCATGCAGTCGGGTATCTCTTCCGTGTTATCGGCGTAGATGGCGCCGTTTCTGATTGACAGTTCGCGCTCCCGGGCCAGGGCGATTACCTTTTCCGAGATATTTATCTCCCGGGAAATAAACCAGACCCGGCGCGCACAGTAAATGGTGATGATGACGAACAGCAGGGTAATGACCCAGGATAATTTGCTGTTGTCGCCCATGTAAAGCAGCAGGAGTACTTTCTCGCGCAGTGAGATAAACAACGCAAAACCAATCAGGCTGATCAGTATCAACCACACCAGCAGTAAATGATGTTCGTCTTTCTTCATAATTATTCCCGTTCAGGCATCCTACTCCCGTATTACCACCTTGGTGCCCAGCTTAATATATTTCTTCAGTTCGTTTATCTCTTCGTTCCTCACTGCAATGCAGCCCTCGGTCCAGTTGTGCGCCTCGTGTATCCGGCGTTTCTCGTCAGTAGTCCAGCCGATTCCATGGATGCCGATATAACCGCCTAGCCCGGTGGTCTGGGGCGGCAAGCTGTTCCTCTTATACGCCAGGATTATCTGTTTGAATTCACTGGCGGAGATGACCTCGTTGCGGTAGCCGCGCCAGGCGTCAAGCGGGTTAGGATAATTTAATTGGATGAAAAAATGAAATTTACTGTTGGTTTTGAAATCGACGGCGCGGTATGTGCCGGTCGGGGTCTTTTTGTCGCCTGAGCGTATCTTGGTGCCTTTCCCGCCTCTTCCATGGGAAATATTGTATTCCTTGATGACTTTTTCGTTCTGTTTGACTGCCAGGATACGTTCCGACTTGCTGACCTCGATAGTATACGGCGCTGCTGCTGCAGCCTGGCACAGGACGAATAGAAGAATTGTCGATAAGTATTTCACCCCAAATATTCTTAAGGTTTCGGTCAAGGAAATCAACTGGTTCATATCAACCACATCGGGTATACTGCCATTCCCATGGACCGTCCGCATAAACGATCGTTAAGCCACCTGTTGCTGGTGCATGAAGCCGCGTTCCTGTTCCTGGTAGCCGTGACCGGCCTGCTCAGCGGCCTGTCCGCTTATTTCTGGCAGAAAACGTCTACGGAATCTGTCCGGATCAATAATTCCATTTATTTGAGCGAGCAGTTGCGCGGGGAGTTATACCGGCAAATGCAGGAAGTCTCAAGCGCGCGCTGGTCGGGTGATGATGCACTGGAAGTATATTATGAATATTCAAGGCGCATCGGCAGGCATTTCAACCAGTTACGGCGTGCATCACTGACCCGGGATGAGGATGAGGTAGTACAGGGATTACAACTGGCATACCGCAAGATACAGATAGACATCTACAAGATTTTTGACAGCCCCGGCACCTCGAGCAGGGGTGAGAGGGTGGAAATTCTGGATTTTCGTAATGCCGAATCGATGTTCAATGAATTTGAGGAGAAATACCTGGACCTGAAGGCGTTATATACACAACAACTGCGGGAACTGGAACAGACCATCGAACTCTGGACCAGCTACGCGCCTGTCCTTATCCCCATCGTGTTCCTGGTGGCGGCGGTAATTGTAATATTTACCAGCCGGGTTATTCGTAACAGCTTCGTGACGCCCATGGCTACGATCATGGCCGGCGCTACGGAAATCAGTCGCGGCGGCCTCAATCACAAGATTCCGGAGCAGGGTGTGTACGAGGTAGCGGAACTCGCCGGTTCGATTAACCGTATGGCCGGCGAACTGAAAACCAGCCGTGACGCCCTGGTTGAGCACGAGAGGCAGGCCGCCCTGGGCAGCCTGATACCCGTGGTCGCGCATAACATACGAAATCCTCTCGCCAGCATCAGGGCGGCCGCGCAGGTATTGGACGACGTCGACAACAAGGCCGAGTTGAGGGAAGGCAAGCAGGCCATCGTCGACACCATAGACCGCCTGGGACGCTGGGTGAATGCGCTGGTCTCTTACCTGCATCCGCTGAAGCCTGTGTTCAAGGACGTCAGCATCGTTACGCTGCTGGATGCCGCACTGGAATTGTTACAGGGGAAACTGTCTGAAAAAGGGATGGTTGCAAGACGGGAGTACCAGGACCTGACAACCAGTCTCAGGGTCGATCCCGACCTGATGGAACAGGCCATCTACGGTCTCATGGCCAATGCGATCGAGGCATCGCCGGATGGCGCTGAACTGCTGGTCAGCGCCGGTGAAGATGAGGATAGCGTAACCATCGGCATCAGGGATTACGGCCCGGGCCTGCCGTTCCGGCCTGAACCGGGCAACCTGGAACCCGGCCCGTCCACCAAGCGCTTCGGTACCGGGCTGGGAATACCCATCGCGTTTAAAATCTGCCAGAGCCACGGTTGGAACCTGGCTTTTGAAGTGGTAGATGAGGGGGGGACGCTGGTGAAAATTACTGCCCCGAAAAATCACCCCAAATTTCCAAATATCAGCGTCAGAGGATAATTGCCGACATGGTTATGCATAGCGGTCCACTGGTCACCGAAACCGAGGTGCCCTTACTGGAAAAACAGATATTGATCATCGAAGATGAGGCTGTGTTTGCCGGCGCGGTGCGCAAAAGACTGAAGCGTGGCGGGTATAACGCTGAAATCGCAGGAACGCTTGCCGAGGGGAAGTCAAGAATCGATGATAAAACGCCTGACCTGTTACTGCTGGACATGCGCTTGCCGGATGGTTCCGGCCTGGATCTCCTGGCTGACCTGCAGGATAACGATAACACCTTCCCGGTGCTGGTGATGTCCGCTTACGGCGAGATTGAAGATGCGGTCTCGGCGATGAAGTCAGGCGCATCGGACTACCTGAAAAAGCCGATAGACCTTGATGAACTGGTTATCACCGTCGAGAAAGTCCTGGAAAAGGATGAACTGTCGCAAAAGCTGACCTATTCCAGCAAGCGCGAACAACATGCCCACGAAGGCGTGGAGTTCCTGGGCAACAGCGCTGCGATCGTCGCCATCAGGCAGCAGATACTACGTCTGAAACAGGTGACCGGCGCCAATATCCCCCCCACCATCCTGATACTGGGTGAGACCGGTACGGGCAAGGACGTGGTCGCCCGGATACTGCATGCAAACAGCGCCCGCAGGGAAAAGCCGTTCGTACACGTTGATTGCGCCAGCCTGCCCAAGGACTTGATCGAGGCGGAGTTGTTCGGCCATGAAAAAGGCGCATTCACCAGCGCCCATGCTGCCAGGACGGGCCTGATCGAGGCCGCGGAAGACGGGGTGCTGTTCATGGATGAAATCGGCGAGTTGCCCATGGACTTACAGGCAAAATTACTGGCAGTACTGGAGCGCAGGACCCTGAGAAAAGTCGGCACCACGAAGGAACGCCCTGTTGCGGCCTGGATCATTGCCGCCACCAACCGCGATATAGCGGAACTGGTGAAGCGGGGCGAGTTCCGGTCCGACCTGTATTACCGCTTGAACGTCCTGTCAATACCGATTGCCCCGCTGCGGGAACGGGGCGAGGATATCATTCTGTTGGCCGGGCATTTCATAGAGCAAAGCGCCAAACGCTACGGGATAAATTCCCTGCGCCTGTCAGCGCAGGCGATCCAGGCCTTGAGGTCGTATGACTGGCCGGGTAACGTGCGCGAGATGAAGCACATGATTGAACGCGCCGTGTTATTGTCCGGCGGAGGTGAATTATCGCCCGAGAGCCTGTCCCTGAGTGGTCATGGACCGGCAGAAACCCCGATTGACACGGAATTGACCCTGGATAACGCAGAACTGATGCTGATCAGGAACGCCCTGGAAAAATGCAACGGCAATGTTTCAAGAGCGGCCCGGGAACTGGGCATCAGCCGTATGGCGCTGCGTTACCGGATAAAAAAACACAACCTTGAATAAGCGGAGACGACTATGAACGATGATACAAAGCAGGCAGTCGAGGCGGCGACGTTCCGGCACCTGGTCGAGTACTTGCGGCAACACACGGAGGTGCAGAACATTGACCTGATGAACCTGGCCGGCTTTTGCCGGAATTGCCTGTCCAAGTGGTATCGCGCCGCGGCCGAGGAACGGGGAGAGGAACTGGACTATGAGCAGGCCCGGGAGATCGTCTACGGTATGCCCTACAGTGAGTGGAAAGACAAACACCAGCAGGAGGCGAGCAAAGAGCAGAAAGAGGCTTATGCCGCCCGCCAGGCACAGGGGCAGGTTTAACAGGGGACAGATTTCAGGGTAAAAGGGGACAGATTTAAATCTGTCCCCTGAGAGTACTGTCCCCTGGTAGTACGTGTTGCTACTCGGGGTCCTGCCCTCTGAGTTCCTCGACGGATTCCTTGATCTTCGCCAGCGTCCCCGCAAACATGTCGCTGTCATCCAGGGTCAGGTCGTTAAACAGCTTGTCCAGCAGTTCTTCGTACTCAAGTTCCATTTTCTTGTACGCTTCTCTCCCCTTGCCGGTCAGGGTGACCACAAAAGAGCGGCGGTCCGTAGGGGTGGGTTCCCGCCGGATAAAACCGTCTTCCGATAAGCGTTCCGCAACCCCGGTTACGTTGCCTTTGGATACCATCAGCCAGCGCGACAGTTCACCCATGGTCAGGCCGTCCGGGACCCGGTCCAGGGCTGATAATAATTCAAAGCGGGGCAGGGTCATATCAAATTTTTCCCGCAGCATGGCGCGAATTTCCTGTTCGACCATCTGCGTGCACGATACGATCCTCAACCACAACCTTAACCCCTCTTTGTCATGAGGGATATGTTCCAGTCTCTGTTCGACTATGTGTAATCGGTTGGCCATTTTCCGGGTTTCAGTTGTCAGTTTCCGGTTATAAGCTGATATTATCTTAAATCCCATCAAAAACTAAAACCAGAAACTGTGGTCAAGGCAATAGATAAATTATCATATTTTGCGGGAATAATATCACTGTTTACCCTCGCGCCGGTTGCCGATGCAGGAACGCTGGAAGAGGTCAGGGCGCGCGGGAAACTACGCTGCGGCATTGTTGAGAGCAGTCCGGGGTTCAGCAGTGTCAATGATGCAGGGCAGAGGGTCGGGTTTGATATCGACCATTGCAAGACCATATCAGCCGCCGTATTCGGCGAGATCAGGATTGAATTTGTACCGGTAACGCCGCATACCGTATTCACCCTGTTGCAGTCCGGCGGGATAGATATTTTTCCCGGCGGCGCCACCTGGTCCTTCATCCGGGACGTGTCCATGGGTCTTGACTATACCGGGGTCTACCTGTATGCCGGGCAGGGCTTCCTGGTGCGCAGGGACGCAGGGGTGAAGTCGGTTGCCGACCTGGACGGGGCGACCATCTGCATTGCCCAGGGCACTACCCTGGAGCAGAACATGGCCGATTATTTCGACGACCATGGAATGAGTTACACGCCGGTCACCTTTGCCGATATGGACAAGGGATTGCAGGCCTACCATGCCGACCGCTGTGATGCGTTTACCAATGAGCGCATGTCCACTGCAGGCCGGATTGCCCTGTGGCCCGACCGCGCCGAGCACCTGATTCTGGACGATGTCATATCCAAGGAACCCTTCGGCGCCCTGGTGCGGCAGGATGACCCGCGCTGGCGCGACATTGCATTATGGTCGTTCAATGCCCGCATCGCCGCCGAGGAACTGGGCGTAAACCAGGAAAACGTTGATGCTGCCAGGGAAAATACCCGTAATGCGGAAATCCAGCGCCTGCTGGGGGTGCACGGTGAGTTTGGCGAGAAACTTGGCCTGTCCAACGATTGGGCTTACCACATCATCAAACTGGTCGGGAATTATAATGACCTGTGGGAAAGGAACTTTACCCCGCTGGGTGTGAAGCGGGGGTTGAATGCAAGCTGGAAAGACGGGGGCCTGCATTCCGCATTGCCGTTCAGGTGACAGGGAACAGGAACCAGGGGCTAGGGTTTAGTATGATGAAACGGGAAGTTGTTTACCAGGCAGCACTGTTGTTCATTATCGGGGCAGTGGTGTACCTGGTTGCGCTGACGACCCAGGAAAATCTTGCGCGCCTGGGGGTCGCTTCCAGTATCGACTTCCTGTGGAAGAGGGCAGGGTTTGAGATCGGGCAGACACTGATCCCGTTCGATGCCGAATCGACCATAGCGAGCGCGTTCATGGTTGCCTTGCTCAACACCTTGTTGCTGGCCGCGGTGTCGATTGTCTGCGCCAGTGTGCTGGGCGCCATCATCGGCCTGGCCCGCCTTTCCGGCAACTGGCTGGTGTCCCGTCTCGCTACCGCTTATATCGAAATATTCCGCAATATTCCCTCCCTGTTACAGATATTCTTCTGGTATTTCGTCGTCTTGCGCACCTTGCCGCGCAGCGATGAGAGCATCGAATTCTTCAATTGCATCTTTCTCAATAACCGCGGACTGTTTGTGCCGGCGGTCAGCCCGGGTCAGGGTTGGGAGTGGATCGTCGCGGCATTGTTTTTCGGCTGGGCCATGATTTATTTCCTGCGCAGGCAGGAACGGCGCCGGCATGCGGCAGCGGGTTTCAAGCGGGTAGAAACAACTGGGACAAATCCGTTGGCGTCATGGAACCTGTTGCTCCTTGCCGGTGTCGCCGGTGTTGTTATCCTGGTTGGCGGCGCACAGTGGGATGTACCCCGGGAGGCCCGCTTCGGTTACCGCGGCGGGCTTGTCATGATGCCTGAATTCCTCTCCCTGGTAGTGGGTCTGTCCATGTATAACGCCACCTATATCGGTGAAATCGTCCGTTCGGCTTTTACCTCGTTGCCGCGGGGCCAGAGCGAAGCGGCCGCTTCGCTGGGCCTGCCCCGGCACCTTACCATCAGGCTGGTGTTGTTCCCCCAGGCGCTACGCGTCATCATCCCGCCGCTGACGACTGTTTACCTGAACCTGTTCAAGAGCACGTCGCTGGCCGCAGCCATTGCCTATCCGGAGGTCGTATCGGTATTCGTGGGCACGGTCAACAACCTGGTCGGGCAACCGGTGTTTATCATGGCCATTACCATGGCGGTCTATGTATTCATCTCCCTGTGTATCGCGCTCTTCCTGAACTGGTATAACAGGAAAATTGCCCTGACGGTGGTGTCATGAGCATGAACTGGTTGCGGAATAACCTGTTTTCGTCGCCGCTGAATACCGTGCTGACCCTGGCCTCTGTATGCCTGATCATCATGATCGGCGTCCCCCTGGTGAACTGGCTGTTCATCAACGCCTACTGGTCCGGGTCAACGCCGGCGGACTGCCCGGACAAATCCGCCGCCTGCTGGCCGTTTGTCCGGGCGCGCTTTGACCAGTTCATGTACGGACTGTATCCGGAGGTGGAACGCTGGCGCATCCACCTCGGCCTGGGCCTGATCGTCCTGGCGGCCGTGCCGTTGTTCATTCCCCGTTTCCCCGGTAAACGCTGGTTGCTGCTACTTCTGGTCATTGCCTGTCCGTTGATCGGGACGGGACTGTTCCTCGGCGGGGTGTTCGGCCTGGAGTACGTCGAGACCGGTAAATGGGGCGGTTTTTTCCTCACCGTAATCACGGCCCTGTTCGTGCTGTCCACTTCCCTGCCGATAGCCGTCATGCTGGCCCTGGGCAGGAGTTCCTCCATACCCCTGGTGCGGGTCTGTTGCGCCACCTGGATCGAGTTATGGCGCAGCGTGCCGGCGCTGGTAGTCCTGTTTGTCGCCATAATCATGTTTCCCCTGTTCATGCCGGAGGAGATTGAAATAGATAAATTGTTGCGCGCGCTCTGCGCGTTGACGGTATTGATGTCCTGTTACATGGCCGAGGCGATACGCGGCGCCCTGCAGTCCATCCCGAAGGGGCAATACGAAGCTGCCGAAGCGCTGGGCCTGGGTTACTGGCGGCGCACATTCCTGGTCATACTGCCCCAGGCTTTCCCGGTTGCCCTGCCGCAGATTACCAGCAACTTCATAGGGTTGTTCAAGGAAACCACCGTCCTGTTGATCATCGGTCTGTTTGACCTCCTGGGAATGGTGCAGAACGCCGCTTCCGACCCGACCTGGATCAGCCCGGGCGTCAGCGCGACGGGATACCTGTTCGTGGCCCTGTTCTTCTGGCTGTTCTGTTTCAGCCTGTCCAGGTACAGCGCCCGGCTGGAACGGAAGTCATTAACCTATAAAACACATTGAACCATGAGCTTTGAATCACAGATAATACCAGGCCATGGTAGGTCAGGATAACATTTTCAAGACACGCTGTGAATACATCCATGTACGTTCATTGTGCCCATCCTTGGGCGCAACCCTTCGGGCGGCTTACGCCGTGCAAATCGTCTGTCCTGACGATTTGTCATCGCCAGCCATCCATGGCTGTCGACGTTCTTGAAAATGTCATCCCGACCTGCATCTCGACAATACTATAAACGTGACGACTGAACGGCATAAACATCCTCATCCCAGGTCATCTGTCGCCTCGATGACTTCCGCAAAACCGGGCATAGTTCCGCCGGGCGAATCCACTAGCATGATAAGGCTGTCTCATAACGAATCTGCTTATGGCCCCAGCCCGGAAGCGGTGGCTGCTTACCGGTCCGTCTCCGGCAGGCTGAACCGTTATCCGGACGGCGCCCAGTACGAGTTGCGCCGGGCACTTGCGGACGTCCATAAGCTGGATATTGACAGGATTGTCTGCGGAAGCGGATCGGAAGAACTGCTCGGATTGCTTATTCGCGCCTACCTGGGAGAAGGAGACGGCCTGCTGTTGACGGAACACCATTTCACCATGTGTTCGGTGTACGGCAGGACACAGGGGGTGAACATTACCCAGGTTCCCGTGGATGATTACCGGATCAACATTGGCGCGATCCTTGAACAGGTTTCAGCCGGCGCCAGGACGGTCATCATCGCCAATCCCAATGTGCCTGCCGGCACCTGCCTGGACGGTGATGAAATCAGGGAACTCCATAACGGCCTGCCGGGAGACGTCCTGCTGGTCGTTGACGGCGCTTACATGGAATATGCCGCGCCTGTTGTCGCCGCCGACTGCATCGACCTGGCCGGCACATCCGGCAACGTCGTTATGACCCGAACGTTTTCAAAGATTTACGGCCTTGCCGGGTTAAGGATTGGATGGGCTTATTGTCCTGCACCGGTGGCCGGGGTTTTGCAGCGCATCCGCTCGCCGTTCAACACCAACTCCGCCGCGCTTGCCGCAGCCGCAGCCGCCGTCCGTGACACCGGATACATCGATGACATCCGTGAGAGAAACGCCGCTTCGCTCAGACGGATCAGCGCAGCATTGACTGCCGCAGGGCTTCGGGTTGTCCCCGGTGTCGCCAACTTCTATCTGATGAGTTTTGCCGGCCGCGAAGGCAAGAATGCTGCCGATGCCGCCGGCTACCTCCAGTCGAGAAACATCATGCCGAGGCCGGTCAACCCTGCAGATAGCGGGAATGTTCTGCGTATTACGGTGGGGAAGGACTCTGAGAATGATGCTGTTATTACGGCCTTGACTGAGTATATGAAAAAAAAGGAATAGGGCTGGGTTCCTGCTTCCGCAGGAACGACGGACTTAGCTGGAACCACGGGCAGGGATTACTGGCCCCTGTTCCGGGGCAGCAGGATATAGGGCCAGGGGCTTGGCATTCCGGTGCTGGGCATTTCTATCAACACGGGGCCGGTTTCCCTGAACGCCGCCCGCAGGGCTTCTCGCAACTGCTCTGCGGTTTGCACGCGAAAACCCGGAGCCCCGAAGCTTTCCGCAAAGCGTACGAAATCCGGGTTGGTCAAGTCCGAACCGATGACGTTGCCGCCGAATTCTTCCTGCTGGGCTCTTTGCACGTTGCCGTAGGAGTGGTTGTTGAATACGATATTGACCAGGTTCAGGCGGTATTTGACCGCGGTGGCCATTTCCGTTGCCTGGTACATGAAGCCTCCATCGCCTCCCAGGACGACCACCTTCTTGCCGGGGTTCGCTGCCTGTACACCCAGGGCTGTCGCATAACCGTATCCCAGGTTACCCTGGTAACCACTGCCGATGAAATGCCGGGGCCGGTAAACCGGGAACCCGTACCACGAGGCATATCCTACCTGGGTTACCTCATCAACCAGGAAACCGTCCTCCGGCAACTCTTCCCGGATCACGTTCAGTATGCGCATCTGCGGCCCGACGTCCTGCTCGTATTTTTTGAACATGGCCGCCTTCAGTCCGGTCAGTTCCTGCTTGCGTGATTTCCTGGCAGTGTTATGGCGCGCCAGGGCTGCGACCAGGTCGGACAGGGCGGATTTCGCATCAGCGACTATGCCGATCTCCGGCCTGGCAATGTTCGCGATCTGCGCGGAGTCGATATCGATGCGAATGATTTTCAGATCATCATCCAGCCCCCATTGCAATTGCGGATTATCCAGTCGGGTCCCGACCGCCAGGACCACGTCTGCAACGGCCCAGAGTTGGTGTCCTGCGCTGTATGGCTGACTGAGATAATGGCGGTCGTCGATGATGCCCTTGCCGCTCCACAGCGTTGTACACGGCGCCTGTAACATTTCCGCCACGTGTAACAGTTCAGGTCCGGCATCCACGCAACCGTGGCCGATTACGATTAACGGGTTCTTTGCCTTGCCGAGCAGGCGGGCTGCCGCTTCTACCAGGTCGGGATCGCCCTGCATGGGTTCCGGGACAGGCGAGGCAGGGAGCAATTCCACGTCTTCCCGCAGACCCATGATGTCGGGTGACATCTCCAGGGCGACCGGGCGGATACGTCCGGAGTTCAGCTCCCGGAAGGCCCGGTTGACAAGGCGCGGCGCGTCGGCAGGTTTTTCTATACGTTCCGCCCATTTTGTCAGGCGCTGCAGGATGCCCAGTTGATCGGGTATCTCGTGCAGGAAACCGACTCCCTTGCCTATCCATTGCGACGGGATTTGCCCGGCCAGGCACAGCACCCGTTCGTTTCCCGCATACGCGGTACACAGGGCTGATGTGGTATTCAGGATACCCGGTCCGGGGACGACGGTATAAACGCCCACCCTGCCTGTTGAACGGGCATAGCCGTAAGCCATGTAGGCAACGCCCTGTTCATGGCGGGAGTTGATAACCCTGAGGGAGTCGCCTTCGTTGTGTATGGCGTCGAACAGGTGGTAGGTTTGCCCCCCCGGCAGACCGAAGACTGTATCGACGTCGTACCGGCGTACTGATTTAATGATCGCTTCGGCGCCGGTCATCTTGCTCACTGAGTGTCTCCTCCGAATTTTTATAGTATCGTTCCCGTTAACGGAAAGCCCGGATGCTTGTTTGCGGTCCTGTACAAGTGTGTCTCCTTACCCCGGTCCAATAGGCGCCGGGCGCCACAGGGGTCGGGACCGGTGGGGCTTTGGCAGCGGGTATTATAATACCGGATAAAATGAAAAGTCCGGCAAAACACTATTGAACTTAACAAGATCTGTTGATTGGTTCATATGGGAAAATTATCGATCAGGATTACCGGGGCCAGAACCGTAGATTTGAGGTTCCCCACTTCGCGTCATGCGGACGGTTCTGATGCGATGAACCCGGACCCGGATTATTCAGCGGCCTATGTCGTTCTGGAAACGGACCAGGCCGGCCTGGAAGGATGCGGGATGACTTTTACCATCGGCCGCGGCAATGATCTCTGCGTTGCCGCGATCGATTTGTTGTTGCCGCGTGTGGTTGGGAAAAAGCTGGATACCATCACAGGCGACATGGCCGGGTTCTGGCGTGAGATCACGGGAGACAGCCACCTGCGCTGGCTGGGCCCGGAAAAAGGCATCATTCATATGAGTAGCGCGGCTGTTGTAAACGCCGTCTGGGACCTTTGGGCAAAGGCTGAGAACAAACCGTTATGGAAACTGCTCTCGGACATGAGTTCGGAGCAACTTGTGTCCTGTATCGATTTTCGCTATATCACGGATGCCCTGACCCCGGAACAGGCACTGGCTATCCTGGATGACAATAACGACGGGCGCGCCCGGCGGGAAGCGTTTTTGTTGAGGAACGGTTACCCGGCCTACACGACTTCCGCCGGCTGGCTGGGTTATGCTGACGACAAGCTCAGGGCATTGTGCCGCCAGTGTGTCGAGCAGGGCTGGTCGTACATGAAATTCAAGGTGGGAGGCGACCTCGACGACGACCGGCGCAGGCTTGCCATTGTCAGGGAAACTGTTGGTGACGGGATGCATATCATGATTGATGCAAACCAGGTATGGGACGTTGAGCAGGCCATCCGGTGGGTGAATGAACTGGCGGAATTTCGACCGTTATTCATTGAAGAACCGACCAACCCGGACGATGTGCTCGGTCACAGGAAGATACGGGAGAATGTCAGGCCGACAGGCGTCGCAACGGGAGAAAATTGCCATAACCGGGTTATGTTCAAGCAGTTTTTCCAGGCACAGGCAATTGATTACTGTCAACTGGACAGTTGCCGCCTGGGAGGGGTTAACGAGGTACTGGCAGTGCTGTTGCTGGCGGCGAAATACCAGGTGCCGGTCTGGCCGCACGCCGGGGGGGTCGGCCTGTGCGAATACGTGCAACACCTGTCCATGGTCGATTTTCTACGCATATCCGGCACCATGGAGAACCGGGTGATTGAATACGTCGATCACCTGCATGAACATTTTTTGCATCCCTGCATCATCCGGGAAGGGAACTACATGGCGCCTGCCGCGCCGGGTTACAGCATACAGGTACGCAGCAAAAGCCTGGAAGATTATGCGTACCCGTACGGAAAAATGTGGAATTTGTCGTGCAGCGGCTAATGCCGCAGGATCTGGCTCAGGAACTCTTTGAGCCGCGCTGACGAGGGATTGTTAAAGAAGTTTTCCGGGTTGTTTTCCTCTACAATCCGGCCTTCATCCATAAAGATTATCCGGTTTGCCACCTGGCGGGCAAAGCCCATTTCATGGGTTACGCATAACATGGTCATGCCGGAGGCAGCCAGTCCCGTCATGGTCTCCAGCACTTCACCGATCATTTCCGGGTCCAGTGCGGACGTAGGCTCATCGAAGAGCATGACCTTGGGCTTCATGCACAGCGCCCGGGCGATAGCTACCCGCTGTTGCTGGCCGCCTGACAACTGTGCCGGGAATTTGTCGGTGTATTCCTGCATCTTGACCCTGTCCAGGTAATGCATGGCCGTTTCATGCGCCTCTTTTTCACTGAGATTCCGTACCCTGACGGGGGCCAGCACCAGGTTTTCCATTACGGTCAAATGGGGGAACAGGTTGAACTGCTGGAATACCATGCCTACTTCTTCCCGCACGGCGCGGGTATCCTTGTTGTCGTTCAGGATTGTGCCCTGGACCGTCAACGAGCCTGACTGGTAGCTTTCCAGCGCGTTGATACAGCGGATAAGGGTGGATTTGCCGGAACCGGACGGCCCGCAGATGACGATCTTCTCGCCGGCCCTGACCTGCAGGCTGATGTCTTTCAGCACGTGGAATTCGCCGTACCACTTGTTCAGGTTGTCGATGTGGATTATATCGGAAACAACGCCGGGTCTGGTTTCAGTCGTTTTCATCGGTCATACCGGAACATAATGTATACTCCACTCAACTGGTCCCGGGAGGATGCTTCAGTCCGGAAGATTGGGCAATATGCCATGAAAATTGTCTGGGCGTTAATTTATTGCTTGTTGTTGATGTCCTGTGGCGGAAGAGAATCTCCACCCAACATCCTGTTTATCATGTCCGATGACCATGCGTACCAGGCAGTAAGCGCCTATGGGCATGGCTTAAATCATACTCCCAATATCGATCGAATAGCAAAAGAGTGAGCAATCTTCAACAGGGGCTTTGTCGCCAATTCCATCTGCGCACCGAGCCGGGCTGAAGGTTATTCATCCCCAAATCTTATCACGATACCCACTATTGACAAGTTACTGAATAAAGGACAGGCATGTATGAAAAACCTTATTGAAAACAAATTTTTATCGTTACTAATCTGGTTGGTATGGCTGCTACAGGGGATGGCGGGACCTGTTGCTGCCGAAGAGGCCGGCAAGCTTACAATCATCCATGCCGGGACATTACTCGACGTGCCGGGCAAGCCTCCCAAGATCCGGCAAACCATACTGGTCCGGGATGGCAGGATCATGGAAATCCGGCCCGGGTTGCAGGCACCCGGACAACTGGCTCCGGAACTGGAGAACGTGGAAGTGATCGACCTGGCGGACAGTTTCGTTCTACCCGGCCTGATAGATGCGCACGTGCACCTGACACTGGCAAATAAGGGCGAGCGCAGCGCGTTTGAATTGACGGGAGAGGAAATGCTGATGGACGGGGTCGTCAATGCCCGGGCAACGTTGCAGGCGGGTTTTACAACGGTACGGGATGTCGGCGCGCGTCCCCATTCCTGGCCTCTCATCGTATTACGCGATGCCATAGAAGCCGGCAAAATTCCCGGTCCCCGTGTATTCGTAGCAGGAAATTCCATTTCCGCCACCGGCGGCCACGCGGATTACTTTGACTGGCCGGACCATATGCTGGAAGGACTTGGGACCCCCGGCCTGTGCGATGATACGGGGTCGTGCCGGCGCGCGGTGCGGCGCCAGTTCAGGCAGGGGGCAGACCTGATCAAGATAAATGCAAGCGGAGGGGGAAGCGAGCGAAACGGCGGCAAGGACGACCCCCCGGCCTTCTTCCCGGATGAATTTTCAGCCATTGTTGAAACCGCACGCAGCCTGAACCTGAAAGTGGCTGCGCATGCGCATGGCACTGCGGGGATCAACGCCGCCCTCAATGCCGGGGTTGATTCAATCGAACACGGTTCTTTCCTGGATGAGCAATCCATCCGCCTGTTCAACGCGACCGGCGCTTTTCTCGTACCCACCCTGTCTGTGCATAATGTCCTTCTCGCAGAGATCGGTGATGCGACCGGGATGATGAAAGAGCGTGTGCAGAGTTTTCTCGACGAACACCCGGTCAATGTCGGCAGGGCCTATGGCGCAGGGGTCAGGATTGCCCTGGGGACGGACGCCGGCATTGTCCCGCACGGGGACAACGCGCATGAACTGGAGTGGTATGTCAGTGTCGGCATGACCAACGCGGATGCCATAATAACGGCAACCATCAATGCTGCCGAACTGTTGGGTATCGAAAACGACGCCGGCACCCTGGCCGGCGGGAAATCGGCTGATTTGATTGCCGTAAGAGGAGACCCCCTGGAAGAAATCACTGCGCTCAAAAAAGTCATATTCGTAATGAAATCCGGGCGCGTATATAAAAATGCCGAAACGAATCATCTTCCCTGAACAGGACAGGGTTTCATTAGAAGATTTTGAAGTGCCGGAACCCGGGCCCGGCCAGGTGCGAATCCGCACCTGGTACAGCTTGATGAGTATCGGTACCGAAACAATAATCCTGGGCCGGAAATACGATCCGGATACCCACTTTGCCAGGATGTTTTCATTTCCGCAGTTAAAAACAGGCGTTCAGGCCCTGGGGCAGGTGGAACAGGCGGCGCAGGACGTCGAGGAGTTCCGGGCAGGCGATATGGTCTATATGCGGCAGGCGCACGGTTCGCACCAGGTATTGCCGGCGTTAGCCTGCTCCCCTGTGCCGGATGGTATGGACCTGAAATATGCGTGCTGGTGCGGCCTGGCCAAAACAGCATTCAGGGCAGCCTGGGCCGGGCGGTTTGCACCCGGGGAACATATCCTGATTATCGGCGCCGGCCCCGTCGGCCAGATGGCACTACGCTGGGCCTCGGCGGCCGGCGTGCAGACAATTGCAGTGGTCGACCTGTCGGGGAACAGGCTGGAGCATGCCGAACGCGGCGGGGCCACAGTGACGTTCGAGAACAGCGTTGATGATTGCCTGGACGGTCTCCGGGCGCTCGATGACGGCAACGGCCCGTCCGTGGTAGTCGATGCGACCGGCAACCCGGCCGTTTTCCAGCCCACACTCGCGGCCGCGGCAAAATACGCGAGGGTCATTTTACTGGGCGATACCGGCTATCCTTCCAGGCAACGCCTGTCTTCCGAGGTTATGAAAAAGGGGTTGACCATACAGGCCGTACACGATTCCCACGATCGCGACGGCTGGACGCAAAGACGCGTCGACGGATTGTTTTTCGACCTGGTGAAACGGGATAAATTCAATTTGTCAGGATTGATTACCCATGAGTTTTCACCGCAGAATTGCCGTGAAGCCTATGCGCTTGCCAATGAGCGCCGCCATGACACCATGGGAATTCTTTATGACTGGACGGAATCGGACTGGTAATTCATCTCCACAACAGCCCGGATCCCGATATGCCGGAGAAAGAATCCGGGATTGATTCAGGCTTTGTCCTTGCCCTCGCTCCACCAACCGGTGCCGGACACCTGGCGTAAAAAAGCGTCCCGTTCGGAGTCAGTCTGGCCCAGCATTGTATCCAGGACTCTTTTCGCAAGGCCGTCGGACGGCCAGCGGAGTTGCGTACCGTCTGAATTTACGATATCAAGCAACAGCCTGCCGATAATTTCCGGATCCGGCGCTGCCGGCATACGTTCCCGTGTTTCCCTGAGTTTGTGTTCAACCAGCCGGCGGTAAGGCGAATCGTGCGGGTAATAATCGGGTAACGAGGATTTTTCCGGGATGCTCTTTGAAAAAATTTCCGTTTTGTACATGCCTGCTTCAACCAGGGATAGTTTAATTCCCCAGCGGTCAACTTCATGGCGCAATGCTTCAGTCGCTCCTTCCAGGGCAAATTTACCGGCTGTATAAGCTACGTCGCCCGGTAAACCTGCAATTCCCGAGAGCGAACTGATCATGATGATATGGCCGCTTTCTTGTTTCCGCATGAACGGCAGTACCGCACGGGTCAAAAGCAGAGGGCCGAACAAGTTTGTTTCCAGTACTTCACGTAGCATCTCCTCGGACAAATCTTCCAGCGCGCCGGCCCGCAGCATACCTGCGTTGTTCACCAGCACATCTATGGAACCGGCTTCATCCAGAATTTCCCTGAACAGGGATGAGAAGACGGCCGGACGGGTAACATCCAGTTGCCTGATATGTATTTCCAGCCCTTCACGTTCGGCAGCGTTTTGCAACGCTCCGGAGCTATTAAGATTACGCATGGTGGCATATACGGTGTCGCCGTTGCGGGCGAATGCCAACGCCCCTTCCAGGCCAAAACCGCTGCTACAGCCGGTCAGGATAATTATGGACATGATATAGTAGTTTTCGGCTGCCCTATGGCTATAATATAAACTGGTATTTTATAGAAAAAAATTAGCATGAGTATCGAGTGTTAATCATTCAAGAGGGTCCAGATGAAAATTAAAACATGCTTGTTCGCCGTATTGGTCGCTTCCCTGGCAATTCCTTCCCTTGCCCAGGGTATCCTTGAGGAGATTGTTGTAACGGCACAACGCCGGGAACAGAACCTGCAGGATGTGCCGGTCAGTATAACCGCGTTTACCGGTGCTGCCGTGGAGCAGGCTAATATCAGGGCCGCCAGGGACTACCTTAGTTTGACACCGAATGTAGCTTTTACCGATGATGGACAGGTGGGAAGTAAAGGCATCGGTCTGGCCATCCGCGGCGTCAGTAATATGATCTCGGGTGCTGCTGAAAATACCGGCATAAATTCGGTGGGCCTCTACCTGGATGGTTTCAGTATCGCGTCAGTACCCAGCGGAGTGGCAAATCCTGCCTTGCCGGATATGGAAAGCATTGAGGTGCTGCGCGGCCCCCAGGGCACTTTCTTCGGGCGTAATTCAGTAGGCGGCGCCTTGAACCTCAGGACTACCGACCCGACCGATGAATTCGGCTTCAAGCTGACCCTTGGCGGCGAAAAATATGAAAACGCCAACGAGATGGGCAATGTCACGGCCGTTATCAATGCGCCTGTATCTGAGGACTTTGGCTTGCGTGGTGTATTCATGTACGAAGACAGCGGTGGCAGGGTTAAAAATGCCTGCGGTACCGGGGCTTCGGCAGAGCAGTGCCCTGGTTCAGTGGAAAATAATTTTACACCCAACGGCGCCAAGAACAGCGGCTATGAAGAATTCTTTGGCCGCGTCAAAGCGGTGTGGGACGTGTCGGAAGATACCACCGTCAGTGTCAACGTGAGTTATGGCGATATCGATCAGGGCCACGATGAAAATGTTCCTTCGGGCATTCTGGATGTGGATACCGTTGATACCCTGGGTATATCGGAGGCTATCGACCCCGGGACGGGTTTCTGGCCTGACAACAGGAGTTATCAAAGCCATGACCTGGGTGAATATAATAAAAATGAGGCTCTGATTGCTATTCTCAATATAGAGCATGATTTAACCGACAAACTGAAACTTACGTCCATCACGGGCGTTATCGACGCTGACAACAAACGCTTGTTCGACCAGGACCTGGTTGGAGGTGTAGATTCAATATATAGAATCAATCACTACGAAGGTACCTCCTGGAGCACTGAATTGCGCCTGGATTATTCCGGCGATTCCATGGACTGGACGGTGGGTTTCATGTACTCAAAGGATGACCAGGAACAGCAAAACGGGGTGACTGTTTCCACAAACGCGACTGCGACCTTAAACGGAGTTGGCTGGTTGCCGCCGTTTCCGGAAGGTTTGGGCCTTGCCCTCAACAGCAAAGGTTACCAGGTGGAGGAACAGGCATTATTCGGTGATTTGACGTTTCACATGACGGAAAGCCTGGATCTCATCGCCGGCGGGCGTTTTACCCGGAGTCAGGTGGAGAGAGAATTGGCAGCCAATGGCATCGGACCAACAACTGATTTTTCAATGGGGGCCTTCCACTTTTTCCAGTCCTGGGTGAATTTTCCGCGTCCTGTAGCGACCGGCGATTCAGACTTTTCGGACTTTGCCCCGCGCTTTGGCGCCCGTTTTCAGGTCACGGATGATGTGAATGTCTACGCCATGGTATCCAAAGGTTATAAACCCGGCGGCAACAGTATCGGCAATAATACGAATGCCGATGGCGCACCGGCATTTGCCACAAAATATGGTAACGAAACCTTGTGGAATTATGAACTGGGGCTGAAATCTCACTTGCTTGAGGGTCGCCTGCGTTTGAATGCGGCCGTGTTCCACCTGGAATGGGATGACCTGCAATTTGAATCCTTTTTCTTCCTGACCCCGGGCGATTTATCAACCAATGTCGACCAGATTATCAGTATTGAAGGCGCCGAAGCGGACGGTCTGGAAGTGGAATTTGCCGCCCTGGTCGCTGACGGGCTGACTATTTCGGGTGCTTTAGGTTACCTGGATACCGAGATAACCAGCGATACAATCGTTCAGCTATCCGGTGGCTGGCGGCCGTCACTGCTCGGGCTGGATCTGCCGAAATCACCGGAATTGACAGCAAACCTGGTAGGTGAATACCGTTGGCCAATTGGTGGGGATAATGAAGCCTGGATACGCCTTGAGTATATCCACCGTGACGGACAGTATTCCGATATGGAAGGCGTGACCAACCGCCAGTTGAACGGCCCTTCACCGAACAACCCCAATCTGGTCCACAATTCAGGCCCCAATGAATTTCCGTACCGTAGCCCGGATTATGACCTTCTGAACCTGAGAGCCGGCGTTGAATGGGGCCCCTGGAGTGTTACCGGCTTCGTGCAAAACCTGACGGACGAAAAATACTACACAGGCACCCAGGAAAACTTCGGTGTGAGTGGTATCCGTTTGCGGCCCAACCCGCTGACTTTTGGCGGTTCAATAAGTTATACATACGGCGGCATCTGACATCATTGTAGAACTCATCTGATTATTTTGAACCCTTACCGGTTGATCGGTAAGGGTTTTTTTTACAGGTGGTTCAGACGCGCCAGAAGGTCGGTGTGACGCAGCCGGCGTCCTATGAGGACCAGTTGAGTCGTGCGATGTTCGTCGGGCAGCCAGGGCCTGCCTGCCGTGACGACACAGCGGCCGCCGACAAGCTGGAATATACGGCGGTTAGCATCGTCAGCAATGTTCAGTATCCCTTTCCCCCGGAATACGTTGTCCGGCATCTCTTCGACGAATGCCCTGAACCGGTCCGGTTCAAACGGTTTGCCGGATTCGAATGAGATACTGTCAAATTCCGCTAAGCCATGTTCGTGACTGTCAAACGGCACGTCTTTTATTGTCAGCGGCGCGTCATGATTCTGTTCCGATCCGGATAGATTTACGTCAAGCAGTAAACGGGGGTCGACTTTACCCATGACGCACGTGAGCATTCTTGCTGAACGATTGATTTTTTTAATTCCCCGCTGGATCAGTCCCGGTACATGTTCCTCTACCAGGTCGATTTTATTTACCAGTATCAGGTCGGTATTGACCAGTTGACTGAATGCGACTTCGGCGTGGTCAAGGTTGGCATCGAAATTCCAGGCATCGACAACGGTAACAATGCCGTCAAGCCGGACGGCATCATCCGGTCCGCTATTCAGGATGGAGGATGCAACGGGCAGGGGATCGGACAACCCCGAGGTCTCGAGCAGGATGTAGTCCACGTCGCGTGAACTGTCTGTCACCTGGCGTATGGCCCGCAGCAGGTCGCCCTGCATGCTGCAACAGACACAACCGTTTGCCAGTTCGATAATATTCTGCGCCTGGCGGCTGATCAGCTTGTCGTCAATACTGATGTCGCCGAAGTCATTGACGATGACCGCCACCTTCAGCCCATGCCCGGATGCCAGGATATGGTTGACCAGGGTGGTCTTGCCGCTCCCCAGGAAGCCGGTCAGGATCGTAACCGGTATGGCTGGGCGGCGTCCGTTTTCATGTTGGTGCGGCAGGTCTGTTATTTCTGAACACATGGCCGCTCAATCACTGTTCTCAAATACCAGTTCACCGCCTACGTAAGTCTGCAATACCTGTAAATCCTTAACTTCCTCGTCCGCGCAGTTGAGAATGTCCCTGTCCAGGACAACCATATCAGCGAGTTTGCCTGTCTCAATGGAACCGCGGATGTCTTCCTGCCAGCAGGAATAAGCCACGTTAACGGTATACATGCGCAGCATCTCTGCGCGGGTGACGGTTTGACCCGGCAACAGGACGCCTGCCAGTGTGTTCCCGGTCAGTGCCGAGTACTGGCCCAGGAAGGGCTGCTCCGGGTTATAGACGACGGCAGGGTTATCCGAACCGCCCGTCACCATCAGCCCTGCGTCCAGCCAGTCCCTGAGCGGCAATCCCCAGTCGCGCACCGTTCGTCTCCACGGGTCCGCCTCCGTCATTTTGGCGATGCGGACCTGTTCCATGATCTCGTGCATGCGCATGGAACGGGCAGAGGCGTAGTAAGACAGTACCGGGTTGGCGCCGAAAATGATTTCCAGGTCCCTGGACCTGCGGATGTGATCGGGCCTGCCCAGGCCGAAGCCGTGTTCAAAACTTATCCTGCGGCCGGCAACCGGGTTTTCCCTGTCCGCTTCCTCCAGCGCCGCAATGACCAGTTCACTCGAATCGTCGGCGCCGCCGCTGTTGATATGGATGCTCATATTCCAGCCCCGCCTGTTGTATTCCCGGATTAAAAAACGCGCTTTCTCCGGGCTGTAGGCCCACCAGCCGTCATTGACCACGACCAGCTTTATCCCGCCGATTTTGAGCATGTCATCCCCAAGGTGCTGTTTCGGGCCGAAATAACATTCCAGGGAGGTGATGATCTCTTCTTCCGACATGTACCTGGCGGGCAGTCCCAGGATCAGGTCGGTGCGTATCTTGAGCATGCCGCGCCGTTTTGCCTCGATATAAGTGTCCAGTTCGTCTATCGATACCCCCATGTCGCGCACACCGACTACGCCGCAGGCGTGGTATATGGCTTGCTGTGCCTCTATGGCAGCCAGTTGGGTTTCCTGGTCAAAATATAAAAAGTCCCATTTCTTCAGCGGCTGTCCCGCCTGTTCCCACCACAGTTTACGCGCCAGGTCACCGGCCCCGGCTATAAGGTGTCCCGTCGGTAGCCCGTCCTCATCCCTGACGATCCAGCCTTCGGGTTCAACCGGGTTCTGCGTTTCCCTGCCGATACCCGCCATGTTCATCGCATAGGTGTTGGCGATAATATTCTTGCCCGACTGGAATATGTAGACAGGGTGGTCCGGCGCAACTTTATCCAGGTCGGCACGGGTGGGGAAACGCCCTTCCTTCAGCGCGCCCCGGTACATGCAGGACGTGCCGATCCATTCGCCTTTCGGGATACGCTGTGCGCGTTCCCGGATAGCACCCAGTATCTCTTCTATCGACTGGAGCGTGGCAATATTGACCTTGGCGCCTGCTTGCAGGCCGTCGAGCCCGGCCAGCAGGAAATGCACATGGTTGTCCATTTGTCCCGGAACGACGCAGCGGCCATGCAGGTTTACTTTTTTTGTCATGTTGCCCGCAAGCGCCCGGATATCTGCGCTGTTGCCTACGGCGACAAATTTTCCGTCGTAAACCGCAACGGCCTCCGCTACCGTAAACCGGCTGTCCACGGTGACTATCCTGCCGTTGTAAAGAACCAGATCGGGTGAAAATTCGATTTTCATTCAATCTATTATAGGATCGACGTTATGCTACTACCAGAATGAACCCGTGGCCGGAGGAGAAGCCGATGAAACTTTACAAGTGGCAGGATGTGGCCGTCGAACAACTCGGCGGCGGAATTACCCGGCAGTTGATCACCACCAACAACATGATGCTGTCACAAATATTTGTTCCGGGCGGTGTAGCGTTTCCCGCGCACAGGATGGCCAGCGAACAGATGACGATCTTTGTGCAGGGCAGTGCGACATACCAATCGGAACAAGGCCGGCTGGAGGCTCGCGCAGGCGATATTGTCCACATCCCTGCAGGCATCGAACACAGCGACCGGGTAGTGGAGGATACGATTGTCCTCGATATCTTTTCGCCGCCCCGGCGGGACTGGTTGAAAAACTGAGCAGATGACGGTTTATCATTCATCCGCTGGTACACAACCCGGCGTATAACGGCAAAGGGGAGTAATAGGATCCTGTGGTTCTGCTGATCATAATCCTGTTCCTTGCCATTGTTCTGTATCTCGGGATACCCAGGCGTTCTGCTGAAACCACAACGGTAAGCGACCACGTTATCGCCGGGCGCAGTCTGGGGCTCTGGCCCATCTTTTTTATCGGGGTGGCGGAATTTTACAGCGCCGGCACTTTCCTGGGATTCCCGGGCTGGGCCTATGGTTACGGCGCGCCGGTGCTGTTTTCGCTGGTAGCGATCGCGCTCAGTTCCATGATGTCATTCTGGCTCGGCCCGAAGGTATGGCGCATCGGTAAAAAGCTCGGTTTCATGACCCAGGCGCAGTTTTTGTCCGGCCGTTTTCAAAGCCGGTTGCTGGGAGCAACAGCCGCTATTGTTGCGGTCCTCGCGCTTGTCGCCAACCTGACCCTGCAGATGATCGGCGCCGGTTACATCTTCGAGGTATCGACGCAAGGGCAGGTACCCTATTGGCTGGGAAGCCTGGTTGCATTCGTAGTGGTCACAATCTACGTGGTTCTTGGCGGTCTTCGGTCAATCAGCAGGGTTGCCATTTTCAAGGGCATATTCATGCTTTCCGTACTGGTCGCTATCGCAGTCGTAGTGGTGACACAGTATTTTAACGGCCTGGAGGATATGTACCGCACACTTGCCCGGACAAAACCGTCCCACTTGTTACTGCCCGAAACGGATACCACCTTCGGTTACGCGTTCTGGAGTTCATCCATCCTGGTGAGCTTTCTCGGCATCCACATGGGACCCTACCTGTTTATAAACTTCTACAGCGCGCAGCAACCTGCCCTGATCCGTAAACAGGCGATTATCGCCCCTATCTATGCGCTTGCCGTTTACGCCGTACTGATCATCGGTTTCGCCGGTGTGCTGGTAAAACCCGGGCTGGTGGAAACGGATACCATAATGATTGTAATGATCCTCGAGATCGCACCACCCTGGCTCGTGGGTCTGCTGTGCGCAGGAGGATTGTCGGCGGCCATGGTCTCGGGTTCGGCCATGAGCCTGGCGGCAGCATCTACAGTCGGCAACGACCTGGTGCGTCCGTATATAAAAATGCAGGAACAGTCGCTGAAACGAACCATACAGAGCCTGATCATTGTCATAATCGCACTGACCTATGCCCTGTCCATCGGCAAGCCCGCCACGATTACCTATATTTCCCTGATCGCACTGGGTATCGGCGTGCAGTTTCTGCCCCTGGTACTGGGCGCCTTTTATTTCAGGCGCTGTACCGGCTGGGGCGCGCTGGCAGGCCTGACGGCCGGTATCGCAACACTGGCCTGGTTCACTTTCGGCCCGGTTAAAAACCCGCTTGGCATTCATGCAGGGTTGATCGGACTGGTGGCAAATACGTTTACCCTCTGGTTTGTGAGCATACTGACGCGACCGAATGATGAGGATATCGTTGCTGAATTTGAAGCCGCCACCAAGGAACTGAAACCGGGACCGGGCAAAAGCGGCTGGGAGAAGAAATACCTGATCGGCGCCGTACTACTGGTCGGCGCATCGCTCTGGCCGGCAGTAACCGTTTTTAACCGGATTGAACCATTTATTGCAGGTCAGCCGCTGTTTGTGGTTTATAGTGTTTCCTTTGCATTTGCAGTCACCTTGTTTCTTGCGCTCACGTACCGGATATGCCGGTCTGAAACCACGGAATAGTCGCCTGTAAATGCCGGTGTAACCAGCAAACGTGAACAGAATGTCCAAACCGGAAAACCCTGCAGCGGTAATAGCAACGAGTAAAAGATTGGGGCATGCCGTGTCACATCCGGCCTGGCACGGCTATGACGAGATTCCCAAAGAGATCCTGAATGATCCAGCTAGCATATTCCTGAACCTTTCAGGCGGCTGGCAACAGGTTCCGGATCACATCCGCCGGGCGGGGATCAATGCAGTCGAAGAAGGTTACCTCAAAATTCAGCCCGTACCCGAATTCAACCGGGCGGTGGCGGATAAATTTCGCATTGATTTCAGTATTGAAGTTGACCCCGCAAGCCAGGTGATACCCTGTAACGGCGCCGGTGACGGCCTGCTCGCCGTGCTGAGTGTCCTGTTGGACCCCGGGGATGAGGTGATCACTTTCGACCCGGGGTATACCTTGTCGTATCTGATCCCGGCCTATCTCGGCGCGAGCGTCAGGACTATACCATTAGACGGGGACGAAGCCTGGTCGGCAGACGCCGGCGTCCTGGAAGAATACCTGGATCGACTCCTTACTCCGCGTACCAGGGCGTTTATTCTCGTTAATCCCGATAACCCCACCGGCCACGTATTCAGACACGAGTTGCTCACACTCCTCGGCCGGCGGCTTCGACAGCATGGCGTAGTCGTCGTCGAAGACCAGGTATACGAAAAAGTGGTTTATCCACCGCAGCGGTTTGTTTCCATGGCCGGCCTGCCGGACATGCGCGATCATACTGTCTGCATATCGAGTTTTGCCAAGAGTTACCTGTGTGCCGGGATGAAGACCGGGTATATAACCGGCCCGGCGGAACTTATTGTTGCACTCAGGCACTATTACATGCTGAGCAGTTTCATGCCGAATACGACGGCATTGAGGGCAGGGGTCGATATCCTGCGCGGCCCACAGGATTTTCTCGATGGCTGGATAGCGGACTGGGATGAAATGCGGCAGAAAACAACAGCGGCACTGAACAGTATTCCCGGGGTTTCGTGTAACCTGCCCGAGGCCGGCACTTATTGCCTGGCCGATGTCTCCCGCCTGGGAAGCGGCGCACAGGTGGCTAGGCTGTTAATGGAAGATGCGCGTGTACTCGTAACGCCCGGGAATTATTACGGGCCGAGCGGAGACAGGTACATTCGCGTGTGCTACGGGAGGACGAAACCCGATAAGGTTGAGCAGGGGCTCGAACGGATTTTTGATACCTTGAAGGCGCTGAAGCCAGGCGCCTGAACACGCTGCAGGTCCCCGTATATATTTCGATAGCTGTCGCAAGCCAGCACAATCCTGTCGCATAAATGTTGCGCTTGGACAATAATTTGATTTTAAATTAATTTAGACCTAAAATATTATTTTCCGGCCTGGGCAAGACGTGCTGCCTGTCGTGATATAACAGTCTGGAAACAAATCGTTGCAATGTTGGAGAAAAATCATGAAACAATATAACTGGGTTTTTGTAGTGGCGGCTATCGCCCTTACACCCCCCGTAGCTGCACAGGAACTGGAAGAAATTGTTGTATCTGCACAACGCCGTGAGGAGAGCCTGCAAGAAGTGCCTGTATCGATCACGGCATTCTCATCGGAAACCCTCGAACAGCAACATCTCAAAGAGGCGAAGGACTATTTCAAGATCACTCCGAATGTGAATTTCACTGAAGACGGTGAAACAGGCCATCGCTCCGTGGGCATCAGCATGCGCGGCGTCAGTGACTTCGCAAATTCCTTTACGGGAGTTGGCGGACTGTCCAACAGTTTCGGCATTTACCTGGATGAATTCAATATTGCCAATAATGCGACCAAGACCGCGAACCCGCAACTGCAGGACCTGGAGCGCCTGGAGGTGTTGCGCGGACCTCAAGGCACTTATTTCGGCAGTAACGCAACAGGCGGCGCCTTGAACCTGACGACAAAGCTGCCCCATGATGAGGTTGAATACGAGATCAACGGCGGGTATTCGCGCTTCAATACCTGGGAAGTGGGCGCCATCATCAATGCGCCGATTAGCGATAACCTGTTCGTCCGCGGCAATGTGTACTACGAGGAAAGCGATGGTTTTCTGATAAACCTGAGCCCCACCGGCAGTGATGACGGCTATGATCACGTCAGCTTTCGCGTAGCGGCCCGCTGGGAAGCGACCGAGGCATTTACGGCTGACATTTCATTTATGCGCACGGTGGAAAATGACGGCACGGACACCAACGTCAACTCCGGGATAATGGACTTCGATACGCCTAATTCAACACCTTGGCTGCTGCCGGTCGAACCGGGTGCCGACACCTTTTTACCATTTAACGAGTTGTTTCCTGTCGATGCCGGCTCGGGGTTTTATCCTGATGAGCGCCGCGTAATCAACAAGGACTTTGACGAGTTTAACAAGAACCGGCAGAACATCTTCAATGCGCGGCTGAATTACCAGGGCGAAGGCTGGTCCTTGCGTTCCATCACGGGTGTCATGAAGACCACGAGCCACCGCCAGTTCGACCAGGACCTGGTCCAGTATTCGCTGTACCAGACTTACGGCGGACGCACCGGCGATACTGTCAGCCAGGAAGTTCGTTTCAACATTGAACGCGATAGCTGGGACTGGACCATTGGCGCTTTCTATTCCAATGATGATGCGGATACCTACGGTGTCAGTCCAATCGGGAGTGATAACTTCTATGTCGGAATCCCGGCTTCGTTTGCGCCCGACGGCACAATCGCTACTGTTACCTGTTTCTTCTGCCTGACTGAAGGAGACATCATTGCCGGCTCGAACATTGAGACCTTCGATTCGGAAAGCTGGGCGGTATTTTCCGAAGCCAACTGGCAATTCACCGAACAACTGAAAGCGACGATTGGCATACGTTACACCGAGCACGACCTCACCTCGCAAAGTTTCCGTTTTGCGCGTGTTCATTTCTCCCAGCAGCCCCTGGACGAATACCGGGATTTCAAGGCGCCGGACCCCGGTGATCCACGCCTGACGAGGGGTTATTTCACCGGCAGTGTCAGCACGGACTCCATTACACCGCGCTTCGTATTGAACTGGTCGCCTAACGATAACCTGAATGCCTATGCGTCCGTATCGAGAGGCTACAAGCCGGGCGGCCTGACTATTTTTGAAGCTGATGGATCAACCATTCCTTTCAGCAAGGAATCGTTGTGGAATTATGAGGTGGGCGCCAAGTGGCGTGGCGCAGACGGCCGCTTGCAGGTCAATACCGCCGTCTTCTTTATGGATTGGGAGGATTTGCAGATACCCTCGGTGGAGATCATAATCAACGAGGATGAGATCCTGAATAACTTCCAGATAATCAACTCCCAGGCAGAATCAATCGGGTTTGAACTGGAAGCCCAGGCGCTGCTTATGGATAATTTCGTGATTGGCGGCGGGGTAGGGTACCTCGATGCCGAGTTCAAGGATTTTGGCCCGGACGACCCGTTTGTTGTCAACAATATGGCCTTTGACCTTGACGGTGTAACCGTACCGCGGGCGCCGAAATGGACCGCCAACCTGTTCGGCCAATACGATGCCAATATAGGGGGTTTCAACGGCTTTCTGCGGGCAGAATGGAGTTATCGCAGCAGTATCACGTCTGATGTCGAAGCCACGGTAGCGGGGCTGCCGATACTGGATAATGCAGTCACCCAGGAGCGTGGGTATGATACCCAGTTCAACGGTAATGGTCTGGGCAACGGCGTTCCTTTCCCCTGGCCCCGGGACAGCTTTCCCACCAGGGTGCCCAGTTACGATATCGTCAACCTGCGAGCCGGCATTTCCGGTGACGGCTGGAGTATTACCGGCTATATCGAAAATCTGTTCGACAAGAACTATTACACGGGCACCCAGGAAAACTTCGGTCTTGGTGGGTTCCGCATACGGCCCCACTTCAGGATAGCTGGTGTTAACCTGCGTATATACAGTAAATAGCAGGAAGTGAATATACGGCTTGATGCGCGGTTACTGTCAAGCCATGAGGTAAGGTAAACTCTCCCGTTGCATGACGGGAGAGTTTTTTTATCGGCGGCAAATTATACTGGTCGTATTACACAGTTTCACGGAGATTAGGCATTGAACAGTAAAACCGCACCGATTATTTTCCTGCTCCTGCTCTTTCCGGGTGTGTGTATTGCAGAAGAAACGGCAAACATGAACAGTCAAATTGACCAACGGTCTTATCGACTGGGCGGCTTATCCACCTTCGCGGAGATGGTCAGGGTTGGTGTTAAAACCCTCGCCCTGAGCGCGGCCATGACGCCTGATGAAATGGATGCTTTCGTGGGTGACGCAGAGCGCATTGCGCAGGATGAAGCTGTAATGCTCTACCGCGAAACAGATTTGATCGTCACCGACCTGTTCCCGGCCGACGTCGCCGCAGGGAAGCATGTGCTGTTAATCTATAAGGGAGCAACCCTGGATGAGTACCTGGCGCTGAAAGAGAAGAAGTCGGAATTGGTTGATTCCGGTTCTTATGCGGGCGAGGCACGCTGGGGCATAGCAAGACAGTTCGGCAAGCTCCTCAGCTATCCCGATGCCGTCATCGAAGAATTGATAAATAACAACAACTGACGATATTTCACTGGTCGGGCATCACGGCCATTTATTTAATCCGTTGTATTTTCCTTTCTATTCCTGCCCAGTCGGCGGCATCAATCTGTTCACGTGATGCCAGCCAGCTTCCGCCGATGCAGAACACGTTGTCAAGGCAAAGGTAATCTGCGGCGTTGTTTTCATTCAGGCCGCCGGTAGGGCAGAACCTGATTTCGGGGAACAATTCCCGGAACATGCGCAGGGCCCCGATGCCGCCGGCCGACTCTGCCGGGAAAAACTTCAGGTAACCTAATCCCATTTCCCGGGCAGCCATGACCTCTGATACGGTGCTGACACCCGGCAGGTACGGCATGTCCAGTTTCCCGGCAGTATTGACCAGGCGTTCCGTCATGCCCGGGCTGACACAGAACTGGGCGCCAGTCTCCTTTGCCCGCTGCAGTTGTTCGACAGAGGTTATCGTGCCGAAGCCCACGTGCATACCGGGGCATTCGTTGATTACGTTTTCAGCAGCCTTAAAAGCGCCTTCAGTACGCAGGGTGATCTCGATGAAATGGATGCTGCAATCCTGTAACGTCCGGGCCAGAGGCACTGCCCGGTCCGGGTTGTCTATGGTGCAAACGGGAAGAATACTGCCCGCAGGGATAATGTCCGTGATGGATGCCATGCTAATCGCTTAAACTATACTTTCGTGATGATTTTAACCTATTACCGGCCAAAATGATTAACTGGACATTCGGCGGACCGGCCAGGGTCGCGGCGATCGGTGAATGCATGATCGAGCGCCGTGAAGAGGGGACAGATTTAAAATCTGTCCCCGATATTCCCCGGAATTTTTCAGGCGATACGCTCAATACGCTGACCTACGCGGCACGATTGCTCGGCAAGGACAGGGCAGACCTGTTTTATATCACTGCGGTTGGGGAAGATGAGGACAGTAGCGCCATGCTGGCGGCCTGGGAGGCTGAAGGCATCAATACGGGGTTTGCCAGGCGTTTACGGGATAAATTACCGGGCAGCTACACCATTGCAACCGGACCGGGCGGAGAGCGCCGTTTCGATTACGACCGGGACAGGTCCGCTGCGCGTGAATTGTTCAGGGATGATTTCGCTGCGAGCCTGCAAGATTCCCTGAAGGGGTTTCACCTGGTCTACCTGTCCGGTATATCGTTCGCCATACTCAATAATGAATACCGGGAGAGCCTGCTCGTCTTATTGAAATCCTTGCGCCAGGCAGGCGTTATTATCGTGTATGATCCGAATTACAGGGCTGCATTATGGAAGTCCCCCCGGGATGCGAGAGACTGGGCCGAACGTATCTACCGCGCAGCCGATGCAGCCTTACCCGGTTTTGACGATGAGGAAGCGCTATTTGATGATGCCACACCGGAACATACCTGTGCCCGCCTGGCTGACCTCGGGATTACGGAGATCGTTGTGAAAAACGGTTCATCTCCTTGTACGGTGGCAACAGGAAAGGATATCAGCTGCTTTCCGGTTACGCCCCGGGAACAGGTTGTCGACACGACTGCCGCAGGGGATTCCTTTAACGCCGGATATATTTCGGCGCGCCTGTGCGGCAGTGACATCGCCACCTCCGTCCGGACAGGGCAATCACTGTCAGGACTTGTCATCCAATATCCCGGCGCCATCATCCCCCGGGATGCCATGCCGTCATTACCTGAACTGGCTATCTGAAACCAAATACTAAAAACTGACAGTGCATTCCGGCCCACAACCCACCAAGACCTGGTCGTCCAGGCTGACGTTCCTGTGCGCAACGGTCGGCGCGTCCATCGGCCTGGGGAATTTATGGCGTTTTCCCTACGTTGCCGGTGAAAACGGCGGCGGCGCCTTCATCATCGTATACCTGGCCATCATCCTGTTATTATGCGTGCCCCTGATCATGGTCGAACTGGCCATGGGCCGGCGCGGCGGCAAGAGCCCGGTGATGACGATGATAAGCCTGTGCAGGGAAGGTAAACACTCCGGATTCTGGACGGCCATCGGCTGGCTGAGCGTCATTTCTCCGGTGTGCGCCCTGTGTTTTTATGCCGTGGTCGCCGGCTGGTCCCTTGACTATGTCCTGCATGCCGTACGCGGGATTTTCATTTCCATCTCGCCCGGGGATGCAGAGAGACAGTTTAATGACCTGCTTGCTTCGCCGCACCGGTTAATCCTCTGGTATACCCTGTACATTGCCGCCACTGTCTGCGTAATAAGCATGGGTGTCAGGCGCGGGATTGAAGCGGTGACGTCTTTTATGTTGCCGACGCTGTTTTTCATGATCATAGTACTGGTGATATACGGTCATATTGAGGGCGCGCCGGGCGCGGCCTGGAAGTTCATGTTCACCCCTGATTTCTCCAGTCTTACCTGGAGGAGCCTGCTGATGGCCCTGGGGCAGGCCTTGTTCTCCATTACCGTCGGCACCGGTGCATTGCTGACATACGGCGCCTATTTATCCAGAGACATCTCCCTGCCGGGTTCCTCCTGGTTGATAGCGATCAGCGACACCATGGCGGCGCTGCTGGCCGGCCTGGCTGTTTTCACCATTGTGTTTGCCTCCGGGCTGGACCCTGCCGGCGGGCCGGGACTGATGTTCATCTCGCTGCCGGTGGCACTGGGCAGTATGCCAGGAGGCTATATTTTCAGCGTGGTGTTTTTCGTGCTGGTATTCTTTGCCGCGTTCACCTCGTCCCTGGCCATGCTGGAGCCGTTCGTAACGTTCATGGAAGACAAGGGGTATGAGCGCGTTAGAATGTCGGTGCTCAGCGGTTCGGTGATCTGGCTGGTCGGACTGACTGCGGTGTTGTCGTTCAACCTGATAAAGGATTTCAAGCCGTTGTCGCTGATACCGCTTTACCAGGACAAAAACATGTTCCATATCATCGAGTTCAGCGTATCGAACATTATGCTGCCGCTGACCGCATTGCTGATCGCAGTGTTTGCCGGCTGGGTTATGTCCGCGAAATTGTTGAGAGAGGAAATCGGTATAAGGAACGACACGGCATTCCTGCTATGGCGTTTACTTACCCGCTACATCGCCCCGGTCGGGGTCGGCTGCGTACTGGTGTTCGGGTTGATCTCGTAAATCCCTTTGCCGGGAAAACCCGGGCCAGGTTCGACAGATAACTGCTTGCTTGTTTCAATTACAGGATAAAGATAACATAAATCCGTCAGTGGATTATGACGAGTCAAATGAAGATCACCGAAGCCAGAGTCATCGTAACCTGCCCGGGGAGAAATTTCGTTACCCTGAAGGTGGAAACTGATGCGGGGGTATACGGCCTGGGTGACGCCACCCTGAACGGGCGCGAACTGGCCGTCGTTTCCTACCTGGCGGATCACGTTGTACCCTGCCTGATCGGGCGCGACCCGCGCCGGACGGAAGATATCTGGCAGTTTCTCTACCGCGGCTGTTACTGGCGGCGCGGGCCGGTGACCATGGCGGCCATCGGTGCGGTGGATACGGCGTTATGGGATATCAAGGCGAAACTGGCGGAGATGCCCCTGTACCAGTTGCTCGGCGGCAGGAGCCGCGACGGGGTCATGGTTTACGGCCATGCCAACGGCGAGGATATCGACCGGACCGTGGATGAGGTGGGCAGGTACATCGATATGGGCTACAAGGCCGTGCGCGCGCAATCGGGCATCCCCGGCCTGGCCTCCACCTACGGTGTGGGGAAAGACCGTATGTTTTATGAACCGGCGGACGCGGACCTGCCTGCGGAGCATACCTGGTCGACGGAAAAATACCTGGATCACGTGCCGATCCTGTTCGACCGGATCAGGCAGCAGTACGGATTTGAGACGCACCTGCTGCATGACGTGCACCATCGCCTGACCCCCATCGAAGCGGCGCGGCTGGGTAAATCCCTGGAAGATTACCGCCTGTTCTGGCTGGAGGATGCGGTCCCGGCCGAGAACCAGGAGGGGTTCCGGCTGATCCGGCAGCATACCGTGACACCGCTGGCCGTCGGCGAGGTATTCAATACCATCTGGGATTGCAAGGACCTGATACAGGAACAACTCATTGATTACATACGCGCCACGGTAGTCCATGCCGGCGGCATCACCCACCTGCGCCGGGTTGCCGACCTGGCCGCGCTGTACCACGTTCGCACCGGTTGCCACGGGGCAACGGACCTGTCGCCGGTCTGTCTGGGCGCGGCGCTGCATTTCGATACCTGGGTGCCGAACTTCGGGATCCAGGAGTACATGCGCCACAGCGGAGAAACCGATGAGGTGTTTCCCCATGCCTATACGTTCGAGGACGGGTTGCTTTACCCGGGCGAGACGCCGGGACATGGAGTCGAAATAGATGAAAAGCTGGCCGCAAAGTTCCCTTACCGGCGTGCCTATCTGCCGGTGAACAGGCTGCAGGACGGCACTATGTGGAACTGGTGATTTTGTGGATTTGCATTTTACCGGATACCGGGTCAAGCCCGGTGCGTATACTTTCTGATGTCTGAATTACCCGCGGAATTATATACAGCCGCCCAGGTACGGGAACTGGACCGGATAGCGATTGAAGAGAGAGGGATTCCTTCAATCACCTTGATGGAACGGGCAGGGGAGAGCGCTTTTAAAGTTTTAACCAGCCGTTACCCCGGAGCAAAAAACCTGGTTGTTGTCTGCGGCGGCGGAAATAACGCCGGTGACGGTTACGTGCTGGCGCGCCTGGCCAAGCAGGCTGGTCTTGACGTCCGGGTGGTCGCCCTGGTGGAACCCGACCGGCTCAAGGGTGATGCCGCCGCCAGCGCGCACAAGTACCTGGATGCAGGCGCCGTTGAGGATGCGCCGGCGCTGGACGGCGCTGATCTGGTTATCGATGCCCTGCTGGGCAGCGGCCTGAACCGCCAGGTAGCTGGTGTGTTTGCCGATGCCATCGGGTTGATCAATTCAGCAGGTGTTCCGGTTCTTGCCCTGGATATTCCTTCCGGTCTGAATGCGGATACGGGTGTGTGCATGGGGACGGCCGTGAAAGCCGATGCCACTGTTACCTTCATTGGTTTGAAGCGCGGCCTGTTCAGCGCAGACGGGCCTGAGTTCAGTGGCGAGGTATTGTTCAACGATCTTGAAACGCCTGCAGACATCCATACTGAAGTGAGTGCCGATGCGAGACTGGTAGAACCGGCACAAGCGATGCAAAACCTGCAACGCCGCCCCCGTCATGCCCATAAGGGCCGCTATGGACACGTCCTGGTCATCGGCGGCGATTACGGCTACCAGGGCGCAGCTATCCTGGCGGGGAGCGCGGCTGCCAGGGCCGGCGCCGGCCTGGTCACGGTGGCGACACGGACGGAACATGCCGGGAATATATCCTTGTACAGGCCCGAACTGATGACCGTGGCCGTAACAACGGCACAGGACCTGGAAGCGATATTGAGCAGGGTAACTGTTGTCGCCATAGGACCGGGGCTGGGGCAATCAGACTGGGCAACAGCTTTGCTGGCAAAGGTATTACAGACCCGGTTGCCTCTCGTGGTGGATGCCGATGCCCTGAACCTGCTGGCACAGGAACACCAGAGCCGGGAAAACTGGGTGCTGACGCCGCACCCGGGCGAGGCAGCCCGCCTGCTGGGCACGACGTCCGGGGACATACAGGCGGACAGGTTTGCCGCGGTCGCTTCGTTACGGGACAGGTTCGACGGTGTTGCCGTCCTCAAGGGTGCAGGCAGTCTGATCATGGACGCGACCGGGCCGGTCTACCTCAACCGCACGGGTAATCCGGGCATGGCCGGTGGCGGGATGGGCGATGTCCTGACGGGCATTATTGCCGGTTTCATGGCCCAGGGTATGGAGCCCGGCGCGGCTGCAGTTGCGGGGGTCCACCTGCACGGCCACGCGGCAGACATTTGTGCCGGCCAGGGTGAAAGGGGGATGCTGGCCGGCGATCTCCTTCCTGTCATACGGTCAGTCGTCAACCCCGGCTGATGCGCCTGGTAATTTCCAGTCCGGAGGAAATGGAGGTTTTCGCGGCCGCTTGCGCCAGGCACTTGCGCAGCGGTTTCAAACTGTACCTGCAGGGGGAACTGGGGGCCGGTAAAACCACGTTTGTCAGAGGTTTGTTGCGAGGGCTTGACTACCGGGGGATCGTTAAAAGCCCGACCTATACGCTGGTTGAAAACTACCAGGCTGCTTCCTGGAGCATATTCCACTTCGATCTCTACCGGCTTGCAACGTCTTCGGAACTGGTCGATATCGGTTACCGGGATTACTTCGACGGCCGTAGTATATGCCTGGTGGAATGGCCGGAACGGGGTAAAGAGTGCCTGCCGGGCCCGGATTTACTCATCAGGATCGACATCGATCAAACCCGACGAATCGTGGATTGTATTGCGCATAGCACCGAAGGTGAAGGATATCTAGAGCAACTCATTGTTGCAAAACCTCTTGATGGAAAAATGTGAAATCTAAAAAAAACAGTTAGATAGCTTGACTTTCTAAAAAATTATTGAGATAATTGATGTCAGTGTATTGAAGCGCAAGGGCCCGGTAGATGCTGCGTTTTATCTCAAGTTATTGTTTACTGCTGTTTTTTTCCTTGTCCGCTGGTGCGGGGGAAGCCGTTCACCTGAAAAACATCCGGATCTGGGCTGCCCCTGATAACACGCGCGTTGTATTTGACGTAACCAGCCCGGTCAAACATGACCTGAAACTGTTATCCGATCCTTTTCGCGTCGTTATCGACATGGAAAAAACCGAACCATTGGCTGTTCTGCCGCAACCGGTAGTACGTGACGGATTTGTCCGGGGCATCAGGAGCGGGCAACACGGTGGCTTTCTGAGGATCGTACTGGATTTGAAAAAACATGCCCGGGCCAAGAGCTTTCTGCTGAATCCGAATGAACACTATGGCCACAGACTGGTGGTTGATGTATACGATGGCCAACAGGAACAGGTCGTAATCAAGGAAGCAACACCGGCGCCCGGCCATCGAGACTTTGTGGTTGCCATCGATGCAGGTCACGGTGGCGAAGATCCGGGGGCAATAGGTCCTCGGGGGACCCATGAAAAGGCGGTAGTTCTGCAGATAGCGAAGAAACTGGCCCGTTCCCTGGACCGGGAACGCGGGATACGGGCGGTATTAACCAGGAAAGGTGATTATTACCTGCCGTTACGCAAGCGCATCGAACTGGCTCGCCGGCACAAGGCCGACCTGTTTATTTCCATCCATGCCGATGCCTTCACCAACCCCCGGGTACACGGTTCATCCGTCTACGTCCTGTCGAGCCGGGGGGCCAGCAGTGAGCATGCCCGCTGGCTGGCTGAGCGGGAAAACGCCTCCGATCTGATCGGTGGGGTAAGCCTGGATGACAAGGATAACCTGCTGGCGTCGGTCCTGCTGGACCTGTCCCAGACAGCAAGCCTGGAGGCGAGCATCGATGCGGCAGAGAGGATACTGGATGGTCTGAAACAAGTGGGTAACCTGCATAAACCCGGGGTCGAATCTGCGGGTTTTGCCGTTCTGAAATCTCCGGATATCCCCTCGTTGCTGGTCGAGACAGCGTTTATTTCAAACCCCCAGGAAGAAAAGAAACTGCGTAGTAGCGATTATCAGCAGAAGCTGGTCCGGGCGTTGACCGACAGCGTCAAGCGTTATTTTGAGGCTGATGCCCCCAGTGGAACGACTCTGGCAAGCCGTCAACATACTATTGAACACAGCGATAGATTGGCCGAGATTGCCCGGCATTACCGTATCAATCCGCATAGTTTACGGGCATTGAACGGTTTATCCGGCGACAGTTTTAAAACCGGCCAGGTATTCGCGCATCCCGGCAACCATCAGCGGCGGTTGATGGATAATAATAATGCTATGCCCTGTCCAGCCATCAACGCCGGGTCCCTGCAAAGACACCGTCAAGGTACGGGATTACTGCAAGTTACTACCACTTCAACTGCATTCACCCTTGTTCCTGCATGCCTCTAGCCTGGATTTTTCACCAGGCTGGTTGTTACTATGTAGCAGTGATGTGTGTGCGCTGCGCATAAGTAATGGATATCCCCAGGATTGTCGAACTCCCCGCAACTTTGGCAAGCCAGATCGCGGCCGGAGAGGTAATAGAACGGCCTGCAGCCGTTGTAAAGGAACTGCTGGACAACAGTATTGATGCCGGCGCCGCTCATGTGACGGTTGCCGTAACTGACGGAGGTCATAAACGGATATCCGTCAGTGATGACGGCCACGGTATCCATCCTTCCGACATCGAACTGGCATTACGCCGCCACAGCACCAGCAAACTCAATATGCAGTCCGACCTGGACTGTATCACCAGCCTTGGATTTCGCGGCGAGGCGCTGGCAAGTATCGCAGCGGTTTCAAGGTTTTTGCTTGTTACCAGAACCGGCGGTTCCGATTCAGCCTGGTCGCTGTCGTTCGACCCGGTCAGTGGCAACACTGCTGTCAAACCGGCTGCGCGGTCCCGTGGAACCACCGTGGAAGCCGCTGACATTTTCCAGGCAACCCCTGCCCGCCGCAAATTCCTGCGCAGCAGGACTACGGAGTTCCTGCACATAACGGAAGTATTCAAGCGAGTGGCCTGCAGCCGTTTCAATATCACTTTTGCCCTGACACATGACAACAAGCCTGTGCTGCGCTATCGAGCCTGCCGGGACGGCATGATTGAAAGGGTGGCGGATGTATTCGGCCGTCGCTTTGCGGACCGGTCCATCCCGGTGAATTATGAGGCACGGGGAATGAGGCTATGGGGGTGGCTGGGAGGAAGCGACCTCAGCCGCAGCCAGTCCGACCGGCAATTCTGCTTTGTCAACGGCCGGGTAGTACGGGATAAAAAAATCTTCCACGCGGTCCGATCAGCTTTCGATGAGTCCCTGCCCACGGGCCGTTATCCGGCCTACCTGCTGCACCTGGATATGGATCCGTCCGTTACCGACATCAACGTTCATCCGACCAAGAGCGAAATCCGCTTCAGGGATAACCGGGGTGTGCACGATTTTATACATATCAGCCTGAGAGAGGCGCTGGAGACTGCAGGGTCGCTTGATTTGGGCGTCACCGGCGATGTACCCGGGAAGAGGTCAGACTCCGTGCCGGGGTACCGGGATCAGAACAGCCGTCTACAGGTACGGGAGGCAGGCATGTTCTACCGGAACCTGGTCTCCAGGGAGCAACAGGATGACTTGACTGTTCAACATGCCGGGCTCGGAGTACCCCTGAACGCAATACCCGGGCGCGTCGTGATAACGCAAAGAGACCAGGACTACGTAGTGCTGAACTACCAGGCGGCAACCGAATATGTCCTGCGCTATCGATTGAGGCAGGACTACCTGGATAAATCCGTGCGCCGCCGTCCGTTACTGGTCCCGGTACATATAGAAACAAGCGCCTCTGAGACGGATCTTGTTGAGAAGTATTCGGAATTGCTGGAAACAATCGGTCTGTCATTGAGGGTGGTCTCCGCCGGAGTTGTCTCCATCAAGGCTATCCCTGCGCTGCTTGAAGAGGCCGATGTCAGGACATTGCTGGGACTGGTACTGGCTGAGTTGCGTCTTGCGGGTGAAAATTCCGACCCGGGAGAAAAGTTACTGGCGGTTATGGTACAAGGTGCGAACACAGGCAAGGTGAGATCGTCCGGTTCCGTGGTGCAGGGTTTGCTGGATGATCTGGATGGAACGGATCTCGATACTGCGCAGAGGAATCATAAAGGCATCTGGCGCACGCTGACGGTGGAAGAGTTAAGCAAGTTAATCGATGACTGACGCAGTGATCTTTCTCATGGGGCCAACTGCGAGCGGCAAGACTTCGCTGGCTGTCGAACTCGTAAAACACCTGCCGCTGGAGATAATCAGCGTTGACTCGGCCATGGTGTACCGGGGAATGGATATCGGGACGGCAAAACCAGGCCGGGAAGTGCTGGATGCAGCGCCCCATCATCTGATCGATATCTGTGAACCGACCGAATCCTATTCCGCCGGCAGGTTCAGGCGTGACGCCATGGCTGCCATTGAGGCTGTCCGGAAAAATAACCGCATACCTATCCTGGTCGGCGGCACAGGTTTGTATTTTCGCTCGCTGGAGAAGGGGTTTTCCAATTTGCCGGCAACGGACCCGGCGCTTCGGGCGCGTCTCACAAAGATGTTGAGCGCACACGGTTCCGCAGCGCTGCATGCAGAATTAACCCGGGTCGACCCTGTCGCCGCGCAACGCCTGCATCCCAATGATTCGCAGCGCATCCAACGCGCCCTGGAGGTGTATGAAATGACGGGCACAGCGTTATCCGTGTTTACTGCAGAAGGCCGCCTGGGACCATTGCCCGGCAAAGTTGTAAAACTGGCGCTGGTTCCGTCAGACAGGCGCATGATTCGTGAACGGACACGGCAGCGTTTTATACGGATGCTGGAGAACGGCCTGGTAGACGAAGTACGCGGTTTTTTCGAACGCGGGGACATGGACGAGGATTTGACTTCAATGCGCATGGTCGGGTATCGGCAGGTCTGGTCTTACCTGGCCGGCCGCACCAGTTATGCCGAGATGCGGGAGCGGGCCGTCATAGCAACGCGCCAACTGGCAAAACGCCAGATCACCTGGCTGAGAAGGGAGGAAAATACCACCTGGTTCGACAGTTACAGGCCTGAAATTACGCAGGAGCTGATGGCTTTTTTGCGCGACAGTCCCGCGTTTTCTTCCAGTTTGTAATATAATTTGATGCATCCCCTGCGATTCTGTGATGTCATCGCCGGTTACAGGAGTGAACCGGCAGGGGGATGCGGACAATAATAATCAGAACGAATAGCAGTGAGGTGTTATTATGAGTAAGGGCCATACACTCCAGGATCCATTTCTCAACACGTTACGCAGGGAACGGATTCCAGTATCGATTTATCTCGCTAACGGTATAAAACTGCAAGGCCACGTTGAATCTTTCGACCAGTTCGTAATTTTGCTGAAAAACTCGGTGAACCAACTGGTATATAAACATGCGATCTCGACCATAGTACCTGCCAGGAATGTAAGATTGCCGCTGGCGGATGACGAAAGTAATGAGGCCTGACCTGGACCGGAGTCAAGCGGAATAGTTCCTTATTTACAAGTGGGCAGCCGAAGAACCGGTCGCGCAGGCAAGCAAAAGGGAATTGATTCGGCGCTCCGCCCGGTCTGAGCGTGAATTAAACGTAACAGGCACACTTGCGCCGAGTAACAACCCGCCTGACTTTGCTCCGCCGTGGAACTTGATGGCTTTACCTACCGCATTCGCAGTTTCCAGGTTATGGAATAATATGAGATCCGGATCACCGGCCACCGGAGAATCAGCCAGTTTCTTATTTTCTGCGGCTTCTTTGCTTACACAGGCATCATAACCGAACGGTCCGTCTACCAGAAAGCCTTTCAATTGGCGGTTGTCGCATGCCGCCTTCAGATTTTCTGCATCAATAGTTGCGGGCAGGGCGTCGGTAATCTTCTCGGTGGCAGCGACGAGTCCGACTTTGACCGGATCAACACCCAGCGCGGAATAAAGGGGGAGTGTATTTTCAATGATTGCCTTCTTGTCGTCAAGGTCGGGGTTGGGCACGATCGCATTATCGGTAATCCCCAGTAATTTATGGTAAGAATCCATTTCAAAAATTGTAATATTGGACAACAACCTGGATCGTCTTATTCCGGATTGTTTATCAAGTATGCTTTTCAGGAAGATCTCGGATTCTACGTGTCCTTTCATTAAAATTTCTGCCTCACCAGCCCTGACTGCAGCAACAGCGGCATCTGCACAAGCCCGTGACGTGTCTGCGTCACGGATATCGAAAAGATTTCTATCGACATTCATGTTTTCGAGTCGTTTATGGAGTTCCCGTACGGGACCAGAAACTATGACTTGGCTGATTACTCCTGCCCGTAACAACGTCTCGACGCTGGACAGTACCGCTTCGTCAGCGCCACCGGCTATGGAAACTGCCGATACTTTGAATTGTCGTTCGGATAAATCCTTGAAGCTTTTTACAGGTTTCATCGTCTGTCGGTATCGAGGCGTGCGGCATGAACCGGTACCGGCCAGTCCATGTATTGGCCGCCGGCATCAAGTGCCGTTACAACAGCTTCAGCCAGGGCCTGATTTTCATTGCTGCCGGCAAAAACAAAAACGGGCGCCAGATTTTCCATTTTTGACGTAAGCCGGTCAGTCAGCTTTTCACTGTTGGCCAATCCCCCGGTCAATACGATACCGTCTGTATTAAAATCCATGGTAGCGGCCATGGCGCCGACTGCCTTGGCGACCTGGTAGAGCATCGCATCGTAAATCAGCGCCGCGTTATCGTCGCCATTTTCGATCCGATGTTCCACTTCGCGCATATCCCGCGTACCCAGGTATGCAAACACACCACCCTGTCCATACAGTTTTTGCAATAATTCCGCTTTTGTCCACTTACCTGAATAGCAGGCTTCGATCAATGTGATAGGCGGCAATCCGCCGCTGCGTTCAGGGGTAAACGGTGAGCACTCCATGCGGTTACTGTTGTCAATAAGCCTGCCTCTGTCCACTGCTGCGATGGAAAATCCGGCTCCCAGGTGGGCGACGACAAGACGGAGTTCCTCTACAGGCTTTCCGAGAAGGTCTGCTACCCGGCGGGCAGTTGAACGGATATTAAGTGCATGCACAAAACTGAAACGATGGAATTCAGGACTGCCTGAAATTCTTGCTATGTCAGTGAATTCATCTACGCCCACAGGGTCTGCGATAAATGCATCAACGCCATATACTCCGGCGAGCCGGTGAGCCAGCGGCGCCCCCAGGTTGCTGGCATGCTCATAAACGGGGGTTTCCAGGGAAAAGCGGACCAGGCCGTCATTAACCTTGATGACACCGGGTGGCACGGGTGTCAGCATGCCTCCCCGGCCTGCGCAAGCAACCAGAGCGGACCTGTTATCATCGTTTATGTGTTGCCGAACAAATTCGAATACCAGGCGGTAACGGTATTCCAGTTGATTACTTATTGTTTCGAACCGGGCCAGTTCCCTGTCGCTGTGCTCGATAACTTCTTCTGCAGTGCCGGCAACGGACCTGTTATTTGTCTGGTAAATTGCGCAGCGCGTGGTCGTGGCGCCGGGGTTCACCGTTATTATCAGATTGTTTTGCATTATCCATATTGATCGGACAGCAATCCACCTGCGGCGGGTACTTCGATGGGTAACTTCAACGCGCGCAGTATCTCGAAAACCGTGGCTGCTGCCGTAGAAAATACCGGTACATCGAAGGTCCGTTGCACGGTATCAAGTGCAGCGAGAGAAGGCATCTGTACACAGGCTGACAACACCACGGCATCAGCATTATGCGTTGAAAGTTTTTTTACAATCTCCACCAGGGCAAACGGATCATGAGCGCCGACCTCAAGGTTATCCGGTATTTCCAGCGCTATGGCGTCGAGTACTTCGATGCCTTCGCCTTCAATATAGCGGACCACCAGGTCCGTGAGACTCTTCACGTACGGCGTTATGATCGCTATCTTCTTCGCGCCGAGCGCCTTTGTGGCCTCGATCAGGGCACCGGCGCTGGTGATTATCGGCGTTTCCATCCCGTTCTCTTTACACACTGCGCGCAGCGAACTCTCCGTCTCGCGGTGGTAGCCCGTGCCCTGGCACATGATGGCCACCAGGCACGCGGACGCAATCACGTCCATGCGCGCATCGATCAGTTCACTTGCACAACGCACCATGTGTCCGTTCATGGCTGTCAATTCATCCTTGCTGACCGTTTTCATCGGCGCGCGACTCGAATGGAAAGTAAAGCCCACCCCGTCCGGAACGGTGGCGCGCTGTAACATCAACGGCACTTCGGTTTCCATCGTCGTGTTGGAACTCGGCACGATCTGGCCGATACGGAATGTCTTCGTTTTGCTCATGGCTCAATCTGTACGTACATCATAAATTTCTCACTGTACGGGGACAGATTTAAATCTGTCCCCTGTTCAACAGAGAAACGACAGGACCGCATCATTAAACTCTATCGGTCTTTCAGCATAGCCCAGATGCCCGACGCCTTCTATCTCAACCAGCACCGCTCCCGGAATGAGACGTGCAATCTCCTCGCCTCCCTCCCTGGGAAGCACCTGGTCGAATTCTCCGGTGAGCACCAGCGTCGGAATGCGGATTTTACCGAGTTGCGCGCCTACATCAAAACCGCGTAGGCCTTCGGTCATTACCTGGGTATAGGCACGTTTATCATTACGCACAAGCAACCCGGCAACCCAGGAACGCAGGTCCCGGCTTGCGTTCACGGAACAGGCCTGATCGACTACGATCTCTGCATACTCCTCAAGCGACATATTGCCGAGCGCTTCTACCCGTCGCTCCAGTACGTCGGACGGGATGCTCATACGCGGCGCCGTATGGCATAGAACCAGGCTGCGGCACAGGTCAGGGCGGGCAAGCGCCAGCGCTTGAGCGATAAAACCACCCATGGATGTCCCGAGAACATGACAGCGCCCGAGTTCAAGTTGCCTGATTACCTCAGCGATATCTTCTGCAAGGAGTTCAATCGCATAGTCACCGGGACCATCCGGGCGGCTGGACCGGCCAAACCCGCGCAGGTCGACAGCCACCGTGTGAAAGTGTTGGGAAAAGACCGGTATCTGGTTTATCCACAGTGCACTGCTCATGCCGAGACCGTGGATCAGTATTAACGGTTCTCCCTTGCCGGACTGCTGCACGAACAGCTGCGCCGCGCCCGTATCGACGATCATGTCCGTTTAATGCAGTACGCGAAAAGAATCACATGCGCTATACGCGCATATCCGCAGGTACGACCTTGCCCTCATCCACAATCAAATCGTTGTCAAGCATCAGGGTACAATTCTGCATGGGCAGATCGAGGTGGCAGGGCGTATCGTTGTCGCCGCCAAACTCCGTATCCGGTCCCATGGAAAACAGCACGTTGCCGTAACAGGCGCGCCCGTCCATGCCGATACCCGGCAGGTCAACGGACCACTTGCAATTTGCGTTCAGACCCCAGCCGATATGGGATATGGCATAGGCGCGCGGATCGTTGTATTCATCGATAAACTCCTTCAGCTGGTCCGCATCCGGGCCGCCGTTGATCTCGATGACAGCGCCATCCCGGATCACAAATTCGACAGGCGACGCAACGAAGCGTTTCAGTGGAAAAATGATGTCATCCGTATCCATGACCACGCGGCCATTGACGCCTTTGTCTGCGGCCACGGTAGCAAGAAATCCCCCCGGCCAGTGATCCCAGCGTCCGGGCGTGCTGGTATAACCGTATTCGGTGAGTACCGTTTTGCCGTCAAGGTTGTAAGTCACATCGGTGCCTGCTGCGTTGGTAAAACGCAGGCTGCTCGCTCCGCTGAGCCGGCGTTCGCCCGCTTCCACCCGGTTGCGCAACTCCGGTGTCGGAAACAGTCGCTGAAGGATTTCCGCAGGCTCCACTACCAGCAGCACGCGCGTGCCTGCCTCCTGCATGGCAATCTGCTCATGGGAGAACAGGAGCAGCATATGGTCGACCACCATATCCGCCTCGCAGCATTGCTGCAGCACCGCGGGGTGCTCGCTGAGCGGATTTTTGCCGACATTCGCAATGCGCTCACTCGCGTCCACAGCCTGTTCCACCTGCAGGTTGGCATCTATTACCCGGGCGCCAAGTTCGGAGGCTGCGCTTAGTGAATATTCAGCGTAGTCGCGTAACAGGTCTCCCTCGGACAGCACGGCGATAGTCTGCCCGGGTCCGACCTCACACAGTCTGAGTTCATCGAGAAAAACGTCTTTCATCGTCTTATCCATCATAAAAACCCCCGTTTATGCCCGCGCCGAGCCGAACGACTCCGTGTAACCGCCGTCGGTGGCCTCGGGATGTTGCGCCCTGGTATCGGCCAGGAACTCGGCGCAATCATTGATGCGTATCTTGCGTGCTTCACCATCTTCGTCCAGCAGTATATCGAGGTAGTAATTGATGAGATGATGAATGGCGCGCTCCAGTTTGACGGTCGGCCCCGGCCGGAAACCGCGCGAACTGATACCCGTCTGCAAGGACTCCAGCATCGCCAGGTCTTCCGTAGCGACGAGCTTGATGAAATCCGCGTAGATCTGGTTCTTCTCGGCAAAACCGGGTTCATCGAAAAATGCTTCCGGAAGCTGCGTGTAGATGGTCACGAGAGTGCGATTGACATCGATAGGCGTTGCGACCCAGGGTTGGATAAGATCGTGGCGACCGAATATGTTCATGGTCGGGCGGACCCACGTCGTACACGCGAATTTATCGGTAACCTTTCCCTCGAGCCATGGCATCGGTCCGAACAGCGTAACGCCGTTGGGCGCCATGGTGTAACTCTCATACACAGCGTTGTAGCCGTGGCCGTTGAGGTTGAACCGGAAGTCGTTGATGGGAAAGTGGCCGCCGAATGACGCACCGTGAATGACACCGACATGGTACATATCCATCAGGTTTTCCGGGACAAATTTCCAGTTGCACGGGACTTCAAATTCGAACTTGTCCGATGTCCTGGTGTTCTCTGGTTGCAGGAATCCGGCAAATTCACGTATCCCATCTTCATCCAGGCACTCACCAAGAGAGCGGCAGTCGGGGTCGAAATTAACGAAAATATATCCGCCCCAGGTATCCAGGCTCACGGAAGGCAGGCTACAGTTCTTGAAGTCATAGTCGGTAACTTCCGTACTGTGCGGCGCCGCTTTCAGCTTTCCATCGAGAGTATATGACCACGCGTGATAGCGGCAGACGAAAAGCCTGGCATTACCCCGGCCGACCGCCACCTCAACGCCGCGATGAGCGCAAAGATTTCTGAAAGCGTGCAGTTCGCCGTCTGCATCGCGACAGACTACCAGGGGTTCGCCGGCAATACGCATGGCATGGTAGTCGCCGGGTTTCTCGAACTCCTCCACACGTCCCACGCACAACCATTCACGCATGAAAATAGTGTCGATCTCACGCTGGAAAATCTCCTCAGAGCTGTAAAAGAAACCGGGCAGGTGTCCTGACTCGAGAAGATGGGAGCGGGTTTTTTCGATTGTTTTCCGAGTATCCGGATCCAGTTCTGCAATTAGCGACATTGATCTATTCCCCCCTGTTTGCATAGTGCGGTGGTTGGCTGATATATACTAGCCGATTATATGAAAAATTAAATGTCATAGGAAATCCATGCCTGTGCGAAAACTCGTCTGTACGGGCTTGGAACAAGCCTGAACAGAACCTTGATCAACAACAAGAGGACAACCATATGGAAATTAACGCCCCTGAGGTACACGCGGAAATCACTGTGGCCTTCCGGCGTTACGTGCAGGCTCTGACCGCCAACGATATCGATACCGTGAAAGCCCTGTTCTGGAACAGCGAACACACACTGCGCTACGGCACCGGTGAAAACCTGTATGGGATGAATGCGATCAGCGCATTCCGGGACGGCCAGCGGGGGCAGGGGATTGATCTTGACATAACCCGCCTGGTAATAACCACCTTCGGCCGCGATTTTGCTACTGCCAACTGCGAGATGAAACGCCTTGACCTGGGCATGAACTGCAGAATGAGCCACAGTTGGGTGCGTTTTACGGAAGGCTGGCGCATTGTAGCAGCCCATGTCTCTTTCGGACCGCAATAGCGGACTGAGGCAGGAAGTGGTCACCCCGGCAGCACTTTACCCAGTTGTTTACGCTGCCGCGAGCAATGTGAATGTCTGGGTCGCGACCGGAGCGCGCTCCAGTTCATTACGCACATCGTCACCCTGCGCAACGGGCGAGAGATAGCGCCCGCTGAACGACAGTTCGATGCCTTCGGCGTCATCGAAGGGATAGGGATCCAGGGCATAGACACCGGTCTCAACGGGTCTGATGGCGACTTCCGCATCCTCCGAGGCGTTCAACGGTATATGAGAGTAGCTCGCTTCTTCGCGTGCGCCTTCGTGGACGCAGTTGAAATACAGCGCCAGCGTGTCGAAGAACTGCAGTTGCTTGTAATTCTGGAACAACCGGCTCTCTTCGGTTAGATAAGCCGTGCCGGTATCACTTTCAAGTTCCGTCCTGAGGCGTTCCTGCCGTTCGACTTCACCCTCGAGCATCGCGTCGGCAAGCGTCCGGTTTTCATCCGCCAGGCTGTCCAGCAGTACCTTGTCCGACATCCCGTAGCGTCCGTTATACAGGCCCCAACTGTGCATACTGGACATGAGGCCGCAGTAGGGATGGTGCGCACTGTTGGTATCCGGGGATGCGCTGCTGGTCTCGACTATTTTCGAAAACGGAGTCTTCACCAGGTTGTACGGCAGACCGGTTGCCGGGTCGCGTAATGCCAGTGCGTCCAGTTCACGCCAGCCGATATCGTGATATTTGATGACATGCAGCATCAACTCACGCGGTTCTACCGGTTCAAACTGCTCATTGCCGAAATGCTCTGCGAAGCGCCCGGAGAGAGCGGTATGTTGATCCATGGTGATGACGAAGTGGTCCGCCCCTTCAGCTGCACTTTGTACTATCATGGTATTTCTCCTGTGAAGATTATCATGTGTGCGTTATTGGGCAACGAAACCGCCGTCAACTGAAAGTACGGACCCAACAACAAAACTCGCCTGGGGTGAGCAAAGCCACACCACAGCGTGCGCAATTTCTTCCGCCTCTCCCATCCTGCCGACCGGTTCGCGCGAGATGATTGCATCGATGATCTCGGGCTTGCCTTCAAGAATTTTATCCACCAGCGGTGTCTGCACCGGACCGGGGCAGACTGCATTGACGCGTATGCCGCGTTGTGCATATTCCAGCGCGGAGGTTTTCGTCAGCCCGATAACGCCATGCTTGCTCGCGGAATAAGCAGGCATTCCGTTCGAACCTACGAGCCCGAAATTTGATGCGTTATTGACGATGGCGCCGCTGCCCTGTTTCAGCATCTGTGCGATCTCGTATTTCATGCACAACCATACGCCCTTGAGGTTGATACCGGTGATGGCATCCCAGTTCTCCTCGCTGCAATCAGCCGTTTGACTGAGTTCGCCCTGGATTCCGGCATTATTGAACGCGCAATCGAGACCGCCGTACGCGGCAACCGCAGCGGCAACCATGTTTTCGACCGCTGCGGATTGCGACACATCCGCCGCCACAAACACAGCCGTTCCCGATGTGGATTCGATCTGCGCAACGGTTTCCGCGCCACCGGCCTCGTCGACGTCGGCGACGACGACATTGGCGCCGGCAGCAGCGAAAGCGATGGCGGCGGCGCGGCCGATCCCGGATCCGCCACCGGTGACAAGTGCAGTTCTGCCTTCAAACGTATTGCTCATAGTCCTGTCACTTCCGGGGACGGTTTTAAATCCGTCCCCAACCGGGTTCTGGCTTCCAGCGTGTTGCCCATGTTTATGTTACTGGTATGTGTCGAATCTCTCCGCCTCGACCATGTTCAGCCTGGCGGGGTTCTTGTACATCTCGACGAGGTTGCAGACTTCCACGAGCGACAAGGCCATGTTGCACAGACGCTGGGCATCCTCGGGCATCTCGGCGTAATGGTACTGGTTGAGGTACACGATAATTTCTTCCAGCCGCCCCCACATCGCATCATAAAATTCGTGAATCTCGTCCAGCGAAGAGCCCACGCGTTTTGCGATACGCTCCCGTTCGGTCGGCAGCGACCACTCCAGGTATTTCTCGAGATCGAGGAACGGCTCAGGTAACGCGGCCATGTTCATGCTCTCGCCATTTCGTGTTCGAGGACCCTGTGAAAATGCCGGATCGGCAGCTCCTCGTCCTGCATAATCATGTGCGAGCGGGCGCGGGAGGCGAGCCCTCTCTGGATCTGCTCGTGCTGGAATGCATCTTCCATCAAGGTATCCCGTAAACGGAGGATGGTCCATTCCTGGTTCAGCCGTTGAGCGACATTTTCCGCTTCCGGAAAGTGATAGCGCATCTCCCAGATACTGCGGTCGACGGCGAGGGGCCAGAAATTATAGGTCATGAAAAAATCGCCCGACACGCCTTCAAACAGCAGGATAGCGGAATTCGGAAACAGCAGGTACCAGTCGAAATTGCTGATCCGCTGGCTCATGCGTACATCGTTGACCGCGCTGTCCAGACTGTTGAGCAGGGCATCAGTCGGCAGTGGCTTGTGATTCGGGTTGTACTCACACGACCAGACGCTGTGGTAGTTATACAGGTTCACGTTCGAGAAACGGCAGAACCTGTCGTCCTTGAGCACGAATGCATCGCCGATGGTAAAGCGGTGCTGGACGGGCAGGTGATATAGCTCGTTCTGCGCATCGATCCCGGTCTTCCAGTTGGCGGCCTCCTCGACTTTATAGGTCTTGAGCAACTGCATCTTGTCGAAACCGGCGCCGTCGAGCTGGGTCCCCAGGCCGCCAAGGAACTCGCGCAAGGTCTCGGCGGGTTCGGGCGAGAGATTGATAAATATGAAGCCTTCCCAGATATCACAGTGTATCGGAGTGAGGCCGTACTGGTCCTTGTCGAGATCGAAAAAGTTCTCCTCATCGGGTACGAACGCCAGTTTTCCTTCAGGCGAGAACGCCCAGCCGTGAAAATTGCAGCCGAAGCGGCCCGGGCATCTGCCGTGTTGTTCTTTCATGATCAGGGCGTTGCCGCGGTGCGGGCATACATTGTGAAACGCGCGAACTTCGTCATCTTCGCCACGGACGATGAGGATGGATACGCTGCAAACGGCAAGATCCCGCACGAAATAATCGCCGGCTTCCGGGATTTCTCCGACCCGGCCCATCATCAGCCAATGGCGTCTGAAAATAAGCTCTCTCTCGCGCTCAAAATTTTCCGGGTTTATGTAGGGCTCCGTGGATACCAGTCCGGTATCTGCATCGGGGTATTTCTCGGACCACTGTTTGTCTATCATTCGGGTCTGCATGATTTCACCTCCTGATTAGAGGACTTCTGTGACATTGTGTCGGCAGGTTCAACTCGCCTGCGGTTGGTTCTCATTGTTAATCAAATCCATCACCTGTTGCGGACCTATCGGCGTCACCAGGGGCACCAGGGTGCCGTCATGGTCTGACAGGGCATCCGCCAGCGCATTCGACAACGCAACGTGTATCGATAACATTGCCGCCTCGCCAGCGCCTTTGAAACCGCCTTCTGTAATCGGCGACGGAGTCACGACATGCTCGCACTCGATGTCGGGCAGGGTCACTGCGTTAGGCATCAGAAAATCCATAAACGATGCGTTTTTAAGCTGGCCGTTCTCATCATAATCCAGCGATTCCATCAGGCCCATGCCGATACCCTGCGAAGCACCACCGCGCATCTGCCCGTCGACGACTTTCGGGTTGATCATGTTGCCGCAATCCTCGACTGCAACGATGCGTTTGATATCGATGATCCCGGTTTGCGGATCCAGTTCAATCATTACCGCATGCGAGCCGTTCGCATACGCGGCCGGCGGGTCATAGTGCCGTGTGGAACTCAGAACCGGTTCCACTTCGTCCTCATCCGGCCGGCTGTAGCGGTCGTAGTAGTTGATAAAAGCGATTTCAGCCACCGTTTTGCTGATATCCCGCGAACCTTTGACGAAAATCTCGCCGTCTTCAATGGTCAGGTCAGCCTCATTCGCTTCCATTACATGCGCCGCAATTTTCAATAACTTTTCGCGTACATCTGTCGCGGCCCGGATGACCGAACCGCCGCCGATCACCGCGCTGCGGCTTGCAAACGTGCCCATGCCGTAGGATCCGGTGGCGGTATCGCCATCGAGCACTTTGACATCTTCGAAAGGTACCCCTAAAACATCTGCCGCAACCTGGGCGAGAGTCGTTCTCTGCCCCTGCCCGTGGCTGAACTGTCCGCTCTTTACCGTAACCTTGCCGCTCGGGTCCATTTCAACCGTTGTCGAGTCGTGCAAGGTTGCAGGAAATCCACTCTCCCTGGCCGAGTGACTGCCCCAGTTCGTTTGCTCGACGAAAAACGACACGCCGGTCCCTCTCAGTTTTCCATCTTTCGTAAGCCGGGGCTGCGTCTTTTGCTGTGAGTAATCCGATGTCTCCAGACACTTATCCAGCACTTTATGGTAATCGCCGCTATCATAGGTCTGGTTTGTTGCAGTGGTATAGGGAAATTCATCGGCGCGGATGAAGTTCTTGCGGTACAGATCGGTGATATCCAGGTTGAGCAGGCGGGCCGCCTTCGTCATCACCATCTCGCGCGCATAGCAACCTGCAGACCAGCCGACGCCGCGATAAGCGCCGGTGTTCATTTTATTCGTCAGGCACACTACCGTTTCAAACTCGATATTCCGCACCGTGAAGGCGCCGGGAGCGCCGGTATTTGCCGGCACCGATTCAATCAGACCCGACCAGGGATTTTGCGAATAAGCGCCCGAATCGCAGATATTCCTGATTTTCATGCCGACCATGGTGCCGTCGTTCTTGAACGCGAGGGACATGTAAATCGTACATTGCTTTGCGTGGGACGCCCCGAGCAGGTGTTCGCGCCGGTCTTCGATCCATTTGACCGGCTGTTTAAATTCCTTTGCCAGCCACGGCAGGATAAACTCTTCCGGGAAGAAATGCGCCTTCTGCCCGAAACCGCCGCCTACCGTCGGCGCAACGACCCGGATAATCTGCTCCGGGATGCCGAGATGCAGCGCAATCGACGTGCGCAGGAAATAAGGCATCTGGGTCGAAGACCATACCGATAAGGTATCGTCCCAGCCCCAGGCAGCCACCACCCCACGGGTCTCCATGGGCGCGGCTGAAGTGCGTCCTGTCGCAATTTTTTCACTTACAACGAGATCCGCTTCGGTAAAGGCCTTGTCCACATCGCCGCTACTGTACGAGTCCGAATAGTATATGTTGCTGTCAAGTTCTTCGTGCAGGAGCACGGCATCCGGTTGCATCGCCTCTTCAACGTCGTTATATGCCGGCAGGGGTTCGTATTCCACCTCGATCAGTTCGACGATATCTTCAGCAATGTAGCGACTCGGCGCTACCACGGCCGCAATGATCTCACCCACGAAGCGTACCTTGCCGGTTCCGATAAACGGCATGAACACCGGCTTTAAGGTGCCGCGTGTGCCCGGGATGAAGGTCGTGAAGCCGATACTGAGATCATCATTCGTGACAATGCGCAGGCAATCAGGATGCTGCCGCGCCTTCTCAAGATTGAGGCTTTTGATGCGTGCGTGCCCATGTGTACTCCTGAGGAATGCCACTTCCAGCATCCCCGGTATCTTGATGTCATCGACATACTTCGCCTGCCCCATCAGGATCTGCGGATCCTCGGTGCGTTTGCGCGATTCGCCGATGTACTTTGTCGCGCCGCCCAATACAATCGGTTCTTTCATAGTTGGTACCCTCGCTTAAGCCTGAGCCGCAGATACGGCTGCCTCGGCCGCCGCCACTACCGAATCGACAATGTCATGATAGCCGGTACAACGGCACAGGTTACCCGACAGCGCTTCACGGATTTCAGCGCGTGTCGGGCTGGGGTTTTCCTCGAGAAACGCCTTCATGCTCATCAGGATCCCCGGGGTGCAGAACCCGCATTGCAAACCCTGGTTTTCCCAGAAGGCATTTTGTAAAGCGTTCAGTTCGCCATTGTCCGCGAGCGATTCCACTGTCTCGATTGCCTTGCCTTCTGCCTGCAACGCGAACGTCAGGCAGGAACGCACCGGCAACCCGTCCATTAATATCGTGCACGACCCGCAAATTCCGTGTTCGCAGGCGACGTGTGTGCCGCAGAGATCAAGTTCATGCCGGATAAAATCGGATAACAGCATGCGCGGTTCTATTTCCCTGTCGTAGGCGACCCCATTCACATCGAGGGTAATCTTTTTATTTTCAACCATATTCTGCTCCCCTGTCCCGGTTCTATTCGGTTGCTGCCCGGCTGAATGCATCTTCGAGTGCGCGCACGGTCAATGCTTGCGCGGCATTGCGGCGATATTCCTCCGTGACATGCACGTCGGTTTCAGGATCGATAATCCCGCGTACAGCGGTTGCCGCTTCCTTTATCAGTTCGGGTGAACACTGGTTTCCGAGTAATGCATTCTCTACTTCCCCGGCCCGTACCGGGGTTGCGTCAACTCCGAACAAAGCGACCCTGGCATAACTGCACTTGCCGTCACCGTCCAGATCCACGATGGCCGCGCTGCCGGCTAGCGAGAAATCGCCTGCGCGTTGGGTGATTTCATGGAATCCCCAGCCGCTCGTCTGCGGCGGCGCCTTGAACAGGACCGACGCTAATATTTCGTCAGCCTGTAAGGACGTGGTCATGTAGGTGACAAAAAAATCCTCTGCCGGGACCACGGTATTACCGGATGCGTTTTCGATTTCAAATTCCGCATCCAGTAATAATGACATGGCAGGCAATTCGGATGCCGGATCCGCATGGGCGATACTCCCGCCTACCGTACCCTTGTTGCGTACCTGGAAATGGGAAATGTGCTCGATTGCGTGAACCAGAACCGGCATTCGTTGGCGCAGGCCTGCATGCTTTTCCGCAAATCGCTGGGTAGTGGTGGCTTTCACTCTCATGCCGTCCTGTTCATCGATGACAAGATTGGGCGTTTCCACGTTGCTTACGTCGATCAGAACACTGGGTGTGGCCAATCTGAAATTCATCGCCGCAATGAGACTCTGCCCGCCAGCCAGAATCTTTGCGTCGTCTCCATGTTCCTGTAACAGGGCGCAAGCGTGTTGCAAATTCTCAGCCCTGTGGTAATCAAACTTCGCTGGTTTCATATCAGTTAACCTTTAACAGTCAGTTTGTCGTTGGTTCGAAATGATTCCCCATCTCATTAGTGAAGTTCTTGAAAAACTCTTTGGTCAGGTGCTTTGAAATCCCCGTCATAACCCTTCCCCCGATGCCGGCAATCAGACCGCCTACATTAGCATCACTGGACCAGTGCATCAAGGTGCCGGCAGCGGCCGGTTCAAGACGGCAATCCACCACCATGTTCACAAAACCCGGTTTGCCCGAACCCTCGGCATTCAGTATGTAATGGTGAGGAAACTCGACGTCGGCAACACGGATTTTTCCTTCATAGTCACCTTTTATCGCCGCCACCCCCAGTGAGAGTGTTACCTTATACCCACCGTCCCCGTCAGGCTCCATGGACTTGCAGCCGGGAATAACCTTGACGAGGATATCTATGTCATGCAGCGCGCTCCATACCTCTGCAGCCTCGTACGGGAGTTCGGCACGACCTTCAAGTTTCAAATTGTTTTCCTCAGATAATCATCAACCTCGCTAAAATGTAAACTTCAACTCCGTGAACAGCGAATCATTTCTCTGAAACTCGCCAAAAAATGAATCCAGGGCGCCTGAAACGACATTGATGCCGACGCGGGCAGTAAACTGGGCGTTAAAATTATAGCCGACCAAGGCGCGGATCCACGTCGCACGCTGACGATGACTGAATTCATGTAAACCGAACAGTTCCACGTGCAGCGTTTTACCCGGAAGGAAGTCATTGAACATAAACAGGGTCGCGACATGTCGCGTGCGATTACGCAGTCCGTTGTAACCGTTGTATGCTCCTCCGATGATGTAGCCTGTATCGCCGCAATACGGTTGTGCGGCACAGGCCACAGATCCCAGGTTGGTAAAATGACCCTGTCCCGGGTCGCGCAGAATCTCATCACGCCAGATTTGACCTGATACAAACCATGGCGTCTTGAACAAACTTCTGGGCCCGATATAGAGATATTGATCTAGACCAATCAGGGCGGTAACAGTGTCCGCCTCGACTAACGCTAAATCCGGCTCATAAACCAATTGCCCGAAATTGTAAACCAACTCGCCGCGCATCACCGTGCCCGCGAACTGGCCGGGCAGGAACTCCAGGGCCTTGTCAAAGGAGGCACCAACCAACTCATAGCGGTTACGCTCAAAATCGATACCGCCACCAATTGCACGCGGTCCGGCAATATTGAGAGCTAATCCTGCATTGATTCGATTTCCAAGCCTGTATAAAGGAATGTCTTCGAACAGATATCCATAGTGGAATGAATAGGTCATATCCGACAATGGGCCTAAGCCACCACCCGTACGCGCACGCCAGCGGACGAAAAATTCCGACTTGTCGAAAGCATCGCCTTCGTCCCAGGCAAAATTGTCGAAGAAATCCAACCTGCCGTCCTTGCCGTCCTCACCGAAGAGCCCCTTGGATACATTGATAACCTGGTCCGCGAAGTCTACGACGGCCAGGGTATAGGGGTGTTGCGCTTCTTCTTCCGCACGAAAACCGGGAAAACGGGACGGTGTGTAGTCCCAGTTCCAGATCACCTGCAACTCCTTCGTGATACCGCCCGGAAGCCAGTCTACCCTGGACAGGTCATATTTGATATTCAGCATGTCCTGCGGAATCATAAAGCGCTCCTGCTCGAAGGTGAGCGGATTGCGGAAGTTGCGCGGCGTTACGACGTCGAGTACGGTCACGCCGTCGGAACGACCCCATGTCACTATCTGCCGCCCGGCCCGTATATGTAACGGGTGATAATTGATATCCAGGTAGGCTTCCCGAACCAGGGGATCCCACTTGTCATGCAAGCCATCCTTGAAATTGGTCTCCCAGTTCTTGGCAATAGAGCTGTCCTTGTCTTCGATGTCAAACATCGCGTCATAGTAGCCGCGGAGTTTTAACACCGGTGTTATATGTTTGATGCCCTTGTATACCATCTCAACGCTCAGTTCGGTACGAAGCGCGTTGACCGTATCGTAGTCCGACCGGTTGCTCGGCGTACCGAGTGCACTTGGCCCGAGGAAAATACCTGGAGCGACTGCGAGACTGAATTCTCTGGCCTGGTCAGGCTTGCCACCTATGCGAAAATCACCCAGTACGAAGACCTCTCCACTAATCTCAAGGTCGCCAAATTCATATCGGGCAGAACTTTCAGCCGACCACCCCAACAGCGCTACGGCAACAATCGATAACAAGGTGGTGATATTACGTCGATTTGAATTAATCATGCCTGTTTCCTCCAATATAAGATTTACAATAACCCCATAATCATGCGTACTCCTCACTAACTGACTCGGATATGACCGTGCGAGCACGATCATCTTTCATCTGGGGTCCTCCCCCCCTGTCCTCCAGATCAAGCCCACGTGTAAGAAAGCCAGGTCGAAGCAGACTCCACACTACCGGGGCCGCGAAGAAGCTGAACAGAAACGTGGTAAGCAGGATAAGCGCCATGCTGAAACCAACGTAACCAACGTAGAGCGGGACTATGGAGACCGCCAGACAACCGGTAAAAAGCGCCGTAAATGAAAAAATCAAAGGCTCCCGGACCAGCGTAAAGGCATCAAACAGGGCCCGTTTGAAATTTCCATCTTTCGAGAATTCTTCTCGAAAGCGATACAGCAGATAAACTTCTGCGTCAATACCGACACCGCTTGCGATAGCCAGTGCCGCGGTAACATTTGAATTGAACTCGATCCCGATCAGGTGTATCAGGAACATCCAGATCAGGATGCCGATAGCCAATGGGAACATCAGGAGTACAGGGGCTATTACGGATCGCAGCATCAAGGCGGCTGCGATAAACGATGCCAATGCGCTGAACAAAGTCGCAAGCACCATCCATTTTTTGATGGAACGGTTGAATGCATCCGCGATACCGACATTGCCGGCCGCCAGTTCCAGTTCAACGTTCAGGGTTTCGGAGTCCCAGTTTGCCGCGACGTAGTCGTTCGCCCGTTGGATCAACGCCGCCACGGTACCCGGGCTGGTATCCCGTACCAGGGCAATTATTGCCGTGTTGCGGTACTCCGGGTCCACGACGAAGTCAAACGCGCCGGGCGTGCCTCCCGTCAGGAAGTAGATTGCTTCGTTAACTGCCATCTGCGCCCGGCCTTCAGTGGGGATACTGAAATGCGTGTCCTGGTCCTCATTCAGAAAACGGTTCATGATCTTTATGTAAAAGGGCAGGCCCACGACTGCCGACACCTCTTCCGCCTCGGCCAGGTGCCGGGAAAGTTCATCCATGGCAACCAGTGCCTCCGGGGTTTTGGCGTCCCCGGGATTTTTCCCTTTCGCAAGAATGGCGAGCGTGTAGACGCCGCCGAATAACCGGGTGATCTCCTGTTCCATCTCGTAGAGTTCATTGCCTTCCCAGGATCTGGTCAGGTAGTTATGCACGGCATACGTATTGTTCTGGCCGGTACTGATCTCAGTGGCGAGAAAACGTCCGATTGCAGTATCCTTGCCCACGGGTATCGATTGCCAGATACTCAACGAGATGACCACGACAAAACCGGTCACGCAGATCACGGTCCATTGTACGGTGGAGTTGTAAATCAGGGGCCGCACCATGACGGCAGTTGTTCTGTAGATCAACCCGCGCTGCGTTTTGCGTCCTACCTGGGCGTATTCCATGGCCTTGCGCGTGCTCGCAGCAGGCATGTATGACAGCAGCGCGACGAGGAATGTCGGAACGATGACAATGATCGCAAGCAACCCGAAGGCAGTGACCTGACCCAGGACCCGGACATTGTCGAAAGGAACAAACGAGAGTACGACAAATGCCATCAGGTCGGTACAGAGCACGACTATCAACGGGCGGGTCATGTGAATGAGTGTCTGTTCCAGTCCCTCCGGTACCGAACGAACACCGTCCAGCTCATCGGTCAGCAGGCGTTTGATAAACAATACGCTGTGAGAAGCCGCTACTGCCAGAATGATGAAAGGCGCAATCAGTGCGGCTGATGAAGTAAGCACTTCACCTTCAAAAACACGCTGAAATGCAAAGGCCCAGATCGAAGCCATTATTCCTACGCAAAGTGGTGGAAGAACGCCTACGACTGACCTGAATGCGAAAATCAATACGATCGCTATTACCGTTACCACCAGAATGAAGGCGCCCAGGATATAGGGCAGGCCATCACTGTTGACCCATCCAATCAGAATGGGGGAACCGGCTGCCGTAACGTCATGCGTCTCGTCGTTTTCCGCGCCTATGATCCTCTGCACTTCCTTGTAGATGGCAATCGGGTCCGTTACAGGCAGTTCAAGTCCCTCACGGACATCCTGCAACCCGGTCCTGAAGTCTGCCTGTATGATGACTGCTGACCAGTCTTTGGATACCAGAGCGCCCTTCAGCGCGGCGTTGTTTTCAATCCCGAAACGCACCCGCGCAAGTTCTTCCGCCGTTTCGGGCGCGCGGTTCGGGTTGTCAAACAGGATACTCGCATCAAGCACCTCTGCAGTGCCTTTCAGGTAGCGTGAATTAATAGTGGAAAGTGAGCGGATTGCATAAGGAATTACCCCACGCACCTCCTCGAGCTGGTCGGTAATTCTCTTTATTTTTGCCAGTGTATCCGCCTGTACGATGCTCTCTCCATCCTTGCGCGAAACCATGATGGTTACCAGGTTCGCACCCCCGAACTTGCGTTGCAGCTCTTCGTTGAGTACAACGGAGGGATCATCTTCAGGCGGCCAGCGGTTCGGGTCGTCGTAAATCTTCAGCCCGGTCGCGAGGTACGCAGAGCCCGCTGTGACGATCAATGTCACAGCGAGCATCACGGCGCGATAACGAACCAGAAATGAAGACAGACGTTCCATAAGATAGCGTCAGTTCCGGATTAGAATCACGTCGTAATTTATTCCCAGAACAGTATTTTTCGAACCGGCTCTTTACTGAGGTTGTCCAGACTCACGATGTCACGGGGCATCTCGCCATAATTGATCCAGAACGTGTTCATATACCAGTCCATCCTGAATCCGCTCTTGGGATCATAGAAGTACTCACCCGCCCAGATCATCTGCCAGTCTTCAATCGGATCATTGCCATTTTGCAGGCGCGGGTCGGTGTTTGCTACTGCCCTCCGGTTTACACGCTGGCGGGTCAGCTCTCCGTTTGAATCGAAGGTCTCCTCATACCAGCTGCTGCCCGTCTTTATCCCGATGATGCGGCGCTGCTTGGCATACCAGTAAGATTTTGAGTGTGGCGTCAACTCAAGTATGTAGGCAGGTTCGCAGACACCGTCCAGGCCGACGTTGACTTTTTCACCCTTGGTCTCCGTCGTAAATCCCATCGTTCCTTCAGGTTGCCCGCCGTACAGCGTGTACCCGACTACCTCGTAGTCGATGTCGGGAAAGGGCTTGACCTGCGGAAAGTCTTCCCAGCGCACGATAGTGCCGGGAATGATGTCCTGGCGCGCCGCCTGCGGCAGACGGCGAACGCGTCGCGCTGCGGGTAGATAGAGGAACTCGTCGTTAAAATCTTCACCGTAGTAGATCGTCGTGGACATGCCGAGCCCGCGGAAGTCGTTGGGCGCCACGAATGTAAACATATACTGGGCCCGCACCTTGTCGACCAGACTTTTCGGGATCCCGTCCTGGTTCAACCGGTAAGCGACCATCCATTCGAACAGGCGCTTGTCACGTATGGTGCCGTTCGGGGAGATAAGGTCGATGGACCACTCCGTGATGTAATTATCTCCGAATTCGTTGAAGTAAAGCGCCGTGTAGGAGCGGTCATGAATTTCGCTCCCGTCCTGCTTGACGCGCTCTTCTACCGATATTTCCCACGGATAGGGAAGTCCCGCCTGCGTCCAGCGGTCATAAATGTTGGGCCCAATCTCCGCATATGAAGAGTTATGCCAGGGCTGTGGTTTCCAATTCACCGTCTCGTCACCCCATTTACAGACGTATGTGCCGGGCTCCGTGCCGGGGCTGACTGAGTATTCCTTGCCCAGAATCATTTCTGCGGCGAGTGACCCCGGGAACAGGTAAAACGACAGGAGCAACAGAATGGTTGAGAATATGGGGAACACGCGGTTCATAGATTTCATGAGATACCCTCCAAATTTAAACAACTGAATTTATAAAAATTCATCGTGAAAACCGGGCTCGTACACAGACTGCCCCGGCATTCAAGCCAGGCTCATCGCACTTTTTTACTTGTTTCGGCGTGTCGGTGAGCTTATTCATCGAATCGTTTATATTTTCGTACATAGTAACGTTTCTAATTTCTGCAACGCAAGCATTTTCGACCGAAATATGGTATGTAACAGTTAATTTTTCCGGTTGCATGTCTGGAAGTTATCCCGGACAAGCGATAAATAATCAGATTTACGATAATCGTTTCTCCCCGGTACATGCTTATCCCGGCCCGGTGCTGGATTCGCGTACCATCAATTCAACGGGATGGGGTTCCAGCAGGTCCGGCGTTTGTTTGCCCCGTGTCATGGCGATCAACAGCTTTGCTGCGCTCATACCCATCTCATAGGCAGGTTGGCGCACTGTGGTAAGCCGCGGGGTCAGCAACTGTGCGGTAGGAATATCGTCAAAGCCGACGATACTTACATCCTCCGGAACGTGTATCGTATTCGACCGGCAGTACTCCAGGGCGCCTATAGCCATCAGATCATTGGCGCATATCAGTGCGGTAGGGCGTTCAGGCTCAGGCACATTGAGAAGTATTCCGGCAAGTTTATAACCGGTGTCCATCTGGTAATCGCCTGTCTGTATGGTCATCTCGTCGGGATCTATGCCACCCATTGCCAGGCCTTCACGGTAACCGGATAAACGTTGTTCCGATGTCCAGTGGGTGACAGGGCCGGCAATACAGGCAAACCGCTTATGTCCGAGTTCAACAAGATGGGTAGCTATCTCCCTGGCGCCGCGTCGACCGTCGGCAACAACGGCTGGAAGTTCCAGGCCCGGAAAACGCTCGTCAACCAGGACGACCGGTCCAAGTGACTGCAGTTCCAGGAGAGACCGGGGGGATTCCTGGAAGCCGCTTTCGTAGATGACGCCGTCCACCCGTTTGCTGCGCAGCAACCTGGCATTGCCGAATTCCGCTTCTTCGGTATTTTCCGCACTGCACAGCACCACGAGCGTATCGTGCATCGCTGCCGCCTTTACCACACCGCGGGCGAGCTGGCTGAAGAACTGGTTCACCAGGTCGGGGACAACAAGACCGATAGTTGATGCCGACTGCCGTTTCAGGTTGCGCGCCGATTCGTTGGGAATGTAATCCAGGGACCGGATCGCGTTCAGGACGCGCGTCTTGCGCGCTTCGCTTACCTGCCCCCTGTTGTTCAGGACATAGCTGACTGTGCTGACCGAGACCTGGGCCTGCTCAGCCACGTCCTTCATCGTGGGGCGCTGGTTTTGCTTCATGCGGTGATACTAACCTCCTGCGGCCCAGGATACGATGGATGACCAGAGTTTGGCGTAATGGGGCCAGTTGACAAACTCGGGCGGGGCCCAGTGCGGGGCCACGTCGGAAGCGAATGCCACGCTGCGGCCACTACCGAACTCTCCTACCACAAGCAACGGGTCGTCGCCGGATGCCGCAATCACCGTGGTTCCGGGTTTGGCTTTCAGTTGATTGTAGCCGAGCAGTATCGGCCAGTCGGCAGGCGTACCGCCGAGCGCCGTGTGATCAGGGTTGGGGAATGTTGCAACCAGGCCCTCAGGGACCTCAACCCTGTCATCACGGTCCAGCATCGTGACGGGCAGCACCCGGGCCAGCGGGCTGGCCTGGTAACGCGCCCGGCCGTCGATACCGGAGAATGACATATAGCCCCCGGCCATAAGCAGGCCGCCTCCGCCTTCGACATAGTCCGCCAGCAGGACCAGGCGGTTTATCGTGCGTTCCGAGCGCTGGAAGGTTTCATCGCACAGCAGGAAGGAGTTGGACCCGATATCGCTGAGAATGACGACATCAAAGGTGTCGAGTTCTTCCCTGGTTACGGGGAAACGGCCGGATACTTCGTGCGCCCGGATATACGTAACCTTGTACCCGGCAGCTTCCAGAGCAGCGAGGAAAACCCCGGCGCCTTCCTCGTATTCAGTCGTATGAAACTGGTCGAACCCCTTCAGGTGCACCGTGTGCTTAATCCAGGACTCACCTACTACCAATACACTGAGAGGAGAATTCGTATCTGAATTCATATCGACTATCCCTCCATTTGATTGCCTGAAGCAGCCGTTTTACCGGCATCAAGCGGGGTTGATTGTGTCAAAGCAACCGGTCGGTCACGGATTCGGGCAGGACCCGGGCTTCCGGCACCTGTGGGAGTGCGATCTCCCGCATGTCCCAACCGACCATTTTTTCCGCGATCAATTCATAAACCTTTCTGCCCGAGGCGACGCGGTATTTAAAATAGCTTTCGGCATAAGGATGGCCGGTGTAAAAATACTTTTCAAATACCAGTTCGTCGACCAGATCCACCAGTTCCGGATCAGTCACCTGTGTCATGGTCCCGTGGATGCGCACGCCGTGAACCGTCGCGTACTCGTCACCGGAATCGACAAGGCCGGTCAAAGGCCTTCCTGCCTGAACGTTGTCCGCATGGCGCCCGGCGGCATCGACCGGCAGCAGAATCCGTTTGTCGTGTACGACATAGTATAACGGGGACATATAGATTGACCCGTCTTCGTTTGTAGTTGCGAGCCGGATGGTTTTCTGGCGGGACAGGTAGGCCCAGCGTTTATTGCCGCGCAGGGGCAGGAAAGTGCTGGGAGTGATTTCTTGACTCATGTTATTTTCCTCCGTTACGCAGGGATCTGAGTTCTTCGCTGAACTCGGGAGCTTCAACCAGGCCGTAACGCGGCGATGGGCCGCTGGTCCAGAAAAACACGGTTTTTACACCGGTCGCTTCGAGGGTGTATTTGTATCCACCCGGCAGGTAGATGTGCTCGCCGGCCCCGGCTTCCAGGTAGACGACACGACCCTCGGCGTCTTCGACCTTGAGACGGATTTTCCCCTCCAGGCAGTAGTGTGATTCATCGAAATTTGCCTGGTCCCAGTGATAATCATCGTGGTCAGGTTCCTGGTAACAATAGCCGTGACGAAAGTGGCGCGCATCGTCGCGTTCCTGGGAGACGAAGATATTGGTTCCAATGCCTTTCGCAAACGGTAACCTGGGCATGGCATGGATTTCTTCCGGGTTGATGACGCGCGGGTATCTCATCGAGGCGTCGTCATAGAGGCTGTAGCTGGTCATTTGTGTTCCTCCGATTGCGGGTAAATAATCGTTTCTTGTCGTCCCCTGCAAAGCGAGGCGGCGTGTTGAAAATCAAGCCGGATTATTGCTGCGAAGGGCAACTATATACGTTTATACACTAAACCAGGTTTATATACCCGTCAAGCAGATTTTTCCCGTTTATTCAAGGTTAAACCTGTAGTATAGCCATTTATAATCGTTTAACTTCCGGCCAAGAAATTACCTGGAACATAACAGTGCCGCAGAAAGTCTGCCTGGCAACGGGAGTTGCCTTTTATTGAAGTTCACTGCAAGTTGACCTTGATAATTAGAAACGTTACTATCATCTGAAGTAAACATGTTGATCTGCCGACTGATTAGTATCAGCGTACGAGACATGCCAAAACGATAATCAGCATACATTGCAAGAGGATAGAAATGGCCTTTCATCACAATATCATTATCGACGTTGACAACTACAAGCATTGCCATTACTCGCTCTATCCGCCCGGTACCGAATATGTTTCCAGTTATATAGAATCCCGGGGAGGAGTACTACCGTCAACAATGTTTGTCGGGCTGCAGGCATATATCCGGGAATACCTCATGCGTCCCATTACCCTGGAAGATATCGACGAAGCGGAGTTTGTCGAACGGGAACAGGGCATGCACTTCAATCGTGATAACTGGCTGGGAATACTGAACGACCACGGTGGATTCCTGCCGGTTGAGATGGAGGCTGTACCGGAAGGAACGGTGTTGCCGCCGAAAAATGTGTTGGTGCAGTTGATCAACACCGATCCCAAATATTATTGGGCGACCAGCTTTTTTGAAACCTCGCTGTTGCGCGCGGTCTGGTATCCGACGACCATCGGAAGTGTAAGCTGGCTCTGTAAACAGGTAATCAAAGATTCGCTGGAGCAGACATCCGATAACCCGGGTGTCATACGCCATATGCTGCACGATTACGGCGCCCGGGGTGTAAGTTCGCAACAATCCGCCGCCCTGGGCGGCCTGGCCCATCTCGTCAATTTCGCCCAGAGCGACACCTTGCCCGGTATCATCGCTGCGAAACGCTATTACAACGCCGGTCATGTATCCAATTCGGGCCCGAATTCCGAACATGCGGGCTTTTGCGCCTGGGGCAGGGAGAATGAAACCGCTGCGCTCAGTAATATGCTGGACATGTATGCGGATAACGGCGTCGCCCTGCTGCTCACCGATACCTATGACCATGAGAACTGTGTAAAGAACATTGTCGGCAAGGAATTGAAGGAAAAAATTCAAAATTTCCCAGGCCTGGTCGGCATAAGGCCCGATTCAGGTGATGTGGTCCAGGTAACTTCCGACACAACGGAATGGCTGATGGATGCATTCGGCTATGAAGTCAACTCCAAGGGTTACAAGGTGCTGCCTCCTTACCTCCGGGTGGTACAGGGTGATGGTGTGAATTTCCCCGTTTTGCCGAAGATATTTATCGAACTGGAACGGCGCGGGTTTTCAGCGGAAAATGCGATATACGGTATGGGGGGCGGCCTGCTGCAGCATTTTCATCGCGACACCATGAATTTCGGACAGAAGGCCAGTGCGGTCTGTGTAAACGGAGAATGGCGGGACATATACAAATCTCCGACCGGTTCCGACTTCAAGGTATCAAAAAAAGGACGGCTTGCACTGAAATACGAAAACGGCACCTATACAACGGTTCCGCGTGATTCCATTTCTCCTGAAGAAAACGTACTGGTTCCGGTCTTCCGGAATGGAAAACTGTTGAAAAAATGGGATTTCACCGAACTGATAGAGCGCAGCGAGCGGGAATACCCCGAGTCCTATTACCTTGATATTGTCAGGCCGCTTCGGGAAGCCCGGAACGGTTCTGCGGGCTGAAGCCGGCGCCCGGTTTAAAATGTCTTGCCTGCATGTCTTTGACATGGACGGAACCTTGCTCAAGGGTTCCGCCTGTCTCGAGATATCGCGTACGGTCGGCGTACTGGGCGAGACGCTTGCAATCGAAGACATCTGGAGCAGGGGAGAGATCAGCGATAATGAGTTCTGGGTCAGGTGTCTGCCATTGTGGAAAGACCTGACGGACGAACAGATCGACCAGGCCTTCACGACGAGTCCATGGCTCAAAGGGGTACAGTCCGTATTCGACGATATCAACTCCCGGGAAGAAAAAAGTGTCGTTATTTCTCAATCCCCGTTATTTTTTGTGGAACGATTGCTTGCCTGGGGAGCAGACTTCGCATACGGCGCCCTGGTCACGCCGGGAAACTCCGCCGGCGCCGAACAATTGTTGACCAGCCGGGATAAATTGAATATCACGGACAAGCTGCTTTCTGACCTGGGCCTGAGTTACGATAATTGTATTGCCTACGGCGACTCAATGTCCGATCTTGAGTTGTTCAAGTCGCTTCCCAAGACAGTCGCCGTAAACGCGCGAGAACCAATCCGGGAACTTGCACGCGTATGCTACGAGGGGACGAGCATCTGGAACGGGTATTCTGCCGGACGTAAATTACTTGAAACCCGCGCCGATGGATAGACAGCCGGCCGGGAAGCAAATGAATGTGAATGAAGCAGCCATGAATAAGAGCGTCAATCCTCACCAGGTATCCACAAGCGCACAGGAAGCCGCAGGTAATGCGGACAGATACCGCAAGACCCTGGAACTTTTCAGCGCGGCCTGGAGCAGGGGAGATGTGGACACTCTTCTCAGCCTTATGGCTGACGAGCCTGTTTACAAGGGATCTACCGGCGCCATGCCCGGAACGCTTTACAGAGGACGCGAGGAGGTCAGAACTGTTTTGCAGAAGATGGCAGGGGGAAATGCCGGTACCGATGCACCGCCAGCGCCGGCGCCCCCACCGGAAATGTATTTCTTTGCCAACCGCGCGCTGGTTTACTGGAACCTGATGCTGCCCGGCGCCGACGGCTCACCCCAACCCGTTGACGGCGTGGATATCATAGAATTTACCGACGATGGGCGTATCGCGGTTAAAGACGCCTACAGAAAGTCATTTTCCTGACGCGGCAGCGATAACCATCATTATCCGTCAGGCCGCGTGTTCCTGCATCCAGCGGCGCTTCGCTTCATTTACCTCGTTTGTGTGAAACCGGGCAGTGTTGTTCGTCGGTTCCAGGGCTTCCTCATAGAAAAAATCAGGTAACTCGTCATCTATTTCGGTAAAACCGGCAGCCTTGTTGAACTCGTCTTCGTATTTCAGGGTCTGGCAACCCAATTCGTGGAAGAAAGAGGAATCCAGTTCCGTGCCGACGGCGGCATTTATATGATCCACCATCATCTCAAGCTGGGCGTTGGTTACGGTTCCTCCGAACAGGCACAGGCCCAGAGAATCGGCAGCCGCGCATTCGACCTGCAGTTCCATGCTGACCCCCATCAGCTCATCGAGATCCTTGCCTGCACACGCATAAGAAGGTGAGTTGCCTGTGGTGTGGTCTGCGCCCTGGGCCGTCACCATCATCGACAGCCCCGTTACCTCCACTACACGCGGGTCATAAGCGCTGATGCCCTGTTTCTTGATAACCGGTGTACGCTGAACCTTGTAATGTTCGCCTACCCGTGCGGTACCCTGTGCCCAGAGCCTGCCCTGCTCGCTGCCTTCCGCTATTTCATTGAGGACTGACGTCAGGAACTTCACGTCACCGAATTCCGCCAAACCGGCATCCAGCAGGACACCCATCATTGCGCCCGTCTCAATGGTGTCTACCCCGAGCGCGTTGGCGAGGTAATTCAGGCGGGCAAGGTCATCCGGGTCCTTGATGCCGCAGTTCGTCCCCATTAACCCCAGCGTTTCATATTCCACCGGCGAGACAATCTCGTTACCTTCTGCATCGGCATAAACGTTGCTGCATTCGATCATGCAACCGGGCATGCAGGCATGGGCCGTCTGCCCACCCCGTGACATGTTCTGTTCGCGGATGAATGTGCCGCCCATTTTCAGGGTTTCCTTGTCGGTATCCACCAGCCGTCCGGAAGTGAAATTGTTGACCGGTAAACCGCCTATGTGGTTGGTCAGGTCCGTTACCATCGCGGTGCCGTAGTCCTTGAAAGCCTTGACCAGGTCGTCCTCGTTCAACATGTTGCCGTATTCTCTTATCCCCTGGATCACCTTTTTCCGGTCCTGGAATGTCGGTATCTTGTGGCGTTCGCAGACGATGGCCTTGACTTTTTTTGAGCCCATGACCGCGCCGACCCCGCCGCGCGCGGCGAGGCGTGTCGGGCGCCGGTCCGTGTCGCTCATTCCTATGCCGGCAATCAGGCCGCCGTATTCACCCACCGGCCCGCATATTGCGAGAGTTACCTTGTTTCCGTACCTTTCATGCAGCAATGCGGCGCTGGTAAAATTGTCCTTGCCCAGGTAGGGTTCTGCGTCCTCGAATTGTACCGACCCGTCTTTGCGCAGGACTATCACCGTCCAGTCGCTTGCCGCGTTGGTGAGTGTGAAGCCGGCTATCTCCAGTTGCCCCAGCGCCAGGCCGAATGAACCGCCGGCGTTGGATTCCTTGATGCCGCCGGTGAGCGGGCTTTTACACCCGACGCTGATCCTGTTCGCGTTCGACCAGTTACTGCCTGCGAACGGGCCCACGGAAAATATCAGGGGATTATCGGGAGATAGCGGGTCTACATGTCCGACGTCCATATCCACCAGTGTCTTCGCAATGAAATAACGTCCTGCCCGGGCGATATCTTCTCCGGTAAAGGTGTCTTCACGTACGGCTTTTTCGGCCAGGTCGATGTGCAAATATCTGCGCATTATCAGGTCTCCGTTTCAGAAATGGTTGGTGGCGATGATAATTAGTCCGGCTCACGCTGTAAAGTTGTTGTATTGAGGGCTTTATCAAATTACTCCGTGTCTTCCGGGAACCGTCGGGGCCTGAAAACACCTGGAAAGAGTACTAGATTGATGGATTGACAGGACGGCACCGGGCGTCTTCCAGGAATGTTTCATAGGTGGTTTTTTGGCTGTCCGGCAAGTATTCGGCCCTCTGCTGCAACTCCTCCAGCAGGGGACAAGCCTGTTCCGGCCTCGGCGAACCGGAACGGATACGCACCCTGTTCAGCATTCCTTCCCACCAGATATCAGATGTCGGTAATACCTTATCGGTAATGACGCCCCAGGCTCTATCGGCAGTAAAAGGGTCGCCGGCCAATTCGGCAGTGCGCGCCAGCAAGCGCCAGGCATCACCTGAGCCCGGATGTTCCCGCGAGAAAGCCAGCGCTTTTGCGTGGGCTGCGTCCTGGTCATCTATGGAAAGAAAACCCTCTATGATGAGACGGTAAAACCTGCGATCGATATCAGGCAGCGTTGCTGCGGCCGGGTGTGCCAGCCGGGCCAGTTCCAGTCGTTGCCGTATATCTTTCCGTGCGGCAATCCAGGGGTATATCAGCTCCAGAGGAAGGTCCAGGCTGTTACCGCCGTCCAGCGAATGCAACATTTCCGTCAGTTTGGACCAGTTGCCCAGCCGGTCATATAACCGGAGCCGCGACCACGACAAGGCATAATCGATGTTCGCATCACGCTCACCCCCGATGATAAAGAAACCCAGCGACCTGATCATTTCATCCGGATGTGCTGCGACCAGATCTTCACGTTTTTCCTCTTCAACCTGTCCCAGGTTACCCAGGAACTCCAGTGAATTGACCAGCTTGGCCGGCTCCGGTCCGGCAAGTGCGCGCATTTGCAACAGCAAGGCGATATTGCGAGGATTTCCCCTGTCTGCTCCGGGCAATTTCCTGAAAGCATCCATACCTTGACGGGCCAGGTCAACAGCGTCTTCCGTTTGATCGGTTGTGACCCTGGCGTTGAATTCCCGTGCCAGGAAATGAAATGAAGTGCGTTCCACCGTACCCTCAAATTCCGAAGTTGAACGGATCTGGCGGAGTGTCTCCAGGGCAGCATCAGCGCTCTGCGAGGTTTGCGCGATGAGCAGGCGGGCCTGATCAGCCTCGGGGTCATCCGGATTTTTGTCCACAAACCGTTGTGCTGCCGAGTGCAGGGGCTTGTGGCTGGATTTATGGCTGTCTCTCAGGGCGAGCGCCAGGTGAACCGTATAAAGCAGCTTTGCCGTTGCCCTGTCTATTTCAGCTGGCAGTCCTTTCCGGCGGTCGAGCTTCCCGAGGATTCCCAGCGCGGTCTGGTAACTCCCGTCCCTGTAGGCGGCGAACGCCCAGCGGTAGCGAAAAACGTCAAGATTAATTCCCTGCTGCGGTATGAACTCCTTGAAAAACGCTTCATAATTCTGTACGGCTTTTTGATAATCATTATGGGCCAGGCGGAACTCTGCGGCAGCCAGGGAATTCCAGGGGTCAACGTCGGTAGCAGCGACTTGCTGGGCAAAAGCCATCAGGTCTTCAAGTAACGACTGGTCCATGTGACCGGCATTTACGAGTACCTGCAGGTGCTGCGCTACGGCATGATCAGGTTTTCCCTGCTCGCGGTTTTGCTGCAATATGGCGAATAATTCCCTGCGCAGCATTTGCGCCTGGTCGGCGTTAATGTCCTTACCGGCGACGGCAGCAGTACCGTCACCCAAACGCAGTTCCTGCAGCAGCAGTTCCATAGATATGGCATCTTTGACCGGAGAATCCGGTAGCGCAGACACTGCTTCATCCAGTTTTCCGAAGATCTGCCGGGCGCGGGCAGTATGGCCCAGTTCCAGGTCGACATAACCGATACCCAGCCATCCTCCATAAAAGAGTTGCGGCCGGAACAGTTGCAATGAAGCTGTCTGGAATCCCTTGTGTGCGCGCGCCAGAATACTTTCCCGGCCTGACAGGGATTGCCGGGCAATTTCAAGGTCAATCCATGCCGACCAGTAGATAAACGCAGCTTCGGCGAAACTCAGATCGTCCCACGCCTGTGAGCGGTAGAGACGCTCAAGAGCAGCCTCGGCCTGCCCTGTTTTACGTTCCGTAGCCGCCAGGATCTGCCCGGTCCGCGTTTCCATGGCCCCGAGAAGTTCCCGCAATGTTTCGAGTTCTTCCAGTTTCGGTGTCTTGCGCACCTCATCGATGACGGGACCCAGATCCCCGGCGATGCGGGCTACGCGAGATGCTTCCGGGACGGTCATGAGTTGTGCATGAAAGTCGCGTACGATTACTATGAGATCCCTGTTATCAGCGGCGGCCGCCGGCGTTACCGCGATTAATACGGCCAGCATCCCGGCTGTCACCCGACCTGCTTTCATGGTTTTGTCACCATAGTGATGCGGCCCTATAACTCATCGAGTAACGCCTGCATCTCCGCAGCGAACTGATCCCCCATGATCAGTTTTACCAGGCGTTTGGTCAGTTTTATTTCGCCATCCAGTGTTGCAGCGTCGCCCCGTCCCGCTTCACTGATCCGCAGGAACTCCGGCATCGGCGCATTACGATACAGGTGACGCGGAAGCTCATGACCCAACTTGGCTTCCAGCAGTTGGGGATTGGCCTGGTCACTGACGTCAAGAGTGGATACGGTTCCACCGGAATGGTTGAACTGTTCAACCATCTGAATGACATTTCCAATACGTTGTTGTCCGGCAGGGGCGTCGCCCACAAGTATAATGACCTTGCGTGCGCCAATCCGCCAACCGGAGAGCTTGATGGCATCGGCCAACCCGCTGTCAATTGCTTCTACCCGGTCGCCACCCCCATCCGCCTTCAGGTTATAGAGAAATTGCTGGAGTTTTACCGTGCTGTACGTCAGCGCTTGCACGCGGGTTAAAAATTCCGGGTCATTGTTATCCCGGTAAGCAACTATCCCGAACCTGGCTATGGGCACCAGGGATCGCACAAAACGGGTAATATCTTCAATGCGGATTTTTACCTCGTCGATAACCCACCCCATCGAACCCGTCGCATCGATGCAGAAAACAACATCCAGACCTGCCTCGCGCAAGCCGGCTATGTATGGTACGAAGCGGGCCGTTCCGTCTCCAAGACCGTTACCGGCGCCGGTCTTGAACCCGCCGTAACCACTGCCTTCACTGATCGAAACAAGAGCTAAACCCCGGGGGACGTCAATACCCTGAAAACCCTGACCCTGCGCCCGGAGGGCAAGTATGGCATCAGGCGGAGGCGGTATTGCCGCCTTGGGCACAATCAGGATATCCGGCGGCTCGAACTCCAGTTCCTGTTCAAATTCAAGCTGCTCTTCGGGGACCACAGGTTGTCTGGCCGTTGTCTCAGGCACCTGTTCGATAAGGATTTCCTGTTCGTTTTCAGGGGCGGGGGGTACATCCGGCTCAGTCCTCAGGCCTGTGTGCCATATCACCAGGGCGTGTATTATGGACGAGCATAGCAGCAGGGAGACCCAGGCAATCAAAATTTTAACCGGGCGCGACATGTCTTTCTAAGGGGCATCAACCCGGCTTTGTGTAACCAGGGCAAAGCGGAAGATGCCGGCTTGAGCCGCAGCGTTCATTATGTCCGAGATCACAAGCGCGTCTACATTGGCGTCTGCATGAATCCTGAGTTTCCCGTGACCGGTGGTCCCGGCAAGTTCCGCCGCCAACCCGGTGCTATCCATGTTGCGGGATTCAAACCAGATGTTCCCGTCACGCTCCACGTTTACGACAGGCGTGTTAGCGTCTGTTTTGGTGCTCAGGGTGGATACAGGGAGGTCGATATCAAAGTCGGAATCCAGGTTCCCTGCCACCATAAAGTAGAGCAGCAGCAGAAATATTACGTTTATCATGGGAATCACATTCTCTTCCCGCTGCTTGCCACTTCTTACGAAGCGATGTTGCGGAAGCCGGAAGTTGGAACGTTGTCTTGTCCTGCGCACCTGAAGCCTGGCCCTGTTTCAGTCGAATTGTTGGGCAGCGATCATTGATATGCTGGAAATACCGTGGCGGTTGAACAGATCCATTATGTCTACTGCACGTTGCAGCACGACCCCGGGGTCAACGCCAAGCACCACACGCGTATTGTCCGGAGCAATAATCCCGGCCGCGAACTTTTGCAGGGACTCGATATCGGTAGCTGCGCCGTTCAACCAGATGGTGCCGTTGTCATGTATTTCAACCGAAACCGTCTGCGTATCCGATACGGCGCCGGACGCGCCGGCAGCTTTGGCAAAATCAACAGTGTGCGGGCGGAAAAAATTTGTCTGCAACATAAAGAAAACCAGCAGGATAAACACACAGTCTATGAGCGGCGTCAGTGACAAACGCCTGTTGCGCCGTTCGTATTTCAATACAGGGAAGGTTCCCGGACCCGTGTGCATCACGAAGAAGAAACCGGCAGTGTCAGCGCCCGGCTGAATACGTCATTCACCTGGTTGGTGAGCACTTCCAGTTTTGACTCAAGCAATGTGTGCAATATGGCAAAACAGATCGCTATGGACAGTCCCACTGCCGTTGTCAGTAACGCTTCCCAGATGCCGCCCGCCAGCGCAGCAGATTCCGCCGCTGAACCTGCGCTGCCCGCCAGGCCCCGGAACGCATCTATCATGCCGAGAACGGTACCCAGCAGTCCGAGCACGGGCGCGAGGGTATAAATCAATTCGAGTATTCTGAGATTACGCGCATACTCACGTATGAATTCCGATGAGCGCCGTAATATTTCATCGTAGAGGTAATCGCCGTCCACACTGGAGTGCTGTTCCAGTACGAAACGCAGGTCATGTGCAATCGTCAGCGGTGAACTGTTGATGATGGCAAGTGCGCTGTTTTGTTCTCCGCTGTGCCACTGTTCCACGGCCAGGTAAAGTCGCTTGAGTACGGGTTCACTTGCTTTTGAGAACTGCAGAAACTTCCGCAGGGTCAACGCCAGCCCGAATATGGAGGCAACGAGCAAAATCGCTACTATCGGCCCTCCCAGCGCAAGCAATGTTTGTATGTCTGTAACTATTTCCAGCATGAGCAAAGGGTTATTTGAGGTTGATATCTGCTGCAGGACCTCTGTGGCAACACGCTTGATTTATTACTAGAAACGATTCTATACAAATATGCAGACCCTGTAAAATTACGAATTAGGAATTCCTAATTCGGTGTTGACGGCCCCCGTAGCGGACTTCCAATCCGTTCTATAAACAGGTTGATGAAGCGGGGCCAGTCGAGTTCGTACTGGACGTCAAGCTGCGCGGCTCCTTCAGCGCCGGGCCATAAGCTGCGTCCCCCAACCGAAACGCCGTAGTTGATACCATGGTGGATATCAACGTCGACATATAACCGCTCCCTGGTGACAAGAGCAGGGTCGATGATGCTTGCGACCGCAATCTGGTCATACATGAAATAAATCCGGTCCGGTTCTGTTGCAAAATGCTGCCCCAGGGTATTTTTCAGAAGCCGGGTCAGGGGGGTGTCCGTTGCCACTATTTTTTCATACCAGGCATTGGATAACGAACTCTTTCGGGATACGTTGAGCGGAGATAATTCAATCGGTATGCCCGAGCGAAGCGTGGTATACGCGGCTTCCGGGTCTACCCAGAAGTTGAATTCCGCGTTTGGCGTAATATTGCCGCCACCATCCGGAAGAATCGCTATCGCTCCCCCCATGATGACCAACCGCTTCACATTTTCGGCAAAGCCGGCATCTGCCCGGATTGCCTGGGCAACGTTGGTCAACGGGCCTATGGCAACAAGCGTGATCTCTCCCGGGGTTTCCAGGACCGATCTGACCATAAAGGATGCCGCACTTTCAGCTTCCACTTTTTTTTCGGCGTAACCGCCGGGAGGGACCGGCGGCGGTTCGTTTGAATACCAGTTACCGTATTCACGGACTGCAAAATCACTTTTTTCGTGGACCAGCGGCATATCTGCGCCCCTGTATACCGGTATGTCGGACTGTTTTGCTATTTCAAGCATTCGTAAAACGTCGGATGTGGCGCGCTCCACGCTGTCGTTGCCGGCCACGGTGGTAATGCCCAGGATTTCGAATTCCGGAGACTGCAGCGCCAGCATCAGCGCCATGCTGTCATCGTAAGGGGGCATGACAAAGTCGGTATCAAAAATGATCTTGATACGGTCCTCACCTCGTGCAGCACCGGCAACCACGCAGGTAAGCATATAAACGGCTATGGATAAAATCAGTAACCTTCTCAACATGACCCCTCCTGTTTGAACGGCAGTCGATGCGACGTTTGTTATAATATGTGCCCGGTAGACTATGTTGCAAACTATTATGCGGACTACGGGTTATCTTATGCGGCGAACATTGAAATTTCCGGCAGCCTTCCTGTATCTGTCTGTTGCAATATCCTGTGCTGATTCCGAACAGACTGCCCAGGGTTCCGCCCCGGGTGCAGATCGTCCAACGATTGCCCTTATCATGAAATCCCTGGCAAACGAGTTTTTTGTCACCATGGCGGATGGGGCCAGAGCCCATCAGGAGTTGAATGATGAGCGTTACGACCTGATCATCAATGGGATCAAGAATGAAGTAGACCTCGCCCAGCAGGTTGCCCTGATAGACCAGATGATTGCCTCAAACGTGGACGCCATCGTCATCTCGCCGGCGGACTCGAAAGCAGTTGTTCCGGCGCTGGCGCGTGCGGAAGCGGCCGGTATTATCATTATCAACATAGATAACCGGCTGGAAAAAGACATACTCAGTGAATACGGCTTAACAATCCCGTTTGCCGGACCGGATAATTTCCAGGGCGCCGAAATGGTCGGCAGACACCTGGCGTCAAAACTGGCGCCCGGGGACAAGGTCGCGATACTGGAGGGCGTGCCTACCGCGTTTAATTCGCAGCAGCGCACGGCAGGGTTCAGAAAGGCGATGATAGATGCAGGGATGAATATCGTGGCGCAACAAAGTGCGCAATGGGACCAGACGATGGCAGTTACGGTAACGGCCGCGATCCTGGTGCAACACCCCGACCTGGCTGCGCTTTTATGCAGTAATGACAACATGGCGCTGGGCGCGGCAGCGGCCGTCTCGCAGGCCGGCAAGGAAGACCAGGTGAAGATAGTCGGGTTTGACAATATTACCGCGCTGCACCACCTCATCAGGGGTGGGAACGTCCTGGCAACCATTGACCAGCATGCGGACCTGCTGGCCGTGTATGGCATCGAATTCGCGCTGGATGCCTTGCATTCCGATTTGCCCCTGGAAGACAAGACAACTCCCGTTGACCTGATCACCGGATCCTCCATAGAGTAACCAGGGGATGGCGGCGGCCCGTTTAACTATTCAAAACCTTGACAAGTCGTTTTCAGTACCTGTCCTGACTGATATCAATCTGACCATCAAGCGCGGGGAAATACATGGACTCGTTGGTGAGAATGGCGCCGGCAAGACCACGTTCGGCAGTATCCTGGCCGGCTTTGTCAGCAAGGACAACGGCATGATAACGCTGGATGGGGTTGAATACGAACCGTCCGGTCCAAAAGATGCTTTTGCGGCCGGTATCTCCTGTGCCGCACAGGAATTGAGCTTGATCAATCCCCTGAGCGTCAAGGAAAATATTGCCTTGCGAAAGTTGCCGCATAGTTGTTCCGTTATCTCCAGCCAGGAACTGGAACATCGAACCCGTTCGATACTGCGGCGTGTCGGCCTGGGATCTCTCGACCCGGACACGCGCACCGGGACACTGGGCCTGGCTGAACGCCAGTTGCTGGAGTTTGCCAAGTCGGTTTTCCTGGATTGCAGGGTACTGATCCTGGATGAGCCGACTGCCGCCCTCACGGCACAACAAGCCTCTGTTCTGCACGAAATTATCACCGTGCTGGCTGCGTCCGGGACATCGGTTATTTACATCAGTCACCGGTTACAGGACGTACTGGAGGTATCGGATAACGTTACCGTTCTCAGGGACGGGCGTATCGTAACTACCGCTCCCGCCGGTTCCATGGTGGTCGCGGAGCTTATGGAATACATGAGCGGCGATTTTCAAACGAAAAATAAAACCGCGCGGTCCGCCGCCGCGCCTACACCAGAGCCTGTTCTTGAAGTGGAGCGCATAACCACTGAAGAACTGCCCCATGAAATAAGTTTCACGGCCCAGGCAGGAGAGATAATCGGTATCGCCGGGTTGTCGGGTTCGGGTCGTAGCGAGTTATTGAATGCTTTGTTCGGTTTGACCCCGTTGACAGGTGGCGCCGTCAGCCGGCACCGGGCTGGCGGAAAAGTACGTATCGGCAACCCGGGAACGGCTAAAAGATCAGGGATGGCATACCTGGGTGAAGACCGGCAATCCATGGGCTTGTACCCGGGTCATCCGGTGTTGACAAACATGATGATACCCGGAGACCTGCAAGGTTTTGCGTCGATGTCCCTGCTGGATAACAAGCGTGAGGCCGCTGCCGCGCAAAAGCTGGTTGACGAGTTGAGCGTTAAATGTGACGGCCTGGACCAGGATATCGATCAGCTCAGCGGAGGGAACCAGCAAAAAATACTGATTGCCAGGTGGCTGTACTGTAATTCGGACATATTCCTGTTTGACGAACCCACGAGAGGGATCGACGTCGGCACGAAAAACATGATTTATAACCTGATGTTCGAATTGCGCCATGAGCGCAAGACCATACTGTTTACGTCCAGCGAAATTGAGGAACTCATGGCAGTGAGCGATCGCATATTCGTTTTATCCAGGCGCAAGCTGGTAGCAACATTCATAGCGGATAACTGGTCCGAGACGGAAATACTGGCAGCCTGTTTCAGGGAATTCACAACGCGCACCCCGCGCCTGCATTAGCCCGGATACGGCCAGGCGTTATTACCCGGGTTACAACAAGAGAATTCCAGTCTTATGAGATCACTCGTAAAGGAAAATTTTATTTTTGTCTCCCTGATCCTGCTGATTGTTTTTTTTGGCCTGGTCGCGGACAACTTTTTTTCACTTGTCACCCTCAGGACAATTCTTAACCAGTTGCCGGCGTTGACGGTCGTCACCGTCGGCATGACACTGGTGCTGGTAGTCGGCGGTATCGACCTGTCCGTCGGTTCGGTGCTGGGGTTCTGCGCCACGATCGTCGGCGTGGCGATGATGAATTGGGATTTTTCCATCGTTACCGCATGTTTCCTGGCAATCGGCGCAGGCATAATATGTGGCTCCGTGAACGGTCTCCTGGCGTCATACCTGGCCCTGCCTTCCTTTATCGTTACCCTGGGTATGCTGGAAATGGCCCGCGGCATGGCCTATATCACTACGGACTCACAGACTATGTATATCGGTGCGTCGATTCAGAAACTCGCACTGCCGATTTCAGGGACGGGCGTCTCCCCGGCGCTCGTAATTGCGCTTTCGACCGTGTTTGCGGCCCAGTTCATCTTGACCAGGACAGTACCCGGACGTCATATCGTAGCCGTAGGCGCCAACACCCGGGCCGCAAGGATGTCCGGCATTGATACAAAGCTGTACCGCATGGTTGTGCTGGCCGTATCAGGGGCGCTGGCAGGTCTTGGCGGCATATTCAATGCCGCTTACCTGGGGGCAGCCGACCCGAACGCGGGCGCCGGCATGGAGTTGGCGGCAATTGCCGCGGCCGTCATAGGCGGTACGAGCCTGATGGGAGGACGCGGCAGCGTTGCCGGGGCATTCGCCGGGGTGCTTATCATCGCGATATTACAGAACGGACTGGCGCAGATCGGCGTTTCGGAACCTGCCAAACGCCTGATCACAGGGGGTGTGATAATTATCGCGGTATTTATCGACAGCTGGCGCATCCGCAGGGACAGGATACGAGCCGGGTAACGCGTTTCCTGGTCAGGATGTTGAATCCTGCTCTTGCTGCCGCGGGGGTTTCATTACGGCAACGGCGATGATAACAATCAGCATCAGCGCCGCATTCAACTGGAACGCCATGGAAAAACCGCCCGCCTTGTCGCCGATATAGCCTGCAACGATGGGCCCCAGCATGGCAATCGTAGTCATGAAGTTCATGGTGCCGAGTATTTCCGGGTTGTCTTTCTCTCCGAAGTAATTCAGCAGCAGCAGGGCGGTAGCCAGGAAGCACAGGCCGAAACCGAAACCCTCACCGACCGCAAAGATAACGAGAGCTGCCGGATTGTCGGCAACAGAGAGGGCAACCATGCCGATCATCTCGCCGATTAACGCCGCAACCAGGAGCCACTTGGGATCAATCCGGGTGGCGATCATGCCCCCCAGGGCGCGGGACATGGCATTCACCGCGCCGTCGGCGCTGAGGGCCAGCGTGGCCAGCGCCGTCGATATGCCCAGCATGCCAAGATGAGTAAAGGCCCAACTGTTCATGGTCAGGGTACAGAACAGTGTCATCGTCAGGGCGGCGACAATCACGTAATACTGGGGCGTGCGCAGTGCGTCCCGGTAGCGCCAGTCAGTTTTCGTCTTGAACACCTTGTCGGAGGTTTTCTCTTCACCCGGCGCGTTTGCGGCATCGGCCTCGTCATGTTCCGAAGACCGGTTGTTGATGAAGGCGATGGCGAGCACCATGAGCGCCAGGACGGCCGCGGTCATGGACCACCAGTGAACCCGCCAGGAATCCGTTTGGGTGACGATGATGGTTACGATCGGCGGGCCGGCGACCGCGCCCAGTCCGCCCAGGGTCATGTACAGGCCGATAGCGAATGAACGCCGGTCGGGCAGCCAGTCGTTGATCAGGTGGATACCCGGCACCGTCGCGCACAGGGCATAGCCCAGGCCCAGCAGGCTTGCGCCGAGCCAGTACTGGTACAACCAGGAACCGGTGGAAATAAGGACAAAGCCGCAACCCATGGTTATGGAACCGATGACGTAGGTCGTCTTGATGCCGAAGCGCCGGATGGTCCATGCGGGCAGGGTGCCTGCCAGTCCCACCAGCAATGCCAGCAGGGAAAACCCCGTGCCGGCCTGGGACCAGGTCCAGGAAAGCTCCTCGATCATATAGGGCAGCACAACCCCCAGTGAACTGAAGGTGGACGCCGTGATGAAAAAGAAAAATGCGCTGGCGAGGGCGAACATCCACCAGCGTTTATATGCAGTCGCTCCTGTCATTCAGTCAGGTTAATTCCCTGTTTGGAACACCACGCTGGTCATACTCAGTGATTTGTGCACGATAAAATCAGTTTCGAGTGTTACCTCATCGGTATCTGCACGGGCGCCCATGGTATACAGCAGTGGGCATAAATGTTCTGCCGAAGGTACCGAGAGGGCCGCATCCTGACCGTAGCGCCGGTATTCGCAGACGCCTTGCGGGTCATCTCCCAGGACATGTTCCTTGATCCGGTCGTTGAACCGTAGCGCCCAGTCAAAGGCGGGAGCAGCGGGGTTACGCCAGTCCATCAAGGCCAGGTTATGCACGATATTGCCGCTGCCCATTATCAATACGCCTTCCCGCCTCAGTGGTTGCAGGCGCCGTCCCAGTTCGTAGTGCCGGGGCAGCGGTTGATCCAGGTTAAGACTGAGCTGGACAACCGGGATATCCGCATCCGGAAAAGCCTTGATCAGGACACACCAGGTACCGTGGTCCAGCCCCCACGACCGGTCCATTTGAACGGGGTGCGGATCCAGCAGTTCACACACCCGTTGCGCCAGTTGGGGACTGCCCGGCGCAGGGTAATACAGGTCGAATAACGGCGCCGGCAAGGGTGGGCCGAAATCGTGGATTGTTTGCGGCACGTCCATGGCGGTTACCGCACAGCCGTGCGTATACCAGTGTGCCGAGATGACCAGTATGGCTTTGGGACGCGCCATCGTGTTGGCGATACGGCGCCAGGCCCGGGTGGACTCATTGTCCTCAAGGGCATTGGCAGGGCTGCCGTGGCCGATGAAGACAACAGGCATCATGGACTGAACGGGTGTGCTTTCCGACGTTACATGCATCTTCCGGAGTATAACCGAAAATACCCGTGGCAGGCGCCGGGTCCTGCTGCCTGACCCGGATTGTTAAGAATTAAGGAGAATCGTCACTTGCTGGTCATAGTAACGGGGTTCAATACACCTATCTGTGTCAAAAAACCAAGGTTGTCCGGTGTCACCCAGTCTGCGGTGATCCTGTTGTTTTCGACCCGGTAGATGGATATCCCGGACAATTCGACTTCAGAACCGGTGGGGTCCTCTCCCATGAACGAGTTTACGTGCCTGCCGGACGCGGACCAGCGCACCGTGACCTTGTCCCCGTCGCACAGGGTATCGTGCATGGTGAAGCGCCAGTCCGCGAAGCTGTCGTTGTTCTTTTGCACGATGGCCTTGATACCCTCAAGCCCCTGCGGGACGCCGGGGTATTCAAAGTGGATGTCTTCCGCAAACACCTCGTCCAGCACATCCATATTACCACCGCTGAACCCCTGGTGGAAAAGCTGTTCAACCAGCGCCTTGTTGGCGGCGCTGCACCCCGGGGCAGGGCTGACCAGATGGGGCGGCAATTGCGCAATCAGACTTTCCGGCACACCCAGAGAACGCGGTCCGAAAATCCCGAACCCCGGGCCGCGGGTCCACCATAACAGCATCTCACCATCATAATCGGGGAATTCCCCGGTCATGCCCTCGATGATTTCAGGTAACGGCACTCCCGGCCTGGCGTATGATTGATAGACCTGCATGTAGCGGATGGCCTCATCAATCAGGCCGGCGTCGCCGTTGGGGCCGTGGCCGGGGTAGACCGTCGTTATGGGACCGGCGGTTTTCACCAGTTGCAGCGCTTTGATCCAACCGGACGGGTTGTTCAGGTCAGCAAAATAACTGTGCATGCGGGAGAAGATCAGGTCACCGACGATCAGGGCCTGCCGCGAGGGCACGTAATAGGCAACGGAATGTTCGACCTCGTTGGGAGGCAGGTCTATAAGACGTATTTCCTCCCCTTCCAGCAGGAGTTTATCACCTGCAAGCACCTCTGGTATGACCGGTTCCAGGGGTATGTCCGCACCCATCATGGGTTGCCAGTGGATCCACTTGGCCGCGAACTGGTTGGCGATTTCATCCCGGGTGCCCTGGCGGGCGAGCACTCTTGCCCCCGGGAACTGTTCCAGGATGGTTCCCAGGCCCCAGTAATGGTCGGGGTGGCCGTGGGTAATGAGGATATGGGTCAGTTCCCTGCCGGATTCCCGGATCATGTCCGCAACCTGTTGCGCGTCCGATGGTTTCCATTGCGCGTCAATCAGGACGGCCTGTTTTTCTCCCAGGATGATGACCGACTTTTCACCGATGCCGCTGTTTCTTGCATCATAGGACAGTATTTCAAGTGGCGCAGCGGAGGGCGGTACGGAGTACGCGCACAGGAGAAGGTAAAATAAAAATCCGGTTCTGAGCTTGATATTGTTCATTCGTATGTTTCCCGATTATTGCCGGTTGTTAGTATAACCCTGTTTTAATAGTACAATTAGCAGATGGCAAACCTGATAATCGCATCATCCACCTTGTACCCGGCAGAGAGTGACGGCGCGGCATGATTACGCTACCGGCATGGCTGCTGCTGTCCGCATGCGTCCTGATCATCGTTTTGCTGGCCGTTATTCTTGGCCGATTGTCGTCGAATCGCAAGGGGTCTGCGGAAAAGGTTCTGCGCGAGGAATTCCGCTCGAACAGGGAGGAGGCCACTGACAGCGCCCGCAGCCTGCGGCAGGAAGTCGCCAAGACCCAGAAGGACGCCAACGACAGTGTTATCAGGGTAATCAGCGAGATGAACAAGTCCCAGCAGACGCGCCTCGACGCCGTTGAGCAACGTATCAAGGAACTGAGCGATAAAAATGAAACCAGGATAGGCCAGCTCAGGGACACGCTGGATACAAAGATGAAGGCCTTGCAGGACAGCAATGACAAGAAACTCGAACAGATGCGCCATACGGTGGATGAGAAATTACAAAGCACCCTGGAGAAGCGTCTTGGCGATTCCTTTAAACTTGTCAGCGAGCGACTGGAGGCGGTACAGCGCGGGCTGGGTGAAATGCAGAACCTGGCCACCGGCGTGGGTGATCTCAAACGGGTGCTGACCAATGTCAAGGCGCGCGGCACCTGGGGAGAGGTACAACTCGGCGCCATCCTGGAGCAGATGCTTGCTCCGGACCAGTTTGAACGCAATGTCAAGGTGCGTCCCGAAACCGCGGAAGTCGTCGAGTATGCCATCCGCCTGCCCGGCGCCGGTGCGGATATGGCGGATAGCGTCTGGTTGCCGATCGATGCAAAGTTTCCACAGGAAGATTATCAGCGTCTGCTCAACGCCACGGAGACCGCGGATACGGATGCAGTCGAACAATCCATGAAATCCCTGACCCGCGCCATCGAGCTTTCCGCAAAAAATATAGGGGAAAAATACATTGCGCCGCCGGCGACCACCGACTTTGCCATCATGTTTCTGCCTACGGAGGGCCTGTATGCGGAAGTGCTCAGACAACCCGGCCTGCTGGAAAAACTCCAGCATGCCCACCGGGTGGTCGTCGCCGGTCCGACCACCCTGTCGGCGATACTGAACAGCCTGCGCATGGGTTTTCGCACCCTGGCCATAGAAAAGCGTTCCAGCGAAGTCTGGCAGATACTGGCAGCCGTAAAAACCGAGTTCGGCAAGTTCGGAGAGGTATTGACCCGGGTCAAAAGACAACTGGATACGGCGTCCAACACGATCGATCAGACCGGGGTACGCACCCGGGCGATGGAAAGGAAACTACGTGACGTGGAAGCACTGCCCGGCGACGAATCCGGAAAACTGCTTGAACTTACCGACGAACTGGTAGCCACAGAGGACACAGAGGACACAGAGGACACAGAAAACACAGAGAACACAGAGAACACAGAGAACACAGAGAATATAAAGAACACAGATGACGTAGAAGATATAGAGGATACAGAGTCATAGTGCATAGCGACGGCAGGCTGGGATGGGCTGTTCAAGACTATCATCCGCAGGGACAGCGGATGGTAAGCGTACAAGGATGTATTCACAGCGGGTCTTGAACAGCCCATCCCAGCCTGTCACCACGTTGAACGAAGGCTATTCAATTCTGTGTTTATCTAATCTGCGGTATTCGCAGACAAAGTCATGGCGGCTGTTTCCTTCTCCTCGATCTCGACGGTGAGTTCATCGTCTTCGGCCGAGACGATGACATGGCCTCCGTGCAGCAGTTTGCCGAACAGCAGTTCTTCCGCCAGTTGCTTCTTTATCTTTTCCTGGATGAGACGCGCCATGGGTCTGGCGCCCATGATCTTGTCGTAGCCGTGCTTGCCCAGCCACAGGCGAGCAGCTTCATCTACGTCGATGACGACCTTTTTGTCATCGAGTTGCGCCTGTAATTCGACCAGGAACTTGTCTACCACATTGAGTATGGTCTTATGGTCCAGGGCGTTGAATTCGATGATGGCGTCGAGGCGGTTGCGGAATTCCGGACTGAAGGTCTTGATAATGGCTTCCATGGCGTCCGAGCTGTGGTCCTGCTGGGTAAAACCCACTGATGCCCGGCTTATGCGCTCAGCTCCGGCGTTGGTGGTCATTATGATAATCACGTTGCGGAAATCCACATGCCGGCCATTGGTATCGGTGAGGGTGCCGTGGTCCATGACCTGCAGCATCAGGTTAAAGACATCCGGATGGGCCTTTTCCATCTCGTCCATGAGCAGTACGCAATGGGGGTGTTTAGTGACTTCATCAGTCAGCAGTCCGCCCTGGTCAAAACCAACGTATCCCGGAGGTGCGCCGATCAGGCGGGAAACCGTGTGGCGTTCCATGTATTCGGACATGTCAAAACGGATCAACTGGATACCCATGGCGATGGCCAGTTGTTTACTGATTTCCGTTTTCCCCACCCCGGTAGGCCCGGCCAGCAGGAACGCTCCAATCGGCTGTTCCGGGTTACCCAGTCCCGAACGCGCCATCTTGATGGCCGTCGCCAGGCCCCCGACAGCCTTGTCCTGACCGAAGACGACCATTTTGAGGTTGCGCTCAAGGTTCTTCATGATGTCGCGGTGTGAGGTGGTTACCGTTTTCGGCGGGATGCGCGCGACCTTGGCGATAATACTTTCAATATCCTGAACGCCTATGGTTTTTTTGCGTCTTGATACCGGCAGCAGGCGTTGTGAAGCACCGGCCTCATCTATGATGTCGATGGCTTTGTCCGGCAGGTGGCGGTCGGTGATATAGCGTTCCGAGAGTTCCGCTGCCGAGCGTAACGACTGGTTGGTATAACGCACCTCGTGGTGTTCTTCAAAACGGGATTTCAATCCCTGTAATATCTTGACGGTTTCTTCGATTGAAGGTTCGACTACATCAATCTTCTGGAACCGTCGCGCCAGTGCCCGGTCCTTCTCGAAAATACCGCGAAATTCCTGGTAGGTGGTAGAACCGATACACTTGATGTCACCGGACGCCAGCACCGGTTTGATGATATTGGAAGCATCCATAACGCCGCCCGAGGCGGCGCCTGCGCCGATGATAGTATGAATTTCATCGATAAACAGTATGGCGCCTTCATACTTCATGAGTTCGGCTATCACTCCCTTGAAGCGCTTTTCAAAATCACCGCGATACTTGGTCCCGGCCAGCACTGCACCCATGTCCAGCGAAAAAATTGTACAGTCCTGCAGCACTTCCGGTACTTGCTTGTCAACTATCTGCTTGGCGATACCTTCGGTAATAGCGGTTTTACCCACGCCTGCTTCACCCACGTAGAGAGGATTGTTCTTACGCCGCCGGCAAAGGATCTGAATAGTCCGTTGCACTTCGTGTTCGCGCCCGATCAGCGGGTCTATCTTGCCGAGTTCCGCCTGTTGATTCAGGTTGATGGTGTAGGCTTCCAGAGGATTTTTCCCGCTTTCATCCTGGCGTGTTTCATCGTAATTATCGGATTCGGGCGAAACGCCGGTTTCATCTTCCTGGCTGTTGGTGATTCCATGGGCGATGTAATTCACCACGTCCAGTCTTGCGATATTTTGCTGGTGCAGGAAAAACGCAGCATGGGATTCGCGTTCGCCGAAGATGGCGACCAGGATATTTGCGCCGCTGACTTCCTTTCTGCCGGAAGACTGCACGTGTTGCACGGCGCGCTGGAACACCCGTTGAAAGCCCAGGGTGGGTTGGGACTCATGCTCGTCGTCATCACCCAGACGCGGGGAGTTTTCCTCGATAAAGCGCGTAATTTCGGTGTGCAGTTCTTCCAGATTGGCGCTGCAGGCCCGCAATACCCTGAGCGCGGCAGGGTTGTCCAGCAAAGCCAGTAACAAATGCTCAACCGTCACGAATTCATAGCGTTTATCGCGCGCATCGCGGAACGCATCATTCAATGTCTGTTCCAGGTCTTTATCGAGCATGGCGGCTTTTTGATCTCAGTAGGCTTTCTCCATTGTACATTTTAACGGATGTTCATGTTCCTGCGAGTAATGATTTACCTGGACGACTTTGGTCTGGGCAATGTCATGCGTGAATATGCCACAGACTCCCATGCCGCGTGTATGTATTTCCAGCATGATCCGCGTTGCAGTCTCCCGGTCCAGGGAAAAGAATATTTCCAGGATATGCACGACAAATTCCATGGGCGTGTAATCATCGTTCAGAAGAATGACCTTGTAGAGGGGAGGGCGTTTCAGCTTCGGCTTGGCCTCAAGCAGCGCCAGGTCTTCGTTATAACGCTCGTGTGTTTTTTCAGACATTCCGGTTTTGTTCGGGTGTTTTGCTAATGATAGCGTAACAGGATATGACTTCCAATATCGTTGTTTCACATGTCTTGCATGGTAATTCCCTGGTGGTTTGCAGGCAACCCGCAGAAAGTGTATATTGACCGTTTTCGTTTTGCCAAGGGGACTACCAGATGACTGATGAATTAAGGCGGATTGAACAGGATTGGGCGGAGAATCCGCGTTGGAAAAGCGTCAGGCGCGATTACAGTGCTGCTGACGTGCTGAAATTGAGGGGTTCAGTACTGATTGAACACACACTCGCCAGACGCGGCGCCGAGAAATTATGGGAACTGGTCAATAACGAAGATTATATCAACAGTCTGGGCGCGGTGACGGGCGGCCAGGCCGTACAACAGGTAAAAGCCGGGGTAAGGGCCATCTACCTGTCGGGCTGGCAGGTTGCGGCCGACGGTAATACCTCGGAGACCATGTATCCTGATCAGTCGCTTTACGCGGTCGATTCCGTACCTACGGTAGTGCGCCGTATAAACAATGCCTTCAAACGGGCCGATGAAATCCAGTGCGCCAGGGGTGAAGGGAATGTGGATTATTTTGCGCCGGTTGTCGCCGACGCCGAAGCCGGGTTCGGCGGCGTCCTGAACGCGTTCGAATTGATGAAAGCCATGATAGAAGCCGGCGCTGCCGGCGTGCATTTTGAGGACCAGCTGGCCTCCGTCAAGAAATGCGGGCATATGGGGGGCAAGGTACTGGTGCCCACCCAGGAAGCAATCCAGAAGCTGGTGGCGGCAAGACTGGCGGCGGATATCATGGGGGTGCCGACCATCGTACTGGCCAGGACCGACGCCAATGCCGCGGCGTTGCTCACCTCCGACATAGATGAAAGGGACCATCCTTTCGTCACCGGCAAGCGTACCGCGGAAGGGTTTTATGTTACCAATGCAGGACTTGACCAGGCTATTGCACGGGGCCTCGCCTACGCTCCCTATGCGGATTTGCTCTGGTGCGAGACTGCGGTTCCTGACCTGGATGAAGCCAGACGTTTTGCCGAAGCGATCCACAGGGAACATCCGGATCAGCTACTGGCCTATAACTGCTCGCCTTCCTTCAACTGGAAGAAGAACCTGGACGATATCACCATAGCCAAGTTTCAACGTGAACTGGGGGCGATGGGGTACAAATACCAGTTCATCACCCTGGCAGGAATACATAACATGTGGTACCACATGTTTGATCTTGCCCATAACTACGTGCACAGGGGCATGACTGCCTACGTCGAGATGATACAGGAGCCGGAATTTGCCGCGGCGAAAAAAGGTTATACGTTCGCCTCGCACCAGCAGGAAGTGGGCGCCGGTTATTTTGACGATGTGACCACCGTCATACAGGGCGGCAGTTCTTCGGTGACGGCGTTGGCGGGTTCCACGGAAGAGGAACAGTTTGACCAGGCTGCCAGTAGCTGAAAGCAGGGAATAGGGACCAGGGATCAGGGACCAGGATATTTATAGAGCAGGGGCAGAGCGCTGAATCTGCCTCTGCCGGTTCTCAAAATTATCGATGAGCTTCACATCACAGTTCCGTAAGCGGTTATCGGCCCTTAAGGAACGGAAACCGCAAACCTTCCCTGAACACCTGTTCCCCCGGGAATATTCCCGGGCGGCTGTTTTATTGTTGTTCTGGCCGGGCCCTGATGATACTGTTGAGCTTGTCTTAACCACCCGCACCGAAACCGTTTCAAGTCATCGCGGGCAGGTATCGTTCCCCGGCGGCGTGTTTCATGCCGGTGATAGCGATCTGGCTGCTACGGCCCTGCGGGAGACACAGGAGGAACTCGGGATTGACCCGGATGTCGTCACCATAATGGGGCGGCTGGATGACGCCTGGAGCATAGCCGGCCACCATGTAATCCCGTACGTGGGCTGGACCCGCAAAGCGCCTGAGATGAGGGCGAACAGCTATGAAGTGGCAGAGGTGATCGTTGCCGACGTCCGGGTGCTGTTACGCCCGGAAGTCAATACCACGCATACGGTTGATTTCCTTGATAAACCGCGCACAACCCATGCTTTTGACTGGGATGGCGGTTACGTGTGGGGATTGACTGCCGATATGCTGCGGGAATTTCTCAACTGGCTGAACGACGAACCCTGCGATCGATTCCAGAGGCGCATCCGTAACATGGATGACCTGGCGGGGCGCCGGAACGGACAGTCCTGACCGGCATGCCTTAGCCCGCATTCCTCACCAGGTGATGCGCCCTCACTTGTCTTTTTCCCGCCAGCGGGCACGTGCTTCCTCGACCATAGCTACGGCTATGCTTTCGGTCACAGGCACCCGCTGGCGGGAAAAATCCTGCGCGATCATCGCATCACCTGGTGAGGAATGCGGGCTAGCTGTTGGTTGGATATTCGGGTTAGCTCACTTGAACCCGCGTCATCAGGCGCGCCAATATATCCTGGTACAAGTCTGACAGGGTTTCCAGGTCGGCGCTGCGCACGCACTCGTTGACCTTGTGGATGGTTGCGTTGACCGGACCCAGCTCCACCACTTCGGCGCCCGTGGGCGCGATGAAGCGCCCGTCGGAAGTGCCGCCGTCAGTGGAAATCTCAGGCTTGATGCCGCAGACGCCGGAAACCGCCGCCTGAACCGCGTCAAGCAGTCTGCCTGACTGCGTCAGGAAGGGCTGGCTGCATGGCCGCCAGAGGAGGCTGTGATCCAGTTCATGCCGGTCAAGCAGTTCCCCGACTGTGTCCTTGAGTCGCTGTTCGGTCCATTCAGTGGAGAAGCGCAGGTTGAAACTGACCTCAACGGAGGACGGTATCACGTTTTCGGCGCCTGTCCCGGCATGGATATTGGAAATCTGGAAGCTGCTGGGAGGGTAATGGGCGTTGCCTTCATCCCAGACCCGCTGACTCAGCTCCACCAGTGCCGGGCCGGCCAGGTGCACGGGATTCCTTGCCAGCGCGGGGTAGGCCGTATGCCCCTGGACCCCTGAGACGGTAAGCACGCCCGACAGGGAACCGCGCCGGCCGTTTTTGATGACGTCGCCGAGTTTTTCACTGCTGCATGGTTCACCTACCAGGCACCAGTCAATGCTGATATCATTTCGAGCCAGGTATTCAACGACTTTTTTTGTGCCGTTTACCGCTATACCCTCTTCATCACTGGTCAGTAACAGGCAGATGGTTCCGTTATGTGCGGGACTTTCTGCGACGAAACGCTCCAGCGCGCTTACCATGGCTGCGATACTGCCTTTCATGTCGGCCGCGCCGCGGCCGTACAGGTAGCCATCCCGTTCCCGGGGTTCGAAGGGCGGCGAATCCCAGTCTGCCTCGGGTCCTGCCGGCACCACGTCGGTGTGACCCAGGAACGTGAAGACGGGAGCGCCATGGCCATGGGTGGCCCACAGGTTGGTTACGTCGTCACAAGTCAGGTCGGTAACACTGAACCCGCTTTTTTTCAGGCGCACGCCAATCAACTGCTGGCAGCCGGCATCGTCGGGCGTCACGGACGGCCTGGCTATGAGTTCCCTGGTCAGGTTAACGGTCATGGTCGAGTATTGAACAACAATTCCGGTGCAGGGTCAAAATCCAGGCAGTTGAACAGGCGGTGGCGCAGAGACGGCCGGGCTGCCGCCGCCGGGGATTCACCCTTGTGGGGAAGAGATGTCGGTATTCCGTATGATGCCTTCGTACAGTTTTTCGAATTGGGTCTGGACCACGTTGCCGAATAACGGGTCTTCCACCTGGGAGAGATTATCGTCGATCATGCGCCACTCCGTGTCCTCGAGAGTGGACTTTGCCTTTGGGAAGATTGTTCCTTCCTCCAGGTTCATGTGTTTCCATAATAATGCGGTGTATGCCCTGGCGTTATCCAGGACCATGTCCAGGGGTATTATGGCGCCGTTGAGCACGCCGTTTAACGCGTCTTTCAAGGCCAGCCCGGTGGCGGCCAGTTGTTTGTGCTCGTCACACAATTCTTTGATCTCCGCTACACAGCCCTGGTCGAGCGCTCCCAGTACGTCGAAGATGAGTTCCTCATGGGGGTGATGGAAGGTATCGGGATAACTGACCATGTAATTAGCTATGTCAAACATGCGCACGAAATCCGGTTCGTCCCCGTGCTCCAGCTTGTCTGCTTCGGCGCTCAACAGGTTCAGTAGAACTGCGTAGTTTTTGTGGTCTTCGTGGAGGCTTTGAAGTAAGGTAGCCATGGCGGATAGTTTCATGGATTAGTAAAATTATAGCAGTTCACCGGACAAGCGTATATGAAAGTACCTGCTGCGCGGTCCGGCAAACTCAATGCCGGGCTTTTGAAGGCGTCCCGGCGAAAACAATGACAACCTGATATATCCTGACCATGCATGACCTGCAACAACTGGCCTTGATCTGGGCCAGCGTTTTTATCGCTTCGTGGCTGGCGGCAAAGACCAAGCTCACGCCGGTACTGTATTTCCTTGCCGCCGGATGCGTGATGGTCAACCTGGGCTGGCTCCCCGAGCACAGCACTCCGTTCATCACGGGAATTTCCGAAGTGGGCATTATCCTGATCATGTTCGCGCTCGGGTTTGAGGCAAACCCGAGATATTTTATCCGCAGTATCAAGCGCAGTTGGGGGATCGCCCTGTTCGGAGCCCTGGGCCCGTTTATCGCAGCCTGGTCCTGTGCTCAGTATTTCTGGGGTGATGACCGGATTGCCCTGTTGTGCGGTTTGACCATGACTGCGACCGCAGTGTCGTTGACCATGGTTTCCCTCAAGAGTGAAGGACTGCACCTGTCCGGCGCTGCAAGCGGCATCATGACCTCGGCAATAATAGATGATATCGCTTCCCTGGCTCTGGTTGCCATCCTCGTTCCGGTAGCCACGGGAGCAGGAGATTTGTCCGTAACCGGGATAGCTACGATAGTGCTCAAGGCGCTGCTCTTCTTTGTCCTCATTGTTGCGATTGCAATCTGGATCATGCCGCACAGCGCCGAGCAGGGGTTGCTCAAGCGTTACCCGTTCCTGCAACGTTTCGGAATGAGCAACATGCTCTCCATAGACGACGGCAGCAAGGCCACCCTCGGTATTTTACTCGTCGCCATTTCGATCAGCCTGCTTGCCCACTACCTGGGTCTGCATCCGGCCATCGGCGCCTACATGGCGGGCCTGATTATCAAGGAGGAATACTTTCATTTTGGTAAGAGGGAAAACAGCAGGGCCCTGTACCGGGATACCCGCAGGATCATCGATGATGCGGCCTTCTCGTGGATAGGCCCCATCTTTTTTGTCAACCTGGGCACTCATATCGTTTTCGACCCGGTTATTTTTGCGTCCATTCTTGATGAAACCCTGTTGCTGCTTGTGGGCGTGTTCTTTGCCCAGGTGATCTCGGCCACAGCGGCGGCGCGTTATACCGGAAGCTTCAACTGGGAGGATTCCGTGATGATCGGGTTCGGCATGCTGGGCCGGGCGGAACTGGCGTTTGTGGTGATGAATATAGCCTACACGCAACACGGCATCTTCACCGAGGAAGTATTTTACACCCTCATGATTACCATATTCTGGCTTAACGTCTCGGTGCCGGTCACCATCAGGTTCTGGCGGCCCTATTATTCAGGAGAAAAGCCGCTGCCCGCGATTTTGAGAATTCGTAATTCCTAATTCGTAATTCTCAATTCTTAATTAATTAAGTTGTCCGGGCAAATGACGTCCTGCCAGATGCCCGGACAGGCCACTCACGTGATGGTTTCGGTTCCGGCAGGTCCCTCCACCATCACCACAGTACGTCCTGTACTGATTTGGTCCAAAAGAATGAAATGTTCACGTAACAGACTTCATCTTGTTGGACAGGCATGGGAAGTATACCGGGGCAGGAGGGTGAGGAATGTGAGAAATATCACATTTTGATAAAAATAATTCAGATAAATGAATGCAGCCTGCAGGACGGCTATTTTTTATAAGTACCAGCCGTATCCTGGACCATGTTTTCAAGCTTTACCACGTCGTTAATCCGTAATGAGTTTTTCCCTTTATGGACCAGGCCGGATGATGAGAGTTGAGTCAACTCACGCGTTATTGCTTCCCGGTGAGTACTGATACGGCTGGCAAGGTCAACGTGCCTTGGCGCGGGCGAAATCGTCGCGGTATTGGCATTATCCATATTCTGCCAGGCCATTCTCAGCAGTTCAGCATGGATTCTGTTCCTGACATTCAGTGAACTGAATTCAACCACACGCTCTGATAACAGCCTGACCAGGCGGGCAATTCGCGCCAGTGTCCTGGTCATGATCGAAGGGTAAAGGTCTACGAGCCATAAAAAACACTCTGCCGAGATGGCTGCGAGGACAGTCTCACTCAAGGCTGAAACGTACGCGGACCTGGATTGGTTATCGGCAGCCGCAATCTCACCGAACATTTCTCCCGCGGCCTGGTCACGGAAACAGATCTCCCTTCCCAAAGCGGTGCAAGTCGCAATCTTGACCCTGCCGCTGATGATGAAGTAAACATCGTTATCAACATCATTGTGGGAGGTAATGGTATCTCCGGCGGCGAATTTCATTCCCCGGCATTTATCGGCAACTACCTTTCGTTCATTGAAGGAGAGGTCATAAAATAATTCAACCGCAGACAATGAACCCGCACTTATCTCAATGGATGTTTTTGCCATTTGTTACGCTCCTGTCAAATATTCCGTCTATGTACCCGGCTGAGATATGTCCTCGTGTTCCATTCCGTGTACGCTGTCGCTCAGTGGTTTTCCCGGCCCCCGGCAAGTGAAGAATGATGGTTCAGTATTTCAGGATGGAGCCTGGCATAGTCAGGAAAGTGTTCCAGCATTATCCTGCTGATGCGCCGGTGCAATTTCTGCCTTACACGTTTTAACATGCTCTGGTACGCGACCGCGCGCATCAATGTCCATTTGAATGCGTACCTGGCGTCATTTCCATTTCCTGTCTTTAACAGTAACCCTGACCTGCACAGGGAATTCAATGCGGGATAGAGCTTCTTCGGATGATGAGCCCAGACCTTTGCCAGCATGTCATAGCTGAAATCACGACCCAGTGCGGCACATATCTGCGCCACTTCGCGAGAGGATGAATCCTGGTCCAGCCGCGTCATTAACACGGCGCGCACTTTTTCAGGTATTTCAGTATCTTCAAGGAGTTGCGGAAGATTCCTGCTTCCCGGGCGCCATGCCAGCAGCGCTGTTCTGGTTAATTCTTCCAGGAAGAAGGGGATGCCATCAGCTTTATCAACAATTCGGGATACGAGCCTGGCAGGAATACGTATTTCCCCCGATATCTGGCGAATCAACAATTCTGCAGCAGATCGGTTAATGGGTGACAGGGAAATTCTTTCCACGTGATCGCGTTCGAACCATGAGACGGGTGGCCTGAATTGAAGCCGGCAGGAGATTGCCAGGAGCACCGGCTTGCCGGGTATCTGCATGATCAGTTCAGTAAGCAGTTCCAGAGCCCACGGGGTTAACCATTGTGCATCTTCCAGGATGATAAGACAGGGTCCTGTTTCATCAGGTTTCCCGGCCACGCTTTGCCTTGCGCCGGTATAACCGGAAAATGATCTGACAGTTGTCTGCATTCGTGCCAGGCAAGCGCGCATATCATCGTTCCTGTGCAACGGGGAACACCGGTAAATGAACCGGTTGCAGCTTTCCGGGGGAACATGTGCGCATACCGTCTCCAGCAGTTTTGATTTTCCAATACCTGTCTCGCCGCAAATCAGCACAACCCTGCCGTCCCGGCACCGGGCCCGGTTCCACTGCCGGATCATGTGTTTGAATTCTTCGTCCCTGCCAACCAGTCCCGGCCTATTGATATGCGTGCCGTTTTGGAAGCGCGCACTCGCATCGGTTTCATCGACTACCTGCCACAGCATCTGTGTTTTTTCAAATCCCGCTAATGAGTTCACGCCGATATTTTTCAACCTGAAACGGTCTTGTACGAGGTTACGGGTCTCGGTACTCACGATGACCGTTCCGGGTTGTGCCATCGACTGTAATCTTGCAGCCAGGTTTGGAGCCTCGCCGATTACGGTTTCCTCCAGCACAGAGCCGGTTCCTGTAGAGTTCCCGACTACGACCAGTCCGGAGGCGATCCCTATTCGAACGGAAATACTGTTGCCTGCCGCATCCGTCAGTCCTGTTTTGCGTGTTTTAAATGAATTAAGCAGATCCAGGGCAGCATACACCGCCCGTTCCGCGTCATCTTCATGGGCCTGGGGATAACCGAAACAGCTCATGGTTCCGTCACCCACATAGCCTGCTGTGAAGCCGCCATAGAATTTGATGGTTTCAACGCAAAGATTCCGGTATGTCTGTATCAGTTGCAACAGGTCTTCCGGGTCCAGCCTTGTGGCCAGGCTGGTTGAATTGACCAGATCACAGAACATGATGGAGAGGTAGCGGCGTTCAACCTGGTTGATGGGGTCGGTAGTATCCGGTAGTTCAAAGCCGTTACCCCGGCTGTAACAGGCATCGTCTTTTCCGGCCATCCCCGGTAGCGGTATCCTGCAACTCCCGCACAACCGGGAATTCGGTTCCCGGGCTGAGGCGTAGCCGCGGTACTGCAGTACCAGTGAAGTTCCGCACCGTGAGCAGAAAGATCGCCGGTTATGGCTTATGAAACGTGGAAGAGTATCGTCCATTACAGCAACAACGAAGACGGGCCTGATGGCGGATAAGACTGGTCCCTGGTCAGAAATAATACAGAACGATCCATCGTTGCTCCGATCCCGAAAGATCCGAATTAGACTTTTCCATTTACAAACTTACTACCAAAACCACTTGTTAAACTCATGTTGTGGCTTATAACGGGTACAGCCTAAACCAGGCATCTGTTGCTGTCAATTCCCAGTTATCCGTTATTTGCCGGCCCGGTCAGCCACAGAATGCCTTAGCGACCGCATCATCGAATTCACTGGATTGGTTCTGTAAGGAGATTGCCGCGCTGAGTTGTCCCCTGGCCCTGATTTCACTGTGTTCACTGTGGCTGCCGAACCTGCTCGCATCCCACGAAAAATAATCCTCGTTCAGGGCATCAGCACAGAAACGGGCGGCCAGCTCAAGGTATATCGTCAGCGTTGCCTGCGGGATGGCCTGCCATTCCTCACGAGTGAGCAAATCTCCTGCATGACCGGCATAGCCGTCGAGCGCGGCGCGGCAATGGGCCATGGAGAAGCAGCCGTCAATCGTATCTTCCCCTGGCGGGTTGCACCAGGAGCGCAGGGCATCGCCGAGTTCCAGGTAGACCGGCATCCTGGCCAGGGTGTCAAAATCGACCATGCATTTCACATCCCGGTCGTCCCCGGTAAAGATGAAATTGGATATTTTCGGATCACCATGAACCAGGCGTTCTGCAACTGCAGGCAATGGCGGCAATTGCTCCAGGCGCGCCAGGATAGTATTCCCCAGTGGTTTGACGGCATCATACCTGTCATGGCCCTTGCTGTCCTCCAGGGTATTTTCCAGGTGACGTGTATGCCGGGGTGTGTCATGAGTTCCCGGGCGCGCAGCCTGTAACTCATAATCCAGCAGCGCAAGTGCTCCGTGCATACGGCCCAGCATGGCGCCGGCCGCTCTTGCCAGGTTCGGTTGCTGTACCTGTTGATGGGTATTGCCGCCGAAGTAATTGAACAGTCGCCAGATGCGGCTGTGTTCCCGGTGGAACACCATACCTTCCCGGTCGGGCAGTAACCTCGGGGTCAACAGTCCTGATTCCTCCAGGTGGCGGGTTACCACGTCGATATCCAGGTTGATTTCGGGGGGAAACATCCCGTTTACCGCCTGCAGGATATAATCCAGGCGGTCAACATCCGTAACGTGGTAAGTCCTGTTGATCAGGCCGGATTCGACCGGGCGGAGCCGGGCAGGGATGACGCCATAAGCCGCAAGGACATCGCGGATCTGTTCTGGGGTCGGCGCATTCATGAGGTGAGAGAATCTCATACCGGTACAATTCGCGCAATTCCTGCTTTACGGTCTCAACAGGACTGGAAGCTTATCGATGACATCCGGGGGACCTGGTTCGAACTGCGGTCAGGGAAATAATGCTGGTATTTGCGCGTGTCCGGTTCTTGTAATAGAATATTGTGCCGACCGGAACATGACCGATTTTGAGAATTTCATATTGATTCAATGTTTCCTGTTGTATAATAACTTGTTATCTGCTTGGCTCTCGTCAGAACGGGCAGAATACTAGAACAAAAACGGGTGGATATCGAAAAGCTGATCTGATTGAATTGGGCCATGCAGCCAGGCTGCAGGGATTTTTGAGGTTTGCCTTAAATCATCACCGCTGGGGAGGTTATTTCCTTATGGATACTATGAAAATATTAGTAACTTTCAGCAAGTTATTAATGTTGGGTCTTGTATTTGGATTCAGTTCGGCCACATACAGCCAGGATGCGATTGACCAGGTTGTAGACGAAGGCGTTGCCCGTAGCCAGGAGGCGGCGGAGTCACAGAAACGCATTGACACAACATCGAGTGAAACGGAGAAGATTGCATCGAGATACCGGCGTGAACTGAAAGTCATAGACGGACTGAAGGTCTATAACGCGTTATTACAGAAACAGGTTGACGATCAAAACCGGGAAAAACGCACGATAGCAGAATCCATTGATGAAATAGCAGTCGTGGAACGCCAGATTTTCCCCCTCATGCTCAGAATGGCAAATACCCTGGAACAGTTTGTCGAGCTTGACCGCCCCTTTCACATGGAGGAACGCCGCAAAAGGGTAGCGGATGTGAAAGCGTATATCGGTGATGCCGGTATTACCGCAGCGGAAAAATTACGCCTGGTGCTTGAAGCCTATCGAATCGAGACGAGTTTCGGCGGTGACCTGGATGAATACAGCGACGTAATCGAGATCAATGGTCAGGAACGACCGGTGAACGTATTGCGCTTCGGTCGTCTTGTGCTGGCCTACCAGACCGACGACGGCAAGGAAAACGGCGTATGGGATCAGGATATGCGCCAGTGGGTACCCCTGGATTCGGCGGAATATCGTAATTACATCCGCCAGGGGCTGAAGATCGCCAGGAAGCAGCTACCGCCCGACATATTCATCCTGCCGGTGAGCGCGGCGCAGTAAAAGAGGAGAGCCAGACGTGAAATATTACAAACACCTAATCGTTGTTACATTACTTTCAGGTTACCTGTCTCCTGCCGTTGCCGCCAATGACGCCATGTCGCTCGACACGCTGCTGGACCAGGTGCAGCAGGGCAGGATCGATGAATCCAAGGATAACGTGGCCAGGGAGGAGGCATTTCAGCGGGACAAGGCAAACCAGGCTGCGTTAATGCAGAAAGCCAACCAGGAGCGGGCTAACCTGGAAGCTGTCAGTGAGCGGCTGGAGAAGGAGTTCGAGGCCAACCAGGACGATATAGACATCCTCAAGCAAGACCTGCAGGAAGCCCTGGGTTCATTAAAGGAACTGTTTGGGGTACTGCAGACTGCTGCCGGCGATTCCCGGGCTACATTTGACGCTTCGCTGACCAATATTGAATACCCCCATCGCGGCGATTTCATGACCGAACTGGCGGAGAAGATGGGCTCCGGTAGTGAGTTGGCATCCCTGGAAGAGATCGAAGAGCTCTGGTTTGAGATCCAGCGGGAAATGACCGAAACCGGCAAGGTGAAGCGCTTCAGGGGAAGTGTCGTCCTGCCTGATGGGCAGGAAGTGGAACAGGACATCATCAGGGTAGGCGTATTCAACCTGGTTAGCGGCGGCAAATACCTGAAATATGATCCGGAAACACAGAAGATTTCAGAACTGCTGCGCCAGCCGGAAGATCGCTTCGTCAACGGCGCCGCAGATCTGGATGAAGCTGAAGGCGGCTTTGTCCCGTTCGGTCTGGACCCGACCAAGGGCCAGTTGCTGGGCCAACTGGTCGACGTGCCCAGCTGGTATGAACGATCCACGACCCAGGGCGGGACGGTAGGCTGGATTATCATCGGCCTGGGTATCTTCGGCATCACGGTCGCCCTGCTCAGGATACTTTACATGATGGGTGTCGGCATGTCCGTTGCCAAACAGGTACGCAACCTGAATAATCCGTCCACTAATAATCCACTCGGCCGGGTATTGCTTGCCTACCACGAGAACAAGGATATCGATGTGGAATCCCTGGAATTGAAGATGGGCGAGGCGGTATTACGCGAGGTCCCGAAGCTGAGCCGGTTAAACACCTTGATCAAGGTCATCTCCGTGGTTGCCCCGTTGCTCGGGTTGCTGGGAACGGTTATCGGCATGATCGTGACGTTCCAGTCCATCACCCTGTTCGGTACCGGCGACCCGAAACTCATGGCCGGCGGTATCTCCCAGGCCTTGATTACCACCATGCTGGGCTTGTGCGTTGCCATTCCGACGGTGTTCCTGCACAGTATGATGGCCGGCCAGAGCCGGAAGATCATCGAGACGCTGGAAGGTCAGGCAACCGGTTTTGTCGCCGAGGCGTCCGAACAACAGCACCAGAGTGCGTAGTCGATAAAGCTAAATGGTTGATATCATCTATTCAATCCTGCGCGGCATTACTTCCCTGTTCGGTCTTGAACAGGGTTTCATCGATATGTGGGAATCCATACGTGATTTCCTGGAACTGGGAGGACCTGTTTTATACCTGGTAGCCCTGGTGCTGGCCATTATGTGGCTGTGCATAGTAGAAAGATTTATTTATTTCTCATTGCGCCAGCCGCGTCTGTCCGAGGATGCCGTCAAGCGCTGGGACACACGCCCGGAAAGAAAATCCTGGAATGCCCACCGGGTGCGGGAAGCCATGATATCGGATGTCAAGATCCAGGCAAACCAATTCCTGGGAACCATCAAGGTATGTGTCGCCCTGTGTCCTCTGGTAGGTTTGCTGGGAACGGTGACAGGGATGGTCACGGTTTTCGAGGTGATGGCATTTCTTGGCACCGGCAACGCCAGGGCCATGGCAGCCGGGGTGTCGCAGGCCACGGTGCCGACCATGTCCGGCATGGTCGCGGCGCTGTCCGGCTATTTCATCAGTGTCTGGTTGCAGAGCAAGGCTGATTCAGAGGTCGAGAAACTGAGTGAGCACTTGACTATGGACCATTAACGTATCTGCTGTGAGGAAGGTTAACCATGCGTAGAATCACCAGTGTAACTACTGACGATGAATCAGAGGTCAATATCACTCCCCTGATTGATATCGTATTCATCATGCTGATTTTCTTCATCGTAACGGCGACCTTCGTCAAGGAGGCCGGTATCGACGTGAACAAACCTGACGCGCCGACTGCCGAAGTGAAGAAAAAAGCGAATATCCTGATAGCCATCGATGCCAACAACAACATCTGGCTGGATCGCAGGAAGATCGATGTCCGTTCCGTTATTCCGAATATCAAGCGTCTGCGCTCCGAGAACCCGGAGGGTTCCGTTGTCATTCAGGCGGATGAAGAATCCAAGAATAAAATGCTGGTCGAGGTCATGGACGCGGCGCGCCAGGCAGGCGTGACCAATATCGCGCTTGCAGCCGAAAAATAACGGCGTGTTCTAATGGTTGCCCGTACTCTACTTGTCGGCCGGTATGTCATTGCAGGGGGCTCTGCGCTTATCGTTGTGTTCGGCCTGTTCTGGCTTATGCAGTACCTGATTAATATAGCCGACCGTGAACTGGATAAGGATGAGGCGGGCAGGATGCTGGAGTTTGTCCGGGTCAATCCGGAAGAGGTGGTCAACCGGCGCAAACCACCGCCGAGAAAACCGCCGCCACCGGACCAGCCACCGCCGGAACCGCCGCCTCCCTCCATGGATAACATAACTCCTGAAGCGCAGTCCGTACAGGTATCGGCAGCCCCGGTGAATACGAATATCAACCTGGATGCCAGCGGTTTCGGCCTGGCGCCCAGTGACGGAGAATACCTGCCCATCGTCAAGGTGCAGCCTATCTATCCCAGGCGCGCGCAATCCCGGGGTATCGAGGGTTATGTCATTGTTGAGTTCACGGTGACCAAATCCGGTACCACCAAGGATATCCGCATAGTCGAGGCAGTACCCCCGGGTGTTTTTGACAAGGCATCCCTGGCGGCAGCAGCCAAGTTCAAGTATAAACCCCGCGTCGTAGACGGCCAGCCGATCGAGGTTCCCGGCGTACAAAACAAGATCACTTTCGAACTGGAAGATTAGTTCCGGAGCCAGATACTCATGAGTATTCGCAGCGCAATGACCAAATCTACTTTTCTCTGCAACGTATTACTGGCGTTAACGTTTGTTATTACCCCTGTATTCGTTGTATCCACAATTCCGGCCGTATCCGCACAGGATTCATCGGATTCGGGAGAAAAGCGCAAAACCCGGAAAACGCCCTCCATGAGCGAGAAGGTGTATAAAAAACTGACGGAAGCACAGGAGCTGATAGAGGCAAAAGATTACGTTGCGGGGCTGGCGGCGCTGTCAGACCTGGCCAGTGAACCCAAGCTGTCGAACTACGAAAAGGCGCAGCTATACAATTATTTTGCCTATACCTATTTCACCCTGGAGAGATACGAGGACGCTATCGCCTCTTATGAACAGGTGCTGGCGCAACCGGACCTGCCCGAGGCGCTGGAGACCAACTCCTTGTATACCCTTGCCCAGCTTTATTTCATTATCGAGAATTATCAAAAGGCGGTCGATATCATCAACAGGTGGCTCACCTTGACCGAGAAGCCGACTGAAAACGCGTATATGCTGCTGGGACAGGGCTACTATCAACTGGAACAGTACGAAAAATCCCTGGTCCCGCTGAAGAAGGCTTATGCCATGGTCAAGGGCCGCGGCGATATACCGAAGCAGAACCTGCTGTTGCTGCTGCGGGTGGACTATTACAATCTCGGCGATTACGAGAATATGCTCGAGATATTAAAGGAACTGGTCGAGTTATACCCGAAAGTGGAGTACTGGCTGACCATGGCCGGTACTTATTCCGAACTGAAGCGGCTGGACAAGCAGATGTCCATCCTGGAGATGATGTACGAGGCAGGATCGCTGCAGAGAGGCAACCAGCAACTGAACCTGGCCAACCTGTATATGCTGCATGAGGCCCCCTACAAGGCAGCGGTGTTGCTGGAAAAGGGAATGAGCGAGGATAAGATCGAGGAAAACATCAGGAACCTGAGATTGCTGTCACAGGCGTGGCTGCAGGCCCAGGAGAATGAGAAATCTCTTCCGCCTTTAATACAGGCGGCAAAGCTGACCAAGGACGGCGAACTTGACATGCGCCTGGCCCAGGCTTATATCAATCTTTACAGGTATGATGAGGCCATTAAATCACTGCGGACAGCATTCAGGAAAGGCGGCCTGAAACGTCCCGACCAGGCTAATATCATGCTGGGCCTGGCCCTGTTTGAGACACAGAATTTTGATGACTCCCTGGAAGCCTTTCGTGCAGCCAGCAAAGACAAGCGGAGCCGCAAGGCTGCAGAGACCTGGCTGGGCTACGTAACCAGCGAGAAACAAAGAAAGAAACAACTCGAAGAAAGTCTGCAACAACGCCGCAGCTGATATAATCCGCAGATTTTCGCAGATTATTTTTCTTGCGAAAGTTTTAGCCGAATAGTCCTGACATTTACTCAAACGAACTGATGTCTGTAGTTCGTATGTGAGCGAATATATAATCCCATAATCATGACTGAGTCAGTACAACGCGAATCCATGGAATATGACGTGGTCATTGTCGGCGGCGGCCCGGCAGGTCTGGCCACAGCCATCCATCTCAAGACCCTGGCGCAACAGATGGAACGGGACATCAGTGTGTGCCTGCTGGAAAAAGGTTCCGAGATCGGGGCCCACATTCTTTCCGGCGCCGTGGTCGAGACGCGCGCCCTGGGCGAACTGATTCCTGACTGGAAACAGCGGGGCGCGCCGTTAAATACACCAGTCAGTAAGGACCTTATGTATTTCCTGACCGGCGAAAAATCCGCCATCAGGGTGCCCGCTCCCTTCGTACCGGCAAGCATGCATAACCGGGGTAATTATATCGTCAGCCTGGGGAATGTTTGCCGCTGGCTGGCGGAGCAGGCGGAGGCGCTGGAGGTCGAGATATATCCCGGCTTCCCGGCCACTGAAATCCTCTTCGACGAAGCAGGAAGCGTGGCAGGCGTTGCAACGGGAGATATGGGCATATCCGTAGCGGGACAGCATAAGGACTCCTTTGAGCCGGGGATGGAACTGCGCGCCGGGTATACGGTTTTTGCGGAGGGCAGCCGGGGGCACCTGGGCAGGCAACTCATCGACCGTTACAAGCTGGACGCGGGCTGCGATCCGCAACATTACGGTCTGGGCATCAAGGAACTGTGGGAGGTCGCGCCGGAGAACTTCCAGGCAGGCCTGGTGGTGCATGGTTCGGGCTGGCCTTTGACCAGTGAGGCGTCCGGCGGTTTTTTCCTTTATCACCTGGGTCAGAACCAGGTTGTAGTGGGATTGATCATAGACCTGAATTACTCCAACCCGTACATCAGTCCTTTTGATGAGTTTCAACGTTTCAAACACCACCCCGTGGTAGCGAAAACCCTGGCCGGCGGCAGCCGCCTGGCATACGGTGCCCGGTCAATCACCAAGGGCGGGTTGAATTCACTGCCGAAAATGTCCATGCCCGGCGCATTGCTCGTCGGGTGTGATGCGGGGACGCTGAATTTTGCCAAGATCAAAGGCACCCACACAGCCATGAAATCGGGCATGGTAGCCGCAGAAACCCTGGTGGCGGAACTCAATACGGAAGGAGCGGGCGGCAAGGACCTGGTGGCCTATCGCGAGAATTTCCTTGCTTCCTGGGCTTACACTGATATCTACCGGTCACGGAATTTCGGCTCGGTCCTGCACAAACTCGGGATGTACCTGGGGGCCGCATTCAACCTGTTCGACCAGTCAGTCTTCTCCGGCAGGTTACCGCTGACCTTGCATGACAGGAAGGCGGACAACGAATGCCTGAAACCGGCCGCGGACTGCAAGGAAATCCACTATCCGAAACCGGATGGCGTACTGAGTTTCGACAAACTCTCCTCGGTATTCATTTCCAACACCAACCACGAAGAGGACCAGCCTTGCCATCTGACGCTGAAGGACGACAAGGTCCCTGTTGAGACGAATTTAAAGCTGTACGCTGCGCCCGAGCAGCGCTACTGCCCGGCAGGCGTTTACGAGATTGTCACCGAGGACAATCATCCGCGGCTGCAGATCAATGCCCAGAACTGCGTGCATTGTAAAACCTGTGACATCAAGGACCCGACCCAGAACATCGTCTGGGTCGCCCCTGAAGGCGGAGGAGGGCCGAACTATCCGGATATGTGATTCAATTAGGAATTACGAATTAGGAATTACGAATTATTAGGAGGATTCCTAATTCGTAATTCCTAATTGTTACTTCACTCCCACTCCAGTTCGGAAAAGGCTTTGGTGACGTTACGCCTGTGGTTCTGCTCATGCAGCAGCCACCTGGTTTTTTCGTCCTTGCCTACGTTTTCTACCACGTTTTCCATGAACGTCCCCTTGTTGATTTCACTCCTGGTATCGTTTAACAGCATAGCAAGGTAATCGTCCTGTGCGCGTGCCGCTTCCGGCCAGGGCATGGTGATCGTACCGTGCCCGGGTATGACGTGTTTCGCTTCCACTGATTTCAGTTTTTCCATGGTCTTCAACCAGCCCTTCAGGCTGGCGTCCAGGACCGGTATTCTGTCGATAAAAAGCAGGTCGGAGAGCCACAGGGTCCCGGTTTTTTTATCGTAAACCGACAAGTCGGTATAGGAGTGGGATGGAGGGTGCGCCGTGAGCGTAATTACCCGGTTGCCAAGGTCCAGGTCCAGTTCGCCGGATACCGCGATATCAGGGCCGATAATAGAACTGTCCCCGGGGTTTTCCCCCAGATCGGCAGAAAATTCGGACAAAAAGAAAGGACGGTTATACTCCATTTCCTGGACCAGGTTTTCATGGCCGACAAACCTGGCCTGATCGTCTTTAAAGGCGGCGTTGCCCAGTACGTGGTCGTAGTGGATGTGGGTATTGATTACGTAACAGACAGGGAGGGAAGATATTTTTTTTACGGCTTCCCTGAGCTTGCCGCCGATACCGATGGAACCACCCGTATCGATAACGGCGATACATTCATCCCCGATGATAAAGCCGATGTTGGCGATATCGTCGTGGTCAGCATGTTCCAGCTCAACGTGTTTGCCCTGGTGGACGTAAACCCCCGCGCTGATCTCGGTCAGGTTGAACGCCGCATTGTTGCCGGGAGAAGCACAGGTAATGCTGCCCAGCAATACCAGTGGCAACCATGCCCGGGAGAGAGTACGGGCTGATATCAGGGTGTATGGGCTAACGTTCATTGGTTATGGCACGCTGGTTAATATAGTTATCAGGCAACAATACGTCATGCCGTTAATCATAAGCAACATTTTGCTTGTAGTCTTTGGAAATTTAGACTAACTTTAAATTGTGTTCTATTCAATTCGATTTTACCTAACTTTCCGGAGGATTTTATGTTCGAATATGAGCAGGAGATCGTCAATGTATTACTGAGTGAAAATGAAAATTTTAAGCGACTGCATTCAAGACATGGCGAATTGAAGGAGAAAGTAAAGGATGCCAATTCAGGAATTGCACCATTGGATGGGTACGCGTTAGATAATCTGAAAAAAGAAAAATTGCACGTTAAGGATCAAATGGCGGCTATCATAAATCATTATCGTCAAAACCGCCTCAACTGAGCTTCCCGCGACAATAGTCAAATAACAAAAACCCGCTTGTATGAACAACCCCGCAACAGCGGGGTTTTTTTATACCAGCGCCAGCCGCCCGCCAATGAGCAACAGCATCAAGGCAAGCAGCATACGCATGAGTTTTTCCGGCAACTGCACGCCGGTATGGCTGCCCAGGTAGATGCCGGGAAGCGAACCGATTATCAGGCTGAGCAGTAACTGGAAATCCACTGATCCCAGGTGCCAGTGGCCCAGGCCCGCTATCGCGGTAATGGGGATCGCGTGGGCGAGGTCCGTACCGACGATCCTGACCGTGCTGAACCTCGGGTAAAGAAAAAACAGAAATGCTGCGCCAAGAGCGCCGGCCCCGACCGAAGAGAGGGTTACCAGTATGCCGATGATTACACCGGCAAGGATCGTCATCGGAGTGCGTAATTTCCTGTGAATTGTACGTATAAACTGGAATGGCTCAGTTCGGCCCAGGGACTGTAACCGGCTTTTAAACAGGATGACCAGAGACGTCAGGATCAGGGCGATACTGAGCGTAGAGGTAATGATGGGTTCATAGTTGATACCCATTTTCGCCAGTTGCTTAAGTATGAATACGGCAGCCAGCGTAGCCGGGATACTGCCGGTGGATAATAACCTGACCACCCTCCAGTCAATAGTCCCCTGTTTCTGGTGGGGGAAAATACCACCTGCCTTGGTAATTGCAGCATATAACAGGTCGGTACCGACCGCTATCGATGGTTTAATGCTGAATACCAGCACAAGGATGGGCGTCATCAGGGAGCCGCCGCCCACTCCGGTAAGACCAATAATAAAACCGACGACAAACCCGGCAAAGGTAAAACCAATATCCATCAGAACAACGAAAATACCCGCATTCAACAAAAGGATGCCAGTCTAAGCGTAATCATCTATACTTAAAAGTAATTATTTCCCATATTTTTAGAACTTAACGTCATAAGAAACCTGAAATGCAGGAGTAGCAAAGATGAAATTGCAGCAGTTGCACTATATCCGGGAAGTTGCCAAACACGGACTTAACGTGTCTGCCACTGCCGAGAGGCTTTATACTTCCCAGTCGGGGATCAGCAAACAGATCCGCATGCTGGAGGATGAGTTGGGCTTGAAGATATTCCAGCGCGGCGGTAAGCACCTGACCGAAATTACCCAGGCCGGCCAGGTGATTATCTCGCTTGCCGGCGAGATCCTGGATAAAGTGGATAAACTGAAACAGGTAGCCCTCGAATTTACCGACGAAAACAAGGGCACGCTTTCGATCGCCACGACCCACACCCAGGCGCGCTATGTTTTGCCCCCCATAGTTCGGCACTTCCGCGGGAAGTACCCGCAGGTAGCATTGCACATGCACCAGGGCACGCCGATGCAGATATCCGAACTGGCCTCCAAGGGCACGGTAGAGTTTGCCATTGCAACAGAAGCCCTGGAATTATTTGAGAACCTGGTCATGATGCCCTGTTACCACTGGAACCGCAGCGTTATCGTTCCACAGGACCACCCGTTGACCCGGCTTGACGAGTTGACCCTGGAGGCTATTGCCGCCTATCCCATCGTCACCTATGTATTCGGTTTTACCGGCCGCTCACAACTGGACCGGGCGTTTGACGAAGCCGGTCTGCGGCCACAGGTCGTCTTCACTGCAGCTGATTCAGACGTAATCAAGACCTATGTGAGGACAGGTATGGGAGCAGGCATCATGGCAAGCATGGCTTACGATACAGTTCAGGACGCCGACCTTGTATCCATTGACGCCAGCCATTTGTTTGAACACGCCACCACCCGGATCGGCTTTCGGCGGGGGATATTCCTGCGAAATTACATGTATGATTTCATTGAACTGTTTGCGCCCCACCTGACGCGGCACGTGGTACAACAAGCGGCGCAGACGGATAACAAGAGACAACTGGATCAACTGTTCCAGGGGTTGACATTGCCCGTTCTTTGAATATTTGTGCAGTCGCCGGACCGCAGCGCGCTGCCGCCGGCAATCCTCGCAGCGTAGACGCGTCAGATAAAATCCAGGTCGTGATGCCTGTCCAGGATGTCGGCTGCCGCCTCCTGTCCCGTTGTACTCGCTTTCAGGATCCGCGGTTGCCGAAATTACCTGCGTGCAGGCCGCATTCCTTCCTGGTTGCCTCTTCCCACCACCAGCGGCCGGCGCGCTCATGCTGGTTGGGCAATACCGGACGGGTGCAGGGTTCGCAACCGATACTGATGTAACCCCTGTTATGCAACTCGTTGTACGGTACTCCATTTTCCCGGATATAGGTCCAGACCTGCTCCGAAGTCCAGTTCGCCAGGGGATTGAATTTATACAGCGTATGCCCGGCAGTCGAGAATGCAGCGTCGGCCTCCATCACGGGCACGTTCGCCCTGGTCGGGCTCTGGTCTTTACGCTGGCCGGTGATCCAGGCATCAACAGTAAGCAGTTTCCGGCGTAATGGTACGATTTTACGAACCCCGCAGCACTCCTTGTGCCCGTCCTTGTAAAAACTGTAAAGGCCTTTTTCCCTGACGAATTTTTCCAGTTGTGCGGTATCAGGTGACAATACGTCCAGTCTGATGTTATAGCGTTCCCTGACCTGTTCCAGAAAACGGTAGGTCTCGATGTGCAGGCGGCCCGTATCCAGGGAAAACACCTGGAGGTCCGGGTTTATCCGGCTCGCCATATCGACGAGCACCACATCTTCAGCGCCGCTGAAAGAGATGGCTATGCTGTCAAAATTCCGGTAGGCAAAATCCAGTACTTCGTCCGGGCCTTTGTCCCTGAATGTCCTGGCATGGGTTTCAATGTCAAATGTATTGGTCATAATGTAGTCCGAAGGATTGCTTCCTGGAGCAGGAAATACCCTTAAAAGGCGGCTACACTAGCAACAATACTTATTCCAATCAATAATAACTAATTCTATTTATATAGCTTTTTGATATAAGACACGTTAAGTGTCGTGTTTTTATCCCGGCTCACCCATTGCATCTCTATCTGATCTATCAGTCTTTCCCATAAGGATGCAGGGTCGTCGGTGAATACCAGGCTGTTATCCGAGCTGTATAAATGCCAGCCGCCGCGCAGGAGTTCCTGTTCCAGTTGCCCCGGATACCAGCCGGCATAACCCGCGTACAAACGAACGCGAAACTGTCCTGTGTCCTGGTCCAGCAAGTCCCGCACGCCCCGCAGGTCCGAGATTTGAAAAATGTTGTCGACAACATGGTAATAATCGTCAAGGCCGGCATCGCTTTGTACCAGCAGACGCAGGCTGCTCAGCCTGACCGGCCCGCCGAGGTAAAGATTGTATGAAGCAAGGCCCAGATCCTTTAATTGGGGCAGTATTTCCACGGCAGGATTGTCCAGCGGACGGTTCAGGACGAGACCGACGGTTCCCGTTTCCTCGTATTCCGTGATCAACAGCACCGTGTTGGAAAAGTTGGGGTCCGTCATTGACTTCCGGGCAACAAGTAGAACTCCCCGGGCAAGCCTGACCTGTTGATTTATTCCGGGCGTTTCCTGTTCCAGCGAGTAGTAATCGGCCTGGCGCATCAAGTGCCCGGCCTGTTCTGCCTGGATCACCATACTCACGCCCGGCAGCAGGAGGAATATCAAAAAAGCCGCTACTACGCGTCGTAGTTTCCTGCCTGGCAGTATGGTACCTGTAAATTTATGATACATTTCGGTTCGCAGCCACCCGGTGGCCATAAAATTTATTATAGGTAACATTCAGCCATGTACAAGACGTTAATTGATGCGCAAACCCTGTTCAGGCATCTTTCCGGGCCAGACTGGTCAATTGTGGATTGCCGGTATGACCTGGTGGATAAAGACTCGGGCTATCAATCCTACCTGTCGGGACATATACCCGGCGCCGTATATGCCGACCTGCACAGGGACCTCAGCGGCAAGCCTGCTACCGATTGCGGCAGGCATCCCGTACCGTCACCCGGGGAGTTGGCGCTAAAATTAACTGCACTGGGGATAGCTGCTGATAAACAGGTGGTAGCGTATGATAATTCCAGCGGTACATTTGCCGCACGCCTGTGGTGGCTGTTGAACTATGCCGGTCATGACCGGGTGGCGGTTCTGGACGGAGGCCTGGATGCGTGGAACCAGGAAGGTTACCGATTGGAAACCGGAGAGCACCGGGCCGAAGCAGGGAGTTTCAACGCCGTCCCTGATGCAGGGGCCCTGGTCAGGTTGAACGAAGTGGAAACTGTTCCGCGCCTGGTGGATTCACGCGAGCCTGACAGGTATGCCGGCACAGTGGAGCCTGTTGATTCGGTTGCCGGGCACATACCCGGCGCGGTAAACCATCACTGGAAAAACAATCTCGACGAGCATGGAAGATTTTTGACGCCGGAGCGCCTGCGGCAGGGTTTTCAGGAGCTGTATGCCGGTGTGTGCGCGCATGAAATCACGTTTTACTGCGGCTCAGGTGTTTCCGCCTGTCATAACCTGCTGGCGGCGGTGCATGCCGGCCACCCGCTTCCCAGGTTGTATGCCGGATCGTGGAGTGAATGGTCTTCAGACCCCTCGCGGCCCGTTGCAGTCGGTACCGAGAGCCTGCCTGTGCCGGGCGGCCGTATTGGACCCGGTGAATAACATAGCGCTGTTAAGCTGTCTTCTGGATAACGAGTACCATTCGGGCAGCAGGCTGTCGGCACGCCTGGGGGTCAGTCGTACGGTTGTCTGGAAGGGGGTCAAGCAACTTCGGGGGTTTGGCCTGGCGATAGACGCCAGACACGGCAAGGGTTACCGCCTCCGGGATGAGATTGACCTGCTCGATGAGACGGAAATATTCAGGGAACCGGGTCTGTCTGCAAGCGGGTGCCGGATTGACATCCTGTTCGACACCGATTCAACCAACAAGTGTCTGACCGATCGCTTCGGTCAACCTGATCTGCATAAGCATATTGTCCTCGCCGAGGGACAGCACGGCGGTAAGGGGCGGCGCGGCAGAACCTGGGCATCTCCGTTCGCCCGGGGCCTGTACCTGTCCCTGGGCTGGCATTTCGCGCTGTCTCCGGCGTCGTTGAATGCCTTGTCGCTGGCATCGGGAGTGGCATTGGTACGGGCGCTGAGCAGACTGGGCTTGACCGGGACTTTACTCAAGTGGCCCAACGACCTGGTTTGCGCCGGTAAGAAAATGGGCGGCATCCTGCTGGAGGCACGCAGTGAAACAGCGGCCTCCTGTGACGTGGTAATCGGTATCGGCATCAACACCTGCCTGACGGAAGAGTTGAAATCCAGCCTGGATCAGCCGGTAACGGACCTGGCGAGTCATTATCAAAACCTGCCTTCAAGGAACACGCTCGCGGGGAAGGTCATCAAGGAGCAGTTGCTGATGCTAAATCAGGTAGCTGACGGGAGAATGGAGCAATACGTGTCGGAATGGCGGGGGCTGGACTACCTGGCAGGCAGAGAAGTGGAGTTGTTCATGCCGGGACAGGTAATGCCGGGCCGCGTCACAGGTGTGGATGATAACGGTCTGTTGCTGCTGGAGACCCCCACCGGGATCGAAAAGTTCAGCAGCGGCGAAATTCGTGTGAGGGCAACAGATTGAAGTTACTGGTCGATATCGGCAATACCCGGGTCAAATGGGCGTGTGCTGAGGGCGACATCCTGTCCGGCCATGACGGGTTTATATACACGCGGGATACGCTTGCCGGATTGCTTGCAAGCCGCTGGCGTTCATTGGCGCAACCTGAGCAGGTGTGGATCGCCAGTGTGGCCGATAGCGAAACGACCACCGGAGTTCTTGAATACACCAGGAAGACATGGTCTCTGGAACCGCGGCTGGCGGTGACGGAGAAAGAACGGACCGGCCTGACCAACGCGTATGCGCAAGTATCAGCCATGGGGGTGGACCGCTGGCTGGCGATGCTGGCAGCCTGGAACAGGTATAAAAGGCCCGTTTGCGTCATTGACTGCGGCACCGCAATCACGCTTGATGTCATCCTGGAAGATGGCCGGCATGCAGGGGGTTTCATTCTCCCCGGCCTGCCGCTTGTGGCCTCGATTCTGGAGCGGGAAACCCATGGTATTCAGGAACATCACGAAATGACCCCGGAACTGGAACTCGGCCGTTCTACTTCGGACTGCATCAGCAATGGTTTTGCTTTCGCCCTTGCAGGCCTGGTAGAACGGTGTGCAGTAAAAATCAGGGAACAGGAAGGCGTTGAATTGTCGTTTGTTATTACGGGAGGGTGGGCCGAACAGGCACTGCCATTTTTGCCCGGTCAATGTTCCCATGAACCTCATATTGTCCTGGAGGGACTCAGTCTCATTTCTTAGCGATGCCGGATGCAGTCAATTGCCGCTGCATCCATGAAGCCTGCCCGAAGTACGTACTGCCGCAACAACCATGGAACAATCCGGCAGGAAAGTGGTCTAACCTAGCGTAGGCCGGTTTAAACAAGTATGCCGGAAAACGCTTAAATGTTCGAGAAACGCAAAGACTTGTTGAAATTCCTCGTTGTCGCAGAGACAGGCACAATCCTCACTGCTGCGGACAGGCTTTCCATGACACAACCGGCCTTGTCACGCACCATTACCCGGCTCGAAGAGCAGTTCAAGGGTCAATTATTCGAACGGATCCCTACCGGAGTCCGGCTCACGCAGTTCGGCAGCCAGGTTGCTGAACAGTCACGTCGTGTCCTGCGGGAAATTGAGCTTGCCGAGGAAGAGATTAAATTATCCGTATCAGGCCAGAGCGGCAGCCTGAGAGTTTCTGCAGGTCCGGTGTGGATGAAGACCGTTCTGCCGGCCGCCATCTCCATGTTTCACACAAAATATCCAGGCATTGAGTTGAAGCTGCGCACCACCACCTACCAGGAAGGTGTCTGGCTGCTGATGAATGGTGAGAATGACCTGCATTGTGGTGGAGTTGATACCTATGAGACACTGCCGCAGTTTGTCACGCGCGAACACATACTGGATATGACATGGGGTATTGTCGCCCATGAGGATCATCCACTCCATGCACAGGAATCAACTTACGAGGCTCTGGCTGACTACCCCTGGATCGATTACGATATGGTAATGCCTGACCGGGCAGGTAATGCCCGGCCTTCCCTGACCGATAATGTCCTGGGCAGACTTTACAAGCGCACAAATAAACGTGCCGGGACCGTTATTCGCAGCAACTCAATGGATTTGTCGTTGATAAGGACGGGTCCTTACCTGTCCGTACTGTCTTTGAATTTCATGGAAAGGTTGCCGGGGTCATTCCTCAAACCGTTGCCGTTACAACTCGGCCGTTATTACTACCGCACAGGTGTCCTGTCAAGGAAAGCATCCTCGAGCATGTCTCCATGCAAACATTTCATCAGGATCGTGCGGAACGTGGCGTTGAACATCCCTACTGATAAAGCGCGCTAGTTACCGGGATTCGTATTCAGGCCGGCAACGGATTGCCCCCCGCCATCAGTGTCAGGCGCCGCTTCCTCCATTCTGAACCCGGGACCTGTCCGGGCACATTGACATCCCGGACCGTGTCCTGCAACTGACACTACCGTTACCTATACCACATAAGTATATATATTATTTTAATAGGTATTTTCATTAGCGGCCATGCTGGCGTATTTATGTACGTCAGGTTTGTAACAGATACGGCTGGCTTATACGCCGATTAGCACTCATGGGGAGGCCGATTAATGATCAATATTACTTGCCTTGCAGACTTTTCGGGTCGAAACCGCTGGAATAGTCGACATGTTTGATAAACGTAAAGATCTGTTGAAATTCCTTGTCGTCGCTGAGACGGGCACAATTCTCACCGCAGCGGACAGGCTGGCCATGACACAACCAGCGCTGTCACGCACTATCAGCAAGCTCGAAGAGCAGTTTCAGGGTCGGTTATTCGAACGCATCCCTACGGGTGTCCGTCTGACCCAGTTCGGCAGCCTGGTGCTGGATCAGTCGACTCATGTTCTCCGGGAGATGGAACTGGCTGAGGAGCAGATTAAAACAGCAATATCAGGTCAAAGCGGAAGCCTGAACGTCACCGCAGGCCCGGTATGGATGAAGACGATACTCCCGACTGTCATCACCTTGTTTCAACAAAGCTATCCAGGCATAGAGTTGAAGTTGCGTACCACTAATTACCAGGAAGGTGTCTGGTTGCTGATGAATGGTGAGAATGACCTGCATTGTGGTGGAGCCGATACCTGTACGACCTTGCCGCAATTTCTCACACGCCAGTATATGCTGGATATGACATGGGGTATTGTCGCCCATAGAGATCATCCGCTCCAGGCAAAGGAATCAGATTATGACGACCTGGCTGACTACCCCTGGATTGATTTCGATGCGGTCATGTTGAATCAGGCAGGCATTGCCCGGCCTTCCTTGACCGATAACGTCCTCGACAGTCTTTACGAACGCACGGGTAAACGCACGGAAACCATCATCCGTACCGATTCGGTGGGTTTATCGCTCATGGAGACCGGTCCTTACCTGTCGGTACTGTCTTTGAATTTCATGGAAAGGTTACCGGGGACATTCCTTAAACCTCTGCCGTTGCAACTCGGCCGCTATTACTTCCGCACCGGCGCCCTGTCAAGAAAGGCATCGACGAGCATGACGCCATGCAGGCGTTTCATCAAGATCGTACGGGACGTGGTTATGGGACGTCAGCCCGCGGCAAATCCGGAACTGCAATCGCCGGCCGGTTGACAGGACAAGACCTTGTTGCCGGTATACGGTATTATCCGCCAGGCAGGACGGAATGCATAAGAGGTTTTGCGGATTATTTGACAGGTCGACACATGAGACTGGTTGTTTTATTGTTGCTTGCAGGCAACATCATATATCTGGGCTGGGAACTTGACCGCGAGGCAAAAGCGCTTGTAGCAAACAGCAGCCCGGCGCTGATAACCCCTGCCGGGACTACGGTACTGAAAATCATCGATGAGAAGACCGGCATGCCGGAATTAAAGAGCAGTCTTGAGCGCTCCCGGCCGACCCGGATATTACTGCCCGTTCGCCGTTAACCGTATGCCAGCACGATACCTGTAAAAATAACCAGCCCCACCCAGTTATTATTCAGAAAAGCCCTGAAACACTTTCCGGGCACCCGGTCATGAATAAGGTATTGCTGGTAAGCCAGGAGGCCCGCGGCAAACAGCAGAGCAATATAATAGGCCGCGCCAAGTCCGTATTGGTGGCCTATGCTGTACAAGGCTGCGATAAACATAACCTGGATGATGCCTATCACGGTGCGATCAGCATCATCAAGCAGGATAGCCGTGGATTTAAGCCCAATCCGCAAGTCATCCTCCCGGTCCACCATGGCATATATCGTGTCAAAGATTAATACCCACAGCATGTTCGCGGCAAAGATTAACCAGGCGACAACCGGCACGTTCCCGGTTGATGCGGCATATGCCATGGGGATACCCCAACCGAATGCGAACCCGAGAAAAACCTGCGGCAGGTAGGTATAGCGTTTCATGAAAGGATAGAGCAGGGTGATGCAGACTGCAAAGAGCGACAACAACACTGTCAGACGGTTGGTTGTCAGTACCAGCAGGAAAGCACAGAGCATCAAAACAGCAACGACCGCGCAGGCTTCCGTCGTCGAAACCTTGCCGGTGGCAAGAGGGCGGTCTTTTGTGCGTTCGACCAACGGGTCAAATTCCCGGTCCATCAGGTCATTTACGACCACGCCGGCAGAGCGGGTAATAACTACCCCCAGTACGAATACCAGCAGCAGATGCAGGGACGGCCTTCCCTCGTTAGCGAGCCACAAGGCCCACATGGTGGGCCATAACAGCAACAGCCAGCCGATGGGTTTATCCAGCCTGATAAGTTGTGCGTAAAGACCCGACTTTGTTTTTAATGTCTGCCGGTGCCGCGTCAACCCGGATACCGCACCAGTCCACTGTCGTGTTAGCCGGGTCAGACCGGATACCGCACCAGTCCACTGCTGCTCTACCCGGGTCAGACTTTGCCGAAGTCGATCTTTGTACTCAGCCATCTCGATATCAGTTTGTTTACCTGTTGAGGGTAGTGTGCCAGGATGTGATCAGCAGTCTGCCGGACCCGCGGTATCAAGTGCGCATCCCGCCCGAAATCTGCGATATGAAGTTCCGGCACCCCGGTCTGTTTCTTACCCAGTATCTCACCCGGGCCGCGCAGTTCAAGGTCGCTTTCAGCTATGGCAAACCCGTCACCGGTTTCCCGCATCCTGTTCAGTCTCACACGGGCATTCTCGGATAGCGGGGTCTGGTACAGCAGGACGCAATCACTCGCCTGGGAACCGCGGCCGACCCTGCCGCGCAACTGGTGTAGCTGGGACAGTCCCAGCCGTTCGGCATTCTCGATGATCATCAGGCTGGCATTGGCGACGTCAACGCCTACTTCAATGACCGTCGTTGCCACCAGCAGGTCTATGCGCCCGGCTTTAAAGTCATCCATTATCGCCTCCTTCGCGGCGCTTTTCATCCTGCCGTGGATAAGCCCGACATTCAATTCACTCAATTGCCGGGCCAGGTGTTCCTGGATGTCTTCAGCCGCCTGCAGTTGCAGCGTTTCAGAATTTTCAATCAGGGTACATACCCAGTAAGCCTGCCGACCCTGTTTGCACACATCATGGATACGTTCGATGACTTCTTCCCTTTTTTCATTTGACAGTACAGTTGTCTTGACCGGCTGACGCCCTGGAGGCAGTTGGTCGATGACGGAAATATCCAGGTCTGCAAACAGGGTCATGGCAAGTGTCCTGGGGATAGGCGTTGCGGTCATTATCAACTGGTGCGGTTGCCGGGTTTCTTCCATTCCCTTTTCCAGCAGGGCAAGCCGCTGGTCAACCCCGAAACGGTGCTGTTCGTCGATAATAATCAATCCCACGTTGTTGAAAGCGACCTGCTCCTGGAATAAGGCGTGGGTACCCACAACGACAGTGGGATGTGCCGAATTGAGCCGTGCCAGCACGTCCTCTTTTTCCGCACGCGGCTGTTTACCGGTCAACAGTAACACCGGGATGCCGATGGGTAAAAACCATTGCTTGATATTGAAAAAGTGCTGGTCCGCAAGTATTTCCGTGGGCGCCATCAGGGCAACCTGGAAACCGGAATGGATTACCTGGAGCGCGGCAGTCGCGGCTACCACGGTCTTGCCGGAACCGACATCGCCCTGGACAAGCCGCAGCATCGGCAGGGGACGCGCCATGTCTTTCCGGATTTCAGCCAGGACCCGCGTCTGGGCTCCGGTCAATTCAAAAGGGAGGTTGCCAAGGAATTCCTTAACCCTGCCGTCGGCATCTTTGCCGACCGGAAACGCAGCGCGCGCCTGCACCCTTTTTCTAAGCAGGCGCAGGCTCAGGTGATGCGCCAGCAACTCTTCGAAAACGAGACGTTGCTGCGCCGGATGCGTACCGTCCATCAGGCTGTCTAACTCCGCGTCCCGCGGCGGTCTGTGGACAAACCGCAGCGCCTGCCCCAGGCTGAGCCGGCCGAATTGATTTGATACCCTGTCCGGCAACAACTCGGTCAGGCCGGCCTTGTCCCGGGACAGGGTATTGAGGGCTTGCCCGGTCAGATTGCGCAGTTTGAATTGGGAGAGCCCCTGGGTCAATGGATATACCGGGGTCAGTGTTTGTTCCAGGGTAATTTCTTGATCCGCATCAACCCTGCTGTATTCGGGATGGACTATTTCCAGGGCATGATTAATCGTCCTTATCTGTCCCCAGCAACGCACGGTCATCCCCTGCTGCAGGTTTGCCTGCTGCATCCGGCTAAAATGAAAAAATCTCAGGGTTATGGCGCCGGTACCGTCACTGATGCGGCAAACCAGGCTGCGCCGCCGCCCGAACAGCACCTGGACAAGCTCGACCGTTCCCTGGCACAGGGCGGTATCGCCTGCTCTGAGCGCGCCTATGGGGGTCAGCCTGGTACGGTCGATATAACGGTGGGGAAGGTGAAACAACAGGTCCTGAACCTGGCGGATGCCCAGGTGTTGCAAGCGTTCGCCGATGCGCGGACCCACTCCTTTCAGGGTATCAACGGGAGCGCTGAGGGTCGGGAGTTGGTCAGTTCCGGATTTGTCCACAGATGACGCACCCCTGCTTAAAACATGCAGGGGCATGGATTACCGCAGATATTTTTTGCCACAGAAGACACAGAGTTAAACGGATTAATGCCTTTCTCGAACCACTCTGTGTTCTCGGTGCGCTCTGTGGCTTTTATCTTATTACCTGCGTTCATCTGCGTCTGTGCTGCGGATTTATCTTCTGCTGATTTTTGATACGTGGGGAATATTCCTGATCCGCCTGATAATGCTGGCTAAATGCTGCCGGTCGATGACTTCCACGATGAACTTCAAGGTGGTATAGCGATCATCCTTGTCATGCATTTCCACACTTACAATATTGGCGTTACGCGCGGCTATTTCTGTTGCGATCTTGGCCAGAACACCGCGCTGGTTGGTTACATCCACCCTTATATTGGTCGGAAAGCTGTTGTCGACTTCCTCTTCCCAGGCAACATCCAGCCATTTGTCCGGGTGATTCCTGAATTCCGTCACGTTCGGGCAGGTCTGGTGATGCACGACAATTCCGCGTCCGGCCGTGACAAACCCCAGGATAGGATCGCCGGGGATGGGCAGGCAGCACTTGGGGAAGTTGACTATCATGCCTTCGGTGCCCTTAATCGTCAGTGGGGTATTATTGCTACGGGTTCTTCTTTTTACCTGCGCCGGCTTCTCGATCAGTTGCCTTGCCACGATGGTGGCAATCCGGTTACCCAACCCTACTTCCTGGAGTAATTCATTCTGGTTCTCCAGGTTGAATTCCTTCAGCAACTTGTTCCATTGGGCCGGCTTGATCTCATCATAGCTGGTTGAGTACGTTTTGAATTCCCTGACGAGCAGGCGTTTGCCCAGTGCCCGCGCTTCACTCTTGCGGAGGTTTTTCAGATAGTGCCTGATGTTTGCCCTGGCCTTTGCCGTAACGGCAAAATTCAGCCAGGCAGGGTCGGGCTTTGCGCCCGGCGCAGTGATGACTTCTATGGTCTGCCCCGTTACAAGGTGGGTGCTCAAGGGAGCCAGACGCCGGTCGATCCTGACCCCGACGCAACTGTTGCCCACGTCAGTATGTATCGCATAGGCAAAATCCACCGCGGTGGCGCCTTTCTGCAGTTCGAAGATATCTCCCTTGGGCGTAAACGCATAAACGGATTCCGGGAACAGGTCAATTTTAACGTGTTCCAGGAAGTCCTGGGGATTACCTGCCGCAGTCTGCATTTCTATAATATGCTGCAACCATTCCCGGGCGCGTTTATGGGCGCCGGTCCGATCGGTGGAGGGACCTGACTTATACAGCCAATGGGCGGCAATGCCGATTTCGGCAACGTCGTTCATGTCATTGGTCCTTATCTGTACTTCCAGGGGCACGCCGAAAGGGCCGAACAGCACGGTATGCAACGACTGGTAGCCGTTTGACTTGGGTATGGCCACGTAATCCTTGAATTTTCCCGGAACAGGGCGGTACAGGCTGTGTATGGTGCCGACCACGCGGTAACAGGTATCCACGTCGTCGACAATGATCCGGAATGCATAAACATCATGCACCTCGTTGAAGGAGAGATCCTTCTCCAGCATTTTTTGATATATGCCGTACAGGTGTTTTTCCCTGCCGATCACCTTGGCCGGAATTTTTTCCTGTCTTAACCGGCGTTTTATCGAGTTTTTTATCTTGGCGATTACTTCCTTGCGATGCCCCCTGGCCTTGATGACCTGTTCGTTCAGGATGCGGTAACGCATTGGATAAAGCGTTGCAAAACCCAGGTCCTCAAGTTCCAGGCGAATGCTGTTTATGCCCAGGCGCTGTGCTATGGGGGCATAAATCTCAAGGGTTTCCCTGGCTATACGCCGCCGCTTTTCCGGTGCGAGAGCGCCCAGGGTACGCATATTATGCAACCGGTCTGCCAGTTTCACGATGATCACGCGGATATCGTTGCTCATGGCCATCAGCATTTTGCGAAAGTTCTGGGCCTGGGCCTCCGCGTGTGAATCAAACTCAACCTGTGTCAGCTTGCTGACGCCGTCGACCAGTTCCGCGATGCCTTTGCCGAACCTGCGCACGATTTCTTTTTTATCGGTGCCGGTATCTTCGATGACGTCGTGCAGGATCGCCGCAGCCAGGGTCTGGTGGTCCATGTGCATATCGCCAAGAATGCCTGCCACTTCCAGGGGGTGGTTGATATAGGGTTCGCCGCTTTTGCGGTGTTGGCCTTCGTGGGCGGAAGCGCTGAACTCATAGGCGCGGCGCACCTTTTCAACCTCATCGGAGGTAAGGTAACCGCCTATCCTTTTTTCCAGTTCAGAAATGGTTGTCATAAGGGAAATTATAACCTGCATTTCCGGAAAATGGACCAAAACATGGCCGCGCCCACGGAAAGCGGATGGATAAGCGGGGCTGCAATATCACTGTATACCAGGGTGTACAGGGATAGCTATACACTGTAATTTGCGGACGAAACCCCTGTCCGGGGCCGGCCCGGGGTCAGTCGGGAACCCGTTTCAGAACGTGTCTTCGTTTGGCGGTTCGCCTGAATCCACCGGCTGGAATTCAATTTCTTCAATATCGGCATCGAACTGCGACCGGCCGATAGATTCGATATTCTCGTCCGTAACAACTCCCGCAGCAATTTCGCGCAGCGCCATCACGGTAGGCTTGTCCGATTGATCCTCAATAAGGGGGTCGGAACCCATAAGCAGTTGCCGGGTACGTTTGCTTGCCAGCAAAACCAGGTCGTAGCGGTTTTCAATATTTTCCAAACAGTCTTCTACAGTCAGTCTAGCCATGTCAGTTCCTGCGAAATGTTGTGTCTCAGGGATAAGGTGCGCCGCTGAAGAAACCCGTCGTCAGGTAACCTGCGGCATCCGGAATGCCCGCCAGTTTACCGTAATGTTCCGCTTTAACGCAACAGGCGCTTGAGAAATGTCTCAAAATAATCCTGGTGGCGGCGATAGTCGTGCCGGATGCCGACAATAATTGCAGTCAGCTGTTTCAGGGTTCTATCAAAAAAATCATTGGGCACCAGGTAGTCGTACTCGGCGTAGTGTTCGATCTCGCTGACGGCATCACGCATACGGCGGCGTATATTCCGTTCGTCATCGCCCCGTCCCTGCAGGCGCTCTTCCAGGGCCGCCAGGGAAGGGGGCAGGATAAAAATATTGACCGCGTCGTTAATGATGGAACGGGCCTGTTGTGCACCCTGCCAGTCAATCTCCAGGATGATGTCCGTCCCGCCGGCCAGTTGCTCGTCCACCCAGGCACGCGAGGTGCCGTAGCGGTGGTCGAACACGGTGGCATGCTCGAGGAAAAGGTTCTGATCCAGCAATGCCTGAAATTCCTCCTCGCTGACAAAATAGTAATCGACACCGTGCTTCTCATGAGGCCGGGGCGGCCGTGTCGTATGCGAAATCGACACCGATAAATCAGGAATGTTGTCCACCAGCGCTCGAACCAGGGAGGTTTTTCCGGCGCCGGAGGGCGCGGCAATGATAAACAGGGTGCCTTTGCGGTTGTCGGCGGGCATTGTCATGAGTTTAGTATACCTCAAGACAGGTAGTTGAGTAACCGGGTGGCAGATCGAAATTTCCCGCGCAGCCTGCCAAATCGTTTGACTGAAACTACAGGTTTGCCCGATACTGGCCTGTAATTCGTTAACGCCGGTTAGACCTGTATGAGTGAAGTTGCGCCTGCCCGCTCCCTGTCCGGGACAAACAATACCATGTCTGCTTTTGTCGCCGCTCTGCCGAAAGCGGAGTTGCACCTGCATATCGAGGGAACGCTGGAGCCTGAATTAATGTTTGCCATCGCTGCGCGCAACGGCATTCGCTTGCCTTATTCCTCGGTGGAGGAAGTGCGGGCGGCTTACCGGTTTTCCAACCTGCAGGATTTTCTCGATATTTATTATGCCGGCGCCAATGCGCTGCTTGAAATGCAGGATTTCTACGACCTGACCTGGGCTTACCTGGAGCGGGCTTTTACCCAGAACGTGCGCCATGCAGAGATCTTTTTTGACCCGCAGACCCACACCATGCGAGGAGTAGCGTTTGCCAGCGTTATTGACGGTATCAGTCGCGCCCTTGATGACGCACAGGCCAGACTGGGGATCAGTTCACGCTTGATCCTGTGTTTTCTGCGCCACCTGGACGAAGCAGATGCACTGGGGACCCTGGACGAGGCCATGCACTACCGGGATCGAATCGCCGGGGTAGGACTCGACTCATCCGAGCGGGGCAATCCCCCCGGAAAGTTCAAAGAGGTATTCCGGCGCGCCCGCGCCGGGGGATTTGTCGCCGTAGCCCATGCCGGCGAGGAAGGGCCCGCGGAGTATGTCCGGGAAGCGCTGGAGGTACTGGAGGTAGTGCGCATCGACCACGGCAACAACGCGCTGGATGATGCCGGCCTGGTTGCGGAACTGGTACGCAGGCGCATTCCACTGACCGTATGCCCGCTCAGCAATGTGAAACTCCGTGTCGTGGACGATATCACCCGCCACCCGTTGAAACGGATGCTCGACCTGGGCCTGTTCGTTACCGTCAACTCCGATGATCCCGCCTATTTCGGCGGCTACGTCAATGAGAACTATATTGCAGTTGCCGAAGCCCTGAAGCTAAGCAGGATAGAACTGGCACAACTTGCAAGGAATTCCATTGACGCGTCGCTGCTTGATATGGAAGCTAAATCAGCGCTCCATGCGGAATTGGATACTATCCCAACCTGACACCAGTTTGCTCCACTCTACGGTTGAAGCTATTCATGTCCTGCAGTTCAAATGCAGGTTCTGCTAGAATACCCTTGATATTATGGGCTTTTTAACTACACATGTTCTGGACACCGCGCATGGCGTGCCCGCGGCGGGCATGGCTATCGAGTTGTTTTCGATAGATGGTGATCAACGCAGCCTGGTGAAGTCCACCGTCACCAACGCCGACGGCAGATGCGACAGCCCCCTGCTTGAAGGCGAGGATTTCAGGGCAGGCGTCTGGGAGCTGGTGTTTCACGTAGCCGGGTATTTTGCTGCGCTGGGGGTCGAGTTGCCAGACCCGCCTTTTCTCGACCTGGTAACGTTGCGTTTCGGCATAGCCGACGCCGCCGCTCACTACCACGTACCATTGCTGGCCTCGCCCTGGAGTTACAGTACATACCGCGGAAGCTGACTTCATGTCCGCAACAGAACACAGAGGCGCGCATAACGGGACGATACGATTCCTGCTGGATGACATCGTACACGAAGTCACAGACGTTGCGCCGACGGCCACGGTATTGAATTACCTGAGGGAGAACCTGCAACGAACAGGCACCAAGGAAGGCTGCGCAGAGGGGGATTGCGGCGCCTGTACCGTCGTCGTTGCCGAACGGGCTGCACAAGGAGTGCGTTTTCGTTCCATCAATTCCTGCATCCAGTTCCTGCCTGTCCTGAACGGCAAGGCGCTGTACACCGTTGAAAGTCTGAAGCAGCTCAGCAATAACGGTTTACACCCGGTACAGCAGGCCATGGTGGACTGTCACGGTTCCCAGTGCGGATTCTGTACCCCGGGTTTCGTCATGTCGCTGTTTGCCCTGTACAGGAATAGCGCCGGTCCCGGGCGTGCAGAGATAGATGATGCGTTGTCCGGCAACCTGTGTCGCTGTACCGGTTACCAGCCGATCATCCGTGCGGCGCACAGGATGTACGACTATGGACACGACCTCGTCGATGAGGAGGAACTGGGGCGCCGGCTTGATGAAATTCGGCCCGGCGAGTCCCTGCAGCTGTCAGTGGAGACCAGTTCCCGTATCGAAGCGCGGGACAGGTACTTTGCGCCCGCAAGCCTGTCCGAACTGGCGGATTTACTGGTACGGCACCCCGGCGCCACCATCCTGGCCGGCGGCACCGATATTGGGTTATGGGTTACCAAAGCATACCGCGACCTGCCTGTCATCATCTACATCGGCCAGGTCGGCGAACTGGATTATATTGACGAGACAGAGGAGCGCCTGGAAATCGGCGCGACGGTCAGCCTCACGGATGCGTTTGCAGCCCTGGAAAAATACTATCCGGATCTGTTTGAAATCATGCGCCGGTTTGCCTCGCCGCCCATCCGCAATGCCGGCACCTTGTGCGGCAATATAGCCAATGGTTCGCCCATAGGCGATACCATGCCGGCGCTGATCAGCCTGGGCGCGGTGCTGGTTTTGCGGCGCGGCAGCCAGGTGCGCCAACTGCCCCTGGATGAATTCTACCCGGGCTACCGGAAAACTGCCCTGCAGGAGTCCGAGTTTGTCCAGGCAGTGCAGGTGCCGTTGCGGCGCGGCGCGGGGGTCCATTTCCGTTCCTACAAGATTGCCAAGCGTTATGACCAGGACATTTCCGCAGTGTGCGGCGCCTATTACCTGCGCCTGGAGGCGGATGTCGTCGCGGATGCCCGCATTTGCTACGGCGGCATGGCGGCGGTACCGCAACGGGCAAGACATTGCGAAGCCGCATTGAGTGGACGGAACTGGAATGAAGCAACCGTCGAAGCGGCAATAACGGCCATGGATGAGGACTATCAACCGTTAACTGATATGCGGGCCACGTCAGGTTATCGCCGGCGCGTGGCCGGAAACCTGCTGAAGCGGTTCTACCTGGACACAACAAGTTCAGAGGCAACGAATATTTGGGGGTCAGAGTAAAAATACATAACGACAAACAAGCGATACTGAATGAACCTGAATGTACTTTTACTCTGACCCCAAATATCGAAAACCAGACAGATGACTGATAAACGGGACATTTTTGCTGTCGGCAAGGTGCTGCCCCATGAGAGCGCCCACCTGCACGTGAGCGGGGAAGCCGGGTACGTGGACGACCAGCCTGAGCCCAGGGGTCTGCTGTATGCCGCCATCGGCTGCAGCGACCGGGCCCATGCCCGCATCAGGCACACAGACTTCTCTGCGGTCCGCTCAGCACCCGGCGTGGTGGAGATCATCAGCGCCGGGGATATTCCCGGCGCCAACAATCACGGTCCCGTAATAGCGGACGATCCGGTGTTTGCCGACGGCCTGGTCGAATACGTCGGCCAATCGGTGTTTGCCGTGCTGGCCGATACCGCAGACAATGCCCGCAAGGCCGCACGCATGGCCAGGATTGATTATGAGGAACTGCCGGCAATCCTGGATATAGACAGCGCCATGGCGCAGGGTTCCTTTGTGATTCCTTCCCAGACCATTGTACGCGGCCAGCCGGATCAAGCGATTGCCGGTGCGTCCCACCAGTTGCAGGGCCGCCTGAGGGTCGGCGGGCAGGACCATTTTTACCTGGAAGGGCAGATTGCCATGGCGTATCCGCGTGAAGATGGCGCCACGCTGGTCCATGTTTCCAGCCAGCACCCGACGGAGGTACAACACCTGGTTGCCGCTGCGCTGGGTAAATCCTCCAAGGATGTGGTGGTTGAATGCCGGCGCATGGGAGGCGGTTTCGGCGGCAAGGAAACCACACCGGCCCTGTTCGCGGTGATTGCGGCGGTGGCCGCGCACCGGACGGGCCGGCCGGTAAAATTACGCGTGGACCGTGATGCCGACATGATGATCACCGGCAAGCGTCACGGCTTCCGTATCGATTACAAGGCAGGCTTTGATGGGCGCGGACTGATACGGGGCATAGACCTGGAGTTGGCCTCGGACTGCGGCCGCTCAGCCGATTTATCGGGTCCCATCAACGTGCGCGCCATGTTCCACAGCGACAACTGCTATTTCCTGGAGCACGTGCGCATTACCTCCCACCGCTGCAAAACCCACAAAGCGTCAAACGTGGCCTTCCGGGGTTTTGGCGGCCCCCAGGGGATGATGGGTATCGAGAATGTCGTCGACGAGATTGCCCGCTATCTTGATATAGACCCCCTTGACGTGCGGAAAATCAACTTCTACGGAAAAAATGACAGGGACGTAACACCGTACGGCATGATGGTGGAAGACAACATCATCCATGAACTGGTGGATGAACTGGAGATGAAATCCGGCTACCGGGAAAGACGCCGGCAGGTAGATGAATTCAACGGCTCCGGCGGCATACTCAAACGCGGTATCGCCCTGACCCCGGTCAAGTTCGGGATTTCATTTACCGCAACGTTCTATAACCAGGCCGGCGCCTTGCTGCACGTTTACCGCGACGGCAGCATCATGTTGAACCACGGAGGCACCGAGATGGGGCAGGGGCTGTATACCAAGGTATCCCAGGTGATAGCCGAGGAGTTCCAGGTGGACCGGGACAGGATAAAATGCACCGCCGCCAACACCGGGAAAGTGCCTAACACCTCTGCGACGGCCGCCTCTTCCGGTAGTGATCTCAACGGTATGGCGGCAAGGGCTGCCGCCGTAGTAATCAAACGGCGCATGGTTGAGTTTGCGGCGCAACACTACGGGGTACCGTTGGAACAGGTACGCTTTACCCGGGCAGGGGTGCAGGCAGGCAGGGAGCTGATAGATTTTGCCGAGTTGGCCAACCAGGCCTACCTGGCGCGTATTTCCCTATCCTCCACCGGGTATTACCGCACCCCCAAAATCAATTACGACCAGGAAACCCTGAGCGGCCGCCCGTTCTTCTATTTTGCCTACGGCGCCGCGGTATCAGAGGTGGTGCTGGATACCCTGACAGGCGAGCACCGGATACTGCGTACGGACATCCTGCACGATGCCGGGGAATCGTTGAACCCGGCCATTGACATGGGGCAGGTGGAGGGCGGTTACCTGCAGGGAGTCGGCTGGTTGACCGGCGAGGAACTGTGGTGGGACCCTCAGGGCAAACTCATGACCCATTCCCCGTCCACCTACAAGATTCCGGCCTGCAGTGACTGGCCGCGGGAATGCAATGTCGAGTTGGTCGACTGGGGCAGGAACCGGGAACAGACGATCTATCGCTCCAAGGCGGTGGGCGAGCCTCCTCTCATGCTGGCGATTTCGGTATATCATGCGCTGAAAGACGCCATTGCCGCGCTGGGAGGCGTTAAGGCCCGGCCTGTATTGTCTGCGCCGGCTACCCCGGAACAGGTTTTGAACAGTATCGGGAACCTGTCGGGGCAGAAGCCCGGGACTGCAAACGGCAAGCGCCGGGCACCCGCATGAACCGGTGTTTTTCGACGCTGCATGAGGTCGCAGACAGCGGGCAGCCATGCGCACTGGTGACGGTTGCCCATGTTGCGGGATCTGCGCCGCGTGAACCGGGCGCCCGCATGATCGTGACCGCCGACGGGATAATGGGCACGATCGGCGGCGGAAATCTCGAACATGAAGCCATCCGCATCGCACGGACACGGCTGGATGAACCGGCGGATACGCGTTTTATCGAGTTGTTTCCCCTTGGATCCAAGCTGCAACAATGCTGCGGCGGCGCCGTGTTCCTGCATTTTGAGGTATTGGCAAACGGTAAACCCGACTGGGTCGCCGCGGCCGCAGAGAATGAACGGAACAACACCCGGACATTGCTGGTGAGCCGAACTCCACCCACATCGTTCCCGCATAGTCCCTGTACCGGCAAAATGCTCTTCACCACCTCAAGCGCCACAGGAACCCTTGGCGATAACAGGCTCGATGAACTTGCATCGGCAAAAGCGGCGACACTCCTCTCTTCCCCCCGCACCGGGGAAACGGTCCTGTTGCACTCCCTGGTCGAAACGCAGTCGACCCTGCCCGATACAACGGACGTCCTGTTATACGAAGAGATTTCACCCTGTGACTTCCATGTCGTACTGTTTGGCGCGGGCCATGTAGGCCGCGCGCTGGTGAATGCCCTTACTGAGGCTACTGCCTGCCGGATTACCTGGGTGGACAGCAGGGCGGGGCAGTTTCCGGATAACCTGCCGTACAACGTGGAACCCAGGCCCACCGATGACCCGGCAGGGGAAGCTGCCGGATTGTCTGATGGGGCATACTGCCTGGTCATGACCCACAGCCACGAACTCGACCAGGATCTGTGCGAGTCCCTGTTGCAGCGCAATGATTTCGCTTTCCTCGGATTAATCGGGTCCGCAACCAAGCGCCGGCGTTTTATACACAGGCTGAAAGAAAAAGGAATGGACGATGAGCAACTGGTGCGGCTCACCTGTCCCATCGGAATCCCCGGCATCGAAGCAAAAGAGCCCGGCGTCATAGCCCTCGCCGTTGCAGCCCAGTTGCTCAAAATAAAATCCGCAGATGATGCAGATGATTATATTAAACAAACTCAAATTTAATCAGATTCCTGAATTCTATCCTTGTTCCAAATTCAAATGTCTCTTATATCTGCGATAATCTGCGTCATCTGCGGATGAATCAATGATGGAAGCGTATATCCTTGAATGGCTGAACCTGTTGCTGCGCTGGGCACACCTGATCGTGGGCATCGCCTGGATCGGCTCGTCTTTTTATTTCGTCTGGCTGGATATGAACCTCAACGTCCCTCCCCGGGACCCGGAGGACGACGCGGTGGCCGGCGACCTGTGGGCGGTGCATGGCGGCGGGTTTTACCATGCGCAGAAATACAAGGTCGCCCCGGGCGAGTTGCCTGAACCGCTGCACTGGTTCAAGTGGGAGGCCTATACCACCTGGTTGACCGGGTTTGCCTTACTGGTGCTGATGTATTACGTCAATGCCGATGTGTACCTGGTCGATAAAAGCGTTGCCGATTTAACGGGCGGCCAGGCCATAGCAATCAGCATCGGTTTCATCGTGGCGTCCTGGGTGGTTTACGACCTGCTGTGCAGAACCGGTCTGAGCGACGCCTGGATTGGACTGGTCGGTTTTTTATTCCTGGTTGCCGCAGTGTACCTCCTGACGGACCTGTTCAGCGGGCGCGGCGCGTATATACAAACAGGCTCCATGCTGGGTACCATCATGGCCGCCAACGTGTTCATGGTGATCATTCCGGGCCAGCGCGAACTGGTGGAAGCCAAACTCCGTGGTGGAGAACCGGACCCGTTGCCCGGAATCAGGGGCAAGCAGCGCTCGGTGCATAACAATTACATCACCCTGCCGGTGCTGTTTGTCATGTTGAGCCCGCACTATCCCATGACCTACGGGCACGAATACAACTGGTTGCTCCTCATCGCCATCTTCATCGCCGGGGTGCTGATCCGGCATTTCTTCAACCTCAGAAACCAGGGAAAAGCAGAGCCCCTGCTGCTTTTTATCGCGCTTGTCATTATCATCCTGGCTGCGTTCATGGCCGCGCCGAAATCCAGGGCAATCCCTGACCGGGATGTGGCGCCACGTGCCGAGCAACCCGTTGGACCTGTTTCATTTGCGCAAGTCAGACAGATAATCGTCCAGCGCTGCAATAATTGCCATTCGATTGAACCGAACCATCCCACCGCGCCGGTCGCTCCCAACGCCGTGATGTTCGACACCCCGGAACAAATCGCGCAGTGGGCACAACGCATTCACGACAGGACCGTCACCACCAGGACCATGCCGCTGGCGAACCTGACGCAGATGACCGATGAAGAACGCCTGCTGGTGGATCGTTGGTATAAAACCGGCGCCGAAATAGAATAGAAGCGAGGAAATTCTATCCTCATCTACAGTGGTTTATGGCGTTCGCAGGACTCCCGGCGGAATTATCGTGAAGTGAACACCGGCGCCAGGATTTCATGTAAGAAAGGCCTGTTCTGTTTTATCTCGTCAATGGTCAATCCCTCCAGTGAAAACGGAAACTTTATCCATTGTTCCGTGGTATGCAGGTAATAATCAGGCTCACGCCCGGTTTTATTGTGGCTGGGTTTATACCAGGGTACGGCGACCCGGATATCATCGGGTGCATTCAGTCTTGCTTTAGCCCGTATGGTTTCAATGACCGCCTGAATCGTCAAACCAGTATCAAATACGTCATCAACGATGAGTAATGGATCGGTATGGGTTATGTTTTTAATCAAGTAGTTCAAGCCGTGAACCCGCACATCGCCAGCGCGTTTTTCTATTCCACTGTAAGATGATGTGCGGATAGCAATATGGTCGGTTTTAATACCGAAGTATCCAAGTATTTCCTGTACGGCTATGCCGATGGGCGCCCCGCCGCGCCATATCGCGATAATGACTTTTGGTCTGAACCCGCTTTTCAGGACCTGGCTGCCTAACCTGAATGAGTCTTCAAGTTGGCCTTGTGCGGAGAGATAGAGTTTTTCGGGCATCGGGAATAACTTTCTACTGTGTCATATGTGATTATATACTTTTGGATGCAGGAAATTTATCTATAATCATTTATTCAGGGCACTACCATGCAGGGGATGATTTGAGCGTTTCGGAATTGGGAATTGGATAAATTATTTATCAGCGCAGAAGAGCAATTGCTGGATTCCTACCGGCTCGGGGTAAAAATCCATGCAAGCGGTTTCAGGCCGGATTTTATCGTCGGGTTGTGGCGCGGCGGCAGTCCCGTCGGTATCGGTGTACAGGATTGCCTTGAATACCTTGGTGTGAAAACGGATCATATTTCCATACGTACCTCTTATACCGGTATGGATACCTATACGGACATGATCGAGAATGAATCGGGTATTCGCGTGCACGGACTGCAGTACCTGCTGGAAAACCTGGAAGCGGACAACAACCTGTTGATAGTCGATGACGTGTACAGCACCGGGCTGAACGTCAAGGCGGTGATTGACCAGCTGTCCGAAAAAACCCGCAGGAATATGCCGGTGACAGTCCAGATTGCCGTGGTCTGGTATAAACCGGCCAATAACCGGACCGGGCGAATACCGGATTATTATTTACATGAAACTGATAAATGGCTGGTATTGCCCTACGAATTAAGCGGCTTGTCCGTGGATGAAATTTACCGGAATAAAACAGGGGTAAAAGAAATATTTGAAGAGTTGGAAGATTTTTTACCAGCGGACAGAAAAAATCAGGATGAGACATAAGTAGTAATTATCAGTACTATAATTCAGTTGACCGGCACCATAATAAGCAGGTAATTGTGGGTTCACACGCCAATTAAACCCATAATAGTCATGAAAATGGGAGATACATGTAACAATGACCGGTGAAATCATCTTGCCCAGGAATTGTAGTTACACCGAACACGACTGGAAAATATTCGCTTCTTTCTGGCATCCTGTGATATTCGTTAATGATATCCCTGATGATAAACCGGCTAAAGCGAAGTTACTCGATCAGGATTTGGCGATATTCAGAACAAACCAGGGAGTGACAGTTGCAAAAGATGTTTGCGCACATCGAGGTACGCCGCTCACTTTAGGGAAAATGGACAATAATCGTCTGGTGTGTATGTATCATGGTTTTCAATACGATGGTACGGGAAAGTGTGTTTTTGTACCGTCCATGGGAGAGAATGGAAGAATCCCCGCCAAGCTTAAATTAAAAACCTATAAAAGCGTGGAACGTTACGGGATTATATGGGTATGTTTATCTGATGATGAACCGTTGCGCCCATTACCCGAATGGCCTCTGCTAGATGATAAGGAGTTTGGCAGTATCTACTATTTGCCAAATCTGGATTTCGACTGTTCATGTACACGGCTCATCGAAAATTTCTGTGATAATGCTCATTTTGGTTTCGTACATGAGGGCACCTTTGGTAATAAGGCAGGCTCGGTTATTCCTCCATTGGAGGTCGTTGAGACGGATGATACGTTGTGTTACGAGATGGATTATGTAGAGTGCCGTCGAGAATCAGGTGAGCCGGAAATCAAAGGCTACACGAACGTCAATTATGTCAAGCACCTGACATATCCTTTTGCTGTTGATCTGAAAGTAATTGATAAAGAAACAGGCGCTGAGACCCATTACTATAATATTGATTCTCCGGTATCAACAAAAAAAACCCGTGGTTTTCTGATTGCTCAGACCGATGCGGATTACTTTACAGAAGCCGAACTGGTTGAATATGAACTGGCTATCAATATGGAAGACAAACCTTTTGTGGAAGGACAACGGCCTGAAGAATCACCGTTGAATATAGGCGACGAAGTACATGTGCCGGCCGATGTATTTGCTGTCAGGTTCCGCCGTGCCCTGCGTGAGAAGTTTGGAATACAGGCCAAGGAATATATTACCTGATACAACGATTCCGAATAAAGATAAATAAAGAATAAAACGATTTGATGAAATGAAATGCCGCTAGAATTTGATGATTTCAGCCTGGTTCAGATATCTTTCAGGTTCACGGTAATAATGATTTTTTCGTAGTTTATTAGGCGGTTGTTGAAATTTATCTTTGATATAGCGTGAAAAATGATTTGAGTTTTTAAAGCCGGATAACGTGGCTATCTTCGATACCGGAAGTTTGGATGTAAATAATAATTCCAATGCTTTTTCCGTGCGTAAATTCCATAAGTATTGGGAAGGAGTAACATTGAAATACTGTCTGTACAGTTTCAATAAATAACGGGGATTTATGTTAAACATTTCAGCGATTGAATTCAGGTTATAGTCTTCAACGAAATGGTGTTCCATGAATTCTTTCACTTTGAGAATAGAAGCCGGATATACATCGTTTTTTTTCCTGGCGCCGGCATTATAAGCATACGCCGCAAACACCGCCGAACCTAAAACATTCCGCTGATACCTGTTTGTTTTCTCATTGCCTTGCGCAGAATTTAGCCCCATTTCCAAAAGAGAAATTAAATCATCGGAACAGTGTATTGAAGAAGGAAGAGCCTTTATCGTTTTATTCATCCCTGGCGTTATGTTTATTTCACCCGTTGAACACCATATAACATTTGAGAATGTATTTTTTGAATAGTTGAAATTCAATATATGCTCATTATAAATCAGCCCGATTTGTCCCTCGCAAAATTCTCTCGTAATGCCATCCAGATTTATCTCAACTGCGCCTGATTCAAGATAAAAAATATCCAGATGCCGTCCGAATAATGGGCCATACTGCCCTCCCTTCGGGTAAGTTGTGGTGCCGAATTTAAAAGTCAGGGTTCTTGATAAGGTAAACACTGCAATTCTTGAAATTCAAAATTTATTATCAATATATAAAACGTAATTTAGATGGTGACTAAGCATCAGATGAGTTGTATCTATTACGCCGTCTGATTTCAGAGGGGCTGTAGGAAAAATGTTTTTTTATATGATTTGAAAAATGATATGGACTCTTGAAACCACAAGCGCGGGAAATGTAATTGATTGAGAAATCAGAATTGCGTATTAACTCTAATGCTTTTTCCCTGCGCATATTCCAAAGATAAGCAGTGGGGGTATAGCCGGTATATTTAGTGAACACCTTGGTTAAGTACTGAAAACTGACCCCGAGATTTTGTGAAAAGCGATCAAAATCGCAATCCCCCATATAATGTGTCTCAATATACTGTTTTATGCGGGTGACAAATACAGGATATTCTTCTAAATATAAATACTTATCTACGCTACACAGGTATTCTGTGAATATCGCTTCACCAAGAATATTTCTGTAATTTGTAATTATTTCGTCATTAGACTTATTTAATCCCGTTGCCAAATCAAAGAGTTTCCTTAAATTATTAGTAGCCTGGAATAGCGTTGGCAATTCACGTAGCCGAAGAATGGTAGTGCTTTCTATTTCAACCAGGTCGGTGATACAAAAACTCAATGATGTCCGCATTCCATTCTGGCAGGTAATATTCAAGTAATTCTCGCTCAGGGCAAAACATGCCAGGCCGCCGGCCAATTTGAAAATGCTTTTGTCAATCGTTATTAAACCCGAACCCCGCCCTATAAAAATAATTCCTAATGTTTCACCGGTAATTGGTCCGAAATTCCCCCCTTGAGGATAGTTATGTTCATCAATCCTGAATGTTTGTGTAAGGGGAAAGATATTCATGCTGATAAGGATTATTTACACTGATACAAATTCATAGCTGAAATTAATCTTTAATTTCATTAATGTGAACAACAGATATTTATATATTTATTCTAGTTAAATTAATGACTGACAGATATAAAATGAATAACCAGGGAAATCTTTTAGACAAGATTTCGTTGTATATTTTGATATTGAGTAGATATAGGTTTCCCATATTTGCCATCAGTCAAAAATTATCATGCCTGGATAATCATGGATAAATCAGAAGTACAAAGTCGTTTTATCAAAGAAGAAACGTGGCGGTACTTTTGGCACCCAGTCTGTACCCTGGAGGAATTTTATTCTGCGAATTCTTCAGGTAATGGCCCCTTAAGGGTAAGGTTACTCGGTGAAAATCTGGTTGTAGCAAAATTAAACGAAAAAATTGCTGCATTTACAGACAGGTGCGCGCATCGGTCGACGGCATTATCGAAGGGCTTCGTGGAAGATGGGAGATTACGCTGCCGTTATCATGGATGGGCGTACGATATCAATGGTGTATGTGTTGATATTCCAGCCTGTCGTCATTTGAAAATTCCGGGTCGGGCAAAAATAAAAAAGTACGATACACATGTTAAATATGACCTGGTTTGGGTCAGGTTTGAAGCAGAAGCAGACACACAAATACCTCCCTGTCCTGGATATGATGATGAAAAATATAAAGCTGTCATCGGAAAACCCTATACCTGGCCTACATCAGCAGCAAGGCGGTTGGAAAATTTTGTCGATCTGGCCCATTTTCCCTATGTTCATCCTAATACCCTGTTTGATCCGAACATCATAGATGTGACACCTCCCTCAATGGAGCGTATTGATGGCCAGTTGGTATTCCACTTCGATCCGAAATCAGATGAAATGCCCATCCCGGATGTGTCACTGATGGGAAAGACTGATTATCAGATTACCATGCCGTTTACAGTTAACCTGGAATTCGAACTCATCAGTAAGGCGGGCAAAGGTAATCGCGCCATATTATGGATGTCAGCATCGCCAATAGATGAAGGACACTGCCGTAGTTTCTGGTTCACCTGCCGTGACCACGATAAAGATGAGCCGGACTACCCGCATCTGGCATTCCAGGAACGGGTGCTGGATGAAGATATTGTGGTCATTGAAGCACAGGACCCGCCTCAGATACCTTATGATATCAATGAAATTTCAGTGCCTACGGATATGGTCTCAATACAATACAGGAGGTGGTTACGAGAAATAGAAATCGCTGTAGATAATGATGCGCTAACAAAAAATCTTACTACCAATGAAAAGTGTGCCTAGCAGTCAGGCAAATACTTAAGGAACCTCTGAGATTAAGTCCTCAGAACTTTCTTAATATTCATCCCCGCAAGAGAAAGTGACACTTCCTTGAGACTCAAGGTGATCGCAGTGTGAATTTCAGTCAGTTTTTTGATTTTCATAAGCATTTCTTTTTTCGTCATTCTTAACTAACGTTTAATACTCATAGGTATCTGATTTGCCGGAGGGGAAATCTGAATGAGACACTTAATTTTGCATCGACGTATTATTCTTGGCTGCCTGTTTTCAGCATTATTTTACGCTCCTCTTAGCTATCCCCAGGTGCTTGAAGAAATCGTTGTTACAGCACAAAAACGTGAGCAGAGTTTACAGGAAGTACCCATTGCGGTAACGGTTCTCGGCGGCGAAAAAATGAGGACTTTGCAGATGCGGGATTTCTTTGATTTTTCAAAACATACTCCGGGATTAATGATCGCCGGCACCAACAAGGAAGGCAAACCACAAATATTCCTGCGTGGTGTGGGGAACTCCGACTTTCTTATCGGTTCAATGAGCCCCATTGCCAGTTATGCTGACGGAGTGTATCAAGGAGCCAATTTTTCGCTGGCGGCCGCATTACTGGACCTGGACCGGGTGGAAATACTGAAGGGACCACAGGGGACCTTGTGGGGAAGGAATACCACGGGTGGATTAATGAATTACGTGCCCGTGAAAGCAAAGCCCGGTGAAGCATTAAATGGTTACCTGAATGCAGGCTATGCGGAGTTTGATGAATTGGATGTTGAAGGGGCTGTAAGTCTACCGATCAGTGATGATTTCGGTATGCGTATTGCAGCGAAAGTGAATACCACGGATGGATATTTTGACGCCTCAGGTGGTGGGTTGGAGGCCGATAATTACGTGGACGGAACGACTTATGCGCTTCGGGGTAATTTCGTATATGAGCCCAATGAGGCGTTAAGCCTCAACGCCACCATCAGTTACTCCGAAAAGAACGGCTCCATTGCCGGTACCCAGCATTTAGGAACCCTCGGCGTGGGATGTACTAACCCGGGCAGGTTGGGTACCACGTGCGCGGATACGTCCGGATTTGTACCCAATTCGAATCCGCACGTCAGCTCACCCGAGGTAGACGGTTTTGAAGACGTCGAATCATTCGGCGCAACCTTTACGATCGATTATGACTGGGGTGATTATCAACTTACGTCTGTCACGGCGTACAATGAAAGTGATCATCAAGCCTTTGACGATACGGATGGTGCGCCGATACAGGCATTACATGGGAGTTATGATGATGAGTATGACGGCTGGAGTCAGGAACTGCGACTGAGTTCGGATTACAGTGATCGGCTTAGCTGGGTCGCGGGATTATTTTACTATGAGGATAACCTGGATATCTATCAGGCCTCTGATTTACCGGATCTGTTTGGTTTCCTGACGTTTCTGTTGGGTTTCCCTATCACGCCGACGCGCCTGGAACAGGCGATTGAGACGAAGACGGCCGCTGTATTTGGTGAAGTCACCTACCGGTTGACCGATAGACTAGAAGCCATTGGCGGTTTTCGCTGGACCTATGACAAACGCACCACCACGGCCAATATCGCGTATTTCTCGCCCCTGAATGCGCAGTTCAATTCCAAGGCCTATTCCAACGCAAACACGATTTTTCCACTGGAAACAGGCACACTGAAGAAATCCTCAAATGAACCGAGCGGGCGTTTCTCTCTGAAGTACGCGTTGAATGACGACGCAAATCTCTGGTTTACCTTTGCCCATGGTTTCAAAGGGGGTGATCCGAACAGCGGAGCAGATGGCGCAGGCTCAGCATTTGGCATCAGTGAACCTGAGTTTCTGACCAGTTATGAAGCCGGGATAAAAACCCAATTGCTGGATGACACTTTATTATTTGACGTATCCGGTTATTACTATGATTATTCGGATAAGCAGGTATTTACGGAAGTAACGGGTACAGGCGGCAATAACCTGACCATTCTGTCCAATGCCGGTGCCTTGACCATTACCGGCATTGACCTTGCCGCGACCTGGTCGCCGACTGAGCGCCTGATTATGGAGGCGGGACTCGCCTGGACTGATGCGGAATTTGATGAGTTTCTCAATCCCGGTACGGGGGTTGACCAGGCGGGCAATACAACGGCGTATACCCCTGAAATCAACTTCAACAGCATTATTGCGTATGGCTGGCCGCTACAGAATAATCTCGGCACGGTGACGGTCCAGGCTGACTTTGTGTTTACCGATAACCACTTTTTTACCAATGACAACAATCCGACGACGGCCCAGGATGCCTATTGGCTGGTGGGTGGGAATATCGGCTATACCACAGCAGACGAAAAATGGGATGTTCGACTATGGGTAAAGAACCTGACGGATGAGGAATACCTGAACGGGGGGTTTGACTTCAGTGGTGTGAATGGCGGCTTTATTCAATACCCCGCCGCGCCGCGCCAGGTCGGTGGGACAGTCAGTTTCCGATTCTGATTAAAAACAACAATAGCGTGTTACTGTTTACCTGCAGGGCGCGCGTTTTCCTTCAAACATTTGCCCATGTGGTCATGTTCGTACGGCAAGTGCGAATATATCGCAGCCCGACAGGCTGGGTATACGCACCAAATCCTCTCAAACTAAAGGCCATTGGATGAGATTCATGGCTGACAAAAATGATCTTCGTCTTTCATCAATAAGCTTACTTGCAAATTTGGTAACCGCCGGTTTTTTCACGGTAATAGGGTTATTGACTGGTCCCATCTCTCAGCAGTTCGGCATTGAACTTACAGCTGTTACGAAACAGTTTTCCTGGTTAACAGGCTGTTATTTTGTCGGCTCCATAGTGACATTTTTTATTCTGGATTATGTAGGCACCAGAACAATGTTGCTGATTTATGCCGGCGTTATTTTACTCGCTGCCGCATTGGCGGTTTTCAATACCAGCCACACATTATTACCGGTAATACTGGGTGTAATCGGGCTTCTCAGCGGAATGGCAATATGCATTGCCGGAACCATCATAAGTAAGATATGGAGAGATAAACACCAGCAGGTAGCTCTATTATCGCAGGATGTGGCATTTAACATTGGTGGCGTGATATTTCCATTTACTGCAGCGTATATTTTAGCTGCAGGTATGCAATGGGGGTTTAGCTATATCGCCGCCGCATCGGCATTAATTGTTGTTTTATACCTGGTCGTTATTTCTTCCTTTGAGTTTGAAGCAAAACCACTACATGATGAAGAGGACAAAATCAAAACAGAATTGAATTTAAGTGTCGTACTGGCGGGGATATTTTTATTCCTGGTTGTCGTCAGCAAGTACATCATCATTGTATGGCTGCCCAATTATGCCGAAACTCACCTGGATGCAACAACTTTACAAAGTGGCGAGTTAATCGCAAAGGTATTTGGAGTGGCACTGATCGGATCAGTAATCGGCACTATATTGATTGCCAGAGTTAATCTCACACTGTTTATTGCCACTGCCGTGTTAATCGGTTTTTCAAGCAGCCTCCAGTTTACAAAAATGCCTGACATAAAGGGTTTGATGTTAACGGCCAGTCTATTCGGCCTGTCGTTATCCGTCTTATGGAATGGATTTGTAGCTTACGGTGTTGCTTTATTACGCCGCCCTTCACACAAGCATGTTTCCTATATTATTTTCTGTGGAGGTGCAGGTGCAACGGTAACCCCCCTGGTTAGCGGGATATTTGTGGAGACATATGGAGTCGCTGCCGTGCTTGATATAGTGGCTGCCTTGTATGGCATAGTGTTCCTCACGATAGCAGTACATGGTATCGCCCTGAAAATAAAATCCGGGTAAAAGAACCTTCTGACACTGTTAATATCACACCAGACAGCTTTGAACTGAACTTACGCAGACGAAATTCTCACGAGAGTCCGAAATGCATTATGAAAAATTAAAAATGTTACCTAAAACGGAATTGCACCTTCATTTAGGCGGTTCGGTAAATGCGAAGACAGTTGTTGAATTGGCAAGCAAACATGACTTACAAATACCCATTGAATACGAGGAACCGGATGATTTGTATGATTACGATAACCTGGCGGATTTCCTTAAAGTGTATTCATTAATTTCACAATCGTGTATAGACAAGGACGATTTTCATCGCATTACCTATGAATGCCTGTCGAGATGTGCTGAGCATGGAGCCAGGTATGTCGAACTTTTCTTTAGTCCGGAAGAGCATTTGAAATACGGCGTCTCCTACCGGACGATCTTGGACGGCATCATTGCCGGCGCTGAAGACGCAGAAAAAGACAGGGGTGTGATTTATCAACTGATACCGGCGATAAACCGTGAATTGGGCCCGGAAAGAGCGGTTCAATTTGTTGATATGGTATGTGCCTACAGACGGGACAGTATTATCGGTGTTGGATTGGATTTCGATGAAGCGGCAAACCCGCCGCAAGTATTTGAGGCCGCATTTAAACTGGCAACAAAAAACGGATTACATAAAACATCACATGAAGGCGAAGTAGGGCCTGCATCAAATGTCGTCAATTCCATTGACGTGTTGGGTTGTGAACGGGTCGACCACGGTTACCATATCGTTGACGATATTCAACAAATGAAGCGTTTCGCGCAAGAACAAATTTTATTTACGGTTTGTCCTGTCACAACAACCGTTACCACAAAGTGGCGGGATTTAGGCGCCGAAGACCATGCCATAAGGGTAATGGCGGATGCGGGTCTTAAAATGATGATCAATTCAGATGACCCGCCCATGCTGCATACCGACCTCACAAACGAATACATGCTCATGATGGATAAGCTCAAATTTGGAAATGAAGACATCAAGACATTTATTTTAAACGGGATTGATGGCGCCTGGTTGGATGAGTCAACAAAGCGCCGGTGGCGTTCAGAGTGGTCTGTTGAGATTGACAAGATAATTCTGGAATAAAATCAGTCGCCTTATATCGATAGAACAATTAATTACAGATTGAGATTGCCGGAAATGAATACAGATACGAATAATTCCAGTTTCAGGGGAACACCATTTAATGCGCGCACTGAACCGTTGAATCTTTTTGTGAGATGGATAGCCTGGGATATCTATCATGTTGTTGATGTTTTTAGTGGTCTCGATGATGAACTCAAGGCTATTCGTGAAGAGGTAGCTGTAATTGATATGTCCCCGCTTTCGAAATTTGAAATTTCAGGACCGGATGCAGAGCGATTTACCAACTATGTAATTACACGTGATGCAAGCAAAATGGAGGTTAACCAGGTCTTTTATACACCATGGTGTGACCATAACGGCAAGGTTGTCAGTGACGGCATGGTTTTTCGCATGAACGAAGACCGGTTCCGTATTACCGGTGATCCGAGTCATGGCTGGCTTAAGCAAAATGCGGGCGGCTTTGATATAACGATTCAGGAAGTTACCCACGATCGTGGAATACTGTCATTACAAGGTCCAAAATCCCGGGAAGTCCTTGAGGCGGCAACAGCAGAGGACTGGTCGGAATTTAAATTTTCACGGATTCGTGTTGTAAAAATCGGGGGGGTTGAGGTGGAAGTTGCCCGGCAGGGATTTACAGGCGAACACGGCTATGAATTGTGTGTCGCCAATGACGATGCTGAAACATTATGGGATACGATATTTGAGGCAGGAAAAGATTTCGGTATTAAACCCGCAGGTTATCTCGCGTTGGATACTGCCCGCATAGAGGCCGGCCTGATCATTCCGGGGCCGGATTTCACCAACGGCGGGGCGGAAACTGATGCAATCGGTGCCCCGATAGAAGTCAATTCGGAAAATATGGCTTCCCCGTTTGAGCTGGGCGCCGGCCGGTTTGTTGATTTCAAGGGTGATGATTTCCTGGGTAAAACAGCATTGCTGAAAGAAAAAGAAACAGGTATCAGACGCAACAGGACAGGATTGCATATTGAGTGGCAAGGGATAGCCGACCTGTTTACCGGGCAAGGATTGGCGCCGGTCGTAGTGCCGACGCCGATATGGTACCCGTTGACGGTGATGAAAGACGACAGGAAAATCGGTCGTGCAACCAGCATCGCCTGGAGCCCGACAATTCAAAATGTTATCGCCTTCGGACACCTGGAAAAAGAATATTGCGAACCGGGTACGGATGTAACTGTTGAGTTTTATGTAAAAGATAAAGCCGGTCCGGTGAATGCCAAGGTAGTAAATCTACCTTTTATCGACCTGCGACGTGCCGGATAAATTGATTAACGCTTTTTACAGCTAAATTCTGAGACGTGCATGCATACATGGATGTACAACCATTTCCGGATCACGTTATAAACGGCGGAGGCATCCTCACAGCGGCGGTGCGTGTGCGGCGGGTCGCAAGGTCGCCGGACAGATAATAAACAGGACTTAGACTCGCGAAACTCTATGCGGAGAGGGTCATCAGCGCTCGTAGGACTCCCGGCGCGAGGATTCGGACAGGGGTATCAGGTATTTCTCCGGGTTACGGAGTATCTTCGCACGCGCGTCCTGCAGCGTGGCTTCGCCGGCATAGCTGATCGATGAACGCAGGTGGCCGCGTATGCGGTGCAGGATGTCATTGACGCTGCCTTTATAAGGCACCTGTATTTCCTGGCCTTCCGGCGGGGTATCGAGCGCGGCGTCCGTCGCTTCCACGTTCTCCGGGTCGTAGAGTGATTCCAGTACCGCTTCCGGTGAGGTCATGCCGCGGTAAATCTTCTTCTTGGTATGGGTAACGGGGTCTTCAATGACCCTGCCGGGCGCCTCCTCGGTGCCGGACAGCGCACTGCCCAGCATGACCGTGGTAGCGCCGCACACCAGGGCGAGAAAGATGTCCTTGTCCGTCTTGATGCCGCCGTCGGCCATGATGGGGATAGAATCGCCTAGCGCCCCCCAGGTTTCATGTATCGCCTGCAACTGCGGCACGCCGGCCGCGGTCTCGAGACGGGTACGGCAACCCCGGCCCGGTCCTACGCCGACCTTCACCGCGTCAGCGCCGATGTCCCGCATGAACAGGGCGCCTTCAGCAGTGGCCACGTTGCCGCATACCAGGGGCACGTCATCGAAGCGGCCGCGGAATTTCGCGACGGCATCCTCCATCACCGAGGAATGGCCGTGGGCGATGTCGATGAACAGGCAGTCCGCACCGGCTTCCAGCAACGCTGCGGATCGGTCCAGGTAGTCACCTCGCGCGCCGATGGCAGCGGCCACCAGCAGATGTCCCTTGTCGTCCTTGCTGGAGTAGGGGCGTTCCCGCAGGGAAAATATGTCGCGGCGCGTGATCAAGCCGTGTATGTACCGTTCGGAGTCGACCAGCGGGAGGCGTTCGACGCGGTGTTCAAACAGGATTGTTGACGCCTGCTCGATGGAAATACCGGGCTCATCGACGACGAGCCGGTCGAATGGTGTCATAAAGCGCTCTACCGGCTGATCATCGTAGTCGCTGTTCCAGGGCATGTCCCGTTGCGACAGCAGGCCGGCCAGTGTGTTGCTGCCGGGTTCCGTCTCGATAAGTATCCCGGTAATCGAATGGTTATGGGCGAACTTCCTGGCCTGCTGGATGGTAGTACCCAACGGCAGGCACAGGGGCTGCTTGATGACCGCACTCTGGCTGCGCTTTATTTGCGCCACTTTGCGAGCCTGCCTCTCGATTGTCATGGCGCGATGGATAACACCGATACCGCCCTCCATCGCCATGGCCCTGGCCATGTCCGCGCCGGTAACGCTGTCCATATTGGACGAGACAATGGGCAGTTCCAGGGAAATGCCGTCGGTCAGGACAGTGGTCAGGCTGATATTCCGGCGCGACCCCGTCATCCCTTTTTGCGGGCGAAACAGGAAGTCGTCGAACGTTTTTCCGGACCAGAAAGCAGTATCTGTAGTGGTCATGAAATCATCAGGTGATTGGACGGTGTTGATATGTCTTCATGTCGCATTGGTGTTTTATTCGGCCAAACGGCAGCTAATCTAGCAATTTCGACCGCTATATTCAATATCCGGAGGAAAGGGTATGAGAACGAACTTTGTGATTGCCCTGATTTTCAGGCGTCAGGTATAAATAATTTTATATATCATATACTGTATCTTATAGAATGACTAATCGGTGATCAGTGGACGAATAACGTGATTAATCAATCTCCAGGTATCAAGGTTGTGTTATTCCTGTTCGTGACCTTGGGGTTGCCCGTTGCCGGAGTAGCCCAGGATGAGGCCATCGAGGAAATCGTGGTAACCGGTTCCCACATCAAGGGCATGCACGCGCATGAGTCGCTGCCCGTCACCAGCCTATCGAGAGATGACCTTGCTTACGAGGGCTCCCCAACGATAATCGATCTCATCAAGAATCTTTCTTTCAGCCAGGGGGCGGATGGTGAATTCGATTTTTTCCAGGCGGGCGCCGGTCCCGACCGGGCAACGGTCAACCTGCGCGGACTGGGACCGAGCCGGACCCTGGTGCTGCTCAACGGCCGCCGCACCACCTGGTCGCCCCATGCCATCAGCGCCCAGGCCCAGTTGCTGGTGGACGTGAATATGTTACCTTCAATCGCCCTCGAACGCGTCGAGATCCTGCGGGAAGGCGCTGCATCCACTTACGGTTCCGACGCGATTGCCGGGGTGATGAATTACATCACCCGCAGCGACTTCTCAGGGCTGGAGGTCTCGGCTGACTACAAGGGCATCGATGGATCTGCCGGCGATACTGAAGCAGGTATTATCCTCGGTACCGACCTGCTGCAAAGCCGGGCCCACGTCGTCAGTTCTTTCAGTCATATGAGGCGCAGCCGGCTTGAACTCATCAAGCGAGACTGGGCGGTGGTGCCTTATGAGGAGAACCCTTTGGGCGGCTGGTCCAGTATCGGCCGGCCGGCAGTGGTAGTGCCGCTGGACCGCTGGGAGGCAGCACCCGTAGGCGGTTTTACGGGAATGCTGGCCAGCGGCATCGTCGACCCGAATTGTGAGAAACTCGGCGGGGCGCATACCAACAATGGCGTACTGGGCAACAGGGACGGCGGTTTCTGCCATTTCCAGTATGCCCCGTTCTACAACCTGTCAGAGAAATCTGAACGCTGGCAGTGGTTCTCGGAACTCTCCCTGGACGTGAATGATTCAACTACGTTGTCCGGGGAATTTCTTATGACGGACAGCCGCGTTCCTTCGTTACATACCTCGCCGTCTTATCCGCCGAACCGGTTAATCGACGAAACCCGTACCATACGCGCCAATAATCCCGGCCTGGTGGATATGGCCGCCAAATATCCGCACCTGTACGGCGACTATGCCTGGTGCGACCATGACTATTGCCGCTGGACCGGCGACCCGGAGCAGGTTGCGGCCGGCATTCCCCCGGCCTGGCAGGAAACAGCCTGGTTCTTCGGCCGTTCCTACGGCCAGGACGGCCCGGTGCGCGGCATCGGTTCGCAGACCAGGTTATGGCGGGCGAACCTGGCCCTGGATGGCTCGTTCGCTGATTACGACTGGAGTGTGGCGGCTACCTGGTCCGGATCGAAACGGCAGTATGATGCCGGCGATACGATGGTATACCGGGACGCCAGGGCGCGCCAGGGACTTGCCGGTTCCGAGTGCGAGCAACTGGTGCCCAACCAGTACGACGAAAACGGCAGGATATTTTTCACCCTGGAAACACTCATGGCCCATGCCGGACAGGGACCTTGCCGCTACTGGATACCGTTTTCCAATTCCATGCCGGGCTCACACCCGCGTGTTCCCGACGGTCTTGCATCGAATCCCGACTATAACCCGGCGTTGGACAACCAGGAAATCTACGACTACATGGTGAACGACGATTATGGTAACAGGGGTAAAACTTCACTGCTGGTGCTGGATGCCGTCATCTCCGGTATCCTGCCCTGGTGGAGCCTGCCGGTTGGCGGATTGAACTTCGCAGCCGGCTTCCAGTGGCGCAGCGAAAGCTACAGGATAACCCCCCTCGCATTCAGCGATTTCGGACAGTTCCCCTGTGCGGCCGGTCCCGAGATAACGGATTGTACAACCGACCGCAACGGCCTATACAGTTTTCTCGCTCCCGGGTTTCCTATCGATGAAGAACGTGACATCTATTCCTTCTTCGGCGAACTGCAAGCGCCCTTGACCGATAACCTGGAAGCCCACTTTTTCCTGCGCTACGAAGACTACGGCGGTTCTGTCGACGCCACCATTGATCCGAAGCTTCACGTACATTGGCAGGCGTTGCCGGGCATCGGACTGCGTGCTTCCATCGGCACCACCTTCCGCGGGCCGACGCTGAACCAGATCGTATCTTCCAATTCTTCAAATTCATTTCAATACGTTGCCGCAACCGCCGCCTTCAAGCGCATCGACACCAATGGAAATCCGCAACTGGAGCCCGAGGAGGCGCTTACAATTAACGCAGGCGTATTGATGGATCATGACGGTCTTTTCCATGACGGGGACCACCTGGCACTCAGCGTCGATTACTGGTTATACGACTTCGAAAAACCGCTGGTGACCGAACCCTATAACGCGGTGCTGGCGCGCGGTTGCCCCGGCGCCGCAGCCGACCCCTGCGATGTATCCAGTCTCTACTTTGACCGGCTGTCCTTCGCCGGCAACCCGGTAGCTGCCAACGTCGAGATCATCGACATCAATATCGTCAACGGTCCGGATATCAAGACCGACGGTATCGATTTCAGCGGGCTTTACTCCGTGCCGCTGGGGCCGGGACAGTTCAGCGCCGGCTTCAACGGGACGAGAATCCTGCGCTATGACATAGACGCCTGGGAACTGGGGGAGGCCTACAATGCTCTCGGCCGTCTGAACTACACCACGTCCCTGGCGCGCGCCCTGGTCAAGTTGAAGGCAAGAGGTTTCCTGAATTACGCCTGGAAGTCGTTAAACGTCCGCTACGGCGTCAGCTATGCGGACGATTACGTGGACGTGGACAGGAAAATCGACAGCCATGTCAGTCATGACTTCCACGCAAATTACAAGCTGCTGCAGGACCGGCTGGAACTGTGGGCGTCGGTCGTCAACCTGTCGGATGAAGACCCGCCGTTTGTGCCCAGAGAGATGAACTACGATCCGTTCACCCACAACCCGTACGGGCGCACCTTCAAGGTCGGCATCCGCTATCACATGGGCGAATAGAGGCCGTCGTTCCTGCGAAAGCAGGAATCCAGCGGAACGACGATCAATTTAACGGGGCTTGAATACGGCCAGCAGTTCGCCAACTTCCCTGCGGTTGTTCCCGTCGCTGCTGATGTTCCTCCTGACTCTGAACCGGGAAATTTCTGCATCCCTCCCGTTGTATAACTCGCGCACCTGCCTGGTGTCGTGGTTTGAGATAACGACCTGTACCCGGTTGCGCGCCAGTTCGCAGGCTGTGTCTGCCAGGCGCACCTGGTCTTCCCAGGAGAAGCCTCCGGCATGGTAGTCGGTAAAATGGGCTGTTTCCGATAACGGGACGTAGGGCGGGTCGCAATAAACCGCATCACCGGGCCGGGCCCTTGCCATGCTCTCGTCAAAACGTGCCTGCAGCAATGTGGTGGTCTGCGAGCGCCGGACGAATGCCTGCATTTCCTTTTCAGGGAAATAAGGCTTGTCGTAGCGGCCAAACGGCGTATTGAAACCGCCTTTGCCGTTGTAGCGGCATAAGCCGTTATAACCGTGCCGGTTCAGGTACAGGAAAAGCGCTGACTTTCTCCTGGCGTGCCGGGTTTCATTAAATTCTTCGCGATGAGCGTAATAGGTCTCGCGGGTATTGCCCCTGTCGTTGAAAAATTTGCGGCAATAGCTGATGAAAGCAATTCCTTCTTCAAGCAACTGTCGGTACAGGCAGATCAGGTCCGGGTTGGCGTCGGCAAGCAGGTATGCATCGTAATCGGTATTGAGGAAAACCGCGCCGGAACCGACAAACGGTTCTATCAGCCGTTTACCCGGATTCAGGACACTGCGTATCCGCGACAGGAGCCGGTATTTCCCACCGGGCCACTTCAGAAACGGCCTTATATCGTACTGGTATTTCTCACCGGATCGCCCGGGGGCAGGCAGAGGCTCATGTCCCATAACGGAATGAAATCGGTGCTAGCTGCCTGATGCTGCCTCTTCTTCCGGGGTACGCGCCCTGATACTCAACGCGTGAATTTCTCCGGGCATCATGTCGCCGACGGCCTGGTAGACCAGGCGATGGCGCGCCAGGGTGGCGCAGCCCTGGAAACGGGAACTGACGATTTTCACGGAAAAGTGGCCGCCCCCGCCCGCCGCGCCCGCATGACCCGCGTGCAGGTGAGAATCATCCGTTATCTCCAGGTGTTCAGGCGCCAGGGCCAGTTCGAGTTTTTCCGTTATGGTTTTGACCCGGTCCATAGCGTTATTTATCCGTTTCCGGTTGCTCTATCGCGTAGCGCGACAGGTACAGGGTGAGACCGACAATATAAACGATGTTCAACAGCAGAAAACCGAACAGTTTGAAGGTGGCCCAGGCCTCCGTGCTGAAATTATAGGCGACAAACAAATTGATAAAGCCACAGAGCAGGAAGAAGGCCACAAAGGATAAATTGACCTGGCGCCATACATTCCCCGGCGCGTCGAACAACTGTCCCATTAACCGTGCCGACAGGTTCCGGCTGCCGATGTAATCACTCGCCAGGAAGGACAGGGAGAATATCCAGAAGACGATGGTCGGTTTCCATTTGATAAACCGCTCGTCCTTCAACAACAGGGTCGCAGTGCCCAGTACCAGCACCACCAGGAAAATGACGACGTATTGCCTTTCGATCTTCCTGGTGATAAGCCAGCCCAGGAATATCTGCAGGAATGTCGCGGCTATCAGGACCTTGGTGGCCAGGTATATCCCCTGGGTCCGGTCCTCAGGGATGAACAGCGCGACCAGGAACGCCAGTCCGGGGAAAAAATCGAGGAAAAATTTCATGTTATCGAGTCAGAAGTAATATCATAGTCCGTGTATGGCCCAGTATTTTAAAATCCACCCTGACAATCCACAAGTGCGATTGTTAAACCAGGCTTCGCACATCCTGCAACAAGGCGGCGTCATTGTCTACCCCACCGACTCCTGCCTGGCCCTGGGCTGCCTGCCCGGCAACAAGAACGCGTTCGAGAGGATACTCGCCATACGCCGCTTGAACCACAAGCATAATTTCACGCTGTTGTGTTCGTCCATGGCAACCGTGGGTGCGCTGGCGAAAACGGATAATACCGCGTTTCGCCTGATAAAACGGCTGACCCCCGGGCCGTATACGTTTCTGTTGCGCGCATCCCACCAGGTGCCCCGGTACATCCAGCACCCGAAAAAGAAGACAATTGGGCTGAGGATCCCGGCGCATGAAACGCTGTTGGCGTTGCTGGACCTGGTCGCGCAGCCGATATTGAGCACCAGCCTGGTATTGCCGGACAAGGATACGCCCGAGACCGACCCGGAGGAGATCAGCAGTAAACTGGGCCGCAAGGTCGACCTGGTAATTGACGCCGGTCCCTGTGGAGGTGAGTTGACTACGGTCATTGACCTGACTTCCGACACGGTTGAAATCGTCCGGCAAGGCCTGGGCTCTTTACAGGATATTCCGGGTTAAGCCAGAGAGGACACGTAGATCACAGAGTTAAGGATTAAAGATTTTGTGCAGCCTGGTTACGTATTGGGATTAACAGGCTTCGTTTTACCTTGTCGTTTTAACAAGAATAATCTGCGATAATCTGCGTCATCTGTGGATAAATAACATACAAAGAGGATTATTTTGGCAATCTCAGCTAACCAGCGGGTGATGTCCGGCATGAGGCCGACCGGCGCTTTGCACCTTGGTCATTACCACGGCGTGCTAAAGAACTGGGTCAGGTTGCAGAACGAATACGAATGTTTCTACAGTGTCGTTGACTGGCATGCCCTGACGACGGAGTATGAAACGCCTGAGACCATTGAGAAAAACGTCTGGGAGATGATCATCGACTGGCTGGCGGTCGGCATCAATCCCGGATCGGCGAAGTTGTACATACAGTCCCGCATTCCCGAACACGCGGAACTGCACCTGCTGCTGTCCATGATCACCCCGCAAAGCTGGCTTGAGCGGGTCCCCTCGTACAAGGAGCAGCAGGAGCGTTTGCACGACAAGGACCTGACCACCTACGGGTTCCTGGGTTACCCTCTGTTGCAGACTGCCGACATCATCATCTTCAAGGCCAGCTATGTCCCGGTAGGTGAGGACCAGGTCGCCCACGTGGAGATGGCCCGGGAAGTAGCCCGGCGTTTCAATTACCTGTACGGCCGCGACCCCGGGTTTGAGAAGAAGGCGGAGAAGGCCGCCGGGAAAATGGGCAAGAAAAACAACAGGATGTATTTCGAGTTGTTGAAAAAATACCAGGAACAGGGCAACGTGCAGGCGCTGGAACGGGCTAGGGCCCTGGTGGAAGCGCAGCAGAATATCAGTATCGGCGACCGCGAACGCCTGGTCGGATACCTGGAAGGCGGCGGGAAGATGATCTTCCCCGAGCCCCGCGCGCTGTTGACCGAGGCGCCGAAAATGCCCGGAACGGACGGGCAGAAGATGTCCAAGTCGTACAATAATACTATCTCGCTGCGGGAGAATGCCCGCAGTGTGGAAGGCAAGGTCAGAACCATGCCCACCGACCCGGCCCGGATCAGGCGCAAAGACCCGGGCGACCCGGAAAAATGCCCGGTGTGGGACCTGCACAAGGTCTATTCAGGCGAGGATGTGAGGACCTGGGTACAGGAAGGTTGCCGCAGCGCCGGCATAGGATGCCTGGACTGTAAAAAACCCCTGATAGACGCCATCCTCAAAGAGCAGGGGCCCATCAGGGAGCGGGCCGACGAGTACCTGAACGACCCGGAAACGGTACGGGCGATCATTAACGAGGGTTGCGAAACTGCGCGCGACCTGGCCAGGGAAACCCTGATGGAGGTGCGCGAAGCCATGGGACTGGATTATGGCTGACCCGGAAACGGACCAACTGCAGGGCAGCGCCACGCAGGAGGAAATGCCTTTTGCCGTCGTGCAGGGCGTTCCCTTAAGCGAGATCCCCAAGGACCTGTACATCCCGCCGGATGCCCTGGAAGTATTCCTGGAGGCCTTCGCAGGCCCGCTTGACCTGTTGCTGTACCTGATCAAACGCCAGAACCTGGACATCCTCGACATTCCCATTGCCAAGGTCACGGAACAATATATGACTTATATTGAACTGATGGAGGAACTGCACCTGGAACTGGCGGGAGAATACCTGGTCATGGCGGCCATGCTGGCCGAGATAAAATCGAGGATGCTGCTGCCGCGCCCCGAAGCGGATGAGGAAGAGGACGACCCGCGGGCCGAACTGGTGCGCCGTTTGCAGGAATACGAGATATTCAAACAGGCCGCGCAGGATATCGACGAATTACCGCGCATTGGCCGTGACTGCTATGCCGCCATCATCGATTTTCCGGGTAAGAGCATTCGCAACCAGCCTCCCGAGGTGTCGCTTGATGCGATCATGCAGACCTTTGCCGAGGTGCTGCGGCGCGCAGAAGTATTTTCCCACCACCATATCCAGCGGGAACCATTATCCGTCAGGGAACGCATGGTAACGATACTGGACAGGGTCAGTACGGACGAATTTACCGACTTCAAGGATTTGTTTGTCGTGGAGGAGGGCAGGGCCGGCGTCATCGTCGTTTTGCTGGCGCTGCTCGAACTTGCCAAGGAAGCGCTGGTTGAAATGGTGCAGAATGAAACCAACGGCCCCATCTATATCAAGGGAATTTCATGAACTACGCTGAACTGAAAAAGATCGTGGAAGCGGCGCTGCTTGCCCTGGACGGCCCCCTGAGCGTGACTGAACTGTTGTCCATGTTCGAGGATGAGCCGGACAAACCCAACCGCCAGGCAATCAGGAAAGCGCTGCATGAATTGCAGGAAGACTACGCCGAGCGCGGCGTGGAACTGAAAGAGGTTGCCAGCGGTTTCCGTTTCCAGGTGCGTTCGGAACTGGCCGACTGGGTTAACCGGCTGTACGAGGAGAGGCCGCAGCGTTATTCCCAGGCGCTGCTGGAGACGCTGGCCATTATTGCCTACCGGCAACCGGTGACCCGGGGAGAAATTGAAGACATCCGCGGCGTCAGCCTCAGTACGAGTATTGTCCGCACCCTGTTCGAACGTGAATGGATCAAGGTGGTGGGTCACCGGGACGTTCCCGGTCATCCGGAGCTGTTGGCAACGACGAGCCGGTTTCTTGATTATTTCAACCTGAAGGAACTGGCGGAACTGCCGTTACTGGGAGAGTTGAAGGATCTTGATCAAATCGAACCCGACCTGTTTCAGAACATGGACCAGGTCCAGGATGGAGAAATACAGCCTGCCCCTGAGACTGCGGATGGGGAGGGATCTGCGGATGGCGTCTTCGAAGAGGATAACGTTATTCCTTTCACCAGCCCGGCAGCGGCTGACTGAACCAGACTACCATAACGGCGGTGCCTGAGCGGATTCAGAAAGTCCTGGCGGCCCTGGGTGTGGGCTCGCGCCGCCATATCGACGGCCTGATCAAGGCGGGCCGCATACGCGTCAACGGCAGCGTGGCCCAACCGGGAGACAGGCTCAGTGACAACGACCGGGTAACAATCGACCGGCGCAGGATCAGGTTACGCCCGCTGCAAGAGGGCACAGCCGGATCACGGCCGAAAGTACTGGCCTACTACAAGCCTGAAGGTGAAATCTGCTCCACCAAAGACCCACAGGGCCGCCGTACGGTTTTTGCAGGTCTGCCGAAGCTGCGCGGGGGACGCTGGGTCAGTATCGGCCGTCTCGACATTAACTCCAGCGGCCTGCTGCTGTTCACCGACAACGGCGCGCTGGCGAATGACCTGATGCATCCGCGTAACCAGGTGGAACGGGAGTATGCGGTGCGCGTATCGGGCCGGGCCCGCCAGGAACAGCTCAATGCCTTGCTGAAAGGCGTCCGGCTTGAGGATGGCATAGCCCGCTTTGCCAGTATCAAGGATGGCGGAGGCAAGGGCAGGAATCACTGGTATCACGTAGTCATCATGGAAGGCCGGAACCGGGAAGTCCGGCGCCTTTGGGAATCCCAGGGACTGTCGGCCAGCCGCCTGATCCGGATTCGATACGGCTCATGCAGCCTGCCCCGCAACAAGCGCGCGGGTCAGTTCTGGGAATTGAAGCAGGAGGAGGTGGATGCACTTCTCTCAGATCAGCTTTGACTTTTCGGTAATTTCCGTTAATCTTGGCATCCCTTTTTTATCAAGCCGGTAAACCGTCCGTTATGAGCAACAGACTACCCCTGGTGGCAGCCAACTGGAAGATGAACGGCAGCCGTGAGTCCGTAACGGCGTTGCTCGACGGGTTCAGGCAGGGACTACCGGCAGACGGTGTGGACGTCCTGGTCTGCGCGCCGACCATCTATATCCCCCTGGCGGCGGATAGACTGGCCGGCAGCGCCATCGGGCTGGGCGCGCAAACGGTATCGGAATACGCCAACGGCGCCTATACCGGTGAGATATCGGCAGACATGTTGAAAGACTACGGTTGCCGGTATGTTATCATTGGCCACTCGGAGCGGCGCCATATCTTCGCCGAAACCAACGAGACGGTGGCAAACAAGTTTTGCCACGCCAGGGAGCAGGGGCTGGAGGTTATACTGTGCCTGGGCGAACGGCTCGAGGAAAGGGAAGCGGGCATGACGGAACAGGTATTGTCCGAACAGTTGGAGGCGGTTATCGCCAGGGCCGGCATAGCTGCCTTTGGCGGCGCAGTGATCGCGTATGAGCCGGTATGGGCTATCGGGACCGGGCTTACCGCAACGCCGGAACAGGCCCAGGCAGCACACAGTTTTATCAGGCTGCAGGTGGCCAGGCACGATGACCGGATTGCCGACAAGTTGCGTATCCTCTACGGGGGCAGCGTAAAAGCGGACAATGCCGCGGGACTGTTTGCCATGGCGGACGTCGATGGCGGACTGATAGGCGGTGCATCTTTAAAAGTTGATGATTTCCTGGCGATCTGCCGGGCAGCGGGGTAGATATGGAGACATTACAGGCTCTATTACTGGTAGTGCAGGTGATCTGCGCTTTCACATTGATCTGTTTCATCCTGGTCCAGCGCGGCAAGGGCGCGGATGCCGGTGTGGCGTTCGGCAGCGGCGCGTCCGCCACCGTCTTCGGCGCATCAGGCTCCAGTAACTTCCTTACCAAGACAACTACGGCCCTGGCCTTTGTGTTCCTGCTCAACAGCCTGGCCCTGGCCTGGATGGCCAAGGAGCGCAGCATGGAGGCAAGGGAGTTGAATATCGTCGTGCCGGAAGCAATGGAGCAACCTGTTGAGGATATCGAAGTTATCCTGGACGAAGTTCCGCAGGATGTTCCTGATTCGGATATCCCGTCTATACCCGAATAAAAAAGTTGTAATTCCTGACTGTGCCGATGTGGTGGAATTGGTAGACACGCTGTCTTGAGGGGGCAGTGCCCAAAAGGCGTGCCGGTTCGACTCCGGCCATCGGCACCATTCATCCTTTTTTCGAGTTCCCGTATTATCCTATAAGAACTCGTAACTGTTTATTTATACAAGAATTTTCCGTAAAATTAATTCTTGCGTATTCTTTTCAATTCTTCTATATTCTCATAAAAAATGTGTGAAAAAATGTGTGAGAACTTATAGGAGCTTATGAGAAAAGAACTGACTGCCACAGAGATAAAATCCGTTAAAAGAGAGGGCATTTACCGAGCTGGCCCAACCTTATATCTTAGAATCGCACCCGGCGGCTCAAAATCGTGGGTACAGCGACTCACGATAAATCGTGCACGGCATGATATTGGTTTGGGTGGATATCCGCAAGTAAGTCTGGCCAGTGCGCGCAAGCTGGCCTTGCAAAATCGTGAGCTTGCGTGGGCCGGCGGCGACCCGCTTGCACTGAAGCGAAAGTCCAAATTGCCCACATTCAAACAAGCTGCCGAGAAGGCATTCGAAGCCAACCGGGGGCGCTGGCGGAGTGAGAAAACCGCCAGGAACTGGGAGCAAGGCATGAATAAACATATCCTGCCGGTTATCGGTGGTCTACGTGTCGATCAGATTGGACGAAAAGAGATATTGCGCATCCTGACACCGATATGGACAACCAAACCGGAAATAGCCCGTAAACAGCGCAATCGTATCCGCGCCGTGATGTCCTGGTGCCAGGCGCACGGTTACATCGAGAACAACGTGGCGGGTGAGATGATTGACGGCGCTCTCCCACCCATGCCGGCAGTGAAAGAACATTACCGGGCACTGCCTTACCAGGAAGTTCCAGCGGCTCTTGAGACAGTAGATGCCTCCAACTCGTCCCTGGCCAGCAAACTGTGTTTCCGGTTTCTGGTTTTGACAGCCGCCCGCAGTGGTGAGGTACGCTGTCAACAGGAAATTAAAATGTCCACTTTTCAGGATTCTAAAATGTCCCCTGGTGGATAAAGAAATGGCTGTGTCAATCATCTTGTGAATCAGTCCGTATCTGGCAACTGTTCCGGTTTCATTACCGGCGCCCGCCCCAATAACCCCGCCTTGCGCTTCTCCTTCAACCGGTAACTCTCACCCTTGATATTCAGGGTGGTGGCATGGTGCAGCAAACGGTCCAGGATCGCCGTGGCCAGCACCTGGTCACCGAAGATCTCGCCCCAGTCGATGAAGCTCTTGTTGGAGGTGAGGATGAGGCTGGCCTTCTCATAGCGGCGTTGGATGAGCCGGAACAACAAACTGGCATCCTCCCGGGACAGGGGCAGGTAGCCCATTTCGTCGAGTATAAGGACTTTGGGGTAGACCCATTGCTGCAGTTGTTTCTCCAGGCGGTTCTCATCCCGGGCCCGTTTCAGTTTGCTGAGCAGGTTGTCCAGGGTCAGGAACAGGACCCGGTGCCCGGCTTCCACGGCTTTCACGCCCAGGGCGACGGCCAGGTGCGTCTTGCCCACTCCCGGCGGTCCCAGCAGGATGACGTTCTCGCCCCGTTCCACAAACGCCAGGCCCGCCAGGGTCTTGACCAGTTTGCGGTCCAGGCTCGGCTGGAACGTGAAGTCGAACTGTGCCAGGGTCTTCACCCAGGGCAGGCGCGCCTGCCGCAGTCGGCTGTCCACCCCGTTAACGTGGCGTCCCTGCCATTCGACCCGTAAGGCCTCGGTTAAAAAGGCCGGATAATCCCATTCCTGTTTGGCGGCCTGTTCACACACCGTCTCCAGTTGTGCCGGCAGGTGCTGGAACTTCAGCTTCGTCATTAATTGTGTCAGTTCCATTGTCCCGCCTCCTCGTACGCAGCCAACTCCCGTCGCTCTACCTGCAAGGCCTCCCGCCACAGCGCTGCATGATGGGCCGGGATACTCTGCCAACCGGCGCCGGCCGGGCGCAACCGGTGCTCGGCAATACACCGGTCCTGGCCGTCCACCACGCGTAAGCGGTCATCCAGGCCGATGTGCACCGTCACCGGTTGACCACAGTACACTGCCGGCACACTGTAGCGGTTGCCGCGCACCTCGATATACCCGTCCCAGGCCACAAACCGCTGTTCCCGGTAAGCCGTATCAAAACGCACCGTCGGTAAGGGGGATAACTGTCCACGCTCTGCCTCAAACCGGTCTATGACGCGCTGCCGATGCGTCCCGTGCATGCGTGGGTCCGCCTCGTCCCGTAACCAACTCTCCAACTGCTGGTTCAGATGCGCCAGGGTCTCAAACTGCCGGTAGCGCACAAAGAAGTGTTCCTTCACATAACGCACCATGCGTTCGGTCTTGCCCTTGGTGCGCGCCCGGTACGGCCGGCACGCCTTCGGCATAAATCCGTAATGCCCCGCCAGGTCCAGAAAACGCGGATGAAACTGCACGCCTTCCCCCACTCGATGCGCAATCACCGCCGACTTCTGGTTGTCCACCAGCACCGTCTTCGTTACACCGCCCAGGTACGCAAAACTGCGCACCAGACACTCATAGGTGTGCGCCGCATCCTGACTGACCGTGCCCCACACATGAAACCGGCGCGAATACCCCAGCGTGTTCACCGCAATAAACACCTTCTGCTCAAGTCCGCCTATCGCCGTCCAGACTTCGCCCCAGTCATGCTGTAACTGCTCCCCTGGCCCAGTCTCAAAACGCACCGTCGCCCGGCTCGCACGCAACGGACGCTTGGGCCGGATATAGGCCCGGATCAAACTCACTTCACCCGGATAACCCTGTCCCTGCAACTCGCGCTGAATCACCATCGCATTCCACACCCCCGCCTGCAACAACCGGTCTATCGCCGGCTTGTACGGGTCCAGAATACTGCCCCGGGCACGCGGCCGTTTCCCGGCCGGCGCACCGCCTCGCTTCAATGCCCGACTCACCGTCCTGGGGTGTACCCCCAGCTCCCCGGCAATGTCTTTGATATACACCCCGTCGTCGTGTTTGTGTTGTATCATCAGATAGTCTCCTCGCTTGAGCATCGGTTATCTCCTGTTCTTGAACAAAACAAGAAGGTAACCCCGATGCTCGGGTTGAGGGGACTTTTTAGTTTCCTGATATGGGGACTTTTAACATACTTGCTGACAACGCGGGGCAACTTGGTCTGAAATTGACATTGAGAAAAGGGAGTGGCGCATCCCTGCCAGCCGCATGAAGACAGGTACTGAACATCGCGTTCCGCTCTCCGGCGCGGCGCTGGCCGTGCTGGAACAGGCCCGGATACTGCGGGATGGTTCGGATCTGATATTTCCATCTTCTGTTAAACGAGGTACACCGCTTAGTGATATGACAATGACCAAAATCCTGAGAGACAATGGACTGGCCGCCAGGACCACAGCACACGGCTTTCGAAGTTCATTCCGGGACTGGGCTGGCGAATGTACAAACACGGCTCATGCCGTCATGGAACTGTCGCTGGCACACAAGGTTGGTTCGGCAGTTGAGCAGGCCTATGCGCGCAGTGATCTGCTGGTCAAGCGGCGGAATCTCATGGAGCAGTGGGCACAATACTTGGTCGGCACTGACGCCGGGCCGCCGCCGTTGCTTAGCTGACCGCCGACATCGCGACGAGCCATGCATGTGGTCTACCACTGAAATAGTTAATTTATTACAATAGTCAGTGATTTTGTGGTGACTTTGAATGTTACAATTTGTCACAACAGCTTGATCAGTTGAGCGCCTTGTTCAACCCCGCGCAATACTGGCCGGATGTACTTTATCGGTGGTGCGAAGCCGCAGTCCTTCGTTTTATAGTCGCCGTCGTTAACGGCGGGAGGATCAGGTTACAGGGAGGGGGTCAACGTGGTTTTATGCTTGTCAAACCAATAACGCACAACTAGGATTGTAGCATGGGTGCGAATTTCAAAAAGTGCAAAGCTGGTCTGATTGGTTGTCTCCTGCTTTTTACATCGGGTAAGGCATATGCCATGTCCTATTCGTATGTCTGGCATATCAACGACCTGCTCAAGGCCGATACGGACACCATTCATCTGACATCCAGCCATGATAAATCCCTGAAAAAGGTCGAAAGAAAACAACTGATTTACCTGTATTCTGTGGCGAGGGCCATGGAAGAAGCCGCTGAAACAGACGCCATGCTATTCATCGTTGACGGAGGTGAGTTTGCCAACGCATTTGCAGGCCGAAAGAGACTGAGCATAAATTCTGAAAAAGCCAAAATCTCATATCGAAAATATCGCGGCAAGAAAACAGCCTACATGCAGGGTACAACGTTCTTCCGATACACAGACAACGAAACCGCCCAAGTATTCAATGTTATCGGTATCAATTTCAAAATGCTGGACATGCTTGGGACTGACGTGCACATGGCCGCGGCACTGATCGGTCATGAATTAGCCCATCTCAGGCTTGACCACGGTGCAGAGCACAAGGACAAACCGTCTAGACATGAGCAGAATGTTGACAGTGCCAGATACCGACGTGACAACGAACGTGAAGCTGACTACCTGGGCATTATCTGGGCCGTGGAAGCCGGCTACGATCCGGAAGGTGCCGTTAGACTACGTGACAACCCGATCAGAAAAAGAGGTGCTTGCAGAGGATACTGCATCACTCACCCTCTCTCTGTTGAACGAATCATGAAGTCGAAGTCACTGGCTCGTCGCCTGTCACGCGACAACTAACTCAATCTGTGAGGATATATAACATGCGCCAAGACGAAACCGTCACCATCCACGAAACGGGCGGACAGAAAACGGTTGTTTCAAAGAACCAGTTTGACAAGCCTTGGTATGCCTATAGAGACGAACCCCACATCAAAGGACACATTCCGGATGAACTTTACCAGGTGGAGTTTGAGGGGTCGGAAAATTATCCCGATTCCCCCCTTCTCGTAACGAGGGCGTACAAGGACGCTATTGATGCCAGTGTGACAGATAGAAGTGAGTCGCAACCAGACGAAATGTGGATTAGATATGACCCGGTGCTTGAACGTTGGGGTCGCCTCTGACACGAAGCTGCAGATTATTGAAACAGGTAAGCTGATTATTTGAATCATTCGTCGTAACCTACAGCCACCATCAGCTTGGACAGCGCCGTGAATGAGACCTTTACGTTTTATGCGTACACGCCGCAACGCTGGCTCTGGATAAAGATTGGGTCTGGCGGTGTACACCCCACCATCATCAGTTTATAGGCATTTATAGCAGAACTTTCCTATATAGGAATTCTGTGCAATAAATGCCTATATGAAAGAAGATGCGTGGCATTATCCCCGTGAGAACCTTGGGACGTTTCCTACGAGCTGAGGCATTTGGAATAACGCTATGCTATAACCTGTTAATACTTAGTCAATCTACTATATATCAAGTTTCCGTCCTGGTGCTATATCAAGCTCCACGCCAGCCGATATGAGATTGGACGAAAGATCGATCTGAGAAGAATGAATTAATCCTGCGAGGTTACGGTTTCCACCTATATGTGGAAGCGAGTAAAAAGAAACAGCAACTTCATCAATATCTGAGATACTGTCAACGGTGTTTTCCTTCAAATCTCTCATAAATTTCGCAAATTGATATTGTGCATTGTTAGACTGCACACCTACGTTATATACAAACATAACTGCAATCCCAGGGTTTCCGGTACTAAAAAAATTACTGAGTACACCGGATAATATTCCGATATCAGCACGGTGAAGATTGTTGTCGTCCATATTTCCTTCTTCAACGTATGTCATCGGATCCATTGTGAATAACCATGGTGTCTGAAGATCTTTAGGACAAGCTAATATGCCTTCTCGGTGTACTTGCTCGCGCCATGACGAACAATAGGTCTTAACGCCTGAATTAAGCCAGGCTGAGGAGAGAGAGTCACATTTCATCCTGTCAATTTCCGTAATCCCACCAGATAGATTTTCCATTCCGAGCATTGCCTTAAACAATTCTGCCGAGTTGGGATAGCTGTTCTCAGATGCCATTGTTTTACGGTATGCTTTCACAACTGCCGGGTCATCACCTTGCTGTGGTTTTTTTGAAGCTGACAACTTATTCTTAATAAGTTTATGGCGTGTACCGCTTGGTTTTCTCTTATCAAACGGCACATCAAATGACTCAAACGGTGCCATTCCATGCGTAAGTGCAATATGAAGTCGTCCCTGCGCATCCATTTGTGCAAGGAGAACTGCTGCTTCGACTTCTATACAGTGTTGAAGATAATTTCCATCGTTACCTTTTGCCATTAAATTGTTTTCCAGTTATGGATATTGTTTATTCTCGATCTGCAGGACCCATCCATAGATCGACTATTGGCTTTAGAATACGCTCATAGCCTCGACTAACACTTTGCAGAAGACAAAAAATAAATATTGGAAGAAGAATCTGATTCACCCACATTGGTATCGTATCAACATAACTTACAACGATAGCAATTACCCATAGAAGAAATGAAATTACAGCTACCCAGCCAAATATAGCAGTAACGTATTCCCATCGGTTTGATCCAGGGGAACCGGAAAATAAATTGCCGGCAAGGATGACAATCGCTGGAATAAGATATTCATTCATTTATGAAAGCCCACTGATTTTTTGACTTTTTAGTTTCTCAGCAGATGTTCTAGTTGGGAACATCAACGGTATTGATACAGTCTCTTTCATTTCTTTCTCCAGGGTTAATTCAAATCGTTATTGCGGGTTGCGCTCGGGTCCGAAGCGCAGGCCGATGCTATGAGTGTTCGGGTAATCCAATAACGCATCCACAGGTTTCCCCTGGCCGGCCCATGAACCAGACGCGCCTGTAGGTGCCAAGCCGATAGAATATCCGCTTTATTTTGGAAATAATCTGATCGGGGGGCACGAAAGACCGACCAGCATAAACGAGCAACTCGATGGGATGGCAAGTTTCGTATTTCTTGGACCGCTTTTTAGTCAGGATACGCCATACAGGGTCTCCAGGCCGCATATATTCCGACTGGGGATCATCCTGTTTCTGTAGTTCGCTCATGGCCCTCGCAAGGGTTTCGTCACATATTTCAACGAGCTCAAACGCAACGAATTCAGTCTTGTTTACCTGGCAGAGAATATCCGGCTCTCTCGGGTGGCGTTTTTCCACAGAACAAGGATCGATTGGTAATCCGGTGCGGGTGATGAATTCACGAAAAATCTGGACTTCACGTTGGGATTTGTCTTTATCGTCAGGCACCACTTCTTACCACTGAGTTAATTCAAAGAGTCATGAAAAGCGGTATGCCTCAAACCAACGGGTCTCCGGGAATCCCGGGGCGGTTCAGTTAGACCTTGGCGCAAGCTTGGGCACATTAATAGATTCTAGTTTCTTAAATATGCTCTCATATCCTTTTTTGTTTAAGATAGCATCAGGTAAGAGGTTAGTGAAAAACACATCTTTTACATCGTTGATCTCATCATAGGATAATGGACATATGAACAATATAAAGCAGGCTCGATATCAAGAAGCCTACAAAAGAATTGGCGATGCAATTTTATCTGACTCATATTTCGAGGCGATAACAATCGTGGAAAGTATTATTAGCGACAGAATTTGTAGCTTTTTACATAGTGTCGGCGCCGTTAGTGAAGCAGATATTTATAAGTGTGGTTTCTACCAACTCATAATGCTGTGGAGATTTGCCGTCATTAACCCTGGAAGCAGGTGGGAGGAGTGCTCAGACTTAATTTATAGGGTCGACAAATGGCGATCAGAACGAAATAAATACATACATAAACTTGTAAAATTCCCACATGGTAAAGCGCAAGTTGAAACAACTGAAGAATTTCTTAAAGGTGCTGAAAAAGCTGCCATGGATGGGCAACAATTGGCAAGAGAAGTATCTAGTTGGAGACAACGCCAGAGTATTCGCAAAAGGAATATGACAAAATCAAGCCGCTGATATTACGAATCTTTTCCGATATTCGCGAATGTCACCCATTCTCAACCAGCCTGCTTGGTAAGGGGTCGCCTTCAATTGGAAAGGACACAATAAACAAAACGGGCACAAATTCTGCATCATTTTTCCACACTTGTCGACCAGTAATAGCTACCAGGCATTAACCTCATTTGCAACTCTCTCTTAACCAAGACACTGTTCACTTCCGCCACACAGAAATTGTCAGCATCGCATCGATCACCGTTCGCTAAACAGCCCAAGCAGTTTACTGGTAGATATGCTACCTCCCGCGTTCCTGTGACCACGACTCCCCTGCTAAAACCTTTAGACCATCCGGACGGTATCCGTCATCTGCCAACTCGGATGCGAGTTCACGTACCCGAGGTCGAATCTCGATCCATTCTTCGGCCAGCAGCGAATCACGCAACGCGTGGTGAATCTTGATATCGACATCGGCGCGGCCCTCCATCTGTGCATTCATTTCGTTCGTGACGGATAGTGCTAGTGCCGGCTTGTAGTAGTGGCGCCAGTCACCTGCTTGAACACTCACCTGAATAGACTCTGATTTCTCCTCATCCTTTGGATTAGGGTCGCGCCAGTAAAACTCCAACATGTCCTGCCGGAAAAAAGAAATCGCCCCCACGTGCAATGAACATCTCACTTGGTCTACAAACACTAAGCGTTCTGCTTGTTCTTTCGCTTTCCGTTTATCTTCCGCACTCGGAACTGTCGACCTGCCTTTGCATTCGAACGCGTGCCACTTGCCCATCATATTCTGCCCAACAAGGTCGGGTCGGGACCGTCCACCCAGTAAGAGCGGATCCAACTGGTTGCGAAATACGTCGAGGTGGAGGAGCCAAGGTGTATCTAGTAAGTGGCTCGCAAATAGCTTGCATATTGCCAATCCAAGAAAGTAGCTGACCGCGCCCTTCTCCGTAGGATCTAAGGATCGAAAGGCATCCGTACGCTTTAGCCAACCACAACATGGACATTGTTCTAGTGCCATCCACACGAGTGATAGCCTGAACATGGCCTCGTAGTACGAAGCATCCCCGTGGGCCAGAACGTACGCCATATTTGGTCTGCCCACGGTGAGCGCGGCCCAAATAAGTTCACTCCAGTTGGTATTAAGAACCCCCGTGTCTGCAACGGTTCCGTTTGGAAAGTCATGGCTTGTATATGGTATCTGTAAAGTGTTTATATAACCGGGAACCAATTTTCAGCCCTCCAACTAATTGATGAACATGTCGTCGTTACACACACGTAATCCTCTCAACAAGACGAAATACGAATAGACTTTGTTCATATCTCGCTGAACACTAACAAGACTACGTAACTATGCTGTCAGCTATCGTGCGGAGGTATTCAACCGTTATTATACGCAGGCTTACCCGGCACGACGTTGTAATTGACGCCTCTGTGTGTCGAAGAGGTCAGGTCGCACAATGTGCACAATCGACCCCATTCCCTTAACAACGGGAATCCAGCGTGAGCGTTTGACCGAGCATGAAACTGGTTGGGGGCAGAGGAATCTTTTCCGCGCCAGTAAGTCACTGAAATAGTCGATCGATTACAAAGTCCGGTGATCTTGTTGGGACTTTGAATGTTACAAATTGTCACAACGGATTGCTCAGTCGCTCGCCTTGTTCAACCCCGCGCAATGCCGGCCCGGATGTGCTTTGTCGGTGGTGTGAAGCCGCAGTCCTTCGTTTTATAGTCGCCTGCGTTAACGGCGGGAGGATCAGGTTAAGGGGGTCAATAAGATTGTACATCGCCGCGTGGACAGTCAGAAATCACGGAACATTTGCGTATATCTGATAGCTATACTAAAATGTATCGCATCACGATATTCAACGAGATTAATCATTATGTCCAAGACTGCCCCTATTAACATGCGCGTTGAACCTGGTCAGCGTGCGCTCTTGACCAAGGCTGCTGCAATGCTTAACAAGGACAGAAGCGCTTTTATCCTGGACGTTGCCTGTCGGGAAGCGGAAAATGTATTGCTTAATCAACGTCTATTTCAACTTGATGACGATGCTTTTGCGGCCTTTACCGCAGCCCTGGAAGCGCCGACGCCTGCTAACGAGAAGCTGAAATCCCTGTTGACTTCTCCCTCTCCATGGGAGTAGCCAAAGCCCCGGAGCCTCTGACTGACAGTCATCTGCTGTTGAAGTTTGACTGTGGTAATGAAGCACTCAATGAGTGGCTTAAAAAGCATGCGCTGAAAAACCAGGACAGTGGCGCCAACAGAACGTTTGTTATCAGTGAGGGTAAGCGGGTGGTCGGGTTCTATGCTCTTGCCAGTGGGAGTGTCGAGCGAATCAGCGCTCCGGCGGCGATAGCCCGCAACATGCCGGAAGCCGTTCCCGTGATGGTATTGGGTCGTTTAGGCGTTGAACATGCAATGCAGGGTCAAGGCCTGGGCGCAGCCTTGTTGAAAGATGCCTTTTTACGCACACTGGCTGTTGCACGGAATGCAGGCGTTCGGGCGGTGCTGGTACACGCTATTTCAGAAGATGCCAGGCGTTTTTACCTGAGATACGGTTTCCGGGTGTCGCATATTGACCCTATGACACTGATGCTTCCCGTTCAATGCATCGAATCACTTCTTCTTATTTGAATCATTCGTCGTAACCTACAGCCACCATCAACTTGGCTAGCACCGTGACCGAGACCTTAACAATGGTTCCGGATCAAGACTGGGGCTGGCGGGGTACACCCGACCATCATCAGTTTATAGGCATTTATAGCAGAACATTCCTATATTTGACGGCGGGCCGCCTCCAATCTGACTTGGGTGCGCTCCACGGTTAGGTCCCACTCCATTTGCATCAGGCTGGTCATACTGTGGGAAAAGAAGCGGCCGGTCGTTGTGGAGGAAGCAATCTGGCCTGCTAGGGATTATAACCTGTATTATTATAAACTTTATTAAATGGAGAAATTTAATGGCATTCTATTACGTAAACAATAACATGCAACCAAATTGGGACCACGAAGTACATACTGATAGCTGTCCTTACTTCCCGCTGATAGTCGATAAAACTTATCTTGGAAATTTTACAACATGTGGTCCTGCGGTCATGGCGGCAAAACGGATTCATCCTCAATCTAATGGTTGTTGGACATGTTCTCCAGCATGCCATACAGGATAATGTAGAAGAAGCAACTGGAAGAAACATGTCAAGAAGCGATTTACTATTTTACGGAAAAAATCTTTCCGCAATGATAAGTGGGTACGAGCTCAGGATAAGAGATGAGGTGGAGCAGTGGGAACGTAATAGAATTCTTGCATCCAGTGAATCGGATTTGGTCACTTATTTCGTGGAGAAATACACTCTTGACCCACCCCGGCTCCTCCTCGATCAGATTTACATCGATAGCGAAGGGGAGACAAACATCGATGTCAGCAGGCGATTTGATAACTATGTGCGTGACCGAAACAGTTCGAAGTTAATTCCCGGTTCTTATGTGACAGTGGCAATTCCCTTCGAGGGAGATGGCAAGTTATTCGGATTTCAAGCCAAGAACTTCAATTTGAATCCACCATGTGGTCATGTTTCTGGCTCGAATGTTTTGATCTCCTTTCAGGATGTAAAACCAGATGCCCAGCGTATACGGGGGGAAATCGATTCCACAGTTAAGCGAATTGAAGACCAATTAAAGTGGGTAGAGAATGATTGCAACGAATGGAACGCTCGCATTACGAGTGTAGCAGAGGAGTGTATTCGTTCCCGTAAGAACCGTCTTCTCGAACAAGCCGACATGGTAAGCGCTCTTGGAATACCAATTAAAAGGCGTCCAGACTCCGCAGTATCCAGTGTCGTTCCGGTAGTTAGGAAAAAACGGCCAGTCGAATTACCCCCTTCACCGAAAGAGGCATTCCGGCCTGAGCCGGTGTTGCCAGATAAGGAGTACGACTACATTCTCAATGTGATCGACAACATGTCGCAAAATATTGAGCGTAGCCCAAGCACTTTCGTTCATATGAAGGAAGAGCAAATCCGTGACCTAATTTTGGTTAACTTGAACGGACATTATCAAGGTGACGCAACCGGAGAGACTTTTAATGCAAATGGCAAAACGGATATTCTAATTCGAGCAGATGGGCGAAATGTGTTTATCGCGGAATGCAAGTTTTGGACAGGACCAGCATCGGTACTCAAAGCGATAGATCAAATTCTTGGTTATCTAACTTGGAGAGACACCAAAGCGGCGCTCTTGGCGTTCTGTAGAACCAAAGATTTTACAGAAACCTTGTCTAAACTTGCGACTGCTGTTTCAGATCATCCAAACCACAAAAAAGAGTTGCAAAAGGTCAGTGAAACCCATGTACGGTATTTGTTTAGTCAGAATGATGACCCCGCTAGAGATCTTTATCTGGCTGTGCAGGCATTCTCTATCCCCAGGAGTTTGAGGTAGTGTAGCCACTGATTGGGGTAGGGTAATTGTAGCAGAAGCTAAGTAGGAGAACGAAAAAAAACCGCTGGTATCCTGGCAGGTAAACGCCGGACTAGAAATGAATATACTGGAGACAAATAGTCGAATTATTTATCAGGAGTTAATACTTGACTAATCAATCCGTGGCCGAGGTTGATCTACCTAAAGATATTGACCTGGTGACGGGACACCCGGATGTCGGGTATTTAAATCAGGTAAGAGCATACCCATTTCTTAAATGGGTGCGCAGAAAACGAGCGGTGATCCTCGACATTTTTGCAGTGTTTTAAGATAAAGTACTAGCTCGAATCTTGCATGTGCGGAAGCGCTTGGCAGTACGCGGTACAATTGGCGACGTTTGCACTGCCGAGGAGGCATTTGAGGGCTGGTTAGGACTAAAATATGACGAACGCAATGGAAGAATCGCAGCTATGGCGGCGAACATTTACCGAATCCGAGGACCAGAGGGTGAATCGATTGATTACATCTCTTTATGGCGCCCGGGACCGCGTTGGCCAACTAACAACAAGAATTGCGTCCAGTCTCCCTACATTGACGATGCACGACTTGTCACATTTGGACGGTCTCTGGACCGTCGCGGGCACCATCGTCGGCGACAAATTCTCTCTCAACCCGCTAGAAGGGTATTTGTTCGGGACCGCCGTCCTGTTGCACGATGCCGCGCTCTGCTTTGAAGCGTACTCTGGAGGGCAATCCGCTGTACGGGAGACGGTCCAATGGAAGGATGCTCATAACAGACTACGGGCCAATCAGAGCGTAGTTGACCTAGCTGCAGTTGATTTTGAGGCGTTGAGAAACTTACACGCGCTGCGAGCGGCAAACCTTGCGATTGAACCATGGGATATTGAGGGGTGCCCACAGTACATCATCGACGACGTAGACCTGAGAAACCAGTATGGACCACTGATTGGCGAAATTGCCTCTTCTCATCACTGGAACATAGATGATGTGGCAGAACGGTTCTCGGTTCCACGGCCACCAGCCGCTTTTCTTCGCCAGGAATGGACAGCAGACCCTCTTCTGATTGCCTGCTTGCTCAGGGCAGCTGACGCTGGGCACGTCGACTCGTCCAGAGCTCCGACCTTCCTGCTAAAAATACTCGAGATGAACGCCACATCTCGAGCCCACTGGATCGCACAGAACCATCTGGGTCAGTTGATGGTCAAGCATGACGATCCGTCGCAACTTGTCGTCGCCTCAACTGCACCATTCCAGGAGAGTGAGGCAGCAGGATGGTGGGTTGCCTTTGACTTAGTGGGTCAACTCGACAAGGAGTTGAAGCAATGTAATTCAGCTCTTTCTTCAAGGCCCGGACAAACTTTCGCGCGTAGGAGCGTTGCAGCCGCGGGCAATGTAAGAGAGCTCGCGAAGTATATTCAGACTGATGGTTGGGAACCGACGAATTCCTCCGTCCATGTGTCGGACGTGGCTGCGTTGGTTGGAAGGCTTGGTGGTGAGCAATTATATGGCGCGGGCGCTGATAGTCTCAAAATTGCGCTGCGTGAGTTAGTCCAAAACGCCGCAGACGCCATATCCGCAAGGCGACTGATTGGTGGGCAACCAAACTTCACTGGTCACATCAATATAACGCTTCGTCGTAACAGTAGGAATAATCACTATATCCTAGAGCTAGACGATGACGGTGTTGGCATGTCTACCAGGACGTTATGCGATGAGCTCTTGGACTTCGGCAGCAGTTTTTGGGCAAGTGAACGCGCCTCTCGGGAGTTTCCGGGACTCCATGCTGCAGGACATTCACCAAGAGGCCGTTTTGGCATCGGTTTCTTTTCGATTTTCATGGCGGCAAGCAGTGTACGCGTATTCTCAAGACGGTTCGACCGGGGCCTAGAGAATGTTCGGTGCTTGTCGTTCGCCAATGGTCTTTCGTTACGTCCTACACTTACTGAGGTAAAGCCAGTCGATTTCTCAATGGGCGTCTGCACCCGAGTAGAACTGGTGCTCAAGCCAAAGGTGGTTTCTGACCCTCTTAGATTGAGAATTCGACGTAACATAGTCGGACAAGAAGATCTTTACGTGCCGTTTCTCGCTTACGTGGCGGCATTGGTCAGCGGTATCGATGTTCCCGTTTCCGTCGACACCGACGGGGAACGAATTCAAATCCATAACGGATTTCCTCCCCATCTGAAAGATCAAGAGGAGTGGCTTCGCAAGCTGTCGTTTGTTTCAGCTGGGGTAAATGAACGAGCAGCGGGTCTCGTGGCCCCGCTGACGAAGCGATTACGAGAGATCCGTGATAGCAACACCTGTTATGGATTGGCGGCGATAAGCACTATTCGGGCGGGTCCGTGCGATTTCCTATCAGCTAAGTCCGTCGGCGGAATAACGGCTCGAGACGAACACTACTCGGGTGACTCGTTTGTCGGGTTGATCGACTACCTGCCACGTAGTGCAAAGCGGGATCCCGGAGAGATAGCTGCACCAAGAAGCGTGGTGGATTCCTGGCTATCGGAACAAGTTGATTTATTGAAAGGTCACCTCTCACCAATGGATTCGGTTCTAGCGAGTTACTCGCTATGTGATTTTGACTACGATGCAATTGACGTGCTGCACGGGATCCCAGTAATTACGTCACGCGGACAAAGTTTTTACCCGTTACCGCAGCTCTCGAACACGCTGAATACAGGCAACAGGTTGGGATTTAGAATTTCCAACCTTGGCAGCCTACGCTTGGAACAACATGGCGAACAGCATTGGATTGACGGTATTGCCACTTGCATCGTTGTAGGGACTGGAAAGTTCAACGAGGCAGAGATGTCACCAACTGGCCCAACGAAACCCAAATCATTGGTCGGCATTGTCCACCGGACTTTGGTAGCTCAGGGCGCAAATCCGACATGGACAATACATCCCGATATGTACCGAGGAAGTGTATTCGGAAGATGCGATTGCCTAGAGGTGCGGATTTGACGCCACCTGAGTTTCGGAGAACATACAAGGGGATTTAGTCAATGCCATGTGTAGACAGGACTGATCAGCATGCGATCGTGTCGCACCTTGATTAAGGTTAGATGTGAATCCGTTCGATCTCATCGAGTGAGAGGTCCTCTGGCCGCCAGGTGCTGCTTGACGGTCGCCGGAGCGTAGGCCTTCGTCAGCTGATCGATGTAGGCAGCCACGACCATCGGCTCGACCCGGTCCAGCGCCAGGCCTCTGGCCTCACACCAGTCGGCGAACCGGTACGCGGCCATCAGGTAGGCCATGCGCGTGTTCGGGTTACGGATGTTGGGGGTATAGAATTCCCAGAACCGAGTTTCGGTTTCGTCTGAGTCATTGAACAAGACCGGGGTGATCCGGTGCGATATCCGGCTCATCGAGGTGTTCTCAATGGTGATCAACTGTGTCTTCAAGTAACGTCTCCTAGGACGAAATTTAAAAGGTGCATAATGTCCTTTATATTACTGTATTGCCATCCCAGGCATTTTATTGTTCTGGTTCAATCCTGGTCACTCCTACGATTTAATGTCACAAACACTTTGTTTAGTCATGTTGTCAATACCGGTTTAAAACTCCCCATATTGAACCGGTAATTACGAATAAGGTTAATTACCAAGTTTTTTGAGGTTTTGTATTGGACATCATTTAAATCTAAATCAAGCAGACTGCAAGATAGGGTATCGTTAGAAGTGATTGAAAGTGTGACCTTCTAAACGGTTCGTGGCATAAGAACGAGGAGGTGGTGAGGAATTTTCAGTCATGACATGCCCTTGTACTGCTTGTGGTACATATGAATGGCGGGAGCAAAATGTTGTTAAATTCGTGGGGAAAGCCTAGCACATAGGAAGAAATATAAATGAAATCAGTACATTGAATGGGACTTATACTCCCTCTCCAGGCATTGTCATGGCGGCCTATCCTTAAGGATTTTTTCAGGCGACTATTGAGAGTGATGGACATGTTGGATGTATATGTTGTCCGTATACAAAAAATATTGAATGGCTGAACCATGTCAAAATACTTCGCATGGACGCTGAGATTGACTGGCTGATTGACGCGATCCAGGTGATTTTGCACATCCGTACCGGCTACCATATCAGCGAGATCGATTTGGTGCGGCGGTATCTCATAGAGCAGTGGGCACACTACGTGGCCAGCGCTAACGCCGTTGCGCCGCTGCTGCAGGATTGACCGGCGACACCGCGGCGCGCCGTGCCTGTGGTATGCCGGGGCCGGGTTCGACCGGTTGCTTGTGGCCGTCAACCAGAACGGTTGCCGTAGAAAAAACATTTATAAAACTTCCCGAAAAACCTTGACAGTCAAAAAATGCGGACGATCTTATGTAGGGTACCAATAAAATAAGGTAATACTTATGGAAAATATTATGCTACGAAGAATTGAGGTAGAGGAAATGCTCGGACTATCACGCTCGACGATATATCGCCTGATGAGAGCCGGTAAATTCCCCGAGCCGATCAGAATCGGACCGAGGGCCACACGGTGGCAGAAACGGGAACTGTACGAGTGGCTTTCCACACGGCCCCGCGCAACCGGCGAGGCTGATGATACAAATGATAACGCCGGGAGACGAAAAAAAAAGCGCGATTAAGCGGCGTGCTGACCCGGTCTCAAGCCCTTTTGAATGCCTGCTCATTGCGCCCATCCCTATGCGCGGCCCTGCGGGCGGCTTGCGCCGTGCACAGCGCCGCTCCTGACGTTTTGTCATGGCGGGAGTAGACAGGTGCCGGCGCAACCGCGCAAACCCCGGGACGAGGCCGGGACCGAGCGGGGCGTGCTGCCGGTACAACGCTGAGCCCTTGCCCGTCCGCGCTGACAGCAGTCCTCCTCGTTAGCGAATGCTTTGGTGATGGTAGAGAGGGTTGGGACTGGCCGCGTCTCACCTTCGTGCTCGTACGCATTCTCGGCGTTGAACACTTCGTCTGCGTCCGCCTGCTCGACCTGGTCGATCAGCTCCTGGTCGAAATAGTGAACGACCCGCGTGAGCGAGCGGCTCGGATCGTCTGGATGCTCCGGATGGGGATACATCTTGACCAGGTTCATGACGCCGCGAACGAAGGTTAGGTGTAGGGTTAACGTCTGTCGCGAACCATTGGCGTGGCGATATTGTTGGCCTCTCCAAACAAAATCTGGCCGGTGCTTTCGAATCCATGTCGCTCGTACAGACTGATGTTCTGAGGCGTTGAAGACTCCAGGTAGCTCAAAGCGCCTTGGCTGTCGATCAGATCGGTTGCATGCTTCATCAAAGCCGCACCAAGGCCTTTTCCTTGATGTGCAGGATCGACGCCTATCAGTGGTAGATACCAGCAATCTTCATCATGCGGGTGATAGTGTTCCAACGCCCCCATGAACTCTCCCACTGCCTCCGCCAGGTTTTCCGGCGCCGCTCGCATAAACTGACCCCCAAGCGCTTCCTCATCCGCTCCGACGCCCGGTGGATATGTCAAAGATATCTCAGAAGATGGTACCTTTACTGCTAATGTGGAAGAGGGACATAAGCTGAGCGCGATGGCTCCTTGTTTTTGTGTTGGCTCGGCCGCCCAGTGTGAGAAGGGCCCCCGGTGGTGTAATTCTTCTAGCCCTTGGACGCCCGCTAAAGACGGCGGTGAGCTGGAAGTGAACTGCGGGGGTGGCATGTGACGCTAATGAACAAGCCGCACCCCCTCCCTGGGGGGTGTTCTAGTGACAAATAAGTGACACACCCATCGCAACCCACTGTGCGACGTCAGCCACTATGGTACCAAATGGCCTGATTCACTAAGAGATACATCTGCTACTTTTAAACTGAAGCAGAGGAGTATCACCATGAGCATGTCAAACACCGAAAAGACGGTCAAGGATATCCGTCGCAACACCCGCCGCAAGTTCTCCACCGAGGAGAAGATTCGTATCGTCCTGGATGGTCTCAGGGGAGAGAGTTCAGTCGCTGAGCTTTGTCGCCGTGAGGGCATCAATCCCAATTTGTATTATCGCTGGAGCAAGGACTTCCTTGAGGCCGGCAAGAAGCGCCTGTCGGGCGACACGGTGCGCGAAGCCAACACTGATGAAGTCACCGGCCTCAAGCGTGAGAATGGCGATCTAAAGCAGGCTGTCGCCGAATTGTACCTGCGCAATGACTGGCTCAAAAAAAGTCTGACTGGGCAGGGTGTGATCTTGGACGACGAATGATGCGCACCGCATCGGAAAAGCTGGCCATCATTCAACTTGTTGAGGATTCAGAACTGTCTGTCCGTCGGACGCTGGATGAGATCAAGGTCAGTCGCACCAGTTTTTATCGCTGGTATGCTGCCTACGAGAAAGGTGGATTGGATGGCCTTGCCAAGCAGGGACGAGTCTAAAGGCGTCACTGGAACCGGATACCGGACGCAGTTCGCAGTCTGGTCGTCGAGGTCGCGCTAGATCGGCCTGAACTGACGCCCCGAGAGCTGGCCTGGCACATCACCGATAGCCACGACTACTTCGTGTCTGAATCCAGTGTTTATCGTATTTTAAAGACCCACGACCTGATCACCAGCCCACAGTTCACGGTGATGCAAGCAGCGGATAAATTCCAGCACCCGACCAGCCGGGTACATGAACTGTGGCAGACCGATTTTACCTATTTCAGAGTGGTGGGTTGGGGCTGGTACTTCCTGTCGACGATTCTGGATGATTACTCGCGCTACATCATCACCTGGCGCCTGACGACGACCATGGCCACCGCTGATGTGACGGATACACTGGAAGATGCTCTGAAGGCCACAGGCTTGTCCGAAGCCCGGGTACGGCACAAGCCTCGCCTGCTGTCGGACAATGGGCCTTGCTACATCAGTGGTGAACTCAAATCCTGGCTCAAAAAGCAGGAGATAGAACACACTCGTGGCGCGCCGTATCACCCACAGACCCAAGGCAAGATCGAACGGTATCACCGATCAATGAAGAACGTGGTCAAGCTGGAGAAATATTACTATCCGTGGAAACTGGAAAAGGCGATTGCTGACTGGGTCGAGCATTATAATAATGAGCGATACCATGAGTCATTGGACAACGTGATGCCCGCAGCTGTCTATGAAGGCAAGCGAAACGAAATACTGGATCAGCGTGCGGCGGTGAAATACCGGACACTGACCCAGAGAAAAATACACAACCTGCAATTAGCAGGTTAGACTGGAGAAGTCACCGGCAGAAAAGTGTCGCTTAGAAATAGGGTCAAATGGTTCCACAAGGTCTGACGACGTACAGAGGAATAAGACCGGCAGTAAGACTGCCGAAGAGATATATTAAAAAGTCCTTTATAATCAATTAGATATATTCTGTAATGGCGGTGGTTGTAGTCTAGAGCTAACCACGCTCACCGGCAAATTCCCTGATAACTGGGAAAATACAGGGAATATTCTCGATTTTTGCCCATGCTATTTGGAAGTATACCAATGAAACTCAGTCACACGGTGGTTTTCCAGTCTACCCTATAACTTGAAGTAAAATTTAACAGGGAAATATCAGGGAATTTACCCGCATCAACATATATATTAACGCATAAGAATTTGCCTTCCGTGCTTTAATCAGATTAGGTTTTGCAGCCTACAATAATCCTGTTCAATCTTTTAGCCTGGGCACTACTTCGCTGGCGAATTTGTGCATATCTTCAATGGAGTTGATGCCGTGAATAATCACTTCTTCAAATTCCTCGCCTGCAATCTCTTGAAGTTCGACTGCGATTTCTGCAGGCGTACCTATGACGTGACGCTCAGTTATTCTTGAGTAGATGGAATGCAGTTCATGTTCATCTGCAGCTTTTACCCGTGCAAACTGTTCATCGAGAGTGGCTGTAACCTCTCGAGATAACTCTTCGGGCGTGCCGATGACATGGGGGATTGCTCCATCAATCACAGTTCGATAGGTGTTTACGTCAAATGTGCCATCGGTCATGATGATATTCACACTGCGAGACTTGGGGATTGAGCGGTAGTCTCTACCAATTTCCTCGCAGGTCTCTCTAACCAGAGCCAGCAGCTCTTGGGTGGCTCGGTCACTGGCGTTATAGATGTTGATTCTATCCGCCTGCCTGGCAGCAAGTTTGGGCATGAGTTTACGGCCCATGACTAGTCCGACCCAAACCGGAATGTGCGGTTTTTGCTTTGGCTTCGGGTCGGCCGTTGCTTTACTCAGCGTGTAGTATTCTCCTTCAAAATCAACCTCTTTCTCGGTCCAAATTCTCTTAATAATTTCAATTTCTTCGCTCAAGTATTTCACTCTATCCGGGGCCTTGGGGTAGTCCTGGCCCCAGGGAACGAAGTACATCGGGTCATCACCTGTGCCGATGCCAAGATCCAGCCGACCACCACTGATCTGATCAATACAGGCCGCTTGTTTGGCAAGCAGGCAGGGATTTCTGCGACGGCATGGGGTGACCATCGGGCCTATTCTAATGTTGTCGGTAATTTCCGCGAGGATCGATAGTACAGTCCATGTTTCCCATACCGGCAGCATATCGCCAGTATGTAAATCCTCGTAGACGACGTTATCCATCATCCAGCCGGAGTAGAAGCCCAGTTTATCTGCTTCAAGCCAATAATCCCTTACTTTTCCCCAGTCCCAGTTCATGCCATGTTGATAGAGACCAATTTTCATCGTGTACCTCTCCAATGCGTAGATTGATGAGACTGACAGCTGACAAAGCCTTGATTCTTATGTGATATTCGCAGCTGATAATGCATTCTACTAATTATTATAGTCTTAAAGTTGACCATTATATACTATTTAGGTTGAATAATCATAATATTACAACTAATATAGTTTTTATGCTTATGATTGCTCGTGGTAATCCTATGACGTGTACCCAACGCCATCTTCGCAAGTCCATAAGCTGCTTGGTATGAAGTTACTGATAGTCACCGTGACATAATTTTTGATCACTACCAGCCCAGCTGAATGTTCTTTTATGAAAGTCTGACACTATGAGGTTGAAAATAGAATATGAAAGTTAGTACAGAAAATGCACTGAGGATTATGGATCAAATGCACACTGCGAAGACCCTTGAAGAGGGTTTTAAAGACGTTGCAGAAGATGTTCTGTGCTATGACTGGACAAAAGTCGGAGTGGTCAAAGGAAAAGAAGCGTTGCTGGAGGAGATCATACGCCCATCAGACCAGGCATTCCGTAACGAACATTTTGCTTTCAACCATGTAGTGGTGAGTGAAGAAACAGGCATGGTAACGGTGGATGCTGTTTTCAGTGCGGATTTTCTAGGCGATTACAAAGGAATACCTGCTCATGGCAAACGAGTATCATGGAGAATGAGAGATATGCATCTCATTGAAAATAATATAATTACTTGCATGTGGTTTGCCAGCGATACACTTGAAATGTTGCAGTCAATGGAAGCGCTGGATTTCAAATTTCCTTAATCCGACTCGGGAACAACCCCCGCGTCTTTTATCGATTGCATTGATATTCGGCAAGCACGAGGGCTAACATGAACCCGGTCAAAACACATCACACAGGTACCCTCTATGACTTCTAATATCGATGAACTGATTTCTCCGGCTGTACAAGATGTAATTCGTCAACCTATCGAGAAAGCACGGACTCTGCCTAGTCAGGCTTTTACCTGCCGAGAGATCCACGCGCTGGAAGTGGAACGTATCTATCGCAGGCAGTGGGTAGCGGCTACTTACACCTTTGATGTCGACCAACCCGGTGACGTGAAGCCATTTGAAATTTGTGGAATGCCATTTATTGCCATTCGCGGCACAGACAATGCACTCCGGACTTTTCATAATATTTGTCCTTATGATGCTTGCCCGCTTGTATTGGATTCAAAAAAAGCGCTTGAAAAATTAGTTACCCCCTACCATGGCTGGGAATATAGCCTGGGTGGCAAGCTCCTTGCGATGCCCTACTGGAATGGACACGAAGACTGTACACCGGATGCACTGGGGTCAATGGAAGGTGATCTTAAAGAAGTCAAATCAACTGTCTGGCAAGGCATACTATTCGTTAACCTGTCAGAAAATGCTGAACCATTTAACGACTACATTGAACCTGTAGTCAACTTACTTGAGGAATATGACCTGGAAAACCTGGACATTGCACGAGACCAGGAAGGAAAGCCATTTCTCATGGAAGACAGCGTCAATACTAACTGGAAAACCTACTGCGAGAATGCGTGTTTGAATGTATTACACGAGTCCTTCACCCATAGAATGTACAATCAATCTTCAGATGTGCCACGTGTGGATGGAGAAGGCAACAAAACCTTTCAGACAGTTCATGATGGTGCACTTGTAGGGTTTAGTTATGATGACTCTAAATTGACTGATACCTATCCAGAGCTACCCTGCCCGCCAATAAATCGAAAAGACGAACCAGCGCCAACGACCGGCTATTTTCTTACCTTGTATCCCAACCTGTATTTTGGCGTCATGCCAAATATTATTGAAATTGGGATAGCACTGCCTGACGGACCGGACAAAACAATCGAGATGCGGGGTTATTATTGTCATCAATCCGCCGCCAATGATCCTGGACTGGTTGAAGCTTTCGATGCAGTAGCGGATATGTTTGAGGAGGCGGCTAAAGAAGACAATACTATTACTGAAGCAATTCAGAAAGCACGGCGTTCACCCGAGAGTACACAGCAGTTCTTCTCGCCCTTCTGGGATGAGTCGCATTACAATTTCACTCAACTGGTTCTGTATGATCTTACTAGTAGTGATTAGTACTGGTACATTATTGTTCTTTAATTGTTGATGGCTTAATTACCCGCTATTTAATACATGGATTGATACGGCCAATGCCAGAACTGAATACCGTCAACTTCATAAACCTGATTGGGCTCGCCGACAAAAAATTCTATCTCGAAAGGCTTTACCTCATTTTTGCGCACTTTCTCAAAGGCTTTGAGAACTTTAGACCTGGCGTTTAAATCACTAAGCTGGTAAGCACCATGTGTGTTGTAATGGTAGGCCACATCCAGACTGTCCAGCAAAACCAGGTCTTTGTAAAGCTCATCAAAATTTATAAAACCAAAAATAGCGGGAGAAAAAACATCCCCCGTAAAGAGCAATTTGTTATCAGCATCATATAGAACAACAGAATCTTCCGTATGGCTCTTGGACAGAATGGCAGTAAATTTTCGATTACCCAGGTCAATAATATCCCTGTCATTTATAAACTTGATTTTGTCTTTTCTGACCGGCGGCACGCTCATTGTAGACGGGGAGTAATTCTCTGGTGGCTTGGGCGTTTCATTCAGGCTGGCATAGTAGTCGATCCACTTCTTATTACCCGCTGGGATACCTTCAGTGATTTTGCGAATTCTCCACTCATTATTAAATCCATACAATTCATCGAACTCATGATTGTCGCCAATGTGATCAAGATGAGCATGACTGTTGACCACCACGATTTTGCGTTCCGGCAAACCCTCTGTCTTCCTGACTTCGGCGATTGCATTTTTTATGCTGGCTATACCCATCCCTGTGTCATAGAGCAAATCCAAGGATTCACCGAGTATTAAAAAAGAATTAACTTGCTCCACATGGCCGGGTTCCCAAAAAGCATAAATATTATTCGGCATCTTGATGACTTCAAACCAGCCATCGGAAGTATGAATTCGTTTTGCATTGCTCATTACCTCTATAAATTCTTTCTGCTCGGGATCGGGTATCAATACATCCGTGGCGCAGACTGAGCCTGCCATAACAACTATTGCGAGAGTCAAAAGTGACCTAAAAGATTTTATGTTCATAATACTATTCTCCGATTGAAACATGATCATGTCATCCAGTGGCCATTGATTGTCCTGGCCACCGTTCGACCGCTTGCACATGCACCGCCAGTATGCGCACTACCGAGGTACTCACCCGTAAAATATAAACCACGTCGTTCTTTTTCCTGATCTTGAATGAATTCCGCCATCGTAGATGGTATTCCGGTATTCATCATCACCAGACCATCGCCAGTAATTGAAGTGTATATAGCAGTTCATCAGGCAAGGCCCCCTCTTACATCATCATTTGAGGGAACCAGTGCGACAAGTGGAAAATTGAGTACCATAAAGATTCCGCTCCCAGCCAGCAATAACAGGTAGCCACCTCCACTGACCAAAAAACCGCCAAGCCATCCGCCGAGTACTCCAGCCAGGCCGAGGACAACGGTTGTCAGCACTACAAATCTGCCCTTTAATTCAGCAACGGAAGAGAAGGTCTGATGGTCTTGAACGATATGATGAACATCTTCGTAACGAAACACTGACCAAATCCGCCGCGGACCTTCATGCAGCATAAATGGTTTTTCATCCCTGGCTCGCTTGTAAACCTCGAAGCGTTTATCTTCTTCCATGTCCGGATCAAACGGATCGAAAACAAGATGTTCAGCCTGGCTCATGTCATATCGTAACTGTACCAGACGTGAGGTTCTGCATATCGTCCGCTATTGTTCTCACCATTGATAACCAGTGGTGCATGCCCGCCACTGATAATGTATTCACCACTTTCGGGAAAACGCATATCGGTCCAAACTTCCCAGTCAGCTACAGAACCGGTGATAACCGTCGAGTCAAGGGTAATCTCGACAAAATTTGCACCGGTTCGTTCCTGCATTCGGATCCAGGGATCAAAGCTTGAGCCGTCATCACGCAGCCAATGGATATAACGCTCAATAGATGCCAAAGGATATTGGGATTTAAGTGTCGGTCTCACGGGAACGTTAACTGCATTGAAGCCTTTGGACTGTGCCAAATCTTTGTAGGCTAGCATGATTTGTTCCGATATGCCGCTGCCCCTGGCATCATTGACCACCATGGCCTGAAGTGGGCAAAGAACATTTGGCAGGACATGCTGGGCATGTTGTTCGGGTGCGGCGGTCAGTAATTGCTGAAATTTTGGTAGTAGCTCGCCGGGAGATTGAAAATAAGGCAGGGCATTGCCTGCCCCCAGCAGTTTTCCATTGTCCTCGTCACAAAAGTAAAGTTGATACTCGGCAAATTCGTTCAGCAAATGAGGCCGGCATTCATCTAAACCATCATGCAGCAGGAATGCAGGGAAGGACTCACCTTCGAGTTCATCGAGTCTGCCCGAAAATTCCGGGCGGTCACGATGCGAATAAAACTGGATAGTCATTCATCATCTCTTTTAACAATACTTTGGATTTTATTTTTTTTGCAATGTTTGCCTGCCGGAATCTATCATCCTGGTGATTTATTCAGCGGGAGGCAATTCGTCGTACTGGGGCAGGTCGTCGGTGATTTCATACCAGGGCGCTTTTGATCCAACGAAGATATGATCCGCGGGACGAACACCTGGATCGCCTGAAACGGTTCCCAAAAAAATCATTGTGACCCGTCCTTTCTCCATCACGCCAAGGTTTGACCCACATACCTTGCAGAAGATGCGCTTAACCCCGGGGGAGGATTCGTACCGCGATACCAGGTCTTTCCCTTTGGTCCAGTGAAATTCATCAGCATCGACGATTCCGGCGGTAGCAAATGCAGCTCCAGATTGTTGGCGGCACATGGCGCAATGACAATGACCGACATTGGTAAGTTTACCGGTAATGTCATAGTGAATACCACCACAAAGACAACCACCGGAAATACTCATAAACTTAATCGAAATAAGCGGTACTAGGGTCAGTCGTAGCTGTAACTCAAAGTCAGGCCAATGGTTCTGGGACGGGTCACATACTTGTATTCACTTAGAGCGCCAATCAGGGCACGAGGCCAGCCGCCGGTAATGCCTTCTTCACTGAAAAGGTTCTTGGCGTAAATTCCCGCGGTCCACTTCTCTGCAACCAGGGTGAGCGATGCATTCCAGATGGAGAAAGAATCAATTTCGTAAAAAGTTTTGCCAGATGCTAAAGTCGGATTGAAGGTCGATTGCGCCTTGCTGCGATAACTGGCATCGATATGCCAATTAAGCATCCAATTATTGGATTTGAGTGGTTGTTCAAAATCCAGACCACCCGAAAATGAATGTTTGGGGACATTAGGTAGTTTATCACCATCATTAAGGACTATAGAATCTATAACGTTATTTGTAAATATACCGCCAAAGGCTGCGTAATCACGAAGCACGAAGTCCTCGCTCACCTGGGCATCGGTATAGCTGTAGCCAAAGTTGAACCGCAGTTGCTCCGTTATATTACCTACGGCTTCAAGTTCCACACCGAATGTGCGGGCATCCGGGCCGTTGAACACCGCTGGCTGCCCCGAGGGTGACCTTTCATCGAATTGAAATTTCTTCCAGTCCGTGTAGAAGCCTGCCATAGAGTAGCGCACATTATTCCATAGTCTACCTTTGACCCCGATTTCATAATTGGTCACCTCATCCGATTGATATGTGACTAATTCCGGCAACGATGCCGAGAAGCCACCCGTAGGAATGGGGTTCGCTCCGCCGCGACGGAATCCTTCCGACCAGGTAAAATAGGCCATGGTGTTATCATTAATAGAATAAGAGGTGTTGAATTTAAACAATTGATCCTGCGCATCGCTTTTTACAGGACCCAGTAATGTTGTACCCAGTGGATCGATACCGTCTTGGGCACAAATTGCACCGCAGAATGGAATTGTCTGAACATCCTCAGCTGTGAACTCCTGCCAGAACGCGCGAATCCCGCCAGTAACTTGCCACTGGTCGTTTATGTTGTAGGTAAATTCGCCAAAAAGTGCGATATCTTCGAATTTGGTATCGAAATCAATCGTAAATGTTTTATCTGGCAATTGCGGATTAGCACCAATGCCGCCCAAAATGGCCTGGTCAAATTCATTAAGCCCGGAAATAGCTGAGTCGAGAAACCAGTTTGTGTCTTCTTCACGATAGTAAGCACCGACAACAAAATTATAAGGCTTATCCCAGTCTGAGGCTAAACGTATCTCCTGGGTAAAACCATCTCTACTGTTTGTATTCAGGACCGGTCCCATTATTCTGGGATAATAGCCATACAGGGCGGCTAGAGCGATATTGCCGGGTTCTGGCACCACTGCATAAAAACCGGATTCTGCAATCACAGAATCCACACTTGTATCAAAATAAGAGCTGGAAGAAGTAAATGTCGCAAAACCGAATTGAACGTTTAAATCCATGGAGACGACATCAGTTTCATCCGCATAAGGGGACGCGTGAAGCTTGTTATGTTCATAGTCTCCGGTATTGGCAGGGAAGGTGGTCGCGCCATTTGGATACTGGCCTCCGGGTACCCCTAATACATTGTCGTAGAGAGACCCAGGGTAGCGCACGGCACTGTAATCGCAAACGCAACCATCGAATCCGGAGTTGATACCTTGTATATCATCCTCGGTGCTCTCCTGATGATGGTAAGAAAAAAGTACTTCAGCACTTTCTGTCGCCTGCCAAAGTGCTGATGCTCGCACGTACCAATTATCGTAATCGTTAGTATCTTTTTTCGGATCGAGAACAAAGCCACTGGTGAGATCACCAGGCACACTGGGTATGGGGTTACCGGGAAACAACGGACCATTATCAGTGGAGTCAGTCGCAACAAACCCATTGGCATCAACGAAACCACCTAATTGTTCATACCCCGCAGCCACGCGCACGGCCAGGCGATTGTCAATGACGGGGATGTTAACGACACCATCAAATGCGTAGTTCAGTTCGTCAGAGGCCTCAGTCAGTGAAAATTTAGTCGATGCATCGACCGTGTAGCCATCAAATTCAGGGCGCTTCGGGATAAATCGAATTGTTCCTCCTGTTGAGCCGGACCCATACAAGGTACCCTGGGGCCCGCGCAGCACTTCCACACGCTCGATATCCTTAATAGTTAATGGAAAAAAAACCGGTGTTTCCCCCACATAGGTAGAAACAGTGGGGGGGGGCGAATGCTGGAAAATCAGTGTTGTTTAACGCACCCTGTGAATTGAGCCCCCTAAGCGAAAAGTTGTTATTTCCGGCCCGTTGTGCGTTTCCTTGATCGATGGAAAATAGTCCGGGTACAAGACGCGTCATGTCGCTCAGAGTTGTTGTGCCGGACTTTTTCAGATCGTCAGCACTGAATAAAGAAATGTTGTACGGGACGTCTAACACCGACTCTGCCCGGCGGGTTGCCGTAACGATGACCTCTTCGAGCTCCTGGGCAGGTGCATGGGTGGCCGTTAATATGCCAGCAGCCAACGGCGTCAGGGTTAATAATAGTTTCTTATTTCGACCTCTTGATTTTGCTGAAGCAAATGATTTTCCGAATTTAGTCACGCTAAGCCCCTTTGGTTTATATGAAACAACGCTCTATTACAGTAGTATAGACTAAAAAGTACTGTATTAGTATTATTTTTTGTTATTTTTAGCTTATTAAGGCATTATTTGGTTATAATTCAACTAAAACAATGGTTTGTATCCAGCGATGCTATATATCCAGGAAATAAGGTTAAAAACTCTCGGCAGCCGATGACTCCAGGCCCCGATTTTGAGAAGTTTTGGGTGAGTTATACGAATGGCTTACGAATGAGCTTGATCCATTAGTCGACGCCGGAGTTGATGGAGAATACCAGTCTTGGTCGTTACCGAATTAGCTGTACAATAAAGCGACTCGATTATTTATCATAAAACAAGAGAGCAGATTGAATGGCAAAAAAGAAAACTCGCAAAAATAAATCAACTGACAATCTCAGTGGATTACTTGATGAGCAGGATATCGCCATTATTGCTCAACTACGTAACGATGGTCGCATGGCTTACCGTTCGATAGCCGAGATCGTAGGCCTGTCTGAAGCGGCAGTAAGACAGCGCGTAAATCGCCTGGTGAATAACGAAATTTGCCAGATTACGGCGGTGATGGATCCCAAAGCACTGGGCCTTAATGCAGTGGCCTCCGTCGGTATGAAGGTCAATGGCGATCTTGACAAAATCGCTGACAAGATCGCGACCATCAAACAGGTTGAATATATTATCCTGACTGCGGGCATGTTTGATTTAATGGCTGAGCTGGTGTGCAAGGACTACGAGGAACTGCTGTCTGTATTACGAGAACTTAGATCCTTACCGGAATTTCAGACGACAGAGCTAAACCTTATCCTGGAAACACGCAAGCTGGTGTATAACAGGGCCTCGTCATAATTTATCAGTTCTTAAAGCTGAAATTCTTTCATCTCCGGCATCACTTCTTTTGCAAAGATGCGCAATCCTTCCATGGTACGTTCATAACTGTTTTGCCCAATCGTATCCGGACAGATAACAATCTCAGATACTCCTATGTCAATCGTGCGTTTGCGCAACGCCTTTGCACAGCTGGCCACCGGGCCAACGTAGGACAACACGAAATCCTTGTGTTCGCTTTTTAGCTCATCCACATCGTAATCAATTTGCGCGGCTCTTTCTTCAAGCACACTGTCAAGGTCCTCAGGTCGAGCTTCCTTGTCGGTAAACAATATCGCTGACAAGCGGCCTTTTTTTATTTCATCGTAATTCCGATTCAAATCTTCACAGTGTTGCCTCAAGGCATCTAATGCTGCCACAACTTTATCGTCCTCATTACCCAACAAGTTGACACGATCAGCGAATTCAGCCGCGAGGCGGGTGAGAAATTTCTTGCTCTTGAATGCGATTTGCAGTTCCGGTCGGTGCGGGCGCACTGGCTTGGGACAATTAACAAGGTCTTGCACGGTATAATACTGACCTTTAAAACTAGTCCTTGTTTTGCTCCATAATGAATCCAGAATTTTGATTTCTTCTTCCAGTTTTGTGACACGTTCGCTGCCTTTCAAATAGGGTTCCCCCATCGCTGTGGTCTGATCTGGAGAATTACCCGCACCCATGCCGACCGTCAGCCTGCCCTGACTGACGATATCTACAATAGATGTCATCTTCGCAAACAAGCCCGGGTGTCGACGCCCGCAAGGCGTGACCAGTGAGCCGATGCGCATGCGCTGTGTCAATTCTGCCATTAGCGGCAGCACCGTCCACGGATCGTATACTTCAACTTCGGGTTGTGCGTTGGCAGGATCATCATCAAAATAATGCGGAAACAGATCGTCACCCATATAACAGGCGTCATAGCCGAGTGCCTCAATTTCGAGCCACCCGGCCTTGAGTTGATCATAGGACCAGCCCCAGCCCACCATCAGCGTTGATATTTCCATGCTGCTAACCTCTCTAGTAAAGAATATGTAGATATTTATTTAGTGTTGAAAAAACGAATCGCAGAGTACAGATTAAAAAAACAGTTTTGATAATTGCTGTGTGAATGCGTCCTTTACGCTGCCACTACCTGAGCCTCTGCCAGGCCCTGAGTTTTCTTCATTGCACGCGTAACTAAGACCATGATAATTAGTGCAAGCATACTACAGCTAAATGTAAACCAGCCGATGATGTAATAGCTGCCGTGTGTGGCAATCAGGCCGATAAATAGCGGGGCTATGGCCATAGCAAAAGCCATGACGCTACCGGATAGGGTTGTCCATGACCCCTTTTCGTCAAGACTGGCCAACGCACCGAGAAAATAGGGGAACAGGAATCCTATGCAACAGACGAGCGTTATCATTCCAGCGCCATAAGTCCCGGCGTTGGTGGCATACACTGACATGAGACCACCACTACTCAACAACAATAAGCCCACAGTAACCGGTAGCAATCTTCCAAAGCGATTCGAAATAATGGCAGCAAGTAAGGGGCCCACCATACCGATAAATGTCGTTGCGCCCAGGATTGTTGAGATGCTCTCTATATTCAGCCCGGCCTTGAGGCCTATCTGTTCACTGAACACCCAGACTCCCATATCACTGAAGTTGAGCAATATAAAGGCGCTCAAGATAGCTATCCCTAGAACAGGATAAGGAAAGTGCCCCTTCTCATCAGAACCTTCGTGCTCAATGACACGGTTTCCCGGAAGCATGGCAACGAGTGGGATCGAAATAATGAGTACCAGTAACATGGCGCCAATTGCCGTTCGGTACCCGTATGTAGCACTGAGATGTGGCACAGTAAAAATTAATATAGCCACGCAAACCGACACACATAATTGTGCCAGGGCAAAGCTGCGTTCAGGATTTTTATGCGCGGCCCCTGCGGTATTCGCTGCGACCAGTGCCATGCCTTCTCCTATTCCCGCAAGACCACGGCAAAGAGCGAATATCCAGAAGGTATCAGTAAAAAGAGATAAGCCATGTCCGGTCAGAGCCAGTATTAAACCCGTATAGGCGAGCTTCTTTAAGCTTTGGATGCCGGCCTGGTAGGCGAAGTACAGAGAAACAAGGGCGATACCACCTGCCTCTAGGGCATATAACAGGCCAATTTTATCCTCGGAAATGCTGAAGGCCTGCATGAATTCACCCACATAGATAGTCATTACCCACAGACTCAGCAAGCCAATGATGTAGCCGCCAAATATGCCTGACATTCGAACAGGGATCATGAGATGTCAGCTGTCGTCATTTGATGTTGTCGCGCCACGACTCCAGGTATTTTATGGCTATTTCATTAAGCCGTGAACGATCGAAGCTTTGCTCATGGCCTCCATGCACGATTTTTACTGGCAAAGTCATCAATCGCTCCAGAGTATTAATGTAGTCATCAATATTCGCACCGGGAAGGGTCGCCAGCAAGGGGCCATCGTAAATTGCATCGCCTGCGAACAAAATTCCTGAATCCGCTTCCCACAGACCGATACTACCGGGTGTGTGGCCGGGTAGATGCAGCACTTCAAAAGCACGGTTGCCGAGATCAATAATATCACCCTCTTCCAGCACCCAGGTTGGCGTCGCCGCCTGAGTGTGGTAATTGTGCGGGTCAAAACCAGCGAAGGGTAATGCCTTGATCAAGTCTTCGTCGGGCGTATAACCGGATTCTATAATGTGGTCGGCTTCATCTCCGAACTCGGATAGAAACAAGGGTGCTGGCTCAGGTTCATTCATGAGATCAACCTCCGCCTTATGTACAGCACGTACCTCGAACTCGTGGTGACTACCTATGTGGTCGTAGTGAGTATGCGTAGCAACGGCAACAAGTTGTCAGCAAGTATGTTAAAAGTCCCCATATCAGGAAACTAAAAAGTCCCCTCAACCCGAGCATCGGGGTTACCTTCTTGTTTTGTTCAAGAACAGGAGATAACCGATGCTCAAGCGAGGAGACTATCTGATGATACAACAAGAACACGACGACGGGGTGTATATCAAAGACATTGCCGGGGAGCTGGGGGTACACCCCAGGACGGTGAGTCGGGCATTGAAGCGAGGCGGTGCGCCGGCCGGGAAACGGCCGCGTGCCCGGGGCAGTATTCTGGACCCGTACAAGCCGGCGATAGACCGGTTGTTGCAGGCGGGGGTGTGGAATGCGATGGTGATTCAGCGCGAGTTGCAGGGACAGGGTTATCCGGGCGAAGTGAGTTTAATCCGAGCCTATATCCGGCCCAAGCGGCCGTTGCGTGCGAGCCGGGCGACGGTGCGTTTTGAGACTGGGCCAGGGGAGCAGTTGCAACATGACTGGGGCGAACTCTGGACTGAGATAGGCGGCATTGAGCAGAAGGTGTTTATTGCGGTGAACACGCTGGGGTATTCCCGGCGGTTTCACGTGTGGGGGACGGTGAGCCAGGATGCGGCGCACACCTATGAATGTCTGGTACGCAGTTTTGCGTACCTGGGCGGTGTAACGAAGACAGTTTTGGTGGACAACCAGAAGTCGGCGGTCATCGCCCACCGGGTGGGCGAAGGGGTGCAGTTTCATCCGCGGTTTCTGGACCTGGCGGGGCATTACGGGTTTGTGCCGAAGGCGTGCCGGCCGTACCGGGCGCGCACCAAGTCAATACTAAGTTAAAACTCCCCAATAGTGCTAAAGTAAAATTCCCCACCTGCGGATAAAATAAGTAACGCATTAATCCGTCACCACGTGTTGGCGCTGTCGTGGCCGCCCGGGTTTGCGTTTGGGTTTCTCTACGCGCTCCAGGGTCTGGCCCTTGAGGGTATCGGGGACCAAGTTGGCGTGTTCCCGCAACCGATAGGAATGCCCTTCGATCTCGACGACGATGGCATGGTGCAGCAAGCGGTCCAGCAGGGCGGCGACCACCACGTTATCCCCAAAGATAGTTCCCCAGTCTTTAAAACCCCGATTGGAGGTGAGGACGGTGGCGCCCTTCTCGTAGCGGGCATTGACCAGTTGGAAGAACAGGTTGGCGCCGCCGGGCTCGATAGGCAGGTAGCCGATCTCATCGAGTTATGTTGAGCTCAACATAACTCGATGAGATGGGGTATTTGCCCTTGTCCCGGGAAGATGCCAGCTTGTTATTCCGTCTCATCCAACGCCGTTATGAGAAGGCCAGCCTCATCCTGACCTCCAACAAGAGCTTTATCGACTGGGGTGAGATCTTCGGTGACCAGGTGCTGGCTACGGCGATCCTGGACCGTTTGCTGCATCATGCCACGACCTTGAATATCAAGGGCGAGAGTTACCGGTTGAAGGAGAAGCGCAAGGCCGGGTTGTTGGGACGTGCGCCTGTAATGAAGCCGGAACAGTTGCCAGAGACGGACTGATACACAAGATGATTGACACAGCCATTTCTTTATCCACCAGGGGACATTTTAGAATCCTGAAAAGTGGACATTTTAATTTCCTGTTGACACCTGGTGCGGCTTTGTCTATGTGGCGTTTGTCGTGGATGTGTTTGCCCGGCGCATCGTGGGCTGGCGGGTCAGTGGTTCCCTGCGTACCGACCTGGTGCTGGATGCGCTGGAACAGGCCTTGTGGTCACGGCATGGCACCAAAGGGTTGATTCATCACAGTGACCACGGCAGCCAGTATCTGTCGATCCGGTACACCGAGCGCTTGGCGGCAGCCGGGATTGAGGCCTCCGCGGGCAGTGTGGGGGATTCCTATGACAATGCGCTGGCGGAGACGATCATCGGTCTGTACAAGACGGAAGTGATCCGGACGCGGGGGCCGTGGAAGACCATCGATGACGTGGAATATGCGACCCTGGAATGGGTGGACTGGTTCAATAATCGTCGTTTGCTGGCACCCATTGGCAATGTGCCGCCGGCTGAGTATGAACAGATGTACTATGATGAAGTTAACCGGTCATGCAAAGCGGCATGACTCAAACCCACGGGTCTCCGGGATTCCCGGGGCGGTTCATTATGTACTTTAATCCACACCATCGTCGGCGATGCACTATCAAAAGCACAACGGGTATCCTGTCGAACAGAGTTACGTTATTCTATTATATTTTATAATTCATAGCTGGGAGCAATGATGGATATACTGACGTCTACTACCGCTGTTTTGAGTACCATAAAGAATGCCACTGAAGTCGCCAACTTCCTCAGGAAGAGTGCAGATTCCCTAGAAAAGGCTGAAATGAACCAGCGACTTGTAGACGTCACCAAGGCGCTAGGTGATGCCTATCAGGAGATAATTAACAACCAACAGCAATTGCGGGACGATGCTGAACGGATCTGTGAACTTGAAGAGCGGCTCGCCCTTAAGGGTGAGCTTAAATGGGAAAAGCCTTTTTATAGACATGAAGATGGGCGCGCTATTTGTCCGGTCTGTTATGAGAAAGATGAAAACCTTATAACGCTTCATGAAGGTATCATAGACAATAAAGGCTCATGGGATTGTTACGTCTGCGACAAAAACTTCAAAGACAGCTCTTATAACCCCAGAATCGGGGTTATAAGAAACAATTCTTTTTGAATACGTGCGCCCGTGACAGCGTATTTCAGCAAGCCGTTCGGATTTTTTGCTGATATTTTGTATAAATATTGAGCAGTCAAAACTACCATTATTTTACAAAGTACATAATAAACAGACAGTTACGTAAACTGGCCGTTTCGGGTTAAAATCCGGTTTTTCAACGAAGCCTTCTGTAATCGAGTCGGATTGCAACTGAATTGATACAAAATCAGCCGAATCCGGGCTTGATTGCACCCCTTCAGGTGGTTTAATCTTAACACAAGTGACCAGGATTACTTGTTCAAACACGCTGGGAGGCGTTAAGGACAATGACCATAGAACCCGAAATTTCTCGCCGGATCATCACACTGCTTTCCGACCGCGACAATCCATCCTCTGTCTGCAAGGCAATTGGCCTCATTCAGTCTGTGTGCCCCGACAGTGACGCGGAGGATTTGATATTTCATATCCAGTATGTCGATGATGCCGGACGGATTATTTCCGATGAGGAAACGGAACTGCCGACTACGATTATCAAGGCAGATTGGCTGGCTGTGTGATGTGTGAAATATTATCGAACAAAATAACTGCCTGGACTTTTAAAATCCCTGTTACAACCCGAATTACTTATTCGCCATGGACAAGTTGGATTGATATATTTATCCTCATTACAAATTAAGATTTCTTCATAAAGATTATCGATTTCAATGACACTTTAGATACATCTATACTAATTCCGGACAAACCTTTAGATTGAACCATTTGAATACCTCGTTCTATTTCAGTATATTCTCTTTCGTCTAGCTCTACATATTCAAGATTCGTAACAGATGCTTGCGCTCTATGCGACCGAATATAGTCCTCCCTTAATAAAGGATGCGCAGAAAATAGTGCACTGCGATCTACAACTTGCAAAACACCACCAAGTTTTAATATCTTGTCCGCCAACTTGTATGCATGGTTTTGTATACACAAGCGATATTCACTAGGAAATCTTTCATAATTATTAGTGATTAATGAAGAAATAAGTTTATTGTTTTTTCGAGTAGGATAAGTACCAATTAACCATATAGTCACTGCATCGAAAGCACCATGAGTTTTTAAGTTATCATATAGTTCAGTATCAGATACTAGGTCAGATTCCAATAATATAACACCTTCCTTATTCTTCAAATCAACAGATGCATGGATAAAAGAGTGCTTGCCATTTGCAATGTCTACTTTAATCCTTTTGTGAGTTTCAGCATTTATGCCATACTGCTGCAAATGCCTTTCGGCCAACTCAATTAAAAGGAAGTTTTCATCAATCGAAATGAGACTGTGCAGTAAATTATTATAACCAAGCTTTAATGCTAATACGCCACTTCCATCGCCGCATCCTATATCAAATATCTTTTTCGGTGTATATTTCTCAAGTTTTGATGCCATCCACTCATAACATTTCTCTTTTCTAAAATGTGCGGCAGTGTCACACCATGAATCAGCATAGTGGTTTCTCTCGTAAAGAAGCATTTGACCAGGTCCATCGTCCTTTTCACCTTTATGACATAATTTGTGTGGTTTTTCACTGCCACACCAACATTCGTCATTTTCTTTTAATATTTCCATGTCGTTCACAAAATATATTTCAATGTCTAAGTGTCTTTAAACTCTGCGCGTGCCGCTTCGGAGTTTATTGGTGCAGCATAGTTAGTTTTGCTGTTGAATGGCGGGTCAAGATTAATCTGATCAACTGATTAATTTTACTAAACGGTTCGTGGAACAAAAAAGGGGACAGGGTCAAAAGATAGAAAAATAATAAAATCTTCACGGATTCAGCCCAAAATTAATGTTGGATAAAATGTGGGAATAGACTACATGCGTCACATTATAATACATTAAAAACAATAAGTTACATTATAGTTTCGAATCCGGCCATCGGCACCATTTATAGGCCAAGCGTCCTGAAGGCTTTATTAAAGCAGGCGCCTATGCTGCGGGGGGGTGCTTGATTAAATAGCGTAATGCCTCATTGACTTTTTCCGAATTCGGAAACTTCTCGGCCACGTCTTCGTCCAGCCGGATGATATTGGTTCCTTCTCTGTAGCGCTGCGCATACTTTCCTTTGACTCCATCCGAAAAGTCATACTCATCCAACATATCGGGGTCTTTTCTACTCGCCATATTTTTCTTCATACCTCTTGCGTTCTCGTACTGTTGCCCGCCGGGAGGAAATCAGTCTTATAACGTCGCCCTGCTCAATATGAACCACGACAAGTACACATTGTGACACTTTTTGAGTAATTATCCCTGCGACAGCAGCCTCATGCCCATATCACGCAGGACTTCCCTGGTGGCGTAGTGCCATCAGCTTACTTTTGCCTTGAGCGGAAAGTGGTCTCAGGATAAAGGACTGGAAGGTTATTCACTCATCTTAACCACTTCAGCCAGGGGCTGGTCGGTCCCTCTTCAATCACGTTTTTGTCCCTCAAAATCAGGCCTACTATCAATACGAATACGATTATCACAAACCAGATAACTGCATAAGATAGAATTAGAATTACTGACCCTGATATGACTGCAGCCGGTTCCAGGCCTTCAAGTATTCCCGGGATAAAAACCATTGAACGTATTAAATCGACAGCCACTGATACTGTCCAGAATACGGCAAAATATTTCGTAACGTTCCAGCCGGTACCGCCACGCCTGGTTTCTCCTTCTTTTAAATATCTTTTGGCCAGGTAAACAGGCAATGCGATCACTCCGGCTACAGCAGTAAGAACAGGCCAGGCAATGACATTGTTTTTTCTGTTTCGTGCGTCAAAAAAAACCAGGATTGCAAGTATTGAGTAGACGACCAACTGCCAGAGAATTTGCTCCGCCAGGTACCGGTGCTGCCTTGCTTTAAGCCCTTCAAGTATCCAGTCATCCATGGCGTCGTCATGTATATCCTGCTGTTGACCCAGACAGTTATCCAACCCGATTTGATACAACTCCATTCGTTCCTCGAAGGTTAACGATGCCTCGGGGAAAATATCCAGCATGTCCTCCATCATCTCGTTGTGTGATGCAAACTCATCCCCGAAACGATCGATAATTTCCGCAAGCGCTTCAGGATCATCATACGGAATGATCCTTGCATCCGTTCCAAATTTGGTTTGGAGACAGGGGGTGATTACGTGCTTAAGGATTTCCACTTCGTAGTCATCAGCGCAGGACAACGGCGCGTACAACATAACCAGCAGGATTACGTGTTTCATCATCGCTGTCGAGGTCCCTGATGATGACTGAGAGAGCGATCGGTTCGTTCCGGCCGATGAACGGTGCCGGCATCACCGTTGTTTTCATTGACAGTTGCCACGTTTCAAGCCCATTCAGAGTGTTTTATGCAAACTCTCTACACTGAACGTCCTGATTTTGCAGGATCACGTTATGTCAGTAAATCGAGATGGTAGATCGGTATGACATAGCCGGGACCTGGATAAAAGTTGAAAAACTGTGATTTTCGTGAAGATGTTGGTTACAGTAGTTGCCAAATATGGAAATCAATACGAACGAAAACGAAAAATCTGCCGCCCGTGTCTTCGTGGGTGAGCGTTTTTCCAGGACTTTGTCTTTATCCCGGGAGCAGATAGCTGAGTTCGCATCACTGTGCGGCGATATGAACCCGCTGCATCACGATCCCGATATTGCTGAAAACAGCAGGTTTAAGGGAATAATTGCTTCCGGCCCACATACGCTGTCCCTTTTTTCTGGGATGATAGCTACACATTTCTCCCGGAAGGGTCAGATGGTGGGACTGGAGTTTACGTTTGGTTTTCTTGCTGCAGTGAAGGAAAATATGGAACTGTTGATGTCATGGGAAGTTGTAAATATCGAGCATAAAGCCAGCATTGGCGGTGACATTGTCTGGTTGGAAGGCACTGTCTCCGGCCCGGAAGGGGAGGAAATAATCAGTGGCCAGGGAAAGATCCTGGTTACTGATACCCTGTGAAACCATCATGCCGGAAAATACTCGCGCCTTCTTCGGCGCTACCCGTGTTGGCGCGGAAGCAGGTGAACAACTCGCGACCCACACCGACGCCGGATATTGTGTTGTCGTGGCGCCGTTCGGAACGCGTCTCCGGTAGTATCCCCGGTTTCAGGTTCAAACTGCCGCAGGTTGCATCGATGCTTACCAGGTCGCCGGTTTGTATCCTGGCCAGCGGGCCGTTGTCCACTGCTTCCGGTATGACCTGGATTGCCGCCAGCACTTTTCCGGAGGCGCCGGACATGCGACCGTCCGTCAGCAGGGCGACCTTGAATCCCCTGGCCTGCAACACGGCCAGTATAGGGGAGAGTTTGTGTAATTCCGGCATGCCGTTTGCCTTCGGTCCCTGGTTTTTGACGACTGCAACAAAATCCCTGTCCAGCTTTCCGGCCCGGTACGCATCTATGAATTCTTCCTGGGACAGGAACACTTCGGCTGGCGCCTCGATCGCCCGGCGCTCCGGAGCAATGGCTGAGACTTTCACAATCGCACGTCCCAGGTTGCCGGATAACACCCGGAGACCGCCTTCAGGGGAAAAAGGCGAAGAAACCGGGCGGAGGATGTTCTTGTCCATGGTTTTCTTCCCGGCCTCCCGCCAGATTAATTGTCCATACTCCAAAAATGGTTTCAGGGCGTACCCGGACAGCCCCTTGCCTGTGACAGTCGTCACGTCATCGTGCAGCAGTCCCGCTTCCAGCAATTCCCTGATCAGGAAGGCGCTGCCGCCGGCCGCGTGAAAGTGGTTTACATCGGCCGCCCCGTTGGGGTAGATGCGAGCGAGTAACGGCACGACCGCGGACAGTTCGGCAAAATCATCCCAGTTGAGCCTGATGCCGGCGGCGGCTGCCATTGCGACCAGGTGCATTGTGTGGTTGGTGGACCCGCCGGATGCAAGCAACCCGACGATAGCGTTGACGAATGCAGGAACGTCAACAATCTCGCTCAACGGTATGTGGTTGTCCGTGAGATGCGTGAGGTGCACGATACGCCTCGCAGCGGCGCGGGTGAGGGCGTCGCGTATATCCGTACCGGGATTAAGAAATGACGCACCGGGAAGGTGCAATCCCATCATTTCCATCAATAACTGGTTGCTGTTGGCCGTGCCGTAAAACGTACAGGTGCCGGGAGCGTGGTAGGATTTTGTTTCCGCTTCCAGCATCTCCCGGCGGTCTGCCTTCCCGGCAGCATGACGTTCCCTGACCGCAGCCTTCTCCGGGTTGGGTAACCCGGACGGCATCGGGCCGGCAGGCACGAATATTACCGGCAGGTGTCCGAAACTCAATGCACCGATAAGCAGTCCCGGCACGATTTTGTCGCAAACCCCAAGGCATAACACCCCGTCAAACACGTTGTGGGACAGGGCAATGACCGTCGACATGGCAATTACGTCACGGCTGAACAACGACAATTCCATCCCCTGCTGGCCTTGCGTGACGCCGTCACACATGGCCGGCGTACCACCGGCAAACTGGGCGATTCCGCCCGCCTCTTTTACGGCTGCCTTGATGATCCCCGGGAAAGTCTCAAAAGGCTGGTGGGCGGACAACATGTCGTTGTAGGCGGAGACAATGGCGATATTGGGTTTCCGGTTGTCACTCAAATCATTCTTTTCCCCGGCAGGGCAGGCGGCCAGGCCGTGGGCAAGATTGCTGCAGGAGACAACGCTCCGGTGCGGTCCTGCTTTCAGCAGCCCCTCTACCTTGCGCAGGTAGGAAGCCCTGCTGTCCCGGCTGCGCAGCCTGATGCGTTCGGTAACTTTTCTGACTGTCGGGTGCATGTTGTCGGGTCCTCCGGTTGGTTACGGCGCCCAGTACACATCCAGGGGAACCTGGTCCTGGTTGAGCAGGATACGTACCGGTTTGTCCATGACATCGCAGCCGGCCAGCGCACGTTCAAAAACCCCGCGTTTCCTGTGACCGAAAAACAGCAGGATAAGCCTGCGGGTCTGCAGCAATGCACCGGCGGTAAGTGTCATGCGCGGATGGGCGCTCGATATGGTGTTGATGGCCCGGCACAGTTTTTCCGAGCACGGGTCCAGGGCGCTGGTGAGTCCCTCGGCCCGCGGGATCAACGATGCGATATGGCCGTCCTCGCCCATGCCTGCCAGGACGATATCGCTGGGGCGGGACAACGGTTGCAGGCGCTTCTCTATCTCCGCCTCGGCCAGTTCCGGGGAACTGTCTCCGCTTACGAGGCTGATCAAGCGCGCACGCGCCGCACCGGCGTGCAGCAGTTCGCGCCTGAGCATCGCCTCATTGCTGTCGGGATGGTCCGGTGGTACCCAGCGTTCGTCGGTCGGCATCACGGTAATTTTTTCCCAGGGCAGGTCAAGCCGGTTCAATTTACGGTAGGTATCTATCGGCGTGCTGCCGCCGGCGGTGATGAAAACCCCGCCGCCCCCGTCAATGCAGGCAGCTTCAAGCGTCTTGCCGATAGCTGCCGCCAACTGTCGGGCCAGGTCGTCACGCCGGAAGAAGCAGTGATAATTGAGCACGTTGCAACTGTCAGTGATACCAGGCGCGCTGGTCCCGGCCTATCAATACGTCCGAACCGGCCGGCCCCCAGGTGCCGGCGTTATACTCTTCCGGTTTCATCTTTGCCCTGTTCCAGCCGTCGATAATGTTGTCAATCCAGCCCCAGGCCATTTCCACTTCATCCCTGCGCATGAACAGGGCAGGGTTGCCCTGGATAATATCCATCAACAAACGTTCGTAAGCATCCGGGTAATCGGTACGGCTGAAACTCAGGTTCAACGGCAACGGGTGCAGGTGAAACCCGCCACTGCCGGGCTGTTTTGTCATCAGTACCAGTTTGACGCCTTCGTCCGGCTCCAGGCGGATGACCAGGTAATTGGGCGCCGGGTATTCATCGGACGGGAAGATCAGGTGCGGCACCGGCGCGAATTGAACCACGATTTCCGAACGCTTTTCACTCATGCGTTTGCCCGTACGCAGGTAAAACGGCACGCCGGCCCAGCGCCAGTTATCAAGTTCAACCTTGAGTGCAACGAAGGTCTCAGTCCGGCTCTTTGCCGTTGAATCCAGGTCTTCCTGGTAAGAGGGCACAACCTTGCCTGCCACTGCGCCGCTGAGGTATTGGCCGGTTACCGTGCTGTTCTTTGTGGTATTTCCCGCTATGGGCTTCAGCGCCGCCAGCACCTTGAGCTTCTCGTTGCGGATTTCGTCCTGGTGCAGGCTCACGGGTGTCTCCATCGCCACCAGGCATAGCAGTTGTAACAGGTGATTTTGCACCATGTCGCGCAGTGCGCCGGTGGTATCGTAGAAGCGGCCGCGCGTGCCGATGCCGATGTCCTCGGCAACCGTGATCTGCACGTGGTCGATATAATGGCCCCGCCACAGCGGCTCAAACAGGGAATTGGCGAATCTCAACGCCAGCAGGTTCTGTACCGTTTCCTTGCCCAGATAATGATCAATCCGGAAAATCCGTTCTTCGAGGAATATGTTTCCCACCTGGTTATTCAGCAATTGTGCAGAGGTCAGACCGGAGCCGACCGGCTTTTCCAGCGCAATCCGGCTCTTCCCATTGATTACACCCGTCCTGGACAGCCCGGAACAGATGGTTCCGTACAGGTCCGGCGCCACCGCCAGGTAAAACACCCGAATCCTGCACGGATACTCATTGGCCAGTGTCTTCAGGCAATCCCAGCCGCTCTCTGTAGCGGCGTCAAGGTGTCGAAAATGCAGTTTTTCTGAAAAACGTTGCCACTGTTCCTTGTCAAAACAGTGCCCTGGAAGGTGTTGTTTTAATCCGTCCAGCACGAAGCGCAAGTACTCACCCTGAGACAGATCACGCTGCGACAGGGCAATGATTCGACTTTTTTGGTCTATTCGACCATTGCTGTCAAGGTGATACAGGGCAGGCAGGAGTTTGCGGGCAGCCAGGTCGCCCGTGCCGCCGAAGATGATCAAATCAAACGTTTCTGTGTGAAAAAAATTGTTCAAAACCTGCCGGTTACCGGTATACGGGTTTGGAAAATACCATACGTATAAATTAATAAATGTGGTTTAATTAATAAATTAGCCGTCATATTATACAAATAATACAGTTAAAATAAACACTTAAATTTATTAAAAGTAAAAGAATATCTATCTATCTTGCTGCCCAGGGTAATAACTTGTATAATCAATTATCGAATTAGCTCGGGGAGAATCAAGCCTGTACAGGCAGATAGAGGCTATGAGTAAAGGCAGCAATTCCAGCGGCCTGCGACGTTACAACGAACGCGCCGTTCTGACGGCGCTGCGGAAGATGGAAACAGCATCCAAATCGGATTTGGCGCGCGTGAGCAACCTGACTCCGCAAGCCATAACACGTATTGTTGATTACCTGGAAAATACCGGGCTGGTTGCGAAGGGAGGACGCCGCCTGGGCAAGATTGGTCAACCTTCGACGATGTATGTCATTAACCCCGAGGGCGCTTATTCAATCGGCGTAAAGGTAGGACGGCAGGACCTGGAACTTTTGTTAATGGATTTCGGCGGGTCAATTCTTGAAAAATTATGGCACAAGTTCGAATATCCGGACCCTGACTTCATGTTACGGAAAATTGAAGAAAGTGTTGCGCAACTGGTATCTGTCCTGCGTCCTGAAGACGCAGGAAAATTAATGGGCGTGGGTGTGGCGATGCCCTGGTTTATGGGCGCATGGACAAAAGAACCTTTCATGAAAAAAGAAATAGCCCGGAAATGGGATGAAATCAATTTTTCTGATGAACTTGCAAAGGCGGTGGATCTGCCGTTGTTCATTGAGAATGATTGCTCTGCCGCCGCAGTCGCAGAATTGCAGTTTGGAGTCGGCAATCAAAAATCGAATTTCCTGTATGTATTCATCGGCACTTTTGTTGGTGGAGGGCTGGTACTGCACGGCAATGTAGAAACGGGGATATACGGCAACGCCTGTTCGCTGGGCACCATGCCTGTGCCCGGGTCCACACTCGACACGGCTCCCGTGCATAGCGGGAGTTACGAGATGCTGCTGGACCGCGCCTCGTTGTTCTGTTTGATCCGCCACTTAAGCGGACATGGGATTAAAATCAACGATATAAATGGGTTGGACGCCGTAATGGACCAGGCAAGACCGCTGATCCAGGAATGGCTGGAAGATTGTGCGGACGCTTTGGCTTATGTATTTATATCGGCAATAGGGATACTGGATTTTGAATCCATCGTTATCGATGCGCATTTGCCCCGGTACCTGTTAATTGAACTGGTAGAAATTATTTCCCGGCGGATACGGCAAAATGCGCCGCAATCGGGCACCTTCATTCCGGAAATACTACCAGGCAAGGTCGGTGTCGATGCCATTGCCGTGGGAGGCGCAATTCTACCGTTTTATTCAAATTTTGCCGCAGACAAGACGGTCATGCTGAAGGGCGGGGTGCCGGAAAAGGTCCCGGTATAACACATCAGTGATTGCTTTCTTACAATTACTGCCGGCACGCTGACCGGCTTCATTAATCTGTAACCGTACAATAACCTGCACTGGCCAGGTTTCATATTCCCGAGTGATTTTTTACGACACGTTGAAATCGTTTGCATATGTATAAGAAATCGATTACATTGAGTGATGGGAGCGCTCCCTTACATATAAAAAGCAATAATGGAGAGGTCATGAATATTCTCCGAAAGGCAAATAATCATGATAGGTAATTCCGCGCACAAACCTTCAGACCTTTCATTCCAACTCGCGTATGGTATCGGCGGGGCGGTTGAGGGTGTCGTCTACACTGCCATCAATTTCTTTCTGATGTTTTACATGGTGGTCGTCATCGGCCTGTCGCCATCATTGGCCGGCATTATATTGCTGATATCACTGACAATTGATGCTCTGACCGACCCGATTATCGGCAGCCTGTCAGATAACAGCCGATCGCCGGGGGGACGACGTCATTCCTTTATGATACTGGCCATCTTTCCGCTAAGTATATTACTGGGTTTATTATTCTCGATTCCCCCCGGACTGCATGAAACTGTTCTTTTTATCTATGTATTACTGATCAATATCCTGTTGCGCCTGTTCCTGGGGATATTTGCAATTCCATTTTTGGCGCTCAGTGCGGAACTGTGGCCCGACTACCAGGTAAGGTCAAGAATTGCTCTTATCAGATGTTTCTTTTTTTCACTCGCCACGGTCGGCATTCTGTATATGGCATTCAGCCTGTTCTTTGATAATGCCGAAGGTATTTCGGATGCCTCTGCTTACCCGTTGTTCGGTTGGGTGGCGGCATTGTTGACATTGTTATGCGGCCTGTTTTGCTGGAACAGCACACGGGGTTTCAAAGGGTATATTTGTGATTCCGGAATACCAGCAGGGTTCTCTTTAAAACAGTTCCTGCTGGATGTCGCGGAAATGAGCAGGAACGGCGCTTTTTGCAGGGTTGTGATGGGATTGCTCGTTGCCCAGGCCGGTACCGGGATAATGTTCAGTATGAACCTGCTGACACTCACGTATTTCTGGAAATTGTCCGGTGATTATATCGAGGCTGTCATGCTTGCATTTCCGGTTGGATTTTTCCTGGGTGTACCAGTGGCAAAATTGATAATCGGCCGGGTTGAAAAACGCACCTGTATCATTATCTCCAATATTGTAATGGTGCTGACGTATTCCTTTCCCGCTGTTTTTGGCTTCTATGGAATTATCCCGGTTTCCAGTGGTCTTGCTTCCGCTGTCCTGATGCTTGCCATGGGACTTATCGGCCTTGTCTCCATGACTTTCGCAGTCGCTTACTTTGCCTTGATACCGGATGTGGTCGATGAGCATGACTTGATGTTCAATACCCGAAAAGAGGGCGTTTTCTTTGCGGTGGTAGTTTTCAGTACTAAAGTTTCAGCCGGACTTGGCTCGGTGTTGGCCGCGTTTGGGCTAAGTCTTATAGGGTTCTCGGATGACCTGACGGCAGAGGCTTCGATATTCCCTGAAGACGTGGCGGTGAAAATGGTTCTGTTATGGGGCCTTGCGCCTGCTGTTTTTTACCTGTTGTCGACAATCCTGTTCAGTGGCTACCGCATCAGTAAAAAGAGACACGCAGAAATACTGGAAAAATTGGCAACCCGGCGTGCCACTGCCGTGTAATTACAGGGGTATGGCGTTAATCATTGACCCGGGAGCGGGTGTTAACTGTGACACTTGAAGCCGCAACGGTACGCGTGCTGAATATGGCTGCCGGGTTATCGGGGGATCCTGGCAGTGATGGAGGAATCGACAGGTTGCGGGTGCAGGATGAAGCCGCGCATTCGCATTGGGATGTCCCGCAGGTGAATGTCTGGAAAGAGGAACTGCGTTCCATCGATGGTCCTCATGGTGATATTGCTGTTCGTCTCTACTGGCCTGTAGCAGCACAATCGTCGAAAAACCTGGGCTTATTGGTCGCTTATCACGGTGGTGGCTGGGTAATGGGCAGCCTGGGCACATATGACAATTTCTGCCGTTACCTGTGCAAATACGGCAAAGCCATTATTGTCAGTGTCGATTACCGTCTGGCTCCTGAACACAGGTTTCCAGTGGCAGTGGATGACAGCTATGCCGCCTTGAATTGGGTTGCCGGGAATGCACTTGCCCTGGGGGGCGATGTAAGCAGGCTTTGTGTGGGCGGCGATAGCGCCGGTGGCAACCTGGCGGCGGTGATGTGCCATCTCGCAAGCATGAACAAGGGCCCGGATATCAACAGGCAGTTGCTTTTTTACCCCTGCCTGGCTATGTACGACAATCACGGTTATGTATCGAGACGGGAATACGGCGCTGGTGATTACGGCTTGTCTGATGCACAACTGCTTAACTGCAGGGACTTGTATGCCAGGTCCGAGGCGGACTACAGGGATATTCGTCTCAGTCCCATACTGGCAGAGTCTTTTGCCGGACTGCCTGCGGCGTTAATCATTATGCCGGAGTACGACCCTTTGCGTGACGAGGGGGAGGACTATGCAACAAAACTGGAAGATGCGGGTGTTGCTGTTGAATACAGGCTTTATCCCGGTGTTGTCCACGGGTTCATGTCTCAATCGGGCATTGTCGGTATCGGGCTTGAAGCCCTGAATGCTGCCGCTGCGTATTTGCGCAGCACCTGATCGGCTATCAGGTATTCCTGCTTATACCCGGTAATTCTTGAGCAGCACGTAAACAGCCCCTGTGCCGCCGTCGACCTGCCGCGCCGAGCAATAGGCCAGCACTTCCTGCCGCTGCTGCAACCATTTTCCGATCCGGCTTTTTATGGTCGGCCTGCCTTGTCTGGAACGCAGGCCCTTGCCATGGATGATACGCACGCAACGCCGGTTGCGGGAGACGCACTCCTTGAGAAATTCAGACAGGCTGTCCTTGGCGTGTTGGACCGTGTAGCCATGCAGGTCCAGTTCCGCGGCGATGGCGAATTGTCCCCGGCGCAGTTTTCTGAATACCTTGTCCTGGATGCCTGGTTTTTTATACAGGAGTTCGTCTCCGGTTTCCGCGGCCTCCGTGTCGAAAAAGCCCTCAGCCATCTCCTTGATGACCGCTGCTTCGTCGGCCATTCGCTGTGTCGCTTCAGGCGCAGGTTTTCTGGTTTGCGGTATTACCCTGTCGTTTGTAACCGGGGTAACGTCGCCGACCGAGCGCCGGAACAGTTCGTTCTCACCAGGTACGTTCTTACGGTGTTTCATTGGTCTCCCCCTTGCTGCCGGCGCCGGCTCAGCCGTTACATGGCATGGTTATGTAGGTCTCAATACCGGCCTTTTACCCGGTTTCAGCCTGGGAGAGCGCAGGACGAGTAACAGGCAAAGGATGAGGCCGTAGATTACCGGGGGCAGGATATCAGCCTTGACCAGCCACAGGTAGTGGAAGATGACCAGGACCGCGATGGGGTAGATCAGGGAGTGGAGTCTGCGCCAGTTGTTTCCAAGGCGCTGCACCATTTTATTCGTAGACGTGACTGCCAGGGGGATCAGCAACACAAAAGCCGTGAAGCCGACGGTGATGTACGGCCGTTTCGCCACATCGCGCACGATTTCGTCCCAGTCGAAGAACTGGTCCAGCACCAGGTAGGTGGAAAAGTGCAGGCAGGCGTAAAAAAATGCAAACAGGCCCAGCATTCTCCGGAACCGGATCAGTGCGTTCTTGCGGGTGAGTGTCCGTAACGGTGTGATCGACAGGGTAACAAGCAGGAAGTTCAGCGCCCATTCACCGGTGAAATGGGTGATCTCCTTGATCGGGTTGGCGGTCAGGTTATTGGTGGCGCCGTTGTGGACCAGTACGCAGAACGGGATCGTACAGAGCAGGAACAGCAGCGGCTTGGACCAGCGCGAGGTCATCAATAATGTTTCCGCAAATCCATGCCGCTGTAGAGTGAGGCAACTTGCTCGCCGTAGCCGTTGAACATCAGGGTCTCGCGTTTCAGGAAATCCCCGATACGGCGTTCCTTGCGCTGGCTCCAGCGCGGGTGGTCCACTTCGGGGTTAACGTTGGAATAGAAACCGTATTCCTGCGGCGCAGACATATTCCAGGACGTTTTCGGTTGTCTGGAGGTGAACTCAATCCTGACGATGGATTTGATGCTTTTGAAGCCGTATTTCCAGGGCACGACCAGGCGGATGGGCGCGCCGTTCTGGTTCGGCAGCACCTCGCCGTACAGTCCCACGGTCAGCAGGGTCAGGGGATGCATGGCCTCGTCAATGCGCAATCCTTCCCGGTAGGGCCAGTCCAGCACCTGGCGCCTGAGACCGGGCATTTCCTCGGGTCGCATGACGGTGGTAAAGGCCACGTATTTTGCCTTTGACGTGGGTTCAAACCGCTTCAGCACGTCGCCCAGCGATACCCCGACCCAGGGGATGACCATGGACCACGCTTCGACACAACGCAGACGGTAGATACGTTCCTCCAGTTGATGGGGATTGACGATGTCTTCATAGCTGTACGTACCCGGTTTCATGCACTCGCCGTCAACCACGACGGACCAGGGTTGCGGCTGGAATTTGCCGGCGTTCTCGGACGGGTCGCTCTTATGGGTGCCGAATTCGTAAAAGTTGTTATAGCTCGTGATGGCTTCATACGGAGTCAACTCCTCGTCCGTTGAATAGTCGCGGTTTTTAACCGTGGACAGTTTCGTAGCAGCCAGGGCTCCCGATATGGTGAGAGTGTTGAGCAAGGCGCCGGCAATGCCGAGGTTTGCGCCGGCGCGGATGAATTTACGCCTGTTCAGGTACAGTTGTTTGTCCGTGATCTCGGAAGGTTTGATCAAATCCGGTGTTTTTATCAGCATGTCGGTTGCCTCGCGTTCATTTAAATTATTGACCAGGACCAGTGTGAAAAGTTCTGTATTCAGTCAACCCATTGTCTTGCATTATAGAACATCTGCATCCAGGGGCTGTCGGCGCCAGGCCGGTCATGGTCTATCCAGGACATCTGTTGTTTCAGGAATACCCGTTCCGGGTGCGGCATCAGTATGGTAAAGCGTCCGTCGTCATTGGTAAATCCCGTCAGCCCCCCGCTTGAGCCGTTGGGATTGTAAGGGTAAGTGTCCGTCACTGCACCGCGGTTATCGACAAACCGCAAAACCGGCAGGGTGTGTTCAAGCGCTTCGCCGGACTCCACGCGCCCCTCACCGTGAGCCACCACGATGGGTAACCTGGCCCCGGCCATGCCTTGCATGAACAGGGAAGGGGAGTCCATGACCTCGACCATGACCACGCGGGATTCAAATTGCTCCGAGCGGTTGCGTTCGAAATCCGGCCAGTGGCCGGCGCCGGGTATGATGCTGCGCAGCCGGGACAACATCTGGCAGCCGTTGCAGACGCCCAGGCCGAAGCTGTCGGCGCGCTTGAAGAACTGCTCGAATTCATCCCTGAGGCGGTCATTGAAGAGTATGGATTTTGCCCAGCCGCCGCCGGCGCCCAGGACGTCGCCGTAGGAAAAACCACCGCAGGCCACCAGGCCGGCCAGGCCGGCCAGGGACGCAGACCCGCTTTGCAGGTCGTTCATGTTGATATCCAGGCATTCGAAACCCGCCCGTTCAAACGCAGCGGCCATCTCGACGTGGCCGTTCACACCCTGTTCGCGCAGAATACCGACGGCAGGCGCGCCGTTCGTCATTACGGGCTCGACCCGGTATGCCGCTGAGGCGGGCACGTTGTCCGGGTTCCCGCTTGCGCGGGAACGACGAACTGTGATTGACAGGCCCGGGTCGGAAAGGTCCTGCAGGGCTTCAAATTCCTCTGCAGCGCAGGCCGGGTTATCCCGTAATGATTGCATATGATAAGTTGTGAGTGACCAGAGCCGGTGCAGATGATCAATCCCTGCCGAATATACCTCCCGTTCCCGGTGCCTGATGCGTACCTGCTTGTCCGCGTTCGGACGGGCAACCGGCAGCAGGCAGGTCTCGGGAAGACCGGATTGAATTAACGTCTCCAGTACCTCCTGAGCGTGGTCCGAGCGGACCTGGAGCACGATACCGGGTTCCTCGTTGAACAGGTACGCCACCAGGCCGGCGCTGCCCGCGTCTATGTCCAGGCCGCAACGGCCGGCAAACGCCATCTCGCACAGGGTAGCGAAGACACCGCCGTCGGAACGATCGTGGTACGCCAGGATATAACCGGTTTCATTCAACAACTGGACGGCATGGAAACAGGCAGTCAGCAGCGGCGGCTGGTCCAGATCGGGGGTGGTCAAACCGGTTTGCTGCGTTACCTGGGACAAGGCAGAGCCGCCCAGGCGGTTTTTCCCCATCCCCAGGTCGACCAGTAACAGGGTGGAATCTTCCAGTCTCTGCAAGCGCGGCGTCAGGGTCTTGCGGATGTCGGCAACCGGGGCATACGCGGTGACGTTCAACGACACCGGGGCCGTTGCCCGCCGTTCCAGGCCTTGCTGCGTCCACGCCACGCTCATCGACATCGAATCCTTGCCTACCGGGATCGGGATACGCAACTGCTGCGCCAGCGTTGAGACGGCTTCGACGGTAGCATACAGAGCGGCCTGTTGATCCGGGTCAGCGGCAGCCGCCATCCAGTTTGCGGACAGCGCCACGTCCTCCAGGCGCAGGATGCGGGCAGAACAGATATTTGTCAGTGCTTCGGCAACAGCCAGCCGTCCGGACGCCGGCGCGTTGCTGACGGCTACGGGTGGGCGTTCTCCCAGGGCCATGGCCTCTCCGGTCAAGGCGCCGTACGAGGAAGCGGTCACCGCGCAGTCCGCTACCGGGGTTTGCCAGGGTCCCACCATCTGGTCGCGCACCACCAGGCCGGAAACACTACGGTCGCCGATGGTTATCAGGAAGCGCTTATCGGCTACGGACGGAACCTGCAACACCCTGGAAATGAGTTCGTCCAGGCTGAGATCAGGAAGTTCACGCGTCTCCATGGCAGGCGTATAGTCCTTTGCCTGTATGGACAGCCCGGGGGTTTTGCCGAGTATCAGATCCAGGGGCACGTCAATGGGGTCCGTGCCGATCAGGCTGTCGGTCACGACCAGCCGTCCGCTGCCGTTGGCCTCGCCGATGGCTGCATAGGGCGCCCGTTCCCGCTCACACAGGTCGCCGAACTGTTTCAACCCGTCTGCGGCGATGGCCAGAACGTACCTTTCCTGGGCTTCGTTACACCATAATTCCATCGGTGACATGCCCTGGTCCGCGCTGTGGACTGCGCGCAGTTCAAACACGGCGCCGCTGCGGTGAACCAGTTCAGGCAGGGCATTGGACAGGCCGCCGGCGCCCACGTCATGGATGGACAGGATCGGGTTCGCAGCGCCCAGCGCCCAGCACTGGTCGATGACTTCCTGGCAACGCCGCTGCATTTCCGGGTTATCACGCTGTACCGACGCGAAATCCAGTTCCCGGTCGCTGGCGCCCGCGATCATCGAGGACGCGGCGCCGCCGCCGAGACCGATCAACATCGCCGGGCCGCCCAGGACGACGATCTTGCAGCCCGCAGGAAGTTCGTTCTTGTTGACGTGTCCGGGGCGGACCACACCGAAACCGCCGGCAAGCATAATGGGCTTGTGGTAGCCCCAGCAGTTGCCTGACACCTTGTCTGCCTGTTCAAACGTGCGGAAATAGCCGGCGAGGGCGGGGCGGCCGAATTCATTGTTGTATGATGCCGCGCCTATCGGCCCTTCCAGCATGATATCCAGGGGGGAGGCAAGATGATCAGGCTTCTCTGCAGCCTGTTCCCAGGGTTGCGGCAGCGCCGGTATGTTCAGGTTGGAAACGCTGAAACCCGTGAGGCCGGCCCTGGGCTTCGCCCCGCATCCGGTCGCAGCCTCATCTCGAATTTCACCGCCGGACCCGGTGGCCGCGCCGGGAAACGGCGAGATGGCCGTAGGGTGGTTGTGTGTTTCCACTTTCATGACAATATGAACATCTTCCTGTACATATTGATATCTGCGATCCAGGGGCGATGCGAAGAAGCGCGCGGCCCGCTGGCCGCGCATGACCGCGGCATTGTCCGAATAGGCGGACAATACCCTGCCGGGATGTGCCGCATGGGTGTCCCTGATGAGGTCAAACAGGCTTTTTACCCTGGCTTCTCCCCCGATAGTCCAGCGCGCATTGAATGTCTTGTGGCGGCAGTGTTCCGAGTTGACCTGGGCAAATGTCATCAGTTCCACGTCCGTGGGGTCGCGGCCAAGTCCGCCGAATGACTCATACAGGTAATTGATCTCATCATCCGATAATGCCAGTCCCATCAACATGTTAGCTTCCTGTAACGCGGCTTTGCCGCCAGTGCTCAGGGGGATCTGCGCCAATCCGCCCGCCGTGCGCACATCAAACAGGCGTGCGGCCTCGTTGATGTCCTCCACCAACACCTGGGTCATCCGGTCATGCAGGCAGTGCCTGACCGCGTCCGTCAGCCCCCGGCCGTATTGCCGGCCGTCTGCGTATTCCAGGTACCAGCAGGTGCCGCGCTCTATGCGCCTCACCGCCGTCAGGCCGCAATGACGCAGGATATCCGTGGCTTTGCTGGACCAGGGAGAGATCATGCCGGGTCTCGGGATCACGATACAGGCGGGTTCCGTACCGTCAGGAATATCCGCAGCCGGGCCGTAAGCGAGCAACTCGCCCAGTCGCGCTTGCTCGCGCTCACCCAGGGGGGCGTCAAGTTCCAGGATATGCGCGAACCGGTTCCGTATATTGCGCAGACCCGGCAGGAACGTTGCCAGTTCGGCCAGCTTCTTGTCGATGCGGAACTGTGAGGAGGCGGCCGGGCCGGGAACGATAAGCATTATTGCCGCCAATCCTGCAGGTCGCTCAGCCTTTGCCCTCTTTCCAACCGGCGATAATTTGCCCGGTTTGTTCTACGGCATTGCCGATGTAATCCCGGGGGGCCAGATCCGACAAGGCGGTTTCAGCGTCGGCCGGCAGGTCGAGTCCGGCAATGAATTTTCGCAGGGATCCCCGGTCAAGCCGTTGCCCCCGGGTCAGTTCCTTGAGTTTTTCATAGGACCCTTCAATACCGTGCCGGCGCATCACGGTCTGTATCGCCTCGGCCAGGACTTCAGGGTTATCATCCAGGTCGGCGTTGATGCGGTCCGCGTTCGCCTCCAGTTTGCCCAGGCCTTTCAGGCATGACTGGTAGGCGATGATGCAATGGGCGATGGCCGAACCCGTGTTACGGTTGACGGTAGAATCGGTGAGATCCCGCTGCCAGCGGGACACGGGCAGTTTTTCCGCCAGGAAGCCGAGCAGGGCATTGGCGACCCCCAGGTTGCCTTCCGCGTTCTCGAAGTCGATGGGATTCACCTTGTGCGGCATGGTTGACGAGCCTGTTTCGCCGGCAACCGGTTTCAGCCGGAAGTAATCCAGGGCGATATAACCCCAGATATCGCGGCACAGGTCAACCAGGATCGTATTGATGCGGCCGAGCGCCTGGAAGTATTCGGCCTGGTAGTCATGGGGTTCTATCTGGGTGGTATGCGGGTTGTGCGAAAGACCCAGCGCTTCGACGAAGCTGCGGGAAAATGCCATCCAGTCAACGTCGGGACAGGCAACGAGGTGCGCATTGAAATTTCCCACCGCACCGTTCATCTTGCCCAGAATGTCAATTTGCCTGAACAGGTCGAGCTGCCGCTGTAACCGGTGTACGAATACGGCCAGTTCCTTGCCCAGGGTGGTGGGGGAGGCGGGCTGTCCGTGGGTTCTGGACAACATGGGCTGTGCGGCCCAGCGTTCCGCGAGACCACTCAACTCATCCAGGAGCGAGGTCAAGGCTGCGCACAGGTGTTGTTCCCGGGCTTCCGCCAGTTGCAGGCCCTGGCTCAGGTTGTTGATGTCTTCCGAGGTACAGGCAAAATGTATGAATTCGGACAGCGAGCGTAACTCGCCGTCACCGCTGATTTTTTCCCGGATGAAGTATTCCAGCGCTTTCACGTCGTGGTTTGTGGTTTTTTCGAGCTGCTTGATCCTGGCGGCATCAGCCGGTGAGAAATCTCGGATGATCGCGTCAAGCGCCTGCGCGGCTGCCGGGCTTAATCCGTCCGGCCCGGTAATACCGGGATGAGTTGCCAGGGCTTGCAGCCAGCGTATTTCGACTTCCAGCCGCTTGTGAAACAGGCCGTATTCGCTGAAAAGCTTGCGCAGTTCTGCTGTCCTTGACCCGTAACGGCCGTCTATCGGTGATATTGCGGTGAGGTGGCTTAATTCCATCTGTCAGGTCCCGTGTTCATGGGCTGGGATTGGGTTGTGATCGGTGGATTTCATCGATCCGTCTCATCGTGTTTTTGTCCAGTTCAAGATCGACACTGGCTACATTGGCGGCAAGCTGTTCCATGGAGGTGGCGCCGATTATCGTGCTGGTGACGAACGGCCGCCGGTTGACGAAGGCCAGGGCCATCTGTGCCGGGTCCATACCGTGTTCCCCGGCGATTGACGCGTATTGCCGTGTGCACTCCGCGGCCGCCTTGTTGTTATAGCGTTTGTATATTTCACCGAATAAGGTCAGGCGCGCCCCTTCAGGCTGGTTTCCATTCAGGTATTTACCCGATAATACACCGAATCCCAGTGGTGAATAAGCCAACAGGCCGACTTTTTCCCGTTGTGCGATTTCTGCAAGGCCGATATCAAAGCTCCGGTTAAGCAAACTGTACGGGTTTTGTATGGAAACAACCCGCGGCAGGTTCAATTCCCGCGACAAACGGAGGTATTCGCACAATCCCCAGGGGGTTTCATTGGAAACACCGGCGTAGCGGATTTTCCCTGCCCTGATCTGTTCATCCAGGGCGCTGAGCGTTTCCGCTAACGGCACCCCGTCCTTGGCGGGCACATGGTAGTAATCAAGCTGGCCGAAATAATTTGTATCCCGTTCCGGCCAGTGTATCTGGTACAGGTCGATATAGTCCGTCTGCAGGCGTTTGAGACTGGCGTCGACAGCCATCTGCATGTTTTTCCTGTCCAGCCGGTTATCCCCGCCGCGCAGGTACGTGATATGGGCTGCTGCAGGACAGATTTTCGTTGCAATGATCAGCCTGTCCCGGTCCGGACGATGTTTCAGCCATGTGCCCAGGTATTCTTCCGTTCTGCCCTGGGTTTCGGCCCGTATCGGACTGGGATAGAGTTCCGCGGTGTCGATGAAGTTGATACCCTGTTCTACGGCAAAATCAAGCTGCCGGTGGGCTTCTGCCGGTGTGTTCTGTTCGCCCCAGGTCATGCTGCCGAGGCAGATTACACTGACATCGATATCGGTGTGTCCCAGTTTCCGGTATTGCATGTGACGGAATGATATACTAGTTTTGGTTCTTAGTGGATATTTGGGGTCAGAGTAAAAATACCTGAAGACAGATATCTGCCATATGCCAACTCAACGGTATTTTTACTCTGACCCCAAATAGCTGAAAACTGAAAGCTGTGGATACGATCACACTGATTAAGCCTGATGATTTCCACCTGCACCTGCGTGACGGGGCGGAAATGGCAAGTGTCGTAGCTGACAGTGCCCGGCGCTTCGCCAGGGCGGTAATCATGCCGAACCTGGTTCCGCCGGTCGTATCCGTCAAACAGGCCCTGGACTATCGCCGGAGGATACTCGCACACCTGCCGCAAGACCCTGGGTTCAATCCGTTGATGACCCTGTACCTGACCGATGATACCGGCAGGGATGAAGTGGACCGTGTGGCAGAAAGCGAGCAGGTCTGTGCGTTCAAGTATTACCCGGCCGGCGCCACGACCAATTCTGCTTCCGGCGTAACCGATATCGGGAAAGTGATGCCGTTACTGGAATACATGGCGCAAAGAGACGTACCGCTGCTGGTCCATGGAGAGGTGACGGATGCCGGCGTCGATGTGTTTGACCGGGAAAAGGTATTCATCGAACAGGTCCTGTCTCCACTGGTTGAGGATATCGGCTCGCTGCGGGTCGTTTTTGAGCATGCCACCACCAGGGATGCGGTACAGTTCGTAACCGGCGCATCGGCAAAGATCGCGGCCACGATTACCCCGCACCACCTGATTTTAAACCGGAATGCCATGCTCTCCGGTGGTATCAATCCACACCATTATTGCCTGCCTGTCCTGAAAAGAGAGACACACCGGCGGGCCCTGGTAGACGCGGCGATCAGCGGCAACCCGAAATTTTTCCTCGGCACCGACAGCGCTCCCCATCCTGCACGGTCGAAGGAAAAGCCGCCCTGCTGCGCCGGCATCTACAACGCTTATGCAGCCATTGAGTTGTATGCGTCCGTATTCGCTTCCATGGGCAGCCTGGATACCCTGGAAAACTTTGCCAGCAGGAACGGCGCCCGGTTTTACGGGTTGCCGCTGAACACGCAGACACTCACGATGCGCCGTGAAGAATGGCGTATTCCCGATGCGATAAGGTTCGCGGACAACATGCTCGTGCCGTTCAGGGCAGGTGAGTCCTGCCAATGGAAATTACTTTATGAACAATGACGTGGACAATTTGATCGCCGGCCGCTTCAGGAGCTACTATCCCGTAGTCGTCGACGTGGAAACGGCGGGGTTCGACCCCGTGAAGGATGCCTTGCTGGAGGTAGCAGTAGTTTTCCTGGAGGTAAACAAGGACGGCATGTGGTCCCCGCTGGAGACCATTTCAAAACATATACAACCCTTTCCGGGAGCCAACCTGGACCAGGCCGCGCTGGAGTTTACCGGTATCGACCCTGATCATCCTTTCCGCAAGGAGATTGCCGTATCCGAGAAAGAGGCATTGCGTGAAATTTTTCAGACCGTGAAGCGGATGATGAAGCAGAACGGATGCACCCGCGCCATCCTGGTAGGGCACAACCCGGCCTTTGACCTGAGCTTCGTTAATGCCGCCGCCGGCCGCGCCGGCCTGACGCGCAACCCGTTTCACCCCTTCAGCACTTTTGATACGGCTACGCTCGGTGGCCTGGCATACGGCCAGACAGTATTGTCCCGGGCGGTCAAGGCGGCAGGACTGGATTGGGAAGAGGAAGAAGCACATTCGGCCCTCTACGATGCGGAACGCACGGCCGAGTTATTCTGCAGTATCGTCAACCTCTGGCCACTTCGTTAGACTTCACAACCAGCCGTCATTCCGGCATTACCATCCGTCATTCCTGCGTACACAGGGATGGTGATTTTTGACGAGTTTTATATGTCGTTAGCCATCTGATTGTGGTAAAATTTCCGCTTTTACACCTAACGCCATTTCAAGTGGAAAACAGCAGGTAACAAACCTGTCCAAGTGCCTGATTAGAGAAACATGACAAACAATGAGATTGCCCGGTCTGTTCTACCGGTAACCATAGAAGATGAAATGCGTCAATCCTACATGGATTACGCAATGAGTGTCATCGTCGGCAGGGCCCTGCCGGACGTTCGTGACGGACTGAAGCCCGTACACAGGCGCGTGTTGTTTGCCATGAACGAGATGGGCAATGATCACAATAAACCGTACAAGAAATCTGCCCGCATCGTTGGTGATGTCATCGGTAAATACCACCCCCATGGAGATTCTGCCGTCTATGACACCATAGTACGCATGGCGCAGAATTTTTCCCTGCGTTATGTGCTGGTGGACGGCCAGGGTAATTTCGGGTCGGTAGACGGTGATGCGCCTGCCGCGATGCGCTATACAGAAATACGCATGAGCAGGATCGCCCATGAGTTATTGGAGGATATCGACAAGGAAACCGTCGATTACATACCCAATTATGACGGCACGGAACGGGAGCCCGCGGTTCTGCCCACGCGCCTGCCCAACCTCCTGGTGAACGGTTCCAGCGGTATTGCTGTTGGTATGGCCACCAATATCCCGCCGCATAATTTAACGGAAATCATTAATGCCTGTATCGCGCTGCTGGAGAATGAGGACCTCAGCGTAGATGAACTGATCGAGTATATACCGGGGCCGGATTTTCCCACTGCCGCTATCATCAACGGTTCCCAGGGCATTCACGAAGCCTACCGTACCGGCCGCGGGCGTATCTACCTGCGCGCCCGGTCACATATCGAATCTGATGACAAGTCCGGGAACAACGCCATCGTCATTACCGAATTACCCTACCAGGTGAACAAGGCCCGGCTCCAGGAAAAGATTGCCGAACTGGTCAAGGACAAAAAGCTGACCGGCATTCGCGAGTTGCGCGATGAGTCCGACAAGGACGGCATGCGCCTGGTTATCGAGTTGCGCCGCGGCGAGGTGCCTGAGGTCATCCTGAACAACCTGTACCAGTTCACCGCGATACAGAGCGTGTTCGGTATCAACCTGGTCGCGCTGGATGACGCTCAGCCGCGCCTGATGACGCTGAAAGGCATGCTCGATGCGTTTATCAGGCACCGCCGCGAAGTGGTGGTCCGGCGCACCCTGTTCGAGTTGCGCAAGGCGCGTGCCCGTGCGCATATCCTCGAGGGGTTGGCGGCTGCCCTGGCCAACATCGATCCGATCATCGCTCTCATCAAAGGGTCCTCCACGCCGGCCGAGGCAAAACACGCCCTGCTGGCGCAGCCCTGGCAGCCCGGGGTGGTTGTGACACTGCTGGAACGGGTGAACGCGGATATTTCCCGGCCCGATGACCTGCCGCCGGAGTTGGGACTGGGTGCGGACGGGTATCACCTTTCTGATGTTCAGGCCCAGGCCATTCTGGAAATGCGCCTGCAGAAACTGACCGGGCTGGAACAGGAAAAGATTGTCAGCGAATACGAGGAGATACTTGAGAGAATTATCGATCTTCTTGACGTGCTGTCGCGACCGCAACGGCTGATGCAGGTAATCAGGATTGAACTGGAAGAGATCCGGGAACAGTACGGCGATGAGCGCCGCACCGAGATTATCGAAGACCAGTTGAACCTGACCATGGAAGACCTGATCACCGAGCAGGATGTGGTAGTCACCCTGTCCCATGCAGGGTATGCGAAAACGCAACCCCCCGATGTGTACCGGTTGCAGCGGCGCGGCGGCAGGGGCAAGTCGGCTACGGCCGTGAAGGATGAGGATTTTATCGACAAGTTATTCATCGCCAGCACCCACGATACCCTGCTGTGCTTTTCCAGCCTGGGCCGGTTGTACTGGCTGAAGGTGTATGAACTGCCCCAGGCAAGCCGCTCGGCCAAGGGTAAGCCCATTGTCAACCTGTTGCCCTTGAGTGAGGGTGAGCGCATCAATGCAATCCTGCCCATACGTGAGTTCGGCGATGACCTGTACGTATTCATGGCCACCGCGAACGGTACTGTGAAAAAGACCTCACTAAAGAGTTTTTCCCGCGCCCGGCCCAGCGGGATCAGGGCCATCGAACTTACCGACGGGAATCAGCTGGTCAATGTTGAGCTGACGGACGGAGAGCACGAAGTCATGCTGTTCAGTGATGCCGGCAAGGTAGTCCGTTTCAGGGAATCCGACGTCCGCCCGATGGGGCGCACGGCACGAGGTGTCAGAGGCATTAAACTGGGTCCGGATGACAAGGTCATTTCACTGATCATCGTCAAGGAAGGGATGGCCGTATTGACCGCGACCGAGAACGGCTATGGCAAGCGCACTTCCCTGGAGGATTACCGGTTGACGTCCCGCGGCGTGCAGGGCGTGATATCCATTCAGACCAACGAGCGCAATGGCAGGGTCATCGGCGCGCTGATGGTCGATGAGGACGATGAGATCATGTTGATAAGTGACCAGGGCACCCTGATCCGTATGCCGATCAGCGATGTTTCAGTTGTCGGCCGCGCGACAATGGGTGTGACACTGGTTAACCTGAATGATGGCGAGACGCTTGCCGGACTCGAGCGGATCATTGACTACGGTGATGTCGGCAGTGAAGAAGCCCCGGATGTCCCGGACGAGGGCTGAACGTGACGGCAAACCCGGTCTATAACTTCAGCCCCGGTCCCGCGCAGTTACCCGGCGCGGTGATGGCGAGGGTTCAGGAAGAATTTCTCGACTGGCACGGCCTCGGCGTCTCCATCGTTGAAATGAGTCACCGAAGCCGGGCTTTCACGGGTATCGCTGAGCAATCCGTCCGGGATTTATCTGCATTGCTCGACATTCCGGATAATTACAAAATTCTGTTCCTGCAGGGCGGCGCCACCCATATGATGAGCATGGCGCCGTTGAACCTGTGTAACGGCACGGACACCGCCGACTACCTGGTTACCGGCAACTGGTCGAAAAAGGCCGCCGGAGAGGCTGCCCGCCTGACCGGCATGAACGTTGCGGCCACGTCTGCAGCAACGAATTTCACCACCATTCCCGACCCCGCTGACTGGCGGTTGAGCGAGCAGCCGTCATACCTGTATTTTTGTGACAATGAGACGATCGCAGGCGTGGAATTTCAGTCGGCGCCTGAATTGCCGGACGGTTACGAAGATACCGTGCTGGTCAGCGACATGACGTCGAACTTTTTGTCGCGTCCCGTGCCGGTGGCGCGCTACGGGCTTATATTTGCCGGCGCACAAAAGAATATCGCGCCGGCCGGGTTGACCATCGTCCTGGTCCGGGAAGACCTGCTTGAGCGCGCCCGCCCGGGCGTGCCTTTTTTGTACGATCTCAAGTTACTGGCCGAGCATGGTTCCATGTTCAATACGCCGCCTGTGTTTAACTGGTACATGGCGGGTTTGACGTTTGCCTGGGTCAGGGAACAGGGGGGAGTAGAACAGATGCACAGGAATGCACTACTGCGTTCGGGCAAACTGTACGAGTTTATCGATAAAAACGATTTTTACAGTAATCCCGTAGCCACAACCTGCCGCTCAAGGATGAACGTGTCGTTCATACTCGCGGACTCGAGCCTGGACGGTAGATTTCTTGCTGAAGCCGCGCACAACGGCCTGATAGAATTGAAAGGCCATCGCAGCGTGGGCGGGATGCGCGCCAGCATGTACAACGGGATGCCGGAAACAGGCGCGGACACCCTGGTTGATTTCATGGCAGATTTTGCCGCCCGTTACGGCTGAGTTGAAGCACCGATCATGAACAGTTCGAAGCTGGAACAAATCCGGCATGAAATAGATGCCGTCGATGAGCAACTGGTAGCGTTGCTCAACCGGCGCGCGCGGCTGGCGCTGGAAGTCGCTGAAGTGAAGAAACTGGTAGATGATGTGCTCCCGTTGTACCGGCCTGAACGGGAAGCCCGGGTGCTGGAGAGGGTAAAAAATCTTAATACCGGACCCTTGTCGGACGACGAGGTCAGCAGGCTGGTGCGGGAAGTGATGTCGGCTTGCCTGGCCCTGGAAGCCCCGCTTGATATTGCCTGCCTGGGCCCGGAAGGAACATTTTCGCAGTCCGCGGCGTTAAAACACTTCGGACAAACCGTGGGATTGTCGCTGCTGGGCAGTATTGACCAGGTATTCCGGGAAGTCGAGGCCGGTGTATGCCAGTACGGGGTAGTCGCCGTGGAGAATTCAACCGAAGGCACGGTGAACCAGACCCTGGATATGCTGGTGGAATCCGACCTGAAACTCTGCGGTGAGGTGGAGTTGCGCATCCATCAGCATTTGCTCAGCCATGCAGAAAACCTGGCAGATATCGAGATTGTATATTCCCATGACCAGTCACTGGCGCAATGCCGCCGCTGGCTCGACGAAAACCTGGCGCAGGCGCGGCGCGTGTCCGTGCCGAGCAACGCGGAAGCAGCATTGAATGCCGGCAAGGACAGGAGAAGAGCGGCTGTGGCCGGTGAGCGCGCGGCACAGGTTTACCACTTACCCATTCTCAGCAAAAACATCGAGGATGACCCGGACAATACCACCCGTTTCCTGGTTCTCGGCAAGGAGACTGTTGCACCCAGCGGCAATGACAAGACTTCGGTATTGTTCGCCATGCCGAGCAGACCCGGCGCATTGGTGGACATGCTTGCATGTTTTGCCGACCACGACGTGAACATGACGAAGATAGAATCGAGACCGTCGCGCCAGGGAATGTGGGAATACGTGTTTTTCGTGGACATTGCCGGCCATGCAGACGATGCTGCGGTGGCAAAAGCCCTGTCCGACCTGGACGGCAAGGCCGCCATGGTGAAATTACTGGGTTCCTACCCCGCAGCCGGTAATTAGTTTTCAGGACCAGTAACCAGAAACCGGAAACCAGGCAATGACGATAAACCTGACCAGACTGGCGGCGCCGGGTATAGCATCCTTACCCGCTTACAAGCCCGGTAAATCCGCCGAAGAAGTACAGCGCGAGCTGGGTTTGACCGATGTAATCAAGCTGGCTTCAAACGAAAACTCCCTGGGGCCCAGCAAAAAGGTGCAGGAGGCGCTGGCGTCCGGCGGTTTTGACCTGTGCCGTTACCCGGACGGTTCGGGGACTTCCCTGAAGCACGCCCTGGGGGAATACCATGGTGTCGGTATTGAGCAGATTACCCTGGGCAATGGCTCCAACGACGTGCTGGAACTGATCGCCCGAAGCATCGTCAGCAGCGCTCACGAAGTCATTTATTCGGAAAATGCATTTATAGTTTACCACCTGGCGACACATTCGATAGGCGCCACGCCTGTCGTCATTCCGACCCGGGATCACAAGCATGACCTGGCGGCGATGCTGGATGCGGTCACCGGGCGCACGCGGCTGATCTTTATCGATAACCCGGGAAACCCGACCGGTAGCTGGATTGACAAGAGCCGGTTGCTCTCATTTCTGGCTGCCGTGCCTGAAGACGTGGTCGTCGTCGTTGACGAGGCCTATTATGAATATGCCGCTTCCCTGTGTGCCGACTATCCGAATTCAATCGGCTTCCTGCCGGATTTTCCCAACCTGGTCACTACCCGTACCTTTTCCAAGGCCTACGGTCTGGCCGGGCTCCGGGTCGGCTATGCTGTCAGCCACCCCGACCTGGCCGATTTAATGAACCGGGTAAGACAGCCTTTCAACGTGAATTCCCTGGCGCTGCTTGCTGCGGAGGTGGCGCTGGAAGACCAGGAGCACCTGCGCCGCTGTGTGGCGATGAATGATCAAGGCATGCGAACCCTGACCGCAGCGTTTGCCGGGCTGGGAATGGAATGGTTCGAATCCATAGCCAACTTTGTAAGTTTCGACCTGGAACAGCCTGCGGACCCGGTTTACCAGGCCATAATGCGTGAGGGCGTCGTCGTCAGGTCGATAGCCGAATACGGGTTGCCCAACCACTTGCGGGTAACCATCGGCCAGGAACATGAAAACGCCGCGTTCCTTGATGCCCTGAACAAGGTTCTGGCTGCAGGCTGATCCCTGTGTCCCCGGTGGCGGAAACACATGCTGGCTGAAAACGTAAGTATTATCGGGTTGGGGCTGATTGGGGGGTCGCTGGCGCGCGCCCTGAAACGGGCCGGCCTGTGCAACACGGTCAGGGGTTATGGCCGGCGTGAGACGGCGCTGCAACAAGCCGTGGAAGACGGGGTGATCGATGATTACAGCCTTGATCTCCGGGAGGCGGTTGCCGGGGCCGATCTTGTTGTCATGGCAACACCGTTGTCAACTACCGAAACCCTGATGCGCGGGATGTCTGACGTGTTGAAGCCGGAATGTATCATCACCGACGTCGGCAGCGCCAAAGGTGTGGTAGTGGCGGCGGCGCGCAAAGCCCTTGCCGGCCGGCTCCCGTATTTTGTCCCTGCACACCCCATTGCCGGAACGGAGAAAAGCGGGGTGGAGGCATCTTTTGCCGAGTTGTTCGAAAATCATATCGTCATCATTACACCGCTCACCGAGACGGACCGCGGCGCCAGGGATACGGTTGCCGCACTGTGGCGCGGTGTCGGTGCGACAGTTGTCGACCTGGATGTCGAACACCACGATGAGGTGCTGGCGGCAACCAGCCACCTGCCCCATGTGCTGGTGTATACCTTGATCGATTGCCTGGCGCAGATGCAGGACAGGAATGAAATATTCACTTACGCAGCCGGGGGGTTTGCAGACTTCACCCGGGTAGCTTCCAGCAGTCCGGAAATGTGGCGCGACATCTGTATAGCCAACAAGGCCTCGTTACTGGCCGTCCTGGACCGGTTTGAAGAGCACCTGAACGGAGCAAGGGAGGCGATAGCCGCGGGTGACGGCAGCAGGTTAATGGAAGTTTTTTCCCGGGCCAAGCAGGCCAGGGACGCGTTTGCCAGGAACAAGGGGCGTTAACCCGGCTGACGTTGGCATAATGAGCAATAGCAGCGCCGGCGCCCGATCGACGGTCGACTACCTTGTCAATCCGGTGGATAGACCGTTACAGGGCAGGATACGCGTCCCGGGGGACAAATCCATCTCGCACAGGGTAGTGATACTCGCGTCACTGGCTGACGGAGTGAGTGACTGCCGCGGCTTCCTGGACAGTGCCGATACCCGTGCGACGATGGCAGCTTTGCGCCGGATGGGCGTGCGGATCATACAGGAGGACAAGTACCTGTCCATACACGGGGCAGGCCTGCACGGCTTGTCGGCGCCGCCCGATATTCTGGACCTGGGTAATTCCGGCACTTCCGCGCGCCTGCTGCTGGGCGCGCTGGCCGGACAGCGCTTTGCTTCCACCCTGACCGGAGACGAGTCGCTGGTGCGCAGGCCGATGCGGCGCGTTGCCGAGCCGCTCAATACAATGAACGCTGATGTGCGGATAACGCCGGAAGGGACCCTGCCCGCGCACATACCGGGCAACAGGCGCCTGCGCGGTATTGACTATGAATTACCCGTTGCCAGCGCCCAGCTGAAATCAGCGTTGCTGCTGGCAGGTTTGTATGCAGAGGGCAGGACCGTGATAACCGAACCGGCGCCCACCCGTGATCATACGGAAAGGTTACTGGCGCAATTTGCCTGCCCGGTCAAGCGTTCCGGCAAACGGATAACGATTGAAAGCGGGGTATTGCAGGCGAACGATATACGCATCCCCGGCGATATTTCTTCTGCGGCTTTTTTCCTGGTCGCGGGCTGCATCGTTCCCGGCTCGGACCTGCTGATAGAGGGAGTCGGAGTTAATCCGACCCGGAGTGCGGTGCTGGATATTCTCAAGCTGATGGGGGCGGATATCACTATCTCCAACGTAGTTGAGGAAGAGGGGGAACCACGCGCGGACCTGCGGGTGAAATACCGGCCGCTACACGGAATTTCAATACCAGTCGCCCTGGTGCCGGGCGCCATTGATGAATTTCCCGCCATCATGGCGGCAGCCTGTTATGCAGCAGGTGAAACCGTGCTCAGTGGAGCGCAGGAACTGCGTGTGAAGGAAAGCGACCGCATCCAGGCCCTGGCGGACGGGCTGGAAAGGACAGGTATCACCGTGCAAACCCGCCCGGACGGACTGAGCGTGACGGGAGGGCGCCCCGGTGAAGGTACGGTGGACAGCCACGGGGATCACCGTATCGCCATGGCCTTCTCCCTGGCAGGCCTGGGCGCGGCAGGACCGCTCACCGTCCGGGACTGTAAAAACGTCGATACTTCCTTCCCCGGCTTCACCGCTTGCGCCGCAGAAGTCGGCTGGGAGATAAAGGCCGCTCATGCAGGCTGACATTCCGGTCGTTACCATAGATGGTCCGAGCGGGACCGGCAAGGGTACGCTTTGCAGCCGTGTCAGCCGCTGGTTGAACTGGAACCTGCTGGACAGCGGCGCACTGTACCGTATCCTGGCCCTGTTGGCGCAACAGCAACAGGTCCCCATTGCCGATGCTGCCGGTGTGGCAGCCCTGGCACACGACCTCGACGTCCGGTTTATGGCTGCTGAGGACGACGAACCGGTGAATGTCATACTGGATGGAAAAGATGTCGGTTTCCGGATCCGGCAGGAGGATTGCGGCAATGCGGCCTCAAGCCTGGCTGAGCACGGTATTGTACGCGAGGCCATACTGGGATGGCAGCGGAGTTTTCGGCAACCCCCCGGCCTTGTGGCTGATGGACGTGATATGGGTACCGTGGTTTTTCCGGGCGCCGGATTAAAGGTCTTTTTGACGGCGAATTCGCATGTACGCGCGAAAAGACGATATAAACAGTTGAATGTTAAAGGGATTAATGTTAAATTCGCCGATCTTGTGGGATCGATCACTGAACGGGACAAACGGGACAAGCAACGTATTCACTCTCCTTTGAAGCCGGCAGATGGCGCAGTCGTAATCGATACCTCTGACAGCGGGATAGATGATGTATTCACACAGGTGGCGGCAATCATTGAGAAACGCTTCGACCTGTCGGCTATACGTAGTTGATAATGAACATTAATATATAGAGATAACCTATTGTATGAGCGAGAGTTTTGCGGAACTATTTGAGCAAAGTCAAGTAGAAGCAAAAATGCGCCTGGGCGCTATTTTGCACGGGGTCGTCGTTGACGTTTACCAGGATAACGTGATAGTCAGCGCCGGTTTGAAATCGGAATCATGGATACCCATCGACCAGTTTTTCGACGAAAACGGTGAACTTGAAGTTTCCGTTGGCGATCAGGTCGAAGTGGCCCTGGATGCGATCGAAGACGGTTACGGCGAGACCCGGTTATCCAGGGAGAAAGCAAAACGACTGCTGGCGTGGAACAGCCTGGAACAGGCCCACGAAACGGATAAAACCGTAAACGGTGTGATAACGGAAAGGGTCAAGGGTGGATTTACCGTTGACGTTGAGGGTATCAGGGCATTTTTGCCGGGCTCGCTTGTTGATGTGCGGCCTGTCAAGGATACGATTTACCTGGAAGGCAAGCCGCTTGATTTCAAGGTTATAAAAATCGACCGGAAGCGGAGTAACGTTGTGGTGTCCCGCCGGGCCGTGGTGGAGAGTGAGAATATCGCAGAGCGACAAAGCCTGATTGATAAACTCAAGGAAGGCGTCACGGTAACAGGCGTGGTGAAGAACCTGACCGATTATGGCGCATTCCTGGATCTTGGCGGAATTGACGGATTGTTGCATATCACGGACATGGCCTGGAAACGGGTAAAAGACCCGTCCGATATTGTCAGTATCGGTGACGAAATAGAGGTCAAGGTATTGAAATTCGACCGTGAACGCAACCGGGTTTCCCTGGGACTGAAACAAATGGGCGATGATCCCTGGGGTGATTTGACCAGGCGTTTCCCGGAGGGTTCGCGTTTGCACGGGACGGTAACCAACCTGGCGGATTATGGTTGTTTTGTCGAACTTGAAGAAGGTGTCGAGGGACTGGTGCATGTGTCGGAAATGGATTGGACGAACAAGAATATTCATCCTTCAAAACTGGTGCAGACGGGTGACGAGGTTGACGTAATCGTACTGGATATCGACCAGGAACGGCGCCGTATCTCGCTGGGGATGAAACAGTGTCAACCGAATCCCTGGGAAGAGTTTGCCGCGCTGCATAACAAGGGAGACAGGGTCAGCGGCCAGATCAAGTCCATTACCGATTTCGGTATCTTCATCGGCTTGCCCGGAGGTATAGACGGTTTGGTGCATTTATCGGATGTGTCCTGGGTGGATGAGGCTGAGCAGGCGCTGCGAAATTTCAAGAAAGGCACCCAGATTGAGACCGTAGTGCTCGCTGTAGATACCGAAAGAGAGCGCATTTCGCTGGGGATTAAACAACTGGAAAGAGATCCGTTCACGGCGTATGTGGCGGAGAATCCCAAGGGTACGGTGGTTACCGGAAAGGTCACCGCCATCGAAACCAGGAATATTGTAGTTGAGTTGGCCCAGGGAGTTGATGGGCAGTTAAAACTATCTGAATTGTCAGGTGACAAAAAAGCCAAGGATGCAAAAAGCAGTGGGGTGAAGGAAGAAGACGAAATCGAGGTCAAGATTACTGCAGTCGACAGGAAGAAACGTACAATATCCGTCTCGGTAAAGGCCAAGGAATCGGATGAGGAATCTGCTGCAATCAAGGAATACAAACCCGATTCATCGTCCGGCGCTAAATTGGGCGACCTGCTGAAGAAGCATCTGGATAGCGGAGGAAGTGGTTGATTATTCGCACAAACAATGCGAGATTAAAACAATGACCAAATCTGAACTGATTGAAGCTTTGAGCAGGCGGCAGCCTCAGTTTACATCTAAAGATATAGAATCAGCAGTAAAAACAATACTTGAGTCAATGGCCCAGAGCCTGGCGACCGGCGAGAGAATTGAAATCCGGGGGTTCGGCAGTTTCTCGCTGCACTACAGGCCGCCGCGTATCGGTCGTAACCCAAAATCCGGCGAATCTGTTTCCCTGCCGGCCAAGTACGTTCCTTATTTCAAACCGGGAAAGCAGATGCGGGAACGGGTGGATCAGGATTAGCTGTAACCACACAGAGCCAAGGTCTGCCTGAACCCGTTTGATGTCCATCGTTAGACTTGCGCTGATCCTGCTTGTTGTCGTGGCCGGATTGGCATTCCACGTTCGTAACGACCAACTGGTCGTGGTTGATTTCTATCTCGGAAACTACGAGATACCGTTATCACTGGCCCTTGCCATAGCCCTGCTCGGCGGCGCAGTCCTGGGAGTTTTATCCGGTCTGCCGTCATGGCTGAAACTGAAACGCGCCAAGTCAAGACTGGGCAGGCAACTCAAAGCACACCAACCGGATACTCAAGCTTCTGAAGAACAGTCCGCAGATTAATGCTTCATCTGCGGATAAAATAATTGACTGACATGTGCGCAAGTCCTCTGCAGCCTGAGATCCCCGCGTCCGGGGGACAGCGGGTGGTCTGGGAGCGGCTGCATGGTTGCAGCAAGGCATTGGCGATCACGTCTGCGGCAAAGCAGCATGCTGCGCTGTTTGTGGTTGTCACTGCCGACCAGTCCGGCGCCCATCGTCTCATGGAAGAACTGGCCTTTTTCAACCCTGCCGGTAGCGGGCGGAGGCTATTGCTGTTCCCGGATTGGGAGACCCTGCCTTATGACCGGTTTTCGCCGTACCAGGATATTGTGTCCGACAGGCTGGCGGCACTGGTGGAATTGCGCAGTATGCGCAGCGGGATCCTGGTCGTTTCCATCTCCACCCTGATGCACCGTTTGCTGCCTGCGGATTATCTCCTGGCGAACAGCCTGGTATTACGTACCGGGCAGACACTGGAAACAGAAACTTTCAGGCAGGACCTGGGCAACAGGGGTTACCGCAGCGTGTCCCAGGTCATGGAGCACGGGGACATGGCCGTGAGGGGGTCAATTCTTGATATTTACCCCATGGGTTCCGATGTTCCGTTCCGGCTGGACCTGTTCGATAACGACATCGACAGCATCCGCGTTTTCGACATTGAAACCCAGAGATCCCTGGAAAAAACGGGTGAAATCAGGATATTGCCTGCCAGGGAAGTCCCTCTGACCGCTCCGGCCATAGACCTGTTCCGGAGTAACTGGCGACTCCGGTTTGCGGGAAACCCCGGCCGCTCACCGGTTTATACCGATGTCAGCAACGGTATTGCGCCGGCAGGGATTGAATACTACCTGCCGTTGTTTTATTCGCATACCGGCAGCCTGGTCGATTATTTCCCGGAAAACCCGGTAATCATGCTGGATGAGGGCGCATATGACGCGGCGCCGGAATTCCAGGTTATGGCGGAAAGCCGTTATGAACAGAGAAAACATAACGAAGAACGCCCGTTGTTGACACCTCAGGAAATGTTTTTCCCGGCCGATGAGGCGCTTGGAATGCTGGCTGATTACCCACAGATCCACGCAGGCAGCAGCGGCATCGGTACAAAGTCGGATAAGACAATCAACTACGGTACCGGCTACCCGCGCAAATTCCCCATCAATGCGCGGGCACAGGACCCCATGGCCGTTTTCCGCCGCTTCCTGGACGAGTTCAGCGGACGCGTGCTGATTGTGGCTGAGTCGGTCGGCCGCCGGGAAACCGTTATGGAGTTGTTCCGCGCGGAAAAAACCAGGCCGGCCCTGTGCAGGGACTGGGATGAGTTCATGGCGGACGAGGTTGGCTTCGGTCTGACTGTTGCCCCCCTGGAACGGGGGGCGGTACTGGAACGCCCCAGTGTCGTCATACTGAGTGAATCCCAGTTGTTCGGTGAGCGGGCGCAGCAGCGCCGCCTACGCAAGAGACGCCGGCAACTTACCGACTCGATTGTCGGCAGTTTGACGGAATTGTCCGTCGGTGCGCCGGTCGTCCACGAAGAACACGGGGTGGGCCGCTACCGCGGCCTCGTGACCCTTACGGTGAACGGCATCGAAGCGGAATTTATCAGCATGGAGTATGACCAGGGTGACAAGTTGTACGTACCGGTGGCTGCGCTGGACCTGGTGAGCCGCTTCGTCGGCATGGATGCGGAACATGCGCCGTTGCACCGGCTGGGCAGCGGCCAGTGGCTGAAGGCGAAACGCAAGGCCCTGAAAAAAGTCTATGACGTGGCTGCGGAATTGCTGGAACTGCATGCCCGCAGGGCCGCTGTAAACGGCCATGCGTTTACCGTTGACAACAATGCCTACCAGGCATTTGCCCAGGATTTCCCTTTTGAAGAGACTCCGGGTCAGACGGATGCGATACAAGGGGTGCTGGAGGACATGCGGGCTGCCGTCCCCATGGACCGGCTTGTATGCGGCGATTCGGGCTTCGGCAAGACGGAAGTCGCCATGCGGGCTGCCTTTGTCGCGGTGGAAAACAACAAGCAGGTTGCCCTGCTTGCCCCCACCACCTTGCTGGCGCAGCAGCATTACCAGAACTTCAGGGATCGGTTTGCGGACTGGCCGATCCGCATAGAAATGTTGTCCAGGTTTGTTTCCAGGAAGGAACAGTCTGCGACTGAGAAAGCCCTGTGCGCAGGCCAGGTGGATATTGTCATCGGCACGCACAAACTGTTGCAGAGTGGTCTTGCCTACAAGAACCTCGGGCTGGTGATCATCGATGAGGAACATCGCTTCGGGGTGCGCCAGAAGGAAAAACTGAAGTCGGTACGCGCACAGGTGGACGTGTTGACGCTGACCGCGACCCCGATCCCGCGTACGCTCAACCTGGCATTGTCGGATTTGCGTTCCCTGTCCATCATCGCCACGCCGCCGTCCAAACGCCTCCCGATCAAGGTTTTTATCCAGGAATGGAACAGTGAGTGGGTTACCGAGGCCTTGCTGCGGGAAATCAAGCGCGGGGGACAGGTCTATTTCGTACATAACGCAATAGAATCCATCGAAAAAACAGCCGCCGAAGTCGGACGCCTGGTGCCGGAAGCAAGGATCAGGATAGCGCACGGGCAGATACCGGAAAAGGAACTCGAGCAGGTCATGCTGGACTTTTATCACCTCAGGTTCAACGTCCTGGTATGTACGACGATTATCGAGACCGGCATCGACGTTCCCAGCGCCAATACCATCATCATCAACAGGGCGGACAAGTTCGGCCTGGCGCAACTGTACCAGTTGCGCGGCCGGGTGGGACGTTCGCATCACCAGGCCTATGCCTACCTGGTTACGCCGGAAAGACAGGTAATAAGCGCCGGCGCAGCCAAGCGGTTCGAAGCGGTTGAAGCGCTGGAAGAACTGGGTATGGGCTTTACCCTGGCAACGCATGATATGGAAATACGCGGAGTGGGAGAAATCCTGGGTGACGAACAAAGCGGCCAGGTTCAGGAAATCGGGTTCGGCCTGTACATGAGTTTACTGGAGCGGGCGGTAGCCTCGCTGCAGGCCGGGCGCCAGCCGGAACTGGACCGCCCCCTTGACCACGGCACCGAAGTTGACCTGCACATCCCCGCATTGATACCGGCTGACTACCTGCCCGACGTACACGCCAGGCTGGTAATGTACAAGCGCATCGCCGGGGCCGAACAGGATGCCGCGTTGTGGGACTTGAAGGAGGAGTGTATAGACCGGTTCGGCCTGTTGCCGGAACCCCTGAAGAACCTGTTCCGACTGGCCGGGCTCAAACAGAGGACACAGGCCCTGGGGATACGCAAGATAGACCTGGGAGGGAAGGGCGGCAGGATATACTTTCAGGAAAACGCCGATATCGACACGGGAAAACTGATAAACCTGCTCCAGGCGAACCCCAGCTCATATAAACTCGAAGGGGGAGACAAATTGAGAGTCAGCCAGGATCTTGCCGACGCCCAGGCTCGTTTCCGGTTTCTCGACGAGTTCCTGGACAGCCTGGATTCAGCGCCCGCTTAAGGGCCGGCAGACAACCTCCCCGGGTACATATCTGGGGTCAGCGATAGTTGGGGTCAGAGCAAATGCTCTGACCCCAACTATGAATCGCGTCCCGGCAGAATCAGGTTCATGATAATGGCGGTCAGGATTGCGGGAACCAGGCCTGTTTCCATGGTGATACGCAACTGCCCGGGCAGGCGTTCAAGAAACCCGGTCTGTTCGGGCAGCCCGATGCCGATGGCAAGGGCCAGGCCGATGATCAGCATGTTCCGTTGATTGAGACTGGCCAGTCCGATCATCTTCAGGCCGGCTGCAACCACGGAACCGAATAACAGGATCGATACGCCACCCAGGACCGCGGCCGGTATGGCCCCGATAATTGCCGCCAGTTTCGGGAACAGTCCGGTAATGATCAGGAATACGCCGGCCAGGGATACCACGTGACGGCTCACTACTCCGGTCAAGGCTATCAGCCCGACGTTCTGGCTGTACGTGACCAGCGGCAGGCAACCGAATGCCGATGCCAGGGTGGTAGCCCAACCGTCAGCCATTACCCCGCCGGACATTTCCTTGTCCGTGGGCTCCCTGTCGACGCCCGCAATAGTCGTACCGGAAATGTCACCGATGGTTTCGGTAATCGCCACCAGTGAAATCAGCACAAAACTGAATACCGCGGAAAACTCGAAACTCAGACCGAACGGCACCACGGCGGGGGTGGCCGCCCACCTGGCCTGCTCCAGTACGGTGAGGTCGACAAACCCCATGAACCAGGCGATCAGGTAGCCGGCGATCATGGCAATGATGATCGATACCAGGGAGAGGAAACCCTTGCCGAATTGATGCAGCACAATGGCTGTGACAAGCACTGTCACGGCAAGCAGCGAGTGCCGTGTGGCGCCGAAATCGGCCGCATCGGCGCCGCCGAATGCCAGGCTGAACGCCAGCGGCAGGAGATTGAGGCCGATCAGCAGGATACACAGGCCGGTAATGAGCGGGGGAAACAGAAACCGCAGGTACTTGATGATGTACCCGGCAAAGATCAGGAACAGGCCGGCCGCCAGCGCGCCGCCAAATACCGCGCTCAGCCCGAGTTGTCCCCCGATGGTGACGGCAATGCCGATAAAGGCGAAATTGGTGCCCAGGACTAACGGCAACCTTGCTCCCACCGGTCCGATACCGACTGATTGCAACAGGGTTCCCAGGCCCGACATGAACAATGTTGCCTGGATGATCAGGGTCTTGTCTGCCGGGCTCAGACCCAGCGCTTCAGCCACAATGAGCGGCGCGGCCACGGTGCCGGCAAAAATAGCCAGCATGTGCTGGAGTCCCAGGGGCAATGCCTGCAGCAGCGGCAGTTTGCCGTGGATGGCTTGTTCCCGGGCGTCAGACATGGCTATGTCAATGCAGACCGGGGTCGGTCCACCCCTTGACCAGGTCGCGCAATCCCGCACGGTCGATAAGTCGGCCTGATGCCTGTACCGCGTCGGCAACGATCCGGTCCTGGTCCACCCTGGTGGAACGGCCGTTTTCCACGACGATCTCGCCGTTGACTACAACGTGCCTGACGTCCGACCCGCGCGCCGACAAGGTGAGGTTGCACACCGGCCTGTTGCCGGGTTGATAGTGTATGCCGTTCATATCAATAACGATGAAATCCGCCAATGCGCCCTGCGCCAGCACTCCCAGGTTTTTCCTGAGCATGCGCCCGCCGTTCCTGGTAGCCATGCAGAGCATCAGTTCCGAGGTGGTGGATGCCGGGTCCAGGCCGCGGATGCGTTGCAGCAACTGTGCGGACTTCATGGCTTCGAACATGTCCTGGCCGGCGACTGCCGCGCCATCAGTACCTAATGCAACATTGGCGCCGGCGTCAATCAGCGGTCCCAGCCGGATAATCCCCGAAGCCAGGTACTGGTTGCTGACGGGGTTGTGTACGATGCTTGCGTTGGCGTCACCCAGCAGGGCAATTTCTTCTTCATCGAGCCAGATGCCGTGCGCCAGCGTGATGCGGTCGTCGAGAATGCCGTGCTCATGTAACCACCTGGCCGGCCTCATGTTGTAGATGGAGGTAAAGATATCCACCTCAAACCTGGATTCACTGCAGTGTGAATGCCAGCAAACGTCGAATTCCTCGGCCAGTTCGTGACTTGCAAGCATGAGATCAGGGTCCAGGTACACCACGTTTTCAGGCGCAGGCCAGACCTCTACCAGTGAACCCGCAGGTTTTTCCCGGATACATGCACGGGTAATTTCAAGTTCTTCGGCACTACTGTACCGGAACAGCCGCGCATCACTGTTCATACGCCTGCCGCCTTCCACCATGGGACCGTAAATGCCGCGCGCAACCACGCCGCGCACGCCGATCTCTTCCAGCGCATCGGCGACGCCGATAACGGTCTCTTCGTCCACCGGGGCGTAGTGGTTGTCCACTATGGCGGTCGTGCCGCACAACACACTGTTCAGCGCACCCAGGCGCACCGCATGCACGGCCTCCTCCCTGCTGATCTCCGCAGCCAGCGGCATCATGTAATCTGACAGCCAGGGCAGCAGGGACAGGCCGTCTCCCAGTGCTTTACCCAGGTGCTGGAACAGGTGGTTATGACCGTCAACCAGGCCGGGCATGAGGGTCAGGCCGGAACAATCCACAGTACGCGTCGTTGCGCTTATGCTATTTTCCACGCCGGCCGAGGTCCCGACGGCCAGTATTTCACCGCCGCCAACGGCAATGGCGCCATTGCGGATCCAGGGTTTCGCCGCATCCAGGGTGAGGATATCCCCCCCCTTGAAGAGCATATCCGCAACCTTCCTGTCAGTTTCCATCAGTAACGCCCCACTCCGGAAAGCCGGTTATCGCGCCGCAATGACGTTGTAATGTAATAACAAACTTGATTCTGCCGGGACATCTTTGTATTTTGCCACAGATGCTCAAGAGGATTAATATTTCGGGGTTCACCCCAACCGTAGCCAGGATATTGCTGATCTCGTGTTGCTTGTTGCCGGTAACGCGCGCCGCGGTATGCGCCGACTGGTTCGAAGTGGAAGCCGTCCTGTTTGCATACACCGAACCGGACGCCGGTGACGAATGGTGGTATGAAAACCCGGGGTTGCCGCCGCGGCATCAGACCATCGGGCTGATCATGGATACTGCGGCCCCCGTGAACGGAGAGACGCCTGACGCTATGGATGAGGCGGATTTGATGCCGTATCTTGCCCTGCCGAAAGGGAATTACCAGCTTGGCGGCGTCAGGAGGGTACTGGAATTATCCGGCGCATACCGGCCTTTGCTGCACGTGGCCTGGCAACAGCCGGGACTGGACGTCCGGGACGTGAGAGCGATACACCTGGACAATACCCGCTTTGAGAAAAAAACCGCTGAGCCGGATGAGGCCCCGGCAGATGCAGAATCGGAGCAGCCCGAATACACCCCTCCGCTTAAGGTCTTTGACGGCGTTATCCGGCTGCGCAAGTCGCGTTTCCTGCACCTTGACGTGGATTTTGCCTATTTCCCTGACGTGCTGGAACAGCCCGGCCTGGTATCCCGGGATGAAGCTGCCGGCCGCGTGCGTTTGTCGACGGATTATGTCAGGTTAACAGAGAGCAGGAGGGTAAAACCGGGCGAGTTGCACTATTTTGACCACCCCTTGTTTGGTGTGATTATCCAGGTCAGACGGCTGGAACTCGAGAATACTCCCTGACCGTCGTAATCAACGGTTATCGGCCAGTAATGTCATGCCGGCCCAGTTGCGCGCGAATTGTGCCGCGCTCCTGCCGCTGCGAGTGCCTTTTTCCAGCGCCCACTGCAGGGCGGCCTCCCTGACCGTCTCGTGATCGTCGACTTTTACCCCGGTCCTGTCCAGCCAGTGAAAAGCAATTTGCAGGTATTGTTCCTGGTTGAACGGGTGGAACGACAACCAGATCCCGAAACGTTCCGACAGTGAGAGTTTCTCTTCTACGGCTTCACCATGGTGGATTTCGCCGTCGACCATCCTGGACTCCAGGTTCTCCGACCTGAATTCCGGTATCAGGTGACGCCGGTTGGAGGTGGCGTAGATCAGGATATTGTCCGGAATGTCGCTTACCGAACCGTCCAGCGTGACTTTCAGCGTCTTGTAACTGGGGTCGTTCACGTCGAATGACAGGTCGTCACAGTAAATGATGAACTTGCCTGAAAAATGGCTCAGTTCGTCACAGATATCCGTCAGGTCGGTGAGGTTGTCCCGCGTGACTTCCACCAGGTACAGCCCACGGTCGCGGTACTCGCTGAAGATAGCCTTGACCAGGGATGACTTGCCGGTGCCGCGCGGCCCCCACAACAGGACGTTGTTGGCAGGATAACCGTTGATGAACTGTTCGGTGTTCGCGCACAGCGAGTTTTTTTGCCTTTCAATACAAAGCAGGTCATCCAGCCCGATATCCCTGGAATGCCTGATTTCCTCCAGGCGGGGTGTTGCGCCGGTACGGCGCCAGCGCATAAGAGGGGCAGCCTGTCCCTGTTGCCCGGTCGATTTTCTGAATTTCAGGCGGCCGAGCAGTGAACCGAGTCGTGTATCCGTATTGATCATGATGTCTGTATTGTTGGCTGCCGCCATTATACGCCGGGATCAATGGATTTACCCTTTTTTGCAAAATCCTGATGTAATTATATGTGCCGTATTTATAATACGGTTTCCAGTTTGCAGCCAGAAAGGTGAGGAATGTTTGACAGAGACATGAAAATTGCAGGGTACGATGATGTGCTCTACCAGGCCATGCAGGGTGAGAGGACCCGGCAGGAAGAACATATCGAATTGATAGCCTCGGAGAACAATGTCAGCCCCAGGGTGCTCGAGGCCCAGGGCTCGGTACTGACCAACAAGTATGCCGAAGGCTACCCGGGCAAGCGCTATTACGGCGGTTGTGAATACGTCGATGTGGTCGAGCAGCTTGCCATCGATCGCGCAAAAGAGTTATTCGGGGCGGATTATGCCAACGTCCAGCCCCATTCCGGTTCCCAGGCCAACGGCGCGGTTTACCTGGCGCTGTGCCGGCCCGGCGATACCATCATGGGAATGAGCCTTGCCCACGGCGGCCACCTGACCCATGGCGCGTCAGTCAGCGTCTCGGGCAGGTTGTACAAGGCGGTACAGTACGGGCTGAATGAGGATACGGGTGAAATCGATTATGACGCAGCGGAACAGCTTGCCCTGGAGCACAAGCCAAAGTTAATCATGACCGGTTTCTCTGCGTACTCCCGCAGGGTGGACTGGCAGAGGTTCAAGGATATTGCCGATAAAGTCGATGCGTATCTGGTGTCGGACATCGCTCATGTGGCCGGTCTGATCGCCACCGGACTGTATCCCAGCCCGGTCCGGATCGCGGACGTGACGACGACGACGACCCACAAGACCCTGCGCGGCCCGCGTTCCGGCCTGATCCTGGCTAAAGCCAACCCGGAACTGGAAAAGAAACTGAATTTCACGGTCTTTCCTTCCTACCAGGGCGGTCCGCTGATGCATGTGATTGCCGCAAAAGCCGTTGCTTTCAAGGAGGCTATGGAGCCCGGCTTCAAGGATTACCAGCAACAGGTGATCAATAATGCACGCACCATGGCCGGAGTATTTATACAACGGGGTGTAGACATCGTGTCGGGCGGGACCGACAACCACCTGTTCCTGGTCAGTCTCATCAGCAAGGGCATAACGGGCAAGGATCTCGACGCGGCCCTGGACCGCGCCAACATCACGGTGAACAAGAATGCGGTTCCCAACGATCCGCAATCACCTTTCGTCACCAGCGGCATACGCATCGGCACCCCGTCGATTACCACACGCGGCTTCGGGGAAGAACAGGCCGCACAGGTCGCTTCCTGGATCTGCGACGTCATAGAAAATATGGGCGACGAGACGTTAATCGAAACAATTAAAAATGAAGTAAAGGCATTGTGCAAACGTTTTCCGATGTATAACTGATAAGGAATTTTTTTTACCACAGAGGATACAGAGCACACAGAGATTTTAATGGATGGGTAAATTCAGGACACCCATAAATTTATACATTTTATTAATTTATGGGTGTCCCAAATTAGTTGCAATTTATGGGTGTCCCAAATTAGGTTGGGATTCCAGCTTGCGCTCGGATGACGGATTATTTTTCTCTGTGACCTCTGTGACCTCTGTGGTTGATATAATCAGTTCCCTTTTAACGTATAATTGGGGTCATGCGTTGCCCATTCTGCTCATTTGAGGATACCAGGGTCATCGACTCCAGGCTGGCCGACGAGGGTGATCAGGTCAGGCGCCGGCGTGAGTGTATGGAGTGCAGGGAGCGCTTTACCACGTACGAGGCGGCCGAATTCAACTATCCCAGGATTATCAAATCCGACGGACGGCGCGAACGGTTTACCGACGACAAGCTGCGTTCCGGCATTTTGCGCGCCCTGGAAAAGAGACCGGTTGCCATGGAGAAAGTGGAAATCGCCATCTCCCGTATCAAGCACAAACTGCGCTCGCTGGGTGAGAGGGAAGTGAAATCAAGGAAGGTAGGGGACTGGGTCATGGAAGAATTAAAGTCCGTGGACCAGGTAGCCTATCTCCGGTTTGCTTCCGTGTACCAGAGTTTCGCGGATGTCAGGGCCTTCCTGGAAGAGATTGAGAGGCTTGAAGGCGAAGTGCCTGCCGAGTTGAGGGAGGCTCAAATGGACCTGCTGGACGAGTGATGTGAGGTGGACGGAGGCTGATTCCTCCTGTATGTCGCGCGCCCTGGAACTGGCCGGGAAAGGCAGGTTCACCACCCATCCCAATCCCCGGGTAGGATGCGTCATCACCAGGGATGACAAGGTTCTGGGTACGGGCTGGCATATGAAAGCCGGCAGCCCCCATGCCGAGATCAACGCACTTGATGATGCTGCCTGTGATGTGCGCGGCGCCACTGCCTATGTCTCGCTTGAACCCTGTTCCCATCACGGCAGGACGCCGCCTTGTACCGAGGCCATTATCAGGTCCGGGATACGCCGGGTCGTGATAGCCGCGCCTGATCCGAATCCGCAGGTAGCGGGCGCAGGGATAAAGGCGTTGAAAGAAGCCGGCATCAGTGTGGAAACCGGTCTGATGGCGGAACCGGCAAACGAACTGAACAAGGGGTTTATTTCCCGGATGACGCGCGCACGGCCTTACGTACGCTGCAAGAGCGCGGTCAGTGTTGACGGCAAGACGGCACTGGCAGGAGGAGCCAGCCGCTGGATTACCGGCGTTGCCGCCAGGCAGGACGTGCAGGAACTGAGGGCGGCAAGCTCAGCCGTCATGACCGGTATCAATACCGTTCTGGCCGATGACCCGCGCCTGAACGTACGCGCCGTAGATACTGGTGGGAGGCAACCTCTGAGGATAGTGCTCGACAGGAATCTGAGATTTCCGGGAAGCGCAAAAATGCTCGGCGAGGACGGGACAACCATCCTTTTCACCAGGAACGGGGATGAGCGGTTGCATGCCGGCCTGGAGCAGGCAGGCGCCCGTATCCGCTTCGTCGGCGGGGATGAGGACGAGTTCCTGGACTCCGTTTTGCGGGCACTGGCGTCGACTTATGAAGTGAACGACCTGTTGGTAGAGGCAGGAGCAAAGTTGTCCGGCAGTATGCTGGAGCGTAGACTGGTCGATGAACTGGTGGTGTACCAGGCGCCGGTCATACTGGGCGCCGATGCCGCGGACATGATGGAAATTAACGCAATTACAGATATGAATGATCGATACAGGCTGGACCTGGTGGATTTCCGCCGGTTTGACCAGGACTGGCGTTTTGTGTTCAAACCGCGTTATTGAAAGGTTACTTGATACATGACGCAAAAGAACCCGGGTAAAACCAGCCGGTCCATGAGTGCGCGGATCCGGGCCAGGCGCTCAGCCGTGCAAGCCTTGTACCAGTGGTTTTTAACGGAACAACCGATGACGGAGATCATTGATGAGTTTGAGCGTGACAGAAAGGAACTGAAGAAGGCCGACGCAGACTATTTCCGGGATATTCTGAACGGCAACGCCAGTAATTCGACTGCGATCAGGGACTCCCTGGCGCCGTTCCTGGATCGGGCCTTGCATGAACTGGACCCCGTCACCAGGGCCGTACTGTACCTGGGCGTTTACGAACTCAAGTACCAGCCGGCACTGCCGCTGCGCGTGGTATTGAATGAGTCCGTTGAACTGGCAAGGATGTTCGGGGCAGAGGATTCCTACAAATATATCAACGGGGTACTGGACAAGGCCGCGCAGCAACTCCGCCCCGAAGGCCTGTAATGACCCGCCATGAGATGGCCTGGCGCCGCTGAGCGGGATATTGTGTAACAGGGCAGGGCGGTAATCCGCCGGGGTTGTCATGTCATTAACTGAATTTGGCGTCATCGAAAAATATTTTGCCGGGTTGACCCCCGCAGGTCGCGGTGTCATGCTCGGGGTAGGCGACGACGCGGCGCTGCTGGCTGCCGATGCGGGCTCTCATCTCGTCGTAACGACCGACAGCCTGGTTTCGGGAGTACATTTCTTCCCTGGTGCGGACCCCGCCGATATCGGTTACAAGTCCCTGGCCGTAAACCTCAGCGATATGGCCGCCATGGGCGCCGAACCGCGCTGGATCACCCTGGCACTGACCCTCTCCGAAGCTGAAATGAACGATGACTGGCTGGACGGGTTTGCCTGCGGCCTGGGGCAACTGGCCGGGCGCCATGCGGTATCACTGGTCGGTGGGGACCTGTGCAAAGGCCCGTTGGTGGTAACGATACAAGTGATCGGCGAGTGCCCGAAAGGCCGGGAAATCCGGCGTTCCGGAGCCAATGCGGGTGATCTGATCTACATCAGCGGCCGGTTGGGTAGCGCATCACTGGCCCTGGCTACATTCAAATCCGGGCAGGCGCCCCAGCCGGATTGTGCGGGGCGTTTGCTGCGGCCCGAGCCAAGGGTTGAATTAGGCGTGTCCCTGCGCGGGATTGCGAGCGCCATGATCGACATATCGGACGGATTGCTCGCGGACCTGAGCCACCTGCTTGAAGCCGGCAGCCTGGGCGCCGTGATCGACATCGATACCATCCCGGTCGATACTTCTCTCGACAGGGACTGCGTCCCCCCGGAGAAGTGGCGCCACGTACTCAGCGGCGGCGATGATTACGAGTTGTGTTTTACCGTTGCGCCGGCAAGTAAACGGGAACTCGAACGCGTCGGTCACCCGGTATACCGTATCGGTACGGTCACGGCAGAGCGGGGGATACGTTGTGTCCGCGCGGACGGTTCCGATCATATTCCGGACAGCCAGGGCTATGTGCATTTCTGAAGCGCCGTGGTTTTTCCTTGACCTGAACCGGTCAGGGCAGCTAAAGTCAATATGAGGCGAGTACGCCAGGCAGGTAACCACAGTGACCTATTGCGTAGCCATAACAACTGACAAAGGGCTGGTTTTCGTATCGGACTCGCGCACCAATGCGGGTGTCGACAACGTCAGTTCCTACAGCAAGATGCACCGGTTTGAATCCGGAACCGACCGCAGGTTCGTATTATTGTCGGCGGGCAATCTCGCGACCACCCAGCGCGTGGTGCAGCAATTGAACAGGGAAATACAGCAGTGTCTGCCGTTGAACCTGATGACGGTGGCGAGCATGACCGACGCCGCGGACTATATCGGTCACGTCAACGTCCTGCAGCAGGGGAAACACACCGGTTCAGGCGTCAACTACGAGGCCAACTTTATAATCGGCGGCCAGATCGCCGGTTCCGTCCCTGAAATCTACCTGGTCTATCCCCAGGGAAACTACATAACGGCGTCTTCCTATACGCCGTACCTGCAGATCGGCGAAGGCAAATACGGCAAGACCATCCTGGACCGGATCCTGGCGCCGGACCTGAACCTCGAGACAGCCGCCTTGTGCGCCATGGTCTCGATGGATTCAACCATGAACAGCAACATGTCGGTGGGTCCCCCCATTGAAGTGGCCATCTACCCGGCCAGCAGTTACTCCCTGGAACGCTACTACTGTTTCGACGAACACAGCGAATACCTGAGAGAACTGAGGAGAAGCTGGGAGTTGAACCTGAAGGAAGCGTTCAACAACCTGCCGCCCATTGCCTGGGCATCCAACTGGGACGAGAAACAGAACACACAATAAGGGGTTAGGGATTACCGGCCTTGACGATCACCGTCATCACGTCATCCAGCATCCGGTCTTCAGTGGCGATGTCAATCCTCAGGTTCGGCGCTGTTTGAACCGGTAACTTATTTCTTGTGGTTGTTCGAATACTGGATTATAAATATCCTCTATAGTAGGGCAGTCCTCGCCGGAGACACTCCCTGTCCACCCGGTGATGGATGTCCCATACCGGACCCATACCGGACTGCTTCAACGTTGGTTCAATTTTTTTCACCCAGTTAACAGGGACAAGATGCCCTATGCCATTATCAACTACGTTACGCAAGCTCCTGTGCTGCGCGCCCGTGAGGCAGGAAGAGGAAGAGGCGGAGGCGCCGGCCAGGCGGCCGCTGCCGGAACCTGCCCAAGACCGGCCCGCACAAGCGGAACGGCCGTACCGGGACTATGTCGAGAACGAGGCCAGGAAGTACTGGCAGGACATGGGACAACCCGGCAGCCTGGCCAAACCGGACCGCCAGGAAGTCCGTGCGGGTGCGCTACGTGTCCTGGGCCTGGCACAACGATACAGGCCCGGTCCGAAACTCAACCCGGGCCTGAACCGGGGTCAAATGGCCATCAACACCCTGCAATTGCATCTCGTGGCCATAGGCCGGCTGAAGCATCCGTTCACCCCGTCGGCGGCAAGTCCCAATTTTGTCGAAGCGCTGATGCAACTGGCGGATGACGCCGTCTGGACAGACAGAGAGATACCGTTGCCGGCACACCCGGACCCCCAGCATCCGCCGATTTACTTCACGCTGGGTACGTTAACCGGCCGGCCCATCCCCAGGGAAGATGCTGTGATACGCGGAGATTACGTGCATGACCGAAAATCGATGGAAAGGCTCTCACGTGAACAAGATGTATATCCGTGGCGGGACGCGGACGAACCGAAATCAGCAGACGAATTAATCTCCCGGGGCTGGAATGCGTGTTACATCTTTATCACTGATTGTGACGGGTCACGGGACAAGCCATGGAGCGCTCTTCCGGACCGGAGTCTGATAAGGTATTTCACGGTTGTACGGAGGCAAAATGATGTACCCAGGTTAGTGAAATATGAAAATTACCATCCAATCCTGAGCTATCGTCCTAACCAGCAAATAGTGAAGAAAGTCCACTTCTCACCCTATCCAGCGACAGGGGGATTTGAGAATAACGATAACTATTATGTTATACCGTCCAGGCCAGGCCCGAATCACAACCCGGCCCGGGACAGCGCCGATACGGATGATGCCGGCTGGACAGACAAGGAGATCCCCCTGCCGGCACACCCGGAACCGAAGCATCCGCCAATTTACTTCACGCGGGACCCGGCAACCGGGCGGCCCGTGCCCAGGGAAGATGCTGTGATACGCGGGGACTATGTGTATCACCCACTTACCGGCACACGGTTCACACCGGATGACTGGATATATCCGTGGCGGGGTGCGGACGAACCAAAATCATTGACCGATTTAACCTCCCGGGGCTTGAGTGCGTGTTACACCTTTGTCACTGATTGTGACGGGTCACGGGACAAGCCATGGAGCGCTCTTCCGGAACGGAGTCTGATAAAATATTTCTATGTTGGCCAAACGCTGGAGGATCGTCCCAGACTATTCCGCCTGTGGGACTATCATCCGCTCTTGTCAATTTGTCCTCCTTTTGTTACTAAGTGCAGTACTATCTTCTCACCTTATAAGCCGACAATAGCAGATAGAGCTTTACGCTGGTATAAACCGGAACAGATGAGGCGGACCGGGCCAGACCGGGAACTCAACCCGGCCTGGAACAGCGTGGGCACGGGTGACGCCGGCCGGGCAGAAAGAGAGATCCCGTTGCCGGACCACCCGGGACCGAAGCATCCACCGATTTACTTCACGGAGGACCCGGCGTCCGGACGGCTCGTACCCAGGGGAGACGCCCTGATACGCGGGGATTATGTCCACGATCTGTTGCTGGGCAACCGGTTTACCCAGGATGAGTATATACATCCGTGGACGGACCGGGAAACCCTTCCGGGAAAAGTGGCCGATTTGACTTCCCGTGGCTGGGACGCGTGTTACACCCTGCACAGGGACGTGGATACAGTGGAGATATTGTTATACAGAACAACCGTTCGCCATCACAACCTTACTCAAATAGCACGGCTGTTTGAACTTCACTTCTCGCCCCATCCGCCGCCATAGGAAGATTTTCTCCAACGACGGATGGATACGGATAATGTGCCCTTAGTTTAGTTTCTCTAACCCCTGACCCCTCTGTAGTTAATACCTGAACCAGGCACGTTCCACCTGCGTGTGGATATCACTCAGGCCCAACTGTATCCTGTTGATAAATTCATGTAACCCGTCCTGTTCCATGATGCTGATGGTATCGGCATCCCGGACCATGTCCCGGGTACGGGCAAGTGACTGCATGGCCAGGCCGTTTTCGGGCAGGGGGAGCAGGCGGGTGCGGATCTCTTCCAGGCAGTGTGAAACGCTGCGGGGGGCGTCGACAAATTTCAGTAAAAAGTCGACAACGTCTTCGCCGTTGGGCCGCACCTTGACGTGTTGCCGGTAGATTTGGTAGCTGCCGAGCGAGTTCAGCACACTCAACCACAGCAGGTCGGCAAATGCTTCCTCGGTATCATCTCCTTCCGGCAGCAGGTTGACACAGCCCGCGTCGATAATACGGGTACTCATATCGGCCCGTTCCAGGTTCCTGCCGATGCGCACGAAGCTGTAGGCGCTGCCGTGGCTCATGCCGCTCAACAACATGCCGGTTATCTGCCTGCAATACCTGATAACGCTGCTGAGATACTTGTGCCGGTCTCCCGCCCTGGTGCCTGACTCCGAATTCCTGCTTACATACAGGTAGAATTCGTTGATGGTTTCCCAGGCTTCGATAGGGAAGATTTCACGGGAACTGCGGGCGTTCTCGCGGGCTGCGCGCGCGCAGCAGGCCAGTGACGAGGGATTGTCTTCGTCGGTCAGCATAAAGCGCAGGACGCTGGCCTCGTCCGCCTGCTCGCGGGTGCGGAAAAATACGTCGTTACTCCCCGTGATGTCGATCATGTTGGCCCAGATGCGGTTGAAGGGGCGGGGCAGGTCCATGATCAGGTTGGCGTTGACGTTTATCAGGCGCGCGCTGTTTTCCGCCCGTTCCACATGGCGTCCGAACCAGTACAATTGTTCCGCAACCCGGGACAACATGATCAGTCCTGTCCGTCCACTATCCAGGTGTCCTTGCTGCCGCCGCCCTGGGATGAATTTACCACCAGGGAACCCTTTACCAGGGCGACCCGGGTCAGTCCGCCGGCAGTGACGTAGGCGTTGTCGCCCTGCAGGATGAAGGGACGCAGGTCGACATGACGGGGCTCGATACGCCTGCCGCACAAGGTGGGCACCGTGGACAGGTTGACCACGGGTTGCGCGATGTAGTTGCGGGGGTCGGCCTCGACCTTGTCCCGGGTCTGCGCCAGTTCGCGTTTGCTCGCCTGTGGCCCGATCACAATGCCGTACCCGCCGGACTCGTTGACCGGTTTGACCACCAGTTTGTCCAGGTTGGCAAGGACATGGCGTCGCTGATTGGCATCGCCGCAGCGGAAGCTGGGAACGTTGGGCAGCAGGGGTTCTTCATCCAGGTAATAGCGGATCATTTCCGGCACGTAGGTATAAACCAGCTTGTCGTCAGCGACGCCCACCCCCGGGGCATTGGCAAGACCCACCTTGCCCTTCCTCCAGGCGCGCATGAGGCCGGGCACACCCAGCAACGAGTCCTTGCGGAACACCTCCGGGTCGAGGAACAGGTCGTCGACACGGCGGTAGACGACGTCCACGCGGGCCGGGCCGGCAATAGTTTTCGTGTACACGCAGTCATCCTCGCCGACTACCAGGTCCGGGCCTTCAACCAGTTCTGCGCCCAACTGGCGGGCCAGGAATGAATGTTCAAAATAGGCCGAATTATATACACCCGGGGTGAGCACTACGACTTCCGGGTAGTCCAGCGGGCGCGGCGAGATGGAGCTCAGGGTGTCAAACAACTGCGCCGTGTAGCCGTCCATGTGCCGTATGGAATAGTTCTCGAACAGTTCCGGGAAGGTAAGCTTGGTCAGCCTGCGGTTTTCCAGCATGTACGATACCCCGGAGGGAACGCGCAGGTTGTCTTCCAGTACGTACATGATGCCGTCCGTGTCGCGCACCAGGTCGGTGCCGCAGATATGCGCCCAGACCCCCATCGCCGGCCGCATTCTTTCACATTCAGGGCGATAATTCTTCGACGACTTGAGGATGTCACCGGGAAATATTCCGTCCCTGACGATGTTCCGTTCGTTATAGACGTCCGAGACGAACAGGTTGAGCGCGGCCAGGCGCTGGATCAATCCTTTTTCTATACGTTCCCATTCACTGGCCTGGATGATCCGGGGGATAACATCGTACGGCCATTCCCGGTCGATATTGCCCGCGTCGCTGTACACGGTAAAGGTTACGCCCATGGTCGAGATGGACTGTTCCGCATCTTCCCTGCGCTTCGCCAGTTCCTTGTAATCCAGTTGTCTCAGCGCATCCAGCAGGTGGTCGAAACCGCTGCGGGCATGTAATTGCGGCGTCAGTATTTCGTCGTAGTAGTCTTTTACCGGGTAACTGTCCAGGTCCATTGCTGTTCTGGTGTCGGGGAAATTGAATAAAGTTCGTCAGGAGTTTGCGGCTGCTGCCTCCCGGGCCCTGGCCCGTTGCAGCGCTGCTCTGCCCAGTATCGAATCAGCATAATCCTTTACATTCTGTATCTCAATCGGCTGTTTTGCGGTACGCGCCCAGGACAAGGTATGGCCGATCAGTATGTCGGCGGCGCTGAATGTATCCCCCAGGATGTAACTGTTTCCGTCCAGGCCCTGGCTGAGTATGCCCAATGCCTTCTGGAATTCCCATTCTGCGGTCTTGATCGCTGCCGGCACGCGTTTGTCCGGGGGCAGGATGAAGGTATGCCTCCCCTTGGTCCACAGGGGTTGCTCAAGTTCCGACAGTACAAAGTAGCACCACTGGTCATATTTTGCGCGCGCGGCCGTGCCTGCCGCAGGAACCAGGTTTTTTTCAGGGTTCCTGTCTCCCAGGTAGGTAACGATGGCGGCCGATTCGGTCAGCACCAGGTCGCCGTCCCGGATTGCCGGTACTTTCCCTGCGGGGTTGACTTTCAGGTATTCCTCGGAGGCGAAACCGTTATCGCCGAACGGCACCAGCGTGAATTCGTAATCCGCCTCCAGTTCTTCCAGCATCCAGGTCACCCTGAGGCCGCGCGTTTTGGGAAAATTATATAGCTGTATCATCTGTCACCTCTGCTAATGTGTGAATAACCAATTGTTCAATAATACGCAAATCACCTGGCTCAGTCACCTGGATAACTGAATTCGCTTGTCGCATGAAGACGGAATCCATTTTTACTCTGACCCCAAACTAAGGATAGAATCCGGGGTAATGAACAATACCTGGCAAACAGCGCCGGATGGTCTTGAAATCTGCGCGGACCACGTCGATATCTGGTTGGCGTCAACTGCTCCGGCACAACGGCAACTACGGGCATACAATGCGCTGTTATCCCCGGCAGAGCTTGTCCGCCTGGAAAAGTTCAGGGTGGAATTCAAGTCCAGGGAATATATCGTTACCCGCGGGTTGCTCAGGCAGGTTTTGACGAAAACAGCCGGGCTGGACATTGCCGGGGTTGAATTTGACTATGGCGAGCATGGAAAGCCGGCTCTCGCGGGTCATGCAGGCGGCGAAAACATCGCGTTCAACGTTTCCCATTCACACGGCGTTGTCCTGGTGGCGCTTACCCGGGGCGGCAGGCTGGGCGTGGACCTGGAGAAAATCAGGCCGAAGGTGGAATGGCGTTCCCTGGCGGAACATTATTTTTCCGCGGCTGAAGTCCGGGCCCTGGACGGGTATCCCGATGAGACCGGTCTGAAAGCATTTTTTACCTGCTGGACCCGCAAGGAAGCCTTCGTCAAGGCGCTGGGCGGCGGGATTTCCTACGGTCTGAAGGAGTTTGACGTCAGCATCGACCCGGATGAAGCCTGTGTGGCATTAACTATACGCCGCAAGGAAGAAGACGCTTCCCGCTGGCTGATAAAAAACATCCCGGTGCCGGAAACCCATGTCGCCGCCCTGGCCCTGGACCGGCCAGCCTGTAATTTCCGGTTCTGGCGCTAAAGAGTATAAACCCAGGCAACCAGGGCATTCATCAGCTCCTTGCCGTGTCCCTTGTGGGCCTGTTTACGGTTCATCATGCCTGCGACGATATATTTCCGTCCGGACCTGGCGTGGACGTAACCGGCTATGGCGGAGACATCGTCTATGGTGCCGGTCTTGATATGCGCGTAGCCCGATGCCGGTTTGTATTTCAGGCGGTTTTTTGCGGTGCCGTCCATCCCGGTAATGGATAACGATGAGATAAACTCCGGGCGGTGGGGGATGGTCCAGGCGTGTTCCAGGACATCCACCAGCAATTTTGCCGAGCTGCGCGCGTCCCTTGACAGTCCGGCGCCGTTGGCTATTTTAAGGGTCCGTGTATCCAGACCCCGGTCCGTGAGATAGCCGTCGATAACCCGGATGCCTTGCTCGACCGTACCGGGTTCTTCCCCGAGTTCCGCGCCCAGGGTCAGCAGCAGTTGCCTGGTCATGACGTTATTGCTGAACTTGTTGATGAGTTTAATGATGTCGGACAGTGGTCTGGAATGGTGTACCAGGAAGGGCTTGGCCGTCGCCGGTGCGGTGCCCGCCGCGACCTCGCCGCCAATGCCTCCGCCCAGTTGCCGCCAGACGGACTTGAACGCGCCGTATGCGTAGGTTTCGTGGGTCAGCAGCGAACGGGCCAGGACGTAATGGCTGCAGCCGGTGGGAAACCTTCCGGAAAAAATGACGTGGTCGGCCATTTCCCCGTCCGGCACAGACACGGCGACCCCGCGCTGGAAGCCGCCGCAATAGCGTTTTCGCAGGCGCAAGCGGTTCTCGATTTTCAGTCCGGCCAGTTCGGGCTCGGGGAAAACCCGGACGTTCCTGCCGTTTGCCGACGGGTAAAAATGGAAATGTACCGCCTTGAAATTGACGAGAAAGGCATTGGGCTGCACGTTGTAGGTGCGGTAGGGCTTGTTGTCGAAGGCGCCGGGCGTCTCGTAAGGTACCCTGAACCAGGAATCATCGATCAACAGGTCGCCGGTTATTTCCCTGATGCCCCGCCTTCTCAGTTCTTCCAGGATCTTGCGGAATTCCTCGATGACGAGATGAGGGTCGCCGTAGCCCTTGAACAGGATGTCTCCCTGCAATACGCCGTCCCTGATGTTCCCCAGGGTGTAAACCTCGGTTTTCCAGCGGTAGGCCGGACCAAGCAGTTCCAGAGCAGCCAGGGTGGGGATGATCTTGATGACGGATGCAGGGTTGTACGGGTTCGTCGCGTTCACCGACAGTACGGGGTCCTGTTGCCCCACTTCCCTGGCGTACAGGGAATAGGCGCCGGGCGGGATTTTATGGCCTTTGACGACGAAATCGACAGGTTTGGGCAACTGTGCCGCGCCGGCGCCGCCAGGCCATGCCGTAACGCAGCAGATTAATATTACCCAACGGATTGACCTCATTATTCTCCCCGACAGGCTGCGCCGAAGACCGCCCATAATTTTGCGTTCAGGGAATGGTTGCGCCAGTCCCATTCCGGATGCCATTGTACGCCTGCGGCAAACGCCTCGCTGTCCCGGGCCCGGACCGCTTCGATGATCCCGTCCGGGGCGCGGGCTTCAACGATCAGGTCGCCGGCCAGGCGGTCGATGCCCTGTTCATGCACGCTGTTAACCCTCACCGTTTTCAGCGCGGTCAGTTTTGCCAGTTCGCCGCCTGCTTCAAGCAGAACCTCGTGAGAATTGGCAAAGCGCTGTTCGATGCTCAAGTCTTCCGGCGGGAAGTGGCTCAGTTTCCCGGGCAGACCGGGTACGTCCTGGTGCAGGGTGCCGCCCAGTGCCACGTTGAGTTCCTGTATGCCGCGGCAGATACACAACATGGGGATGCCCGCGCCGATCACCCTCGGGATCAACGGCAGGGTGGTCGCGTCCCGCTGCGGGTCCTGCGCGGTATTCTCCAATGCGGTGTCACCCTGGTAACGGTGCGGCTGGATATTGGAACGCGCACCGGTAAATATTATGCCGTCGATCCGGTCCAGCAGGTTATCCATATCCAGGGCATCCGCAACCGGCGGGACTATCCAGGGCAGGGCGTCCGCGGCGTGGATGACGGCATCGGTGTAGACATTATAGACCGCCGCGGCAGGCAGGATATCCCTGACCATTACGTGGTCGGCCGTGATGGCTATAACGGGTTTTCGGCTCATGCTCGTTATTGTTGTCCTGGTTGAAGAAACCCGGATTATATCGGTATTTCCTGAAATGACATTCTACTTGAAAATCAGGAATATGGTATAATCAGCGACCTTCCCGGGGAGTCCAAACGACAAGGCTTAAAGATGATCAGAAATGAGTCAGTCAGGCCGGCATCAACCAGGCGGGTTCTGGTTGTGCTGCTTCCCGTCCTCTCCTGCTGCCTCATCTCCGCCTGCGCCCTGAAGATGAACCTGGTCGACCTGGTCCCCGAGGTTGACGAAACGGTTGCGGAGTTACCCGACGAGTTTGCCGGGAGCGGGGACGCTGGTTCCTACCAGCCCCTGGAGTGGTGGAAGTCGTTCGCAGACCCGGTTCTCGACAGGATAATCGAAGCGGCGCTGGAGTCGAACTTCGACCTGGCCGAAGCGGTGGCCCGGGTCGAACAGGCCAGGGCGCGGGAACGCATCGTCAAGGCCCCGGCATTTCCGCTGCTCCAACCTTCGCTGGACATTACCGACACGGATGTACCCACTAATGCAGGTATCGCCGCGCAACTGGATGAAGTCGGTCTGGGTCCCGACGTATACAGCGACTTCGGCATCGAGTTGCCCGACCGGCTTGACTTGACTACCTATACGTTAAACGCTGAATTCTCTTATGAACTCGACTTCTGGGGACGCAACCGCAACGATGCGCTGGCCGCCGGGGCGCAGCGGTCGGCTTCCGAGTCGGATTACCTGACCGCCCGCATGGGGGTGCTGTCCGAAACCGTGCGCACCTACCTGGAGATTGTCAATCTGCGCCGGCAGCACAAGCTGGCGGATGAAAACGTGGAAATCTTCCGGCAGCGCGAGTCACTGGCCGAGTTTCGTTATGACCGCGGCCGCATCGACACCCTCGCGCTTTACGCTGCGCGCCAGAAGCTGCGCAATGCAGAGGCGGAGTTGCCGCAGATCGAAGCGCTGCTGGCGGATGCTGAAGGCAGGCTCTGGGTAATGCTGGGAGGTTACCGCTCGGACCTGAAGGAATTACTGCCCGATACCCCGACGCCCGCCACTGCGCTCGAACCGGTTCCGGCCGGCATTCCGGCAGATCTCCTGGCACAGCGGCCGGACGTCAGTGCGGCAAGGGAGCGCATGGAGGCGGCCCGCTACACGGTCGGCGCCCGGCGCGCGGACATGTTTCCGAGCCTGTCCCTGTACGGCTCCATCGGGCTGCAGAGTACCGAGGGAGGAGAATGGTTCGACCCGGACCAATGGTTCCGCAACCTGAGCTTCAACCTGCTGGGCCCGGTCTTCCAGGGATCACGGTTGCGCAGCAACGTCGACCTTGCCGAGGCCAGGTTGAATGAGGCGGCCGCCGCTTACGGGCGCAGTGTCGTCACTGCGGTCAAGGAGGTTGAGGCTGCCCTGGCGCGGCTTGAGGCAAGCCGCCGCCGCCATTCCCTGCTGGCATCCCTTGCCGATGAGGCGCAGGCCGAAAATGCGTTGCAGGAGCAGCGCTATGTCTCCGGCGTGGGTAACTATGAGGATTACCTGACCGCATCGCAAAACCTCCTGGGGGCGCAATCCGGACTGGCAGCGGCTAAGCGTGACCTGGGTTATGCGCGTCTTGCGCTGCACCGCGCGCTGGGAGGCGCGTGGACCGAACAGGACAGGGAAGCCGTCAGGCATGGTGACGCAGCCCCTGCCGGGCCCGCGCGTTTCCTCGCGAACTCCACGGAGTAAACCAATATGTCCCGCATTTCCAGTTTCCTGATCGCCGTAGTCATTATCGGGGCTTCTGTGGCATTGGCGTCTTTCCTGGTGTCAAGGGCGCCCGAACCGGAACGCGTCGAGCCACCTCCGCAAATCCCGTATGCACAGACCGGCACGGTCATATCAGGTTCTGGCGCGATACCAGTGTACGGCGCAGGCACGGTCAGGCCAGGTGCCGAAGTCGATATCGCGCCGCAGGTCGGCGGCAGGGTCGTCTGGGTGGATGCCGGGTTCCAGAGCGGGGGACGGGTACAGGCGGGCCAGGCGATCATCCGAATCGAAGAGGTGGACTACCTGTACCGGGTGCAGGAGGCGGAGGCCAATCTTGCCGCGCGCCGGGTGGCCCTGCTCGAGGAACAGGAACAGGCGGCCATCGCCCGCGCCGAGTATGAACGATACTCCAGCCGGCAGGGGGACGGGGCCGGGCAGGCCGGAGTCAGTCCACTTACCCTGAGAGAACCGCAACTGGAAGCGGCGCGCGCCGAACTGAAACGCGCCGAAGCCCTGCTTGCCGACGCCAGGCTGGCGCTGTCCAGGACCCGGGTGACTGCGCCCTTCGACGGCCATGTGCGTGAAGAGTCCGTGGATGCGGGACAGATCGTGAGCGCGGGCCAGACCGTAGGCCGGCTGTTTGCGTCCGATGCCGTGGAAGTGGTCGTGCCCTTGTCCGATAGCGATGCGGCCCTGATCCCCGGTTTGTGGGAACTTGAGGCCGGCGACGGGGAGCAGGGAGTCCAGGCGCTCGTCGCAGCCAGCTATGGCGAAGGAAAGTATGCCTGGAAAGGCTACGTGGACCGGGCGGAGACCTCCCTGGATGAGCAGACCCGCACCATCGACGTGGTCGTGCGCGTGCTGGAGCCGTTTTCCGCGGGCATTCCTGTGGGCACGTCCGAGGCTGTCGGCGGCAGTCCGCCGTTGCTGGTCGGCGAGTTCGTGGAGGTGGAAATCACGGGACTTGCGTCGGAGAGTTTTTTCCGGGCGCCACGCGCGGCCCTGCAACCCGGCAACGAGATGTGGACGGTGAACAACAGGGGTGTTGTCAGTATCGTTCCGGTACAGGTGTTGCAACGCGCCAATGATGTCGTATTTATAACCGGCGACCTGGAAAGCGGTCAGGCGGTGATCACCAGCGGCGTTCAGTTTGCCACCGATGGCATGCGCGTCCGTACGGAAGCCGATTCGTCGCTATGAGTCCGAACGATCCTGCCCACGGGGAACGACCCGGCCCCATTGCCTACATGGCGGGCAACAGCATCGCCGCCAACCTGTTGATGTTGGGTATCATTGCCTTGGGGCTGGTATCGCTGACCGGCCTGGAACGGGAGGCCTGGCCGCCTATCCGCTTCTTCATGGTCGAAGTGTCGATGGCCTACCCGGGCGCCAGCCCGGAGGAGGTGGAAGATTCGATTGTCGTCAAGATTGAGGAACAGGTCGAAGCCCTGGATGATATTAAATCAATCCGGTCGGTGGCCGCCCCCGGTCTGGCATCTGTAAGCGTTGAAATGAAGTCGGGTACGGATATCGACCAGGCGTTGGACAAGATAGAGTCCGCGGTGAGCCGCATCCAGTCCTTTCCTGCCGCGGCCGAGCGTCCCGACATTACCGAGATGACCAGTCGCACAAGCATCATCCGCCTCGTTGTGTATGGCGATATCCCCAAGCGGTCGCTGAAGGAACTGGCTTACCAGGTCGAAGATGAGCTTGCTGCTCTGCCCACGGTATCGAACGTCGAAACGACCGGGACGTCGGACTACGAGATATCAATCGAAGTACCGCTGCACCGCCTGCGCGCCTTGGGCCTCACACTCGATGATGTAGCCGGCGCAGTGCGCCGCGGTTCCCTCGAGCTCTCGGCCGGCAGTATCAAGAACCGGGATACTCAAGTGCGAGTGCGCACCCTCGGCCGGCGCTATAACCAGCAGGACTTCGAGAACATCGTTGTTCTCAGTCGTAATGATGGCACTGTGGTGCACCTCGGCGATATTGCAGAAGTATATGATGAGTTTCACGACAACGACCTGATTGTACGCTACAACGGGAAGCCGGCAGTCTTTGTCGAGGTGTTCCGTGCGGAAGACGAATCGGTGATGGATGTCGCCGCGGCGGTGCGGGAACACCTGGCGAATGTCATTGTGCCGTCCCTGCCCGAAGGCGTGGAAATCTCCACCTGGAACGACGATACCCAGACCTATGCGGAGCGGGTTAATATGTTGCTGAAGAACGGTCTGTTGGGTCTCATGCTCGTCCTGGTCGCGCTGGCCCTTTTCCTCGAAATACGGCTCGCGCTATGGGTCGTGGTCGGACTCGCCACTTCGGGGATCGGCGCCCTGGCCGCCATGTTGGCATTTGACCTCTCAATCAACAACGTCTCCCTGTTCGTGTTCGTCCTGGCCATCGGTATCATCGTTGACGACGCCATCGTAGTGGCTGAGCACATCCACCACGAGCGGCGGCAGGGCATACCGGGAGTCTCCGCTGCGATCCGCGGCGTTCGGCGGATCAAGAACCCACTGACTTTTGCCGTACTGACCTCCATCGCCGCGTTTATGCCGGTACTCTTCGTGCCCGGGGGCATCGGCGAAATCTGGAAGGCGCTGCCGGTGGTCGTCACCGCCATGCTGTTGATCTCCCTCGTTGATTCATTCTTCATACTTCCCAACCACCTCTCTGATTTACACGGTCCGGACTGGACGCCTACCGGTCCGGTTGAGCGGTTTTTCTGTCGCACCCAGCGTAACGTTGACAACGCACTGGACAGGTTCGTGGAAGGACCGCTGGACCAGGCTCTCCGATTTGCGACACACCAGCCGGCAGTGGTGATGGCGGCTGCGGTAGGTATGCTCGTCCTCAGTATTTCCCTGTTGCCGGCAGGTATCGTGCCGACTACTTACGCCGATGTGATCGAAGGCGACTTCGTAAACGCTACCCTTGAGATGCCGGAGGGAACCAGCGCGCGCAGGACCCACGAGGTGGCGAGGGAACTGGAGGGGGCGGGGCGACGGGTCGTTGATCGGCTCTCTGAGAGCCAGGCCGACGGATCGCCACACCTGCTGTCGGGGGTCATCATCACCGTCGGCCGGGAGCCGCGTGTCGAGGGTGGGGGAATACTCCCGAAAATCAGAATGAACCCTGAACCCCACGTTGCCGGCATCGAATTCAAGCTCATCAGCGCACAGCAACGGGATATCTCCGCGGTAGATGTCGCGCAGGCCTGGAGGGAGGAGGTGGGTGTCCTACCCTACGCGCGCGGCATTACCATCAGCGGAGATGTCGTCGACTTCGGCAGTCCCATTGAGGCAGTGCTGTCGCACCCGGATACGGACCGCCTCGTCCGGATCGCAGGCTCGGTGGTCAGCGAGTTGCGCGGACTGGAGGGCGTGTACGACGTACGGTCCGACCACACGCCGGGTGTCAGGGAGATACAACTGGAGTTGAGGGAGGAGGCGCACACACTCGGAATCACGCTGGAAGACCTGGCCATGCAGGCACGCGCGGCTTTCTTCGGGACTGAAGCCCTGCGGGTGCAACGAGACCGGGAAGAAGTTCGGGTTTATGTCCGCCTGCCCGAGGTTGAGCGCGATGCCATCACCGATATTGAGGACTACCTGATCCGCGCCCCGAGCGGGGCGGAAGTGCCGCTCGCCCAGGTCGCACGGTTGAAATCGGGCATTTCCTCCCCGCAAATTCGGCGCAGGGACGGTCAGCGCGTCGTCACCGTGACCGCGGAAGTGGACCCGGCAGTGATTTCCGCTAACGAAGCAAACAGTATCCTGGCGAATTCAATCCTTGCGGACCTGTCAGCAGCCAACCCCCGGCTGGCCTACATATACGGGGGTGAACAGCAACAGCAGATCGAATCGCTGGGCGCGCTGTTCCGCAGTTTTGCGCTCGTGCTGCTTTTTATGTTTGCGATGCTGGCTATTCCCTTGCGCTCCTACAGCAAGCCGCTCATCGTCATGGCCATCATTCCGTTCGGGATCATCGGCACGATCATAGGGCATTGGGTGCTGGGTGTGGCCGTGAGCGCCACGTCCATGATAGGCTTCTTCGGCTTGAGCGGAGTCGTCGTGAACGACTCCCTGGTAATGATCGATTTCGTCGACCAGCGCCTCCGGGAAGGCGCTCCTGAGCGAACCGCAATTATCGAAGGCGCAAAGGGGCGTTTTCGACCCATCATGCTAACCTCTCTGACCACCTTTCTCGGCTTCACGCCCCTTATTCTCGAACGGGCCATCCAGGCTCAGTTCCTGGCCCCCTTCGCCGCTACGCTGGGGATCGGCATCCTTATTACGACTGCGATACTCATTATCGGCGTGCCCGCCCTGTTGGCTATTTACCTGCGCGTCAACCGGCCTCGCCGCGCCTGATGCGGTACGCCTTCGGGCCCTTATAACGTGGCCGAGACGATACCTGCCGGCGCCAGGGAAATGCTGATTAGGAATCCCTGCTATATCAGGAAGGCAGCTCGCGCGTCTTTTCTGTGACAACGAACTTGAGATTCTTCCTCGGCGCCAGTGACGGAATCGGGTTGAAACGCAGCTTGAGGTTTTTGGGGGACAACTCGAGGTTGAAGTAGTGTGCAATCAGCAGCAGGTTAGCCGCCAGTTGCAGTTCTACCCAGCGCGAACCGAGGCACGTGTGGGTGCCCAGCCCGAACGGAGCGTAGCCGCGGCCGACTTGCTCCTGGCGTTCCGGCAGGTAGCGGTCGATATCGAACGAAAAGGGATTCGGAAAGACGTCTTCCATATAATGCGTGGCTGTCTGGGCAACGAAAATACGCGCCCCTACCGGGAGTGAATATCCTTCGACAGTGCAGGCATTCATTACGTTCCTGACCTGCATCTGCACGACCGGGTACATGCGCTGGCACTCCATGATGAGGCGGTGAGTGACATCTATCCTGGAGTCTTGTATTTCTGTCGGTTCGCCGTCGGCAAAGACCGCTGCGGCTTCCGCTCGTATCCTGTCATACAGGGATCGATTCGACACCATGGCGTAGACCGCGAAGCTCAACGCACTGCCGAGGTAAAAGCTGGCGAGCAGCGATGACACAAAAGCAAAAGGCAAATCCGTTTCCGGCAAAAACTGCGGGTCGCTTGCATGCAGGCTGAGTATATCGTCCGCAAGATTCCGGGGACAGCCCGCCCGCTGGGCTGGTGTATGGACAGCCTGGATCCGTTCAACCAGCCTGGCAAAATGCTTCTTTCTACGTTTCATGCCCGGGGTATGGAGCATGAATTCAGGCAGGACCCCGATAACGTGAATGGTAAGCGCCCGCTTCTTGAATTCGATCACTTCGTTGACGCAGTCCTGTGTGTCGACACCGATGTTGATAGGCGAGAATTGCGAGTTTATCAATTCGGGGAAAGTCGTCAACGCCGGCAAGACATCGCCAACCTCCCAACCCGCCAGGTAGCTGCGGGCATACCGGTATAGTTCATCCAGGCGGCTTTCAAGACTTTTGCGAGAATTCATCGAACCATAGGTTTTACGCAAGCGGAAATGGTCGGCGCCGTCCATCGCGGGCAGCAGCCGCCCGGCGCCATAGACCTTCACGAAACCATCAAGATAGTCCTTGGCTCTCAGGTAGTTGCGCCCGGAGCGATGTATCCATTTGTTTACCTCGAGGCCGGCGAGAAATATCATGTCTTCCTTCGAAAAGAGTGATTTAAACTTGAACACAGGTCCGTGTTTTTTGGCGAGATCGGCATACAGCGCAGACAAGTTGCCGGTGCGCATATGCGGGCTGAACAGTAGATCGCGTATCGGAACGGTCGGAATCGGTTGGGTCTTAATGGTACGTCGCAGTGCCGGACCTGCAAGGGTTTGACTGATGGCCTCCGCGATGGCGCGGCCCAGTACGTGCATGCTGGAAATGGAAGCAATGCGTTCCTGCGCCGCTTCATCGAGGATGAAGATAAAGCGGAAAACATCGCACGTGTTGGCCAGGGAGATGAGGAAAATATCTCTCGGGTCAGGAATTTCGTTGTCGAAAATGACCTTGCTGAGGCGCGTCTTGACAAACTCCGTCTCCTCTCCTTCGAAAGAAGAATACGATTGGGTATGCCAGGTGGTACGCGAGATGGTCCAGAATCCGCCTTCATGCTGGTTGACTATTCCACGCTCCGCTAATCGTTCCAGCGTCGAATCGATGATCGATTCCGCGCGGGGAGTCAGCCGTTCAATCCAGTATTGGGTACTTTGCTGTTTCGGTTCTTTCCCGATTTCCCTCAAGACGGAATCCAGGATAGGATCGCCGATTTCCGTGGAATCGACAACAAAAAGAGAATCCAAGTCTGTGTCGATACGTGAGATCTCTGACAGGTCCGCAAGCACGGCGCCGGCGATGGCGCAATGCAGTTTCCAACCTGAAATCTGGTGAAAATAACCGCTTTCGTCGTTAATGAGGAACAGTACGAGTTCGTCAACCAAGCTTATCATTTTAGCTATCAGACCTCATAAACCAGGAACCGGAAAACCGCTCCTTTACCCGCGCCAAACTCAGTCCTGAGGAATATCGAAACCATAAAACATGTGTCAGGTGCCGATATTATACCAATCTAGGGGATAAGTTTCAATAAAATATAAAGCAAATATAAAGCAAAATATCAAGCAACGTGCTTCGGACTCATGGCGCTGGGTCAATTGTCCGGCCTCCCTCTCTACTCAACGTGTAGTGAGGGATATAGTAGCCGAAACTACAGCGCGCCATGCTTTGGACCAACCGGCCCTGTCGGGGTCTAAAGGGGTTTGCGAGCCAGGAAACAGTACAACGGCGTGAATATACCCGATTTGCCGCCCGCGACATAGGCCTCTGCAGTCCGATTCATGAGTCGGAATACTTCCGCGGCGCCCTTCGGGAACAATCCGACCGCTTCGGCCAGCTTCGATACCTCGGCTAACACCCTGCGGCCCCATGGAATTCTGCGCAAGCCGTTGCCTAACGTTCCATGCCGAGTCTCCATGGGTTGGTACCAGGGTGTGGATTGATCCCCACTGGCGTCCATGTCCATCCCCTTGAGGATGCTGAAGCCCGCCGCTTCAAGCGCTTGATTCACTTCCTTCGGCGTCGCAATTTCATTCAGCGCAATATAGTGCATAAGTTCCTTCTTGATGGCCCGGTGGCTTGCGTCATTCGGATTGAATTTGTCCGTCATGCACATTTCCTGACCCCAGAACAGGGCTCCGGGTTTCAACACGCGGAATATCTCCGCAAACGCGCCTGCCTTGTCCGGCGCATGGCATGTCGACTCGATTGCATAACCCGCGTCGAAAGTATTGTCTTCGATGATACTCATGTCCATGAAATTGCATGCAACGTAATCAACCATGTGGTCGAGACCCGCTTCAGCGCACAACATTTTTGCCTTTTCCATCTGGACCTCATTGTTGTTGACGCCGACAACCCGGACACCGGTCTCACGCACGATGCGACGCATCGGGCCGCCTACTCCACAGCCGATATCGACAACTGTCATGCCCTCTTGCAGCTCCAGTTTGGCGATCATCAACCGCTGATGCCGGATGATGGAGTCCTCCACACTCTCACGGGGCGTCAAGGGAGCAAAATGCAGGGATTCGTTCCAACCGAACACCATGATCTCGTTGCAAAGCTCATAGTATTCTTTCACCGTTTCGCTGTGGTCGTAGTCGCTCGCTCGGACGCCATCCTGCGTCGCCCGGCCGCTCCAGCCGTCGAAATGTTTCACTCGACGGGCGACATCTGACCCGCGATACGCACGCTTCAGTGCTTTGGATAGTTTACCTAGTTGCATGCCGTATTCTCCCATGTATGGGTTCGGAAATATATGAGACCTTGCGCTTGCAAGACACGGATCAGCCTGTGGCGCAGCTTCACGGGAATAAACCGTAAACCTGCCACAGGCCGCTTCGGGTTACGAATCTCCCGCACCTGGCTCACCAGTGTCAGGTCGATAAGCGTGTCGTCCACAGGTGTCGCCAGCACCCGCGGTCTGGAGTGCATATCGATTGATTTCTCCGCGTACAGAACGCTCTGTTCCTGGTACCGTAATACATGCTTAGTCGAAGTGGGCGCGTCCAATAGCGCAAAATAACTACAGGGTATACAAGGAGCCTGGCTAATGCCCTTCCTTAGCTCGGCGCATCGCCGCCTTGAGCAGCAGGAACGCAACCACCACCATGGCCAGTTCGAATACAGCGACGATGCCTTGATTGATGGTGAACCCTTCCATGGCTTGAATGACTATCCGGGTGGACATCATACCACCGGCTCCGAAGAAAGTGCCGGCAAGCGCTGCGACAGCCATCAACCTCGAGAATAATCCCGCCAACACCAGCAGCCCGGAACCAACCACAAGCCCGCCGTAGGTAGCGCGGATTTCTGTTTCTCCGGACGCGTTCATCGGCATAATTCCGAGGGTCTCCCCCATGGTGTGGGGGTCAAAGAAGGTAAAGATGCCCGACGCCATGAATATGGTTCCGATAACTGCAAGAAAAATTCGTTCTAATGTCAAGATGGTTTTGTCGTTCATAGGTTTACCCCTGATTATGCGTATCGGAATTATACCTCTTCAGTTTATGGCACCTGTGTACCAGTTTCAGTTTCAGATGGAGGGAGGTGAGTGTCATATTGGCCCCCATCTGCGTTTCGGTCCAGTTCGCGCGGATTAGCCTGCAACGGAACTCAACTGGCGTTCGTCCCGGCCCGTCTCCGGATAAAGTTCCGGATAGAACTGCTGGCAATAGCGGCGGTATACCATCACTTCACCATCCGACCGGCTCAGCCGCGGACGGGGCCAATATTGTTTTTTCCCCCAGATGATTACGTCCTGCCGGACATCCTGTTTCTGTGCCTGCAACATGATGTGGTTCATTATCCTGTGGCGCAGTTTCATCGGGAGAAAGCGCAAGCCAACGATGGCCCGCTTCGGTTTGCGAAGCTCCCTCACCTGGCTCACCAGCGCCAGTTCGACATGGGTACCGTCTATGGGCGTTGACAGCACCCATAACCTTGCATCCATACCGATGGTCTTCTCGTATATTTCTACATACGAGTAGCCGACACCGTAAAGGTGGGTAACGGCAGACACATCGTAGATGTTGTCGATCAAACCAGCGAATTTTCTGTTGCGCCTGAAGTCGAAACATGACAACAGGTGGGCGCCGTCAACCGATACATCGCCGACCTGGCGTACATTGTCGTAGCCGTGTATATAACGCAGGTGCGCCAAATCTACGGAGTTCTCAGCCGTTTCCTGGGGATGGCCGGGGAAACGGAAGAAGCCCAGTGCCAGAGCGCTCCAGTCCGGGCCGGTGGGTGGGTCATCCGGCAGGTGCCATTGGGGCAACCGTCCGCCGACTCCCCACCAGGCAAACACCAGACCGAGTATTTCTCTTGTTTCATACGTATTCAACCTGGCTGATTTGGGCGCCGGGGCGAACGGCGTGGCAACGCATTGCCCGCTTGTATCGTATTCAAATCCGTGAAAGGGACAAACCAGGCAACCGTTGCGTACCCGGGTTCCCACTTCCGGCCCCAGGGCAGAGCCCATGTGCGGGCATACCGCGTCGGCCACGCAGATTTGACCTTCGGCGTCACACCAGGCAACGATCTCTTCGCCCATCCAGGTTTTCCGGATCAGTTTTTTCTTCAGGATGGATTTTCGCTCGGTGATGAAATACCACCCGTCGGGAAATGGTGGCAGTTTATCCGTGCTGTGCATCGGTTCGGGCATGTGGAATTGCCATGATATGCAATAATATCATACGTTATGATACATTTTGAATGTATTATATAACCCGTTAATATCCATTGGTAGCAGACATTTACATACGTTGCTTATCATAGAACAGGCATACCGATATGATAGATACATCACCGCTCACAGTACGGGCTAACCTCAAATCGGCCTTGACGCAAGCCTGGTCGGAAGTGGCACAGACCGGCGCCTGGCTGAGCGGCGAGCAACGCCTTGCAATCGCAAACGAAGCCCGCAACGCATGGCAATGCAAACTCTGCCAACGGCGCAAGGAAGCCTTGTCGCCCTATACCATCGAAGGCGATCATGATCACCTTGGCGCGCTCCCCGATGCCTGGATCGAGGCGGTACACCGGATAGTTACCGACTCCGGCCGCATCACTGAGAGTTGGTACGATGGAACGATCGCTGCAGGAATCGCTGAAGACGAATTCATCGAACTGCTGAGCCTGGTTACAATTGTCACCGGCGCCGACACCTTCATGCGTGCTATCGGGCTTCCATCACTGGTGTTGCCCGCAACAGGAGAACAAGGCACACCGCCACGAAGACGACCGGGCGGCGCAAAGACAGGGCCGGGATGGGCGCCAACGGTTGCTCCGGAAGATGCCGGCCCCGAACTCGGCGATTTTTATGAGACAGGTCCCGCCGCCTATATTCGACGTGCGCTGACCCTGGTTCCCGGCGAAGCAGGCCGGTTTTGGCCGCTTTCGAACCAGCTTTACCTGAGTAATCCCTTAAGAGTTGAGCTCGAGGGTGTCGAGCGCGCACTCACACGGGCGCAGATGGAATTCATTGCGACCCGCACCTCGGCCTATCTCAACTGTTTTTACTGAACTGCCAGTCATGCAATGCGGCTCAGTTTGAGTGGCGAACATACAGGCAACGAGTACGCGCTTGAAGACGCGATCGGTAAAGGCTCCGGGGACAGCGGCCTGCCCCAGGGAGAAGTTCTCAATGACTTTGTCGAGGCCGTCTGCGCAGGTGATGGCGCGCGCACGGCAACAGTCCGGCAAAAAATCATCGAAGAGATGGGTGAGGCGGCGATGATAGATGCCGCGGCGGTCATCGCGGCATTTAACTGTTACCCGCGCATTGCCGATGCTACGGGCATCCCCCTGGAGGAAGCCAAGGCGGCGGCAACCGCAGCCATGCGCGCCGAACTGGGTCTGGATGAGCTTGATTCCCGTATAAAACCTGGTGAGACGTGGTCCTGAGACCAAACATCCTTGTGTTCACCGGATAAACCCATAGGTGCACAGACTGCCGCATCGACGGCAAGCAGGCCCATCAATATCCCAGATTGTTTTCCTGGGCAATGCTTACCAGTTCTTCCATAGCCTCTGCACTTTGTTTCCTGATTTTATCCTTGTACGCCGTCAGATCCTTAAGTTGGATGCGTCTGTGTGTCCCCATTGACCTTGCACCAAAAAACTGGTCCATTTAAAACTTAGCGATTTTGCCAATAAAAACGAGATGAAAGCAATCAGGAATGAGCTTAGTCATATCAAAAACGAACTGCGGCTCATCAAGAATAAACGGTAAGGCCGCTATGGGTGTAAATTATGATCGAATTGTTTTTGATACTTTTGGTGGTAGGTGTGATTGCTTGGATCGTGCATGCGTTGGGTGGGGGCGATGAGCCAGCGCAGTTTGTGTGCACAGGTCCTTATGTATTCCTGGATTTGGAGACAACAGGGATTGACCCAAAGAGGAATGAGGTAGTAGAGATTTCCATTATTGATTCGGAAGGGAATATTCTCATTGACAGCTTGGCGCGCCCGATAAAACGGAAGCGGTGGCCTGACGCTGAGGCTGTGCATGGGATTGGTCCGAAGGAAGTTGCCGATTCGCCGACACTGGACGAACTGGCACCCAGAATAGTTGAAGCGGTAAAGGGCAAACAGGTTGTTATTTACAACGCTGAATTTGACTACAAATTTATCCCTGACCTGCTGGAAGATGCGGAAGTCATACGCTGCTGTATGCTACGATATGCCAAATTCAAAGGCGAATGGAATGATTACCATGGCAATTATAGGTGGCACAAGCTGATCGATGCCGCCAAGGATATAGGATATCGTTTCGAGGGCGAGGCTCACAGGGCGTTGGCTGACTGTCTGGCCACGCGTGCCGTATGGCAACACTTGAACGCTGCTGGAGCAGAGTGAAGCCATCAATTTGTATACGCGAAAATGACCAACAGCAAGGCTGCTTGCTGTTGGTACCCAATCAAATCGGAGCCTCACGAGGTTTGTGATAGATACGATCTGTCAGGACAGTCCGTGAGTTCATAATAGCTTTTCCCACATTGCTTCGTAAGGTGTTTTACCGAGGTGGGCGCCGTGTGGCCTGGAGAAATTGTAAAACTGCATCTCAAGCGACGGATTTTCGTTTTCGTTTGAAATAAGCTACAAAAAACCAGGGCACTGTAATCATCAATATTCCGTAGACAAGTGGTAGTCGCCCAACTTCCGGGCGCTGCAACAATGTCATTACTGCAAACAAAGTGATAGCTAAATTCTGTACACCTGTTTCAATTACAATGGTGATGCCTTGATGAGTGGAAAGCTTGAAATAGGTAGACATCTTGTAAGCGATACACATGATTGTAATCATAAACAGGACGCACAGAAGCGTAACAGTAAGAAAATCTTCCATACTGCTGAAGTAGTCAAGGTTAAACCAGACAGTACTGATCGCAAGGAAGCAAATCAAAACGATTGAAAGTTTGCGGAAAAATTCAACAGGTTTAACGGCGGCATCCCCGGCATAGCGCCGGATTATCATACCTATCGCCATTGGCAAAATCGTTAACAAGGCTAACTGTAAAATACTTTTGCCAATAGGCAAACTCAATTCACCCTCGACGTCCATATATGTGTTTATGGCATAGGCAGCCCACAAAGGCAGGGTAAAAGATACCAATATACTTGAGACCGCAGTTAAACAAATGGACAAGGCAATATCGGCCTTAGCTGCAAAGGAGATGGCATTGGACGTAACACCCCCAGGGCTGGCAGCGAGTAGCATGAGTCCAACTGCTATTTCTGGCGGCATCGGCAGAAAACGAGTGATTAATAAACCCCATAAAGGGAGCAGTACCATTTGTCCTCCCAGTCCTAAAAGAGCCGCCCTGGGTTGCACAAAGACAGGTCGGAAGTCAGCCGTTCGCAAGGCCAGACCCATACCAAACATTATGGTAAAAATAATAAGTGGAAAAACGTACTGGGTCAGAAAGTGAAATGTCAATCGAAATGCCTACACGAAATCCAGAGTTTGATACAGACCCAGCGCCTTCAGCACCGAACGGTATTGGGATTCGAACATTTCTGTCCCGGAGACACCCACCATTGGCGCTAATTTTCTCATATACAGTTCAGAGCCATCTTTACCTGTCGCAGTTACCTCTAGCATGGCGTGTTCCGCGTTAAGATCAGCGATTAATCGTCCTCGGCATTGAGCTACTCCAACAGTAGCGAGTGCACAGGCTACCATCACATTGACGTTACGAGGAAATTTGCGTGCTATCCCTGCTACCGGACCTTCATATAGTATTATCTCCTTGATATCAGCCCCGGCGTTCTCTGTTAAACCCGGAAGCTTCAAGTGTTTCGGGTGCTTGCGCATTGTGATACAAACTTCCTGCCACATGTGTTTCCATTCAACCAGATTGTCACACCCCATCAGGGCGCCGTGTGGAATGAGTAATCGATGGCCGTTTTCTTCCGCAATATCGACTAATTTTCTGAGCAGTGTCGCATCGACAAGGCCGTTTACGGAAAGCGGCATATAATCGGAAGACTTGAGAAAGCTTATGCCATACATCTCGGTAATTGACGGGTGAGCCATCTCAACTATCAAGTCGCAGCCATATTGCCCTGCAGCCTCAGGATCATCAAGAATAATCTCCTCGGATAATCCAGATAGCGCATCGCGACTGCGATTGTAAACGAAGCGTATTTCTACCTCGGGGTGGTGCTCGGCCAGCCTTTTATACAGGTTGCTGCCTATGTATCCGAACCCGATCAATCCAACCCGTTTTGCAGACATTCGAATTTATCACTAGCACGACGACTGTTTTGATACGAGCAACTGATAAGTCCTCACTCAGAAATCCAGTCTGGCTCTGATACCGAACGTGCGGGGACGTATCGTTGTAATATCATCCGGGTTTTGAAAGTCCGCTATGACATCGACAAGAGCCCTTTTATCAAATGCATTGTCGAGGAAGGCCGTTACACTCCAGGTATCTTCTTTCAGTAAGGCGGTACGAAAATTGACCACAGCATAGTCCCCTATATCACGGTTGAAGGAATTTCGGTTGTTGCCTTCGGTCGAAGATGAACCAACATATGATACATCCCCGCTGATAACCACCTCAAGACCCAGATCCGTCAGTGGTCGTGAATACTGTGAAAACAGGGTAGCGGAAAATTCAGGTACACCAGGGACCTCATCGCCTTTCAGTAAAGGTGAACGAATTAGCGGAACGGGGGGACCCAAAAATATCTGGGGTTGATCTTCTACAATATCCGCGTCCGTATAGGCCAATGCCGCCGAGAATTCCCAACCATCAACCGGAATAAAGTCCGCTTGCATTTCCACGCCGCGGATCCGCGCTTCACCGCCGTTGCTGACAAAATTGAATATGCCGGTAATTGCATCGGCTTGTACGATTTGTATATCTTCCCAGTTGATCCAATATACCGAACCATTAAGTGTCAAACGATTGTCCATCCAAACCGTTTTCCACCCCATTTCAATGTTGCTGAGGTTATCCGGTTTATAAGAAGGGGGAATTGGCGCAAAAGGCGTCCTCTGGTTGATCCCTCCCACACGGAATCCTTCGGAATAAGTGAAATACACCATCGCATCATCTGTGACGTCGTAAGAAACAGATACTTTAGGCGTAAAACGGTTGCTTGTGAAATCCGTATCAAAGGCCGGTTGAGCGCCAATCGCACCGATTGGCTTCAGTACCTGTTCCTGTATCTCCTGGTCGGACCAGAAATAACGGCCACCAACCAGAATAGTGACATTGTCCGTAAAATCAAATGTCAGTTCACCAAACAGAGCGGATTGAAACAAGGAGTAACTCAAGGTACGGCCAAATGCCGCGTTCCCGGGCATACCGGCGCCGGGTCCGAACAAGCCCTCGGTATTGGGGTTAAACGGCAGGTGCCTACCATCAGGGCCGCTGATTACGATCTCCACGTCATAATCTGCTTCTTCGACCTGTGCGTAACCGCCCAGAACAAAATTAAACCTGCCATCGAATTGTGAAGAAAGGCGTATTTCATTACTCCATAGAGAACGTTCCTGGGGAAACACTGCAGTGGACACGAAAGGAAACCCAAATCCTCCAAACGTAAACAATGTGACAGCACCATCAAAACCGTACAGGTTCTCGCGACCAAACCAGTTAGTGGTGCCCAAGAGACTGACCTGCCCTATATCCCATTCCATCGAAAAACTGTAAATTTCGGATTCATCTTCCCAGGGTTGGAAAACGTAATCATGATTTAATAAATCTCCTCCCGGGATCCCAGTTGAGGCCAACTCCGGACCTCCTGAAATAGTAGCAATGGGCGGGTGAGGTGGAGTCAGGGATGTGCCTGTCGTATATCGTGAAACATCGTCGACTTCCGTATCCTGATAGAGTGCCATAAAATTAAACCTCAGATAGTCTGTAGGTTCAAAGCGTAGTTGCGCGCGCACCCCCTTCGTATCTTCTTCATTTACATCTTTTACACCGTAACGGATTTGGTCAATATAACCACCATTGTTTTCATACCATCCTACCAGTCTGAGAGCAAGTTGATCGTCAATAATCGGGACGTTGAGCATGGCACTGCCATTGTAACTCTCGTTGCCTTTTTCAGTCGTGGAAACCAATCCTTCAACGTATGAATCAAACTCATTGAATTGGGGTTGTTTGCTGATAATTTTTACTGTTCCTGCCATGGAGTTTGCGCCGTACAGGGTTCCCTGGGGTCCCTTCAATACTTCAATTCGTTCAATGTCGTATAGCTTTATTTCAGCATTCCGTCCTCCACCTTCGTTGGTCGTATTATTAGCGGTCAAAACTGCTTCATTGAAGTATACGCCAACGGGTGACGCTGCCCGTGAACTGATACCGCGGATGATGTATTGCTTGTCTCCCGGTCCATTGTCTCTGAAGTCTAGGCCCGCAACAGAATAGGCCCAGTCCGAAAACTCCACGATGCCGCGTCTTTCAAGCATTTCATCGGTCAATGCCTGGATAGCAATAGCAGTATCCTGGATACTGACTTGGCCCCGTTTTGTCGCTGTTACCACAATTTCTTCCAATACATTTTGAGAATACACCGTCTGAGAACAAAAAATGAACAATGAACATAAGATCACTGTTTTTTGAAGCATTGCCTGATCAAATGAGTTCATGATTTTACCTCCTGAATTTATTACCACTCTGGAAAGAAAACTGATGTCATGTAACTGCCGCTAATTGGTTAAATTTATCTTGTTTCCATGTCTGTTCTTCCATTACAGAAGAAATCGTAGCCACCGCCTCCCATATATCGACATACCGCAAGTACAAAGTTGCCAACCCAAAACGGGCCACATCCGGCGCGCGGAAATCGCAGATTACATTGCGTTCGATCAAGGCTTGTACGATGGAATAAGCATGCTGATGTTTAAAACAAACCTGACTGCCGCGTTGGTCGTTCGCTAACGGTGAAACCGGGGAAAATCCGTGGCGGTTGCATCGTTCTTCCATCAAACGGATGAACAATTCGCCCATTTTTCTGGATTTCTCCAATACATCCTGCATATCGACATCTGCGAAGATATTCAACGCTTCATCCAGACAAGCTAAACCAAGCACAGGATGGGTCCCACACAACATGCGTCGGATACCTGGAGCCGGGACGTACTGATCACTCATGGCAAATGGGTCGGCGTGCCCCATCCAACCGGATAATGGATGTATAATCTGCTCTTGAAGATCTTTCCGTATGAATAGAAAGGCAGGGGCGCCAGGACCTGCATTCAAATATTTGTAGCTGCATCCAACGGCCAAATCGACATTACAGCCGTTAAGGTTGAGCGGCATGGCCCCACAACTGTGTGATAGGTCCCATAACACCAGAGCGCCGTACTCGTGAGCGCGCCTGGTCACTTCACCCATATCATAGAGACTTCCCGTTTTATAATTGACATGGGTTAATGTGAGTAAAGCCGTATCTTCACACACAGAATTGAGAAGTTCGTCTGGTTCGAGAATTTCCAGATCGATATTCCTGTCCAGTGATTCAACTACCCCTTGCAGTATATAGAGCGCCGTTGGGAAGTTATCAGAAGCGGTTATTATTTTGTTACGGGTCGAACGCAGATTTAGTGCTGCAACAACCAGCTTGAACATATTAACCGACGTACTGTCACAGACGATCACTTCACCTTGATTTGCGCCTATTAATCTTGCTAACTTGTTACCGATGGTTTGTGGGAGTTGATACCAATCGTTTTGCAGCCAACTACGGATTAAATCTTGTCCCCATTCCTCCCTGACAAGCCTTTGTAAGCGAAATGGAAGAGTTTTCGGCAGTGCACCAAGTGAATTACCAGTGAAATAGAGTGTGTTCAAAGGTAAATCAAACCGTCTTCGTACATGTGATAACGGATCACCTTCATCGAGCAATTGAAAATTTTCAAATGTCAGATCTGCCATCAGAAATCACCAATGTGTGGTTATAATCATCATAGTAGGAAGATATAAATTATAAAAATTCATAAATATAATATTATCCATGAACTTATTTCATGGATAATATTATGAATGTCAAATTAGAAATACTGCATCTGAGGATGCTTAAAGCGATTGTGGAGACTGGCAGCGTTACAAGGGCAGGCAAGCAGCTCGGCATTACACAATCTGCCCTCAGTCATCGGATCAGGGATGCAGAGCGAAGGCTGGATACCGCGTTATTCGAAAGAAAAAACAGAAAGTTGACTTTGACGGACGCAGGCAAGAGATTATTGTTTTCGGCAGAGATAATCCTCAATGAATTGGAAAATGTCGAATATCAAATCAGCACGTCATCATCAAAAAATTTTGAATCCGTTCGCATTGGTATGAAAGCTTACGGAAGTTACCATTGGTTACCTCAGGTGATTAATGATTTTCGCGAATCAACTCCGAACATAGAAATTGAACTGATCGCCGACATCTTTAATGATCCTATACAAGCGCTGCAAGAGAACGCTATTGATCTAGCCATCGTTTCCTATCCTGCTAATGGTGATGACTTCGAATCGGTAAAGCTATTTCGGGATGAAATGGTTGCAGTATTACCGAAAGGACACTCAAAAGCAGAGCTTGGTTTCCTTGAAGTTGAAGATTTCAGGTATGAAACTTATATTGCTTATGAAACTGTACCTGAAAAAGGTAGAGAATATGATCTGTTTTTTAGTCATTCTCAAGTGAGACTTAAGAGAATAATTCGTATAGGTAGGACAGACGCCATTATCGAGATGGTTAGTGCTGGTCTGGGTCTGACAATACTTACACACTGGATATTGGCGCCCTACCTCAAGAACCGCCCTATCATTGCCAAACCGTTGACTAAAGACGGTTTATTTGTTGATTGGTATGCAGTGATTCATAAGGGAAGATCTTCGTCTTTTGCGCATGATCTGGCGAACGAAATTAGAAGGCATACACAACATCATCATCAGGCTGGATGATTTATCCAACTAATAGTGTATATATATTTCTGACTATCTATCCAAGCTGATCATGTGGAAAATTCCTAAACTGTGGGTGGTTGACCCACTCCCCGTAGCCTGATCTACCCGTGGTTTAGGAATTTCCCTTAATATGACACCGGAGGAGTTCTACCGACGATATCAACAAGTGGTGTTCTCCCCATAAACTGATCCGGGCAAACTGCGAAAAATCTCGTTAAGATCATCCCGAGAGGGAGGAGGTTTTTCAATGAAAAAGTCGAAGTTAATTAAGGCTGAATGGCTGGAATACTCTTAACGCTCTGTTGGTTTTTTCGTTGGTAAGATATTAATATATAATAAGTAATTCTTTATAAAACAATGGGTTGAAATAAAGGTTCGAATCCCTGACGTTTCGTAATTAACCCCATCGAATTTGGTCTTCTCTCCCCGCCCCGTACTCGGTTACCCTTTTCTGCTTACCTTCAAGAAACGGGCAAATTGATAAAATTCGCCCGTACCGTGCCTTACGCCTCCAGCCCGATTTGTCGGGCGGAGAACAGCTAATTCAGGTGGGTTTCCGGGCAGTTGTCCATTTATAACGCAAGAATGGGTTTACATCAAAAATGGTAACTTGTTGATTTCATTGGTCGGGGTGAGAGGATTTGAACCTCCGGCCCCTGCCTCCCGAAGGCAGTGCTCTACCAGGCTGAGCTACACCCCGATATGGAAAAACGTGACAACCAATAGATTGCTTACACCCGTATGCCGGTTGAAGATGTGAACTCTACCTTACTATCTGCCTTGCGTCTACAAACTGGTGAAAGATGGATTCCAACAGGGTTAAGGAACCTGATTAATAGCTTCCTTAAGTAAGCAAACCGTCCAGCCAGGTCGAAAATTGTTGCCATGGCACCGCAATGTTCCCGTTGGGCATTTGTTTCAGATTCTCCGTCCGGCATACCAGCACGCCCGTAACACCCGCATCATTACCGGCCAGTGCCTTGAATTTGTTGATCTGCTTAAAAAAACCGCTGGAAGGCGTTGCAGTCGACTTGATCTCAACAGGTATCAAACGCCCGTTCAGTCGGATGATCAGGTCAACCTCCAGGCCGTCATGGGAACGCCAGAAATACAAGTCGGGTCTCATTCCCCGGTTGATAAACACTTTTACGGCCTCAATAACAATCATTCCTTCAAACAGCGCGCCTCCCATTTGTCCGGCAAGGGCGGAGTGGGCGTCCGGTTGCCTCGTCAAGGCACAAACCAATCCCGAATCAATAATATAGAACTTGGGAGAGCGGATTATCCTTTTATTATAGTTCTGGATGTAAGGCGGCAGAAACCAGGCAATATACGAAGCATGTAACAAGCCCCCCCAGGATTTTACCGTCGGCTCAGATACACCGCACTGCCTGGCTATGGCAGCATTGTTGAACACTTGCCCATGGCGTCCTGCACACAGGGAAATGAAGGATTGAAACGTACGAATATCCCGGACATTGTGCAACAGTCTGATGTCCCTTTCGATGTATGTCTGGATGTAAGAGTTCATCCACAGTTCCCGTTTATTGCTTTGCAGGGCAGGTTCCGGGTAGCCGCCATTCCAGATATAAGACGGCAGGTCAGTCCGGCTGGGTTGCAACTCTGCCAGGCTGAAGGGAAGCAGTTCCAGCAGGGCAATGCGTCCGGCAAGGGACTCACTGATGTTCTGCATCAGGGAAAACTGCTGCGACCCCGTCAACAGCCAGCGGCCGTACTCACTTCGCTGCCGGTCAATACGCATTTTCAGGTAGGGCAGGAGTTCCGGCAGGTATTGAATCTCATCCAGGATCACCGGCCTGCCGGTAAACTGTTCCAGAAAGCCGTTTGGGTCCTGCAGCGCAAATTCCCGTTCGACAGGCGCATCAAAGGAAACGTAGTGATATGCTTCACCCAGTTCCGTCCTGAGAAAAGTTGTTTTTCCGGATTGCCGCGGGCCGGTGATCAATACTGCCGGAAATTGGGATAAGGCCGCAGTAAGCGGTTTAATAAGCTGTCTGTTTTTATACACTTGACAAATCTAAAATATAATTTAAGTTTTGTCAAAGATAACGGCGGTTGCTCTAAAAATCCCGCTCGGTAGCGAAATCGGTCAGCGTGAACAGCGCGTCCAGGTATCTTGACCGGGGCAGGCGTTCGAGGGCACGCATGGCGAGATCGGCCTCCTGGCGGGCGCGTTCACGGGTATACTGGATCGCCCCGGTTGCCGCGATGGCTGCACTTATCTGTTCCATGTCATCGAGGCTGCCCTGTTTTACGGCGCGCCTGATCAGTGCTGCCTGCCCATCCGGACAATGCCAGAGGGCATACAACAGGGGCAGGGTGGGTTTGCCTTCGGCCAGGTCATCACCGATGTTTTTGCCCAGGTGCTCGCTGGAAGCGCTGTAATCCAGTGCATCGTCGATAAGTTGATAGGCAATGCCCAGGTGCCTGCCATAACCTGACATGGCCAGTTCCGTTTTTTCGTCCTGCCCGGCGATAACGGCGCCGATGCGGGCGGCAGCCTCGAATAATTTTGCCGTTTTATTATGTATGACCTGCAGGTAGCGCTGCTCCGTGGTTTCCGGGTCATGCCGGTTGATGAGTTGTTGTACCTCTCCTTCGGCAATGGTGTTGGTTGCGTCAGCCATGATTTTCATGACGTGCATTGAACCTGCTTCCACCATCATCTGGAAGGCGCGGGAGTAGAGAAAATCGCCGACCAGCACGCTCGCCTCATTACCCCAGCGCTGGTTGGCGGTGGCTTGACCGCGCCGCAGCATGGAGGCATCGACCACGTCGTCGTGCAGCAGGGTGGCGGTGTGGATAAATTCTATGACGGCTGCAAGTTTGACGTGCAGGTCCCCACTATAGGCAAAACTGTTGGCGCTGAGCAGCACCAGTGCCGGCCGCAGTCTTTTACCGCCGCTGTTGACGATGTAATGGCTTAACTGGTCTATAAGCCCGATTTCCGAATGCAGTTTTTCCTCTATCAGGGCGTTCACCAGGGACATATCGTCCCGGATCAGTTCCTGGATTGTCTCCAGGCCGGAAGCGCTTTGCGGCACTGCACTCATAACTGTTCGATAAGCTTCGGCAACATGGAATGATAATACCATGATGCAGGCTGCGCGTGCGTGCCCGGGCGCCGGTTCCCTGTTTGTGTGTAGTACTTGTTTGAGTTTGATTTGTTATATATAATTTCGCGTTTGATGGGATCAGGTGTCTGTGCCAGATCGAAATTTACTCTGACAGGTGGAAGTGTTATGTATGCGGTCATAAAATCCGGGGGCAAGCAGTACAAAGTACGGGAAGGCGATACCATCCGGGTCGAGAAAATCAATACCGAGGAAGGCGGTGAAATCAGCCTGGATGATGTCCTGATGGTTGCGGATGGCGATGATATTTCATTCGGCACTCCCGTGGTGGACGGCGCAACAGTCGCAGCAACCGTGAAATCCCATGGCCGGGGCGCCAAGATCAAGGTAGTCAAGTTCAAACGCCGCAAACATCATTACAAGCAAATGGGTCATCGCCAGGATTACACCGAACTGGAGATTACCGGCATAAATACGCAATAGTTACCGGGAGCAGGATTATGGCGCATAAAAAAGCAGGCGGCAGTACACGTAACGGCCGGGATTCCCAATCGAAGCGCCTGGGAGTCAAACGTTATGGCAGTGAATCGGTCACGGCAGGAAATATTATCGTCAGGCAGCGGGGCACACGCTTCCATCCCGGCGTCAATGTAGGATGCGGCAGAGACCATACCCTGTTTGCAAAAACCGATGGCACGGTTGTGTTCGAACGAAAAGGACCTGGAAACAGGACTTTTGTCAGTGTCCGGGCGTGAGAATTAGGAATTAGGAGTTGAAATTAACTTAGTAGTATCTAACCGTTTGCCGGGTTTACAGGCATTGCAAATATAACGGTGTGGCTTCCCAACATTCAGGATGCACCCATTCCTAATTCCTAATTCGTAATTCCTAATTGTTTATCAGATGAAGTTTGTCGATGAGGCAACCATCCGCGTCGAAGCAGGCAAGGGTGGCGATGGTTGCCTGAGTTTCCGGCGGGAAAAGTATATTCCCCGGGGCGGCCCTGACGGGGGCGATGGCGGGAACGGAGGCAGTGTCTACCTCGTGGTTGACGAAGGTCTGAACACCCTGGTTGACTTTCGCCATGCGCGTTTATACCGGGCGAAACATGGTCAGCCGGGCAGCGGCAGGGACCAGGTCGGTAAAAGCGCCGAAGATATCAGGGTCAGGGTGCCCCTCGGCACCCTGGTTTACGATGATGACACCGGTGAATTGATCGGTGACCTGGATAACAGGGACGGGGTTCTCCTGGTAGCCCGCGGCGGAGAGCACGGCCTGGGCAATGCCCGTTTCAAGAGCAGCGTCAACCGGGCGCCGAGAAAAACCACCAAAGGTAATGAGGGGGAGAGCCGGAACTTACGGCTGGAGTTGCAGGTGCTGGCCGATGTCGGCCTGCTCGGCTTGCCCAATGCCGGCAAATCCACCTTCGTGCGCCAGGTTTCCGCGGCGCGTCCCAAGGTGGCCGCTTATCCGTTTACCACGCTCTATCCCCACCTGGGGGTAGTCCGGCTGGGTACGAGCCGGGATATCGTTATCGCGGACATACCCGGACTGGTAGAGGGCGCTGCAGACGGCGCCGGACTGGGCGCCCAATTCCTGCGGCACCTGTCCAGGACGCGGTTACTGCTGCACCTGGTCGATATTGGTTTGCAGCAGGATACGCCGGAGATCATTGCCGCGATCCGGGGCATTGAAGCTGAACTTGCGGCCTGGGATAATGTTTTGTCGGACAAGCCGAGGTGGCTGGTACTGAACAAGGTCGATATAGTTGCCGCGCAAAACGTTGCTGTAATCCAGGACGAAATAATACGGGAACTGAGCTGGCAGAAGCCTGTATTCAGCATATCTGCAGCAACGGGGGAAGGTTGTGACAGATTGATTAAAGCCATTTTCCAGTGCTTTGCAGAATGGGAGGCGGAAGGGTAGTCCATGTCCGAAACAGAGTCTAAACATGACCGGGAGCAGTGCTGGGTTGTCAAGACAGGCAGCGCCCTGCTGACCGACAACGGTGGTGGATTGCGTACGGAAGCCATTGCCGCCTGGGTGGGCCAGATGGCCGAATTACGCAGCCGCGGGTTCCGGTTTATCGTTGTCTCATCCGGCGCTATTGCGGAGGGCAGGGCGCGGCTGGGGTGGGGCATGCTGCCCGTCAGTCTGCACGAGCAGCAGGCTGCGGCAGCCGTCGGCCAGATGGGACTGGTACAGGCCTATGAATCGGCATTCAAGGAGTATGAAATTCGCACTGCCCAGATACTTCTGACACATGATGATATAGCTGACCGGAGGCGTTACCTGAATGCCCGGTCCACCTTGCGTACCCTGCTGGCGTTGGATGTCGTGCCTATAATCAACGAGAACGACAGTGTTGCTACAGACGAGATACGCTTTGGAGACAACGACTCGCTGGCAGGCCTGGTGGCAAACCTGGCAGAAGCGAACCGGCTGGTCATCCTGACCGACCAGGACGGATTATATGATCGCGACCCGCGTCAGGCCGGGAATGCCAGGTTAATCAGGACGGGTCGTGCCGGTGACCCGGCCTTGCTGGATTATGCCGGTCCCGGGGGCGCGTTGGGACGCGGCGGTATGTTGACCAAGCTCAAGGCTGCCGAGACTGCCGCAAAATCCGGGACCGACACGGTCATCTGTTCAGGTTTAGAGCCGCAAGTGTTGTTAAAAATTGCGCAAGATGAACAGGTTGGAACCCTGCTCAGCGTACAGCGCTCGCCGTTGGCCGCGCGCAAGCAATGGCTGGCGGGGCACAAACGTCCGGACGGCAGCCTGGTGTTGGATGATGGCGCCTGCAGCGTACTGGCCGGACAGGGCAAGAGCCTGCTGGCCGTCGGGGTCGTAGCCGTCCACGGCGAGTTCAGCCGGGGTGAGATTGTCAGTTGCGTTGCCCGGGATGGCAGGGAGGTTGCCCGGGGCCTGGTCAACTACAGCGCCGACGAGGCCCGCAAAATCCAGGGACAACCCAGCAATAAAATCGAACAGCTGCTGGGATACGTCAACGAGGCGGAACTGATCCACCGGGACAACATGGTTGTATTGGGGAATTAAGAGTTAATCTTCAAGTGCGCGGATCATCGTGTTCAGGCGACTCTTGTGCCGCGCGGCCTTGTTTTTGTGGATCAAGCCTTTGTTCGCCATCCTGTCGATGATGGGGACTGCTGCCTGGTAGGCAGTGGCCGCGCCTGTCTTGTCGCCCTTCGCGATGGAATCGAGCACCTTCCTGATGGAAGACCGCAACATGGAACGGCGCGAATTATTGTGCAGGCGACGCTTGGCTGCCTGCCGGGCGCGTTTCTTTGCTGATGCAATATTGGCCAAATGTAACTCCTGACGATCGATTATTTCAAAAGACGGCATACTATGCTGACATGCCGGCGGTTTGTCAATCAAAATTAGGAATTACGAATTAGGAATTTATAATGAATATGACGGGTGTGGTAATTTTTACCTGGAGAGTTTTTTAAAATATCAATACGAACCATAAAGGTATAGTGTGCTCCCACTCCTGATTCTTAATTGCAGTGAGTAAGTTACTGAAATCAACCCTGGTAGTCGGTTCCATGACGACGCTGTCACGGATTCTCGGATTGCTCCGGGATGTCATTATCGGCGCCATGTTTGGTCCCGGCGCGAGTGTCGATGCGTTTATTGTCGCTTTTCGCATACCGAACTTTTTGCGCCGCATATTCGCCGAAGGCGGGTTCTCCCAGGCATTCGTGCCGGTTTTATCCGAATACCGGGAACGCCGCGACCAGGCGGAAGTCACTGCCCTGGTTGAACATACCGCCGCGGTCCTGGGTACCTGCCTTTGCGTGGCCACGGTCGTGGGCGTGCTGGCCGCGCCGGTATTGATATGGATCTTCGCTCCCGGTTTCGCCCAGGACCTGGAGAAGCAGGCCCTGGCGGCGCAGATGTTGCGTATTACTTTTCCATACATCCTGTTTATATCCCTGACCGCGATGGCCGGCGGGATTCTGAATACCTACCGGCAGTTTGCGGTGCCTGCATTTACCCCGGTATTACTTAACCTGTCGCTGATTGGCTGTGCATTGTGGTTGACACCTTATTTCCCGGCAGAACAAAGGGTCGTTGCCCTGGCCTGGGGGGTATTCCTGGCGGGCCTGGTGCAACTGCTGTTCCAGTTTCCGTTTCTGCTCAAACTCAGGTTGCTGCCGCTGCCCAGGTTCAACCGGGACAGGGAGGGTGTAGGCAGGATCATCACCCTGATGATCCCGACCCTGTTCGCCGCGTCCGTTACCCAGGTAAACCTGCTGGTCGATACCGTCATTGCCTCGTTCCTTCAGACAGGCAGTATCTCCTGGCTGTATTTCTCCAACAGGCTGGTCGAGTTCCCCCTGGGGGTATTCGGCATCGCACTGGCAACGGTGATTTTGCCCAGCCTGTCGGCCGAGCATACCGGGAGCGACAACACCGCCTTCAACAAAACCCTGGACTGGGCCTTGCGCTGGGTATTCATCGTCTCTCTCCCCGCGGCAGCGGGACTGATCCTGCTGGGGATGCCCCTGTTGACATCCCTGTTTCAATATAATGAATTCTCTCAATATGATGTCCAGATGGCGGGTCGCAGCCTGGTTGCCTACGCAATCGGGTTGCCGGCCTTTATCCTGATAAAAGTGCTGTCCTCGGGATTTTTTTCCAAACAGGATACAAAAACACCGGTAAAAATCGCAGTAGTTGCGATGCTGGCCAATATCGTTCTGAACCTGCTGCTGGTTTTTCCACTGGCGCACGCGGGACTGGCCCTGGCAACGTCCCTGTCAGCCTGTATCAATGCAGCGTTGCTGTACCGGATTCTGCGCAGGAAAAAAGGGTTTGATACCGGGCCGGGCTGGCACGGTTTCCTGGCCAGGATTGTCCTGGCGCTGGTAATTATGGCGCTGGGCCTGGCTTACTTTGTTCCTGACCAGGTTTTCTGGTTCCAATGGGATATGTATGAGCGCGCCGTTAATGTAGTATTATGCACGCTTGCCGGAGCCCTGGCCTACTTTGTCACCATGTGGCTGCTTGGACTTCGATTGCATCAAATGACAGCGCATTAGCCACAGAGGTAAAAAAAACTCTGTGTCCTCTGTTGCAAAAATAATGGAACTGATCAGATATTCATATAATCTCAAGTCGCGGCACCGTGGCTGCGTTGCCACCATCGGCAACTATGACGGGATTCACCTGGGACACCAGGCCGTGCTCAGGCAGTTGAAGCGTCATGCCGAGGTGATGGCCCTGCCGGCCCTGGTAATAACCTTCGAGCCCCATCCCCAGGAATTTTTCAAGGCGGGGGATGCCCCCACCCGGATCACGAGTTTCAGGGAAAAACTGGAGATTCTCAAGCAACAGGATATTGACCGCGTGCTCTGTCTGCGTTTTCAGCAGAGCATCGCCGAACTGTCTGCGGAACAGTTTATTGAACAGGTCCTGGTCGGTGACCTGTCCATAAAGCGCCTGATCATCGGTGATGATTTCAAGTTCGGTAAAAATCGCCGCGGTGATTTCAGGATGCTGCAGGATTACGGCAAACGACTGGGCTTTGACGTCATTCTGACGGAAACGCACAGACTTGACGGCGACAGGGTCAGCAGCAGCATTATCCGTGACCGGTTGCAGGAGAGCCGGTTTGAGGAGGCACAGTTATTGCTGGGCCGTTATTTCAGTATCAGCGGGCGTGTCGTACATGGCGCCAAACGGGGCCGCCAGTTAGGGTTTCCCACGGCAAATATCAATCTCAGCAAACGCTATGTTCCGCTACGGGGCGTCTTTGCCGTAAGTGTAAAAGGGGCTGACGATACGACTCACCTGGGAGTTGCCAACCTGGGCACGCGCCCGGTATTCGATGAAAAAAAACTGTTGCTGGAAGCCCATCTGTTTGACTTTGACAAGATGATTTACGGCAGGCATATCAGCGTCGAATTTTTCAAACGGCTGCGTGACGAACGCAAATTCTCTTCCATCGATGAACTGGTAGCGCAGATTGCAACGGACATAAAGACAGCCAGGGAATATTTCACGGATATCGATCTTGCAAAGTCATGACCGGTTATAAGGATACCTTGTCACTGCCGAAAACGGATTTCCCCATGAAGGGGAACCTGGCCCGGCGCGAACCCGAAATGCTGCAGCGCTGGCAGCAGCAGGACATTTATGCGCGCATCCGGCAACACCGGGCAGGCCGGAACAAGTATATCCTGCATGACGGTCCCCCCTATGCCAACGGCGACATCCACCTGGGGCATGCCGTCAATAAAATCCTGAAAGACATTATCGTCAAATCACACAGTCTCGACGGGCTGGATTGCCCGTACGTGCCCGGCTGGGATTGCCATGGACTTCCGATTGAGCACCAGGTGGAGAAGAAAATAGGCAAGGCCGGCGTACGGGTTGATGCGCGCACATTTCGCGATGCCTGCCGCGAATATGCCAGGAAACAGATTGCCCGGCAGAACACCGATTTCCAGCGGCTTGGTGTACTGGGAGACTGGGATAACCCGTACCTGACCATGAATTACCGCACCGAAGCCGATATCGTGCGCGCCCTGGGCAGGATGATTGAGGCAGGGCACCTCGTCCGGGGGTTCAAGCCTGTGTACTGGTGCCTGGATTGTGCTTCGGCGCTGGCGGAAGCAGAGGTGGAGTACCTGGATAAGCAGTCCCCGGCAATCGATGTATGTTTTCCGGTAGTCGATGAAGATGACCTGTTCGGCAGGGCGCCGGGAAAATGTGCAGACCGGGGCGAAGGACAGGTTTCCGCGGTGATCTGGACGACGACACCCTGGACCCTGCCGGGAAACCAGGGGGTGGCCCTTAACCCGGAGTTCGAATATGTCGTTGTGCAGTGTGAGTCACAACGCGGTCGGGAACGCTTGATCCTCGCTGAAAAACTGGCTACTTCCGCAATGCATCGCTACGGTATCGAGAACTACCGGATATTGACTTCGCTCAGGGGCACGGACCTGGAAGGCCTGCAACTGCAACATCCGTTTTATGCTTACCATGTGCCGGTGATTCTGGGAGATCACGTCACCCTGGAAACCGGCACCGGCGCCGTGCATACCTCGCCGGGGCACGGAGTGGACGATTTTAACGTGGGACAGAAATACGGCCTGCCTGTCAGCAACCCGGTGGCCGATAACGGCTGCTTCCGGGATGACACGGAATTATTTGCCGGCGAACATGTGTTCAAGGCAAATTCCCATATCATCGAAGTCCTTATCGACAGGAAGCACCTGCTGGTGGAGACAACGGTGCTGCACAGTTATCCGCATTGCTGGCGGCATAAATCCCCGGTTATCTTCCGGGCGACGCCGCAGTGGTTTTTCAGCATGGAAGCCCGGGGGTTGCGAGCCGGTGCCCTGGCTGCGATCGACGAGGTGCGCTGGACACCCGACTGGGGTCGCCAGCGCATACATGACATGGTGAACGAGCGTACCGACTGGTGCATTTCCCGGCAACGCACCTGGGGAGTACCGATAGCGGTGTTTATTGACAGGCAATCAGGGGATCTGCATCCGGACAGCGCACGCCTGGTGGAGGCGGTAGCGCAAAAGATTGAACAGACAGGGATAGATGGATGGTTCGATCTTGATGTCGGGGAGTTGCTCGGAGAGGAGGGCGATCATTACGAGAAAGTGACGGACATCCTGGATGTGTGGTTTGATTCGGGCGTTACCCATGCCACCGTCCTGGAAGCTGACGGGAGACTGGCTTTCCCCGCTGATCTCTACCTGGAAGGGTCGGACCAGCACCGTGGCTGGTTCCAGTCGTCGTTGTTGACCTCGGTCGGCATCAGGAACCAGGCGCCTTACCGCGGCGTGCTGACACACGGCTTCACCGTTGACGCGAAGGGCATGAAAATGTCCAAGTCGCTCGGGAACGTGATAGCGCCGCAACAAGTGATGCAAACCCTGGGCGCCGACATACTTCGGTTATGGGTTTCCGCCACCGATTACCGGAACGAGATGAATGTTTCCGACGAGATCCTGACGCGTATGGCCGACGCGTATCGCAGGATCAGGAATACGGCGCGCTACCTGCTGGCGAACCTCGACCGGTTTGATCCTGATACCGATTGCGTCTCAGCCGGTGATATGCTGGAACTGGACAAGTGGGTATTGCTGGAGACAGCCAGGCTGCAGGAAGAGATCATCCGGGCATACGGTGAATTCCAGTTCCACTTGATCTACCAGAAACTGCATCATTACTGTGTCGTGACCCTGGGCGGCTTCTACCTTGATATTATCAAGGATCGCATGTACACACTGCAGCGCCGCAGCCTGGCGCGGCGCTCGGCGCAGACGGCTATGTACCATATCGCCGAGGCCTTTGTGCGCTGGCTGGCGCCGGTGCTGAGCTTCACGGCCGATGAAATCTGGCAGCATATGCCCGGGCAACGCCGTGAATCCGTCTTCCTGGAAGAGTGGTATCAGGAATTTCCTGCGGTGACGATAAAAGATAACTGGCCCAGGGTCATAAGAGTGCGCGAGGAAGTCAGCCGCGAACTGGAACGCCTGCGTACCGAGGGAGCCATAGGTTCGTCCCTGGACGCGGAAGTGCAACTCTATTGTAGCGGCGCCGACAGGACCGCCCCGGATTACCTTGGCGACGAGTTGCGCTTCGTATTCATTACTTCACGCGCGGACGTCTACGGGGAGACGGAGCGCCCGGATGGCGTCCGGCAAAGCGAGCTTGATGGTCTGTGGATTAAGGTAACGGCGTCGGCACACGCAAAATGTGTGCGTTGCTGGCATCGTTGCGAGGATATCGGTGTTGACCCGGCACACCCGGAGCTATGCGGCCGTTGCGTGCTTAACGTCACTGGAGCAGGAGAAACACGCCATTTTGCCTGACATTATGGAGACAGGTTTGGATGAGCTTTTCAGGACTATCATCCCCATGGAAAGCGGATGGTAAGCGTACAAGCATGTATTCACAGCGGGTCCTGAAAAGCTCATCCAAACCTGCCGGAAATATTATTATGAATAATTCTGCATCCTCTGCGGCTATATAATGAAAACCTTGAATTTGAAGTGGCTTTGGCTGGTGCTGCTTATCATCATCCTCGACCAGGTGACAAAGTCTGCGGCGAGCCAGTGGCTGGTGTACAACCAGGCCAACCCGGTATTTCCCGGGTTCAACCTGACCCTGGTACATAACAGCGGCGCCGCATTCAGTTTTCTCCGGGACGCGGGCGGCTGGCAACGTTATTTCTTTATTGTTCTGACGATCGGCATCAGTGTCGTCTTGTTTATCTGGCTGCTGCGTTTGCCCGCCGGGCGCGCCTCACTGGCCTGCGCACTGGCCCTTATTATGGGCGGCGCAACAGGAAACCTGTGGGATCGGCTACAATACGGCTACGTGATTGATTTCATTGAAGTGTATTATGACAAATGGTCGTGGCCGGTATTCAATGTCGCGGATTCTGCCATCACCATCGGCGCGTTGCTGCTGATTATGGACGCGTTCAAAAGACCTTAACGGGACAGGTTTGAAGCTGCCCACTGTTCACGCACCGGGAAAAAGGGAAGGATACGGTATATAATGCAATCCTGTTTAAGAACAAGGTGAATTTACATATGCAGATTACACTCGCGAACCCGCGTGGTTTCTGTGCCGGCGTAGATCGGGCGATTGAGATTGTTGAGCGTGCGCTGAGTCTGTTCGACACGCCCGTTTATGTCCGTCATGAGGTTGTCCATAACAAATACGTGGTCGATACGTTGCGGGGTAAAGGCGCGGTCTTCGTAAACGAACTGGATGAGGTCCCGGATAATTCGGTGGTCATCTTCAGTGCCCACGGGGTCTCCAAGGCAGTGCGTGAGGTGGCCGCGCAACGGCAATTGCGGATCTTCGATGCGATCTGTCCCCTGGTAACGAAAGTACACATGGAGGTGGGCCACTACCAGGATGAGGGCAGGGAATGTATCCTCATCGGTCACGCAGGTCATCCGGAAGTGGAAGGCACCCTGGGTCAGTATCGGCCCAAAGACGGCGACGGCGCCATGTACCTGGTGGAGTCGGTGGCTGACGTTGAGAAAATGGAGGTAAAAAATCCTGGGTTTCTCGCGTTTGTGACACAGACTACCTTGTCAGTCGATGACACCTCCGAAGTCATCGATGCCTTGCGGCATCGCTTTCCGAAAATCGTCGGCCCTAAAAAAGAGGATATCTGCTATGCCACGCAAAACCGGCAGGATGCGGTCAAGAAACTGACCGGCGACTGCGATTTGATCCTGGTCGTGGGCTCACAGAACAGTTCCAATTCCACCCGCCTGATGGAAATATCCCAGAAGAAAGGCGTGCCGGCCTACCTGATAGATAACGTCACCGAAATTCAGCGGGAATGGCTGCAAGGCAAGGCCAATATCGGTCTGACCGCGGGTGCGTCGGCGCCGGAAGTCCTGGTCGAAGAAGTCATTGAGCAATTGAAAGAATGGGGTGTTGAAAACGTTGTGGAAGCGCCCGGGATCCAGGAAAGCGTGGTGTTTTCACTGCCCCGGGAACTTTATTCCAGAACTGCAAGGAGCGAGCAGGCTTGACTGAATAACTGTTTCAGACCTTTTATTTGTTCTTGACAGTTCGTAATCATCAGTTGATAGAGCATATTTGCATCATAGTGTCCAATTTGTTATATAAACGTACAATTTTATTATATAATAGATACATGGCATTCGTAGTCGGCTGACTTTGCACGATGGCTTAATGGACGATGGAGAACTTCAGAGCATGTTCAGATGCCGAATTTAAGAGAACGAACCCCAAATAGAAGAATAATTTTGTCGTCGAATTGGTTGTTATACGAAATGGCTTAAAAAAATGACACAAATACAAGTACCCTCAGATTACACCGAGAGTTACCAGAAAGCCCGCCGCCTGGACCCAGAGACTGCTGACAACTATATCAGACATACCTTGATTGGCGACCCGGAGTTGGACCCGATAATGCAGGACCTGTCCTCAATGCCTCCGGAAGACCTGCACCGGTTCATCGGGGCCGGCATAGAACAACGGGATGAGGTTGTGCGCAAGGCGCCGCAGGTCCTGCGCGATTTTTTCAAAAAACTTGAAGAGCAGCCTCCCTGGCTCAACCGCAGAGCCTTTGAACCGGGCGTTCGCGCATTCCACGTAAACGTAGACCTCATGCTCGTCGCATTCGTTACGGGGGTGCTGGTGGAAGGCTTTTCGACGCGTATCGCCAAGTCTTTCAGAATTACCGGACGCGTGGCGGCGACCAAAAGACGTCTGCAGCAGAATAACCGCCACATGTTGGAAATATTTTTCCCCGGTGGCATGCAGAGGGACGGTGACGGCTGGAAGTTATCCACGCGCATTCGCTTCGTTCATAGTCGAATAAGGACCCTGCTGGCGAACTCCGACGATTGGGACCACGACGCCTGGGGCGTGCCGGTGAGCACAGCGCACCTGGGTTATGCCATCTCCGTCTTTTCCAAGCGCTTGCTGGATTATTCGAGATTGTTGGGAACGAGTTACAACAAAGAAGAACGAGAGAGTGTGATGAGTGTCTGGCGCTATGCCGGCCACCTCATGGGTATCCCTGATACCATCCTCTATACAGACACCGCGGAAGCGGAAAATATATACAAGATAGGCTTCATATGCGAACCGCCGGCGGATGCCGATTCGGTAGCAGTGGCGAACACGCTGATCCAGGCCATTCCGTTAGTTGCGGGTATAGAAGATCCGGTTGAAAGCGAAGAGTTGCTGGCATTGGCTTACCGTCTCTCACGCGCGCTGATAGGAAACCGGCTCGCAGACGGGTTCCAGTTTCCCAAGCACCCTACCATAGGTACACTGTTTGCTTTCCGGACGAAAGAACGCATCAAGCGATTGCTGAAGGGAACAGGGTGGGTCAGGGCAGGAAATTTTACCCAGCTTCTCCAAATATCGGTGTACGACGAGGGCGGGCTGAGTTACAGGATGCCCAACCACGTCGATACGTCACAATCAATCGAATGGTAGGGAACGAAGCCACCTGCAGTCAGCAGCATCGATAACGCCGTGCATGCACGTCGCATGAATTTGCCACCGTTTCCTGCCAGTGACATTTGAGTCAATGGCCCCTGTGTCATTAGACCGCTACATCGCCGTCATTCTGCAGCGCCGCTGGCTGGTCGTTGCGGTTGCAACGTTGTTAATGCTGGCAGTGGCCGGAGGCGCCCGCTTCATCGGCGTCACGAACGATTACCGTAGCCTGTTCGACGAAGGCAATCCGCAACTCGCCGCGTTCGACGCCTTGGAGGACACCTACTCCGTTTCCCATACGGCGTTGATTGCCATTGCGCCGCGGGAGGGCTCGGTGTTCACGCGGGAGACGCTTGGTTCCGTAGAGGAGTTGACCGAAGCCGCGTGGCGTACGCCTTATTCCAATCGAGTCGATTCCCTTACCAACTATTCCCATAGCGAGGCGTTCGGCGACGACCTGGTTGTCGAGTCGCTCATCGAGGACGCACAGTCGCTGAGCGACGCCGACCTGGAGAGAGTCGAAGAGATCGCACTGAACTCGGTCGCTATTACCGGGCGACTGGTTGCCCATGACGGACGCGTGGCCGGGATGGCGATCAATTTTGTCCTGCCCGAAAACCCGGACGCTGCGGTGGTTGAGATAACCGACTATCTTAACGCACTCCTGGACCAGGCCCGGGCGAACCATCCGGACATCGCCTATTACCTCAGCGGCGACGTGGTTATGAATCGTGCCTTCGCCGACGTCACAAAGGACGATTTGGAAAAACTCGTACCGCTCGTGTTCCTTATCATCGCGCTGTTGACCGGTGTTCTTCTGCGCTCCGTATTCGGCACCCTGGTCACCGTTATCGTAGTTGTGTTCACCGTCAACACGGCCATGGGGTTCGCCGGCTGGACCGGCACGGTGTTCAATCCCGCCAATTCCGGCGTACCGATCATTATCATGACAATCGCCGTCGCGGATTCCATCCACGTCATCACGGCCGCGTTGGCGGGCGTGAACCGGGGCCTGAGCAGAAATGAGGCGATTACTGAATCGCTGCGCAGCAATGCCTGGCCCGTTTTTCTCACGTCGGTTACGACCGCCGGTGGGTTCCTCACCCTGAATGCCTCGGATTCGCCGCCTTTCCACGTCCTGGGCAATATGGTGGCGTTTGGCGTGTTGTGCGCCTTTGTCTATTCCATGACGCTGCTGCCGGCGTTGCTTTCGATTCTGCCGTTGCGCGTGCGTCGTGTCCACACTGAACGGACCGGGTTCTTCGACCGGTTCGGCGCCTTTGTCGTCGCACGCAGCAAATTCCTGCTCTGGTTCTTCAGTCTTCTTGCAGTTGCTCTCATCTCGGGCATTCCCCGCAATGAGTTGACCGACAATTGGACGCAGTATTTCGATGAGCGTTACGAGTTCCGGCGCGCTACGGACTTCGTCCTCGAAAACCTGACCGGCATGGAAACACTGGAGTATTCGCTTGAGTCGGGGCGCGAAGGCGGTATCACCGATCCTGACTACATGCGCACGGTCAATAATTTTGCCGAATGGTATCGGGGGCAGCCGGAAGTGACCCACGTCCGAGCCTTTCCGGACATCATGAAACGCCTGAACAAGAACATGCACGGCGACGATCCGGCCTTCTACCGAATACCCGCCGACTCGTCGCTCGCCGCGCAGTACCTGTTGCTTTACGAGTTTTCACTGCCGTTCGGCAAAGATCTCAATGACCGTATTGACGTCGCCAAGTCCGCTACGCGCATGACCGTCGTGCTTCGCAGCCTGACGTCCAAGCAACAGCGCGAACTCGATGCACGCGCGCTGGCCTGGCTCCAGGCCAATGCGCCCGACCTTGCGGCCCCTGCAACGGGCGTCAGTATGACCTTTGCTCACCTCTCCCAACGCAACATCAACAGCATGTTGCGCGCCACGATTATCGCCATGGCTCTTATTTCGTTGATTTTTATCTGGGTTTTCAAAAGCGTGCGCCTCGGTCTCATCAGTTTCGTACCTAACTTCGTTCCCGCGGCCATGAGCTTCGGTCTATGGGGCTACCTGGTCGGACAGGTGGGTCTGGCCGGTTCCGTAACGACCGCTATAGCGTTCGGTATCATCGTGGACGATACTACTCACTTCCTGAGCAAATATTTGAAAGCCCGGCGTGAGGGGTTTCCGGCGCCGGAAGCCGTGCGCTATACCTTTCGCACCGTGGGACAAGCTCTATGGACTACTACCCTGGTATTGGCGGCGGGTTTCCTGGTATTTGCTCTATCGGGATTCGAGGTCAGTTGGTCACTTGGCCTCCTGGTAACGAGCACGATTATATTTGCAGTCCTCGCCGATTTTCTGCTTCTTCCTCCTTTGCTGATGGCCCTTGACAGGAAGAAATTATGAAAGACACATAAAGCATGGCCCTTTTACCGGTTAACTGCAACCGGAGCATGATATGATTTAAACAGGTTATCCCTGATATTACGTCCCCAGGAGAAAATTATGGTTCGTGAATATCCTGTTCGATCGGTGTTTGCGTTGATTACATCCAGCTTGTGTTTACTGGCTTGTTTGTGTATTTCGACCCATTCAGCCGCAGATGACGCAACAGCCGAAGAAGTCGGGTTAAAAATTGCCAATGAAGCCGACCTGCGAGCACAGGGTTTCGGCAATTTCACCGCGCGCCAGACCATGATACTGCGCAATAAGCAGGGGCAGGAAAGCCGGCGCTCGCTCAGGATCAAGGTGCTTGAGGTGGAAGGCGACGGTGACAAGAGCCTGTTTGTATTCGATGAACCGCGCGACGTTGAGGGGACTGCTTTTCTCATCCATTCCCACAAGACGGAAGCAGACGATCAATGGCTTTATTTGCCTGCACTCAAACGGGTCAAGCGCATCAGTTCATCAAACCGTTCCGGCTCTTTCATGGGCAGTGAATTTTCCTACGAGGACATGGGGGCCCAGGAGGTGGAGAAATATACCCACCGCTACCTGCGCGACGCACCTTGTGGCGAATTGACCTGCACAGTGAGCGAACGCGTGCCTTCGGACAGGAAATCGGGTTATAGCCGCCAACTGGTATGGCAGGACCGGGACGATTTGCGCACCTGGAAAGTCGAGTATTACGATCGCAAGGATGCGCACCTGAAGACGTTGACTATGGCTGATTACGAGCAGCACCTGGACAGTTACTGGTACGCCGGTCATATGATGATGGTGAATCATCTCACCGGGAAGAGCACCGACCTGACCTGGTCGGAGTATCAGTTCCGCACCGATTTGAACGAACGCGACTTCACGCAGACCGGATTGAAACGGGTGCGTTGATGCCGCGCAGCAGCGCCCTTTACCGTTCGGTATTCGGGGTCGTGTGGCTGTTGGCGCTGATCGTTGCGCCGGTGACATGCGCGGGGATTGAGATTGCCGACTACGATTTTTCCGGCAGCATAGGCATTGAGGGTCGCTGGTATCCCGAGGCCGCTTTATTTCCCGGGCAGCGTGACCATGCGAGCGGTTTTGTCCTGGAACCGGAGTTCTACGTTGAGGATAGCGCGGGCAGAAGCTTCACCCTGGCGCCTTTCTTCCGTCTGGATGCCGCAGATACCCGCCGTACCCGCGTGGATGTTCGCGAAGCCTACCTGTTGTTGTTCGGCGGGCTCGGAGATTATGATTGGGAATTGCGTCTGGGGGTCGACCAGGTATTCTGGGGCGTGGTTGAATCACAGCGCCTGGTCGATATTGTCAACCAGGTGGATTTCGTAGAGCACCCGGACGGTATGGCCAAGCTGGGGCAACCCATGGCACATGGAACATTGTCCGGTGACTGGGGGGTGCTGGAACTGTTCGCCTTGCCCTACCACCGCGCCCGTACCTTTCCGGGCCGGCGCGGCCGCCTGCGTCTGCCCCTGGTTATTGATGATGATAATATCCGCTATGAGAGCGCGGCCGAACAGTGGCACCTGGATTTTGCCGCGCGCTACAGTCAGAGTTTCGGTCCCGTGGATGTTGGCCTGAGCGTGTTTGACGGCACCAACCGGGAGCCGGCAGTGCAATTGGACTTCACACCAGGTGGTGACCTGAACCTGGTCCAGTATTACACCCAGATCCGCCAGTTCGGCCTGGACACCCAGTTGACCCTGGGTCCCTGGCTGTTCAAGCTGGAGGCGATCCGGCGCGCCGGTTCTCTGAACCTGCTAGGCAGGGAGGAGAATTACGTGGCGACCGTTGTCGGCGGGGAATACTCGTTCTATTCCATATTTGAAACTGTGGCCGACCTCACCCTGTTCGGCGAATGGCATTACGATGATCGGGGACGGGATGCGCCCCCGAGCCGCGCCCCCGGCACTTTTGAAAACGAACTGTTCACAGCTGCGCGCCTGGCGTTCAATGACGTTCAGAGCACCGAGATTACTGCCAGTTTTATCGGGGACCTGGGACGCTCCAGCCACTCACTGGCTGTCGGGCTGGACCGGCGACTTGCCGACAACTGGTCGCTGCACCTGGAGGCGATTGTCCTGCTCGGCATCGATAAGGAAGATATCCACTATTACACGCGCCGCGACAGCTTCATCGAACTGAACCTGAGCTACAACTTCTGAATTTGGGGTCAGAGTTGGGGGTCAGAGTTTGGGGTCAGAGTAAGGGGTCAGAGCAAAAATACTTCCACCCCGGTTAGCGTCACAGCTTCGTTGTTGTGTATTTTTACTCTGACCCCTTACTCTGACCCCTTACTCTGACCCCAAATATCCCTGGTCCACGGCAGGAACGGAGAGTATGTAGCTGACCACGGCCTGCAGGTCTGCCGGGTCCATCAGGCTGGTGGAATTGTCAATCACGTCGACCATGGCGCCACCGGCATAATCACCATCGGGCAGTTCGCCTTCTTCCAGGTAGAGTAACAGTTCATCTTCATCCCAGTCACCGATGCCGTCCGCTTCGGAGGATGTGATGTTGGGGACCGGGTCTCCGTCAGGGCCGTCATCAGTGCCGGCCAGGAACAGTTCGGGGCGGGGGGCGCCAAGTAAATTTCTGGGTGTATGACACTCACTGCAATGGGTCAGGGCGTTGGCGATATAGGCCCCGCGCACCAGGGTTTCATCCAGGCCGGCATCAGGCCGGAATACACCGGGCTGGAAGAACAACGACTGCCATAGAGGCATCAGCAACCGGTTGATATACCAATGTGTTTCATGCGGCCTGTTCCTTGTCGCAACGGGCGGCGTTGTCTGCAGGTAAGCGTACATAGCGCGCAAATCGTCGAATTTTATCTTCGTGTAGGACGTATAGGGAAACACCGGGTAGTAGCGCGCTCCCTTGGGGGCGATCCCCAGGTGCATCGCCCGGGCGAAATCGGTGAAACTCCAGGCGCCTATGCCGGCTTCCCTGTGGGAGGTGATATTGGGGGCAAAAAAACTGCCGAACGGCGTATCCAGCCCAAGTCCGCCTGCCAGGTGTGCTCCCTGGCCTTCAGCATCCGTGTGGCAACTGACGCAGCCCGCAATATTTACCAAGTATTCACCACGGCGGATATCGGCTTCGGTAAGAGTATTCCGTGATACATCAAAATCAGGCAACGGCTCTGGTCTCAACCACCACAGCAAAGCAAGCAGGACAACAACACCGGCAGCTGCAAACCGGGTCCAGCCGTATAACATCATTTCCTGAATGGTTTATGGCACGCCTTACAGGTTTGCGTCAACTCGCCGAACCGGGTATCTATCGCCTCCGCATCGCCGGATTGCACTGCGTCCAGCAGGGCTTGTGCCGCCTGTTGGCTCTCACTGGCGCGTGCTTCAAAGTCCGGCCAGTTTTCCCAGATCTCCGGTTTTGCATCGGTTTTCCCTGTCCCCGTTCCCTCGGGAAATAACAGGGCGATATCCCTGGCCAGCCTGGCCAGGGCATCCGTATGCATTTGCAGGTGTCCTTCCGCACTGAAACGGCCATCCTTCAGCCGCCGAATCGCACCGGTGTGTCCGCTGATGGCATTCATATAGTTCTGGCGGTATTGAATTGTCCCTTTTACATCAGTTTCCGCTGCCGCCTGGGGCAACAGGTAACATATTGATAACAGGCTCAATAATGTTATGTTTTTCAGGATCATTGTATTGTCCCTCCTGCACGGGATGTGATCCCGGCGGTTTTGGCTGTATCGGGAAACTCGTCTATTGCCTGGCGCACCGGCACGACCAGGTCGAATAATATCCTGGCTGCCTCGTCGAGCAACGGGTCGAGATCTTCCAGTTCGTCTTCATCCTCAATATCAGTGGCATCTGCGGGTACCGGTTCCAATCCCAGGGTAATACGGTATTCGTTGCGCAGTTCTGCCGTTGCGAGGCGGCGCTCTTCCCGTTCGCCCTTGCGTTTGCTTTCCTGCAGGCTGATGGTCTTTTTGTTTTCCATCGCCTGTGCCGTTTCCATGTCTTCAAGCAACAACCGCATCAGGCGGTTGTCTCTTATACGTTGTTCGTGAAGTTCCCTGGCCCGGGCAAAACTCTCAACCGGTGCGCTGACAGGCATGAAATAGAGCGGTTTAACCTCATCCCAGGGCAGGGCGTTGTCCAGAACCCGTTCGCCGTAGTCCTGACCGTAGCGCGCAGTGGGAAAAATGATGTCGGGAATCACGCCGCGATGCTGATTGCTGCCGCCGCTGATACGAAAAAACTGGGCAATAGTCGCCTTCAACCTGCCATGGTCCTCATGGGAGGAATCGGTAAAGTGGTTTAAATCGATAATATTCTGCACCGTGCCTTTGCCGAATGTCGGCTCACCGATGATGATCCCGCGCCGGTAGTCCTGGATAGCGCCGGCAAATATCTCGGAAGCCGAGGCGCTGTTACGGTTAACCAGTACCGCCAGTGGCCCGCCATAGGCGATATCCGGGTCCGGGTCACTGTTGATCTCAATTTTGCCGGAGTAGTCCCTGGTTTGTATGATTGGTCCCGACTCGATGAACAAGCCGGTCAGTTCCAGGGCTTCGAGCAATGACCCGCCGCCGTTACCGCGCAGGTCTATGAGCAGACCATCCAGGGTTTTTTCCTTTAACCCGGCAAGCAGACGCCTTACGTCCCGGGTTGTGCTGCGATAGTCCTTTTTTCCTTGCGCCTGGGCCGGGAAGTCGCTGTAAAAGGCAGGCACGGTAATGACGCCTATTTGCCCGCTGTTTTCCAGGTCGATGACCTCGGACTTGGCTGCCTGTTCTTCCAACCTGATTTCGTCCCGGGTAATGGATATAATTCTGCCGTTCCCCGTAAATCCGTCTCTCTCGGACAGGATTTCCAACCTGACTACGGACCCTTTCGGCCCTCTTATCATGTCGACTACATCGTCAAGACGCCAGCCAATCACGTCCGTTATCTCGCCGTGGTCGCCTTGCCCGACGCCTGTGATCTTGTCACTGGCCTGTAATTGACCGCCGAGTTCGGCCGGACCTCCCGGGATAATCCTCTGCACCACCGTGTAATCCTGTTCCGCCCGTAACACCGCACCGATTCCTTCCAGCGAAAGCCTCATGGTGATATCGAAGTTTTCCGACGAGCGCGGGGTGAAATAGAACGTGTGAGGTTCCACGGCGACGGTGTAGGCATTGATGAATGACTGGAACACGTCGTTGGAATTGAGTTGGAAGGTACTGGTCCTGAAGCGTGCATAGCGTTTGCCCAGTATTTCCTTTATCTCATCGTCCTCCTTGTCCGCGAGCAGCAACATCAGGTAATCGTTCTTTACCTTTTTTCTCCAGATGTCATTCAATTCCCGCTCTGTTTGCGCCCAGTCATTTTTGCGCCGGTCGAACATGTAGTCCTCATCAATACTGAAATCAAATCCGCTTTCAAGCACAGACCGGGCGTAGGCGGAGCGCTCATCAACCCGCTGCCGGTAAACCTTGAAAATAGCGTATGCTGGGTCGAGGTCCGGATCTTCAATCGCTTCATCGAGCAGGTAGCGGTAACGCTCAAAGTCCGTTATGTCTTCCTGGAGGAAAAAGCTGCGGTTTCCATCCAGGCTTTCCAGGTAGGAATCCAGTATGCGGCTGGACAAGGCATCATCGAGCGGCTCCTTCCGGTAGTGGTATTTATCCATTATATGGGTAATGATCAGCGCGGCGCGGTCGTGGCGTTCCCAGGCCTGAAGTTCCTCGTCGGAAACGATCGGCGGAACGGCGCCTACAATTGCCGCCGGCGCCAATAACAACAGCCATGCAACCAGTCTATTCATTGCTCGCCGTACGGATTTTCTGCAACTTTTCCAGGCGTTGTCCCAGGCGTTTTGCTTCCTTCCTGTCGCCTCCCAGGAAGCCCGGCGCCGTCTCCAGGAAATCTATCAGGTCGCGCAGGGCTTCATAGTTGTTTACATCAAGTTCGACAGCCTTGCGGAACTGTTTCAGGGTTTTTCTGGCATAGGACATGGACTTGAACCAGTTGCTCCGTTCGGCCAGTCTCCCGTAACATTTGCCCAGCCAATGATGCAGGTACGAGTTTTGCGGATCAGCCTGAATTGCGTTCACGAAGCTTTGCATGGCCAGTTTGTAGTTACCGTCCTCGTATGCGGCAATACCGGCAGTGGGCAGGTGGTCATCAGCCCGGATGCTGAAGACCACCAGCAACGTGACCAGAGCCAGCAGGCGGGAAACCCGGACGGGATTAATGAATTTCAATTAATTCGACCTCGAAGATAAGGGCTTCATCCGGCCCGATAACACCCTGTCCTGCTGACCCGTAGGCAAGATTAGCGGGGATATAGAGTTGCCACAGGGCGCCTGTCTTCATCAAGGGCAACGCCTGTTGCCAGCCCTTGATAACACGGTTAAGGGACAGTTTCGCCGGCTGGTTGCGCATGTATGAACTGTCGAATTCCTCACCGTTAATCAGCGACCCGCGGTAATGGACGGTTACTTCTCCGTCAGGTTTGGGATTAGCACCGGTTCCGGGCCGCAGGATTTTGTATTGCAGGCCGTTATCCAGTTCGATAACACCTTCTTTCGTCCTGTTCGCATCCAGAAACGCTTTCCCCGCCTGACTGTTTGCGGCGGCCTGTTCTGCCCTGTTTTCCTGCTCCTGCTGTTGAAACCTTGCAAAAATGGCCTGTATTTCCTCAATCGATAGTTTTGGCTGATTTTTCTTCAACACATCCGCTACCGCCTCGAGGAAATAATCCGTATCCATATCAATATCCTGCTGAGTTACGCTCTGGGCAAAAAAAACACCCAGGGCATAACTCAGTTTCTGTTTTTCTGTCATTTCGTTTTCTTCCCCATATACCGGGGTAAAAAATACAGAAATAACAATTAGTAAAAAGATATTTTTCATGTGTTTTATTAAATACGGGGAGATTTTCTCCTGTATATCAGGATTATCACTGTGATTCCTGTTCGTATTTTTAGTTCCTCGTATTCTGATAGTTAATTTCCGTCAAAGCCAGCGCCTCATTGACAATTTCCACACCGGCATTCGATGCATGGGCACTTACTGTCAGATGGCGCCGGTAAGCGCGTGCACCGTACTGTCCGTGAAACAAACCCAGTATATGCCGTGACATGGCGTACAAATGCTCGCCTTGCGCGATTTCCGTTTCCATGTAGCGTATGTATTTTTGCAGTATCTGCATGCGTGTAGCTGCTATATTGTTCACGCCGAAAAGGTTTTTGTCTACCCCGGCCAGCAAATAGGGGTTATTGCACACGGCCCTGCCGAGCATGACCCCATCGACATGGGGCAAATGTTTGTGCACCTCCGCAAGACTGGTTATACCGCCGTTGATGATGATTTCCAGGTGTGGAAAATCCTGCTTCAACCGGTAAACCAGGTCGTATCGCAACGGCGGGACAGTCCGGTTCTGCCTGGGGCTCAGACCGTTCAGCCAGGCCTTGCGGGCATGGATGATAAACGTACGGCAACCGGCTTCGGACACAATCGAAACAAACCGGCTCAATTGCTCATAACTGTCGTGCCCGTCGATACCGATGCGCGTTTTGACCGTAACCGGGCGGTCGGTCACCGCCGCCATAGCCGCGACACACTCGGCAACCAGGCCCGGTTCAGCCATGAGGCAGGCGCCGAAACGGCCGGACTTCACCCGTTTACTGGGACAACCAATATTCAGGTTTATTTCGTCGTACCCGTAAGCTGTGGCGATTTCTGCACAACTTGCCAGGTCGGCGGGATTGCTCCCTCCCAGTTGTATCCCGACAGGGTGCTCCGCACCGTTGAACCTGGCATACCTGTCCGTGTCTCCGTACAGCAGGGCGCCGGTTGTCAGCATTTCCGTGTACAGCATGGAATGTCCGGAAAGCAGGCGCAGGAAGTAGCGGAAATGCCTGTCCGTATGGGTCATCATCGGCGCAACGCTGAATTTATGACTGAATTGCATGTTCTGTAAGCAACATGTTGGTAAATCGGCTGCGCAGGTAAAATCCCCTGGGCAGGGTCAAGCCGGTTTCTCCGTCGACCAGGGTGGCCCGGGCCAGGCTGGCTGCACTGGCCGCCTTGGGCCGTATCTGCAGGTATTCGCCGTGTTTTGCGCTGATCTTGTCAAATTCGCCAAAAGATATCATTTCAATCAATTCCTGCCAATCCTGCTCAAGGACCTGGAGTTGTTGCCGCGACGGGCTCCACAGGAAACTGTTTCCTACCCTGCTGTTGGCCGGGAGTATGCCGGGGTCGGCTTCTATGGGAACCCACAGGACCCGTTCCAGTTTATGTTTGACGATAGAATCAGGCCAGCGCATGCCGGAAGTGAGCTTCAGCGGCGCCATGCACACGAAAGTCGACTCCTTGGCCCGGCCGCGCCGGTTAACGGGTATGGTTTTAAGTTCAACACCCAGGTTCAGGAAGTCCGGTTCCGGCTGGGAGGCCGCAGTGGCTCCCAGGTAGTGTTCAATAAGTTGCCCGGCCCATCCCTTGGCCCTGGTGCGGGATGCCGGAACGGTGAAATTCAGTTCACCTGCGACCTGACCCAGAGACTTTCCGGCCAGCGCGCGGCACCGGGCAAGCAACTCTGCTTCAGATTCAGGTGGCCGTCGGTGGATGTCCACTAATTTATATTCAGGGATGTAGTAATCGTGTCAGTCAGGCATTTCAGTTTGGCGGCGTCGGTGATGACCTGGTTATTCCGGTCGGTAATAAAGAAGATGTCTTCGACCCGTTCTCCGTAGGTTGCGATTTTCGCTGCCTGCAGGCGTGTGCCGCAGAATTCCAGCGCCGTCCCCACCGATGAGAGAAAACCGGGCCTGTCCATGGCGCTGACCTCCATGATATTGCGTTCGTTTTTCTTGTCGATGTCAAAATTGATACGGGTAGGTATGGAAAAATGCCGCAGTCTCCTTGACCGGATCCGGTCCGCGCGCCTTATCGGTTTATCCAGCAACAACAGGTTTTGTTTCAGGGCGGTCATGATCTCCTTTTTTCGCTCGCGTCCTTTCACGATAGCCCCGGATTTTTCCAGGATGCTGAACGTGTCCAGTGTAAAACCATGATTGGAGCTCATTATGCGGGCGTCCACCACGTTCAGGTCCAGCAGGTCCAGGGTGCGGCTGATACGCGAAAATATATTGTCATGGTCGTGCATGTAGATAAACAGTGCGGTTGCCCCGCGCTCTGTCTCCTCACGCAGCAGAATCATCGGTAGCCGGTCTTCGCTGCACTTCATGATGGCTTGCGTGTGCCAGGCGATTTCCGTAGGTGAGTAGCGCATGAAATAATCATCACTCAGGTAAGACCATATCGCCCCGGTATCGGGTACGGCCTGAATTCCATTTTTAATGATGGTCAGGGAGCGGGTTTTACTGTCATTTATGAACTCTTCCTTGTTTATCGGATTTTCGAGGCCGCGCCACAAGGCCGACAGTGTTTTGTTATACAGGTCGGCGATCAAGGCATCTTTCCAACTGTTCCAGAGACGCGGGTTGGTGCCGTTGATGTCGGCAACCGTCAACAGGTAGAGGTAATCCAGGTGAATGCTGTCTCCCACTTTCCTGGCGAACCTGTTGATCACTTCAGGATCATTGATATCCTCTCTCTGTGCCGTCTTTGACATCAGCAGGTGATGTTCCACCAGCCACGCCACCAGTTTCGCGTCATAGTCGCTCAGGTGGTGTCTCTTGCAGAACTCCAGCGCGTCGCTGGAGCCCAGGGTGGAATGATCGCCGTCTCTTCCCTTCGCCATATCGTGAAACATCCCGGCAAAATAAAGTAACTCCTGCTTGGGAATTTGTTCCAGCACCTGCCGGCACAACGGATATTTTTTCCTGTATTCGTCCAGGCCGAAGCGACGCATATTCCTGATTACAAACAGAATGTGCTCATCAACCGTATAGATATGGAACAAGTCGAACTGCATCAAGCCTTCGATCTTGGCAAATTCAGGCATGTATGCTCCCAGCACTCCGTACTTGTGCATGCGTCTTAACTCATGTCCGACACGATGCGGCTGGCGGATTATTTCCAGAAACAGACTCTGGCTTTTAATATCTGCCCTGAAGCCGTCGTCAATCAGGTCCAGTGATTCCCTTATCAGCCTGACCGTAGCGGCCCTTACCCCCTTGATATTCTGGTTCTGCTGCAGCAGCAGGAACACCTCAAGCAGGGCGATGGGATATTTTTTGAAAACCTGCCGATTCTTTACTTCGATAAAATCATTTCGTATCTGGAAGCGTTTGTTCAACGGCCGAATCGTTTCTCTTCTGCGTGCGTAAATGATCTCTTCCTGGAAATGCTGCAGCAGCATTTCATTCAGGCGGCTGACCTCCTTCACCGTCCGGTAATAGAGTCTCATGAACTGCTCAACGCCGGAATTGTCTGCGGAGGTAAAACCGAATTTGGCCGCGACATTTTTCTGGTGGTCGAACAGCAGCCGGTCCTCTCTCCTGCCGGAAATGACGTGGAGTGCGTAGCGCACACGCCAGAGGAAATTGTGTCCCTGGTCGAGACTGTCGTACTCCGTCTGGGACAGGAAATCGTGTTTGACCAGGTCCCTGAGCCGCTCTGCGTCAAAATGTCTTTTCGCGACCCAGCCGATCATCTGGATATCGCGCAGACCGCCGGGCCCTTCCTTCACATTGGGCTCCAGGTTGTTTTCGCTGTCGTGGAATTTATGGTGGCGCGCCGTCTGTTCTTCCCATTTGGCTGCAAAGAATTTCCTGGAAGGCCATACCTTTTTCGGCCCCGTCACTTTGACCATGGTTTCATACAAGGCTGCATTGCCGATTATCAACCTGGATTCCATGAGGTTCGTGGCCACCGTTATGTCCGACTTTGCTTCCCGGACGCAGTCCTTGATTGTTCTGACGCTGTGTCCCACCTCCAGACCCATGTCCCAGAGAAAGGCCAGAAAGGTTTCGATGCTGGATTTCAGGGATTTTTTTCTGCGCGGCTTGACGAGCAGCATCAGGTCCACGTCGGATGCCGGTAATAAATTCCCGCGACCGTAGCCACCTACCGCGATCAACGCCATTGCATCACTATCAACATGATGATGCCACGCGCTGATGAGTAACTGGTCGATTAGCCAGGCGCGTTTGTAAATAATCTCACGTATCGGTTTACCTGCTTCAAACTGTTCGTTCAGGCAGTGATCGCCCCGGTCAAGGGCATGTTTAAAGCAGGTTACGTCAGGAGGGGACCCGGCCAGGACTGATTTATCCAACAGCAACGACTCATCAATACTCATACGGGTTAAAAGTCCTCTTCCGGACGCCGGGTCAATACTTCAAAGCCGTCGCCGGTAACCAGGATGGTATGTTCCCATTGCGCGGAAAGGGAATGGTCTTTGGTAACGACAGTCCAGTTGTCAGGCAGCAGCTTGACATGGCGCTTGCCGACGTTAATCATCGGTTCAATGGTAAATGTCATCCCGGGTTCAAGCGCCAGGCCTGTGCCCGGTATGCCGTAATGCAGAACCTGCGGATCTTCGTGGAAGTTTCTGCCGATGCCGTGGCCGCAATATTCCTGTACAACCGTAAAACGCCTGGATTCGGCATAGGATTGTATAGCATGGCCTATATCACCCAGGCGTGTCCCTGGCTTTACCATCCGGATACCCAGCAACATACACTCGTATGTCGTTTCAATCAGTCGCTGGGCTCGTACTGACGGTTTGCCCACGCAGAACATCTTGCTGGTATCGCCGTGAAATTCATCTTTAATCACGGTGATGTCAATATTGACAATATCGCCGTTTTTCAGACGTTTATCTCCGGGTATGCCATGACAGACGACGTGATTAATCGAAGTACATATTGACTTGGGAAAGCCGCGGTAATTCAGCGGCGCAGGGATTGCGTCCAGCTCTCCAGTGATAAATTCATGACAGATCCGATCGAGTTCGTCCGTGGTGACACCTGCCCTGACATGAGGTTCTATCATGGTCAGGACCGAGGAGGCCAGCGCGCCGGCGATGCGCATCTTTTCTATCTCATCAGCGCTTTTCAGTGATATCGTCATTATAAAAACACAGAAATAATGTTTGTTGCTCCAGTGCTTCTATGTTATAAAGCGCCTGCTGTTATGGCAAGAACCGGATATCGGAAAACTGTTGTTATAAAACACACGCACATTACAGAACGTATTTCGGGGTCCTGGCCGGCTCAACGATAAATGGCCGGGTGTAATGCGGGATGTGCGGAGGCTTAACCCTGTCAGGAGTATGAATATGTCTGAAATCAGCATGCGCGAAATGCTGGAGGCTGGTGTACATTTTGGCCACCAGACGCGTTACTGGAATCCCAAAATGGCCGCTTACCTGTACGGCCATCGTAATAAAATACACATTATCGACCTGGAGAAGACCAAGGTCTTGCTCCAGGAGGCCCTGAATTTTGCCGGCAAGTTGTCGGCAAACAAGGGAAAAATCCTGTTCGTGGGGACAAAACGCGCCGCACAACAGATTATCAAGGAAGAAGCCCAGCGTTGCGGCATGCCGTATATCAACCTGCGCTGGTTAGGCGGCCTGCTGACCAACTACAAAACGGTCAGGCAATCAATTAACCGCCTGAAAGAACTGGAGGAGATGAAAACCGACGGCGGCATGGAGCGCATGAGCAAGAAGGAAATTCTGCATATTGAAAGGGAACTGGAAAAACTGGACCGGAACCTGTCAGGGATTAAGGACATGGATGGCTGGCCGGACGCATTGTTTGTGATTGATGTAGGCTACGAGGATATCGCCGTCAGCGAAGCGGTCAAACTCAAGATACCCGTTATCGGCATAGTCGACAGCAACAACAGCCCCGCCGGTGTTGATTATGTTGTACCAGGGAATGATGATGCCATAAGGTCTATCAGGTTATATACGAAAGCCGTAGCCGATGCGATTATAACGGGCAAGGATTCGGTTGCACATCTTGGTGAGGGCGGAGACAAGGATGATTTCATAGAGCTTGACGCCGAGGGGGCGCCTATTGTCGAGACCAAGGAGGAAAATGTCCTGGTCAAGAAGAAAACTGTCAGGAAAAAGACCAGGAAGTCCACTGAAACGGAAGCTGATGCCGGCAATGCACAGGAAGACGAAGCAAGTTCTGAAGTACAAGCGGAGGAACAGGCTGCTGAGGCGGCAACGGGAACGGAGATCCCTGCTGAGGCCGAAGAACCGAAGGTTGTTACGGCTGCTGATGACGCTGGTGAAAAGGAAGATGTGGCCGCTGCTGAAGCGCAGACTGAGGATCAGACAGGTGAGGCGGTAACGGAACAGGCGAGCCCGGCTGAAGTTACTGCGCCCGAGAGCGTCGCGCCGGCTGCTGATAGCGGCAGTGCAGGAGAGGATACATCTGCAGTTGAGGCGCAGACAGATGAGCCGGCAGGTGAAGCGGTAAGCGAAGATGTAACGCCGGCCGAAACCGAAAAGCCGAAGCGGGCAGCGACAAAATCCGCCGGCACCAGGAGTGCGGCGAAAAAAGCCCCGGCAAAAACCACGGCTAAAGCCCCGGCAAAAACACCGGCAAAGGCCACAACGAAAGCCCCGGCAAAGACGCCGGCAAAAACCACGGCTAAAGCCCCGGCAAAGACAGCGGCAAAAACCACCGCTAAAGCTCCGGCAAAGACAGCAGCAAAAACCACGGCTAAAGCCCCGGCAAAGACACTGGCAAAAACGACGGCTAAAGCCCCGGCAAAAACAAAACGTGCTGCAAAACAGGACAGCACGGCCCCGGAAGATAAAACCGAAGTGAAACAGGATTGAGAAGTACAATGCAAATTTCTGCGTCAATGGTAAAAGAATTGAGGGACAGGACCGGTGCCGGGATGATGGATTGTAAAAAGGCACTGCAGGAAGCTGCCGGCGATATTGAAGCCGCAATCGATGTGATGCGAAAATCCGGCATTGCCAAAGCGGCAAAGAAAGCAGGACGCATCGCTGCTGAAGGGACGATAGTTGTTAAACCGGATCAGGCCGGCAACCAGGCAATGATACTGGAGGTCAATTGTGAAACGGACTTTGTCGCCAAGGATGAAAATTTTCAGGGTTTCTCCAGTCAACTTGCAAACACGCTCCTTGCGCAACCCGGCGCAACTACAGATAGCGCAGGGGAATTGCGGTTAAACAATAAGGGAACGCAAACGGTCGAAGATACCAGGCAGCAGTTGGTGACCAAGCTGGGAGAGAACATCAGCATCCGCCGCTTTGCCCGGCTCAATAAGACGGCCGGCGGCACCCTGGGTATCTACGTGCACGGTATCAGGATAGGTGTAATAGTGGACTTGTCTGCGGATAATCCCGGCCTGGCAAAGGATCTGGCCATGCATATCGCAGCCAGTAATCCGTTGTGCGTCAATGAAGAGGATGTTGCGCCGCAGGTATTGGAGAATGAAAGGCAGATCCAGCTCGCCCAGGCCAGACAATCGGGAAAACCGGATGAAATTATCGAGAAAATGGTCAGCGGCAGGATGAAAAAGTTTTTGCGGGAAAATACCTTGACCGGGCAGGCTTTTGTCAAGGATCCCGATACCACCGTGGCAGCCCTGTTAAAGGCAAACAACGCGTCGGTGAATGGTTTTATCAGGTATGAAGTCGGTGAAGGTATCGAAAAGAAAGCGGATAATTTTGCCGCTGAAGTCATGCAACAGGCCGGATTGACCAAAGAGTAGGTGTGTTTTGCCTGAATCCACGGAACTGCAATATCGAAGAATTCTGATTAAACTGAGCGGCGAAGCGTTAATGGGCGAAGCCGCTTACGGGCTCGATCCTGTTACGATCAAGAGGTTGGCGAATGAGATTCGCGACCTGAGTCTGTGCGGCGCGGAGATCGCCCTGGTTCTGGGGGCGGGAAATTTTTTCCGCGGTTCCGGACTTGCTGCCGCAGGGATTGACCGGGTCACTGCCGACCACATGGGTATGCTGGCTACCATCATGAACTCCCTCGCTTTGCAGGATGCCCTGGAACAGCTTGGCTCCTTCGCCAGGGTGATGTCGGCCATTGAGATCAACGAGGTCTGTGAAGATTACATCCGGCGGCGTGCGGTTCGTCACCTGGAAAAAGGCCGGGTGGTGATCTTTGCGGCCGGGACCGGCAACCCGTTCTTTACCACCGACTCTGCCGCCAGTCTCCGCGCGGTAGAGATCAATGCCGACCTGTTAATCAAGGCAACCAAGGTGGATGGCATTTACTCCGCCGATCCGGTACATGACAAAACGGCAATCAGGTATGATGTTTTGGGTTATGATGAAGTGATTGAAAGAAAACTTGCAGTGATGGATACGACTGCCATAGTGTTGTGCCGCGAGAACAACATGCCCTTGCGGGTTTTGAATATGATGCAGCCCGGCGCCTTGTTGCGCGCTGCCAGGGGTATGCCGGAAGGTACGCTGGTTACCGGTAGTCAATAGCCACAGAGGGCACAGAGGACACAGAGTTAATACAGGTTTAAAACGTAATGATTGAAGATATCCTCAAAGACGCGGATGAGCGCATGGATAAAACGCTCAAGGCATTACGCAGCGAGCTGTCAAAAATCCGCACCGGACGAGCCCACCCGAGCCTTTTGGAACATGTCACCGTCAACTACTATGGCAGCCAGGTTCCGTTAAACCAGGCGGCCAACATCACCGTCCTCGATGCCCGGACACTGGGTGTGTCACCGTGGGACAAGAATATGGTTACGGACATTGAGAAGGCGATTTTGAATTCGGACCTGGGCTTGAACCCGGTTACCACGGGTAGCGTGATGCGGGTTCCGTTGCCGGCCCTGACACAGGAACGCAGGAAGGAACTGACCCGGGTAGTCAGGTCGGAAGCGGAGAAAGCCAGGGTTGCCGTCCGCAATATCCGCCGCGATGCAAACCACCACATGAAGGAAATGCTGAAGGAAAAGATGATTACCGAAGACGAGGACCGCAGGGAGGAGGGCAACATCCAGAAGATGACCGATGCGCATATCATGGACATTGAGCAAATCCTCAAGGACAAAGAGGCGGAGTTGATGGAAATATGAAGCCCGGAAACTGCGGCAGTGGGTACGCCTTCGGGGCGTGCGTGATGAAAGACACACATCGATATCGTGCGCGTTCATCGCACAGGCTGACGCCACGTCCGGTCTGATGGAAAACATGCCGGGGCACGTGGCCATCGTCATGGATGGTAACGGCAGGTGGGCAAAAAGCAGGGGATTGCCACGTGCGGCAGGTCACAAAGCCGGTATAGATGCCTTGCGCGGAACGGTCGAACGCAGCATTTACCGCGGGATCAAGACACTTACCGTTTATGTTTTCAGCAGTGAAAACTGGCAGCGCCCGCATGCCGAGGTGGCGTTATTGATCGAGTTGTTCATAACCGCATTGGATGATGAGCTCAATGAGTTGCATAAAAATGGCGTCAGGTTATCTTTTATAGGTGATATTTCTGTTTTTCCCGAAGAATTACAACTTTCCACACAAAATGCAGCACGAAGAACCTCGGCAAACAACGGGTTAAACCTGGTTATCGCAATAAATTATGGTGGGCGTACGGAAATCGTATCGGCCTGTAAAAAACTCTTTTCCGCACTGTCCGGCGCAAACAAGGGCAGCGAAGCTGTATCGGAAGAGGCATTGAGGCGCCAACTGGATTTGCCGGACTACCCTGATCTGTTCATTCGTACGGGCGGAGAAGTCCGCATCAGTAATTTTCTGTTATGGCAACTGGCCTACACGGAAATGTATTTTACCGATGTGTACTGGCCGGACTTTAACAATGCAGAGTATGACAAGGCATTGCAATCCTATGTCGGCAGGCAACGCCGCTTCGGCCGCACCTCTGAGCAACTCGGACAAAATGAAACTGCCCTTTAATACAAGGATCGGCACTGCGCTGGCACTGATTCCGCTGGTTCTTGGAATAACCGTTTACGGCACACACGAACTGTTCGCCGGCCTGTGCGGCGTAATCATCCTGACGGGAATATGGGAATGGGCGGGTCTTGCGGGAATACATGACAGACGCTGGAAAGTATTTACGGTGGTACTGGCAGCGTTACTTTTGACAGTCTGTTACCGTAATATTGATAGCAGCATGACCTTGTTTATCGTGGGTTTGTCGCTGGCCTGGTGGGTGCTGGCCCTGGTACTGATTATACGCCGGCAACGCGGCAGAAAATTCAGTCCTGGGCTGATGTTACAGACAGGTATCGGCATCATCGTGCTGGTTCCCGCGTGGGTATCCCTGGTAGCCCTGCATGCTGATCCTGATTTACGCGGTCCTGTTCTGGTAACCTGTTTACTGATATTGATCTGGAGCGCGGATACGGGAGCATATTACGTGGGTCAAAGATGGGGCAGGAATCAACTTGCCAGTCACGTCAGCCCGGGCAAAACCCTGGAGGGTTTATACGGCGCTCTGGGCTGTGGCCTGATTGTCGCAGTCATATGCTCCCTGCTGCTGCAACTGGCGTTGTACAAGTCCATCCTGTTCCTGCTGGTCTGTCTTGTCACAACTGCTGTCTCTATTGTCGGCGATCTCACCGAGAGCATGATAAAGCGTAGCGGGGGGGTCAAGGACAGCGGTGAATTGTTACCCGGCCACGGGGGCGCATTGGACCGGATAGACAGCATGACGGCCGCGGCGCCGGTCTTTTTTACCGGTGTTCTGCTGCTGGAGGCAACGTCGTGACCGGCGTAACCATACTGGGATCGACCGGAAGTATCGGGGTAAGCACCCTGGATGTAATCTCCAGACACAGGGATTTGTTTGAACTGGTTGCACTCACGGCCAACACCAATGTCAGGGGGCTGTATGAGCAGTGTCTGACCTGGCGGCCCGGGTATGCGGTGATGGCAGACGCTGATGCCGCAGTCCGGTTAAAAGACATGCTGCAGCAAGAGGCGCCTGAAGTCAGGGTATTGTCGGGGCAGGAGGGATTGCAGGAAGTGGCAGGCTGCGCCGAGACGGACTATGTCATGGCAGCGATCGTAGGGGCCGCGGGACTGTTGCCGACCCTGACTGCTGCGCGCAACGGCAAGCGGGTATTGCTAGCCAACAAGGAGGCGCTGGTCATGTCAGGAAAACTGTTTATGGACGCAGTCAGGGAAAACGGCGCCCAGCTGCTGCCCATCGACAGTGAGCATAACGCCATATTCCAGTGCATGCCGCGGGACTTTAACGACGGGCTGGCAATGACCGGTGTCACGCGCATCCTGCTGACCGCATCCGGCGGGCCGTTCCTGACAAGACCCGTGGGGGAACTGGATAGTGTGACACCCGCTGAGGCCTGCGCCCATCCCAACTGGGACATGGGGAAGAAGATATCCGTGGATTCAGCCACCATGATGAACAAGGGACTGGAGGTTATCGAAGCCTGCTGGCTGTTTGATACCGGCGCAGAGAATATCGAAATCGTTATTCATCCCGAGAGTGTTATCCACTCCCTGGTTGAATATGCCGACGGTTCGGTCCTGGCGCAACTGGGAAACCCGGACATGCGCACACCCATAGCCCACGCAATGGCCTGGCCGCAGCGCATCGAGTCCGGCGTAAAAAAGCTGAACCTGTCCGACATATCACAACTGAACTTTGAAAAACCCGACCCGGAAAGGTTCCCGTGCCTGGGGTTGGCGAGGCAGGCATTGGCGCATGGCGGTACGGCGACGACGATATTGAATGCCGCCAATGAAGTCGCCGTTGCTGAATTCCTGGGAGGCCGTATCAGGTATACGGAAATTGCGCAGGTCGTGAAGCAAACCCTGGAGGGCGTAGCGGACCAGCCTGCCGACACACTGGAACAGATCCTGGAAGCGGATAAACGGGCGCGGGATTACGCCGGCAACCAGTGCCGGATGTCAGCCGGGGCTTCCAGGCAGGTGATGTCATGATCTCCCTCATACAAACAGTGTGTGCGTTTATAGTCGCGCTGGGGATTTTGATCACCTTCCATGAATTCGGACATTACTGGGTAGCCAGGAAATGCAACGTTAAAATCCTGACGTTTTCAGTTGGTTTCGGGCGTCCCCTGTGGCGCAGGGTGTTCAGCAGCGACAACACTGAATTTGTCATCGGTGCGGTTCCGCTGGGAGGCTACGTGAGAATGCTGGACGAGCGGGAGGGTGTTGTCCCCGAGCAGGAACGTGCCCGGGCGTTCAATAACAAACCGCTCGGTGAGCGCACAGCCATAGTGGCTGCAGGGCCCATGTTCAATTTTATTTTCGCAGTCCTGGCTTACTGGCTCGTCTACACAATCGGGGTGACCGGGTTGAAACCGGTGATCAGTACCGTGGAAGAAGGTTCCGTGGCCATGCAGGCAGGTTTTCGGGCGGATGATGAAATCATGGATATCAACGGGCAGGCAACACCGACCTGGAATACGGCTATGGAACTGCTTGTTGCCGGGGTGATAGAACGTGACGCGCTGGCCGTCGGCGTGAAGGATACCCGGGGCTATGAGCGATCGCTGGAAGTCGACCTCGCGTCGATTCCGATTGATGCCATGGCAGAGGGTAACCTGTTGCGCCTGCTGGGAGTAGAACCGTTGCGGCCGGCCGTGCCGGCTGTTATCGGCGAGGTTGCCGACCAGGGCGCGGGCAGGCGGGCCGGCCTGGCGCAAGGTGACAGGATTATAGCCGTAGACGGAACCCCGGTGAGAGACTGGCAACACTGGGTGGAACTCATCAGGGCTGCGCCCGGTATTCCGTTACCGGTAAGGATATCCCGCAACGGTGATGACATGGAACTGATTTTGACGCCTGGAGAAAAGGTAACCGGGGAAGGAGAAACGATCGGTTTTATCGGCGTCGGCCTGAACGCGGACTCCATTACCGATCAATCCCTGTTGGCGATAGAAACCTATCCCGCCCATACGGCATTGCTGAAAGGTATTGGTAAAACTGTTGATATGACCCATGTCACCCTGCAGATTCTGGGGAGGATGATTACCGGGGAAGCATCCCTGAAAAACCTCAGCGGTCCGGTCAGCATAGCCCAGTACGCAGCGCAGACGGCGCGCATGGGTATCGTAACCTTCCTGGGGTTCCTGGCTATCGTCAGCATCAGCCTGGCGGTACTGAATTTGTTGCCGATACCGTTACTGGACGGTGGTCACCTGTTCTATTATCTCATCGAATTTATCAAGGGCAGCCCGGTATCCATGCCGGTACAAATGCTGGGCCAGCGGATCGGCATCGTATTGTTGTTCGGTTTGATGGCGCTGGCCATATATAATGACATTCTCAGGCTTGCCGGCTGATGGAGAGATGGGAGAGATGGATTTGTTCGTTGGAGTAATTTATTATTAGGAACATGTTGTCCGAAACATTCAAAGCATATCCATTCAAGTTGTTTATCGCGGTGCTGGTATTTGCCGCCTTCGCCCAGGGCACTGCCGCACAGGAATTTGTTATTGAAGATATCCGGGTGGAAGGCCTGCAGCGCCTGACGCCGGGAACCGTGTTCAACTACCTGCCGCTGGAAGTGGGTGATACTTTTAATCCGGCGGTTTCCTCGGAAGCGGTCAGCGCCCTGTTCAAGACGGGTTTCTTCGATGACGTGCAACTGAAACGGGACGGTAACATCCTGGTCATCGTATTGAAGGAAAGGGCTGCAATCGGCAGTATTGAAATCAGCGGCAACAAGGATATAAAGACGGAGGATTTACTTGATGGCCTGAACCAGATCGGCTTTGCCCAGGGACGGGTATTCGACCAGTCGCAACTGGACGGGCTGGAGCGGGAACTGCGCAGGCAGTATTTTTCCGCCGGGAAATACGGCGTAAAAATCGACTCCCAGGTAACACCGCTTGCCAATAACCGGGTTGCCGTAACCATCGATATTTCGGAGGGAAAAGCCGCCCGGATAAAACAGATAAATGTCGTCGGCAACCAGTCCTTCAAGGAGGATGACCTGCTGGATGGATTTGAATTATCGAGGCCGACGCTGTTTTCCTTTTTCACCAAGGACGACCAGTACTCACGCCAGAAATTATCGGGAGACCTGGAAACCCTGCGTTCGTTTTACCTGGACCGGGGTTACGTGAATTTCAGTATCGATTCCACCCAGGTATCGATCACGCCTGACAAGAAAGATATATACATAACCATCAACATCACCGAGGGTGGCCAGTATACCGTGTCCGGAGTGAAGCTGGCCGGTGAGTTTATTCTTCCGGAGGAGCAACTGTATTACCTGATCAGCGTGACCCAGGGTAGCCTGTTCTCGCGCAAACAGGTGACCGACAGCAGCGAACGCATGTCGGAACGCCTGGGAGGCGCCGGCTACGCTTTTGCCAACGTCAATTCCATCCCTGATATAAATGAAGATGAAAATACGGTGGAAGTCACCTTCTTCGTGGACCCCGGCAAACGGGTTTACGTGAGAAGAATGAATTTTTCAGGCAATACCAGGACCAAGGACGAGGTGTTGCGGCGTGAAATGCGCCAGCATGAGGGAGGCTGGATTTCGACTCCCAAGGTGGAAAGAGGCAAGATCAGGCTGCAGAGACTGGGCTACTTCGAGGAGGTCAACGTGGAGACACCGGCCGTGCCCGGTTCCGCGGACCAGGTGGACGTCAATTACACCGTGACGGAAAAGCCGTTCGGCAACTTTCTGGCCGGTCTGGGCTTTTCCCAGAACCAGGGGCTGATTTTCCAGACCAGTATTACCCAGGACAACTTTCTCGGGTCCGGGAAACGCATCCAGTTTGCGTTCAATAACAGTGATATCAACCGCAGGTTTGCCCTGGGTTACGTCAACCCCTACTACACCGTGGACGGAATCAGCCGCGGGTTCAACTTAAATTACCAGCAAACGGAAGCTTATGACGCAAATATCACCGCGTTCGACAGCCGGGTCATAGGGGCCGGGGTCAGTTTTGGCGTGCCTGTGACGGAATATAATTTTATCAGCACCGCATTCAATTACGAAAACACCACGTTGTCCGAAGACCGTTTCTTTGCAGAACAGGTCAGGGATTTTATCGAGCGGGAAGGCAATAAATTCGATATTCTCAGGCTGTCAGCTGCATTTTCCTACGATACGCGCAACCGGGCGATATTGCCGACCAGGGGTGTGCAACACCGGTTCAGTACGGAAATGGCGGTTCCCTCATTCGGTAACTCTCTCGAGTTTTTCAAACTCGGATACCGGACCCAGTGGTATCACCCGGTCCTGCGCAGTTTCATATTTACCGTCAAGGGTGATTTCGGCTACGGCAACGGCCTGTTCGGCACCAAAGACCTCCCGTTTTTTGAAAATTTCTATGCCGGTGGACCCCGCTCGGTGCGCGGCTACGAGGAAAACACCCTGGGGCCCAAGGATACACCGTTCCAGGGAAGGACGAGGCGCCGGCCGCTGGGAGGCAATATCAAGGTGGTAGGAGGCGCGGAAATGATATTCCCGGTGCCTTTTCTCAAGGAATTCAAGCAGGTCCGGTTCGCCGCATTTTTTGACGGCGGTAACGTCTATTCCAGTGATGAATCGTTTGAATTCAACGAACTCAGGTACTCGACAGGCCTGAGCGGCATATGGATCTCACCTTTTGGCCTGGTAAGTGTTAGTATAGCCAGACCTATTGGAGATAAGCCGGGAGATGAGACGCAGCCGTTTCAGTTTACGTTTGGTTCAACATTTTAGAAAAACCCTGTTTGGTATAATGTACGGAAGTTCCTGCTGTTTATGTGAGAAATTTGATATCTTTCGCTTTGAACTGCATACTTTATCGTTTGAGAATTACTGAGGCTGATTTAATAACCATTTGGAGTCAACGAGTACTATGAGGTTTACCTGTTTCCTGATCTGTTTTATTGCGGCCGGTTTTATCCCTCCGGCGATTGCGGAGGATTACAAGATCGGCGCCGTCAACGCGATACGCATCCTGGAGCAATCCCCCCAGGCTGAAAAAATGCGTAATTTGCTGGAGAAGGAGTTTGCTCCGCGGGACCGGGAACTGGTTGCCGCACAGAAATCATTGAAGGAAATGGAAGACAGGCTGACTAAAGACGCGCCCATCATGAGTGAGGCGGAGCGGAGTAAACTGGAGCGGGATATCATCAACGAACGGCGCGATTTGAAGCGCAACCAGGATGAGTTTCGCGAGGACCTTACCTTCCGCAGGAATGAGGAAATAGCAAAGATTCAAAAGGATATTGTCGATGCCATCAATACGATTGCCAAGAATAACGGATTTGACATGATTTTGAATGAAGGCGTGATCTACGCCAGCCCGAAAGTGGATATATCCCAGCTTGTCATTGACCAGTTAAAGCAGGAAAATGACTCGGGGAAAGACGTTGCAGGAGTTGAATGACGGCTTGCAGTGCCCATGACGGTGACTTTGGGAGAAATTGCTGCTGAAATAAACGCTGAATTACAAGGTGACCCTACGGACGAAATAACCAATGTTGCCAGCCTCCATAATTCCGCACCGGGCGACCTTACTTTCTATGTAAACAAACGTTACCTTGCCGACCTGGAAACGACCCGGGCCAGTGCCGTGGTGTTGGCCGCGACGGACGCGCCAACCTGCCCGACAGCCAGGCTGGTGACAACAGACCCCTACCTGGCCTATGCAAAAGCTGCCAGGTTCCTCAACCCTGTAACACAATTCAATCCGGGCAGCCATCCCTCGGCCGTACTGGGTGCCGGTGCGGATATCGCCGACGATTGTTATATCGGCGCTAATTCCGTGATCGGTGAAAACGTCGTTATCGGTTCCGGGACTTATATCGGACCGGGTTGTATAATCGAGGCGAATGCCGTGGTCGGGAGCCACTGCCGCCTCCATGCCAACGTAACCTTGATGGAACGCGTCAAGATAGGCGCGCGGGTATTGCTCCATCCCGGTGTTGTGATCGGGGCGGACGGTTACGGGATCGCCAACGACTCCGGCCGCTGGTTGAAAATTCCGCAACTCGGTAATGTCATCATCCAGGATGATGTTGAGATTGGGGCGAATTCAACGATTGACAGGGGGGCACTGGAAAACACCGTGGTAGAAAACGGTGTCAAGATCGATAACCAGGTGCAGATCGGGCACAATACCCGGGTCGGAGAGCATACGGCAATTGCCGGAGGGGCGGTAGTCGCCGGCAGTGTAACAATAGGCAAGAGATGTATGATCGGCGGGGCCAGCGCAATTTCCGGTCACATCGAGATTGCCGATGATGTTGTTATTACCGGGATGTCCGGGGTGCCCAACAGCATCAAAGAGGCCGGAGTCTATTCGTCGGGAGTGCCGATAACGGATAACAGGACCTGGCGTAAGAATATGGCCAGGTTCAGAAATCTCGATGAATTGGCGAGAAAAATCGCCCGTATGGAAGAACAGGCAAGCAAATGACCTACAATACATGGGGATGAACACGGGACCACGCGACCATGCCGGCACTGGATATTGAACAAATAAAAAAAGCGCTGCCCCACCGCTATCCGATGTTGTTACTGGACAGGGTGGTGGACTACACGCCTGGCGAATCCCTGACGGCTATCAAAAACGTCACGATAAATGAGCCTTTTTTCCAGGGGCATTTTCCCCAGCGCCCGATCATGCCCGGCGTGCTCATCATTGAGGCAATGGCGCAGGCAACAGCGGTACTGGGGCTGTTGTCCGAGGAGGGGAGCCGGCACTGGAACAAGCTGTATTACCTGGTCGGTGTTGACAAGGCCAGGTTCCGGAAAACAGTCGGGCCGGGCGATCAACTGGTGCTTGAAGTAAAATTCGTTGCGTTACGAAGGAATATCTGGCGCTTTTCCTGTGCCGCCAAAGTTAACGATATTACCGTGGCGGACGCGGATTTATTGACTACGATTGCGGATCAGGAGACTTGATCGAACCCACTGCGAAAGTACACCCTGGTGCTGAAATCGGAACCGGGGTCAGGATCGGAGCCTATTCCGTCATAGGGGATCAAGTTCAGGTTCATGACGACTGTGAAATAGGTCCGCATGTAGTCATCAAGGGTCCCACACGGATAGGGGAAGCGACCCGCATCTCGCAATTCTCCTCGATAGGGGATGACCCCCAGGACAAAAAGTATCAGGGGGAAGCAACTTCTTCCCTGGAAATCGGCGCGCATAACGTCATAAGGGAGTTTTGCACCATCAACCGCGGCACGGCGCAGGGAGGAGGGGTAACCCGGCTTGGCGACCATAACTGGATCATGGCGTACGTGCATATAGCGCATGACTGCCAGGTGGGAAATAATACCGTCTTCGCCAATAACGCCACCCTGGCCGGTCATGTACATATCGATGATTTTGCCATACTGGGCGGATTTACCGGTGTGCACCAGTTTTGCCGGGTTGGTTGTTACAGTATTTCGGCAATCGCCTCCATTATAGTCAAAGACGTTCCGCCGTACCTGGTGGTATCCGGAAATACCGCGAAACCAAACGGGCTGAACAGGGTGGGTCTCAGGCGTAACGGATTTACCGACGGCACGGTAGATTCGCTCAGGAAGGCATACCGCATCGTCTACCGTGAAGGATTGTTACTGAAAGATGCCCTGAAGAAACTCGAAGCGCTGGCGGATGCCGGCGACGAGGTCGCTAATTTCACCCGCTTTATCAAGGACTCCGAACGTGGAATTATCCGTTGATTTCTCCGATGTGGGTGCGATGCGGGCATTTTCCGTCCAGCGTTGCCGCAACGCAGGAAGCGTTGGGCTGACGGGTAACTCATGCAGGTAAGCGGAAGTGAAAATCGGCATTGTAGCGGGGGAACCTTCCGGAGATTATTTAGCCGCTCAGCTGATCGAAGCCATCAGGGACAAGCGGCCGGATATCAGGGTCGAAGGTATCGGGGGAGAAAGGTTGCGCGAGGCCGGCTGCAATATTCTGTTCCCGATGGAAAAACTGGCTGTTATGGGACTGGTGGAGGTTGTGGGGAAACTGTGGGGACTCAGTGTGGTCCGGGCAAAGCTCGCGGAACAATTCATAACTGATCCTCCTGATGTATTCATCGGTGTCGATGCGCCTGACTTTAATCTGGGCCTGGAAAGGAAATTAAGACAAAAAGGCATAAAAACAATCCATTACGTCTGTCCGACGGCATGGGCATGGCGTGGCTGGCGGGTGCGGGGAATCAGGAAATCCGCAGACCTCCTGTTAGCAGTATTCCCTTTTGAACCGGAATTTTTCCACAGACACAAGGTTCCGGTAAAATACGTGGGGCATCCTCTGGCCGGACAGATAGACATGCAACCCGATACGGAAGGCGCACGCCGGCGCCTGGGTCTTTCCCCGCAGGGTTTGACGGTTGCCGTACTGCCCGGCAGCAGAAGTTCAGAGCTGAACAGGTTGACCGGCCCGTTTATAGAGACTGCTGCCTGGCTGGCTGCACGATACGACGGTATCCAGTTCGTCTCCAATGCGGTGAACGGCGCTGCGGAAGTATGTCTGCGTGAGGCAGCAGAACGCAAGGGTCTGCAGTTGAAAATCGTGAAAGACAGGATCCGGGATACCCTGGCGGTTGCGGATGCTGCATTGGTCGCATCAGGCACCGTCACCCTGGAAACCATGCTGCACAAGGTCCCGATGGTGGTGGCTTACCGGATGCACAGCCTCACGTTCCGGATAGTGCGCGCATTGATTAACGTGGAGTTTGTGTCCCTGCCCAACCTGCTGGCGAACCGCAGGCTCGTTCCCGAGTACTTTCAGGCGGATTGCCGGGCGGAAGTGCTGGGTCCTGCACTACAATACTGGTTGGATAACCCGGACAAGGCGCAATCGCTATCCCGCCAATTCGCGGACTTGCACCTGTCCCTGCAGGAAACTGAAGAAACTGCGGCACAGGCAGTCCTGAAACTGGTCGATACATGAGATCTCTGCGTTCTCTGTGACCTTGTGGTAAAAAGATTTTGTGGTGAAATGGTATTGCAAGGGTTACAACTGGTAGCTGGAGTTGACGAGGCGGGGAGGGGGCCGCTTGCCGGGCCGGTTATCGCGGCTGCGGTCATCCTGGATGAAACGGACAGGATAGAAGGCCTGGCTGATTCCAAGAAGTTATCGGCATCGCGCAGGGAACAACTGGCGCAGCTTATCCGGGAACGGGCGCTGGCCTGTTCCATCGGCCGTGCGGACCACCTGGAGATTGACCGGTTGAATATATTGAATGCAAGCCTGCTGGCGATGCAGCGCGCAATTGACGGGTTAGACGTAAAGCCCGCACGGGTCCTGGTTGACGGTAACCGGTGCCCGGGCACAGACTGTCCGGTGACTGCAATTATCAGAGGAGACCAGACCGAAGCCTGCATTAGCGCCGCCTCAATCCTGGCGAAAGTGAGCAGGGACCGGGAAATGCTGGAAATGGACCGCAGATACCCGGGCTACGGCTTCGCCCGGCACAAGGGTTATCCGACCCGGCAGCATGTCCAGGCATTGTCCGAAATCGGCCCTTGCCCGATACACCGGCGCAGCTTTATGCCGGTTCAGCGATGTCTGGAGCTGGATGAGACCTGATGGAAAACGCAGACTATAAATTCGTCCATTTGCACGTCCACACGGAATATTCCCTGGTCGACGGCCTGTTACGCGTGGGCGACTATGTCGACGCCCTGGTGGATCAAGGCATGGGCTGTGCCGCCGTCACGGAACTGCATAACGTATTTTCGATGGTCAAGTTTTATCGGAAATGCCTGGAGCGGGGCGTCAAACCCGTAATCGGCGCAGAGATTAACCTGGCGGATGAAAATGGCGCCGACCAGGACCACAGGCTGGTATTGCTGTGCCAGGATAACGATGGTTTCAAAAACCTGGCGGAATTGATTACCAGGAGCTACACGCATGGTCAGGCCAGCGGCGCACCTGTTATCCGCAGAGACTGGCTGGCCCTTCACGCCGCCGGCCTGATAGCCATCTCCTGCGCAAGAACCGGTACAATCGGCCAATCGCTGCTGCACAACCAGATCGATCTTGCCAGGGAGCAACTCGCGTATTTCCGGGAGTTATTCCCGGACAGGTTTTACCTGGAACTGCAACGAACCGGCCGCCAGGGAGAAGACGTTTACCTGGAGGAAGCCTTGGAACTGGCGGCGGAGTTCGATATTCCCGTAGTCGCAACCAATGACGTAAGGTTTTTGACGCCTGGTGATTTTGACGCCCATGAGGCTCGGGTGTGTATCCATAACGGCTATACACTCAACGATCCAAAACGCCCGCGCTTCTACAGCAGCGAACAATACCTGAAAACGCCGGAACAGATGGCCGAGTTGTTCCACGATTTGCCGGAAGCCCTGCAGAACAGCGCAAACATTGCCATGCGTTGCAACCTTGAACTGCAGTTCGGTGATTACCACTTGCCTGAGTTCCCTGTCCCGGAAGGCTATGACCAGGCCGGCTGGCTGCGCCGGGAGGCACAGCAAGGGCTGGACAGGCTGGCCGGTGACGCCGAAGCAGCGGGCGCCGGTATCGACCTGGAACAATATAAACAGCGCCTCGACCAGGAACTTGGCGTCATTGTCGGCATGGGTTTCCCCGGTTACTTCCTGATAGTGGCAGACTTCATCCACTGGGCGAAACAACAGGACATACCGGTCGGCCCCGGGCGGGGTTCCGGCGGGGGTTCCCTGGTTGCATATGCCCTGGGAATTACCGACCTGGACCCCATTTACCACGAATTGCTGTTCGAGCGGTTCCTGAATCCTGAAAGGGTATCGTTGCCGGATTTCGACGTGGATTTCTGTATGGACAGGCGGGACGAGGTGATTGAGTATGTGTCGAACCGTTACGGCCGCGAGCGGGTCTCCCAGATCATCACCTTCGGCAGCATGGCCGCAAAAGCGGTAGTGCGTGACGTCGGCAGGGTACTCGGACACCCTTACGGTTTCGTCGACAAGATTGCCAAATTGATTCCGTTCGCACTTGAAATGACGCTGGATCGCGCGCTGTCCGAAGAAGAGACTCTGAAACAGCGCTACGACGAAGAGGAAGAAGTCAGGATCCTGATAGACCTGGGGAAAAAGCTGGAGGGGCTGGTCAGGAACGCCGGGAAACACGCCGGCGGCATCGTCATTTCACCCTCGGCGCTGACGGAATTCATGCCCCTGTACTGTGAGAAGGACACGGCCGTCACGTCAACGCAGTTTGACATGGGCGATGTGGAAGCCATCGGCCTGGTCAAATTCGATTTTCTCGGCTTGCGTACCCTGACTATCATCGATTGGGCGGTCAAGGACATTAACGAGAGACTGCTGGAGGAGGCAGCCGCAGAACTGGATGTGAACACCTGTCCCCTCAATGACAAGGATACCTACGCAACGATACAGCGCATGGATACCACGGCCGTATTCCAGTTGGAATCCGACGGCATGAAAAAGCTGATTAAACGGCTTGAACCGGACAAGTTCGATGATCTGGTCGCCCTGGTGGCATTGTTTCGCCCCGGTCCGCTGGATTCCGGAATGGTCGATGATTTCATCGACAGGAAAAAGGGCAAAGCGCCGGTACGTTATCTACACCCGTCCCTGGAACCGGTATTGAAACCGACCTACGGGGTCATACTGTACCAGGAACAGGTGATGCAGATTGCCCGGATGCTGGGAGGCTACACCCTGGCTACGGCGGATTTGCTGCGGCGGGCCATGGGGAAGAAAAAGCGCGAAGAGATGTCCCTGCAGAGAGATATTTTCGTCAACGGCGCGCTGAACAACAAGGTCAACGAAAGGACCGCCACATCCATCTTTGACCTTATGGAAAAGTTTGCCGGTTACGGCTTCAACAAATCCCACTCCGTCGCGTATGCCTTGCTGGCTTACCAGACAGCCTGGTTGAAGACCCATTATCCCGCTGCGTTTATGGCCGCCGTCCTGTCGGCGGATATGAATAATACGGACAGGATTGTCAGGTTAATCGAAGAATTGAGAAGAATGAAACTGGTCCTGCAGCCGCCCTCGATAAATACCAGCAGTCATAAGTTCAGGGTCGTAGACGGCAAAACAATTTTATTCGGACTGGGGGCTGTCAAGGGGGTCGGCGGGTCCGCCATCATAAGCCTGTGCGAAGAACGCGAGGAACACGGACGATTTTCCGACCTGTTTGAATTCTGCCGGCGTACGGACCCGCGCAGGGTTAACAGGCGCGTTATTGAAGCGTTAATCCGCGCCGGCGCACTGGATGAACTGGGACAGCAGCGCAGCGTCCTGGCGGCAAGCCTTGAGAAGGCGCTGAAATTCGCCGAGCAATACGTGGACAATACGGATTCCGGTCAGAATGACATGTTCGGAACGGAACTGCTGGCAGCGCCCGCGGCAGACGGTAACGGCCAGGGAATACCGTATGTCAGCGCGCCTGACTGGGAAGAACACGAACGCCTGATGGGGGAGAAGGAGTCGCTGGGATTTTACCTGAAGGGACACCCTATCACGCGTTACGAGGACGAACTGTCAAAATTCATCACGGCTAACCTGTATAAAGTCAAGGTCGGCATGAATTTGACGGTAGCCGGTTATATCGAGAGTATCCGCATCCGTACCGGCGCCAGGGGAAGTCTGGCGGAAATAATGCTGGATGATAAAACCGCCCGGCTGCAAATCACGGTGTACAGTGAAAATTACCAGCTCTACCGTGAGTTATTGGTGAAAGATCAACTGGTGATCATCAAGGGAGATGCAGTGGAAGATGACTATTATGAAACGGGCGTTGCTATCGTCGCCAGGGAGGTTTGCACGCTGGCGACACTGCGTGAACGCTATGCCGCCGTGCGCTTGAAGGTGTCCAGGACCATGCTGCATAACGGGTTTATACCCGGCCTGAAAGAAGTGCTGTTACACCACGGTGGTGGGACAAACCGGGTTTTTATGGAATATAATGATGGTCATGTCTCAACAATTTTGGGTTTCGGCAGCGGTTGGAGCGTAAAAATAAGCGATGAATTACTGGCAGAACTCAGCGAACTGGTTGGCGCCGCCAACGTGAACCTGGACTTTCCGGATAAACCAGACCTGTAAACGGCCGGGACCATGGAACAACAGAATCACGCAGTCAATTTCCTCGATTTTGAGCAGCCTATAGCTGAACTTGAGGCCAGGATCGAGGAGTTGCGCCACGTCAGTGACGACGGTGAGTTGAATATCCACGATGAAATCACTCGCCTGCAGAAACGCAGTAATGATCTGACCCAGGCTATTTTTTCATCGCTCAGCGCCTGGCAGATTTCCCAGATAGCCAGACATCCGCTGAGACCTTACACCCTGGATTACGTCACCAGGATGTTTACCGATTTCAGCGAGTTGCACGGTGACCGCAATTTTGCCGATGACCCGGCCATATTGACCGGTATAGCCCGGTTTGAAGGCGAACCGGTTGCGTTGATCGGGCACCAGAAGGGCAGGGACATCAAGGAGAGAATTCACAGGAATTACGGGATGCCTAAACCCGAAGGGTATCGCAAGGCGTTGCGCATCATGCAACTGGCGGAGAGGTTCAGGTTACCGGTATTGACGTTTATCGATACACCCGGCGCCTATCCCGGGATCGGCGCTGAAGAGCGCGGCCAGAGCGAGGCGATTGCGAGAAACCTGATGGTTATGTCGGAGTTGCGCACCCCCATAATTGCAGTCGTTATCGGTGAGGGAGGCTCCGGCGGCGCCTTGGCAATCGGTGTGGCTGACAGGTTGAATATGCTGCAATACAGCACCTACTCGGTTATTTCACCTGAAGGCTGCGCCTCGATTCTGTGGAAGGATGCGGGCAAGGCTGAGCAAGCAGCGGAATCCATGGGGGTAACTGCGCGCAGGCTGCAGGAGCTTGACGTAATCGACCGCATCATCGATGAACCCCTGGGCGGCGCGCACCGCGATTACGACCGGACGGCAGCCAATATCAGAACGGAGATCCAACGACAGTTAACCGAACTCAGGCAGGTAAGCATCAACGAACTTCTGGAGACGCGTCAAAGACGGCTACGCTCATACGGGCATTTTAATGAGTGAAAGGGGAGACGAACCGTATTATTCACATGGATGTACAGGATAAATAAAGTTATTTCTTTTTTCAGGGTGACTAATGCAGGTCAGCACTGAAAGCATTGCAGCATTCCTTGACACACTTCCGGGTCGTAAACAATTTCTTATTGCCTACAGCGGCGGCCTCGATTCCCACGTGTTGCTGCACCTGATGGTTTGCCTGCGGGAGGAATCCGGCTACGGCATCAGGGCAGCACATGTAAACCATAATATACAGCGGGAAAGCCGGGACTGGGCCGGCCATTGCCGGGATACCTGCCGTGCCCTGGGGGTTGAGATGGAGGTAATAGAAGTGGATGCAGGACGGGCCGGCAAGGAAAGCCCGGAAAGCCGGGCCCGGCGCAAGCGTTATGCCGCGCTTGAGGGCATCCTGGCAGAGGGTGAAGTCCTGCTGACCGCACACCACCGGGATGACCAGGTTGAAACCCTGCTGCTGCGGTTGTTTCGCGGTGCCGGGGTGATGGGACTGGCGTCGATGCGCGCCGTTCGACCTTTCGCAAAGGGACTGCATGCCAGGCCGTTGCTGCAACATACCCGCGAGCAGTTGTCCGCCTATGCCGGGAACAACGGCCTTGACTGGATTGAAGACCCCTCGAACGCGGATACGCGCCTGGACAGAAACTTTGTCAGGCATGAAGTGATCCCGGTCATAAAAAACAGGTGGCCCTCGGTGGACCTCCCCGTTACCCGGACGATTCGGGTCTTTTCCGAAACACAGGAACTGCTCGACGATGTGGCGCGGCAGGATCTGCAGGTATGCAGCACACAAAAACCGGATGTGCTGGCCGTAGACCTGCTGAAACGGCTGTCAATCCCGCGTCAGAAGAACCTGGTGCGCTACTGGTGCCGAACCCTGAACCTGCCGGTCCCGGACAGCCGGTCTGTGTCACGCGTCGTTTCGGAAGCAATCCCGGCGAGACACGACTCGAATGCGCAAGTCAGCTGGAGCGGGGCGGAATTGCACCGCTATGGGAATTATGTCCAGCTGATCGTGCCGCCGGGAGGCTTCGACAAGTCAGCGATACGGGTATGGGATTTTAAAGCCCCATGCCGCCTGGATTTTGGTCAACTGACCGCAGTGGAAGGTCACGGTAACGGATTAAAAAGGGGATTGTGCAACGGCGCCAGGGTAGAAATTCGCTACCGAAGAGGAGGGGAGAAGATACGCTTGCCGGGCAGGACCTGCCGGCACAAGCTGAAAAAACTGTTCCAGGAAACCGCAATACCGCCCTGGCTGCGGGAACGCGTGCCTCTCATCTACGTCGGTGACAGGCTCGCCATGGTCGCGGGTTTCTGGACCGATGCGGATTTTGTTGCCGGCGCCGGCGAGCCTTCATGGATTATTAACTGGAGTTATACATCAAACGTGTAAAGCCGGTATCCTTCACAGGTGATTGATATTGAGGAATAAAGAGAGATCAGCGAAAGCTGCGCGCAGCCTGATGATGAGCGAATACCAGGGCATCCTGTCCACCCTTTCGGTTGAAGCGCAGGGCTATCCGTTCGGTTCGGTGACTCCTTACTGTTTTGACAGGCAGGGCAAGCCGGTCATCCTGATCAGTCGAATCGCACAGCATACAAAAAATATCATGGCCGACCCGAAGGTGTCGCTGATTGCCATTGAACGGGATGCGGATGATATCCAGGATAATGGCCGGGTGACTTACCTGGGGGAGGCAAGGCAGATATCAGCGGATGATACGGATACCATGGAACGCTATTACCGTTTCTTTCCCGATGCGCGGGGCTACCACAAGACCCATGACTTCGATTTTTACCGCCTGGAGTTTCACCGGGTGCGGTTCATCGGCGGTTTCGGCAAAATTTACTGGGTCGAAGAGAATACCTTCCTGAAAGAGAACCCGTTCAGCCCCGATGAGGAAACCCGGGCTATTGACCACATGAACCGGGACCATGCCGATGCGATAAAACATTATTGTGATCTGGGTAATATTCCGGTGACAGGGGACGAACCTCCCGTAATGGTGGGAATCGACGGTGAGGGATTCAACCTGTTACTGGGTAAACGCATCCATCGCTTCGGTTTTGCTGAACCTGTCGGCACGATGCAGGAATTGCGCACTGAACTGGCCAGGCTGGCAAAACTGCCCAATTGATCAATAAACGACCAGTTGCCGGACGACTTCCGTGTGTACGAGAACTTCCAGGATCTCGGCCCTCCGGTATTGCCCGGGTAGCTTGTTGCCAAATTGCAGAATGCACGTCTATAATATGTCCTACGTTTTGCCTACAGCGATTATTTTAACTATGGACTTCATTTCTATCCGTGAATTCAGAACCCAACCCGGCAAGATATGGGAAAAGCTTGCCAGGGACCACCAGGTGGTTGTCACGAGGAACGGGAAACCGTTTGCTATTCTGACTGAAACGTCCCCGTTGGACTTGGAAACCGACCTGCAGAGTCTGCGACGCGCCCGGTTTGGCCGTGCGCTTGCCTCTATCCGTGCTGAAGCGCAAAAGAAGGGACTGGATAAGCTCTCTTCCGATCAGGTTAACGATATAATCCGTGATGCCAGGGAAGCGTATCATGATGAAAGCCGTTCTTGATACCAACGTCCTTGTCTCCGGATTGTTATCTCATGCCGGACCACCCGGCAAGCTGGTCGATGCAATTGAAACCGGTTTACTCGTTCCGGTGTTTTCTGAGCCGATTCTGTTTGAATACCTGGAAGTTTTGCTGCGTCCGAAATTTCAATTTGAACGGGAAGACATTACCGAATTGATGGAGTCTTTATATCTTTCAGGGATCCTGGTTGATGAACTGAAAATCGACACTAGTGAATTTAACGATGTTCGTGATGTGCCTTTTTATACTGCTGCGATACAGGAAAACAGTGTTTTAATTACCGGAAATCTAAAACATTTCCCCCTTGATGGGCCTGTTGAGGTTTTGACTCCGAGGCTGGCGTTGAATAAATTGGAGGAGTTATCCTGATCCCGGGCGAACCGAATTTGCCGAACCTGTCGGCACCATGCCGGAATTGCGCAGTGAATTGATCAATAAACGACCAGTTGCCGGACGACCTCCGTATGTCCGAGCACTTCCAGGATCTCAGCCCTGATGCCGGTAATGGTTTCCTCCCCAAGCGCGGGGTCGTCCCGGGTGAGCACCATGACCGTGGCCGGATGTACGAAGGTGTCTTTTACGTGGTAGCACTCCGGCGGCGCTTTCGGCAATGCGCCGTCGTGATGATAGTCTTTTTCCAGTACTTCCAGTGTAATGTCAGATATCTTTGTCTTGAGTTCCAAAGCTTTTCCCAGGTACTCATCACACTGCTTCAGACGGAAACGAGCCCAGTCCATAATCTTTTCACCCGCTGAGAGCAGGGCGCCTGCCTGCCGGTCAACCTCGTTCCTGCCGGCATGGTCGTCAAGTCCATCCAGCAACTTCCTTCCCTCGATCTCGTATTCGGCCAGCATTACCGCGATGGCCTGCCGTTGGTTTTCTTCTTCATCCGAGTCAATAGCCGCTTTCTCGACAGCCTGGGCCTGAGTCTCGCTGAGTTTGGTGCTGCTTGCATACAGGACTAGAGGCGTGAACAGGACTGCGCTTGTTAACAGCGCGTATATGGCCAGGCTTTCAGTGTGCAACGGACTTGACATAGAATGACAGTAACCTGTAAATGGATGATGTCAAGGCTTATCCGCCAGAGCAAAGCCAACAAAAACCAAAAGCTTTCGGTAGTAAATGAACTCCAGGATTATACTGATTAAATGATCAAGCCGTATTCCGCCGCCTGCGATAACAACCGGCAACCGATCCTCGATATTATTGAGGTGTTGTTCGCCGGATGCAGCGAAGTACTGGAGATAGGCAGCGGCACCGGCCAGCACGCCGTATACTTTGCGCAGGAACTGCCGCACCTGGTCTGGCGCAGCAGTGACCTGCAGGAGAATCATGCAGGCATAAAAATGTGGCTGGATGAGGCAAAGCTTGCCAATACGCCTCCACCCCTGTTACTTGACGTGAACCAGGCACACTGGCCTGAACTGAAAGTTGAAGCAGTATTTTGCGCAAATACGATACATATCGCCGACTGGGACTCGGTCAAGTCCATGATAGCCGGAGCAGGGAGGCTGTTGCCCGACAAGGGGATATTGGCGCTGTACGGCCCGTTCAACTACAACAACGCCTACACCAGCGAGAGTAATGCGAGATTCGACATCTGGCTGAGACAGCGGGACCCGGACAGCGGTATCAGGAACTTTGAAGACGTTGACGAACTGGCAAATTCAGCAAACCTGTACCTGCAACAAGACTATGCCATGCCGGCGAATAACCGGCTTATTTGCTGGAGAAAACGATGTTGGAAATAAAATGGCCTTGTCAATCAGGTAACGAATGAACGTCTGTCAGACTATCGGCCGGCAGCCTCCGACAGTTTTTCTTTAGCCCACTGATTTATACTGACGCCCTTGATTCCTGCCGCCTCGGCTACAGCAGCATGTACTTCCGGATCAATGCGCAACAAGAGTTTTCCCGAATAGGGTTTATTCGGGGCCTCTCCACGTTCGTCACAGCTGTCCAGGTAGAATTCAACCGCTTCTTCAAAGGCATTACGAACTTCGCCTACGTTATTCCCATGGAATGTTATGATGTCACGGATGCCAGCCACGCGGCCAACGAAGCATCCGTCCTCGTCACTGTATTCGATTCGTGCCGGGTATCCTTTGTAGCGCATTGGTTTCATGGTGTTACTCCCATACGTTTGAGAAACTCCCGTGCAGCGCGAACCTGATAGGGTTTGGCCTCCTTGCGTGGATGAGGACGATGGAAATCAGCCCGTAATATACCGTATTTGAAAGCTATTCGGGATCCACCGCCTCTAATCACGTCACAACCCACAGAAACAAGAAGTGTCTCAATTTGTCTCCATTTAATATTTGAGGATACCGGGTCGGCGAAAATCGCTTCGAGGTTCTTACGCTGACGACTGTTCATATCATATGATATCAGATTATAATATCACATGCAAGCACCTACAAATAACCGGCTGATCTGCTGGGTAAAACGGCAACAGACAACTCTCCCCTGAGGATCGGTTTCCCGTTCGGGCATTGTCATTTCAAATCATGTCACGGATAAAACTGCACTATAGCCGGAGATAGGCTATTCTTTTTGTGTCGGCAAACATTTTCAGGGGACAAAAAGATGACTACCAACCATGGCAGATGTGACTGTGGAAACATTGAGTACGAATTTGATGATGAACCCGTAAACACCGTATTTTGCTATTGCAACACCTGTCAGTTGCATACAAATTCCGACAAATGGTTCGGTGTCTGGGTGCCCTTTGCAAAGTTCAGAATTACCAAAGGCACACCGTCAAGCTTTACCGCGCTGGGTGACTCGGGAAGTGAGACTCACCGCCTGTTTTGCGGCAACTGTTCGACGGTCCTGGGTCTCAAGTGCGACGGTTTTGATTTATATTCCCTGTCGGCAAGCACGATTGCCGGTGGAGACAGGTTGAGGCCGACAATGCTTATCTACACCGCCGCTGCCCCTGCATGGGCTATTTTCCCTGAAGGATTGCCGAAGTACGATATCTTGCCTCCGGGATGATGTAATCCTGGGTTAAGGCCGCACCAATTCAGCAGATATAATTTTTGCGCACTGCTTTATCCGGAACCGGAGCTGGCAGTGATCTATGCGTGCAGGTAAAAAACCTTGTTCATAATCTTCCATTCACCATCTACTTTCAAGAAATTAAACAGGTCGGTAAATTTAGTGAATTTTCAGTTAAATGGATTTATACACCTGGCTCCGGTGCCGGCGAAGTGGTCGATATTACGTGTGACAAGTGTCAAACCGTACTGCAAGGCCGTTGCCGCAATGAGCTTGTCAATGGCATTGGTATCGTCTGTCACAGCGAGAATCTCTCCCCATATCACAGTTGTGTCTGTATCTATGGGTAATAAAAAGTCTGCAAAATCGATCTGCAACTGATTATGCCATTGTCTCAGCCTGTTTGCTTGCTGCAAATCGTTATGACGAGTCAGCCTGACAATACCTTTATTAATCTCACCCACGATAATGACGGATAAATATAGAGAAGATTCTGTATCATCGGCTTCCTCTATAAAGGCGATGACACCGGCGTTGGGTTGTCGTTTGGTAAGTTGTGATATTACATTGGTATCCAGTAAATACACGACATAATTAATCCATATTACGGGAATAAGCAGCGGGTCGTTTGAACAAGTCGTCCGCATCTTGCTCCAACTTGGGTATATCCATTAACACATCAGCCAGGGAACGTTTTTGGGGCCTGCGTGAAACCGCTGATTTCAGGATAAACTTGATTTCCGCCTCCCGGGTCCGGCCATGCTGTATCGCCCTGATTTTCAGCGCCTTGTCCAAACTATTATCAATATCGCGGATTAGAATATCGGTCATGAATTGCCTCCCGGTAAAAACTGGTAAAGATTATAATTTGTGATATACCAGATATATGATATATCAATCATATCTTACGACAAATAAAATTTGCAAACAGGTGTAATTTTTTTAACTGCGTGATACGGGTATATTCGCCATATCCCGGAAAATTACCTGCCAATTCCTATCTTTCCGGTAATCGGACTCCGCTCAGGGGACGTTTGGTTTGTTCCCGGCTATTTCATTTTCCATTCGACCAGGTCTTCAACTTTCAGTTTCTTTTTGGGCCAGCGAGGCATCCAGGCGGGAGGTTCTGCACGAAAGCCGACGCCGATACACAGGCTGGGGTCCAACTCGTCCGGCAGATCCAGCAACACCCGCATGGCTTCCGTACTGAAGGAAGTCATGGGGCCGGCGACCAGTCCGATTGCATGCGCGGCCAGAAGCATATTCTGCGAATAGTGTCCGACGTCGTAATAGACCTCTTCATAGCTCTTTACCAGGCAGTCATAGCCGGCCAGCGTCCAGTCGATGCAAATGAAGATCAGTGCAGACGGTATTCCGGCTACCATTCCCGGGAAAAAGAGCTTGATTTTCTTAATCAGGTCCTCATCCGTTATACAGACAAAACGGTGAACGCGCGTATTGCCGCCTGTCGGCGCCCAGCGCCCCGCTTCCAGAATAGTCCATAACATCTCATCGGGTACTACCTTGTCCTGGTCGTAGTATTTGGCGACCCGTCTGGTCCGGATCGCTTCCAGTGTGTCAAGCGTCATTGTTGCTCTCCCCGAAGTCTCTCTCCTTTACTATTTGAGCCAGTTCGGTGATTTTTTCGCCCAGATATTGTTTGAAAGCATCCAGGTCACCGCCCTGCGTCCGGGCAGATTCGACCGGCATCCGCTTATTCAGGTCATCAAGGAATTTCGCCAGGTCTCCGGCGGATCTTGGCGCCCACATGCCGGCCATGCGGTCAGCTACACTGACCATGCGCAATACTGCATAATCCGGGGGTTCTTTTAGCAGTCCCTGGGCGCTGGTCAGAATATAAGCGATTAATTCTATCGCTTCGTCTTCATTCAATGTGATGTTGTGGTTGCTATTCATATTACTCTCTACTGTTGTGCCAGGTCTCTGCGGTCTACAAAGGTAAATACGCCGGCGCCGATGATGAAAACCAATGCAGTGATAGTGAGCATGGCAGTAACACCCCAGAATTCCAGGGCAAAACCGTTGATGACAGGGCCGATTACAGAGCCGAGAGCTTCGCTCGCGGGGATCAATGCAACAAAACGGCCAACCTTATCAACTTCGGCTATCAGTGCCATAATCAGACAAAAACCGGCGTTTATCCAGAACTGGAATGAGCAGACGAGCACCAGGTAAATCATATCCGATAAAGAAAGCCCATCCAGTAAAAGCAAGGTTAATACAATACATAGAATCGTAATGCCATAGCCGTAATACATGGGAATGCGTCTGCGAAACCAGGCAGCCAACGGTGCGCCAATTGCGCCAAACAGAGTCCCAATCGCTAAAGCATAACCAGTTGCCGCGGGCGAGAGATCGGCATAATGGGCAATCCTTTCAAAAAATGTCCATGCTCCACCGAATCCCAGCGTGAACGTTACCATCACCAGGTGAGCCAGCAAAGGTTGGGAGATAAGGCCTTTGCCTGTCTCAGCGCTCCCCAATTTGTTTTCGGTAATTCTTACCGGTGATTCTTTATCTGAATTATTGCTGGCGGGAATGATTGGGATTAACAATAAAGATAATAGTGTCGTTCCGCACATCAGGTAAACCACGCCGGCAAAACCGGCAGAGCCGCTTGCCCAGGGGAACAACGCCAATAATACGGCCGCGCTGCTCACGGAACAGATGATCATTGTGCTGAAGCCTTTCTCCGGCCTGGAACCGTCACCGAGTATGGTGATGGAGGGCGAAGCGAATAAGCCACTGCTTAAACCGTTCAGCAAATTTAACCAGATCAGTGCCGGGTAATTCTCGGTCATGCCCATCAGGGCAAATGTAAGGCCCATCAGTACAATACCGATCGTACAGGTAACCCGCCAGTTTACTTCCCTGATCCAGAGGTAGGCGCTGGCCCCCGAGAGTCCGAATCCGGCAAAGAATACGCTGGCAAAAATTCCCAGCCGTGATTCCGGCCATTGGAATGATTCGGCGGCGGCACCGACTATTCCCGGCGTGACTGCCCCCGGCATAACGGCAAATGAAAACAGGAGGGCGGCAGCGAGGATAACCGGAAAACGATCCACATCAGGGTTTGCCGCCCCTGTGGTGATTGCAGTCATCATATGCGCCGTGAAATACCGAGCGGTTCAGGGTAACTGACCCGGCTTGGCGATAAATCCAAATCTACAAGGGCTTCCGCAAGTTTTACGGCCGTCGAAGGACCGTCAACGACAGGGACCGGGTAGTCTTTTTCGTGGAGCCGTTCCTGTAATCGTTGTGCCAGGTGCGACGTTAATGTGCATGCAGGTATTATTACATGAGCGCGATCCTCGACAATTGCAGCTATCGCAGTTTGTTCGAGAACGTCCAGTGTTGTTGCATCACTGGAGCGGATACCTTCAAGACCACAGGACAGGTAGCGAATTGAAGCAAGCATTGATGCCAAGTGATGATGCGCCACCAGCCGTTCCATCAGCGTTATTTGCTGTAAGGGGTATAAAATTGAAAATTTGTAACCTAATGTGGCCGCCAGGTTCATGGCGGCATGCCCCGGACCGATTACCGGTATATTTACCAGGCGCCGGCCTTCTTCCGCTCCCGGGTCTTCCATACAGTCAATGATGACGGCATCCGCCATGTCCTGCTCTGCGTCCATAATTTGTTGCAGGATTTCCGGTAACATAAAACTGTCACTGGGGTCAGCCTCCGGCGGTACCCGCTTATCCAGCAGGCGCGTACTTATCTGCGTACCGGGTCTTGCCCAGCGTGCATACAGGGCCTGCCTGTCGGCCAGCAAGTCAGGATTTGATGTGGGCAGTACGACGCCGATCTTCACAGGTCAACCTCATGGGTGAATTATTTTTTTCCGGGGCGGGTCGGGGTAAGTCAGTTTGCTGTGACACAGGCGCAGGTCAACCAGGCTCTCAGCCAGTTTCACCGAGGCCGCCACCGGGTCGATGACCGGCACGTTAAAACCTTCTGCCGCCAGGTTTGATTTTATCTCCCCGACTATACCGCTCAGGCCTGTGCAATCAAATGTGATGGCTTCGGCGCGATCTTCCGTCAATGCCAGCAAGGCTGCCTCTGTCATGGCACGGATGGATTTTTCCCGATCCTGGAATAATTCAAGCACCGGCATATTCATTACCCTTACGGATGCAACCCGGTCCAGCACCCCATAAACACGGAACATCCGGTCCAGGTCAGGGATGTCCCGTTCCAGAATGGCCACCACGGAAAATTTTTGTGCCAGTGCGGTTGCTAGAGAGAAGGCTGCCTGGGCGACGCCAATCACCGGAATCGATGCAAGTTCCCTGGCTGCATCCAGACCCGGGTCGGATGCGCAGTTGATAATTACCGCATCCATCCCGTCCGCCTGGGCTTTTTCCACCTGGCGCAAGGTGTCCGGCAGGGCCAGTGCTTCGTCGTATTCACTTTCTATAGATGCGGGGCCGCGTTCGATAATGACGTGGGAAAGTTCAGTATCAGGCCGCGCAACAGAGCCAAACTCACGCTCGCTTTCAGCGAGGACTTCCCTGGTGATGACCGGAGTGATGATACGGATTTTCATGATTTAAGAGTGTGATTATTTCCGTAACAGGGGCATCACTTCCTCGGCAAACAGGCGCATGCCGCCCAGCCAGCGGCCCGCCCATCCGGAAAAACCGCCGGTATCCACGTCAACATCATCGCAGGCCACGAAGGAACACATCATCTCATTAAACCCCATTTCAAAAACTGCTGATTGTAATTTTTCAGCTATCGTATCAGGCCGTCCGAATACCATCAGGTCGGGGTCGGCCCCTTCAGGGACGATTGCCTGCGTCGCGGTCTGGGGTTCCGTATCGATAGGAAAACTGGTGATCTCATGGACATTTTTCCTTGCCTTGGCTTCGTTTTCATCATTGCGGAATACAATGTAAGCAGAACGCAATGCAGTGTAATCTTCTACAGGTCGTCCTGCTGCCTGCCATTCTTCCTGAAATGCGTTCACTACAGTGCGCACCGTTTCATCATGACCCCACATCATCGCCAGGGCGTCACCTTGTTGCGCCGCAATCCGCGGCATCAACCTTTTACTGGTATTGCAGGCAATATAAATCGGAGGGTTTGGTTTTTGTATGGGTTTGGGACTTAATATGGCATCTCTCAACTGGAAATGCTCGCCGGCGTAATTGGCAAGTTCCTCGGCCCACATGCACTTCATCACTTCGATGGTTTCTATCAGGATCTGCCGTCTCTCCTGAATAGTGTCGGGGAAGCGCTGGCCGATCATCTCATACTGGTGCCAGTCGTCCCCGGCGCCCAGTCCGACACTGACGCGCCCATCGGAAATGACGTCAATCGACGCGATGGTCTTTGCCAGCAGGGGAGCAAAGCGCCTCACTGCCGGGGTTGCCATGGATCCTACGCGGATTGTTGTCGTGCTTGCCGCAATGGCAGAGAGAAAACTCCAGGTGTCAAATATCTCAATATCTCTCGGGATGGGGGCGTGGCCGGTGATATTATCCTGGGTCCAGATGGTTTCAAAACCCAGTCGCTCCGCTTCGCGGGCAACGGTTTGGTAAAATGGGAAGGTAAAGCCGTCACCGTAACCCATGAACAGGCTATATCTTCGCTCATCAATCATTCGGTCTGGCCTCAAACTCGCCTTATCATTTCCGCCGCAACTCGCAATAAGAGACTATGGCAGGTCAGGCATCACAGAATATCCTGCCGTTTTCTGCAAATACCTTGTCGTCAAGCAGGATCTTTGGTTGCAGGACTGTCCAGTCCCAATGGACGGATGACTTACTCAATGCCATATCCAATTCCATACCTCCAATGTTGCTGAGCATACTCAGATCACCCATGCCGCAGGTGATGGAACTGTAGACCCGTTCCCATTCCTGGCTCTGGGTGAGCAGGGCATTGGGGTTATTGCCGATATTGAAATGTACCGGGCCGTTATAAGCGCCGTCATCGCCTAATTCTTCCAGCCATTGTTCCAGGCGTGAGGCAAGCACAGGGTCACCGCCTATATTGACCAGGCGGCCATTCTCAAAGGTAAGACGGACAGGGGTATCCGGTTTTTCGTGATAGTCAGGGTGGTACAACAGGGTTCCGTCTACATTAATGGTTCCGTTGCCAAGCCCTATGGGCACCAGTACTCCAGGCTGGGCAGGCGGCAAAAATGCCCACGGCGCTTTCCATTCTTTCTTGTCGGGATCCCACAGAAACCCGTCTCCCGCGGCGCCGTCAAGGTCAGCTATATCCAGGGTGAATTCATCTTGTCCGGTGATAACGGTACAGAATTTTGCTTCGGTAAAGCGCTCGGCAATCCGGTCCGCATGGCGCCTGATCGCGTGAATATCGGTATGCAGCATGGTGCGGATCAAAACATCATCCATAAACGGCCCGCCAATGCCGTCACCCGGACAGAGGATGCGTGCCCCATTATTAATGGCATCGATGATAAATGTTGCATAGCCTACTGCCATATCGATAATCAGGTCGGCTTCCATTGCCGCCGCGGCGAGCATGGACGGCCAGTGCGAACCGGGTTGGTAGGTCGCACCGCCTTTCGGAATACGGCATTCAACCCGGATGGCCTCTGCTCCCATTGTCTGCGCCAGTCCGTGAAACGTTGCAACGACGTAATCGGGTGTGCGGGCATCGCTGATAATCAATACCTTGTGCTCCGGTTGCAGGTTACAGACGTCCCTGTATATGAGGTTAACAACTTCAATGAAATCGGGTTTGAGTCTCGACGAGTTGTCAGGAGTAATGGCTGCCATGGTGTGAAATCCTCTGTTATTCAGTTTACGGTAATACGGTTGCCGACAGGTGGTTCGTCCTGAAACAGTCCGAATCCCTCTATACTCTCTTCGGGTGGCGGAGCACAACTCCATTTTCGACTTGGCTTCCAGCCGAACCTGTTTTTGATGTCTGCCAGATGCTCTGCCATTTTATAAGCCGCATAAACGCTATCAACGACCGGCACATCCAGTTGTTCCTGCAGCCGCCGGTAAAAACCGAATTCAAGGGTACAACCGAGAATAATGCCTTCCGCAAAGTCATTTTTGATCGCTTCACCTGCATGCTGCAACATGGCTTGTTCCGTGAGTTGTTTATTGTGCAGGAAGTCGGTCGTAGTCAGGCCCATCGCCCGTATGGATGCCAGTTGTCTGCCGTAACCGTAATGATGAATATTGTCATGCATCTGGTTCACTTCTTTCTGGCTGCCGACAATGACTGAAAACCGGTTGCACAGGTTGGCCATGATTTGAATACTGGCCTGGCATGGCCCTACTACGACCATTTCTCCGGATATTTCCCGTGCGTCGGCAAGGATGGGATCGTAAAAACAACCAATTACTGCTGCATCATAATGGTTGTTTGCCGCATGGCGTACCAGGCGGATGATATCGGTATAAAACAGCGCTTCATAGGCGCGGTATTCCAGGTCAACGGGGGAAGGCGATGTATTAAGTGATACCACATCCACTACAGCCTCTGCTGATTTTATATCCCTTATCAGAGCTGCGATTGCCTCATCGGCATAAGGCCGCCCCAATGGATTAACCCAGATGATTTTCATGTCGATTTATTGGCGGAGTGGACAAGGATACGGGAATAAGCATAACTGATGCTATAACTGTAATCTATCAGATTGTTGGAAAGTAAAATTCGTGTTTTTCACATGTACACGGAAAATGGGTTCACTTAAGGTGTTCTGGAGGTAATCCAGAATAAAAATAACGGGTTTATTCCTGATACTATAGACAGCATGGCTGAAACAACAGATGTCAGTACCGGATTAAAACCGGAATTTGTCGCGGTGGTCGATAAAATCTACCGTGAGTTATGTAACCTGCAACCGGGAACCAGGGTGTTGATCATTGCTGATTCCCGTACGCCTGGTCATGTTGTTTCACTGTTCATGGGCATGGGTATGGCAATGGGCGCAGAGGTATCGGTATCACAGAACAAGATGCCGCCACCGCCGACATTGCAACCGGGATATGTGTGGAATCCCATGGTAGTAGCAGCCGCGCGTGAAGCGGATCTGATCGTCGACCTGGCTGTGGGCTATGCAGAGTTCATGGCGGAAGCGGTTGAGCGGGGCGCCCGGATTATTTCGCCGGGTGACGGTACCGGTGGACATCATCTTGAGGATACGCTGATCCGGACCATGTTGAACGTGGACATACACGCCCTGCGTAAGGAAGCTCAGGAAATTGCTGAAATTTTTACTCAGGCAGACAGTTTGCGGATGATTTCGGAGGAGGGTACGGATTTCGAGCTGGATATTCAAGGACTGGAAGGAATTTCATCAGATGAGTTCCTTTGGGACCCCGACCTGAAAAAATGGACGGGCACATGGGCGTCGTTGCCGCCGGCAGCGCCGGGTATTGTTATCCCCAAGGGCAGAGGCAACGGCGTGCTGGCCGTTGACGGATTCCTGCTCTATGAACCGGCTTATGATCATGAAACGCCGAATTCGCCGATACTGCTGACTTTTGAACAGGGCAGGATCGTGGATATCCAGGGGGCAGCCTTATTCCGGGATCGACTCAGGAACTGGCTGGATGCGCAACCGGACGACTCGCCGCGTTACGGACCTGTGCACCTGAACCTGGGCACAAACTCGAGAGCTATGCTGACGCAACACCAGGAATTTGAAAAACTGCGCGGTACCGTTTGTTGCGGGATCGGTGACAGCAGTCTGCTGACGCGTATGTGGCATGGTTCCGATCTTGAACCCGTCGTATCCCATATCCACTGGGACATATTGCTTATGCGACCCACGGTTATGCTGGATGGCAGGACCATCTGCGAAAAAGGCGTTATTCCTGTCTACGCAGATACTGGCTGAGCACGTTTATCGATAGTTGCAAACACCAGCACAAGGATGGCGCTGACGATGAAACCGGCAATCGTCATGGCGATGGATGAATCGAAACTGCTGTCCTCTATAAAAAATGAAACCAGCGCCGGACCGGAAGAAAACCCCAGCCACATGATCAGGTTCCCCCACAAAACGCCGCGGCCTGACGGCGTCATGCGGCCCAGCAGGATAAAGTAATACGGTGTAAGAAACGTAATGGAGAAGTTGAAAATTGCCGTAGCGCAAAAAAAGACGGCCAGCGATGATGAGTAAAACAGGAAGAATGTACTTATCGTTAGCAAAATCGTACCGGCCAGGATCGGTTTAATCTCGCCGACACGGCCGCCGAGCGCCGCCGCACAGAATACACCGGCCAGGGCTACCAGTTGGCTCGCTCCCACTACAGGCCCTACCGTTTTGGCAGCATGCCCGTAAGAAACACCAAGCCGTTCGAAGTAGGACCAGATACCGGAATTGGCGGCGTAGTTTATAAACAATGCCAGCAAGAGAACGCACAGGCCAGGCCATGGAACCCGGTTGTCGGTCAAGCGTTCATTTTCTTCTTCACCGGCAGGTAATTGGTGAGGGTCTTCCGGGTAATACAGCAGCAGGAAGGGCACGGCGGCAATACAGATCAGGATGATCGTGTAATAAGCGCCGGAAACGCCAAAGTGAGGATAAATCATCGGCAGGAAAGTGAGGCCGATGGCCGCCATGATAAAGGGTGAGCCATACAGTACGGCAGTGGTTCGTTCCACGTCCCGAATCCTGGTAACGGCAACTGCCGCAGTACACCAGGCAATGCCCGCGAAAAATCCGGAGACGAAGCGGCATGCGGAAAATAACGCCAGGTTATCGTAGACAAAGATGGTTGCGGTGTTGCATATAACGAGCATGCCTATACAACCCAGTGCAATGCGTTTGAGATCCAGTCCCGGACGGTGCAGGTAAAATGTGGATGCGACAATGCCCAGTGACGTTGCCAAGAATTCCAGTGATGCCAGCCTGCCCGCGGTTTCCAGGGAGAATTCCAGGTAGTCGACCAGGGCGCCGATAATTGAAGGAGCGAATGGCGTAAACGCATTGCCGGCAGTACCGACCATGAGGATACTGAAGGCGACTATAAGCCTGTGCTTAAGGTCAGTGTTGTCTCTCATCGGTCCGGTTCATATCCATAATGCATAAAGGAACGGATTTTATTCCGTCCTTACGCTTTCCAGTCTTTGTTCTACGGGTATGTACTCCATGTCAATGCCAAAGCACCCGGGACCGACAACTTTCAGGGCCTGTTCGGTACGCAGGATTTCCGGGGCAAGAATACCCATAACCGTGACGCGTTGTCCGTAACGCAGCGTTTCCTGGGTGATTGGCTGCACCGTGTCAATATCCAGCATACAGATCAGGTCGGGCACCGTGGCCAGCATATGGGTTCCCAGTCTCGCGGTCAGGAATTCATTCTGAATGTCCATGGTCATTGTCTCTCCATCATCACCAAACTCCTGCAGGGTGACAATGCCGACGTCATAACCGCCTTTTACCTGGCGATCAACATCGATTACCTTGCCCTCAAACAGGACATTGGGTTTGCCGTAATGGGCGGTTTGCAGGATTGCATCCAGTTCCTGCCTGAAATTTCTCATGTTGCCATGGTTTTCCCGCAGACAACGGCCCAGACATAAACTCAGGCTGATCGTATCCGGGACCGAGACCTGTTTTACCGTACTGCCGTCCATAATGTGTTCCGCACTGTAACAGGTTCCCCCTCCACCCAGGATAGTGAACTGCCGGATCAGTTTTTCAGCCGTCGCCGCGTCAGTCATATTCATGATGACATTGTTACCTTCGTTGCCAGCCAGCGTAAGAGGTGTTGCAGAGACGCCGTAAATACTGAATGTCTCCATTTGCATTTCAGGAAAGGCGCGACCCATGCCATCCGCATCCAGTACCGGTAACTTCAACTGTGAGGCAAGCATTACGGGGATGAGTGAATTAAAACCGCCTGCTTCAAATGCGATCAATGCATCTGCTTTGCGGCCGGCGTATTCCTCGAGCAAACGTAGCGCGGTTATCGCTTCCGTTCCATTTGACACCTTTTCATTCATGATGGAGGGGGCGCCGACCCCTCCTACGGCGATGACCGTCGCATTATCGGTTATTTCATGGAGTGGAATTAAATCCACATCCCCGTGTTCACGTAATACCCGTTCCGTCACCATACGGCCGACCATGACATCACCTCCACCCCCGCAGGCAAGAAAGGCGCCGCCAAGTGCGATATCAGCAACGTCACTCCAGGTGATTTTCATATTTTCATCTCGCCCACGGCCTTTACCCGTAACCTGACAATGGGATCTTCGAGATAGCTGATGGGGATTTCATCCACTTCAGTGATCTCAATGGTTGCTTCCTCCGCGCCGGCCGCTATTGTTCGCTCAATAGCTTGTCTGCGAACTTCATCGTGGGCTGAACTGCGTCCCTGGTCACCCCGGGAATATACTATCTCGGCTTCAGCGCCAATCTTGCCTATGGCGGCGCCGACCGCGTTGGCTACATCTGCATACTCAGGCCGGACCACTTCCGTTATTCCGGGAAGATTGTCAGGGATTAGGAAACTGCCGCCCCCCACGGCAATCAGGGGGAGAGGATCCGGGCTGGTCTTCATCCGGTCAACTACGCTCGTATACTTCTCGAACATAGTAGCCATGGCCGTATCTATCACGGTTCTGTCAATGTCTGTCAACAGGTCTGCCCGGCCAATATCGATTTGTCCGGCGGCGCAGGCAATATCCGTGGCAGTCAGTATCTCACCGGCAAAGCACATCGCTTTTTTTGTCAACTCGTGACCTACAGACAACGGCCCCAGTTTGTTTCCCTGTTGTTCGACGCGACTCCCCCCGCCCAGGCCGATAGCCAGGACATCCGGCATGCGAAAATTGGTCAATACACCGCCTATTTCCACCTCAATACCGGAGCGGCGGGGAAAGCCGTTCATCAGCATGCCGACATCGCTGGTAGTTCCGCCTACGTCTATGACCATGGCATCTGCAAGTCCGGTAAGGTGTGCAGCGCCTCGCATGGAATTGGTCGGACCAGAAGAAATCGTGAGCACCGGATAGCGCGTGGCAAAGTCCGCTTCCATCAAGGTGCCGTCGTTCTGGCTAATAAACAGTTTTGCAGATAGCCCCAGTTCACCGAAAGCTGAGCGAAATGCCTGTATGGTGCTTGCTGCCAGCGGCCTCAATGCCGCGTTGAGCAAGGTGGCATTTTCTCTTTGATAAATACCTATGCCGCCCAGTTCACTGGAAAGGGAAACGTAATGCGTCAACTGTTTTTTTGTGGCCTGTTGCCTTATCCAGAGTTCGGTTTCCGGGTTGACGGACGAGAACATACTGCATACGGACAATGAATCCGGTCCGGTCCGGACTATTTCTTCACAGGCCGTGTTGAATGCGTCCTCATCGAAAGTGGTAATTGGCTTACCATCGAATTCATGACCGCCATTTATCATGGCGGCGTGTCCCTTGACTGCCTCTTCCAGATCGGGCGGCCAATCATAAAACGGAGGCAGGGCCGAGGTTGACTGCGCGCCTACCCGCAGCGCTGCCACCCTGGCCAGGCCGCGGCGTTGTACAACGGCATTGGTAAATTGCGTTGTGCCAATCATGACGGCTGCAATAGAAGAACCCGGCATCCGGGAATCAGAAAGAACTGTCTTTGCAGCCGAGACAATACCGCTTGCTATATCGGTGCTGGTCGGCGCTTTAAATGTAGCGGTAATATCCTTGCCATCCATGATAACCGCGTCGGTGTGGGTGCTGCCGACGTCAATTCCTATTCGCCGCATCGGATATTAGCCCTGTCAAGCAATGGTCGCCGGTTAGTTCGGGCGTTTGTAGAACGTGCCCGATTTCATAATGTGGGTAATCGTAGTATCCGGTTGTTGCAGGATCGAAATGTTGCGCAACGGATTGCCGTCCACGATTAATATATCAGCCAAAGCACCGGGTTTGATACAACCCAGCCTGGTATTCATATTCAGCAGTTCAGCGTTGATTTTCGTCGCAGAGCGTAATATTTCAAACGGTGACAGTACCTCGGCGCGAATCTCAAATTCACGGGACTGCATATCATGTAAAGGGCCGAACAAGTCTGTCCCAAACCCGGTATTGGTTCCTGCTTCTTTTAAATTTTCCAGGCTTTTAAGCCCCGCCTGGTGAACCACGGAGACTTTTTCCGTGCTGTAGGCAGGCAGGCCAATTTCTTTTCCACGGTCGATCATCGCCTGGTAGGTTACCAGGGTAGGATTAACGAAGGCGTTGGATCGTGTGGCAAGTAACGCTGTTTCCAGTTCAATGAAATTGGCGTGTTCTATGGAACGAACACCACATTCCAGCGACCTGCGGATTGCTTCATCGCTGTATGCGTGCGCAAGGACGTACGTTCCACGGTGTTCAGCTTCTTCAACGGCAGCGCGTATTTCATCTTCTGAATATTGCAGGCCCAGGAGAGGGTCGCTTGGGGAGGTGACCCCGCCGGAAGCCATAATTTTAATTGCGTGGGCGCCTTTGCGTAATTCCTCCCGAGCCGCTTTTCTTACTGCCGATACACCATCGGCGATAATGGTCATGCCGGCCCCGCTACATGAGCAGGCAACAGCATTATTACCGGGTTCCCTGAAGTCGCCGTGCCCGCCGGTTTGGCTGAGACCGCGACCGCAATGAAACAACCTTGGGCCGATAATCAATTCTTCCTCCACCGCTCTTGACAGTCCGCTATCGGCGCCGGCGGCATCACGTATGGAAGTGAATCCGCGAAACAACATTTCCCGCATCAGTTTCGCTGCTTTCAACGCTACCCATGACGGCGGCAGTTCCTGCAGCCGGGCAGGGGAGACGTCGTGGTCGGTTACGTGGACGTGGGCATCGATCAATCCCGGCATAAGCGTCTTGCCTTTTACATCGACTGTTTCTGCCGAAGCAAACCGGAGCGGCCGATCCGACACCTCACGGATGCCCGTTCCTTCAACAAGAACATGATAACCCTGCTTGAGTTCGTCCGTTTCTCCGTCAAACAGGTTTGCGTTGGTAAACAGTGTCGGGGCCATTTGTTATTTACATCCGGATGCAATAGTATAATTATACAACGATTGGCCAGTATCTTATTTATCCTATTGTCTATCAAGGTAGTTACGGGGGGATTAAACAATGAAAGCGTTCATTCGCAAACCACTTGTTATTGCTGTAGGTCTTGCAATACAGTCAACTTCTGTCCAGGCGCAGGAGGAAGCTTCGGGTGCGGTTCTGGAAGAGATACTCGTCACCGCCAATCGCCGCTCGGAATCAGCCCTAGATGTTCCCTATAACGTCACTGCATTATCCGCCGACCAGCTTGAAGCAGCGGGCGTCAGTGACATTTCCGGGATGCTTCGCATGGTGCCGGGTCTCAGTTCATTCGATGAAGGACCACGGGTGTCGGGTAATCGGAACAATTTCAATATTCGCGGATTAAATGCCAACACCCTCGGCAATGAGGACGACAACCCCCGTATCGGTCAGGCAACGGTTTCAACCTACGTGGGCGAGACGCCGGTATTTTTTCCATTAAAACTCGTTGATCTCGATCGAGTAGAGGTGTTGCGCGGACCGCAGGGCACACTCTACGGCTCAGGTTCAGTTGGCGGCACGGTCAGATTTATTCCCAATAAACCGGATTTTGACGGGTTCACGCTGGATGTGAATGCAGAAGCTTCCCTGACCAAGAAATCCGATGATGTCGGCTACGAGGGAAATTTCACCGTCAACGTACCGCTCAGCGAAGCGTTCGCAGTGCGGGCTACTGCCGGTTATGAAGAGATTCCCGGTTTCATCGATGCGCTCGGCCTGGTACAGCAGACGGGTACGCCGGAAGATCCTGGCGCGGTGGTGCTGGCTGACCCCGGAGATATTCTCGGCAGCCTGCCTGCATATGGTCCCGAAAAGGAAGACGTCAATGACGCGGAAGTTACTTTTGCCCGTGTCAGTCTGCGTTTCGTTCCCAGCGATCGGATGGATGTGAATGTGAATTACCATTATCAACAGACCAAAGTAGGCAGTCGCTACGAAGATAACCCGGAATATGGAACCGGTGAAGAGTATGTTATGTACAAGGCATTTACCGATCCGCATGATGCATCCATACAACTGGGTAATATTGATGTGGAGTTCGACCTCGGATTTGCCAGGTTGACGTCGGCTTCTGCGTATTCCGAGATTAATATAGACAGCGTTTCTGAATCATCCGGATTTCTGAGAACCAATATTCCGCAGTATTACTTCGGCCTGCCCCGTATTATTTCGCCGATTATCCGCGGTCAAAACTCGCAGACATTTACCCAGGAAATCCGCCTGGTATCAGAGGCTGGAGGGAGGTTCGAATGGGTAGCAGGCGGGTTCTACCTGGAGAACGACCTGGATTTCGACCTGTTTCAACCCCTGTTTGGCGTAAGTGATTACGCCAATGCGTATTTTGGCTTGAATCCCCCTTTGAATTTTACCGACACTTTGGCAACGGGTGGCACCGAACAGGAATTCAGGGATATGGCCGTGTTTGGCGAATTGACCTTAAATATTACTGATCGCTGGCAGGTCACCGGTGGAATCCGTATCTTCGATCAGGAACTGGATGGAACTTCGGGCATCCCGTTGCCGTTTGCATCCCGGACATTTGAGTTTTTCTATTACGGTACTGCAACAGATGATTTTCTGCTCGGTGGCATTAACCCGACGGAAAACGAGGTGTCGGATGAAATTTTCAAGGTGAATACCTCTTACGAAGTGACTGATGACATGTTGGCCTTTTTTACCTGGTCACAGGGTTTTCGAGCTGGCGGCGCCAACCAGTTGCCCGAGATAGATCCGTTTGGTAACGATTATTCCGATATTCTCCGGTTTCAGTCAGATGATGCAGAGAACTACGAAATCGGAATCAAGGGCACCTGGAACGCGCAGGTCAATTACACGGCCACGGCATTCTGGGTGGACTGGACGAATTTTCAATCAACCCTGTTTTCACCATTCGGCATCGCCTTTGTGGACAACATAGGCGGCGCCCGGTCCCGCGGCCTGGAACTGGAATTGAATGGCTACCTGACCGACCAACTTGGATTCGGGCTCAGCTATACCTATATAGATGCAGAGACCACCGATCCGTTCGAGCAGCAGTCAGGCAATCCTGCGACCACGGTTCCGGATGGTACGACATTGCCGGGTTCATCGGAGAGCACGTTTTTCGGCCATCTCCAGTACGAATATCCCCTGGCGACATCAAAACTTGTTTTTTATACGGATTTGGCTTACCGCAGTGACACCAACAGCGCCTTTATCGATCAACCGTTGCTTGCATCTGAAAATTTTGTGCCGCTGGATGGTTTCGCGGTCTGGAATCTCTCCGTTACCTGGGCAAGGGATAATTACAGTATTACCGCATACGGAGAAAATGTTTCAAACACCCGCGCAACCTCGGTTGTGTCATCGCCGGATTCCTTTGGTGAGCAGGATCAAGGATATGGGGTGATCAAACCCCAGACCTTCGGATTACGCTTCAAGTGGTCTTATCAGTGATTAGGGTTATACATCTCTGAACAAAAAACAACCAATCCGCGTTTGCGCAATGATTGCCATACGCGCCGGATTGGAGTCATGGGGCGCGGTAACCCGGGAGCTTGTTGATGAAATTATAGCTCCCGATGTTGAAGTAACCATTCGGGATCTGCCTGACGCCCCTGTTACTTCTATCATGAGCGCCTATGATCATGACCTTGTCGCGCCGTATAATGTCCAGGCTGCAATTCAGGCAGAACAGGAGGGTTTCGATGCCATTACCACGGGTTGTTTGCTTGACCCCGGTATTGAAGCCATGAAAGAAGCCGTGTACAAGCTCGTTGTCGTGGGGGATTGTGAAGCCGTAATGCATCTGGGCTCCCTGTTGGGACGCCGAATCTGCGTTTTACTTCCGAACAAAACAACCTCAGGTTTGATTACATTCAGCGTATTTGAAGATCTGGTGCGTAACTACGGATTCCTGGACAAGCTGGCCTCAATACGCGCCGTTCAATCCACCAGCCTGGATTTTGCAGCCGAACGGGACGACCTGCCGGGGAAAATGCTGGAACAGGCGCGACTTGCAATCAGGGAAGACAGGGCGGACGTGATCGTAGGTTACGGCAGTTTGGCAGTAATTAATCATTTGCGTGCGAACCTGGCCGTACCTGTTCTCGAATCTGTACAGTGCACACTTTCCTTGGCGACTGAACTGGTCAGACATCGCTCCCGGCAGTAGTTATGGAAAACACTGCCGGCAGTTTGAATGAACAACTGGCGACGGCATCGTCGCTGATGCAACAGGGAAATCTGCCGGCAGCAGAAGCCGCAATTGCACAGGTCAAGACAACCCATGACTCCGTTGCTTCCGTATGGGCATTGGCAAGTGAGATATCCTTACGCCAGGGAAAGATAAGTCACGCCTGGACGGAGGTAAACCATGCGGTGAAGCTGGATATGCATAATGCCAGACGTCACGTGCAGCGGGCGCGCTGCGCCATTCTTGCAGGATTTGTTACAGCAGCGAAACAGTCTGTTGATGCTGCCGATAAATCCGGGGTGACGGAAGTCGATGACCAGTTGATGCTGGCCTCTGTCCTGGTGCGGTGTGATGACCATGAAGGCGCGCTGGCCTGGTATCAGAAAGCCGAGGAAATACAGCCGGACCGTAACGAGTTGCAACGCGGTATGGCTACGGTCTATCGCTTCCTCGGCGACGTGGATAAAGCCGGGCAGGCGTGCAACAAAGCCCTGGCGACAGATCCCAACGATTATGAGATGCTCAATCTTCGCTCATCATTAAGCAAGCAGACAAGAGACGATAATCACGTAGATGAGTTGAAAGAGCGCCTGGAAAAAGGAGTCAGGAACTGGCGCGGCGGCGTTCAGGTGGCTTACGCACTGGCAAAAGAGTTGGAGGACCTTGAGGATTATGATGAATCGTTTAAGTTTCTCGAGAAGGGGGCATCTTTGCGGCGTAATAATCAGCGCTATGATCTTCAGGACGATATAAAAATTTTTGCGGCGATAAAAGATGCGTTCACTAAGGAATCAGTTGAGGCTGCAAATGGAAATGGCCATGTCTCTGATGCGCCGGTTTTTGTCCTCGGTTTGCCCAGGACCGGATCCACCCTGGTTGAGCGAATAATTTCATCCCACAGTATGGTAACCAGTGCCGGAGAGCTGAATGATTTTGCCATTGAGTTAATGAAGTTAATCGCTGCTGAAAATGAAGGTAAACAACCCTCGCGTCTGCATTTGCCCAGGGCTTCATTAACAGCCGACATGAATAGGTTGGGTCAAAATTATGTTCGTGCCGTCAAACCGTTGACGGGTGACGCTTCCCGCTTTATCGATAAACTACCGTTGAACAGTTTATATATCGGATTGATCTACCTGGCTTTGCCTAACGCGAAAGTAGTCCACGTCAACCGTCATCCCGTTGATGCCTGTTTTGCCATGTATAAATATCTCTTTAAGAATGCCTATCCTTTTTCCTACGACCTGGATGAATTGGGCGAATATTATATTCAGCACCACCGCCTAATGGCACATTGGCGACTGATACTGCCGGACGGCTGGTTGTATGACATCCAGTATGAAGATATCGTCGCTGATCAAAAAAAGGCGACAGAGAACCTGCTTGATTATCTCGATTTGGAGTGGGAAGACTCCTGTCTTGAATTTTATCTTAACGAGCAGGCATCCACGACAGGCAGTGCAAGCCAGGTAAGAGAGCCATTGTACAAGTCGTCGGTTGGCAAATGGAGTTACTATGAACAGCAGTTGCTGCCACTGGTTGATAAACTGAAAAACGCCGGTATCAACATCGATTGATCAAACGCTTAACAGGGAGAACGTCTATGCTTTACCGGATTCCAAAATGCCTCCTGTTTGTTACATCTATGGGTTTTTTTGGTCTTTATACCTGCCCTGCAATCTCAGGACCGGTCCGCGACATGGATATGACCTGGGTAGAAAAGTATGTCACATACGCTCAGGACCATCACGGACAGTTGAAAGCTACCGATTTTCATTTTCTGGCGGAGGTCATTTATGCGAAAAGATCAACGATCAGAAATGTAGACTCTTTGCTGTACGTTAACGGGAGCGATACGCCTCTGGCAAGCTACAGTGAAAAAGATCCGTACGCATTCACAAACGGCTTGTTCTACACAAGAAAATCAAAGTCCTATGATGATCTGGCGTCGCTTGAGGCTGCACATCATGCCTCCACCCAGTATGTATGGGAAATACATGGGCCCGGGGGGAATATTCAACTCGATCCGATACGGATTGGCGGGCCGGAATTACGTACCCAAATCCCGGACACAAGCCCGATTTATCTGTCCCAGTCCGGTCAACCGGTGACCGACTTTAATAAAATAGATCCTGATATGTCACTGGGAATCAGTTGGGACCCGTTTACCATCGGCGCCCCCCTGGAAGGAACCAACTGGGATGACCTGGTATTTGTGCTGGTCAGTGACTGTCATGGCAAGGTCATATATACCAGTGGCGCACCGGAGGATGAGGACGGGTTTACCGACTTCAGTACAACGTCAACGGCAATGCCGCCAGCGTTACTGGAACCCGGGATGGACTACGTAGTGTTCATCTCCCAGGTCAATTACGTGGATGCCAATGTCAGTCATGGGATTGAACAATTGGCGGCGAATTCATTCGCGGTGGAACTGGAGGTCAGGACTGCAGGCCAAATAGACCCGGCCCGAACCTGTCCCGAACCGGCATACAAGGCCGCCTATCTATGGTCCGGGAAAACACCTGCCGGGTCCGGCATGGTTCCATGGCCGGCCTTTCTGGACCCGTCGAATACTACACCAGAGGATTAAACCTTGGCTGAAACGATAAAACATAACATTAATTGTGCTGATTTATTTCCGGTTCCCCTGGTCATTGATAATTTTGGAGAGAGCGCCAGGGAGTTAAACCGGAGATTAATGGACGATATTCATATCGAGATGGAACAGGAAGCATCTTCCGCGTCCAGGAGTTTTGTTTCAGCGTGGCAATCGGAATCCGGACTCGAAAAGAAGTACGCTTCTTTTCTGGAACTGCAAAAACACATCGAAGCAACTGCCGCGACCTACCTGGCTCATATCAAATTCGCTGAAACCAGTTCCGTTAAATGTGCCGGTTTATGGGCCAACTGTATGTCAGGTGGAGGGGGACATTCCATGTATCACATTCATGGTTCCGGCGCGGTCATCGCAACAGGTGTCTATTATCCGGCATCGCTGATGAAGGATGGGGAAAACAAAGAGGAAGACCTGGATGATTTCAACCCGCAAACCATCTTCGAGGAAACCGGTGTAGGCGGGGAGCTCATCATATATGATCCCAGCTATATAATTAAAAGACAGGTAATCAAACCATCGGGGTCACACTACTACGAAGCGCTTAAAGAGATATCTCCCAGGGAATCCCTGTTAATACTGTTCCCTCAATACCTTCCACATTCCGTCGAGCCGTTGCTCGATGATCAATTCAAACGCTACAGTATTTCCTTTACCATTGAAAGAATACTGAGTTAAACAGTATCCGGCGGCGACAATCGGATTGGCGGGAAATACGGCCAGGAATAACAACTGTGGTATCGTTCCTCAATGCTGTTTATTGTTGTTAATTTATTTGTAAGCGGGTTGGCCGTGGCCATACACTACGAAGCATTGGCCTGGATTTCTTTGCGCCTGCCTGGAATTGACGTGAGTCACAGGTTGCGGATTTTAATCGGCCTGGTCGGCTGTTTATTGGCCCATATCGTCGAAGTGTGTATATTCGCAGTCGCCTATCACGTACTCATCACATTTGAAAAATTCGGTAATATTGAAATATCCGGGGACATCCACGGCAATTTCAATCCAACCTTGCTGGACTGTGTTTATTTCTCTCTTATTAATTATACTTCCCTGGGATACGGCGATATTGTCCCGGTCGGGCCGTTACAGTTTCTTGCCGGTCTTGAAGCATTAATCGGCCTGGTATTAATTGCCTGGACGGCTTCATTTATGTTTTTTCTGATGCAAAAAAACTGGTAGAAACGGGTGTTCTGCAGGTGTCGTTATTGCGGGATTACCATGGTGGCCGGCTAGACAAATCCTTCCGGTTTAACTGCCGGCACCGATCAGCCAATGCCTTTGATCACCTTCAAAGCCAAGCTTATTTTTGTGCCGTAATACTGGTATAATCTCTCCCCATGCTTGAGAGTTACCTGCCAATACTGATCTTCCTGGTTATCGGACTCATTTTCGGGTGCGTTTTATTCGTCCTCGGCTATTTCCTTGGCCCGAATCGCCCCGACGAAGCGAAACAGTCTCCTTACGAATGCGGGTTTGATGCCTTCGAGGACGCCAGGATGCAATTCGACGTGCGCTATTACCTCATTGCCATCCTGTTCATCATCTTTGACCTGGAAATCGCCTTTTTCTTTCCCTGGGCGGTCGCCCTGCGCGACGTGGGTATGGTCGGCTTCTGGGCCATGATGCTGTTCCTGGCGGTCCTGGTCATCGGCTTCATCTACGAGTGGCGCAAGGGCGCCCTGGATTGGGAGTAGTAAAATGAACCCTGAAGAACAGATTCACCACCAGGGCATCGTTACCACCACGGTGGACAACCTGGTGAACTGGGCGCGTACCGGCTCACTGTGGCCGATGACATTCGGCCTTGCCTGTTGCGCGGTTGAGATGATGCATGCGGGCGCGTCACGCTATGACCTGGATCGATTCGGCGTGATATTCCGGCCCAGCCCCAGGCAGTCCGACGTCATGATCGTTGCGGGAACGCTGGTCAACAAGATGGCGCCGGCGCTGCGCCGCGTTTATGACCAGATGCCGGATCCCAAGTGGGTCATTTCCATGGGATCCTGTGCCAACGGCGGCGGCTATTACCATTATTCCTATTCCGTTGTACGCGGCTGCGACAGAATCGTCCCGGTGGATATCTACGTGCCGGGTTGTCCTCCCACGGCAGAAGCCCTGCTGTTCGGTGTATTGCAATTGCAGAAAAAGATCAAGCGTACCAGCACCAACACGCTCAGAAGATAGGAAAAGCTTTACTTCACTAATGGATACGCTTATTACCGACCTGCGCGAGCGCCTGGGCGCCAGAATTCTTGATGACAAGCACGAAACCGGCCAGTTGACCATAGAAGTCCGCTCCGGCGACATTACGCAAGTCTGCCAGGTCCTCAAGGATGATGAGGCCCTCGCTTTCAACCAGTTGAGCGACTTGTGCGGGGTCGATTACCTGTCCTACGGCAAGGCGGACTGGGAAACGCAGGATACGACCCGCACCGGCTTCAGCCGCGGCGTCAGCCAGGGTGTCTATATCGATACCCAGGACATCGAAAATCGCTTCGCGGTGGTCTACCACCTGCTGTCGCTGCAGCATAACCGGCGCCTGAGAGTGCGCTGTTTTATCTCAGGCCAGCCGGCAAAAATTGCTTCGGTCACCCCAATCTGGGCCGGCGCCAACTGGTTCGAACGGGAAGCCTTCGACCTGTACGGCATCCTGTTCGAAGGACATCCCGACCTGCGGCGCATACTGACGGACTACGGTTTCAGGGGGCACCCGTTCCGCAAGGATTTTCCATTGGAGGGCAACGTGGAAGTCCGATACGACCCGGAGCAGCGCCGGGTGGTTTACCAGCCTGTGACGATCAAAAACCGCGTGCTGGTACCGAAAACAATCAGGCATGACAACCGCTACGCCAAACCGGGACAAAACCATGGCGGTTAACCTGGTTAACAATGATATTTGGGGTCAGAGCAAAAACTCCCCTGGAGTTTTTGCTCTGACCCCTGGAAGTTTTAAAAATGCCTGAAATCCACAACATGACGATGAACTTCGGCCCGCAGCACCCGGCCGCTCACGGGGTGTTGCGCCTGGTGCTGGAGATGGACGGAGAGGTGATCGAACGCGCCGACCCCCATATCGGCCTGCTGCATAGGGGCACGGAAAAGCTGGCGGAGAGCAAACCCTACAACCAGAGCATCGGCTACATGGACCGTCTCGATTACGTGTCCATGATGTGCAATGAACACGCTTACGTACTGGCCATTGAAAAATTGCTGGGTGTGACGCCGCCCATACGGGCCCGCTATATCCGGGTCATGTTCGATGAGATTACCCGCGTGCTCAATCACCTCATGTGGCTGGGCGCCCATGGCCTGGATATCGGCGCCATGAGCATGTTCCTGTATTGTTTCCGGGAACGGGAAGACCTGATGGACGTCTATGAGGCGGTATCCGGTACGAGAATGCATGCGACCTATTACCGGCCCGGAGGCGTTTACCGGGACCTGCCGGCGGAAATGCCGGCCTACCAGGTGACGGCTAACCGCTCAAAAGCGGAAGTAAAGAAAATAAACAGTAATCGCCAGGGTTCCCTGCTCGATTTCATTGCCGATTTTACCGATCGGTTCCCCGATCGCATCGACGAGTATGAAACCCTGCTGACCGATAACCGGATCTGGAAACAGCGCACCGTGGGCATAGGCGTAGTCTCGCCCGAGCGGGCGATAGAACTGGGCTTTACCGGCCCCATGCTGCGGGGTTCGGGCGTGGAATGGGACCTGCGCAGAAAACAGCCCTATGAAGTCTATGATCAACTGGACTTTGCCATCCCGGTCGGCGTCAACGGGGATTGTTATGACCGTTACCTGGTACGCGTTGAGGAGATGCGCCAGTCGAATGCGATCATCAGGCAGTGCGTGGACTGGCTGCGCAATAATCCGGGCCCGGTGATCGTTGACGATCACAAACTGGTTCCCCCGAGAAGGGAAACGATGAAAGATGACATGGAGTCGCTGATCCACCACTTCAAGCTGTTTACCGAGGGCTACTGCGTACCGCCGGGGGAGGTGTATGCATGCGTAGAACACCCCAAGGGCGAGTTCGGGATCTACCTGGTCTCGGACGGCGCCAATAAACCATACCGCCTGAAAGTGCGCGCCCCCGGGTTTGTCCACCTTTCGTCCCTGAACGAGATGGTCCAGGGACACATGCTGGCTGACGTGGTTGCGGTTCTCGGGACCCAGGATATTGTTTTCGGCGAGGTCGACAGGTAACAATGCGCAACAGGTTATCCAGCCGCGTAAGGGCGGAAATTGATCGCTGGACCGCAATTTTCCCGGCAGACCGGAAGCAGTCGGCCGTGCTGGCGGCGCTACGCGAGGCACAGCATGAAAACAAGGGTTACCTGACCAGGGAGTTGATGGACGCAGTGGCAGACTACCTGGACATGCCGCGCATCGCGGTATATGAAGTAGGCAGTTTTTATTCCATGCTGGAAACCGAACCCTGCGGCCGCCACAGCGTGTCGGTATGCACCAATATTTCCTGCATGCTACGCGGCGCGGACGATATCGTCGCCCATATCGAAAGGAAACTGGGTATAAAAACCGGCGAGTCCACCGGCGATAACCGCATTTACCTGAAACAGGAAGAGGAATGCCTGGCGGCCTGCTGTGGCGCGCCCATGATGATGGTCGACCATAAATACCATGTGAACCTGACACCTGAACTGGTGGACGAAGTACTGGACGGGCTGGATTGATGAACCGGGAAGCCATCAATTCGGTCTGTTATGCCACGCTCAGGTATGAGCAACCCTGGACCCTGGAAAACTACCGCCGGGTTGAAGGCTACCAGGCCTGGAAAAAGATTCTTGACGAAAAAATCCCGCCCAAGGATGTAACCGGGCAAATCAAGGGCTCGGGTCTGCGCGGGCGCGGCGGTGCGGGCTTCCCCACGGGCCTGAAATGGAGTTTCATGAACCCTGACGCACCGAACCCGAAATACGTGGTCTGCAACTCCGATGAAAGTGAACCGGGCACCTGCAAGGACCGGGATATCCTCCGCTTTAATCCCCATTCCCTGGTTGAAGGCATGGCCATCGCCTGTTACGCCATGGGCGCTTCCGTGGGCTACAACTATATCCGTGGTGAGTTCATGGACGAACCGTACCGGCGCTTCGAGGATGCCCTGAAGGAGGCCTACGACGCAGGTTACCTGGGCAAGGATATCCATGGTTCGGGCATCGATATCGATATTTATTCGGTGCTGGGCGCCGGCGCGTATATCTGTGGTGAGGAAATGGCATTGCTGGAATCCCTGGAAGGCAAGCCCGGCAAACCCAGGTTCAAGCCGCCGTTTCCCGCGCAGTACGGTTTATACGGCAAGCCCACGACGGTCAACAATACGGAGAGTTTCTGCTCTGCGCCGACAATCATACGCAGGGGAGCGCAGTGGTTCGCCGACGTGGGAGTGGAGAACAGCGGCGGCACCAAGTGCTTTTCCGTGAGCGGCCACGTGGAAAAACCGGGTAATTTCGAGGTGCCGCTGGGCATGCCGTTCCGCGAACTGCTGGAAATGGCCGGCGGTATATGGCAGGGGCGGCAACTGAAGGCGGTCATCCCGGGTGGTTCCTCGGTACCCGTCGTGCCGGGCGAGATAATGCTGGAAACCAACATGGATTATGATTCCCTGCGCAGTGCGGGGTCATCCATCGGTTCCGGCGCGGTGGTCGTTATGGACGAGACCACCTGCATGGTCAGCATGCTGCGGCGTATATCACGCTTTTATTTTGCCGAATCCTGCGGCCAGTGCACCCCGTGCCGCGAGGGGACCGGTTGGTTATACCGCATGCTGTCCCGCATCATCGACGGCCAGGGGCGTATGGAAGACCTGGACAAACTGGTTGACGTAGCCAACAAGATAGAAGGCCGGACCATCTGCGCCCTGGGCGATGCCGCGGCCTGGCCGGTGCAGAGTTTCATGAAACACTACCGGCATGAGTTCGAGTACATGATCAATAATGATGGCCGTAGCTTGGTAAATGTCTGAAAAAACGATAAAGATTGAGGTTGACGGTCAGGAAGTAGAGGCCCGGCCCGGCCAGATGCTGATCGAGGTGACCGACCGTATCGGCAACTACGTACCGCGTTTCTGTTACCACGACAAGTTGTCCGTCGCGGCCAACTGCCGGATGTGCCTGGTGGAGGTGGAAAAGGCGCCCAAGCCGTTGCCCGCCTGCGCCACGCCGGTGATGGACGGAATGAAAGTCCATACCAAATCGGAACTGGCCCTGGACGCGCAGAAATCAGTTATGGAATTCCTGCTCATCAACCACCCACTGGACTGCCCGATCTGCGACCAGGGCGGGGAATGTGAGTTGCAGGACCTGGCCATGGGTTACGGCAGGGACGTGTCCCGTTACCAGGAAAAAAAGCGGGTCGTACAGGACAAGAACATCGGGCCGCTGGTGCAGACGGACATGACTCGCTGCATCCACTGTACCCGCTGTGTGCGCTTCGGTGAGGAGGTCGCAGGTTTGCGCGAACTGGGCGCAACCGGCCGTAGCGAGTTCATGGAGATCGGCACCTATATCGAAAACAGCATGACCTCCGAGTTATCCGGCAATGTCATTGACCTGTGCCCGGTGGGAGCGCTGACCTCCAAGCCGTTCCGCTATAGCGCGCGTACCTGGGAGATGAGCCAGCACAACGGTATCGCAGGCCACGACCCGGTAGGTTCAAACCTGCATTTTCATGTAAAAAATGACCGGGTCAAACGTGTTGTTCCTGCAGAAAATGAAGCTGTCAACGAGGTCTGGCTGTCAGACCGCGATCGTTTCAGTTATGAGGGGCTGAACAGCGGCGAGCGTCTTACGGTTCCCATGGTCCGGGATGGGGATAACTGGCAGGAAGTCGATTGGGATACGGCAATAAAGTATGCGGCAGGTAAACTGCGCGCCGTGATCGACCGGCACGGGGCAGGGAAAATCGGGGCTCTGGTTTCCCCGTCGGCCACTTCTGAAGAACATTACCTTGCACAGAAATTCATGCGGGGACTGGGGTCCCACAACATCGACCATCGATTGCGGCAATCGGACTTCAGCGACCAGGAAGCCGCGCCGGCGTACCCCGGTCTCGGGGTCTCTCTCGCAGGCGTGGAGCAGCTTGATGCGGTTTTGGTCGTCGGTGGTTTTCCGCGCAAGGATCAGCCAATCTTCAATCACCGCCTGCGTAAAGCCGCACTGGCCGGCGCGCAGGTGATGGTCATCAACCCGGTCGATTTCAGTTTCAATTTTGATGTCGCCGCTAAATCCATTGCGGCTCCGGCTGATATCGTGCATGAACTGGCCGCGGTCCTGAAGGCTGCTGTTGCGCTGAGCGGCAGGAAAACCGCACTGACCGGCTTGCCGGCAGCGCTAAGACCGAGACAGCTGCATAAAAACATCGCCAGGGCGCTCGTCAACGCGGAAAGGCCGGCCGTATTCATCGGCAGCCTGGGTATTTCCCATCGGCAACTGTCCCTGTTGCGCTACCTGTCCGGGACGCTGGCGCAACGGCTCGCGGGCGTATTCGGTTACCTGGAGCACGGGGCCAACAGCGCTGGGGCTTGGCTGGCAGGGGCCGTACCCCACAGGTTGCCGGGTATGGTAAATGCGGGGACCGCCGGTCTTGATGCAACTGCCATGCTGGCACAACAAATGGCGGCCTACGTACTGCTGGACGTGGAACCGGAACTGGATTGTTTCGATGGAAACCTGGCGCGGCAGGCAATGGCCGGGGCAGAAAGTGTGATCGCCATCTCAGGATACAAGAGCGCAGCAAAGTATGCCGATGTGCTGCTGCCGATGGCAATGTATGCGGAAAATACAGGTTCATACCTGAACATGGAGGGACGGCAACAGAGTTTCAGTGCGGTCGTACCGCCGCCCGGAAGTGCCCGTCCTGCCTGGGAGGTCATAGCTACCCTGGCGGCTAAATCCGGAAATTCCGCTATTAAATACGGGAGTACAGGAGAGATCCGCTCCGAACTGGATGAGATAACAAAGAATATCCGGCCGGATAACACCGGCGCCTGGCGTATGCCTGAAACCATAGAAGCAACCGGCAGCGGTGTGCAGCGCATAGGCTATATACCCATGAATTCCGTCGATGCACTGGTGCGCCATGCCCCCGCGTTACAGCAGACCGCTGACGTGGCTGACGGCTTTGCCCGTATAAACGGAAAAACGGCGCGCAGGCTGGGAGTGATGCGCCGGGAGAGCATCAACGTAACATGCCTGGAAAACAGTCTGCAGATGCCGTTACTGATAGATAACACGATTGCGGACAACTGTGTATTGATCCACGGCGGACACGCAGGCAACGCCGGACTGGGTCCCCTGTCGGGTCAGGTTTCGGTGACAGGAACTTGATGCGGGAAGCTCACGTCCATGATTGAAAACCTGTTCAATCTCATCAGCGATCACGTGCTCGCTCCCGTGGTTGGCTGGATAGTGCCGGAAGGGTATGCGGCTTCCATGCTGTATACCCTGGAAGTGCTGGTGAAAATTCTGGCGATATTGCTTCCCTTGCTGCTCTGTGTCGCTTACCTGACTTATGCCGAGCGCAAGATCATCGGCTACATACAGTGCCGGCTGGGACCGAACCGGGTCGGTTTCTTCGGTTTTCGCTTCTGGGGTCTCGGCCAGCCCATCGCCGATGTGGTCAAGTTGCTTTTCAAGGAAATCATCATTCCGACCGGGGCGAACAAGCGCCTGTTCGTGATGGCGCCGGTACTCGCCATGGCGCCTTCCCTGGCGGCGTGGGCGGTGATACCGTTCGATGATACGCTGGTGCTCGCCGATATCAACGCAGGTTTGCTATACATCCTGGCCCTCACTTCACTGGCGGTTTACGGCATTATCGTTGCCGGCTGGGCGTCGAATTCCAAGTACGCGTTCCTGGGCGCCATGCGTTCCGCCGCCCAGATCGTTTCCTACGAGATTGCCATGGGTTTTGCCCTGGTGTGTGTGCTGATTGCCGCCGGCAGCCTGAACCTGGGCCAGATAACGGCCGCGCAAAGCGGCAGCATCCTGCACTGGTACTGGCTGCCCCTGTTGCCGATTTTCCTGGTTTATTTTATTTCCGGCGTGGCGGAGACCAACAGGGCGCCGTTTGACGTCGCGGAGGGCGAATCCGAACTTGTGGCCGGGTTTCACGTGGAGTATGGCGGCATGGCGTTTTCCATTTTCTTCATGGCTGAATACGCCAATATGGTGCTGATTGCCGTGTTGACCGCGGTGCTGTTCTGCGGCGGCTGGCTGTCCCCCTTCCAGGGTCTGCCGCTGCTCGGAAACATACCTTATCTCAGTGAGCCGAACATATTCTGGCTGCTGTTGAAAACGTCGTTGTTCCTGTTCATGTTCCTGTGGCTCAGGGCAACGTTCCCCCGGTACCGCTACGACCAGATCATGCGTCTGGGCTGGAAGGTGTTTCTTCCCATTACCATCATCTGGATTGTTGTTGTTTCAGTCATGGTCGTCGCAGGGGTTGGCCCCTGGTTCAACTGATTGCGTCAATAAAACAGGTGTCTGATGAAAATTAAACGTTATTTGCAGAGCTTTTTATTGTGGGAGTTATTTAAAGGGTTGCGCTTGACCGGGCGTTACCTGTTCAGGCGCAAGATTACGGTGCAGTATCCGGAGGAGAAGACCCCGCAATCGCCCCGGTTCAGGGGACTTCATGCCTTGCGCCGTTATCCCAATGGAGAGGAACGCTGTATCGCCTGCAAGCTGTGCGAAGCGGTTTGTCCGGCAGTGGCCATTACTATCGAATCGGAGCAGCGCGAGGACGGCACCCGTCGCACCACCCTTTATGACATAGATTTGGCGAAGTGCATTTTTTGCGGGTTCTGCGAGGAATCATGCCCGGTCGATTCCATCGTCGAGACGCGCATCTACGAGTATCACGGCGAACAGCGCTCCGACCTGCTGATGACAAAAGAAAGACTGCTTGAGGTCGGGGATATGGCTGAACAGCAGATTGCCCGGGACCGCGCAACAGAAGCGCTGTACCGGTAAGGCTGAAAACCGATCATGTTGGAGCAGTCGATATTTTACATATTTGCCGCGTTGCTGGTGGTGTCCGCATGCTTGGTCATTTCCGTGCGCAACCCGGTACATTCCGCGCTTTTCCTGATCCTGTCTTTTTTCTGCAGCGCGGCTATCTGGTTGATATTACAGGCGGAATTTCTGGCAATTGCGTTGATTCTGGTATACGTCGGCGCGGTGATGGTGTTATTCCTGTTCGTGGTAATGATGTTGGACATCAACGTTTCAACACTCAGGGAAGGGTTCTCCCGGTTTTTACCCGTCGGGTTACTGGTAGCCCTGCTGATGCTGGTGGCTATGGGATTGATAGTAGGGACTGCCCATATCCTGCCCGATACGGGTTCGGTCGCCGGCCAGGTTGAATCCGGTATCGGAAATACCCGGTTGCTCGGGAGAGTCCTGTTCACCGAATATCTCTATCCCTTCGAGGTGGCCGGAGCGATCCTGCTGGTCGCAATTATTGCCGCGATCAGCCTGACCATGCGTAAACCGCGCGCGCCCCGCACGCCGAAACCGGGGAACCAGGTCAATGTAAAACGGGAAGCACGTGTGCGGCTCGTCGAGATGGATTCAGCCACAGGGAACACCGGGGAACAACAACAAGATGGTTGAACTCAGCGACGTCCTGGTACTGGCCGCACTACTGTTCTGCATCAGTGTGGCGGGCATTTTCATCAACAGGAAAAACGTCATTATCCTGTTGATGTGTATCGAATTGATGCTGCTGTCCGTGAATCTGAACTTCATCGGTTTTTCCCATTTTCTCGGTGACATTCACGGCCAGGTCTTCGTGTTCTTTATCCTGACGGTTGCGGCGGCCGAAGCCGCCATCGGGCTGGCGATCCTGGTCGTTTTATTCCGCAACCGCAATACCATAAACGTAGTGGACCTGGACACTCTGAAGGGATGATGCCGGCATTTAAACTGGACCATATCTATCTTGCCATCGTGCTCGCGCCGTTACTCGGCGCGATTATTGCCGGCCTGGGCGGGAATGTCATCGGCAGGCGCGGCGCGCACTGGGTGACGATCATCGGCGTGGGTATTTCCACGCTCCTGTCCCTGCTTGCCTACAAGCATCTCATGTTTGACGGCGGTGAAGTTTATAACGCCGATGTGTATACCTGGCTCTCTCTCGGTGAACTGGATTTTACCGTGGGATTCCTGGTGGACCAGCTATCGGTGACCATGATGGTAGTCGTCAGTTTCGTGTCCTGGATGATCCATATCTATACCATCGGCTACATGCACGATGACCCGGGGTACCAGCGTTTTTTCAGTTATATCTCCCTGTTCACCTTTGCCATGCTGATGCTGGTGATGTCAAACAACTTCGTCCAGTTGTTTTTCGGCTGGGAAGCGGTCGGACTGGTGTCCTACCTGCTGATTGGTTTCTGGTTCAAGCGCGAGTCGGCCAACTTTGCCGGCCTGAAGGCCTTTCTCGTCAACCGGGTGGGTGATTTCGGTTTCCTGATCGGTATTGCTGCCGTCCTGTCGTATTTCAATTCCCTGGATTACCTGCAGGTGTTCGGCCAGGCGCAGGCGCTCACGGACACGACCATATCCCTGGTGCCGGGACTGGAATGGTCAGCACTGAGTTTTATCTGCATCTGTTTGTTTATCGGCGCCATGGGAAAATCGGCCCAGGTTCCCCTGCACGTGTGGCTGCCGGATTCCATGGAGGGTCCGACGCCCATTTCCGCGTTGATTCACGCGGCGACAATGGTAACTGCAGGCATTTTCATGGTGGCGCGCATGTCGCCCCTGTTCGAGTTGTCCGAGGTTGCGCTCAGCATGATCCTGCTGATAGGCGCGCTGACGGCATTTTTCATGGGCCTGTTGGGGCTGGTCCAGAATGACATAAAGCGGGTTGTTGCCTATTCAACCTTGTCCCAGTTAGGCTATATGACCGTGGCGCTTGGCGCTTCCGCCTACTCAATTGCCATCTTTCACTTGGTGACGCACGCCTTTTTCAAGGCCTTGCTGTTCCTGGCCGCGGGCTCCGTGATAATCGCACTCCACCATGAGCAGGACATGCGCAAAATGGGCGGGTTGTACCGTTATATGCCGGTAACATGGTTTACTGCGCTGATCGGGTCGCTTGCACTGGTCGGATTTCCGCTGACGTCGGGGTTCTTCTCGAAGGATGCCATAATCGAGGCGGTGCATTACTCGCAACTGCCGGGTGCGGGTATCGCCTACCTGGCCGTACTGAGCGGCGTTTTTATTACGGCGCTGTACACGTTCCGTCTGTTTTTTATGACGTTCCACGGCAAGGAGCGCCTGGACCGGCATACCTGGGAGCATTTGCAGGAGTCGCCGGGAGTCGTTACCGTGCCGTTGTTCATCCTCGCCATCCCGTCCCTGGTTATCGGCGCTTTCCTGGTCGGGCCCATGGTACTGGGCGATTATTACATGGATGCGATCCATGTATCCGCGCAGCATGCTGCCGGTCTGCAGGAAATGGCTTCGCATTATTCCGGCGCCCTCGACATTGTTGTGAATTCGTACAAACACGCGCCCGTATGGCTGGCGCTGGCGGGGATCTGTGTTGCCTGGCTGTGTTACATCAGGTATCCGCACTGGCCGGGTAAAATTGCCGGACGTCTCGCGCTGCCTTACCGGCTGTTTGTCAGGAAATATTACTTTGACGAAGTTTACCAGGCCGTTTTTGCCGGCGGCGCCCGCAACGCCGGCAAGGCGCTCTGGCAATGGGGCGACGAACGCGCCATTGATGGTTTCCTGGTTAACGGGTCAGCCCGTGTCGTGCGCTGGTTTTCAGCGTTAATCAGGAACCTGCAGACCGGTTACCTGTACCATTACGCCTTTGCCATGATTATCGGGCTGTTGTTGCTCCTGGCAGTGTTCGTCCATCAACTCATGTGAGCCCGCCTGTATGGTTCAATACCTGCCTATCCTGAGTTTACTGGTCTGGGCGCCCATACTGGGCGGACTGGTTATCCTGTGCGTCGGCGACCGGATGCGGGATTCGGTCAAACTGTTTACCCTGCTGGTGTCCCTGTTCGCGCTGTTGATGTCGATCCTGTTATACCTGCGCTTCGATACCACAACGGTGCTGATGCAGTTTGTGGAATATTCCGAATGGATAAGCACATTCAACATAAATTACCACCTGGGGGTCGATGGTATCTCCGTGCCCCTGATAATGCTGACGACGTTTACCACCGTCCTGGTGGTGATAGCCGGCTGGGTGGTCATCGAGTCCAGGCTATCCCAGTACATGGCGTCCTTTCTCATCCTGGAAGGGTTGATGAACGGGGTGTTCGTGTCCATGGATGCGATACTGTTTTATTTCTTCTGGGAAGCCATGTTGATCCCCATGTTCCTTATCATCGGCGTATGGGGCGGCCCGAGGCGCGTGTACGCCACGATCAAGTTTTTCCTGTACACCTTCCTGGGTTCGGTATTCATGCTCGTGGCGCTACTGTACCTGTATTCGAAAATGGGCAGCTTCTATATCCTTGACCTGTACAGGTTGCCGCTGTCGCTGGAGGCGCAGAAATGGATATTCATTGCGTTCCTGCTTGCCTTTGCAGTGAAAGTCCCCATGTGGCCGGTGCATACCTGGTTGCCCGATGCGCACGTTGAGGCGCCTACGGGCGGTTCCGTAATCCTGGCTGCCATCATGTTGAAGATGGGAGGATACGGCTTTATCCGTTTCAGCCTGCCCATCACACCGGACGCCAGCGCGGAGTTGGCGAACTTCATGATCGTGTTGTCACTGATCGCTATCGTCTATATCGGCTTTGTCGCCCTGGTGCAGCAGGACATGAAAAAACTGATTGCCTATTCATCCGTTTCCCATATGGGGTTTGTCACGCTGGGATTTTTTATCGTGTTCTCCCTTATCAGCCAATCCGGCCCGGGCACTGACGCGGTAATGGGACTGGCGGGGGGCATGATGCAGATGATATCGCACGGCCTGATCTCGGCCGCCCTGTTCCTGTGCGTCGGGGTAATGTATGACCGGGTGCACAGCCGGCAGATCGCCGATTACGGCGGAGTGGCCAATACCATGCCGGTATTTGCCTCGTTTATGATGCTGTTCGCCATGGCCAATGCCGGGTTGCCCGGCACGTCGGGATTTGTCGGGGAATTCCTGGTCATCCTGAGCAGTTTTCATGCCAACGCCTGGATTGCCGTTGCGGCTGCAAGCGTACTGATCCTGGGCGCCGCCTACACGTTATGGATGTATAAACGCGTGATCTTTGGTGACGTGGCGAATGAACAGGTGGCCGAATTGCAGGACATTTCCCTGCGCGAGACCCTGTTCCTGGCGTTGCTTGCCGGCGCCGTGTTGTTGCTGGGGCTGTGGCCGGCGCCGCTGTTCGAATTGATGGAAACCACGCTCAACCACCTGGCGGAGCATATCTCGCAATCCAAGATCTTATGATGATGCCGATCACTGCTGAAATGATGTTTGTCGTCCCGGAACTTGCGCTGCTGGTACTTGCCTGCCTGGTCCTGGTATGTGACGTGTTTTCAACAAGCGAGAACAAGCCGCTGACCTACTGGCTGGCACAGCTCTCCCTGGTGGTCGTGATAGTTCTCGTACTTTACTTCAATCCTGAAGAGCGCATTTCGGTATTTCACCATCACTTCATCCTCGATCCGCTGAGCACAGTGCTGAAGGTGACTGTTTGTGCCGCGTCGCTGGTAGCGTTCCTGTTCTCGTACCATTATTTCAAGGCGCGCGGGCAGTTACAGGGCGAGTTTTTCGTGATTGGGTTGTTTGCCGTACTGGGGATGCTGGTCATGATATCGGCATACAGCATGCTGAGCGTATACCTCGGCCTGGAACTCATGTCGCTGTCCCTGTACGCCATGGTGGCCATGAACAGGGAATCGGGCACGGCCTCCGAGGCAGCCATGAAGTATTTTGTCCTGGGCGCGCTGGCGTCCGGACTGCTGTTGTACGGCATTTCAATTTTATACGGGCTCTCCGGCACCCTGGTATTGCCGGAACTCGCCGGTTACATCAGTTCCCATACCGGCAGCAGGATAGCGTTAACCTTTGGCTTGGTCTTCGTTGTTGTCGGGATCGCGTTCAAGCTGGGCGCGGTCCCGTTCCATACCTGGCTGCCGGATGTATATGAGGGTTCGCCGACGGCGGTTACCCTGTTCCTGGCCAGCGCGCCGAAGGTAGCTGCTTTTGCCATGGCGGTACGCCTGCTTATTGACGGCTTGCAACCGCTGCACGTCGATTGGCAGGGCATGCTCATCATCCTGTCCGTGCTGTCCATGGCGGCAGGTAATATCATCGCCATCTCCCAGACAAATATAAAACGCATGCTGGCGTATTCCGCCATCGCCCATGCCGGCTTCCTGATCCTGGGTATCCTGCCGGGTCTTGAGGCCGGCGCCGGCGCCACGTATGCAGCGGCGTTGTTCTATGTTATCTCTTACGTCATCATGAGTCTGGGTGCGTTCGGCTTCATTATTTTATCCGGGAGCGCGGACCATGAAGCCGATCAATTGACGGATTTCAAGGGGTTTGCAGAATTCAATCCCTGGTTTGCCTTTATCATGTTGGTGTTCATGTTCTCCCTGGCCGGCGTCCCCCCGTTCCTGGGGTTCTGGGCGAAATGGTTCGTTATCAAGGAAGTAATCGCCATCGGCCATATATGGCTGGCAATCCTGGCAGTTATCTTTTCAGTGGTAGGGGCCTATTATTATTTGCGTATTGTTAAACTGATGTACTTTGATCAACCGGATACCATGCCGGCGATCGTTGCCGGCCGGCAAGTCCGATTGATGGTCAGTTTCAACGGCCTGGCCGTGCTGGTACTCGGATTCGTCCCCGGAGAACTCATACGAATCTGTACCACGGTACTGATGGGTTAGTCCCTTCCTGCCGATGTCCGCGGGCAATGTCACCTGGTTGTTGATCATCCTGACCGTTATCCTGGCCAACATTCCCTGGTTTTACGGACGTTTCCTGCTGTTTATCAGGCCGGAGAGAAAAACGGTGTGGATGTGTTTGCTCGAGTGGTTGCTGCTGTATATTCTTGCCGGGTTCCTCGCCCTCGGTGTCGAGAAAAAAATGCAGGGAGAAACCCACGCGCAGGACTGGGAGTTTTACGCGGTTACGTTCTTTTTATTCGTGGTCTTCGCGTTTCCGGGATTTATTTACCGCTCGTGGAGAAATTAAGAATTACGAATTAGGAATTACGAATTACGAATTGGGGGTGTTTCTACCCTGCTTGTCTTCATTCCTAATTCCTGACAGCAATTTGCCGGCCCATGGAAACCTGCGTGCTGGTTACGGTCCAGTTGATTTTACCCGGTTCCGTCAACAGGATCACCGTTGAGCCCATGTTGAAACGTCCGATTTCATCTCCCCGGGCGAAGCTGATGCCCGGCTCATAATGCCAGCTTGCGTATTCCCGTTTGGCAGCAGGGGCGACCTGCCCATGCCAGGTCGTTGCCACTGAACCGACGAAGATCGCGCCTACGAAAATAACGGAGAACATGCCGATTTCCGACCGGAATGTGGTGATTACACGCTCATTGCGGGCAAACAGCCTGTCGATGCGGCGTGTGTGCGCGGGACCGACGGAGAATAGCCGGCCCGGGATGTATGACATGAAGGCCAGTTCTCCATCTGCGGGGATATGTACCCGGTGGTAATCCCGGGGCGACAGGTAAAGCGTGATGAAGTTGCCGTTTTGATAATTCCTGGTGTGGTCCTCGTCGCCGTAGACCAGTTCTGCAAGGGAATAGTATTTGCCTTTGGCCTGTAAAATCTGCCCATCTTTCAGCGTTCCTGCTGCGCCGATGGCGGCGTCAACGGGCGAGATGAGGCTGTTGCCTGACCCGGATATGGGGCGCACACCTGGTTTCAGGCTGCGGGTGAAGAAATCATTGAAGGTCATATATTCATTGGCCGAGGATTTTTCCGCCAGGTTCATATCGACCCTGTATCTCCTGATGAACAATCGAATCAGGGTATTTTTCCAGGGGTGCCACGGGCAGCGGGTAACCTTGTACATCAGCCTGGAGAGCAGGTGGTGCAGGCTGTCCGGGGTCAGGGTAAAAAATCCCGGCATTAAGGAAGACGCAGGCTAACCATCAATGAGTCGGCGGACCCGGTTGAACCTGTCGGTGATGCTGCGGTTGTCGTGAGGTCTCGAAAATATCGCCACCAGCCGGCCACGGGGATCGACCAGGAATAATGACGCACCGTGGTCCACGAGGTAGTTTTCCTCACTCTCCGTTTTATCCAGAAAATAGGGTAGACCGATCTGGCCCGTCAGGTTTGCAATTTGTTCAGCCGATCCTCCAAGGCCGATAAATGACGGATTGAACGAGGTGACGTATTGGTCCAGGCGTGCCGGAGTATCCCGCTCGGGGTCGACCGACACGAATACGGTTTGTACGTTCTCTGCCTGCTCCAGTTGCCTGTGCACCTTGTCCATGACAGCCAGTGTGACTGGGCAAATATCAGGGCAGTGCGTGAAACCGAAGAACAGGAACGACCATTTCCCCTCCAGGTCGGTCAGGGTAAACGGGTTGTTATTTTGATCGACGGCTGCGAATGCCGTCAGGGACTTGGGATTTGGCCAGAGCAGTCCCGGGATGGCGGGTTCCGTCTTATCCCGCTGGTGCATGGTTGCAAGCACGCCGATAACGGTTGCCAGCACAACCACGCCTGCTACCATGAGGGCCATGTTAAGTGATTGCCTGGTCATCATAGCGGCTTATTATATCTTAACCCGGATAATGCACCAGTGGCTGAAGCGTATGGATGATTTTACCGCCAATGAGTCGTGTATCATTGATAATATAAGACTCACGATTTATAATCTTGAACCTTGTGCGCAGCGGCCTTAGCCACAACTTTAAAAGAAGGCTTAATAATTAATAATTTCAGGACGTTATAATGAAAACAAGAAGTGTATTCGGTATATTGTTGATCGGACTGTTCCCCTTGCTCGCCGGTGCGGAGACAGTTCACGGGCAGGCTGTATCAGTGGATGCCCCGTTGGTATTCAACGAGGCGATGCTGGTGTCTGCAATCGTGCTGGCACTGACTTTTGTCGGGATCTTCACTGAAATGATACACGGCCTGGAACGCATGAAAGTGGCGGCAGGCGGCGCCGTGGTCATGGTGATCGTCGGGCAGATTTACGGTTTTTACGACCCGACGCTGGCGGTTGAGGCCGTGGACTGGAACGTGGTCTTCCTGCTGGGCGCCATGATGACGGTGATTGCCATGATGATCCCGACCGGCGGCTTCGATATGCTGGCCTATCGGATCGCCAATTTCAGCAGGGGCCGTTTGTATTTGCTGCTGGCGTTGATAGGTACCTGTGTTACCGTTTTATCACTGTTGCTGGACAACGTGACCACGGTGGTGATATTCGGTCCGCTGATCATCCTGATAGCCCGGGCACAGAAGATCTCCCCGATACCCTACCTGCTGGCGGCTGCCCTGTTATCGGATACGGGCGGAGTTGCCACCCTTGTCGGTGACCCCCCGAACCTGATGATCGGATCCGCGGCAAACATCTCGTTCAATGATTTTGCGATTCACATGGTACCGCCGGTATTGATTGCCTGGATAGGCGTGCTGATCCTCCTGAAATACCTGTTCAAGGAGGAACTGGCCGAGACGCCGGCAGACGTATCCGACTATTCGACAGAGGTGAAAAACCCGAGGGTATGGAACGCTTCCATCGTCATCCTCGGGGTCATGGTCGTGCTCTTCATGCTCCACCACAAGTTTCACTGGGAGCCCTGGTTTGTTGCGGCCATCGGCATGGTGTCCTTGATGTATGTTTCCCGTAAAATCATCATGGATAATACCTTCGAGCACGTGGAAATTACCTTACTGGTGTTCTTTATTTCCCTGTTCATGCTGGTGGGGGGTGTGGAACACAGCCAGTTCCTCATGTATATCGGCCAGTATATTACGCCCTTCGTGCAACAGGACCTGCTGATGGCGACCATCCTCCTGATGTGGATCGGCGCCATCATGTCGGCAGCCATCGACAACATTCCCTTCACCGCAGCCATGATACCCATCATTTTGAGTATGGAGACGGTGGGGATTAACGTGACGCCGCTGTGGTGGGGACTGGCTATTGGCGTTGGTATGGGCGGCAACGGCACCCATATCGGTTCGACGGCAAACGTGTTCATCGTGACAATCTCGGAGCGCCTGGCAAGAAACGAGAACGACCCGAGCCTGCGCATCACCCCGGGGCTATGGTTCAAGAAGGGCCTGCCGGTCATGTTGCTGACCCTGGTGCTGTCGACGATCTTCTTTATTATCTTCTGGGACTTCCTGTCACGCCCGTTGGGGAGTTGAGAATTAGGAATTACGAATTAGGAATTCCTAATTCGTAATTTATAATTCCTGGTTAAACCAGCTATCCAGTTCGTCGGTTTTCAGTTCTTCAATCGTGTAGATGTTGAAGGCCTTGTAAACCTTCCAGTTGTAAATCTTCGTCTCAATCTCCAGCGTTTCCATGGCGTCAGCCTGTTTCAGCCGGGCCTGGTATTTCCTGATCTGGCCGTCGGCGTAGTCATTGCAGCGGGTGATGAACTCACTGATGATCTGCTTCTTTTCGGGGACGCTATTCATAAAAAATCTCCAGTCTTGTGATTGAAAGGACTTAAGCTGCACGCCAGTCTATTCCATATTGATAAATTTAATGTATATTATTAGCTGTCAAAGCGGAACTAACCGCATAATTTATTTCACATAATCTCGTATTTACCAGGGGGAGTTATCATGGCCGGTTATGTCACACAATCATTATCTGATATCAGGTTGACGGAACACCTGTATGAAATCCTTGGCCAACTTGACGAGTCCAATGTCGACCTGAAGGACTGCGTCTCCATGCCGCCGGAAGTGTATACATCCGAGGAATGGTTTGAATTCGAAAAGCGGGCCGTCTGGGACCGGGAATGGATCTGCGTCGGGCACATCGGCACCATACCCCGTGCAGGCGATTACGTCTCCGTCACGATAAATGAAGACCCGCTACTGGTGCAGCGTAAAGACGACGGCGGTGTGCGTGTCCTGTCAGCCGTGTGCCAGCACCGCGGTCATGTTCTGGGCGAGGAAACAGGCAATACCCGTGTCTTTACCTGTCCTTTCCATGGCTGGTCCTACGATGAAACGGGCAAGCTGGTGAGCGCCCCGGAAATGGACGCCCATGCCAGCCTGGGTGAATTACAGCAAAAATATTGCCTGCCGACATTGCGTACCGAGGTGTGGAACGGTTTTATCTTCGTCAACATGGACGGCAAGGCCAAACCTCTTGCCCCGCGCCTGAAGCGGCTTGGCAAGGAAATAGAAAACCACAAGCTTGCAGAGATGGGCGGCGTGCCGACGGTGGACTGGGGACCAAGTCCGTGGAACTGGAAGTTCATGCACGAGAATGCCATCGAACCCCATCACACCTGGTACCTGCACAAGGGCCCCCACGACTTTGCCCCTTCCAAGCTGGCCACGTTCGCGGAATGGGACGATTTCGATGACGGCGCCATATACCATCCTACCGGGTTCCTGGAACTGGACGGCAATTTTACCTCGGCTTTCAGCTGCCTGTTTCCCGTGATCGAGGGGTTGACCGAGAATGAACGCAAGCGGGTAATGTTTGCCTGTATCCTGCCCAACCTGTTCTTCGGCTGTGTGCCCGACGGTTGTTTCTATTACTGCATACTCCCCCAGGGCGCCAACGCCATGACCATCCGGGTCGGTTTCGTCTATCCCAAATCCACCCTGCGCATGGATAATTTCGATATCATTTTCAAGGCTGTCGTCATGGGTCTGGAAACGTTGAATGACCAGGATACCGGCGCCAACACCAACGTTCACAAGGGCCTGCGTTCACGGTTTGCGCCGCGCGGACGTTACGCCCCGAAAGAGGCGACCCTGCCGCAGTTCAACCGCTGGCTGATTACGCGCTACAAGGCCTATGCGGCGGAGCTTGAAGGGCGCAAGCAGAAATCCAGGCGGGTGGCTTGATAGGGATTAGGGGCCAGGGGCCAGGGTGATAATGCTTGAATACAAATCCCTGACAACGATATGAGTAATGAGCTTGCCGAAATAAAGGGACTGCTGGAAAAGCTGGATGCCAAGTTGACCCACCTCGAAGACGTGGAGGCGATACAGCGGCTGATAGTCAGGTACGCCAGGGGCTGTGACCGCGGCAACGACCCTGAAGCCATCGGTCCGTGTTTCGCCGAAGACGGCACCTGGGAATGCAAGGGCTTCGGCAAGTATCATGGCCGGGACAAACTGGCGCAAGGCCTGCACGGGATCGCCGGCGAAAAGATCTGGTGGTCGTTGCATTACATGATTTCCCCGTTGATCGATATTGCCCCCGACGGTCTCAGTGCAACTGCATTCTGGTACCTGTGGGAATCGGCGACCGTGCCCAATCCCCATACCGACGAAGCGGAATCCCACTGGATTGGGGGCACTTACGATTGCCGCTGCGTAAAACAGGAGGGGGGCTGGCTGTTCCAGTCCATGGAACTGAAACTGAACATGGTGAGTCCGTACGCAGACGGATGGGTCAAGGCCAAATTCCTGGATGGCAGCCGGAATTCCCCTTACCTCATGAACCTGGAGCAAGGTGAGTATTACTGGTGCGCCTGCGGCCGCTCCAAAAACCAGCCGTTCTGCGATGGTTCCCACAAGGAAACCAGGCGCGAACCCATGCAGTTCACACTGGACAAATTCCAGCACGTGGCCCTGTGCGGTTGTAAATACTCGAAGACCAAACCCTGGTGTGACGGGTCGCACTTGAAGCTCAACCTGGACCAGGGTTCCTGATCCGTGGTAACGAGAAGGACATTCCTGAAAACATCCGCCCTGGCTGCCGGCGCGCCCATGGCCGTGCATCCCGGGATAGTTGCAGCGGACCAGGCCCCTGACAAACCCCTACCGGAGTCTCTGACACCTGCCGAGTTCAACCGGGCCGTTGCGGAATTGCGCCGCGCCATCGGTGACGAGTGGGTGTTTACCGATGATGAAGGAGACCTGAGGACTTACCGGGACGTTTATTCGACCTTGCCCGACGAGGCAAACATGCCGTCCGCGGCGGTGGCGCCCAGGACCGTTGAAGAGATCCAGGCCATCCTGAAAATTGCCCGCAGTTATCAAATCCCACTCTGGACCGTTTCCACCGGCAAGAATTATGCCTACGGCGGCCCGGCGCCCAGGAAACCCGGTTTTTTTGTTCTCGACCTGAACCGCATGAAGCGCATCATCGAAGTCAATGAAGAGCATGGTTATGCAGTGGTCGAGCCGGGTGTCAGCTACTTTGAACTGTATAACTACCTGCAGCGGCGCGGCAGCAAGTTATGGATCGACCCGGCGGCCCCGGGCTGGGGCAGCGTCCTCGGCAACCTGTTGGAACACGGCGCCGGCTACACGCCCTATGGCGACCACCTGCTGATGAACTGCGGCATGCAGGTGGTACTCGCCGACGGCACTGTCGTCGATACCGGCATGGGCGCCCTGTCAGGCTCTGCCACGTCCAGCCTGTACAAGTATGGCTGCGGGCCGTGGGTCGAAGGCATGTTCACCCAGTCGAATTTCGGCATTGTTAGCAAGGTGGGAATCTGGTTGATGCCGGAACCCCCGGGTTACCGGCCTTACCTGGTGACTTTTCCGCGGGAAGAAGATCTCTACCAGATCACGGAAATCGTCGGTCCTTTGCGGCTCAATATGCTGATACCCAATGCGGCGACCACGGTGGGCCTGATCTGGGAAGCGGCTCCCAATGCTACCAGGAAACAGTATTACAGCGGTAAAGGCCCCATGCCCATGCGTCATCGCCGCAAGATGGCGCAAGACCTGGATATCGGCATGTGGAATTTCTACGGCGCCCTGTACGGGCCGGAACCGATCATGGACAACAACTGGAAAGTCCTGGAAGAGGCATTCCGCAGCATACCCGGCGCAAAGTTCTTCTTCGAAGGCGATCGGCCGAACGACCCGGCCTGGCGCTACCGTGTCAAGCTGATGAAAGGCGTGCCGAACATGACCGAGTTCAGCCTGATGAACTGGGTAGGCAGCGGCGCGCATATCGATTTCTCGCCGCGCTCTCCGGTAACCGGCGAGGATTCCATGAAACAGTTCACACTGATAAGGGACCGGGCGAACGAATACGGCTTCGATTATATCGGTGAGTTCCTGGTGGGATGGCGGGAACTCCTGAACATCTTCCAGCTCATATTCGACCGTCTGGATGAAGATGAGCGGCGCCGCGCCCACGAATGTTTCGGGCACCTGGTCAACGATTTTGCCGAACAGGGGTATGGCGAGTATCGCACCCACCTGAACTTCATGGACGAGATTGCCGGCACCTATAACTGGAACGACGGGGCATTGTGGAAACTGCACCACAGGCTGAAACAGGCGCTGGATCCGGTCGGGATCCTGTCTCCCGGGAAGAGCGGTATCTGGCCGGCTTCAAAATCGTAATGTGTTGAACATTCACGATGACCGGATATCGACATGCAACCTTCCTGGCTGTCTTGCTGTTGCTGGCAGGATGTGGTAACGATGAAACTACGGGGACAGGTGAACAGGCGGACGGACACGCGGACACGCAAATGACCTATACCGACGGCAAGGCATTGTTTGAACTGTATTGCATCGCCTGCCACGGCGCAGGGCCCGGCCACCCGGGGACCCAGCGCCTGGAAGAAAGGCTAAGTGCAGACCAGGCGCCCCTGCTTGACCGGGATAACCTGCCGCCGGACTATGTAAAACTGGTGGTGCGTGAGGGTTTCAAACTGATGCCGCCGTTCCGCCCCAGTGAGCTTGACGACGCCCAGTTGGACCTGCTGACTGACTATATCACGGGAGGAAATCACTGATGGACATGGAAACGGTCACCTTATCACCCGAGGCCCGGGCCATAGCCGGGCGAATACATAATATAAGAGACTATCTCGAACTGCTGGCCGAGCACGGCCAGTGCATTACCTGGCCCGAAACCGTAATGCCCGAACCCGACATCCGCAAGGTTGTCGTCGCGGCCGGGCGCGACGCCATGACCGGCCCGGCTATCGTGTTCGACAAGATCCGCGGTTACCCGGGCAAAAGACTGGTCGTGGGTGTGCACGGCAGTTTTTCCAACATAGCGCTGCTGCTGGGCAAGCCGAAAGGGACCAGCATCAAGGAACTGTTCTACGAACTGGCAGGACGCTGGGGTTCGGACACGCCGTTGATCAACAGGGTGGAACCGGAACATGCTCCGGTGCATGAAAACAGGGTTGAAGCGGGTATCAACCTGTATGACCTGTTGCCGCTGTACCGGATCAATGCCCTGGACGGCGGGTTTTATATCGCCAAGGCCAATATCGTCAGCCGCGACCCCCGCGACCCGGACAATTTTGCCAAACAGAACGTGGGGATCTACCGCATCCAGGTACAGGGCCCGGACCGGTTCACTCTGCTGTCAGTCCCGTCTCACGATATGGCGCAACAAATACTGATGGCGGAACAGGATGATGTCCCGCTGAAGGTCGCCGTGATGCTGGGCAACCACCCCGCCATGGCCATGTTTGCCGCCACCCCGGTAAATTACGATGAATCGGAATTTGCCTACGCCTCGCAGATGATGGGCAGCCCCATTGAACTGACCCGGTCCGGTAACGGCATGGATGTGCTTGCCGGCGCGGAGATGGTGATAGAGGCGGAACTGCTCAATAACCAGCGTTGCCTGGAAGGACCGTTCGGGGAATTCCCGGGCAGCTACAGCGGTATCCGCCACGTACCCCTGTTCCGGGTGACCGCCGTTTCCCACCGTACCGATCCCATCTTTGAAAGTATTTATATCGGCAAGGGCTGGACCGAGCACGATACCTTGATCGGATTGAACACTTCTGCCCCCATTTATGCCCAGCTAAAGGAAAACTTCCCGGAAGTCGTTGCGGTGAACGCCTTGTACCAGCACGGCCTGACCGGGATTATCTCGGTGAAGAACCGGTTTGCCGGTTTCGCCAAATCGGTGGCCATGCGAGCGCTGGGGACTCCCCACGGCCTGATGTACCTGAAGAACCTGATTATGGTGGACGACGACGTCGATCCCTTCGATCTCAATCAGGTGATGTGGGCCTTGTCCACGCGCACCCGCGCCAGCGATATCATCGTCATCCCCAATATGCCCCTGGTGCTCATCGACCCGGCCGCGGAGATCCCGGGGAAAGGCCATCGCCTGGTGATCGACGCCACCAGTTTCATGCCGCCCGATCCCATCGGCGGCGATGCCAAGCTCGTAGCGCCCCCCACGGGTTCCGAAATCGATGACCTGGCCAAATACATTGTGCGGCTGCAAAAAGAGGCGGAAAACCGGTGAACTGCCCCCGTTGCCAATCTGCGGAAGAACACCTGCGCACCGAATGCGAGGGCAGGGAAGGGGGTGAACTGGTCTGGACCGTATTTTACTGCCGGCGCTGTTCATTCACCTGGCGCGACAGTGAACCGGCAGAATCCATAGACTACGGCCTGCGGGAGGACTGGTTCCGCGCCGACCCGGACCATCCGGAAAAGTACGGGCAGAATATTCCGCCGGCAAAAACGGACGGGGCAGACTGAAAGCAGACTATTTCAGCCACAAGGACACAGAGATAACAGAGGTAATATGAGTTGTTTAACGACCTGAAGAAAAAGCTGGGTAAAGCGGCTGTGCTGACCGGCGATAACGCTGTTATCGAGGGCGGTTACGCAAGGCTCGGCAGGACGCCGCTGGGTGTGGTCATGCCGGAAGACGTGGACCAGTTGCGTGCGGTATTGTCTGCCGCTACTGAGAATAACGTATCGCTGTGGGTCCTGCCCAATGCCGCGGCCAACGGAGGCATGGTCGGTTCAGCAACGGACAAGGATATCCTGGTTATCGACCAGTCCAGGATGAATAACATCGTGGAGGTTAACAGCAAGGCCGCCTATGCCCTGGTGGAACCGGGCGTTAGTTACACGCAACTGAATGAGCACCTGGAGCAAAACGGGACCGGCCTGTGGGTTGATTGTGACAGGAACGGCCTGAATTCCGTTGCCGGCAGTATCACTGCCCGGGAGTTCGGCTATACCGCCTACGGGGATCACACGATGATGCAGTGCGGGATGGAAGTCCTGCTGGCCGACGGCGAACTGGTCAGGCTGGGCATGGGAGCCATGCCGAAGAGCAATACCTGGCAACTGGCGAAATATGCCTACGGCCCCTACCTGGACGGCCTGTTTACCCAATCCAGCCTGGGTATCGTTACCAAAATGGGGGTATGGCTGATGCCGGCGCCCCCTGCTTACCAGCCTTTTGCCGTCACCCTGGAAAGTAACGGCGACCTGGCCCAGGCGGTGGAGATATTGCGCTCATTCAAGGTCAACGTGATCGTACCGAACACGGTAGTTATCAGTAATCCCGTGCTCGACGCGAGCCCCTTCAGCTCCCGGCAGGATTACACCAACGGCAATACTGTCGATCTGGACAGGCTGAGGCTGGATCATGGCCTGGGATTGTGGACCCTGTACGGCGCGTTATACAACACCCCGCCTAACGTCGATGTATTATGGCCCATGGTACAGGGCGCCTTTGCAGGTATTGAAGGCGCAACAGTGATCGATTTGAAGATGCAGGGCGAAAACCGGGTGTTGTCCGGCAGGGAGAGCATGATGCGCGGCCGGCCATCGGCTGAGTTCGGCAACCTGAACACCTGGTCCGGCCAGGCGTACCTGTACGCAGGGTTTGTCTCGCCTATTGACGGCCGCCAGGTACTGAAGATGAACAACTTGGTGGGTGACACTGTGAGCAATAGTGGATTCGACTACCTGACGGAATACGCGGTCGGTTGGCGCTCCGTCATCCAGCGTGTCTACTTACCGTATCAAAGCGGGGCAGAGCCCAGGGCGAGAGCGTGTCTGAACACGCTTATCGATGCGATGGCACAACGGGGATTTGGCGTGAGCCAAATCAGCACCGGTTACCTGGACCTGGCATTGGCCGGCTATGATAACGCCGGCATGTCCGAACTGCGCAACAGGCTCAAACAGGCCCTCGACCCCGGCAACCTGTTTGCCTGATCACCAGTTGTTGCAGTTATCATTCCCCCGGGACACCATAACCCGGCGCTGATGAGGGGTTGAGTGCTCGTGATATATAATCATCCATTTGCGGCGCGTATCTATTCCATAAATCCCGAAGTTCAGCTAAAGGATCATTGTCTGTCCAGTCAACGCGCAAATCTATCAGCGGCCAGCTATTCTCACCGACAACCAGCAGCCCGGCTGAGTGAACAGGTCCTGCTTCGCCGCCTGCTTTGAGACCTGCATCCATTGCATCAAGCAAGCGATCTGCCAGCGCTGTCTTGTCTGATGCTAGAAATTTGTCGATCATCTTTTCCGTGACATCCGTAGTCCTTAATAAATTACCCGCGGCAATACAGTTTTTTCCCTGTGAGATGTTATTGATGCCGAGTGTCTTGTTGCCGTTGAATCCGCTTGTCCTGCCTTGATAATCTACGGCAATCACCTGTCTGTAATCCGCATCGGCTTCGTTAGCCATTACTTCGTTCATCGCCTCTACGACACTTTTATTCTGCTCCATTTTATCCAGTAGGGCAGGGCCTAAAGACGGTAAAGTGATATTCTGGGTAGACACAGCTCCGACTCCGGCTCTCACCCAGGGACATCTGCTCGCAACACATATACTGGAAGACGAAATCGAAACGCCATATTGTTCCGATTGATGGCACTTTGCAGCGATAGAGAAAGTCATGGTTATGGATTTTACTTATTCAGGAATAACTGCTGTTACCTCAATCTCCATCAGCCATTCCGGTTTGGCCAGGCCCTGCACTATTAAACCTGTAGAAACGGGATAAACACCTTTCAGCCACCTGCCCAGCACACGGTAAACCGGTTCGCGATAAGATCGGTCGGTTATATAGACCTGAATCCGGCAAACATGTGCTAGTTCACTGCCCGCCTCCCGCAACAGTTGCTCGACATTCTTCATTGCCTGCTCTGCCTGGGCTGCCGGGTCACCGGCACCAACAAGATTTCCGTTAAAGTCAGTCCCGACCTGGCCGCGCAGAAAGATGGTGTCACCGGCAATCACGGCCTGGCAGAGATCATTATCCAGGTTTTGCCCGGGATACGTCTCTTTAGTATTGAACTTTCGTAGTCGTTTGTGAGCCGGCATGAAGAGTGGATGTTGTTGTCAGTCATTAGTTCCAGGATATTTTGAAGTCTAATTGCTTGCCGGTTCTGAATCAATTCTATCGGAGAGTCGCGCCGCTTTTTTAGCAGTCTTTAACGGTTCATCCCAATCGAAGTTACGGTATACCGCCGCCAGGTGTGCAAAAGGAGGTGATTGCGCAAATAATTGAAAGGTGAGTCGATGGCCGGCGTAGTCGGAGTTTAATAAATCCCGCGCAAAAGCAAGCAGTTTACGACGGTCTTCAGAACCCCAGTTATTGTTGATGCTGTAGTATTTGTCCAGCCAGCCGCCGCTTTCACTGTCGGTAAATGCGGCCGCATCCGGGGTGATACAGACCTGGCCGCCGCAGAGTTCTCTTGTCAGGTGCATCATTTCGTGTAATTGGGAACACGCCAGTACGCGACCTGTGTAAAGGAGGGATTGATTCGGCATCAATAATCCGCCGGGGCTTTCCTGTGCAGTCGCGATTGCTGCGGTCAGGTGGGCATTAATCCCCTCACGATATACGGCCAATGTGGAGAGCTTTTCCTGAACTGCCGGTTGTTTTTCCAGGCCCGTCTGCCTGACATTGTACAGGGCTGCACCTATCATCATGTCAGCCATTTTCAAATTCCGTTGTACGAAAGCGAATGCGCTGTACCTGTGCAGGGTTGCGCGGATAAACGTTGCTGCCTTGGTATGCCGGTAGAACAGCACGTTTTCCCACGGAATTAATACATCATCGAATACAACAAGCGCGTCAATCTCGTCAAACCTGTTGGTCAGGGGATAATCCTCAATATTCGCGCGACCTGCAAAACCGGTACGGCATATCATTTTTATTCCCTTTGAACCCAGGTCGCAGATGAAACCGACAGCGTAATCGGATAAAGCTGCATTACCCCAATTGGCTATGGTGGGCTTGGTGAAGGCCTGGTTGGCATAAGCTGCCGCAGTTTCGTATTTCGCCCCCCTTACCACTATCCCGGCATCAGTCTCCTTGACGACGTGGAGCAACATATCAGGGTCCTGGTCCTGAGGAGATTTGGAACGATCTCCCTTGGGGTCGGTGTTGGCAGACACATGGAATGGATCGGTTTTTGTGATGCGCTGAACGTGCCGTTTAATGTTGTCTGCAAAGCGCGGATCCACTTCATTGAGAATATCCTGCCCATCGTATAATGACCACACTTCTCCAACGGTTTCATCGCCAACTCTGGTGACTACACCGCCTATATCATCCAACACGGTATCCGTTACCCTGCGTTTGTCATGCCAGTCCTGTTGTGTTTGGGGCAGCTTGAGTGATATTGCGTTCGTTTCCCCTTCATCATCGGTGTAAGTCATTATTCGTCGCGTTTTTTCATCATGAGCCAAGTCGTATATACGCGCCCTGATATCGACTATGGGTTTAAACGCAGGATGGGAAGGGACGTCCCTGATTTTTTCCCCATTCATGTATACTTCACGCCCGTCACGAATGGATTCGATAAATTCCTCACCGGTGCGAATCATTTACATTGCTCCATTGAATACAGTTTTACTTCGGCATAAGAGATATACCTAAGCGGAGAATGAAGCAGTCTAAAGGTGGTAATCAATAAATCCAATTACAAAAAATGTTTGTCAAAGATAAAAAATAGTTTATATATCTCCTTCATATTTACAGTTGGCCGCTGGAAGTCGCCATAAAGGAAATTAAATTTTCCATGAATTTCTCGCAACGTGATATTTGTTCGAAAGTAATGAATTCATCCGGCTTATGTGCCTGGTTGATACTGCCCGGGCCGCAGATAACTGTGGGGATATTGATATTGTGAAACAGCCCCCCTTCAGTGCCGAAATTTATCCTGGCCGTATCAGACTCGGAAGCAAGTGATTTAGTGACGAAAATCACTTCACTGTCAGTATGAGTAAAGAGTCCCGGATAGGAGGCTTTTTCAACAAACTTTATATCCGTATTTCTGTGGATTTTTCGCATCAGGGGTTTAAGCGCCGTATCTGCGAAATTCGTAATTTTATCAATATATGCCTGTGGGTCATCGTCCGGTATATTTCTGATCTCAAATTCAAATTCACAATTATCCGGAATAATATTCAATGCACGCCCACCTGAAATCGGGCCGGTGTTGAGTGTCGTATAGGCAACGTCATAATCCGGGTCAAAAGGGCCGTTGCCCGCAATTTCCTGCTGTAGGGACTTTATAAAAACGATCAGATCGGCGGCATACTCCACCGCGTTGACACCATCGGTTACTGCGAGTGCGGAATGGCATTCCTGTCCGTCCACACAAACCTGGTACGCGACTTTTCCCTTGTGCCCGTTGATTACCCGCATCTCAGTCGGTTCGCCAACAATACAGAATCTTGGTAAGACCGGAGCATCCTTCAATTTGTCAATCAGACTCCTGACTCCGATGCAACCTACTTCTTCATCGTATGAGAAGGACAGGTGCAAAGGCAACTTCAGGTTCGTTTTTATCATGGCTGGTACAAACGACAACACAACCGCGATAAAACTCTTCATGTCCGCACAACCTCTTCCAAAAAGACGGCTGTCATTTTCCCGTACCCTGAAGGGATCGGAGGACCAGTCCTGCCCATCAACCGGAACCACGTCGGTATGCCCCGAGAGTAGTATGCCGGGTTGGTCCGGGTTTCCTACCGTGGCAAACAGGTTGGCCTTTGTTTTGTCGGCATTGTAGATTAGCTTGCTGGCGACGCTATACTTATTCAGGTAGTTTTCTATAAACCGAATTAACTCCAGGTTGGAGAGGTAGCTTGTTGTGTCGAAGGAAACCAGTTCCCTGATTAAATTCCTGCTTTGCATGGCGCGAATTTTACTGACCCTTAAAGCGGCTGGAGGGAATGATTAAATCAGGAGGCCAGGTCGGTCACAGCATCTGACTGGCAGAACTCCATAAATCTTTTCGCTGCGGCCGTAGCCTGCAATCCGTCAAGGTGCGCGACACAGACGACGCTGGGGTTCAGCTTTTCAGAGATAGGACGCCTGACAATGGGGTGGTGATCATAGGTGATATCCGATGGAGGGCGGGTAACCAGTATGGAAACACCGAGATTCCAGCCAACCAGGCCGCGCAGCACTTCAAGCGAGGGTGCCTTGTAAACAATATCCGGTTTCAGGCCGTAATCCTCGAACAGCCCCAGAAAATACTGACGGGCCGATGAAAAATCCAGCAGCACAAACGCTTCATCGACAAGGTCACGCAGGGAAACGCATTCCCTGGCGGCGAGCGGGTGTTTTTGTGACAGCAAGGCATAAGGTTGGCCTTCCAGGATTGGATACACTGCTATATCATTGGGAACACTGATGTCATACAACAAGGCAAGTTCAATCTTACCGATTCTAAGTTGTTCTACAATCTGATCCTGGTCGCCTTCGGACAGGGTGAACTCTACTTTCGGGTATTTTTCCTGAAAGCGTTTGATCAGAGTCGGCATGAAAACGGGGGATAATGGCGCGTAACTGCCGATACTGAGTTCCCCGGACAACTCCTCGCTGAGTGCCATCGCCGTGTGTTGGAACGCTTCGGCATGTCTGACCAGTTTCCTTGCTTCGGCGAGAACCTTCTTACCGGCCGGTGTCAGCGTTATTCCATGAGCATGATGCCGGTTTATCAAGTCGACACCAAATTGAGTTTCCAGTTTGGTAATGGCGGAAGCGATAGCCGGCTGCGCAATATGTACGTGTCTCGCAGCTTTGGTCAGACTCTCGTGTTCGGCGGTAGCGATAAAATATTTCAGTTGCCTCAGAGTGTATTTCAGCCTCGCCATGCTTCAGCCTGTATGGAAGTCCTGGATACAGAAGAATACACGAATCCGGTGTCTGACTCCAATTCACGAACTTGTGGATTCGATAGCGCTTCCCTTATTTGGTTTTTTCCGGATTTAAGTTATGCTGGTATAAAACCTACAGCGGAGGGGATGACGATGAACAATTCACCTGATTTTAACGGCAAGCTCAGTCTCTTGGGCGGCATAGACGGTTCGGCGCTCAAATTGCGCGCAGACACTCCCCGGTTTTCGGAGTTCCCTGTTTCTGAATATACGCGGCGTTACGCCCGGCTGATTCGCCTGATGGAAGAGTTTGATTTTGATGCGCTCGTGCTCACACATGAACTCAATGTCCGTTATTTCTCCGGTTATCTCTCCATCCTGTGGGAATCCCGTTTCCGCTCGCTGGTCCTGATTTTGCCCCGGGACCCGAAGATAGGTCCTACGCTACTCGTTCCCGGCCAGGAAGCCGGCAATGCTTTCGGTACTTCCTGGGTACCTGACCGGGTTATCTACCCTGATCAGGAAAACATTGTGCCTTATGTTGTCGAAGCAGTGCATGATAAAGGACTCCAGACCGGACGCCTCGGGATGGAACTGGGATTTGGGCAGCGAGTGGGAATGACGCAGGAAGATATCGGGCGCCTCTATGAAGGGCTTCCCGAGGCGGACATCAAGAGTGCAACCGAATTGATACAGACAGTGCGCATGATCAAATCTTCCCTGGAGATCGAACGGGTACGTAAGGCCTGTGATATATCACAGCGTGCCGTGGAAGAGGGGTTCGCGTCACTTCACGAAGGCATGACGGAAAAGGAATTCGGTGCAGTGCTTGGCGCGGCCATGTTTCGGGAGGGCGCCGAGCTAAGTTCCCGTCCGAGCATGATGAACGTCTCCAGTTTTCCCGGACGCCCCAAAATGGTCAATGCTCTGGCCAGCGACCATGCATTATGCCGGGGCGACGTTGTGATGATAGACGGGGGCGCTGTCTACGGTGGATATGCGACAGACTTTATCAGGCAGGCATTTCTGGGTCCCCCGACCGACGACCAGCGCCGCTGGTTTGACGTGGCAATAGAGGCCAACAACGCCTGTATAGATGCGGTGAAGCCAGGTGTGAGCTGCGCGGATGTTTACGAGGCCGGGATTGGCGTCTTCCAACGTCATGGGTTGGTCGAGTACAACTGCATAAACATCGTCGGTCATGCGGTCGGCATGGAAGTGCACGAGTTACCGTGGCTGGGTGAGCGCGACGTTGTTTACAGTTCAAACACGCGTCTCGAATCCGGCATGGTATTTTGTGTTGAACCGGTGATAGCCGGAATGGATGGGCCTGAGTGGCTTGCGGGTGTTTTCATGGTGGAAGATAAACTGCTCGTCACGGAGAATGGTTGTGAGGTTCTGACCAACTCGTTATCCAAGGAGTTGTGGATTCAGGAACTCTGACGTCACATCATGGCCACTTTTAAGGAGCTGGTAGAGGATTACTCGCGCCACCAGGTCCCTGAACACAAAACGGTGGGTGGTATCCACATCGGCATTATTATCATTGGTGTCGGTATCACGATAACCGCTTTCATACTGGGAAGCCAGATGGGTCTGAGGCTCGGCTTCTGGGATAGTTTCTACGCGTTCTATCTCGGCGGATTTCTGCTTGCAATTGTTGCGGGTTTCACCGGCGTTGTCGGCGCTGCCACCAGGCTTTCCACGGCGATGATTATCAGATCGACATTCGGTGAAACCGGGGCAAAGTTTGTCAATTCGGTCCTGACGCTGGTCATGATGGGTTGGTGTATGGTCCTCGCCGCGTTTTTCGGGGATGCAATGCACGCCGGACTAGAGACCAACTGGGGCGTCGTCTCACTCCCAAGAGAACTTTATGTCGCGCTCGGTTCGGCTGTGATGGCGCTGATCACTGTCTTCGGATTCAAGGCGCTGGACAAGCAGTCAATGGTCATGGTGCCAGTCATGCTGGGATTCCTGTTCATTGTCCTATACCTGTCCCTGCGCCGAATGAGCCTGTCCGATATCGCCGGTCTGGAAACGGTAACCGACCCCGCTATGGGACTGGGTGCCGCCACGTCGATTGTCGTCGGTTCATTTATTGTAGGCGCAACCATTTTCCCTGATATTTGCCGTTATGTACGTAACCGCCCGCAGGCAGTCACCGGCTCATTTATTGCCTTTTTACTTGGTTATCCGGTTATCCTGATTTTATCCGCAGTTCCAAGCATTGCGACAGGCGAAGCGGATTTAATGACTGTCGTGACCATGCTCGGGTTCAGTATGCTCGGTTTCATTTTCCTGGTCTTTGCCTCCCTGACAACCGGCACTTTTCAGCTTTACAGCGCATCACTGGCGTTCGCGGCCCTGGTTAAAACCGACAAATGGAAACTCGTCATTGTCGTTGCCGTTATCACTACGGTTGTCGCCATATTTTTCTCGATTGACTATTTTCTGGATTGGTTGACGTTTCTCAGCATACTGATTCCTCCGATCAGCGGCATTTACGTCACGCATCACCTGCTTACGAACCGCAGGGCTGCCGGCCGCCATGCCGCTCCGGATATCTCCTTCCCTGCGTTTGGCGCCTGGATAGCCGGAACCATAGTTGCCTTCATCGCCCATAACGGCTCGTTGCAATTCACGTCGATAGCCGCTATCGACGCGATTCTTGTCGCATCGTTCTGTTATTATTTGCTTCAGACGCTGGCAAGGAAAAGTACGACTGAGCCATGAAGCCCATAACTGATTGATTGTGAGAGTAAAGAAAACTCTGAGCAAGTCCATCCAGAACTTGTCAGCGGGGCATCCCTGTACCGCAGGAGCCTCTGACGCCTTAAACCAGAGGTTCCTAAAAATAATGTATTTAAGTTGTAACTATTATTATTGAAGTGGAATTGTCTTATTGTACCGAGTATCTGGTAAATTAGTTCTGTTGTGGATTGTGACTACGCAATGTAATCGGGGGTAGACATGAAAAATATTGATTTTCTAGCAAAGTGGGTCGCCATACAGTCAATCCGACGCTTTTCCGGCAACTTCGTACGTGTCCTGTCACTTGCGGCAGCAGGGCTGATTATCGCAACTCCATCGTATGCCCAAGGCGGCGCCTCGCTACTTGAGGAAATTATAGTAACAGCCAGAAAACGGGACGAGTCGGTGCAGAATGTCCCTATTACTATTACGGCGTGGTCCGCCGAGCAAATGGAGGCGGTTGGAATTTCTCATGCCGGCGACATTCCGTTCTATACACCCAATTTCACGTGGAATTCGGAATACGGGAAAACCACGCCGCAGATTTATCTGCGCGGTGTAGGAACAAATAATTTTTCTCCCATCAATACCGGTCCGGTCGCAGTATACCAGGATAATATCTATCACGGTCCAAACGTGGTTCAGGCCTTTGCAGCGTATGATCTTGATCGCGTGGAAGTGCTCAAAGGTCCGCAGGGTACCTTGTACGGTCGAAATTCTACGGCAGGGCTGGTAAATTTTATCTCCAGGAAACCTGAGCTCGGCGCCGAATCAAACGGCTACCTGAGGGCGGAGGTAGGGGAATATGAAACAACCAATTTCCAGGGGGCGGTAGGCATCCCCATTTCCGATACCGTAGCGGGACGCGCGTCGTTCGCGTTCAACAGGAACACCGGATTATGGGACAACTCAAACCCGGATTCCGGACAGGACAATGCGGGTCGATTCGACGATATCTCGGGTCGTGTTCAATTACTGATACAACCGAATGATCGTCTGTCCATACTCCTCAACGGACACTTTACTTATGCCGATCCGGATACCGAACCCTTCAAAAACATCGGTGTCGCATGTCCGCCAGGCGTCACGCCCGGACTGACCTCTGCCGGTTCCAATTGCCCGGATTTCACTGGTTTTACCGATACGGGAGATTTTCACGAGACATTCACCACAAAGGACAAGGAGGAACTGGATGCAATCGGCGGGATTATAGATATCACGTACAACACCGGCGCATATACACTGACATCGATAACAGGGTTTGATTTTGTCGAACATATCCGTTTTGATGATGTGGATGGCGCGCCGACCATCAGCCTGGATGACAGCTTCGACGATGATTTCGATTACTGGAGCCAGGAAGTGCGGCTTTCCGGAGAACATGAACGGTTTAACTGGCACGTCGGAGGATACTACTATTTTGAACAGAACAAGGGATATGTCACCGCCAACTTCCAGGATGTGCTCATCGCTTTCGGCGCGCCGCCCGGGGGTGTTCTGTATGACCGTGCGATTGAAACAGAGAGCTATGCGGTATTCGGACAAGCGGATTACAAGGTGACGGACCAGCTTCGTATCAGTGCAGGCGTACGCTGGACGTACGAGGAAAAGACGGTCGAAAAATATGACTTTTATTTTTTCGATGATTCCAACCTGAGGGGACATATCCAGAGTGTCGACGCCATCCCGAATCCGGCGCCTGGAAACTGGCTGGTGGATCCGGTGCTGGATTATGATGAACCGACCTGGCGCATTTCAGTGGACTATGCTTTTACTGAAGACCTGCTCGGTTATGCGAGTTATTCCCGCGGCATCAAGGGCAGCGAAGTAAACGGGGGCCCAGGGACGCCCAGTGACACCAACCCGATCAATCCTGAGAAACTTGATGCCTGGGAGGTTGGTGTCAAGAGTGATTGGGCGGACGGACGGTTGCGCTTGAACGCGGCAGGCTTCTACTACGAATACGAGGACCAGCAGGTAAGCACTTTCATTGTCGATCCAAGCGCGGCCGGCGGAGTTCGCGCCGTACTGGATAATGCAGCAAAATCCGAGATATACGGTGCGGAGGCGGACATAACCTGGCGTCCTACGGATTCTTTTACCCTGCATGGCGCAGTGGGATGGACAGATGCTGAATTTGATGAATACGTATCTGCAACCGTATTGGGCGACCTGACCGGTAATCGCCCGGGATTCGTACCGGAGTTCGAAGCAACCCTGCTGGCGAGGTATGATTTTACCCTGGGGAACGGAGGCATGTTTACTGTACAGGGAGACCTAGTCCACAGGGGTGATATGTTTTTCCAGCCTACCAATGATCCCGTGCTGGCCGAAGACGATCTTACGCTCTTCAACTTTCTTGCCAGGTATTCGTCTCCCAACGATGTATACTCGGTCGGCCTGCGCGTGAAAAACGCGACGGACAAAAACTATCTTACCTCGGGTTTCGATGTCAGCGGTCTCGGCTTTTATGCGCTCAAGGCCGGTTACCCCCGTGTAATTACAGGAGAATTTCAGTTCAATTTCTAGCCTGGGTGGTGCGCTGGAGCATGCGTTAGCGCGACCTCTGCATCCCGTGATGCAGGATGACGGTTGAGGAGCGGCCTGTTTTCCTTGTCTACAAGTAATACCATTCTCTATGGTTGGCTGGTGCTGGCAGCCGCCATTATCGCCGGGACCGTGACAACGTTGCCCAGCTATGCTCTCCCGTTTATCGTCGGCAGCCTGGCTGACGAATTCTCACTGTCAGCGAAGCAGGCAGGCTGGGTCGGTACGGCGGTTATGGGAGGGTTCGGGGCAGGAACCCTGTTTACGATGTATTGGCAGACGCGCTGGAAATGGCGCCTTACCTGCCTGGTCCACGTCCTGGTTGCGATCGGTTTCTATTTGTTGATGCGTGGCGCCGACAGTATGGATGTTGCGCTGTTTTTTCAGTTTGCCGGAGCGGCAGGACTTGGAGGAATATATGCTCTAGTGTTGACTATTTTATCCCGGCACAGGAATCCCGATCGCATGATCGGGACTTTCATGTTCGTGCAAATAGTCTTTACTTCGGGATATATCCTGTTGTTATCGACCTTGATTTCGCGGTATGGTTCGTACGGGATTTTCGGCAGTTTTGCCGTGATTTCCGTGCTCATTATCCCCTGCCTGTTCTGGTTCCCAAGAGGAGATATAACCGAGGATGCAGAGCGTGATCACATCCCGCGTCCCCGATTACGCCTTGGACTCACATCGATTCTCGCACTCGTATCTTTGCTGTTCTTCGGATTAAACACGGCCGGTATTGCTTCATTCATAGAAAGGATGGGCAAACACGCCGGTTTAAACCTGGCTCAAATCTCAACCTATATTGCACTTGCCAACTTCGTAAGCATACTCGGTCCGATTCTGGCAATGTGGTGGGGAGACCGGTTTAACCGTCTGGTACCACTGTTTCTTGCCGTTTTCTGTAATATCGTCGGCATGGCATTGCTATGGAACGGCGGCGGCATCTGGTTGTTTCCGATCGGCGCGTCGCTGTTTTTCATTTCCTGGATGCTGGGCCTTCCTTATTTGTATGCATCCATTGCCGCACTTGACGCATCACGAACCGTAATGCCCATCGCAGCGGTTGTCCTGGTTATCGGCAGTTCAATAGCGCCGGCTGTTGCCGGATTATTCGTTACGGAGAACTCACTGAATGGCGTGAATTTGTACGGGATTATCTGCATCCTGACCTGCTATGTGATCATAATTCCGGCGCTCCTGGCCAAGAAACCTGCCCACCCATCCTGAATAATCGCCAAGTATTAATGAGGTTTCTCAGGTTTTAACTCCTCCCCACCGCTTTACGATCCCGGGTTCGATGTCAAACAGGTCCAGCACCCGGCCGACACTGGCGTTGATGATGTCATCGATGCTCTGGGGCCGGTTGTAAAATGCCGGAATGGGCGGTGCGATGATCGCCCCCAGGACGGACGCTTCGTAGAATAATTTACAGTGGCCCGTGTGCAGCGGGGTCTCGCGGGGCATGATTACCAGGCGCCGGCGTTCCTTGAGCACCACGTCGGCGGCCCGCACCAGCAGGTTTTCCGCATAGGAGTTGGTAATTGCCGACAATGTCCGCATGGAGCAGGGGGCGACGATCATGCCGTCGGTCCTGAAAGAACCGCTGGAAATGGTGGCGGCAACGTCTTTTACGTTATGGACCACGTCGGCCTTTGCTTCAACGTCGGTGACGCCGTGTTCGGTTTCAATGCCGATGTTGAGCTTGGCCGCGTTGGTCATGACCAGGTGGGTTTCGACATCCGGCAGTTCAGCCAGCACTTCCACCAGCCGAATGCCGTAGGGCAGGCCGCTGGCCCCGGACATGCCGATAATAATTCGTTTCATAAAGACTTGCGTTCCCTTTATCAGGAATGTTAAGAGTATTCACAAATATAGCGTAAATCAAATGCAAAAAATCAACACACTTCCAGTATTCGTACTATACTTGATGCCTAGAGTTGTATTTTTTGCTACTCAGGTAGTTTGAACATTATAAAAAGAGGGGGTATTCCATGGCTGCACAAATGAAAGAAACTTATTACGGCGGTTGCCCGCATGATTGTCCCGACACCTGTTCCATGGTATTCGAAGTTGAGGACGGCAAACTCACCGGTGTTCACGGCAACCCGGATCATCCGATGACGCGCGGGGGCTTGTGTGTAAAGCTCGATGATTATGAAAAACGTCACTACCATCCCGATCGCGTTCTCCATCCAATGCGCCGGACCGGCCCCAAGGGCAGTAAACAATTCGAACGCATTTCCTGGGACGAGGCGCTCAACGAAGTGATCAGCCGCTGGAAAGACATCATCGACGAATATGGCACCCAGGCCATCGCTCCCTACAGCTACCTGGGGCACCAGGGGCTGATACATGGTTTGAACGGCGGTGACGCCTTTTTCAACAGGCTGGGCGCCACGGTTTGTGAGCGCACCTTCTGCGGCGAGGGGTCGGCAACGGCCTGGGTATTGACCAACGGGCCCACCAGCGGCGTTGACCCGGAAAGTTTTGCCCATTCCAAGTACATTATTCTATGGGGTTGCAACAGCGTCAGCACCAACCTGCACGCCTGGCATTTTGTCAAGGACGCCAAAGACAGAGGGGCAAAACTGATAGTGATTGATCCCTACCGTTCACGCACCGCCAGGCAGGCCGACTGGCACGTAACCATACGTCCCGGCACCGACGGCGCCCTGGCCATGGCGATGATCAATGTCATCATTGAAGAGAACCTGGTTGACCAGGATTACGTGGACAACTACACCGTCGGTTACAAGGAACTGGCGGAGCGGGCCAGCACGCGTACGCCTGAGTGGGCTGCTGAAGTCACCGGTATCCCTGCCGATGATATCCGCACCCTGGCGCGTGAATATGCCGCCAACAACCCGGCCGCCATTCGCATCGGCGTTGCCGTGGAGAGAAACTGGGGCGGCGGTCAGGCAATACGCGCCATCAGTTGCCTGCCGTCCCTGACCGGTGCCTGGCGCGAAGTGGGAGGCGGTATTTACCAGATGACGTTCTGGGAACATCCCTACAAACTGGACGTGATATCGCAACCCCAGCTCATTCCGGAAGGCACGCGTGTCATCAACAACCTGCAGATCGGCCGGGCGCTGACCGGCGAGATGGACCTGGACCCGCCCATCATGTCCCTGATGTGCTGGAACTCCAATCCGGTTACCCAGGCGCCTGAAGCGGACAAGATCGTCAGGGGGCTGGAACGGGAAGACCTGTTCATGGTCTCGGCCGAGCACTTTATCTCCGATACGGCCGCTTACGCGGATATCGTCTTGCCTGCCGCCATGGGGGCGGAAATGGAGGATATCATCCTGTCCTGGGGGCACAATTATCTCACCTATAACACCAAGTGTGCCGAACTGCCTGGCGAGGTTTTATCCAACAACGAAATTTTCAACCGGCTGGCCGCGCGCATGGGTTTTGAGGAAGACCGCTTCAAGTGGTCCGACAGCGAGTGCCTGGAGCATTTTGTTGACTGGGATTCGCCAGCCTGTGAGGGCCTCAGCGTGGATTACCTGCGTGATAACGGTTTTGCGCGCATCAAGATCGGCGAACCGCATGAGCGGGCGCCGCACAAGGAGGGCAATTTCCCGACACCGTCAGGCAAATGCGAGTTTTTCTCGGAAACAGCGTCAAACGGCAACTTCGTCATCGCACCGTTCCGGCAGATGTACGAGGATATGCAACCGGGCAACAGCGAACCGCTGGACAGCCTGCCTGATTATGTGCCGTCAAAGGAAGCGCCCGAGACCAACCCGGAACTAGCGGCGAAATACCCTCTGAATATTATCGCTCCCAAGAGTCACGGTTTCCTGAACTCCTGTTATGCCAACATGGATAACAAGATCAAGCGGCAGGGTGATCAGTTCGTGATGATCAGCGAAGCGGATGCCGGGGCACGGGGTATCAGTGAAGGAGACCAGGTGCGCGTCTTCAATGACCGGGGCGCCTTCGAAGTTGTGGCCAAGGTTACTGAGGACGTCGGATCGGGTCTGGTTGTATCATCCCTGGGCTACTGGCGGCAGTTGAACAAGGGTACCGCCAACGTCGTATCGTCCGCGGATTTTTCCGACATGGGGCATGCCCCGAGGGTGTTCGACAGCCTGGTGCAGGTCGAGCTTGCATCATAAACTGAAGTAATAGCTGGAATGGGCGGGAGTGCTTGAATATAAGCACTCCCGCCGTTTTTTTACATATCTTCCTGCCGCAGGTGGTGGTTGCATCTGTTACAGGTCCAAGGGTATTCAAGCCTGATTACCAACCACATCGTCTGCCCTGGTTTTGCTCCCTGAGCCAGTCCGTCAGGGGTTTGAAGTATTCGATAATTGCGGAGGCATCCATCCGGCGTGAGCCGGTCAGTTTCTCCAGCGCGTCCTGCCAGGGCTGGCTGGCTCCCAGTTCCAGCATATCCATGAAGCGTTTACCGGCAATCCTGTTACCGTAATTCGAGCATTGATGTAAAGGTCCGCGGTAACCGGCGGCCTCGCACAGTGCTTTGTGGAACTGGAACTGTATGACGAACGAGAGAAAATAGCGTATGTACGGCGTGTTGCCGGGAATGTGGTATTTTGCCCCGGGGTCGAAGTCCGCCTCGGTGCGTTTCACCGGTGGTTCAATACCCTGGTATTTCCGGCGCAGGTCCCACCAGGCCCTGTTGTATTCGCCTGGTTTGATGCGCCCATCAAACACCGCCCAACGCCACTGGTCTATCATTATTCCAAACGGCAGGAAGGCGATCTTGTCCAGCGCCAGGTTCAGTTGTTGATTGATCAGCGCCTGCCGGGCCTGGCTGGTCTTACTGATCAGGCCGAGTTTATGCAGGTATTCAGGGGTCATGGACAGGTTGACGGTGTCACCGACAGCTTCATGAAAACCGTCATGGGCGCCACCCTGAAACAGGAGAGGTTGTTTGTTATACAGCAAATCGTAGTAGACGTGGCCGAGTTCATGGAATACTGTCCACAACTGCTCACCTTCAGCCTCGATACATTGTTTTATACGCACGTCTTCCTTGCCGTCCATGGTCCAGGCGCTGGCGTGGCATACCACCTCACGATCCCGCGGTTTCAGAAACATGGACTGTTCCCAGAAACTCCCGGGCAATGGCCGCATACCCAGTGACGTATAAAAATCCTCTGCCATCCTGACCATCTTTACGGCCATTCCAGCTTCGGCATGGCGTTTCGCTTCAACCCTGTCCTCGTATTTTTCCTGGAACCTGCTTTCCAGTTCCGCCTGTTGCCGCATCAGTGCCGGGTTTACGTCAACATCGGCAAAACCCGGGTACGGTTCTACGATGTCATATATCTGCGCCCATTCCTGGGCCCACATGTTGCCGAGCAGGTGCGCCGGTATACGGCCAACCCGTGGCATTTTATTTTCGCCATGGAAATCGGCGAGTTTGTCCCGGACATAACAGTGCAGGTCATCATAAAGAGGCTTAACCTGGCTCCAGAGACGCTCCGTCTCCTGCTCGAACTCCGCTGCCGGCATGTCATACCCTGAGCGCCATAATTCGCCGAGATCGGAAAAACCGAGTTCACGGGCGCCTTCATTGGTCAGTTCCACGAAACGCCGGTAATCCGTGCGCATTTTCGGTGAGACAGTGCGCCAACCGACCCAGGCCTCCAACTGGGCGGCATAATCGTGTTTATTATCTGCCAGAACGCTTTCGAGTTCCGGCAAGGTCTTGCAGGAATCAGGTCCTTTTGGACAATATCTGCCTTCACCGTACTGGCCCTCCATACGGGTTACGATTTGCGCCAGTTCGGCCCGTTTCGCAGGGTCGTCAGGCGCAGGCATGGATGTGTCCAGAACCAACAGCCTGAGTGCGCGGGCAGTATCGTCACGCATGGGTTTGCCGGTATATTCTTTAGCTTGTTTGACGGATTTGCTGTGAAACTCCAGCATACGTTCCTGCGCCTTTGCTGCAATCAGCGCCGTGTCGGGCGTGATATATGTTACTCGTACCCAGGCGGCTGCGGCATTTTCCATGTGCAACTCTTCCAGTTGTCTGTTGACGGTTGCGACAAAATCCTCTGCGGTTTGCCCGGGTTCGCCGGTGACATGTTCTTCAGTTTCATCGAACTTGACTGTTACACCATCGGAAACGTCGCTCTGGCACCCTGCAATGCAAAGCAAAGTGATTAATGTACGGCAAACTGAATTTATCCTTGTGCTGATTCGTGTATCACCATCGAAGGGAACCCTGTAATGATGCGCGGAAGGTTTCCGGTTATGCATTTATGAATTCTCTCCCATGAGTTTCTTGATCGGTTTTGTAAAAAGTAACAGGATCACGCCGGCAAAAACGGTAATTGAAATGATCTGCAGATACAGGTTGGGCATATCGTGCAGCGACTCCGGGTTAAACCGCCCCGCCACCAGCCCGGCAATAATATTGCCGAGCGCGCTGCCGAGGAACCAGATACCCATCATCTGGCTGACGAAGCGTTTGGGCGCGAGTTTGCTGATCGAACTCAAGCCTACCGGGCTCAGGCATAATTCGCCGGTAGTGTGCAACAGGTAGGTAAGGAACAGCCAGGTCGGCAAAACCGAGTCCCCGCTGACCACAAACTTTGACGCCACGAACATGACCAGGAAACCGATACCGAGCTGGATCAGCCCCAGACCGAATTTTGCCGGGATCGACGGGTCCAGGTTACGCCGGCCGAGGTGCACCCAGAGCGCCGCAAAAAACGGCGCAAGTATCAGGATAAACATCGGGTTCAGACTCTGGAACCAGCCGGCAGGTATTTCAAAGCCGAACATCATCCGGTCCGTGTAGCGTTGCGCAAACAGGTTGAGAGAGGACCCGGCCTGTTCAAATCCCGACCAGAACACGGCTTCGGCGATGACCAGGATGATAATGACGGCGACGCACTTCTTTTCGGTCAAACTGAGCTCGCCAAACGCGTACACTGCCGCGAAGTACAACGCAGCTATGGCGGCAATGATATATGTGGACACTCTGGCCAGTGACAGGGCATCAATCGTGATGACACCGCTCAAGCCCATGATCGTGGAAAATGCCACCAATCCAACACCGATTCCCACCATAAGCCAGCCGTATTTTGGCGGCGACTTGCTTCTGCCATCCGGTCGCAGGTAATCGGGGAAACGTGCGGCATCACCCAGGTGGTGGCGGGTAAGGCGAAACTGTATCAACCCGACCAACATACCGACACCGGCCGCGGCAAACCCGTAGTGCCAGCCAAACCGGTCGCTTTCACCCAGGGTGCTGCAAATGAGCGGGCCGATCATGGCGCCCAGGTTTATTCCCATATAGAAGATCGTATAACCGGCATCCCGGGCGGAACCGCCATCGGGATACAGTTCGCCTACAATGGCGCTGATGTTTGGTTTCAGCAGTCCGGTGCCCAGTACCACAAACATCAATCCCAGATAGAAGGTCGGCAAGGCCGGGATAGCCAGTATGAAATGCCCGAGCATTATGACCATTCCACCGTACCAGACGGCACGTTGCGCACCCAATAACCGATCGGCGATCCAGCCACCCGGCAATGCGGCCACGTAGACCGCTGCCGTGTACAGACCGTAAATAGCCGTGGCAGTCACGTCATCAAAGCCGAGACCGCCTTCAGTGATGGCCGTGGTCATAAACAGCACCAGTAAAGCACGCATGCCGTAGTAACTGAAGCGTTCCCACATTTCAGTAAAAAACAGCGTATACAGACCGCGTGGGTGAGTTCCGGTTTTTGTTACCTGCGGGTCGGGGTAAACGGAAGTTGACATGAGGTCTGATTCTATTGTTTAAGTCGGAAGATAATATAACAGAGCGCTGATATTAGGAATTATTTATCAGGTACGTCCATGAGTTATATCCATCGCCGTCGGAAGAAGCTAAAATCGTAACCTGGCGGTTGGCGACTATTTAAGGTGGACCAGTGGATAAACAAAACTTCAAAACTATCCTATCTTTGCTGCTGGTGATCTTCACCAGCGCGTGCGACCGCGTGTCTACCGATCAAGCAGAGGGGAAGAACATGCAGTTACACGCCTTGTTCGACGAATACCGCGCAGCCAACTTTGAATTGAATCCGATTGAAGCGATGTTTGAAGGGGATTACCGGTTCAACGATCGCTTCGGTGATGGTTTATCGGAACAGTATTTAACTGACTCTCTGGCCCTGGAGCAGGAATACCTTGATAAATTGCGGGCTATTGGCCGCCGGCAATTAAACGGTCAGGACAAACTGAGCTATGACATATTCGAATATGACCGGCTGATGTCCGTCGAATACTTTCGTGACGGTAACGCACGTCTCGATACCCTTCTGCCGGTGACGCAAATGTTCAGCACGCCCAGCTTTGTCGCCCTGCTTGGCACCGGCACTTCGGCACAACCTTTTAACACGGTTGAAGATTATGACAACTGGCTGAGACGGCTTGGCGGTTTTATACCCTGGGTCGATCAGGCCATTGCCAACATGCGCATTGGCATGAGTGAAGGCGTCGTGCTTCCGGCTCTCATAGTCGAACGTGTCCTGCCGCTGTTGCAGGCCCACATAGTCGAAGATGTGACAGACAGTGTCTTCTACCAGCCACTGAAGAATTTTCCCGACAACATAACCGAACAGGACCGTGAACGCCTGGTTGCCGGCTACGAAAGCATGATAGCGAACAAGGTCATCCCTGCCTACCAACGCCTGCACGGTTTTATGGCAGAAGAGTATTTACCGCACGCCCGTGAATCGCACGGGATAGGCGCACTGCCGGGCGGGAAGGAATGGTATGCGCACCAGGTTAAATACCATACGACTACTGACCTTACACCGGAACAAATTCATGAAATCGGCAAGACCTACGCAGAGGAATTGTACAAGGAGATCGAAACCGTTAAAAACACCGTCGGTTTCGAAGGCGACATGAAGGCGTTCTTTCAGTTCCTGCGCGAGGCCCCGCAATTTTATCATGATGAGCCCGAACAACTGGTGCAAAGCTATCGCGACGTAAGGACTGACATTGAACAACGCCTGCCCCGGCTGTTTGACCTGATTCCTGAAGCAGAATATGTCATCAAACCCGTAGAGGAATTTCGTGCAGCTTCATCGGCAGCAGCCCATTACATGGCGCCGGCCCCTGACGGGAGTCGTCCGGCGGTGTTCTATGTGAATACGCATGACGTCGGTTCACGTCCTGATTGGGAGCGTGAATCGCTGTTTATCCACGAGGCAGTGCCTGGCCACCACTTTCAAATCGCCCTTGCCCAGGAGCAGGAGGACCTGCCGGCATTTCGCCGATTTGGCGGACAGACTGCCTATGTGGAAGGCTGGGCCCTGTATGCGGAGACCCTGGGTGAGGAACTGGGTTTATACACAGATCCTTACCAGCGATTGGGCGCACTGAGCAACGATATATGGCGCGCCAACCGCCTGGTTGTCGATACCGGCTTACATGCCTTCGGCTGGACCAGGGAGCAGGCCATTGCATGGATGGAGACCAACTGCCCCATCACCCACGCGAATGCAGTCGCCGAGGTTGAGCGCTATATGGTGATGCCCGGCCAGGCATTGGCCTACAAGATTGGCCAGCTCAAGATCAGGGAATTGCGGCGCCAGGCTGAAGACATGCTGGGAGACCGGTTTGACATCAAGGCTTTTCATCGCCAGGTGCTGGCTGACGGTTCTATGCCCCTGACCCTGCTGGAGCAGAAGATCGAGGACTGGATATCGTCCCGGGGATCCTGAAAACCGCCGATATGACGGTAACTGACTGGGATGCATACTGGCGCAATGCCCGGTCGGCGGCTGCGCACAAAGATGGCGGCCCTCAGGATGAGGTGCTTGAACGGTTCTGGTTGCAGTTGTTCAGGACGGTTTTTCCTTCTTTTCAGGCAACGCCAAGAATGCTTGATATCGCATGCGGAAACGGCGCTGTCATGCGCTTTGCCCTCGCTGCGAGGCAAAATTCAGGCTCGAATAGTGACCTGCATATTTCCGGTATCGATGAAGCGCCCGCGGCAGTTGAGGAAATGTGCAAACGCCATCCCGTCCTCTGCGGCATCGCCGCGGATGCTGCGCTGTTGCCGTTTCAGGATGGCGCGTTTGATCTTGTGACGAGCCAATTCGGCATGGAATATGCGGGACCCGAGGTCTTCGCCGAAGCGGCCCGGGTAACAGGGCATGGCGGGCTGATGGCTGCGGTGTTACATCTGCGCGGAGGTGGAATTTACCGGGAATGCGCGACCAATCTCGAGGCGATCGATGGTTTTCGTAATTGCGGCCTGCTGGACTGCTTCAAAGGGCTTTTCAATGCCGCTTTGGCAGTGCAACAGGGGCAAGACGGCAAAGACCTGTTCCGGCGCGCGGATGAGAGGTTTGCCAGGTCGGTGGCCGCGGCCGAGGAGGTTTTGCAGCGTTGGGGGAAGGGTGTGGCGGACGCTGCCTTGTATCGCCTGTACACCGATATCGCACACATGTATCGGCGTTTCAAGACGTATGAACCGGCTGAAGTGTTCGCCTGGATTGACCTCATGAGCAACGAGCTCGATACGTATTCGGGTCGCATGTCGACGATGTTGCAAGCCTCTCTTGACGCCCCGGAGTTGGATCGGGTAACAGCTCAACTGGCGTCCCGGGATTTTGTAATCCGCGTGCGTGACATTTTGAACTTTGGTCAACACTCCGTACCCTCTGCCTGGGTGATTGTCGCGGAAAGGCCTGAAAGTTAACCGATGCCGCTAATTCGACATCGAAATCTAGGAAAATCGATTGAATCGCAAATCTCCAACACCGGAAGCAGCCAATGACACACAGGCCAGGCTCCGGCAGATTGAACAGTTGTTAAGGACAGCTCCGGCCCGGGCAGAGGCCCTGGCTGCCGAGTTTTTGACTACCGTTCCCGGGCACCCGATGGCATTGCTGTTTCAGGGGATCGCGAGTCGTCTGACGGGTAACCTGGCCGCGGCAATCGATATACTCACGCCGCTGGCCGCCGGTTGTCCCGATGCTCCCCTGGTCCACCTGCAACTGGGTCTTGTGCTGCGCGAATCGGGGCAGGCGCAAGCCGCGCTCCAATCGATGCGTCGCGCCGTGGCCGTAAAACCTGATTTCAGCGACGCCTGGCTTGCGCTGGCGGACTTTCTGACCGCGCTGGGAGACCGGGACGCCGCGGATGATGCGTTTACCATGTATGTTCGCTATTCGGCAAATGACCCGCACCTGCGGGAACCTGCTGCCGCACTGAGAGAGAATCGTGTTGCAGATGCCGAAACCCTCTTGCGCAAACACGCGGAACAACATCCCACCGATATCGTTGCGCTGTGCCTGCTGGCAGATGTTCTTGTGCGTACTGACCGAATGGAACAGGCCGAGGCCTTGCTTGAACGGTGTCTTGAACTCGCGCCCGGTTACAAACGCGCGCGGCACAATTACGCTGTTGTACTGTTGCGCCGGAACAAGGCCCCTGAGTCCTTACAGGAGTCCGGCCGCTTGTTGGCGGATGAGCCGAACAGTCCGGACTTGCGTAAATTGCGGGCTGCCACCCTGGTGCGGCTGCGGGAATACGGGGAGGCGATCGGGATCTATGACAGGCTTCTTGACGAGGACCCGGGCCAAATCACGGTCTGGACAAGTCTGGGACATATTCTGAAAACGGTTGGTTGCCGTGAAGACTCTGTCAACGCCTACCGCAAGGCTATTGCACTGGCGCCACATTTCGGTGAACCGTACTGGGGCCTTGCGAACCTGAAGACATTCAAATTTACCGAGCCGGAACTCGAGGCAATGCGTACGCAATTGGCCGGGCCAAATCCCGGTGACGAGGATCGAGTACATTTTTACTTCGCGCTTGGCAGGGCCCTGGAAGATAGAGCTGAGTTCGCCGAATCCTTTCGGCATTATAGCGAAGGTAACCGGGTTTGCCGGAAAATCAGACATTACAACGCCGATGAACTCACCGATCACGTGCGTCGCTGTAAAGCACTGTTTACACCGGGGTTTTTTGCCGACCGGGTCTCCTGCGGCGCGAATACAGCCGAGCCCATTTTCATCCTGGGGCTGCCGCGCACCGGATCGACGCTGGTGGAACAGATTCTCTCGAGTCACTCCAGCGTGGAAGGCACCATGGAACTTCCGGACATCGCAGCGATCGCGAGGTCGCTTGACGAACGGAGACCAGGCCCGGACGAACCGGAATACCCGGAATTGCTGGCGACCATGGAAGCAGACGCATTGCGTGAACTCGGCCATGCATATATTGAGCATACCCGGGTTCAGCGCAAACTGGGCACGCCGTTCTTCATCGACAAGATGCCCAACAACTTTATCCACCTGGGAATGATTCACCTGATATTGCCGAATGCGCGAATTATCGACGTACGGCGTCATCCCCTGGCTTGCGGCTTGTCATTATTCAAGGAGCATTTTGCCCGCGCACAGAATTTCAGTTACAGCCTGGAGGATATCGGGCGCTGTTACCGGGATTACGTGGAATTGATGGCTCATTTCGACGCGGTGCTGCCGGGGCGGGTACACCGTGTCTTTTACGAAGCACTGGTCAACGATACCGAGACCGAAGTACGCCGGCTGCTGCAATACTGCGAACTGCCCTTTGAGGGGGCATGCCTGCAATTCTACAATAATGAGCGTGCAGTAAGTAGCGCGAGTTCGGAGCAGGTGCGCTCTCCCATTTTCCGCGAAGGCATAGACCACTGGCGCCATTACGAGCCATGGCTGACTCCTTTGAAAGAAACTGTCGGCTCACTCGTTGATGCCTATCCTGGATTACCGGCACTGCAGGAAATGGACCACCGGTCAGGCAATGAGAAATAGTTGTAGATTCTATAAAGATATCGAGCTAACTTACCAATATTCAAACATCTTTTTGGGAGGCACTTATGCGCTGCACATGGCTAATCCGCTGGAGCATCGTCAACCTGCTCGTCTTTCTCAGCCTCTCAACCCCGGCTGCGGAACCAAAATCCGGGAACTGGGAGGGCATGAAGCAAATGATGAGTCCGGAAGAATTTCAGGCAGCCGGCCTCGGCAAACTCAGCCCCGGGGAACTTCACAGGCTCGATTTGTGGATGCTGCAATTCCTGGCACACGAGTCCCAACAGATTGTCCACACGGACAAGGCCATCAGGAAAATTCAACAGGTTCCCGTGCAGCGCCGGATTGCCGGACATTTCAGCGGTTGGTTTGGTGATACGGTGTTCATATTGGACAACGGCGAGGTATGGAGGCAGCGGCTTCCCAGTCGCTATGCTGTCTCCCTGGAAAACCCCGAAGTCGAGATTTCCAAAAACCTGTTTGGTTTCTATGAACTCAAGGTGGTGAAAACCGGTCGTAAGGTAGGTGTAACACGAGTCAAGTAAAGTCTTTCGTTTGTCGAATGTCGTATTTATACAACATTATTATCTATCGGCATACCAGTTAATTTAACGGCATACCTATATATTTAATAGGAATATATTTATTCTGCTATACTTAAACATGAATCGCACAGAAATATATGTTTCTGATACGCAACATAACAAAGTTAAAATAACTCTTAAGTCCGGGAGGTTTTGCTATGTTCCAAAGAAAACCACTTTCCCTGGCAGTGACTCGTGCATTGTCAACCGTTGCCGTCGCGGCGACCGCTACCGGCGCCTCTGCCCCCGTATGGGGCCAGGAAGCACAGCAGGATCTACTGGAAGAAGTAGTCGTCACGGGTTCCCGCATTGCCGGTGACCCCAACCTGGTTACCTCCAGCCCGGTAACCATGGTCAGCTCGGAAGAGATCGGCTTTCGCGGCATCACCCGCGTGGAAGACCTGATCAACGACCTGCCGTCCATGGTGCCCGAGTTGACCGCCAACGAATCCAACGGCGCCACCGGGTCGGCAACGATAGACTTGCGCGGCCTGTCTTCGGATCGCACGCTGGTGCTGACCAACGGGCACCGCATGGGGTTTGGTGATGTGTTCGCGCTCGCCCCGGACATTAACCAGGTGCCCGGTGCGCTAATCGAACGGGTCGAGGTCCTGACCGGCGGCGCGTCTGCGACCTACGGTTCGGACGCGATGTCCGGTGTCGTCAATTTCATCATGAAAAAGGACTTCGAAGGCATTCAGATCGACTACCAGTATTCCGGCTACCAGCACAATTCGGGTAACGAGGCTGTTCAATCCGCAGTCGAATCCAGTGGTTTTGAGCAGGCCCCGGACAGCGTCTTTGACGGCGGCGGGCACGACATAAATGTAACCTTTGGCGTCAACAGTGCCGATGGCAGGGGCAATATCACCGGCTACCTGGGCTACCGGGAAACCAATGCTGTTACCCAGTCCGAACGTGATTTCAGCGCCTGCGCGCTGAGTGGGGGAGGGGGAGGTGACACCTGTGCCGGTTCCGCCACGCTGCCGACCGGCCTGTTTACGCCTTTCGACGGCACCTTCTACTACACGGTCGCAGGCAATGAGTTTGTCCCCTGGGATTTCTCATTCTACAACTACGCCCCGCCGAATCACTTTCAGCGCCCGGATGAGCGTTACACGGCCGGTCTGTTCGGTAACTACGAGGTCAATGAGCACCTGGAAGGGTATGTGGAATTCCAGTTCATGGACGACCGCACCAATGCCCAGATCGCGCCGTCGGGCGCATTCTTCGTGACTTCCACGCTGAACTGCAGCAACGCGTTCCTGTCGGCGCAGCAGTTCGCCGCCATTGGTTGCACGGCCCCGACTGACGTCTTGCCGATATATATCGGCCGCCGCAATGTCGAAGGCGGTTTTCGCAATGACGACATAACTCACACCTCCTATCGCGGCCTGGGTGGCATCAAGGGCGATATCAACGACGAATGGAGTTACGACGCGTTTGTCAACATCTCGCGTACGATACTGAGCGAACTGTATAACAACGACCTGTCCACCACCCGCATCATCCGGGCGCTGGACGTGGTCAATGTCGATGGTGTGGCGACCTGCCAATCCGTGATCGATGGCAGCGACCCCAGTTGCGTGCCCTGGAACGTCTTTGAAACCGGCGCTGTGACGCCGGGAGCGCTCGAATACCTGCAGATACCCCTGCACGCTAACGGCCGCCTGGACCAGGACCAGTACGTTGCCTTCGTTTCCGGCGACCTGACCAACTACGGGTTGGTCAGTCCCATGGCGCAGGATGGAGTACAAGTCGTTCTGGGAGGTGAATACCGGGATGAGAAAATGGACTATAATCCTGACCTGGGCTATCGGACCGGTGATGGCGCCGGTCAGGGCGGTCCCACCGCACCCGTAGATGGCGGGGTTGATGTCACCGAATTTTTCGTTGAAGCCAAGATCCCGCTGGTAGAGTACCAGCCCATGATCGAATCCCTGACTGTCGACGTCGGCTATCGTTTTTCAGATTACAACCCGGGTGTTACGACGGATACCTACAAGGTCCTGGCTGAATGGACACCGGTACAAAGCCTCAAAGTGCGCGGCGGTTATTCCCGCGCGGTCCGGGCCGCGAACATCAGGGAGTTGTTCGAACCGCGCAACCTGGGACTGTGGGCTGGAACCGACCCCTGCGCCGGTCCGAATCCGATACAAACCCAGGCGCAGTGTGCAAACTCAGGGGTGACGGCCGCGCAATACGGAAGCATTCCCCTGAGCCCTGCCGGGCAGTACAACGCCACATACGGCGGTAACACGGCACTCACGCCGGAGAAGGCCAACACGTTCACCATCGGCGCGGTCATTACGCCTGAAGACTTTCTTCAGGGACTGACGGTCAGTATTGACTACTGGAGTATCGAGATTCTGGACGCGATCGATACCGTAGAGCCGGAGTTCATCGTCAACCAGTGTGGGCTGACCGGCGACCCGGCCTTCTGTACACTGGTCAGCCGCGGGACTAACGGCAACCTCTGGATCGGCAGCAGCGCGACCGCTCCCAACATCGTCTCGACCAATATCAACATTGGTTTTTTCGAGACTTCCGGCATCGACTTCTTCGGAAACTATGACATGGAAGTGGGTAATCTCGGCTTTTTGGAATTTACCTTCCGCGGCACCTGGCTGGAGAAATTCGAGCAGCAGCTGACACCGGGCGCAGTGGTTGAAGATTGTGCCGGCTATTATGCCGGTACCTGCAACCGTCCGCGGCCTGAGTGGCGGCACAACTTCGGTGCGGTCTGGACTTCGCCGTGGAATACGACACTTGCCGGAAGCTGGCGACATATCAGCGGCGTCGATGAGTTCGCCCAAGATCGATTCAGCACCGGTTCCGAGAACTACATCGACTTGTCCCTTGACTATTCGCCGACCTTCATCGGCCTGGGCGAAACCACGTTGAGCGTGGGTGTCAGCAACCTGCTGGATAATGATCCGCCGGTCAGTGGTTTCTTCGGCAATGTGGCGGTTTACGGCAACGGCAACACTATCCCGGGTATGTGGGATACCCTGGGCCGTTACCTCTTCTTCGGGGTGTCCCAGAAGTTCTGAGGACGCAGCAGCAGGTTAAAGAGACGGTGGGCATGGTCCCGCCGTTTCTTTTTGTGTACCGTGTGCCGCGGGCCGGGCATAATCGACTTATGACGATAAAGAATTCACCCGGGCGGAAATCCCGGGATTCCCGGCTTCCGCCCCTGCTGCAACAGGCCGTAGCAGACCATCAAGCGGGGAACCTGGACGATGCGGCGCCGCGCTATCGCCGGTTCCTGGCGCAGCATCCGGACCACCCGACGGCGTTGCAACTTCTGGGGCTGCTCCATTCGCAGCGCGGGGAATACGATGCCGCCATCGACTTCATGCGGGAATCACTGCGCCGGTTTCCACAGCAGGCCGAGGTCGCCAACAACCTGGGCAATGCGCTGTCCCTGTGCGGCAGGCTTGAGGAGGCAGCACAAAGCTACGCCGAGGCGGTGAGGCTATACCCCCGTTATGTCGATGCATGGCGTAACCTGGGCGTGTGTTACCTGGAGCAGGAACGTTACGAGACAGCCGGGACCTCCTTTCAACGCTGCCTGGAAATCCGTCCCGGTGATGCCGCCGCCTGGCTGGGCCTCGGCAACGCGTTCAAGCAACAGGATGATTTTGACCAGGCGCTTCATTGTTATGAAAAGGCCCTTGCGCTGCGCCCCGACTACGCCGAGGCGCACCACAACCTGGGCGTGTGCCTGCGCATGAAACAACGTGCGCCGGACGCGATCAAACATTTGGAGGCTGCACGCCGGTCCGGTCTGGACCGGGCCGAACTGTACCAGAATCTGGGCGGCGCCCGGGTCGATGCCCTGGATATCGGCGGCGCGATAGACGCCTACCGCGCGGCCATTCGGCGGAATCCCGAGGACATCATCAGCCACCGTAACCTGAATACGCTGTTGTGGGAGCAGGAATTGCTGGAAGACCACCTGGGGTCCTACCGGGAGGCGCTGCTTAAACACCCCGCCTCGGAACAACTGGCCATGGCCTGCGCGGTTGCCCTGAACCAGCAGGAAGCATTTGAGGATGCGGAGCGGGTGTTAAGGCAGGGTCTGCGTCATAAGCCGGAGTCCAGCGAGCTGAAGAGCCTGCTGGCCTATGCCCTGGAGGGACAGGAACGCTGGGAAGAGGCACTGCAGATGCACGCAGACACGGTGGCCACACCGGGGTCGGTAGCCAACCACCAGGTCAGCTACGCGCGGGCATTGCTTGCCTGCCGGCGGCCGGAGCAGGCTTTGCCCCATGCCGAAGCAGCAATACGGCAGACGCCCTTAAACCAGCGGGCCATTGCCTATGTGGGACTGTGCTGGCGCACTCTGGAAGACGACCGTGATGCGGTACTCAACGACTACGAAAAATTCATCCGGGTTTATGACGTGCCGGCACCCGGGCGCTTCGCCGATACTGGTGAATTCAATGAGAAACTGGGTGATATACTGGACTCACTGCACCTTGGTAAACGCCATCCCCCCGAACAGACGTTGCGGGGTGGAACCCAGACCCATGGGGACCTGTTCGATCGGCGCGAAGCGGAGATCGGGGAATTGATTGCCGGCCTGAAGCTTTGTATTCGGGACTACATCGAACAGCTTCCATACGACAATGCACATCCCTTGTTGTTACGCCGGAGTGAACGCTTCAATTTTGCCGCGTCATGGTCGGTGCGTTTGCAGCGCTCCGGCTACCACACCATGCACGTGCACCCGCTGGGCTGGATCAGCTCCGCCTATTATGTCCGGGTGCCGCCTGAAATAACCGGTTCGGAGACTCATGGAGGGGGATTAAAGTTCGGCGAACCGGACATTGACCTGGGCCGGCATGGCCGGGCGCGCAGGCTTATTCAACCGGTTACCGGCCGGCTGGTACTGTTCCCTTCTTATATGTGGCATGGAACGGTACCCTGTGAATCAGATAAACCGCGCATGAGCGTAGCGTTCGATGTCGTTCCCGTCCATGACCAGAGCAGCAGTGATTGAATCCGCCACGGCGAAAAGGTGTGATCCGTGAATTCGATAACTGAATTCCACCAGGTGTTTGAACGCGCCAGGCAGCAGCACGCCGAGGGCCGGTTTGCCGAGGCGGAACAAGCCTACCGGCAACTGGCGAACTCGGGGGAACAGCGTGAGGCAGTGCTGCGTGCGCTGGTCGAACTGTACCTGCAAACCCGGCAAGCCGATAAGGCCATCGACACGCTCGTGGCGCTGACCGAAGAGGTCCCCGACAAGCTGTATTACTACGCCAGGCTTGCGGGTCTGCTGGACGGACTCGGTCAGACGGACGCGGCGATAGGCCATTATCAGCGCCTGCTGAAACGGCAGCCCGGACACGCCGCTGCATATTTCAACGTGGCGTTGCTGTACAAGAAAGGCAAGCGCTACCCTGACGCCCTTGACGCCTATGAAGAAGCCATAAAGCATGGGATAGATGATGTGCAGGAAGTCTATTCCAACCTGGGCGTGTTGTATTCCGAGATGCGCCAGGGCGAGAAAGCCAGGGAGATGTACGAACGCGCCCTTGACGTCGCCCCGGCCTATATCCCTGCGTTGTTCAATCTTGCCGGTCTGTTTGAAGAGTTGGGAGAAAGGCAGCAGGCAAAGGAATTATATGAACGCATACTCTCCATTAATCCCAAACACTGGGATGCGTTGGCGCGCCTGGTCCATGCCAGGACGTTAACGGCCGCTGACGGCCGCCTGGTCGATTCACTGCGGCATGCAACGGAGGATGCAACAGATGACCCGATGGCAAGAGAAGGGCTTTATTTTGCGTTGGGCAAGGCATTGGATGAGCTTGGACAGTATGAGGAAGCCTTCGCCGCTTACCGCAGCGCTAACGAGATGGGTAAGCTCCGCAATCGAGCCTACGAGAGAAGCACCGTGGAACAGACCTTCGATCGGATGATCGAACTGTTTTCGCCCGAATGGCTACCGCGCGTAACGACCGCTTTGACGGCGGCGCCGATCTTCATCTGCGGTATGTTCCGGTCCGGTTCGACCCTCATCGAGCAGATTCTCGCCGGCCATCCGTCGATCACCGCCGGGGGTGAACTTGATTACCTGCCGTGGCTGGTAGCGGAGCGGCTGGCGCCTTATCCGGACGGCGTGATGCGCACATCCCGGGAAAAGCTGGATGAACTGGGAGGCGAATACCTGTCCAGGTTGCGAATGCAGTTCCCGGACGCGCAATGCATTACCGACAAACGGCCGGATAACTTCCTGCACCTGGGTCTGATCAAAGCCCTGTTTCCATCTGCGCGCATCGTCTACACAAGGCGCAACCCGGTGGATAACTGCCTGTCGGTATATTTCCAGCAACTCGGCGGGAACCTTAGTTACGCCACCGACCTGGAAGACACTGCCCATTACTACAGCCAGCACGCACGGCTGATGGCGCACTGGATAAGCTGTTTCGCGGAGAACATCTTTACGGTCGATTACGATGAACTTGTGAACTCACCGGAGCCTGTGTTGCGGCAACTGCTGCATTTCCTGGGGTTCGAATGGGACGACCGGTGTTTAACATTCACGGAGGCGGCCAGCCAGGTGCAAACGGCCAGTGTGTGGCAGGTACGCGATGAACTTCACGGCCGCTCAAGTGGGCGCCGGCGCAACTACGCTCCCTTCGTACAGGATATTCAGGCGCTGTTGCCGTAAATCCACAATCCGGAACGCTGTCAGTTTCTCCGCTGATTACCTGAAACGCGGGTCCTGATCAGGACTCCAGGGCTGCTTCAGCAGTTTGTCCGGATCCCCGTATTTCGCGGCGATGGCGCGGATTTCCGGATCATCAAGCGCCGTCAGGTGGCCGCGGTCGATAATCAGTTCCCCATCCACCGTTAAGGTCGGCCGGTAGATCACGAAGTCCTTGTGATGCACGGGGTAGCCATGCTTTTCGGTAAATTCAGCGGTAAATCCGCCCGCCGTCATGCCGACGGCAATGTGGAACACACCCGCTTTCAGGTCGATGTTGTAGGTCCACCATTTGCCGGACCAGGCCATATCCGGGATGTCAGGCAGGGGTTCATAGCCTGGAACAGGGTAAAAGCCCCAGACCGCGTATTCCACCCAATCAACCCCGGGGCCGGGGTAGTGCGGGTACTGGACGTCCTGGTACTTCTCGTATGCGGTGCGTAAATAATCACCCATGCTGCCGCCGCCTGTCACCTTGGCGACCCTGCCTTTATCTATGTGCAGTTCAATCGTGGGAATCCTGCCGGAATGCAGGTGGTCGGATACGAAGACACCCCGCATGTCCGGGTTGTCGCTCAGGTGGATACGCGGGGAATGGTTGTTGACGATATCACCCCATAACTCGTTGTAGCGGCTCCACATCTGCTCATCCAGCGTCCACTTCAGGTCCGTGCCGTTGGGATCCGTCAGGTGGAATTCCGTGCCGTTGCGCATGGTGTCATAACCCTTGCGGATCAGCGCCCAGACCAGTTCATCGGGGTAGTCCCTGTTGGCGGCGAGGCGCTGGCGCTGCTGGTGCGTATTCCACAGCATGTGAAACACGGTATCGGTATCGTGGGCCCACTTGTTTTTCCAGCCGACCCCGGGAACGTTGACCGCCGGCATCAGGTTGACCGGGTTGATAAAAGACAGCGGCAGTACCCGGTCATAACCCGCGGCGGCGTCCCAGACCCATTGCGGCCACGGGTTTTTCTCGAAGATTTCAAGGACGAGTTCCGTAGGGTCGGTGACGTCCAGGCGGCCCTGCAATACTATCGTGTCCACCTCGCTGGCGCCGAGACGCCACGCTGCCACGTAGAAGGCTTCGGCAGTCAACGGGTCCACTGACCGGTCGGTGATGATCAGGACCTTTTCGCCGGGTTGCATGCCCGGCACGTATCCCGGGCGACTGAGGTTGTCCACTGCCGCGGGAACGATGTCTTCAAGCGTAATGTCAGCGGGTGCGGGATAGGGGTATAGCGGCGGATCGTCAGCCTGGGCCTGTTGCATGGTAAATATAAGGCTAATCGAAAAAAGGAGCTGTTTCATGAGGGTCGGAATATTCCTGGATTCGTAATGAAATAAAATGTTCAGCAATCTTTAACTCACTGTTCAACCTATGTATTATAGGCTGATATAACGCCATTAATACAAATAAAATGTAATATGACTTTTCAATGCCCCCGCTGCGCTGCAAACAGTGATCGTTGCCGGAAGGAATACAAGGGACTGCATGGAGAGAATGTTGTCTGGACCGTATATCATTGCCTGGATTGCTCGTTCACGTGGCGTGATTGTGAACCTGAAACTGTGACAAATTACGGAATGCGCCGGTCATGGGCAAACCTCACATCACTGGACCCGGAAGACTACCCGCACAACATCCCGCCTCCGGAATGACATTACCAGCAGCTTGAAGTTATCCTTTTCCCACATATGCGGTTCGAACGTTTTGGAGTCTCTCTAAAATACAAGGGCTATATTGATGCAATACAAAATAGGGGTTGATACGGGAGGGACCTTCACGGATGCGGTTGTCCTGGATGAAGCAGGCAACATAACGACCGGAAAACATCTCACTACCTACTACGATTTCTCGGAAGGCGTCGGCAACTCGCTGGCCGTTGCGGCGGAAAAACTGTCGCTCAGCCTGGAACAGTTACTTGGCAACTGTGTTGCGTTTGCCTACGGCACAACAATCGGCACCAATGCCATTGCAACGCGCAGCGGCGCAAAAGTGGGTATGTTAACCACGAAAGGCGCCCGGGATACCATCCATATAGCACGCGGGTTGTCCCGCTGGACCGGTCTGTCGGAAGCCGAGACCAAGCACATGGCAACGACCATAAAGCCGGCGCCGCTTGTTCCAAAAAAGTTGACCGGGGAGGTACGTGAACGCGTGGATTATTCCGGCAGCGAGGTGGTGCCGTTGAATGAAGACGACGTGCGCAAGGCCGTAGCGGATCTCGTTGAGCAGGGTGTCGAAAGTATCGCCGTTTGCTTCCTGTGGTCGTTTACAAACAGCGGACACGAACTGAGGGCAAAGGAAATCATCCAGGAACTGTACCCGGACCTGTATAGCTGCACTTCCTGTGAAGTGGTGCCGCTGGAAGGGGAATACGAACGTTTCATCACCACGGTGCTGGATGCTTATGTAGGCCCTGCAACACTGAACTATATGAAATCCGTATCCGGATTTCTCAGGGAAAAGGGGTTGAAACCGAGACTGCTGCTGATGAAAGCCGATGGCGGAATAGCGTATTCGGACTCCGTGCTGCCGGTCGCCACGGTCCACTCCGGGCCGGCAGGTGGAGTAAAAGCGACCCGCACGTTCGGCCGTATCCTGGGTTATGACAATATCATCTCGACCGATGTCGGCGGCACGACTTTTGATGTAAGCCTGGTTACCAATGGAAAGGAAACCTTCAACCGTGAACCGCGCATCGAAAAATTCAGCACCCTGTATCCGACGCTGGACATCGTATCCATCGGCGCGGGCGGGGGCACAATCGTCCACGCCGACCCGGAACTGAAGACGCTGCACGTGGGTCCGCAAAGCGCAGGCTCCAATCCGGGTCCGGCCTGTTACGGGTTCGGCGGGGAACAGCCTACAATGACCGATGCCGCGGTGATCCTGGGCTATATCAATCCGGAATACTTCAACGGCGGACGTATGGCGCTGCAACCTGAACGTTCCAGGGAGGCATTCGACAGTGTGGCTGCCATCCTGGGAATGGACGTGGTGGAAGTGGCCCAGGGTGCTTATGAGATCATCAATTCGCACATGTCGGACCTGATCATGGGCATGACGGTGCGCCGCGGTGTGGATATAAGCAACTATGTGATCTTCAGTTTCGGCGGTGCAGGTCCCGTGCACGTGGCCTACATGGGCGCGACGCTGGGCGCCCGCAAGGCAATCATTCCTGCCTCATCATCAGTCTACTCGGCCCTGGGACTAGCTACATCCCCTATAGGACATACGTATATCAAGTATGACTATCGCACTTTACCGATAACTGCGCAGGTATTGAACGACAATATTGGCGAGTTGCAGCAACGGGTGAAACGGGAACTGGCCGAAGGTGGCGTGCCCCCCGACGGTATGGACATCCAGGTGTCACTGGATATGAAATACCTGTTACAGATCAATACGGTCAACATGACGATCCCGTTACAGGATACCTATACGGAAGATGATGCGGCGCAACTGGGTGACTTGTTCGATCAGGCGTATACTGATCTTTACGGCGCAGCCGCTGCGTATCCCGAGGCCGGGCGCGTGATTTCCTCCTACATGATTAAGGGGGAGGGCATAGTCCACGATTTCGCCCCGAGTCCGACGCCCCTGGCAGGCAAGGATGCGGGCGCCGGGAACAAGGGAAGCAGGCAGGCTTATTTCAAAGGCGACGGTTTCCTGGAAACACCCCTGTTTGATTTTGAAAAACTGCTGCCCGGCAACGAGGTGTACGGTCCGGCTATAATTGAGGCCGATGAGACCACCATCGTAGTGCCGCCGGGTTACAACGCATCACTGGACGGATTTAAAAATATCGAGCTTGTAAGTACAGAAGGCTGAGAAGATGAACACGAAACTGGACCCAGTCACATTTGAAATTCTCAGGCACCGCCTGGAGGAAATAGTCAATGAAGCCTACTACACCATGGCGCGCGTCTCCGGCAATGCAATCATAACGGAGGCCGGCGACCATGAGGAGGCCATCCTGAATGCAAACGGCGACACCATCATGGTGGGTGGCGGCATCGTCGAATGGACCCAGTGCCTTGAGGAGGCGGGGCGCTATATCTCCAGTGAATATGAGGACAACCCCGGCATCTTTGAGGGTGACCAGTTCGTCTTGAACTGTACCGAAGTGGCGGCGGTTCACCTGATGGATATCCAGGTGTTGAAGCCGGTGTTCTGGGAGGGCGAACGGTTTGCCTGGTTGAATACGGCCGGCCACAACATGGACGTGGGCGGCATCAATATCGGAGGTGTCCAGATTGATGCCCGTGAACGCGTGCAGGAAGGGTTGAGCATGTGGGGTCTCAAGGTCTGCGAAGGGGGGGTTATCCGCAAGGATATCGAGACGACCATCAAGAACATGACGCGCCAGCCGGAACTGTTGGTGCTGGAATTAAGGGCGCGCATGGCCGCCAATAATGCCGCGGAGAAACGCCTGCTGGATACCGTCAGGGAGTTCGGCTTCGACAAGGTGATGGCGATCTTCGAGGAATTGCCCAGATACTCTGAGCAGCGTATCCGTCAGAGATTAAAAAAACTGCCTGACGGCGAGTTCTCTGCCGTTCACTATTTCGAATCGGTTATCGAAAGTGAAGGGGCCCTGGCGGTCAAGTGCAACCTGGTCAAAAAAGGCGATACCATCAAGATGGATTTTACCGGCTCGTCACCACAGTCAAAAGGGGCCCAGAACGTGGCGTTACCCGGCGCAAAAAGCAATGCGGAATGCCCTTTTCTCATGATGCTGGCACACGATATTCCATGGAATTACGGTTTGTGGGGAGTGATCGACTGGGTGCTGCCTCATGGCAGTATCGTCAACCCCACGGATGATGCGCCGGTTTCGATCAATACGCCTGCGGGCGCCGGCTATGTCACCATCGGTTGCGTACTGGATTGCATCAGCCAGCTCTACCTGTGTTCGGAAGAAAAGGAAGAGGCAATGGCCTGCGGCAGCAATGCCTTTAACAACCCGATGCTCTACGGCGATGACAAGGAAGGAAATTATTTCATCACCATGATGATGGAAAACCTTATCTGCGGCGGCGGCGGCATGTACCATCGTGACGGTGACGACGCCTGTTCCAACATGTGGACCACCAAACCGCAGGTCACCAACCTGGAACGCGCCGAGCAGTTGTTTCCCTGGTTGTACCTGTGGCGCAGGGAGGCGTTGGATACGGGAGGTCCCGGAAAGAACCGGGGCGGCACGGCCTGTATGAACGCTTTTATTCCATGGAAAGTTGATGAGATGGAAGTCCATGACAACGGTATGGGCGACACCGTGCGCCTCGCCAACGGCCTGGCCGGGGGTTATCCCGCGCCCAATGTGAAACAATACCTCATCAGGGAATCCAACATACAGTCCCTGTTTGACCGGGGGGAAATGCCCTCTGCCGTGGATGAAATTGCAGGAACGGTTGAGGAATACGGCGTCAACACCACGCTGCCTTTCTATAAGGACGATGTCTACGCGGTGTACTTCGGCGGTGGCGGCGGGTTCGGCGACCCGCTGGAACGTGATCCCGAAAATCTTGTCAAGGACGTAATAAACGAACATGTATCGGTTGATGAAGCCAGGAAACTATACGGGGTCATCATCGATAAGGAGAGGTCGCAGGTGGACCGGGCGGCTACTGACAGTGAACGGGAGACCATGCGTAAAAAGCGCCTGGGTCTGGCGCAGGCGCCGAAACTGACCAACGGTAAAGCTGTAGATAGCGGCACTGAACTGATGAACTGGGCCGGTGTGATTTCCCTGAACGAGGACGCTGCGGGTGATCGTTACTGGCAATGCAGGAAATGCGATCATATTCTGGGTGACGCCGGCGCCGACTGGAAGGACTACGCGGCGACCTATCACGCCCCGATGGAGCACGGCCAGCCCGAAGCGTTTGCAACCGTTACCGAAGAGTATCACCTGCGCGAGTGTTACTGCCCGAATTGCGGCGGATTATTCGAGGTGTTGAACCTCGGTGTAAATGATGAGGACGTAGTGACATTCAAGTACCTCGACTGAAAGGAAGTCCGGGGACGAGTAAGTTCGGGGACGGATTTAAATCCGTCCCCTTACGGGCAAAGGCGCAAGAATGACGACAAGCCAGTTTGAAGATATGCACTCCGAACGGAAATCTACGCTATCACCCGAGGCAATCGCCATCGGTCAACGCATCGAGGGGTTGCGGGACTTCCTCGAATTGCTGGACGAAAACGGCCAACTGGCGCTCTGGGAGGATGAAGTCCTGCCTGAACCGGATATCCGCAACATCTCCGTAGCCGCGGGCCGCGATGCCATGCACGGGCCGGCGGTGCTGCTCACCAACATCAGTGGCTACCCCGGCAAACGGGTCGTGGTGGGGGTACACGGCAGTTTCACCAACCTGGCCCTGCTGATGGGACGTCCCAAGGGCACGTCCGTGAAGGAGCTGTTCTACGAAATGGTGAATCGCTGGGGCAGTGACGAGCCGTTAATCGAGCGGGTGCCCCCGAATGCGGCGCCGGTCCATACCAACCGGGTCAAGGAAAATATTAACCTGTACGAACTGCTACCCCTGTACCGCATCAACGAGTATGACGGGGGTTTCTATATCGACAAGGCCAACGTGGTGAGCCGCGACCCGTCGGACCCGGACGACTTCGGCAAGCAGAACGTGGGAATCTACCGCATCCAGGTGCATGGGCCGGACCTGTTCAGCCTGGATGCCGTCCCGTCCCACGACATGGGGCAGCATATCCGCATTGCGGAGCGGGAGGAGGCCGACCTGAACATCGCCGTGATGATCGGCAACCATCCTGCCCTGGCGATGTTTGCTGGCACGCCGGTGAACTACGATGAATCGGAATATGCTTACGCCTCACAGATGATGGGCGCGCCGCTGCAGCTGACTACGTCCGGCAACGGCCTGGATATCCTGGCCAACTCGGAGATGGTCATCGAGGCGCAGATGGTCAACAACGAACGTATCCTTGAGGGGCCGTTTGGCGAGTACCCCGGCACGTACGGTGCCGTGCGCAGGCTGAACGTATTCAGAGTGACGGCCGTGTCCTTCCGGGATGATCCCATCTTCGAGAGTTTATATATCGGCAGTAAAAGCTGGACGGAGCACGACACGCTGCTGGGGATCAATGTCTGTACAACGGTGTATAACCAGTTGAAACAGAATTTCCCTGAAGTCGTTGCCGTTAATGCCTTGTACCAGGACGGGACGACTGCGGTTATCGCGGTGAAGAACCGCTTTGCCGGCTTTGCCAAATCCGTCGCCCTGCGCGCGCTCGGTTCTCCTCACGGGCTGATGTTCCTGAAAAACCTCATCATGGTCGATGCCGACATTGACCCGTTTGACCTGAACCAGGTCATCTGGTCATTGTCCAACCGCACCCGGGCCGATGACATCATCGTGTTGCCGAACATGCCGCTCAGCGATGCGGACCCGTCGGCGGAGATCGGCGGCAAAGGCCACAGGCTGATAATCGACGCCACGTCCTATATGCCGCCCGACAAGATATCCGTGAACAATAACCTGGTTGAATCACCGGCCGGCCCGGTTATTGATGAACTGGAAAGGATGATTAATGAGTTGCGAAAAAAGTAACGCTTACAATGAATTCTACGGCGGTAATCCGGTCGATTTATAAAAACACGGCTTCGGGAAGAGAAGCAGATACGATGTAATTTGGCTTGTCGACGATCTCGTTAATTTTCAGATCCACGCAGACGGAGCAGAGCACATAGGCTTGCTCCCTGGTCAGACCCCGTTCCCGCTCCAGGTGATCTATCATATAGCGCACCGCCCGCTGGGCGTTTTCATACAGGTTCGGACCGTTGGCGGTAGTGACGAAGAAAGATCCGGTATTGGTATTGGTACAGAGGGGGCCTTCAGTCCTGAAATGAGGTTCCGGGATCCTGTTGCCTGCTTCGAGGTCAATCCTGAGCGTTACCTTTGCCGACATTTCAATAGCCGTGATACAGACTTCTCCATCACCCTGTGCCGCATGGGCGTCGCCCACACTGAACAGCGCCCCCTCGACGGAAACGGGCAAATACAACGTGGCGCCCTTGCACAGGTGGCGGATATCCATATTGCCGCCGTTATCGCGGGGCGGGATGGTGCTGTGTTCGCCCGGTTCCGGCAGCGTCGTACCCATGATGCCGGGGAAGGGGGCAACGGGGATAGCGATGTCATCACGGTATTTCATGCGGGCCAGGTTGCCGTCGGTTAAATCCCAGATCTGCAGGAACTCATCGGGAAATTCCTCTACCGGCAACAGGCCGCGAGCAGGCCGGATGGCGGTCCAGCCAAAACCCAGCCTGGGAACGACTTCCAGGACGTGCACGACAAGCGTGTCGCCGGGTTCCGCGCCGTTAACATAAACGGGCCCGGTCAGGGGGTGGCCGGTCAGCGGACCTTTTGCCTTGACGTCTGCGCCGGTTGAATCGGCGGAATAGTAATAGTCCGCGGCATCGCGGGTGGTAAAGATGACCGTGTCACCGGGTTCGATGCTCAAACGGGGCGGGTGCGAGTTATCCCAGGCATAATTCACCACGTCATCGTTGAGTTCGTGGGTGGTCGGCATCGGCGATTGTTATTTCAACTGGGGCCAGATGACCCAACCCGAAGCGGAACGCCAGGCATAGCTGTCGCAATATCCCAGCACAGCGGCGGGTCCCCTGGTTGAGGCAAGCACCACGAACCAGGCAATCAACTCTGCCGTGCCGCCGGAACCGGCTTCTTCCATGCGCTCCAGCGTGCATTTCTCCATCAGCTTGCGGTGGTCGCCCTCGGCGAGACAATCCAGGAACATGCGGTCGAATTCTTCATCGATATAAAAATACCGGGGCCCGCCCGGCTCATGGGACAGGCCGCCGGAACCGATCAATGCGATGCGTTCATCCCCCGGATAACTGTTGAGTACGTCGCGGATGATGTGTCCCACCTGGTATGCCCGTTCCGGCGTCGGGATAGGGGGCACGGTACAGTTCATGGTAATGGGGATGATCGGAATACTCATGTCCGGGTTGAGATACTTGGTCGGCGTGGATATCCCGTCATCAAACTGCATGTCTTCCTGGATGTAGGCAAGTTGCAAACCGTGCCTGGCCGCTTCGTTCACGATGTAACGGGCCAGTTTTGAGTTACCCGGCACATGGTATTTTTCATCCTGTGCCAACCAGGGTTGGTACCAGTCGGCCGGGCCGCTGTGGTGGTCGGCGATACCGACCGTGTATTCGGGGGTGTTGCTCAGCGGCCAGTTGAGCAGGTGATCATTGGCAAAAATAATCAATACATCGGGTTTAGCCGCGTTGAGGTGCTCGCGCATTTTCTTGAACGATTCCAGCGCGGTCTGTTGCTGGTGTTCCGGTGCATCGTCAAACCAGCCCAGCAGACCCGGTGTGTGGGTCGAGGCTACTGCGGCAACGATCTCAGCCATCGTCCTTGTCCTGCATCATGTCCCACTTGGAATCACCAAGGGACTCCTTTGATTCCTTCGGGAAGGCCTTCTGGTAGATGGCGACGGCCGGGTGGGCATTGGTCATGTTGCCGACCCCGTAGGTGAGGCGCATGATATGCGGAACCAGGTACTGGTGTACGCCCAGGTCCATTAGCCGTTTCGGATCGGTATCCCGCACCGCCTCGTATTCTTCCCGGCTGCACCCGAATTCCCTGGTCAGACCCTCCAGGTCTTCCAGCCAGCGTTTTTGCAGGGCTGGATCCTTGCGCACGTAATAGATCATATCGTTGGTGGGGAGGGTTTTGTCGACACGAAGAACGTTGCTCATTTTCAGACCTGCTTTCTTTCCATTTGATGTAAATCGAATACCTGGGCATGGCTGATTTCGCTCGTGGGTGCTGGGTTTGTACCTGCCATGCCTTGTGCCTCTGTTCTTTTGCTGATCCGTATATTTTAATGTGTAGGCGCCGGTAATCATAGTGCGGCGCCGGGTTTTCCCTTCAGTAAGTATAAGTGGTATAGGGAGAGCCGTAATCCGGCAGTATCACACCGTTTTCACGGGCATAGATTTCCCACTCCTGCACCAACTCTTTCAGTTTGTCCGGTTGATTGCTTGAGAGATCATTCAGTTCCCCGGGGTCTTCCCTAATATTGTAAAGGCGCCATTTATCAATCGGAATGTCCGTTTCCCTGGGTTCCCAGGGTATTCCTGCCGGTTCCCATACGATTTTCCAGTCGCCTTTACGGATGGCCCGGCGACCGAACAGCTCCCAGCCCATCACGTAGTCCTGGTTGTGGGTGGTTTCCTGTTCTCCTTTCAGCATTGAAAGCATGGAAGCGCCCTGGAGCGGCAAAACCTCGCGTCCGTTAAAGGTGGGGCCGGGATGATCAACTCCTGTCAATTCCAGAATAGTAGGCAAAACATCCTTCACAGTCACAAATTCATCGATCACCGCGCCTTCCTGTAATTGCTTTGGAAAATGGACGATCGCCGGCACACGGATCCCTCCTTCAGTGGTAAACTGCTTATACATCCGGTAACCGCCGCTGCTGGCCCAGGTCCAGTTCGGGCCGTACCAGGTATAGGAATCACCGTTCCCCAGGTTTTCCAGACTGTTGTCGCAGCATTGCTCAACCCACTGCGCCAGCGCATCCCAGCCGATATTCAGGTGCGCTCCCTCGGCGCCGTTGTCGGACATAAAGAAAATAAGCGTATTTTCAAATTGCCCCGAAGATTTCAGGTAATCAATGACTTCACCCGTATACCTGTCCATGTCGTCAACCATCGCGGCAAAAATTTCCATCTTTCTCGCTTCAAGCTGTTTCTCATCATCCGGCAAATCCTGCCAGGCCGGTTCTGTCTCCAACCTGTCGAATGGTACCGCATCCTGTTCAATCAACCCCAGTTTCTTCAAGTTTTCAAAGCGCCTGCCTTGCAGCACGTCCCATCCCGCGTCGTACCGGCCGGCATAGTTCCCGACAGATTCCCTCGGCGCCTGCAACGGCCAGTGAGGGGCGGTAAACGCAAGGTAGGCAAAAAAAGGCCGTCCATCCTCATCATTACTTTTAAGGTACTCGATCAGCTTGCGGGCATAGAAGCGGCTCGAATAGAAGTCATCCGGAATCCCGACAGGTTTACCGTCTTCCCTGTAGATCGACGGGTTGAGGCCAATCAACGGCAGGTCTCCGAAATGGCCCGCGCCGCCCTGTGCCAGGTCAAACGAGCGCTCAAACCCGCGGGCGTACGGGCTCGTGTCCCCGGTCAATCCCAGGTGCCATTTGCCTGTCATATAGGTGTGGTATCCGGCGTCGCGCATGATTTCCGCCAGCGAAGCCACGCGCAAATTGAGGTACCCTTCATAACCGGGATGACCAACCTGGTTTGCTCTCAGTTCTTCATACATATGACCCAGGCCGGCCAGGTGATTGTCGGTGCCGGAGAGCAGCATGGAACGCGTGGGCGAACAGGTGGGTGCGGAATAAAACTGCGTGAGCAGGACCCCGGCATGCCCGAGGGCATCCAGGTTCGGCGTATTTATTTCACCCCCGAATACCCCGAGATCGGAATATCCCAGGTCGTCCGCAACGATTAACAGCACGTTGGGCCGATCAGTCTGATGAGACATCTGGCTGCGTTTCGACTCTTGAGCACTGCCGGAATCCGAGTTGCAGGAACACAGGTTTGGAAGAGCAAGGATGATGGTCAATATGAGGGAATGTCGCATGGCTGGATGAGCGATTCAGTTCAAAATTGTTATTGTGCGCAATATTATTTATAATCACAACATCGCCATGCTCGTTTGTTCTTTGATCCCGTAACAGGTAATAACAAGGTGGGGGAAATATGATGTTACGTACTATCCATTCACGAAATCATAGGAATTTCCAGGGTTACTTTTCGGCATTACTGTTAACCATTGTATTTTCCTTTCCAGTCACCTCTTCGGCACAGGTCATAGAGGAAGTCGTGGTCACCGCGCAAAAACGTGAGGAATCCCTGCAGGAAGTGCCCATCTCGGTAGTGGCGTTTACCGGTGACAACCTGAATGAACTGGGAGTGCAAAACTCTGAAGACGTAATGAATCTCGTGCCGAATGCGAGCCTTCAAGGACAGGGGGGATCCAAGCAAAACTTCTTTATCCGGGGGGTCGGCACCTCTGATTTTCACATCAATGTTGTCAGCGCAGTAGGTATCTATCTTGATGACATTGCCCTGAACGCGCCCACTGCACTTACATTCAGCACTTTTGACCTGGAACGGGTAGAAGTGATGCGCGGTCCGCAGAATACGTTGTTGGGCCGTAATACCACCGGTGGCGCGGTGAACTATCTCAGCCGCAAACCTGATGTTGATGCGGGCCTGAACGGGTACCTGCGAGGCGGGTATGGGCGCCATGATCAAATGGACCTGGAAGGCGCCGTAGGACTGCCGCTGGGTGAAAATGCCGCGGCGAGGATAGCCTTTGTGAACAACATGCGTGACGGGACGTACAACAATCCCACGCTCGGAATAAATGAAGGCAGTCATTCCCGCCAGGCGGGCCGCGCCCAGTTGCTTTTGCAACCGGCGGACGAGATGGAATTACTGTTCAATTTCCATGGCGGGATGTCCCGGGATAACCCCACGCCGTTCAAATCCGTAGGGCTTCAGGACCCGAACGATCCCTCAGCCCGTTGCGCGGTGCCTGAATCTGAGCTGATCCCGCAGAATAATCCCAACTGTGTCGACTCATCGGGATTCAGCCACCAGTTTGACGACTGGGATACCGCCTATGGGAACATGGAGTTCAAGGAAGACGTTGACTCGTGGGGAACATCAGTCAAGGCATCCTGGGATACCGGACCGATAACACTGACATCGGTCACTGCTTATGACTCATACGAAATAGAATACAAGGAAGATTCCGATGGGTCTCCCTCTACGATATTTAATTTTTACCAGCAGGGTGATTACGAGCAGTGGTCGCAGGAATTGCGGTTGCAATCGGATGATGACCAAAGCCTGCGCTGGATTCTGGGTTTTTACTACTTTAATGAAGATGCAAGGTATTCGACGGCGTTACGTATAAACTGGGCCATCCTGGCTCCGGGCAATTTTAACGTACTTCCCAATACCCAGGTTAATCAGGACAACGAGGTGTATTCAGGGTACGGCCAACTGGAATTTGACATGCAGGATAACCTGACGGCGACGGTTGGCTTCCGCTGGACCAATGAAACAAAGAAAGGCTCAAACACCGGCTCCATCAGGTGCTCAGGGGTAGGCGGCCCACCGTTTTGTCCACAACTCAGCGCACATGCGTTCCTGGGGTATGACCTGATCCCCACACTGCCCGGGGTATTCTTTCCACCTACGGAAACCTTCGATGCGGAGTACGAAGAATGGGGTGCGCGTTTTGCGCTGGACTGGCAGGCAAGCGATGATGTGCTTGTCTACGGGAGTATTTCCCGCGGCTTCAAGGGTGGTGGTTTCAGCCTTGCTCCTTTTGCGCTCTGGACAGGCACCGCGACGGATAGCGTGGATCCGGAAATATTATGGGCTTACGAGGTAGGCTTCAAGTCCACCTTGATGGACGGCGCGTTACAACTTAACGCGGCGGGGTTTTATTACGACTGGACAGACCTGCAATCATTTCAACCGTTCGATGGGCTGGTCCGGCTGCTGAATGTAGCGGAGAGCAGTAACATCGGCGGTGAAGTTGAGCTGCAATGGGCGCCGGCAGAAGGGTTGTACATCTCAGCCGGATTAGGCTTCGGCAATGCTGAAATCGATGATCCGGGCGGGGTTGACAATGTTGATAAAGGCAATGCTCTCCCCAACGCGCCTGACCTTACCTTTAATGGCTTGATTAGAAAGGAGTTTCAAGTAGGCGATGGCATGCTCGCGTTACAGACCAATTGGCGCTACAAGGACGACGTAACCTATGACCTGGCAAACGCTGCCCACCTCAGCCAGGATGGCTGGTGGAACCTGGACGCACGCGGCTCATACGCATTCGGACCGGGTCAACAGTTCGAAATTGCCGTCTGGGGCAAGAATCTGACCGGGGAGGAATATTGTTCCGGAATGGTCAGTCTCAAGAATGCGGCTGGAGAATCTTTCCTGTGTTACGGGAACTATTCGGATCCGACCTACGGGGTCACGGCCAGCTACAGCTTCGATTAAAACGTATTCCGGACAGTTGTCCGCGCTCAAGAAGAGCCAGCCCGGGTCATCCGGCTGCTTGTCGGTTGTGGTGCGCTACGTGTGCCGGCGCTGAGGCATGATGAAGAAATCACAACAGCTGATGATCCTGATCGGCGCCATCTTTGCGTACAACCTGTCGTCTTTCAGTTGGTGGGCCCAGCCTCAAATCGTCCATACCCTGATCGACAAGCTCGGATTGTCCGATTCCAGGGCCGGCCAGGTAGTCTCAATAGAATTACTGGCAATCGCTGTTACCGCTTTTGTCATTTCACCGTGGATATCGACGTTCCATGTAAAAAAGCTCTGTTACACGTCCGGGATCATCGCAATCGCCGGGCATTTTGTGTCGGCATCAACTCAATCAATTGAGCTATTGTTATCTGCCCGGCTGGTATCAGGCATAGCTGAGGGATTGATACTCGCTTTTGCCAACGCTGCGCTTGCTTCCACCCAAAACCCCGACCGTTCCTACGCGCTACTCAATACCTGGAATGTTGCTTCAGGAGTAGTGTTATTGACGATAATGCCGGTACTGGAGCAGAAATACGGCGTCGTAGCCGTCTTTGGGCTCATCGGTATTGCCTGTTTGTTGATGATGCCGCTGTTCAGGTATTTACCTATGAAAATAGAGGTCGTGCAGCAAATAAAAATCTCCGGGGACAGGATTACGACATCAATAGTCATGCTGCTGTCCCTGCTGGTGTGGGGAACGGCAGCAGCAATGACCTGGGCGTTTTATATTTCCATAGGCGGGCACACGACACTACAGACCACGACTGTCGGATTAATTGCAGCAGTTGCCGCGCTGGGGGGTCTGGTGGGAGGCGCCGTTGCAGTCTATGTCAGCGGCCACTACGGCCGTTACAGGCCGTTTTATATTGCTCTGGTTACACATGCGGTTATCGCAATGGCGCTCACACACGTGTTTTATAACTGGGTTTTTATTTTCACGGCGCCGGCGGCAATAGCCTGCGTTTACTTTATCCTGCCGCTCTACCTGGGGATGGCAGCCGAACACGATCCCAACGGCGGGTTACCGGCAGCGATGGCTGCGGCCTTTCTGTTGACCGGTGGGACAGGACCGCTGTTTGGCGGCTACCTGGTGGAATACGGGGGCGTCCAGTTTATCGGATGGGCCATATTGATCGGCTGTATTTTTGCCGCACTATGCAATAAATGGTTGGTTCAGAGGCTATCCAAAACGTAAAGAGGCCCGCCCAAGCCTCTGCCTCTCCTGGTTTCGCCGTATCAGCACGGTGTTTTTCGAGAAAAGGGGACGGATTTAAAATCCGTCCCCGGAGAATGTGAATGAAAACCGTTGAGTGCGGTATCAAGGCGTTCGATATCCATGAACTGCTGTGCCATTTTGTCGCCCAACGGGGCGGTTTTTACGCGGCTGCGGGGCTGGACGTAAGACTTGTAGATACCACATTTACGCCGGATGACAGGCTGCCCGATGCGAATTATTTCCAGGTTGCCTGCGGCGCTGCGGCTTTTTCTCAAAATGTTTCTTTCAAGGTCTATCTGGCTGCCGTTACTAAACCGATGTTCTGGTTATATGGTTCTGCCGGGACGGAAAGCGTTGAACAGTTGGCAGGGAAATGCATCGCAACCTATCCGCCGCTTGCCCCGCCGTACTGGTTCAACCGTATCACCCTGCGTAACCACGGACTCGATCCCGATAATGATGTCGAGTTGAAACCGGCCCGGGATGATGCCATCCGTCTCGGCCTGCTGCGCGAGGGCGCAGTGAATGCGGCGCTGATCAGTTCCGCCGTATCGCCGGTAACGATGCAGGGTCAGGGTTTGAATGTCCTTTCCCTGGTGGGAGACGAGATAAGGTTTGTCACCAGCGGCATCGCCACCACGGAAAAAATTGCGCAGGATGATCCCGATTTGGTGGGAAACCTGGTCGCCGCGTACCGGCAGAGCTTGGCTGTCATCCATGGCACACCGGCTGAAATCCAACCCATCCTGGCAGATCTAATGGGTGTCTCGGAAGAAATTGCGAAAAAAACCTGCGAACTGATTTTGCCCTGTTACACGCAGGACGGATACATGGACATGGATGCAGTACGGGAGTCACTGAATATTCTGAACGCGGAAACGGGTCATGAGGCCCCAATCAATACCGATGAACTCTATGATTTCAGCCTGACAAGGAAATGAGCCTGAATATAACCGCTTGGCTTTCCGCAGCCTGGTGGCGGACGGCGAGATCAAGGAGATTTCCACGAGCGAGATCGGCAGAGGATTATTGTTGCTCTGATGAAGACCTCAGACGTCATTTTGGAAATAGATAAACTTCCGATCATCTCTTAAAACCTCCGCTTTCTTTGGGCAAGAGAGTGATTGGGTGAACGAATTGGTGAGTGCACGAATGCTCTTGATACAAGCCGAAATTAGTACCAAAATTTCAAAATCGATGCGCGATTGAATGAACTTTACTCTACAGATGTGCCTGGTCCATTTGAATGTGCTTTTGCTACACCGGTAACCGATGAGATCAAGGTCGAGAGTGCGTTTCATAGGGTCGGGTGTTGAACGATGTCTGTAATGAGATGTACGAAATAATTTAGCTCAGCCCACTGTGTTCTTTCCGGGATTGCGAATTTTTCCATTGTATTAGTATTTTCGTATTGATTTGGCCAACAAAGTTGCCACAAATGTGAGAAAACTCACATACAAATAAGGAAATATCCAACTACACTGACCACAGAACATCAGTATCGCCGTGGTCTGAAACAATGAGAGACAGGGATAGCCCCATTATCAATATGCTGACTTTGCGCAGGGATCTGTATTTCGTACTGAGCCTGCTGTTAGCTGATAAGAATGTGGCCGAACTCCCTGGTGTGGTTGTCTGGACCAAGACCTTCCATGAAGATGAGGTAAGGAGGTTAATGTTGTGGATAGCAACGGCGATGCGTGGTTTGTTGGACTTGCTGGACAGAGAAATAGATGACTTCAGTAACCGATATTGTGGGGAATACCGGGCTGATCTTGAGAGCGACACGGAAACAGCGTTGACGTTCAGACAGGCTTGTAACTCTGTCATTCACGCAAAAGAGATATTGCCTTACAGGGTTCCCCTGCCGGAGTCAGAAGGGACAATCAAGCAAATTTATTCAGATAGAATCACAATACGAAGCACCCACGGAAAAAAGAAAACCCACGCTCTGCTTGATATAATGGAATTTGTGCAAATAACAGATACTTTGATGATCCTGTTTGAGGAGAACGTCCGTGCCGACAGATAGAGATACCTACAGATACCATTTCAAACTGGGTAATAAAATTGTCCTTACCGGGATTACCAAGGATATAGACCGGCAGGAGATAGCTCATCAACGGGAACCCGGTTGGAAAAAGGGACATATAAGACAGGTGGGATTGCGCACCACCTACGATGCGGCCCTGGAATGGAAACAGGAACAAGCGAAAATGGGTAAGCCGGTGGTTATGCGGTAATGTGGAGATCTGTATTGAAACTGAACTATCACCTGGAAACGGATTCAGTTTACATCGACTTGGCGGGGCACTCTATGACTTTCGCCTGCTTGGATAATTAACACGGGAAACCCCGGAATTTTCTGCAAATGAAAACAGGTGAGTGAGATGACCGTAGCTTCAATACTGGTAAAAAATGCGCATATATTTGACGGACACAGTCCTGACTTGTCGGATCGCGCCGATATCCTGCTGGCAGACGGCGAGATAAAGGAGATTTCCACCGGTAATCTTGACCGCGCAGGTCATCACGTGGTCGATGCCGCAGGGCGTACCGTGATGCCGGGCCTGATCGATAATCACATTCACGTGACTATACCCACCCTGGATACGACCGCGTTGACCAGGATGCCGGAGACGTATATCGCCCAGTATGCCAATGTGTTCCTGAATGCGACCTTGCAACGCGGGTTCACCACGATTCGCGATATAGGTGGAGGCGATGTCGGTATTTCCCGCGCCATCGACCATGGACTGGTGCGCTCTCCCCGGTTTTATTATGCCGGCAAGATCATGTCACAGACCGGCGGTCACGGTGATATGCGCCCTGGCTGGGAAGTGGACCCCTCGGACCAGCTCTGCACATGCGGGAGTTACTCGACCAAACTGACGCGCATTGTCGATGATCCCTATGAAATGCGCCGCGCCGTGCGCGATGAGTTAAGAAAAGGTTCCCATTGCATCAAGATAATGGGTTCGGGCGGGGTGGTCAGCCCCAATGATCCCCTGCACCACACACAGTTTACCGAAGATGAGATCCGTGCCGCAGTGGATGAATGCGCGCGCCAGGAAACCTACGTGTCCGCCCATTGCCACCCGACTGAAGCCGTTAAACGTTGCGTGGAATTCGGCGTGCGCTGTATCGAACATGCAACCCTGATCGACAGGGAAACAGCGGAGTATGTGGCCGGGCAGGGCGCCTACGTTGTCCCCACGTTTGCAGTACTGTTCGCACTTCACGAGGAAGGCGCCGAATACGGCCTGCCGCCGGCCAGCCAGGAAAAAGTCAATCATGTTTACGCACAGGCCCTGGATGGCCTGGAACTCATGCGTGACGCCGGTGTGAAAATGGGACTGGGAACGGACCTGCTGGGCGCGCAACACGTACGGCAATGCACTGAATTTGCTATCAGGAAACAGGTCTTGACGCCATTTGAAATCCTGCACCAGGCCACGGCGGTCAATGCCGAAATCCTGATGGAGCCGGACCGGCTTGGCTGTATCAGGGAAGGTGCGTTTGCCGACCTGCTGGTTGTCGACGGCAATCCCCTGGAGGATATATCCCTGCTGGAGCAGAACGGCGCGGCGCTGCCTGTCATCATACGCAAGGGTGAAATGGTCAAGTGTGAGCTTGCCGTCTCGGAAGGGGCGGTAACAGCCTTCAGTTGGCCCGCTGATTAGCTGAGCCTGCAGCCGGCTGTGATTTATCAACCTGTTCACTCTCAATTTGTGCGAATTCTGATTGGAAAATTAACACTACTGTCGGTGGCGTTATTTACGGCAGGGGTTGTGGCGTGTTCCGCGGCAAATGCAAAGCCGAATATATTGCTTATTTATGTCGATGACCTGGGGTACGGAGATTTGGGCAGCTACGGTCATCCGGTTATTCAAACGCCGAATTTGGACAAGCTGGCCAGTGAAGGATTGAAATTAACCAATTATTACGCACCATCGGCACTTTGTTCGCCGTCACGGGCGGCATTGCTTACCGGGCGTACTCCCTACCGATCCGGGATTAAAAGCTGGATCCCTGAAAATTCAGGCATATTTCTGCGAGAGGAGGAAATAACCTTAGCCGAGATCTTAAAAACCCGCGGCTATGTCACCGCGCTGGTAGGAAAGTGGCACCTTAACTCCAACCTGGCTGATAAGGAGGAATCACAGCCCGCGGACCACGGCTTTGATTACGCTTATGGTCACAACGCGTTTCAAATCCCGACCAACCGCAACCCGACAAACATCTATCGTAATGGCGAGGCGCTGGGTGTGCAGGAAGGTTATACGGCGGAACTTTATGCCGATGAGGCCATTCGCTGGTTAAGGCAACAGAAATCCGGCGCCCCTTTTTTTATGCTGCTCAGTATGGCTGAACCACACAGCCAGTTTGAGAACCCGCCTGAATATAACAGCATGTACCGGCAGTATACCCGGGGTGAAATAATACCCATCTACGACCCAGGGGGTATTCCCAAGGATAAATTGATCCCGCGCGGACCCGGCGAATATTATGCCAACATCACTTATATGGATGCCCAGTTGGGGCGCGTACTGGATGAGCTCGACCTCCAGGGATTGACGGACGATACGATTATTGTCTTCGCCAGTGACAACGGCCCGGTTACCTCCGCTTGGCGGACCTGGTGGGAGGTTAATGCCTACGGAAGTACCGGTGGCCTGCGCGGACGCAAGCATTATCTCTATGAAGGTGGTATCAAGGTGCCTGCCATGATCAAATATCCCAGGCTCATTGCTGCGGGTTCTGTCTCGGATCAGGCGGTTACAGGTATGGACCTGTTTGTGACATTAGCCGGCCTGGCGGGTGCTGACGTACCCGGTGATCGCCCGATTGACGGCGTCAATATAGCAGCGGTGTTTCGAGGCGAGCAGTTAAAAAGCCGGGTCATGTTCTGGGCTATACCGACTGACACGGAACTCGAATTTGTTATCCGAAAAAATAACTGGAAGCTGTTTATCGACAGGCACCATGAACCTGTTGAGCTCTATAACCTGGCAGACGATCCGCTGGAGTTTTTTAATGTGTTGGGGCAGGAGAAAGCGGTATCAAGGGACTTGATGGGTTTGTTTGCCGAGATGATCAGATCCATAGATGAAGACCCCGTTCGACCTGCCTTGTAGCGGGGTCACGATCTGTCACAGATAATGGCATGGGGAAAGAGCGGCAAGGATACTAACCCGGCTTGCCGGGAAACTGGGCAGGCCATGCCCCATTTATGGCTGCGTGCAGAATCCAAACCGTTTGAACAGCGGGCCGCCCTGACGCCGGCAGGGGCAAGGGAGTTGATAGCGTCAGGTCATACGGTATCGGTGGAAGAATGTGGTAAGCGCATATTCGGTATTGAGCAATACTGGCAGATGGGTTGCCGCATTGTTCCTCCCGCTTCCTGGCAGGATGCCTTGCCGGACTGTTATGTGCTTGGATTGAAGGAATTGCCTGAGCCATTGCCTTCGTTGCATCACAAGCATATCTATTTTGCCCACGCTTATAAGCAGCAAAAGGGTTGGAAGGAACTGTTGGGCAAATTTGCCGATGACGGCGGCCAGTTATTAGACCTGGAATTCTTACTTGACGATAACAGTCAGCGCATTGCCGCATTTGGTTACTGGGCCGGTTTCGCAGGCGCCGCGCTGGGTATCCTGAACTGGTTGAAGCAACCTGGGACGATGGGGTCAATCCATAGTTACCCCGATAAAAATCAACTGCTTGCGGAGGTGGCGAATAAGCTGAAAAAGTCCGGGAAACGTCCGCGGGTCATCATCATCGGCGCCAAAGGGCGTAGCGGTCGCGGCGCCACGGAACTCTGTCAAAGCCTGGATATTGAAACAACTTTATGGGACATGGAAGAAACCGCACACGGAGGACCGTTTGTTAAAATTCTTGAACACGATATCCTGATAAACTGCGTACTGGTTCAATCAGACACCCGGCCGTTTCTTACTCATGACCTGCTGGAAAAGAAACGCCTGCTCGCCAGTGTAGTCGACGTCAGTTGCGACCCGTACAGTGTTTGTAACCCGCTACCGGTGTATACCGACTGCACGACGTTTACCAGGCCGGTGCTGCGTCTCAGAGACAAACCCGTACTGGATCTGATCGCCATAGACCATTTACCATCGATGCTGCCGAAAGAAAGCAGTGAAGATTTTTCATCGCAACTGCTGGGTGCCTTGCTGGAATTACCGGATGGCCTGACCTGGCAGCGCGCGTTGAAACTCTTTGAAGACAAAAAGATCCAGGCCCGGTTAACGGAAGCCAGTTAGAAACAGGATACAGGATATGCGTCACATTCACTGGCTGGGAGCAGGTCTGTCATCCGTGCCGGGTATCCGCCGGCTGGCAATGATGAATTATCCCATGACTGTGTGGAACAGAACGCCGGCGAAAGCGCAGGTTGCTATTGCCGGTATCAGCCCCGTAGAAACCGTTGCCAGGGAGTTGGATTGGACGCGGTTGGCCTCCGGGGTCAAGCCGGGTAATGTAGTGGTATCGATGTTGCCTGCATCCATGCATCTGCGCACGGCGGAACTTTGCCTGGAGAACGGCGCCCATTTTGTTACTTCCAGTTATATTTCCGAAGAAATGACTGCGCTGGATGAACAGGTGAAGGTGAAGCAACTCTGTTTCGTCAACGAGTGCGGCCTTGACCCGGGGTTGGACCACCTGTTTGCCCATGCTTTACTGGATGAGTACAGGGAGAGTCCTGTCTTTGCTCCTGGAAACACGATCACGTTTCATTCTTACTGCGGCGGCTTTCCACTGCATGCGGATGACTTCACCTACAAGTTTTCCTGGTCGCCTCTCGGTGTTTTGAAAGCGTTGATATCCCCGGCGCGGTGGATTGCCCGGGGCGGGGAACGCAGCACCGATACACCTTACAGGGAAATTGAAACTTATCTTGTTAACGGGGAAAGCTTTGAGGCTTATCCCAACCGTGATTCATTACCGTTCATCAGCCAGTACGGGATCGAGAGTAGTTGGAATATCGAAGATTTCGTACGCGGCACCCTGCGTCTTAACGGCTGGGCAAAAGCCTGGCAGGGCATCTTCGACACGGTGGAGAATGCAACCGGGGCAGCCGGGGCGCAACGCCTTGCCGAATTGAGTGAAGAGTTGTGGCGGGAACACCAGTATGCAAAGGGAGAACCGGACCGGGTCGTTTTGAGTGTGGGGTTAGGCGTCAGGGACAAAACGGGCAAGCAGGTATGGCGCCGGCAGTATCTCCTGGACAGTACCGGTGATGAACGGGGTTCAGCCATGGCCAGGCTGGTCTCTATTCCGGTTTCACTGGTGGTTGAGGCCATACTGAACGGTGAAGTCGAAGCCGGTGTAACGCCTGTGCCGTCGGACAGGGGACACGTTTACGGGTGGATTGAGTTGTTACGGAAATCGGGCGAGGATATTGTTGTAAATAACCCGGATTAAATCATGTCAAACTGGCACCACATCAGCCGGAAAGTCAGACACAAACCAGTCAGCACCATCGACAATGGTATTCACCATCTCCTGAAATCAATCATCGATTAAGCTGCCAGATCAAAATCACGCCATGCCACATCGGCAATGTGGCGCCCGATGCTGAGGGAAGCAGTTGCGCCTGGGGATGGGGCATTCAGCACGTGTACCATACGCTCAGCTTCAACTATATGGAAATCATCGATCAGGGCCCCGTTGGGAGCCAGAGCTTGAGCTCGAACGCCGGTTCCAGCCCGATAAACATCGTCATAGCTCAACTCGGGAATGAGTTTCTGTAAGGCGATGACAAAAGCCCGTTTACTAAAAGAGCGATAAAATTCCCTTACTCCCATCTGCCAATATTTGGCGGCCAGTTTCAAAAAGCCGCCATAGGTCAGGGTTTCCCAGGTATCAGGCAGAGAGAAGCTGGTACGGGTATAACCCGTTCGCTTGAAGGCCAACACCGCGTTAGGGCCAGCCTCGATACCGCCGTGGATCATGCGGGTAAAGTGCACACCTAAAAAAGGAAAGGCCGGATCGGGTACCGGATAGATCAGATTCCTGACCAGTGAATGGCGTTCCGGCACCAGTTCGTAATACTCTCCCCGAAACGGTATGATTTTGAGGCCGGGATTGAGACCGCACATGCGGGCAATACGATCCGATTGCAATCCCCCACAGTTGACCAAGTAGCGTACTTGTACCTCGCCCTGGTCAGTTTTAAGGATAATTTCATCACGCCGCTGCTCAATACCGGTCACCTGGCTCGATTTTAGAATGGCGCCTCCGGCTTGCTCAACGAGCTTGGCATAGGTTTCGCTTACCTGTTTGTAATCGACGATGCCTGTTTCAGGCACGAACAGGCCGGCAATGCCGGTTACATGTGGCTCGTATTCTTTAATCTCTTCGGGGCGAAGGCGTTTGATATCCAGCAAGCCGTTGGCATGTCCGCGCTCCTCAAGTGTGTTGAGGATCGGAATCTCTCGCTCGCTGGTAGCGACCACTACCTTTCCACACTGCTCATTGGCTATACCGTGTTCCTGACAAAAGCGGTACATGGTCTTTTGGCCCTCGACACAGTAACGGGCCTTGAGCGACCCGGGCTTGTAATACAAGCCTGAATGGATCACCCCGCTATTGTTGCCGGTCTGGTGCGAGGCCAGATTCTTTTCAGCTTCAAGCACAACCAATGACAGGGATTGGCCCGAGGTCAAGGCCATCGCCGTTGACAAGCCGATAATGCCGCCACCAATTACGGCAATATCATAGGTTGAAGAAGTCATGGAATGAGCATGCTCAATTTACCGGATTCACGGTCATCAAGGATTCTTATTACTGCTTATTTTAAACGTGTTTGCATCGACCGGATATACACTATTATTGATCATGATATGATACCGATCATTAAACAGATGCTATCATTTAAATGTCTCTTTTAACTTTCACATCAGTTTGTTCCAAATCTTTACGATGCCCGATTAAATCCGGCGTCATAGTTACTGCAATACTGGTTTTGCTGTCTCAGCAAGCAGGCGCCGTTACTCCTTTCAAGCTTGCCACGTATAAAATTCATGGGAATGAGCGTCCTGCAATGGTGTGTAGAGGTAATCTGGTCGATATTGCCGGTGCGAGTCAAAACCTGCATGAAGAAGATGATCCTGCGCTGGCAGGCATCCCCGAAAATATGCGTGAAATAATTGAAAACTACGAATCACTCAAGCCCCGGTTATACGAAATTTCTGATCAATTCTGCGCCAAGCAAGCGAAAGACCTGCTATTTATCTATCCATTGGCAGAGGTGGCACTCGCCGCGCCGATCAAGTATCCATACAACCTGTTAGCTGCCGCGGCAAATTATCTGGACCACGCAGAGGAGATGAACAGGGTTACAGATTACGCAGTCAGTATTAACCCCGAGACTGACGCGCCATATATGTTTGCCAAGTCACCGCGTTCCAGCATTAATGATCCGGGTGAGCCTTATTATATTCCTGCCGGACGTGAGGAGATAGACTGGGAAGGTGAATTGGCGATTGTCATTGGGAAACCGGCAACGAATGTCAGCCTGGACCAGGCGCACGATTATGTGTTTGGTTACAGCATCATCTATGACGTATCAGATCGTGGCGGGCAGTATCGTCAGAAACCCATGTTACCGGGACCTGACTGGTTCTCTTCAAAGAGTCGCGACCGGGCCGCGCCCTTTGGCCCATACATTGTACCGAAGGAATTTTTGCCCAACCACGATAACCTGCGCTTGGTAACCCGTGTGAACGGTGAGGTGGTTCAGGATGGCAATACCGGCAATATGATCTTTAACGAAGCCCGTTTGTTGTCGTTTGTTACTTCAATCCTTACCTTGTATCCGGGTGACGTCATTGCAACAGGCACACCTGCCGGTGTGGGGTCAGCCAGGCGTCCGCAACGATGGGTTCAACCCGGGGATGTGGTTGAAATTGAGATTGAAGGCATTGGTACGCTGGTAACACCTATTAAAGCACAATAACAGTTAAAATCGAACTTCACCCGTCAGATACCATTCGCGGTCACGCGCCAGCACCTCTGAACCCACGCCCGCTGAGTTTGCCAGTTCGTTGTAATGTACGTAGCGTAAATCGCCGATATTATTCACGTAAAAAGTCAGCGCATATTTCTCATCAACACTATTCCAGGCGATGTTGGCGTTGTACAGGCTATAAGACTTCTGGGTTTCGTGGTCAGCGTTATTACCGCCAAAAAATACTTTACTACGAAAAGTCCAGTCTACCCGCGGCGTCAATGTGCCCATATCACCCAAACCAAACACTTTGATGATAGAGGCGCTCCCCGTCCATCTCGGCACATGTGGGAGCCGATCGCCGTCGGCAGGGCCGCCAATGGCCGTCGCTGCAGGATCGGCTTTGGTAATGTTGGCATCGAGATGACCGATGGCCGCTTCAACAAACCAAGTGTCAACCGGTACCCAACGCGCTTCAAGTTCAAAACCTTTGACCTCGGCCTCACCGGCATTTTCCAGTATCGGTGCAATACCCCGGAAAACCTCCAGTTGAATGTCGGTATAATCGGCATAAAAGGCAGCGGCATTCAATATGAAACTACCATTCGGACTGCTGTATTTAAAGCCGATCTCGTAAGAATCCACAAACTCCGGATCATAGCTGGGCGCGCCGGGCAACTCGCCGGCAATACGTTGTTGAAAGCCGCCGCCCTTGAAACCTTCAGAATAAGTGGCATAAGTCATCAGGCTGTCGTTCCAGTCGTAAGACAGGTTCACCATGGGTGTCCAGTCATCTGCATTGGCAGTATAGGTACCAAGGGGTATAATCTGAAAAGTTGGCTGGCCCGGCGCGAATATGGGAACAACAACTTGTTGCCCATCGACCACGATGAATTCCTTGTTGTCCTTGGTATAACGAATACCTGCCGTCAGGTGCAGTTTTTCGGTAATGTCGTAAGTGGCCTGGGCAAAACCGGCCTTGCTTTCGTTATCAAAATAACCACCACTTTCAATATCCAGGCTTACAAAATCAACGGCATTATTGTTAACGCCATCTTCGTTGAAGTAGTAAAACCCCAGGATCCATTTTAACCTGTCGCCGAACGAATTACCCTGTAATTGCAGTTCCTGCGATATCTGTTCCTGCTTAAACTCATCCCTGATGTAGGAGAGAAAGAAAGGACTGTAATCGCCATCCTGGGAAAAATTACTGTCAAGCTTTCGATAAGCTGTAATCGATTTGATGCTCATGTTATCGGTAATTGCCCAGTCAATCGTCCCGGAGATACCATAAATGTCTGCATCATAAAATTGAGGATGCCCTGAGGTATTTTGTCCAATGCCGATAGTATCAAAATTGACACAATTCGCATTGGTGCCGGCGGGGTTGCGAAATGTTGCATCACAACCTGTCGCCCGGCCCGGCGGTAGTGCGAATTGAGGGATAGGGCTGTTTATCCCGAGGAAGACGTTATGGCCAAATGGAGCACTGCCGATGCTGGTAGGGCTGGTTGGCCCTGTGAAAGTGATCAGGTTGTTGATATCCGAATCAGTCACTCTGCCCTGGCCGTTTTCCCTGTCCCGGGAATAGTCGCCGGTAATATTGATTTCCACATCATTATTCACCAGCCAGCGCAGTGCACCACGAAAGGCCAGGGTGTCATCATCATTGGTATCCTGACCCGTTATCGGATTGACGACATAGCCATCCTGGTTCAAGGTGGCAAGGGTCACAGAGGCAAAAAAACTATCTGCCAGGGCGCCATTCACTTTGGCTATCAAATCCATACGATCGTCCGATCCTACTTTTCCCCGCAGCTTGACCTCAAATTCCTCATGGGGTTTGACGGTATGGATATTCACTGCACCACCGATGGTGTTGCGGCCGAACAGGGTGCCCTGTGGACCACGCAAGACTTCGACACGTTCTATATCAATCAAATCCAGTACTGAACCTACACTGCGCGCCAGATAGTTACCATCTACGTAGAGTCCGACACCAGCGTCTGTAGTAGGCACATGATCAGTTTGCCCGACGCCACGAATATAAACTGATACGTTGTTATTGCTGCCGCCATTGGTGTTGATATTGGAAAAGGTCATGTTCGGCGTAATTGCGCCAATACCGGTGAGTTGGTCTATGCCCCGTGCCGCAAGACTTTCACCTGTGAAAGCGGAAACCGCTATGGGCGTATTCTGGACATTTTCCTCCCTTTTTCTGGCGGTCACGACAATCTCATCCATTAATGCGTCGATCCCACTCTGGCTCTCCTGCGAAAAACCGGGAAAGACAAACAACATTGAGAGAAGGCCCGCCAAAAAGCCTTTGAAAATTAACTGAAAAGTGTCTGCAGACCGGCAATAGATGGTATTCATGCTTCCAATCTCCCCCGCTGATTATTAGCCCTGAAAATTAAGCTCCAATGACCCTAACAGGTGATGGTCTGGCGATAACCGCAACCCTCCTTATACCAATAAAAGCAGTTTTATGATTGCTTTATTACATGGATACGTTTGATTTGAAAAAATTTTATATGAAATATATTGGCGCGGTCAAGCTCATTCCATTTAAACCGATAGACAACAGGGTTATTTTCGGTGCTTCCTCGCTTCAACTGGAAGCATGCTAAAACGCTTAAAATCGCATGGTTTCCAATACGGGATGATCAGGGTGCATATCCATATCAAATTTGCCATCGGTATTGGGAGCGCGGTCATAATAACTCAGACCAATAACAGGCGCGCCAAACGCAAATATAGGCCAGTTCAATACAGTCGGCGCCAGGCGTATCCATTCCCCTGGTGTGACATATACCACTGCCTGTAAGTCACCTTCAAGTTGAATACCTTTAACAATTGCGCCGGAGCAGGTGAAATGCCAGTCATTGACATGCACATTATGAGGGGTTAAGTAGCCGGTCAGGTCACTCTCAGTCATATTGACCGTATCCACTTCCGCCTGTCCCTCTCTTGTTCGTGTAAATGAGCATTCACCGCCTCGGGTCTCAGGCGGCACATAACAACCCACTCGACGCGTATTAAATTCAAATCCGGCATCCTTCATAACTGTTTCGGCATCGGGATGCACCGTCCCAAAGATATAATTCACCCCCTCCTTTGTTAACGGCTTTGCCAGGGCGTTTATTTTCAGTTCAACTTCCTCTGGAAAGGAGAATCGGCCCACCTGCAGGGGTTTCACCAGTCCGTTGATATCTGAATAGCGTGTATATACTTCACCAGTTGATAGTCGTGCAATTGCCATGTTTTTTTCCTGTAAAATTATTGTTAACTGTTATCTGACCAGCTGCTGCGAATTGAGAAGTTGCTCCATGTACCAGTTATGGTAATGATTCAATTGTTGTTCCAGCGGATGGATCATGCTGCCGGTATTGGTCCGTGAAGTAATTCCCTTTTGCAGCATCGTGCAGCCAAAAGTATCCTCTTCCTGCACATCTCTCATTGCCTTGTTGCCGGTTGCAATCACCTCCAGTCCATCCGGCGCTTCGAATACGATTGGAGAATACGACTGTCGGGTTGAACACCAGTTCAAATCTACCCCCTGGTGTTCGATATGGATGTAAGAAACCTGGGTACTGGATAGAAACATGATCAAGCTTGGATAAACTGCAATAAAGTAAGGTGTCTCTCTGGCTGCACCCTCTACGGATTCTACCGTGTATGAACCACAAGTCTTACCGAATTTCAGTGGACGGCTATTGATTGCAGGGGCTACGTGTTCCAGGCGCTCATAATGTAATCCGGAATGGTGGTATCCTTCGTAACCGGTTTCAAAGGAGAATTTCCAGTTCCAGCAGGCCTGGTATTCAACCATATCCGTATGTTTGTAGCTGCCTACCTTATATCTTTCCAGATAAGGGCTTACGGCTTCAAGTTGTGGCGCCAGGGGCTTGGCGTCGGTGTCGAAATTAATAAATATAAAACCATGCCATTCTTCTATCCGTAGCTTCGGCATACCACATTTTTTCTTGTCGACACCGGGAATATCCTGCACGGACATGCCGCGTAACCTGCCATCCAGGTTATAGGTCCAGTTATGGTAGGGGCACTTGAACAGCTTGGCGTTGCCACTTCCATCTGTAACTACCTGGGACCAGCGGTGCTGACAGACATTTGTCAGGGCATGTAGTGCATTTTCCCTGTCCCGGACTATAACTATCGACTCGCCCCACATCCTGATCGTGAAATAGTCGCCCGGTTTCTCTACCTGATCCCAGCGTCCTGCGCATAACCAGTTTTTTTTCAGCAAGTGTTCAACTTCGTATTGATAGATGGTTTCATCGTGGTAAAAACGTGCCGGGATGGCACGTTTGACGCCACCAATACCGTCGCGAATCCCACGAATTTCTTCGTCGGTGAACAACTGACTGATATTTTTACTTATCATATAGCGCTCTCCGTAATAACCAACATCTCAGGCTGTTCTATCAATTGCATCAAATCTTTTGCCTGTAAAAGCTTGTTTCATTTTATCGGTTGAAACAAATCAGATAAAGGATATTGCCGATATCATTTTCTTTAGATTAATCTGTGGTATCAACTCCATGTTATCTGAAATATTTTCTCCCGGACTATTACTCTCTATCCCAAGACGGGAAACGACCTAATTTCATGCACAAAAAAACCGCCATCAGTAACATGCCGATAAGGGTTAAGATACCAAACTGATAACTACCGAAAGTATCATAGGCAAATCCCAGGGCAAGAGGGCCGATACTGGTACCCACCATGAAAGCAGCAAAAAGGTAGCCAAATATCTCTCCGAGATGTTTGAGACCAAAATACCGGCCGGTCAGATATGCGAGCAGATCGGTTTCAGCACCCACTCCAAGTCCGAACAGAAAGGCAGACAGGTAGAGAAGGATCACATGTGAATCGAACAATAAAAACGCAATACCGCTCGTCGACAACAGGATAAAGACAGCCGCGACATAAGGGCCAAAAAACCGATCTACCAGATACCCGCAACAGATACGACCAAAAATAAGAGAGATACCGATTACGGAGAACAAACGGGCTGCCAACATGGAAGAGAAGCCTTTATCCTGCATATACGGTATGAAATGGGTGATAACACCATGCAGACCAACTGCAATAAGCAAAAATATCAGGATCAGTGTCCAGAAAGTCGAAGTAGACAGGGCTTCCGGAACTGAAGAACCCGGTTTAGTGTTGCTGCCGGCACCGGATTCCTTTCCGGAAGATTTCGCACCATCACTTTCCAGGCCCATTGCTTCTGGAGTATCGCGAAGAATTAGCCCTACCAGTAAAAATGTAACAGCGAGCGAGATACTGCCTAGTACAGGATATGTCAGGCGCCAGCCTATTGTGTTAATCAGATGCTGGCATAGTAAGGGGATAATTGCAGCGCCCACGCCGGTTCCGGACATGGCGATGCCCAGTGTCAATCCCCGTTTTTTGTCAAACCATGTTGAAACTGTGCGCACATAAGATGAGGCGACAGGTGCGGTAAATATACCGATAAGCACGAATATGAGATATAAGTGCCAGATACTCGGGCTTAGAAAATACAATGATGCAAAAGTGAAGGCGAAACCACCAATGGTGCCCATTAGAATCTTGCGGGCACCTGAATTGTCAATCAACCTTCCTGCATAAGGTGTACATACTGCAATTGCCAGGGTGCCGACCGTGATCGCACCAGATACCTGTGCGCGTGTCCAGCCGTATTCACCAGTGAGAACGGTCATAAACACACCCATGGTAAAAAATGCAATGGCAACCGGGCTGATAGCCATGCCAATACAGCTCACGGCTACAATCCACCAACCGTAGAAGAGTTTCGGTTCTCTTGTCCTGGTCATCCGGAGGAATCCTAAATCATCAGTCATTAATTTTCCTTATGATATTATCGTTTCGCATAAAATTTTTTATAAGTAGTGATGCAAGTTGACAATTCAGGTATCTGACGGCTGTTTAAATATCCGATAAATAATGTTGAAATCGCCGAATCCAGTCACACTTCCGGACAGTTCTCATCATGACCTTTCGGCTACAGCAAATAGCCGGAATTACCGGATATTCGTGGGAGGCATTCGACACGGTGAAGTGGAAGCTACTCCTCGACCACTGATATTTGTGCTGGATGGAAACTGGCTGTTTGCATCCGTATATGAATATCTGCGTACACTTTCTATCTTTGACCCATCAATCGGAGACCCGGTCATCGTGGGAATGGGTTACGCCACTGATGACACCGGTACGCTGTTACGACTTCGAAAACGTGACCTGGAACCGAAACCGGGCAATATCAACAATGTCGGGCAATTCCTGACATTTATTATTGAGGATGTTCTGGCTTTTTTACAAAGTGAACTGAACATTGTACCAGGTAAGAAAATACTGGCCGGTCATTCCATGGGAGGATCTTTCGCCCTTTTTGCAATGGGTTCGAAAAAAGCCGGGTTTGACGGATATCTGGCAAGCAGTCCACCCATCCTCGGCACGGTGATGGAAAAAATAGACCAGCACGTCCGCAATATAGCGATCACAAAAGAGCTAAAATTATTTTGCAGTCTCGGTGCCGGCGAATTTGTAAAGTTTCCTCATATCAGTTCCGGATTTCCTCTTTTGATAGAAGCCCTGGAACAATGTGCACCTGAAAATTTACATTACAGACATGTCATTTTTGAGGATGAAAATCACAGCAGTGTTACGCATACAGCATTATCAAGAGGCCTGCGCTACCTCCTCACATGATCTAACCTTACTGCCAATCGATCGTCAGTTCAGGGCGTTGCGATACAATGGTCACCAGATGAATTCCCCTGAGATGCTAGGCAGGTTCCTTATAGGTCGCTTTACTGGTGATTAACCATGTGTCATTCACCTTATGTAAATGAAAATAAGTGATGAAATCATGCCCTTCCAGCGCATCTTCAGCGATTACTGCCGTTGCCATCGTGTCTTTCTGGTCAACGGATAATATCCGGCCGGCAAAGTCAGGACTGGACACTGCAATGGGTGTGATTTTTTTCATGTAACTAACGATAGTTTCAGCGGCGGGCACGATTGAGAAATTATCGCCACGATGGCTGCTCATAATGGCCTGGGAATGAAATGCTTCAGCGACAAGATCAGAGTCGTGTTTTGCAATCCCATCAATATATTTTTGTATAGTTGTTTCAATTGCATCTTGATCTTGTGTTCTGGAATTCATTTTAGCTCTACGTTTAAGGTATTTATGTGTCATATTTGTAGCAAAAAGATGGCCGTTAAAAAAGCATTATCAATGTCATGCACCTACGCCTCACCAGCATTTGGACAAGAATTAAATTTAATTATTGTTCTCGTTAACTCTACTTCGCTAAGTCATTCAGATATCTTTACGTATGAATGGAATGCGGTAGCCTCCGTCCATACGGATCACCTCACCGTTTAGAAACGGTTGCTCACATATGTGGAGAACAAGTTCCGCCACTTCTGCAGGCAGGCCTGCACGCCTGGGAAAGGGCATTACGTAGGGCAACATATCCCACATGTCCTGTGGAACGCTCCTCCTTGACTTAGCCGTATCGACCGGCCCGGGGGAGACGGTCATCACCCTTACTCCAAATTCGCCAAACTCCCTGGCCAGTGCCAATGTCATGGCATTGACTGCACCCTTGGAGGCAACATAAGCTGCATCGTTCAGTAATCCGTCTTCTGCGGACACAGATGAAATATTGATGATCACACCACGTGAACCATCATCAAGCCTGGCGCTGTCAAACATTTCTGCGGCAGCTAATCGGGTGGCATTGAATACACCGGTAAGATTTGTTGCAATGACGTCGGTAAACCTGTTGAGCGGCATCGGTCCGCCGGCATCGACTACCGGACACCGATGATTGGTGACCGCAGCGTTGTTGATCAAGATTCGTACCGGTCCATATGTCTTCTTTGCCTCTGCAAACGCAGCCAGAGTACTCTTCTCATCGCTCACGTCACAGGCCAACGCCAGTGCCCCTATTTTTGCCCCTGCCTCCTCAATAACATCCCGAGTACGTCCAAGTATGGTCACATTAGCGCCTTTTTCCCTGAGTAATTTTGCAGTAGCAAAGCCTATGCCTGTCCCACCGCCCGTGATAACCGCTGCCTGGTCGCTTATATTCATCTGTGTGTCATTTAATTTGAAATAATTATTATATTCAAGCCCGTCAGAACCTGGAGCGAGTTATCAAGTTTCCCTGATGAATTCGCCCGGATGGGGCGGGTTATGCATAGGCATCTGGTAATCCTCATAGTTAACGATAACGAAATGTAGCGTATTGTGTATCACGCTACAAGGATGAAACCTGGAAAGTATGGCGGAGAGAGAGGGAATACTACATAATCATATCGCTCGATTGATTATCCCGGCGTTGCGCTGTCACATAGTTGCGTTATTTGATAAACATAACTCTAAACACTACGACTACAAGGAATTCATTACGTTGGATAACTAGAAGTTACTGACTGTCAGGAACCTATCATGGAGAAGTATTCATTCGCCAAAATCCTCTACCATGCCCTCAGGGGCCACAAGCACTGGCAACCGGCCTGGCGCTCACCTGAGCCCAAAAAATCCTATGACGTAGTCGTAATCGGCGGCGGAGGGCATGGTCTTGCCACGGCTTATTACCTGGCAAAGAAGCATGGGGTCACCAACGTTGCGGTGCTGGAACGCGGCTGGATAGGCGGCGGCAACAGCGGGCGCAACACCCAGGTGACCCGCTCAAATTATTTCTACCCGGAGAGCGCCGCGTTCTTCGAACATTCCCTGAAGCTGTATGAAAGCATGAGCCGGGATCTGAATATCAACGTGATGTTCAGCCAGCGCGGCGTGCTGAATCTTGCCCATAGCGATCATGACATGGAGATGCTGAAGCGCTGGACCAATGCCATACAACTCAACGGCATCGATTCCGAGATACTGACACCGCAGCAGATCAAGGAGATGGAACCGGTTATCGATATCAATGCGCGCTTTCCCGTAGCCGGTGGATTCATCCAGAGGCGCGGCGGCATCTCCCGTCACGATGCGGTCAACTGGGGCTACGCCCGCGCCGCCGATGCACTGGGAGTGGATATTATCCAGAACTGTACCGTCACAGGACTCACTATCAGTAATGGCATGGTTACCGGAGTACGCACGTCGCTCGGGGATATTTCGGCGGGTAAAGTACATATCACCGTAGCCGGGCACACGAGTGTGCTCGCAAAAATGGCGGGTTTTGGCCTGCCCTTGACCAGCATGGCTCTGCAGGCCATGGTGTCGGAGCCGATCAAACCGGCGCTTAACCTGGTGACCGTATCCGGCGCCATACATATGTATGCCAGCCAGTCGGACCGCGGGGAGATTATCCTGGGCGCAGGCGCAGACGTGTACAATTCCTATGCCCAGCGCGGTAGTTACAATAACATCGAATCCTGCGTGGCAGCGTTCCTGACCCTGTATCCCGGTTTCAGCCGCTTGAAGCTCATGCGCCAGTGGGCCGGTGTGGTGGATATCTCGCCGGACACCAGCCCCATCATGGGCAGGACCCCGGTGCAGAACCTCTACCTCAACTGCGGTTGGGGGACCGGCGGTTACAAGGCCATCCCGGCGAGCGGCGATACCATGGCTTATACCATCGTTAAGGACCGGGCCCATTCATTGATAAGACCGTTCTCCCTGGAGCGTTTCGAAAGCGGCGCCCTGGTGGACGAATCGGCTGCGGCAGGTGTCGCGCACTAGGGCGGATATCTCATGTTCCGTATCTCCTGTCCTTTCTGCGGTGAGCGTGATGAGCATGAGTTCGTCTTCGGCGGACAGGCTCATATAGCGCGGCCTGAACCGGCAGAGCAGGTTTCAGACCGGGAATGGGCGGAATATCTTTTTTTTCGTGATAATCCCAAGGGGGTTCACCTGGAACGCTGGCAACACCGCCACGGGTGCCGGCAGTGGTTCAATATTGCCCGCCATACCGTGAGCCATGAGATCCTGGCCGTGTATCGCCTTGATGAAGCAGCCCCGGATATGAACCGGGAAGAAACGGTATGAGTAAATCCCAGCCCATGCGGCTTGAAACGGGCGGCAGGATCGACCGTGACAAGCCGTTATCGTTCACTTTCGATGGCAAAAAATACGCTGGCTTTGAAGGCGACACCCTGGCTTCGGCATTACTGGCCAACGGGGTGCGAGTGGTGGGGCGCAGCTTCAAGTATCACCGTCCACGGGGCATTCTCGCTGCCGGTGCTGAAGAGAGTAATGCGCTGGTAACCGTGGGGCAGGGCGGCCTGGCGGAGCCCAATGTACGGGCCACATTGCAGCCGTTATACGATGGCCTGGCGGCGCGCAGCCAGAACTGCTGGCCCAATGTCAGGTTTGATATCGGCCGCAGTCTTGATTACCTGCATTTCCTCTGGCCTGCCGGGTTTTACAACAAGACCTTCATCTGGCCTCACTGGCACTGGTACGAGGGGTTTATCCGGCGCCTGTCGGGGTTGGGCAAACTGCCTTCCGGCGCTGACCCCGATCACTATGTTCATCATAACGCGCACTGTGATGTCCTGATCGTGGGTGGCGGCCCTGCCGGTTTGAGCGCGGCGCTGGCTGCCAGTGACAGTGGTGCGCGGGTCGTCGTGGTTGAGCAAGACAGTCTTTTGGGCGGCAGCCTGCTCTGGCGTGAAGGGGATATTAACGGTGAACAGGGAGACATCTGGCTGGAGGACGCGGTTCGCATTTTACGGCAACGGGATAATGTGACCTTGTTGACCGGCACCATGGCCTCGGCCTGGTTTGACCATCGTTTGGTTATCGCCTGCCAGATGGTAAGTGACCGCCGCATCCCGGAGGAGGGGGAAGGACCTCGTCAGCGGTTATGGAAGATACATGCGCGCGAAACCATCCTGGCCAGCGGCGCCCTTGAGCAACCGCTGGTCTTCGCCAATAACGACCGCCCCGGCATCATGCTGGCAAGCGCCGTACAGCAGTACTGTAACCGTTACGCGGTGGCGCCCGGTAAACGCATGGCCATAGCGACCAACAACGACAGCGCATACGGCGTTGCCGGCGCGCTCGGGAATGCAGGAGTGGACGTCGTGGCCATGATCGATTCCCGGCAAAAACTGACCGGAAAGGCTGCACGGCTGGTGCGCGATCAAGGCCTGACGGTGTTTCATAACGCCATGCCCCGGGATTGCCGGGGCGACAAAGGCGTGCGCAGCGTGTCCGTAACCAAACGGGACAGCCTGGAAACCCTGGCAACCTTGCAATGCGACTGCATCGCCATGGCCGGGGGCTGGCAGCCGGCGGTGCATCTGTTCACCCAGGCCCGCGGCAAATTGCGCTACGATCCCTCGCTTGGCGCGTTCGTGCCGGATGAAATCCCGCCCAATATGCACGTGGGGGGGCTGGCAGCCGGCGCCCTGGACCTGGACACGGCCCTGGAGCAGGGCCGGGAGGCCGGTCTCGCTGCCGCTGGGGACGAAATTCAAGTCCGTCCCCGGACACGCTCGAAGAATACTGGTGCTTTGCATATCGAACGGGCCTGGAGTGGGGAGCGAAGCAGCCGCCAATGGATCGATTTCCAGTATGACGTGACCCTGCAGGATATCGATATAGCAGTAGCCGAGAACTATACCTCCGTTGAGCACCTGAAACGCTACACGACCACCGGCATGTCCGTCGACCAGGGCAAGACAAGCAATGTGAATGCCCTGCTTGCCCTGGCAGCGCGCACGGGCAGGACTCCCGGTGAGGTGGGGACTACCACCTTCCGGCCATTCTACATGCCGGTAACCCTGGGCGCCCTGGCAGGTCGCGACAAGGCTGAATTCTATGCGCCCGTACAGCGCAGCCCGTTGTTGGCCTGTCACGAACAACTGAACGCGCAATTTGACGACTACGGTACCTGGCGCCGTCCGCGGGTCTACCTGCGCGAGAGTGAAAGCGAGCAGCAGGCCGTCACCCGCGAGGCCGTGGCTGCCCGTACCTCTGTTGTCGTTTTTGACGGGTCGCCGCTGGGCAAGTTTGATGTGTACGGACCGGATGCTGCCGAATTTTTGAATCGCATCTACATCAATAACGCCGTCTCACTGAAAACAGGCCGGGCCCGTTACGGCCTGATGCTGAACGAAAACGGCATTATCATCGATGACGGCATCTTTGCCCGGCTGGCTGATAACCATTACCTGGTGCATACCACCAGCGCCGGGGCAAACCGGATCCATGCCTGGATGGAGGCCCTGCTGCAGGGGGACTGGCCGGACCTGGACGTATTGCTGACATCGGTGACCACCCAATGGGCAAACATCGCCGTGTCCGGCCCGCGTGCCAGAGAACTGCTTGAACGACTGGAAACCGGCATCGACTTCGGCAATAACGGAATGCCTCATATGTCCATCGTGACGGGGACGGTTGATAACATCCCGTTACGCGTATTAAGGGCCAGTTTCACCGGCGAATTGTGTTATGAACTGAACGTTCCTGCCGATTGGGGCGCAACCTTGTGGAACCGGTTGCTGCAACTCGGGGAATATCTGCAGGTGATGCCGATTGGTATCGAGACACTGACGGTGCTGCGTACCGAGAAGGGTTACCTGCACGTGGGGAGTGACACCGACGGTTACACTACACCCGGGGACGTCGGCTGGGGCCATGTGGCAGACAGCAAAGAGGGCGAATTCCTGGGCAAGCGTTCCTTGAACCGCCCCTTCAATGCCAGCGGTGGACGGCTGGAATTCGTCGGCCTGGAACCCCGGGAAGAAGCTGGAGTACTTGTCGCCGGCGCGCATATTATCGATGCGGTACATTCAAGCGCACCTGCTCCCACCCAGGGTTATGTGACTTCCGCCTGTTACAGTCCCAACCTGCAACGCTATGTGGGACTGGGACTGGTGCGCGACGGCAGCAAGCGGCTGGGTGAGACAGTGAACGTGTATGACAACGGCCAGGTTCATGCCGCGCAAATCAGCAAACCGGCAGCCTGGGACCCGGAAGGAGAACGGTTGCATGTTTGATGGGAGTCCTTCATTTGCGCTGCAGGGAGATGATGAGCGGTCACGGCTGTCGCAGACAGAGAGGCTGCGGCTGGAGGCGGTCAACGGTATCCGCAAGCTGCGCCTGCAGGTGCGGCCACGTTCCGGGGCGGACAAAAGCCGGCTTGAAAGACTGCTGGGAACGGTCCTGCCGGGAGGGCCGGAGGAGAAAGTAAACAACGATGCTGCCGCGTATTGGCTGGCGCCCAATGACTGGTTGCTGGTTAATCCTGCAGCCGATACAGACAGCATTAAAGTTGCGTTACGGGATGCATCCGGTGACGCCACGTCTGTCGTCACCGAAGTGACCGATAGCTGGAGTATCATCGACCTATCCGGTGAGGATGCCCCGGCAAGACTAGCGCAAGGGTGTTCGGTCGACCTCCATTACAGCGTATTCCCCGCCGGCCGCTATGCATTGACCCGGCTGCAGCACCTGTCCGTCATTATCCACCGTCTGGATGATATCCCGCGCTTCCGTGTGCTGGTTGACCGCAGTGTGGCGCAATATCTACGGGACTGGCTGGTAGGGTGACCCGGATTAGTAGTGGCGAGGCGCCGGCTGGCGGTGCTATCACCTTGTCACATTACCTGCTGCTTGGTCTTTTGACCCTGCTCAATGTCCTCAATATCGTTGACCGCCAACTGTTAAGCAGTTTTGCAAATTTTATCGTACCGGACCTGGGTCTGACCAATACCCAGTTTGGCTTACTTACCGGGTTGATGTTCATGGTGTTTTACTCCTTCATGGCCTTGATCATGGGTGCGCTTGCCGATATCTACCACCGGCCGCGACTGATCGCCGCGGCGGTCTTTCTCTGGAGCGTGTGTACGGCGGCTTCCGGCGCGGCGCGGGGTTTCATCAGCCTTGCCATTCCCAGGATGCTGATTGGCGTCGGGGAATCCACCCTGTCACCGGCCGCGATCGCCATGCTGGCAGACAAGTTTCCTGCCGTTAAACGGGGTTTCGCATCCGGGTTTTACTATATAGGCGTCTCGGTGGGCTTTGGCGCCAGCCTGCTGGTCGCCGGGTACCTGGGGCCGGCCATCGGTTGGCGCAATTGCTTTTATCTCCTCGGCGGTATCGGTATCGCGCTGTCCATCGTGATGCTGTTTGTTGCCGATATACCGCGACGGCGCTCAGCAGCTACGGTTGTTGAACAAAGACGTAACGTGAAAGGCAAGATCATCGAGTTAACCGTCGCACTACGGAAATCCCCTGCGCTTTGCCTGACCATCATCGGCGGCATGTGTGTACACTTCATGTTCGGCGCAACGGCCTTTGACCAGCTGTGGTACGTACAGGAAAGGGGCTATGACCGGGCACTCATAGCACAGTACACCGGCTGGTCTGGTGTGACGGGCGGCGTGCTTGGCAACCTGGTTGGCGGCATTGGCAGCGATTACTGGCAGAAGACCACAGGGAAAAGCCGGCTTGCATTCCTGTTCTGGGTATTGCTGCTGCTTGCGCCCATAAATATCTATTACCGCATTGCCGATCCCGGCTCATTTTTCTTCTGGCTGGGGGTTTTCTTTACGTTCTTTCAACTGGGGTTATTGTACGGTCCGGCTTACGCCACCCTGCAGGAACTGGCGCCGCCGCATATCTGTTCCACTGCCGTCGCGTTCAATATCCTGATGGCCAGCGTGGTCGGTGTCGGCATGTCTGTCACGGCAAGCGGTATTTTCATCGATTATTTAATCGCTGCCGGTGTTGCTTCTCCCTATACCGTCTCCCTGCTGCTGTTCACTGTATTGTCGTTCAGCTCAGTTCCGGCGTTTTATTTTGCTGTCAGGTATATGCCGGAAGAGGGCAAGCGGGTTTAGCCCGGATTTCTCACCAGGCCGTTGGTAGCATACGGAATTAATCCTGCCCTGCAGGTCCGGCAATGGTAGTGCGGTGCATGTGGCGAATATACGCCGGATCGTACCAACTGGCCGAATGGATGACGCAGGCGTTGTCCCACATTATCAGGTCATTCGCCTGCCACTCATGGACATAAACAAAGCGTTCGCTGGTCGAGTGTGTAAAGAGTTCACTGAGCAGGTCCGTTGATTCGTCCTCCGGGAATCCCTCAATGCGTACGGTGAAGCCTTCATTGACATAGAGTGCAGGGCGGCCCGTTACCGGGTGGGGGCGGACCACGGGGTGCGATACCGGGGGGATTTTTTTACGGTCTCCGTCCTGCAACTCCGCCCGATCCATGCCGCGCTGTGCATCCTTCTGCCAGCGCTGTTCATAGCTGTGCAGCGCGCGCAAATCCCTGATGCGTGTTTTCATGGCATCATCCAGCGCATCGTACGCACAATACATGCCCGCATAAGGCGTATTTCCGCCAGCTTCCGGTGGTGGCACTTCATGGGCATAAAGCAGTGAACCGAGACTGGGGTTTTGCAGGTAGGACAGGTCCGAGTGCCAGTAGCGTCCCGCATCTTCGATACCCAGGCGCCTGCCCCCGGCCACCTTGTTGGACAGGACAACGATCTCAGGATGCCCTTCCAGCAGGTATTGGCGGGCTATATGTATCTCCAGTTCGCCAAACCGCCTGCTGAAGTCAATATGCTGTTGTTCCGTCAGGTGTTGATTACGGAACAGGAGAACGCCGCGCTCGTGAAAGGTTCTTTTTATTTCCCTGAAGGTGGCATTATCGATTTTATCGGCGAGGTCGATACCCGAGACTTCTGTTCCTACCGCCTCGCTCAGTGCATTGAAAGTTATGCCCATGCCGGGTTACTTTGCCGAATTGAGGTTGAATATGCCAACAATTCTTTTCAGTTCCTCAGCAATGGCATGACCTCAGTCCCGAACCGTTGCAGTTCCTCCAGCGTGGGGTGAAACTGCAGCAGGAATGTCTCGATACCCAGCGACTCAAACTGCCGCAAGCGTTCGGCAATCATTTCCGGTGTGCCTACCAGCCCTGCCATCGTGCCGCCGTTGGTGCCCACTTTTTCCTGGTCATGGGGCTGTACCTGGTGCATTACCACTTCCTTGTCTGCGCCCTTGATTTGCATGTGGCGTAATGCCAGCAGGCGCCGGAATTCCTCGTTTGCGGCGGCCTCCGTTTCCCGGCAGATGACAAACCCGCCCATACCAAAGCGAATCGTACGGCCGTGTTTTTGCGCCCGCTCCTTCATGTTGGTCACGAGTTCCGGAAATTGTTCCGGCGGCCTGCCGTTCATGACAAAAATATCGGCGGCCCGCGCACCCAGGGCTCGGCCCTGTTCCGATTCGCCACCGATATAGATTGGGATGTGGGGCTGTTGCACCGAGCGCGGGGCGATAGAGGCGTCCTTTATCCGGTAGTACTCGCCGTCGAAACTGAAATTGTTACGGGTCCACAGTCCCCTGAGGATATCGATGTATTCAGCGGCGCGGGCGTAACGATCATCGTGCGCCAGCACCGGCACGCCAAGCATCTCGTATTCGGGCGGCCACCAGGCAGACACCAGGTTTATCGCGAAGCGTCCCCGGCTGATGTGGTCAATACTGTTCGCCATTTTTGCGATAACACCGGGCGCCCGCAGACCAGGTTTTACCGCCGCGATGATTTCGATTTTTGATGTCAGTGCAGCCAGCCCGGCCGCGCTGGTCCAGGCATCGACCATATCAAGCGTCGCGCCATTGGGGTGTATGAAGTGCTCGGCAATCAACAGGGTGTCAAATCCAAGCTGTTCTGCCAGCAGGGTCGACTCCTTCACGTACTCGTAGGAGGCCACACCGTGATCAGGCGAATCGGTCATGATCCAGTTGCCATAAACCGGTGGCCAGAAACCAAGTCGCATTGCGCCCATATCCGTTTTTCTCCCGGTTCTTCAGTTGAAATCCAACTCTGAATTATACTGGTAGAAACCCCATATCCAAGTTACGATAAACCTGATTGCAATACTGTAATTTATCAGGTTTGCGGGCGGTGTTGCCATATATTGTAGACAATAAACTGGTTGAGGCAGGCGAATGAGGGGGAATCATGTCCCTGTATTGAAAGATCTGGTGCTGGTAGGCGGCGGGCATGCCCACGTCACAGTGTTGAAAAAGCTGGGCATGAAACCCATGCCCGGCGTACGCGTGACGTTGATATGCCGGGACCTGCAGGCGCCTTATTCCGGCATGCTGCCGGGGTTTATTGCCGGGCACTATACGTTTGACGAAGCGCATATCGACCTGGTTCCCTTATGCCGGTTTGCCGGCGCCCGGTTTTTCCACGATGAAGTGGTTGGTCTGGATACGGAAAATAAAAGACTGATCTGCCGTGATCGGCCGGACCTGGGTTACGACGTGCTGTCAATTAACGTCGGCTCAGCCCCTGATATCTCTGCCGTCCCCGGCGCTGCTGCCAATGTAACGCCGGTCAAGCCCATCGATGGTTTTGTTGACAACTGGCGCAGGCTGTGTGAGCGGATATTGACGCACCGGGGTGGTGTGCGGATCGGCATCGTCGGCGCGGGAGCGGGCGGCGTTGAGTTGACGCTTGCCGTGCAGTACCGGCTGAAACAGCTATTGGCCGGGAAATGGCCGGACGACGCCGACCCTGAATTTCACCTGTTTACCGATGCCGCTGAGGTCCTGGTCACACATAACCGCTTCGTGCGCGCCAAATTTCGACGCGTTCTTGCGGAACGGGATATCAACGTCCATACGGGACACCAGGTGGTTGAAGTCCGGCCCGACGCGCTGCAATGTGCCAACGGCGCAACCTTTGACCTGGATGAGATCCTGTGGGTGACCATGGCCCGCGCCCAGGCATGGCCGGCAAAAGCCGGTCTTGATGTCGACGAACAGGGCTTTATCAAGGTCAATGACACGCTTGAGTCCGTTTCACATCCCGGCATCTTCGCGGCCGGCGATATCGCCCACGTGGTGAACCATCCGCGACCCAAATCCGGCGTCTTCGCCGTGCGCCAGGGGCCGCCCCTGTCATTGAACATCCGGCGCAAACTGCTGGGACGTCCTCTTGTACCCTTTTCCCCGCAGAAAGAGTTCCTCAGCCTGATCTCCACTGGAGACAAATATGCTGTCGCATCACGCTCCTGGTGGGCGCTGGAGGGACGCTGGGTATGGACCTGGAAAGACTGGATCGACCGACGTTTCATGCGCAAGTTCAACCAGCTTCCCGACATGAAGGAAGAAGTGCGCCAGGAAATTCCCCGCGGCCTGGTCGACAAGGATGCGATCAGGGAGATATCCGCCATTGCCATGCGTTGTGGCGGCTGCGGTTCAAAGGTGGGCGCCACGGTGCTTGAAAACGCACTGGCAGGACTTGAACCGGTATCCCGGGATGACGTGCTTATCGGCCTGCACGAACCAGATGACGCTGCCGTGGCTAGGGTTCCTGACGGTAAGGTCATGGTGCATACGGTGGATTCTTTCCGGTCGTTTATCGATGATCCCTACCTGTTCGGGCAAGTTGCGGTAAATCATGCGCTGAGTGATCTATACGCGATGGGTGCGGAACCGCAAACGGCACTGGCTATCGTGACCGTTCCCTACGCGGATGAAAAGAAGGTCGAGGAACTGCTTGCGCAAATGCTGCAGGGCGCTCTCAAGGTGTTGAACGAGTCAGGCACCGCGCTGGTCGGCGGGCATACCAGCGAAGGCGAGGAGTTGTCCCTGGGTTTTTCCGTGAACGGTTTGATAGATCGTGACAAAATCCTGCATAAAAGCGGCCTGCGCGCAGGCGATCGAATCCTGTTGACCAAGCCCGTCGGTACCGGGACCCTGTTTGCGGCCGATATGCGTCACAAGGCAAAAGGGCCGTGGATTACTGCCGCCCTTGACAGCATGCTGCAATCGAACCATGAAGCAGCGGGGTGCCTGTTCGCGCACGGGGCGACTGCATGCACGGACGTCACCGGCTTCGGCCTGCTGGGCCACCTGGTGGAAATGATCAAGCCATCCCGCGTTGATGTCGATATTGACCTCGGCGCCATTCCCTATCTGGATGGCGCCGAGGAGACGGTTGCAGCCGGCATATTCAGTTCGTTACAACCCCAGAACCTGCGTTTGCGCCGGGCCATCCAGGATGTTGAAATTGCATCAAGGGATCTGCGCTACCCGTTGATATTCGATCCGCAAACTTCAGGCGGACTGCTTGCCGGTGTCCCGGAACAGCAGGCCGATGCCTGTGTCCGGGAATTGCTCAAGCTGGGCTACACCCGCACGGCAATCATCGGCAAGGTGTTACCTGAGAGTGATCGCCTGGAACCGGTTAGACTGCTGTTTTGACGTGCGAAAAGCACAGTCTAAGCGTGGGAAATCACGTTTATTGTAAAATAAAGTCCCTATTATCCGCAACTTAAGTCGAATCTAACTGGTCCGACCCTACTAACAGGGCCTGCCAACGCCTGCCCTCCAGTTCCGGGGCAAACAGGTGTTTGCGTTTGTTGCCATACTCGTGCAGGCGTTGCAGGAAGCTTTGATCGGTTTCCGCCCGCTGTAACAGGGTGCATAATCCCCCGGTGTTCTCTACCGGGTAATAACCGGGGTAATCTTCGCCGAGCAGGCCGACGTTGCCGTCTATATCGGAGGCAATGACGGGAACGCCCGCGACCATGGCTTCGGAAACGACATTGGCGCCGCCTTCCATGATCGAGCTGTGTACCAGCGCATGGGTCTTCAGGAATTCTTGTCTTACCTGCCATGCGCCGACTTCGCCGCGCCAGTGATAGCGGGGATTTGCCGCCATCTCGGCGCGTGCCTGCCCGGCCCATTCATCATTATGGGCCTTGCCGAGATGGACTACCCGCAAACGGGACTGTTCAGGCATGCCCCGGGCAGCGTAGGCCGTCCTGAACGGGTCTTTTTCCTCGCGTAAGTGGCCGACGACACAGACATCGAAGGTGCGTGTTGACGGTTTGCGGGCGCGTTTCAGCGGCTCTGCCGATTGGTGGATTACACGCAGTTTTTCCCGGTATGGTTCCGGAATTGCGCGATGCACCAGGTCGTGCAGGCATACCAGCGCGTCAGCCATCTCCATGGATTGCAGGGTTTCCTCCGGATGGCTGTGCTGGAAGCGGTAGATATCCGTGCCGGTCAGGGCTACCACCAGGGGGCGGCCGGGGAAGCGCCCGCGAAATTGTTCTATTGATGAAGCGCTGCGCCACGCATGCAATGCTACCATCATATCGCCCGGCGTCCCGTCCCAGTCGGATTGAACGGTTACACTGTGGCCGATACCCCGCAACAGGCGCTCCCAGCGGTTCGCGGTCACGCGATTTCCCGTCTTCGATTGTTTTTTTGCGGGGGTAATCAGGATGATCTTCATACTCTTACTTTAAGCTACAATACTCATGATGCAACCTCCAGGCAGAACAGGGCAGGGGACAGATTTAAATCTGTCCCCGTTTGCTCTCCACACTTTAAGCGACTGAAGCCATGATGCAACAGGTAAGCAGCAATTATTTGAAGGAAATCATGACGGATGCCCATAACAGGACCCTGGAACTGGTGGCCGGCCTGGATGAAGAGCAATTGATTGGGCCGAAGCTACCTATAGTCAATCCGTTACGCTGGGAGATCGGGCACGTGGCCTGGTTTCATGAGAAGTTTATCCTGCGCGACCTGTACGGCCGCCCCCCACTGTTGGCAAACGGTGATGCCATCTATGATTCCATCGCCATCCATCATGAACAGCGCTGGGACCTGCCGCTGTTGAGTATGCAGGAGACGCTGGATTACATCGGGAACGTCCTCGATGACTGCCTGTCGTTGCTGCCGGACGGTAGCGCGGACCCGGCACAGAGTTATATATACCGGTTTTCCACCTACCATGAAGACATGCATACCGAGGCTTATTGCTGGTCGCGCCAGACCTTGGCCTATCCGAAGCCTTCGTTTGCAAATGCGCTGAGACCGGAAGATGCGGATGCCGGGGCCTGGCCCGGGGATGCGGTTGTCCCGGGACGGGTTTTTTTCCCTGGAGCCGGCAAAGAAACACCGTTTGTCTTCGATAACGAAAAATGGGCGCATGAAGTCACCGTGGAACCGTTTCACATCGCAAAAGCGCCGGTCACCAATGCCGGGTTCATGGATTTCGTCAATGCGGGGGGGTATCGATACCGGGAGTTCTGGAGTGATGAAGGCTGGGCCTGGCGGGAGCAGGCAAACGCCGGGCATCCGGTGTACTGGATTGCCGGAGACCGGGGTGAATGGCGGCTGAGGCGGTTTAACGAGACAGGGGCTATGCCGCTTCATCAACCTGTCATTCATGTGAACTGGTACGAAGCCGAAGCGTATTGCCGCTGGGCAGGCAGGCGCTTGCCGACGGAAACGGAGTGGGAAGCCGCCGCACTGGGCGAATCCGGGCAGGACAACAGCGGGCTTGCTTCGGAAAAACGGAGTTACCCGTGGGGAGAACAGCCGCCGGATAGCCGGCAGGCAAATCTCGATGGCCGTGCGCTGGGATGTATCGATGTGGCCGCCCTGCCTGAAGGAGACAGCGCGTTTGGCTGCCGGCAGATGATCGGCAACGTATGGGAATGGACATCAAGTACGTTTGCCCCGTTTCCCGGGTTTTCTCCGGATGCCTACAAGGAATATTCCGAACCGCTGTTTTATGACACCAGGGTATTGAAAGGTGGTACCTGGGCAACCCGAAGCCGCATGATCACGGGCCGGTACCGTAATTTTTTCACCCCGGACCGGCGCGACGTGCTGGCAGGTTTCAGGACCTGCGCGCTAACTTCAAGTTAGTTGCTATACGGCGCGGCCCTTACGATGATCTTGAATACTATGATGCGGCTTCCGCCAGGAAGAAATAAGTCCCGGTTGCATTCACACTGTGGGGCTCTCTATTTGAGGAAAGGAAGTTGTGCCGGATCGGCGATTACATTAAAAACTAATATAATATTAATAAGTTAAGAAAGAAACTGAATGTGTAATATTAGATGTCTATCACATTGAGGACTTAATTCGGGAATGAACAGTGACAAACAGCATCTGAGAAGCCTGCCGTCGGTAGATCGCGTACTGCGCGAGACGGCCCATCTTGCCGAGCAATGGGGGCATGAGCGTGTGACGGCTGCAATCCGCAATGAGCTTGAACAGATGCGACATAACCCGGAAGCGTTAAACACTGCCGGCAAGACATCATTATTAAGCCATGTCGTGGCTGCCGTTGAAACTGAACTGGAAAATGCCGCGCAGAGCAGTCTGGTTAGCGTATTCAACCTGACCGGTACGGTATTGCATACCAACCTTGGCCGCGCATCACTCCCCGAGGAGGCATTGCAAGCGGTGCAGGCCGCGGCGCGCTCGCCCTCCAACCTGGAATACGATTTGGGGACCGGAATGCGCGGTGATCGCGATAGTCACGTGGAACGGCTGCTGTGTCAGCTCTGTGATGTGGAAGCGGCAACGGTGGTGAACAACAATGCCGCCGCGGTACTGCTGGTATTGAATACTCTGGCAAAGGAGTCGGAGGTTCCTGTCTCCCGAGGTGAACTGGTCGAGATAGGCGGTTCATTTCGCATCCCGGAGATCATGCAGAGTTCAGGGTGCGTCCTGGTCGAGGTCGGTACGACCAACCGTACCCACCTGAAGGATTATAAAAATGCCGTAAACGACAAAACCGCGTTGTTGCTCAAGGTGCATGCGAGCAATTATCAGATCCAGGGCTTCACAAGCAGCGTTACCGAAACGGAACTGGCGCAACTGGCCCATGAGTTCGGATTACCTTTTATCGTCGATTTGGGCAGCGGTAACCTGGTCGACTTTCCCGCGTTCAACCTGCCCGATGAACCCACCGTGGCGCACACGGTGAAGAACGGCGCGGATATTGTCACGTTCAGTGGCGACAAGCTGCTGGGCGGTCCCCAGTGCGGCATCATCGCCGGTAAACGGGAATTGATAACCAGGATCAAGAAGAACCCCATGAAGCGGGCCCTGCGCGTCGACAAGATGACACTGGCTGCCCTGTTGGAAGTATTCAGGCTCTATCAGGACCCGTCCCGGTTGGCGGAAAAACTGCCGACCCTTGCATTCCTGACCCGGCCGGCAGCCGAGATACGCACCCAGGCCGAACGGCTTGCTCCCAGGGTAGCAGAAGCGTTGGCACCCCGTTATGAAGTCGCGGTAAGCGAATGTCACAGCCAGGTAGGCAGCGGCGCACTGCCGGTTGATACGCTACCCAGCTATGGTTTAAGGATCAGTGCTGCGGATGAGTCGGATGAAGCGATCAGGCAACTGGCCGAGTCCATGCGCCGGCTGGCTGTACCGGTCATCGGCCGCATCAACAAGGGTGCCTATTTCCTGGATCTGCGTTGCCTGGATAGGGAGGAAGAATTTGATGCCCAGCTTGAGCAGTGGAAATAACGTCTTTCTTATCCGACCTGTACTTGACCCGCCTAGGCACATATTTCATTGGTAGTAAGATTTTTCAACAAGTTATCGTTATCAACAGCCCCTTCGATTTCACGCAGCCACCTGCGGTACTGGATGGATACCATATCGGTCGGGACGGATATCTCGTTAATGTCGAAGGGGATTTGTGGCGGGTTCTGTGCTTCGATCACCACAATATCTTCTTCCAGTACACGTTCCTGAAATGCCAGATGAGGATAATCGGGCTCATCCTTATTGTGATCACGGCAGGTAAACCAGAAACTGCGGCAATGACCCTCGTCAAGGGGTGATGCACTCATCCATAAGATGGCTCGATTGCCTTTCCCGGCTTTGCTGATGAGTTCAAATTCCAGGTTGACAGTAAACGGCATGGTAATCTGGTAATTCGTTTTTCCCATTAAAGACACATCAGGGATGGGCATATCATCGGTCTGGGGATTGAAATGAAAAACCAATTGACCGTTATTACGTTCGATTGACGGGGGTGATACTTCCGTCATGTTCGGATCAAACAGTGTGTTTGGATGTACGTAAGGAAAATGGGCTAAATCCACAAAATTCTCCAGGCGCCTGGCTGCGGAAGTTGGCCAGGTATAGGGTTTGCCGATAACTGCCTTGAACGCGTCATCATCAAATCCGGGACAGGGAGGGATTTCTGTCTCTGCATCGGTTTCAAGACGAACCCATACGAGGTCGTATTTTACTTCAGCAGCATATTTTTGAATTTTTGCACGACCCGGTATTCTTAAATCACGGCACGCAGGAATGTCGACACATTTTCCGGTACTGTCATAAGCCCAGCCATGATAACGGCAGCGTATTCTCCCATCATCTATGAAGCCCCTGGACAAGGATGTTGAACGGTGCGCGCACCGATCGGCGAAAACGGAAATACTCCCGTCCAGTTTTGCTATAACCAGGGCCTCACCCAGCAACTGCACCTGGAGCGGACCATTACCGGAGGGGTCTGCCGAATACAATTCCTCCAAAGTACAGACAGGATGCCAAAAGTGACGCCAGGTCTCTTCTTTGATAAACCGGCCCTTATTTTTCTCTATGGTCATGTAATTCCCCCGTATGCGGGGTCAGGTCGCATTGATTGTCAGCGTATCCTCCAGAACGGTCAATCCCATCCCTGATAACATCGGCAGGTAGTAATTCCGGTGGATCTTGTTGACCTTCGGGGTTAATGCGCCGCGCATCCCGAGCCACACCATCATCTCCACCGCTTCGGCGCCACCTCGTTCCATCCATTCATCATGAGGGATATCGACCAGGCTTTCCGGATCGTCTTCGATCCGGTCAAGAAATTCCTGGTCCCAGTCCGAGTTCATATGGCCGAAACGATCCCCGTGCAACTGGTGAGAAAGTCCACCGGTGCCCACAACAACTACACGCACGTCATCGGGATAGGACTCTACGGCTGTGCGCAGTGCCTGTCCAAGTTTCCATAACCGGTGCGGTGTCGGTAACGGATGCTGCAGCACATTGACCTGGAAGGGCACAGTCCTGACGCTCCAGTCAGGTTCATGATCGAACAATAACGGCAACGGCACCAGGATGCCGTGATCCATCACCATATCCTGGCAGATGGTGAGATCGAATTCACTCTCTACCACCAGGGAGTTAGCCAGGTGCCAGGAAAATTCGGCATCACCCTTTACCGCGGGCAGCGGACGCGCCCCCCAGCCTTCATCACCGATAGGGTACTCGTCGGCAACACCCAGCGCGAACGTCGGGTACTTGTCAAAAAAGAAATCGGTGCCATGGTCGTTGTACAGAACGATGGCGTGAGTTATCCCGACGTCCTTCAACCAGGCTTTTGCAGGCTTATAACCATCAAACAGGGGCTTCCACCCCGGCGCCTCCTGCTGGTTTTGATCGAAAGCCACGCCAACCGAAGGAACGTGGGACGAACCGATACCGGCAACTAGTCTACCCATTTTATTGCTCCACTGTGTTTTGCTGTTACATATTTTGCCGCAACGGCACGTTGCGGGTCTTCATGAATTCTTCCACCGATTCGCCACGCTGCTGTGCACCGATGGGGACCAGGCCATCACCGGTCATGGCGCCGACTTTCAACAGCATATAGATGTTGCCGCCGCCTTCTTCAATCAGTGCCTTCCAGTCCTTCTCCTTAACCTTTTGTTGCTCCCAGGCGGAAAGACCGTAGCTGTTCATATAGGCTTCCGGATCTTTACGATAAGCCTCCCGGTTTTCGGCTTTGTGAAGAGAAAAGGCAAAACTGTTCAGTTTCAGCCCTTTCTGCGACCTTTGCCCGGTGAACACGCATGTGCCCGGGATATGATCACTGTGACCCGTTTCTCTACTCATAATTCTCTACCTGGTTCGTGAAAAGTTGAAGGGACGCGGACCCCGTCAGACTGTGCAGTATGCGCATATCGGCACAGGTGATCAATGTCAGGGAAGGGGTTGGCATTCAGAGCTCCGGCCAGTAATCGAACGGTAGCCCTGTATGTTGCCTGGCATAGGATATCTGGGAGGTCTCGTCAGACACCAGGTATTCCAGTTCCGCCACTTGCATACGGCGTTCGAAGGGGTTGCTGTCGGGGTGGATATGATACTTGGCCGTGTTACCCGAAGAAAAACGCTGGCACTGGAGGTTACGCGCCAGGGCGACGTCGGCATAGCGGTCTAAAATGGTAGCATCGTCCTTTGTAAAGTATTCGATCAGCGCGGCGGACAGGACACTCACATCGGCAAAGGCCGCGTTAAGGCCCTTGGCGCCCGTCGGCGGGACGATGTGCGAGGCGTCACCGCACAGAAACAAACGGCCATGGGACATGGGTTGGGAGAAGAAACTCCGCAGCGGGGTCACATCTTTCTGGAAGATCTCCCCTCGCTCAAGCTCCCAGCCGGGGGCGCCCAGGCGCGTGTCGAGTTCTTCCCAGATCCGCTCATCGGGCCATTCGTTGATATCTTCATCCGGCGCGCACTGGAGATAGAGCCGCGATACTTTCGGTGAACGCATGCTCAACAGGGCAAAGCCGCGTTCATGATGGCAAAACATCGCGACATCCTTCGACGGAGGCGCTTTGGCCATCACGCCGAGCCAGCCGTAGGGATAAACATTCTCGTACGTCTTGAGGACGCCGGCCGGGATCGAATGGCGCGAAGGACCATGAAAACCATCGGCGCCGATAACGAATTCACAGCTTATTTCCTTGTCCACGCCCTCGTGAGTGTACTTCACCGTCGGGGAATCGCCCTCAATACCCTCGATTGCCGTGGCGGGCGCCTCATAGAAAACCTTGTGATCTTCCGCGGCAAGCGCGCCCAGCAGGTCCTTGGTAAGCTCTGACTGGCCGTATATGGTGACGCCAACCCCTATCAGCTTATCGAAATCGAGAAAGTGATGCTCATTATGCAGGCCGATGACCACACCCGGATGATACATGCATTCCTTTTTCAGGCGTTCGCCGACACCTGCCTTGATCATCAGGTCTACCGCGTTTTTCTCCATGACACCGGCACGAATGCGACTTTCGACGTATTCACGGCTTTTCCTTTCCAGGACGACACTTTCGATCCCGCGCTGACGTAAAATCCAGGCCAGGAGCGAACCTGCCGGACCGGCGCCCACTATCACGACTGGTACATGCATTGTCTTGTCTCCTGGTCCGAATTTGTTTTGTTTAAGCGGGCAAATACCCTGCGGGCATTGCCCTCAAAGATGGCCGTTTTTTCATCTTTGCCCAATGTATTATTATTATCGATGTAACGTTTGGTGTCGTCGAAATAATGGCCGGTTTCGGGGTCTATGCCGCGTACTGCGCCTATCATTTCTGATGCAAACAAAATATTCCTGGTTGGAATCACGTCCACCAGCAAATCAATCCCGGGCTGGTGATAAACACAGGTGTCAAAATAGACATTGTTCAACAATAATTCATTGAGCGGAGGCAGTTTCATCATGTCGGCCAGGCCGCGGAAACGTCCCCAGTGATAGGGTACCGCACCGCCGCCATGGGGGATGATGAACCTGACGTCCGGAAAGTCCCGGCACACAGTCGATGTCATCAACTGCATAAAGGCCGTAGTGTCGGCGCTCAGGTAATAGGAACCGGTGGTCTGAAAGGCATGATTACAGGCCCCGCTCACATGGATCATGGCAGGAACATCCAGTTCGCACATTTTTTCGTATATCGGATACCAGTAGCGATCTCCCAGGGGAGGGGAGTCCCAGTGGCCGCCGGATGGATCCGGGTTCAGGTTAAACCCGACAAAGCCGAACTCAAGTACACAACGCTCCAGTTCCAGAACGGCATTACGTAGTCCTGCCCCTAGTGTCTGGGGCAACTGGCATCCTCCGGCGAAGTTATCCGGGTATAACTGCGTGATGCGATAGATTAACTCGTTACAGTGCTCAGACCAGAATTTACTGGTGCTCTCATTGCCGACATGATGCCCCATCCAGCTGGCGCGCGGCGAGAATATGGTGAGATCGATACCCCGAGTCCGTTGCAGTTCTAACTGTGCTCCTTCAAGGCTTTCCCGCAACTGGTCATCGCTGATATCGATGACGCCTTTCTCATGTTGAAAGTGTGCGTCTTCGGCCAGTTCCGCTTTTTGTTGCTCGCGGTATTCGCCCAGCGCAGCCGGCGCCGTGGTGTAGTGGCCGTGACAATCAATAACCATGATCAGTCGTTTAAATCGTCCGGTGAATCCAGGTAAACCAGGCCTGCTTTTTCCAGTCGCGGGCGCATGTCGTATATATCCAGGCCTAAAATACCGTTTGCCAGTTGTTTACGTTTCTCCGCCTCGTTTTGTTCCCGGGTCCGGGCTGCGGCCAAAGCAGATTCGGCTTGGTGTCTCGGAATCACTACCACGCCGTCATCATCCGCAACCACTACATCACCTGGATTGACGGGCTGGCCGGCACAGACGATGGGTACGTTTACCGAACCAGGCGTGTTTTTAACCGTGCCCCTGGCTGACACCGCTTTGGACCAAACGGGGAAACTCATATCCTCCAGTGTTGCCACGTCGCGTACGCCGGCATCTATCACAAGGCCTTTTACACCTCGGGCCTGGGCCGAAGTGGCCAATAAATCACCAAACATGCCGTCGGTATTGTCCGTGGTGCAAGCTGCCACGAGGACGTCTCCAGGCCGGCAAAGTTCTATAGCCACATGCAACATCCAGTTGTCGCCAGGCTGGGCCAGAATCGTTATGGCACTGCCTGCCATCCGGGCGCGCCGGTATATGGGCCGCATATAGGGTTTTAACAAACCCGTCCGTCCCAGTGCTTCATGTATTGTGGCGACGCCCAGGCTATCCAGTGCTTCCACGACCGCGGCATCTGCCCGTTCAATGTTTCGAACTGCTACCGTTCTCATCAGCTTACTTTCCTCATCTGGCGGGAACATACACTACACCCCTGCTCAGCAGGCGTGCAGTGCGCAGCAAGCTCACTTTTTCAATTACCGGAAATTCTCCGGAATCATTCACTTGCAGAGCTACGGAAAACTCTCCGATAGGGTGTTCCACTGATATGGTTTTGACTTCGCCCCCTGGCCGTTCGACCATTCCCTCTACGACCGATCCAGGTAATATGCAGGCGGTAGCTGCCGACACTGCTCCCAACACACCGACAGCCGCATGACATTTGTGAGGAATGAATGTTCGTGTGTTGACCAGTCCTCCATTTACCGCAGGCGACGCAAGGCACATCTTCGGAATGGTCTTGTTTTTCACGTCATCCAGGTTCATACCGGGGCCGATTTGAAGTCGAATAGACTCCAATCTCGCCTTTAAATCCTCATTCGCGCTCAGTTCAAGCGGTGACTCATAGCCGCTGATGCCGAAATCTTTTGCCCGCAAGACCACGACAGGCATGCCATTGTCAACGCAGGTCATTTCCACACCGTCTACAATATCCAGTACCCGGCCGGTGGGCAGGAGGTCGCCACAGATTGAGCCGGCCAGATCCTGGTAGGAGCAAAGCACCGGCGCCGCACTGCCCGGCACACCATCAATTTGAATTTCGCCCTCGTACTCCGTTTTTCCACCGGGCGTAGACAGTTCCAACTCGCTCAATCTTCCACTGTTGACCAGGTGCACGGTAAGCCGGGTTTTCTCTTCATGTGCCGGCACCAGGCCGGTCTCTATGGCAAAGGGCCCGACGCCCGCGAGGATGTTTCCGCAATTTGGTGTGGTATCGACCTTGTCCTGACCTACCACGACCTGTACGAACAGGAAGTCGATATCTGCGTCCGGCCGGGACGAACGGCTCACGATAGCCACCTTGCTGGTGAGGGGATCGGCGCCGCCCAGGCCGTCTATCTGCCGTTCACCCCGGCCCATGGCATCAAGCAGCACTTCATTACGCCGTGCCGGGTCCGCGGGTAAGTCTTCAGCAAGGAAATACAAGCCTTTCGAACTCCCACCGCGTATTTGCATATACGGAATCGCTAACTGTTTCACGTTCGCGCTTCTGGTTTGTGTAATAACAGCGTATTTCCAATCCGTTCAGCCAACCAATGGGAATTAATTACCCAACCATGCGAAAAAGTAATCCGGCCATCCTCACCATGCCCCCGGTTCATCCGGGGACCAAAGCAACATGCCTGTTTCCCGTCCTGAATAATTGTATAAAAACTGCTATCTTACTGAAAAAACGTCCTGTTGGAACAGAGTGAGTAACGATAATCTCCACATCCCGGGAGTCAGTCTCCGCCATCTCAAATCTGCCCTGTACGTCGCAGAATACAAAAACGTGACGCGCGCTGCCAACAAACTGAACCGTTCCCAGACCACCATTACTAAAGCAATCTGTGAATTGGAAGCAACCCTGGGCGCACGGCTGTTTGACCGGGCCGCAACGGGTATGATGCCCACAGTATATGGCGAAGCCCTGGCTCGCAGGGTAAGGCTGGTGGTTGATGAATTTGACAAGGCCGGGAAATCGTACCAGGCATTCAAACCCGGCGGACGACACTACCACTCAATACCGGTTTTCTCACTGGATATCAGTTACAAGCGGTTGGCAGCCTTTGTGGCGCTTTACGAGAAGCGTAACGTCAGTGCCGCTGCGCAGACTCTGGGGATAAGCAAAACAGCAGTCTATAACTCCATGCGATACCTGGAGGAGTTGCTGGAATTACCTCTTTTCCAGACTGAACCTCACGGGGTAACACCAACCGGCCTGGCTACGATTCTGGTACGACACACCAAACTGGCATTTTCACAAATCCATCAAGCCATTGACGATATCGCCAACCTGGATGGAGTGACCCAGGGACGCGTTGTCATCGGAACGCTGCCTTATACCCGAACCTACCTGACGCCTGTAGCCATCAACAGGTTACTGGAAAAATATCCCCAGATTGATGTGGTCACCCGGGAGGGTCCCTACGATATACTGGAGTCGTCTTTGCGAAGCGGCGATATCGACTTCATTGTGGGCGCCATTCGCAACATCGAAAACCGTGCTGATATCGTTACCGAAAAACTCTTTGAGGACCGGCTCTCTGTCATTGCGCGCAAGGACCACCCGCTGGCCGTCAGGTCAAGAATCAACTTCAAGGACATGCAGGATGCGCAATGGGTGTTGCCCGCCCGGGGAAGCCCCAGCCGGCAATTGTTCGATGAGACGCTGTTGCGTCACGAAATGCGCGTGCCGGAGCATGCGGTGGAGACCAGTTCCCTGTCCATGGTAAGAGGCCTCCTGATGGACAGTGACCGGGTAGCCCTGTTGTCGGAACACCAGATTTATTATGACATGCAGTTCGGCATACTGGACGTTTTGCCGGTCGTACTGGAGGACACTTATCGCCCCATCGGCCTGACGCTGCGAGCCCATACCCAACCCTCGCCCGCGGCTGAATTGTTCCTGGGATACCTCAGGGAAGTCTCAGGGGAAATTCACCACCAGGGCACGGCGACCTGACCCCGTCACTCCCCAATATCATCAGCTGAGTTCTTCCGGCCAATACAGGCGCATGGGATTGTCTACCAGCAGTTTTTGCTGCAGTTCATCCGTGGGGGCGATACGGGGTATGAAGTCCACCAGTTTGCCATCGTCCCGGCATGTGAGACTTCATATTGGGGTGAGGCCAGTCGGTTCCCCATAACACGCGGTCCGGGAAAGCGTCGATCACACGCCGGGCGAAGGGGATGACATCTTCATATCCTGGCGGACCAGCTGCTGAAATCCGCTCCGGGCAACTGACCTTCGACCAGAAATTCTCATTCTCAGCCAGCAGTTTGATAAAGAGATTAAACCCCGGGCCGTCGACCGGTTGGCTGACATCGGGGCGACCCATATGATCTACCACCACGATGGCAGGCAGGGATGTGAAGAAATCGTAATAATCACCCAGGTCTGCCGCCTCAAAATAGATGACGATGTGCCAGCCCAAAGGCACGATTCGCTCTGCAATGCCGGCCAGTTCGTCAAAGGGCAAGCTGTCTACCAGGCGCTTGACAAAATTGAAGCGTACACCGCGTACGCCGGCTGCATGCAATTGCGCCAATTCGTCACCGGTTACAGTCGACCGCACCGTGGCGATACCCCGAGCCTTGCCATGGGAGGACTTCAATGCATCCGCCAGTGCACGATTGTCTGCGCCATGGCAGGTCGCCTGCACGATGACATTGCGTGAGAAAGCCAGGTGATCACGCAATTGCCATAGTTTGCTTTTGCCCGCATCGCAGGGGGTGTACTTTCTCTCCGGCGCAAAAGGAAACTCTGCCGCGGGGCCGAATACGTGGCAGTGGGCATCCACAGCGCCATCAGGCACTACAAATTCAGGTGCGCTGGGCGCCGGGTGAAATGGCAACCAGTCAGGATCCATCATTTACCGGCCCCGCTTCCGGCGGTAGTTCCGGCGTTTTGAATCGAGGGAATAGCCGGCAAGCCCTCGGACATGAGCTTTTTAAGATTTTCCACTGTGGAATCAGTCATCAATGGCTCAATGCCCAGTTCCCGCAATAACACGGCAGATGCCTCCATTTCATGCAAGCGACGCTCAGCGTGCGCCTCGGATCCCGTAACCAGGCGCTCCAGCAAGCGTTCATCAGCCTGTGTAATTTCTGCACTGATGTTTTGCCACAACCACTCGGACAAACCCGCTTGTTCCGCACCACGCAAGGCTTCAATAACCACGGCGGCCAATCCTTTTGTAAATACACTGCGTAACAACTTGCGGCTGGCCGCATCACCCGCCCTGGTTCCCAGAGATTCTACCGGCATGCCCAGGGGCAAAAAAGACCTCACAAACCGGTCAGCCCCCGTGCCCGCTGCCAGTGCCCGGGTACGTATGCCCCTGCCCGGCACGATCTCCACCAGGGCAATGTCGGCAAAAGCGATACCGCGTTCGGCTGCTTTCTCCGCCAGTTGGCGTTTCAAGCCCGCAGAACCTGTAGAAAAATCGGCATAGAGTGCATTTTGAGGTATCTGCTCGAAGGACTGTGACAATGCTGTAGCGGCATCCGAGGCCGCCGTCAATGCAAGGACCGCATCCACACTGGCTACCGCTTCTCCCGGGTCTTCGAAACGGCTTACTCCAGCCGGCGTTATCACGGGTGCGGGATCGTAGGCTTGCACGGAAATCCCGGCCGACAGCAGGTCTGAACTGATGATTGAGCCGGCTTCGCCCAGACCGAATACGCATATGGTGTTCATGAGTTCTCCAATTTATTACTATCGGCACTCTGAAAAATACCCGGAATAATAATATATCTCTCTCCTGGCGCAGCGGCGTTCAATTTGAAAGAGCATTACATTTTGTTGTTGGGCAGTGTATTGGAATAGTTAACATACGAGCCGTTTAGCTTTTAAAGTCAAAAACTTAACAGCAAAAGACAGTTGCGTAACTATTTCCCATGACAATCAAAGCAAAAGCTATTGGAGCCCAGGACTTAAATAAACTATATCCAATATATAACTTTTTATACCGGCAAAATTACTAATTTCGAAACTGGGGGCAAAATCGTGGAAAAGAAGATGGAATCAGGTACAAAAACAATCAACTCCACTCGGAACGGGCAAACAAGGCCTTTTGCTCCGACTCTGATGCTTGTATGTATGGCGGGTATTTTTTCATCTCCGGCTTCGGCGCAATCAGCGCTTGAAGAAATAACAGTCACCGCCCAACGCCGGGAGCAGAGTATCCAGGATATCCCCTATAATATTTCAGCCTATTCGGATGAGTATCTTAGAACCGCCCGGGCCTTCGATCTGGGCGACGTCTCCCGTCTCGTTCCGGGGCTCAATTTCAAGGACCAGGGCGCATCGCTGCGTTCAAGCCGGAATTCTTTTATTCTGCGCGGCATTAATGCCAATGATTCCAGGCTCATCTTCGGCACCGATGTCAGTTCCGGTGCAGTTTCGATGTATTTCGGCGAGACGCCGCTATTCTTTCCCATCGTTATGAAGGATATCGAACGGGTGGAAGTATTGCGCGGTCCGCAGGGGACTTTATACGGTTCGGGATCGCTCGGCGGGACAATCCGTTTCATACCGAAAGCGGCCGACCTGGGAGAGTTTTCGCTGGATGCCAATGTGCATCTTGATTCCATGTGGGAATCCGATGAGGTTGGTTATGGCGGTGACGTTGCGGTCAACATTCCCCTGGTGGAAGATACCCTGGCCTTGAGGCTGGTGGCGAGCTGGGATGACCTGGGTGGCTTTGTGGACGGGGTCGGTCTTGTACAACGTGACAGCAGCGGCGAGCCTGTTCCAAGCGTAGCCGGAGACCTTGCGAGCGGATATGTGCTGGCTCCGGAAGAGGATACCAACGATACTCAATCTCACATGATTCGCGCGAACCTGCACTGGGTGCCGTCGGATACGGTCGATGTCCAGTTGACCTACCTCAACCAGAAGAGTGAAGTAGATGATTTTTCCGGGGTTAACCCCGGCTTTGACGGGGGGCTGGTTGACGCCAGTCTCGCTAATTTCCCCGGGTCGTTCTTTTCCAATGCAAATGCCTGTAATGGTGGCGTCGCATTCTCCAGGGATTTTTTCACCCCAAACCAGACTTGTCTTGGCACGGGTGGGAATACGCTCTACGCGAACAGTGGCGTAACGATTCCTGATGCAGGTGACTATGATCACACCATGTTCGTCAAATCAGCCGGCGAGAGCAAGGCTGACATTTTTAACGCGGAAGTGAACATCGATCTTGGCATAGCTTCGGTTACATCTTCGACTTCCTATTCGGAAGTCAGCTATTTCAATACCCCTGATTTTACCGGCTTTGATTTGCCAACCAGGGCGCCGGGGGGGTCAAGTGTGGCAACCTTTAATTCGTTTTATCCGCGAGCTGCCGGGGTCACCTCTTCCTTTGACGAAACCGAGCGGTTTACACAGGAAATTCGCTTCACGTCAAATGGAGATAACAAGATTGACTACGTAATCGGCGCTTATTATGAAGACAGGGAATCGGTCGGTGCGACTATTACCACGCAACCGGGGTTAAGTGAATTTGATACGACCATCAATGTGGCAAACCTCGGATTTCCCCGCGGCAGGAACAACGCCAATCACCCGGACGTCACCTTTGCGGAAGACAGGCTTTTTAAGTTTGAAGATATCGCCGTCTTTGGTGAGTTGACCTTGCACGTAACCAATCAATGGCAGGTTACCGGTGGGATACGGGCATTCTGGCAGGAATTTTCCCACGACTTTGAATCGTTAATACCGTTTTGCGGTCTGTTCTGTTCAAGCCCCGAGCAGCCCCGGTTTTTCGAAGGCGGCACGACCGTTAATGATGCAAAGCGGGATTTTGAAGACCAGATTTTCAAGGTCAACACGTCATATGATATCAACGACGATATGATGGCTTATTTTACCTGGGCCGAAGGGTTCCGCCATGGCGGCGCCAATGCGCTTCCGCAAGGTGGCCGCCAGGCTTCCTTGCCGTCATTGCTCCAGTTTCAACCGGATTCGACAACCAATTGGGAAGTGGGTTTGAAAGGTTCTCTCTCGGAGCATATAAACTATTCAATCGCGGCGTATCTTGTTGAATGGGACAATTTTCAGTTTGAATCTCTGGTAATCAATGGATTTAAGGTTGTGCTGAATGGAGCTGAAGCCGAAACAAAAGGTATTGAGCTGGAACTGAACGGAAACCTGGGTGAAGGCCTGACATACAATTTCGGCTATTCATACGTCGATGCGGAGGTCACAAAGGATTTCGTCGTATCAGACTATGTCGCCGGAACGACAGGATCCTTTTTTATACCGCCCTTCACGGTACTCCCTCTTATTACGGTTTCAGACGGCGATCCGTTGCCGAGTGTGCCTGACCATACCTTTGCATTCGCCCTCGATTACCTGCAACCACTCAATATGAATAACTGGTCGCTCGCCTGGCACGTGGATGGAAAATACGCCAGCGACACACAATCGACGTTTAATGAAAATGTAAATCTGGGACGGGATTTCTTCGAAATTGACTCTTATGCCGTGTTTAATGCATCAGTAGCACTGGAGTCCAATGACAACTGGACTGCATCACTGTTTGTGCGCAATATAGGGAATGAACAGAATTTATCTGCCGGAAATACCGCAGCATCAGCCGGCGGCGTGCACCAGTACTATTTCACCTTGCGGCCACGCACAATCGGTCTGGCCTTCAATTTCCGATACAATTAAAGTCCTTTGAAGTTATCTGTCGAAGCCGCCGCATCCTTTCCGGCGGCTTCATCTCGCAAAGCAAACCGGTTACGACCTGACCCCATGCTACATGGGGAAACAGCATGAACGAATTCAGGAAAGGCTGGGGACCCTTGCTGGCCGCAACGGTAGGCATGATGTGCGGCTTGCTCACAATAACCAATTACTCACAGGGATTCTTCGTTGGTCCCGTTACGGCCGACCTTGGCTGGTCGGTGCCGGAGTTTTTCTTTGCGTTCACGATCTCGGCCTGTCTGGGGCTTATTACTGCCCCGCTAATCGGTTCGCTCGCATTGAAGTACGGCATCAAGCGCATGGGTATTCTCGGACTCGTCGGACACGCGCTGGCGTACGTATTGATGTCGCTGAACAATGGTTCGCTGGCGCTCTGGTACCTGACATTCGCAGCTCTGGCATTTCTCGCAGCGGGTACGCTGCCGGTCATCTGGACGGCCGTCCTCAACGGCTGGTTTGAGAAGAATCGCGGCAAGGCAATCGGCATTACGATGGCGGGTACCGGGTTAGGCGCATTCCTGTTACCGCCGATCGCTGAGTTCCTGATTTCCAACTATGGCTGGCGGACGGCATATCAGGCTATCGGTATCGGTGCGTTGGTGGTGTCCCTGCCGATAGTCGTTTTGTTGTTCAACGAAAACCCGGAAGCGGGGTCCGGCAAAGCAAATTCGACGGCGCCGGATACAAGCTGGGGAATGACGCGGGCGGAGGCGCTGCGCGGGTACCGTTTCTGGGTGCTCGGGTGTGTATTGTTCATCACTGTTTTCGTCATTGTCGGTTTGCTTTCGAATTTCGAGAGAATCATGGTGGCCCGCGGATTGGCACGCGCGGATATTGCTGGTATCGCGGCGATTATGGGGTTGACCGTAATTATCGGTCGACTGCTGGTCGGCGTATTGATTGACAGATTCTGGGCGCCTGGCGTCGCATCGGTGTTTATCGTGATGCCCATCATCGCAATGTTGCTGATGAAATACGGTGTCCCGTCCATGGGGACCGGAATAGTAGTCGGTATCCTTATAGGACTTGCCGCAGGCGCCGAACTGGACATGCTTGCCTATCTTACCGGCCGTTACTTCGGCCCTGCACACTACCCGGCAGTATTCGGCGGCATTTTTGCTTTTTTTACGGTTGGCGCCGGTATTGCGCCACCACTGTTCGGCGCAGGCGCGGCGGCTTGGCAGGGGTACGGTATGGTACTGAACGGCTCCATCGGGTTATTGATCCTGTCGATCATATTGTACCTGAGCCTGGGCAAATACCCGGACGCCCGGCGTTCCCTTGGTTAGGCACCGGTACCCTATTGTGGCATGTAGTTAATTCTGAAGGGGTTTCCTTCCGGGTCTCTTAATACCGCTTGATACCAACCATAGTAGGTTTCAAACGGCGGTTTAAGCATTGTTCCACCCAGTTCAACTGCATAATTGCAACGAGCATCAACATCTTCCCGGCTTGATGCACCAAAGGTCATTAAGAGTGTGTCTGTTTGGGCATCTGGTTTAGTTAGTGACAAAAGCCCGTAGGCATCCAGGCTACTTATGCCGATACAGCATGCGCCTGTTTCGAAGCCTCTGAAATAATCTGAACGACTTGCCGTTATCTCTTCAAGATTAAATAGTGTTTGATAATACTCAGCAAGGGCAACCATGTTCTTTGCAAACACATTGACATAGAATAATGGATATTTATTCATTTTATTTCTTAAAAGAGTCAAGCTGATTTTCCGTACGTTTTCTCATACATGTAAGCAACATGTTCCCCGGCAGTCGTCTCCGGGAAATCCAGTTCTCCGGATTCAGGCACGCAGGAAGGGACACATTTGACCTTGTAAAAATAATCGGGATCAAAGAAAGTGGGGCAGGAATAGCGGCTTTTGCCACTCTGGTTATTAACGACACGGTGCATATTGGAGCGATATACACCATTGGTGAACACACGCATCATTTCGCCCAGATTGACGACAAACGTGCCTTCTATTGGAGGGGTTCTGATCCAGTCACCTGCGGAGTTTTGCACTTCCAATCCGCCAATATCGTCCTGCAAAAGCATGGTTAACATACCCCAGTCCGTGTGTGCCCCTGCCCCAAGTTGATTGGCAACAATTTCGGAATCCTGGGATGGATAATGCAGCAGACGGCCAACTATCACGGGTTCGGATAAGCCCTCGTCGAAATAAGCCTCGGTCAGATCCAGTGACAAGGCGAGTATCTTTGAAAGCGTTCTACCCAGGTCCCGCATCAAATCAACATATTCATTAAATGAATCTTTAAAACCCTCAGGCTGTTCCGGCCATTGATTTGAACCCGTGTTGGGTACTCCTCGTTTCACATAAGGGTGGTTTTCATCCAGGTCATTACCGATAAGAAAGCCTTCTTTTAAATCGGGTGGCGAACCTTCGTCTAACGTCTGTGCCGCGATAGGTTCGTAGCCGCGAGTACAAGATGAGTTGTTGATATGAACTCTATTCTTTTCCTCTGCAGGCAATTCGAAGAAAAATCTTGCCAGCTCAAGATGTTGCTCCATTCGCTCAAGAGAAATGCCGTGGTTACTGATATAAAAGAATCCTGTTTCCCTGGAGGCTTTATGCACCTCCCATGCCACGGCTTTCTTCGCCTCTATATCACCGGAAAAATAAGGGGTAAGGTCGATAACCGGTATCCTGTCAGCGGCCTTTGCGGGGGTGTAAATAATCATATGCCGCCGCTAAATTCGGAATTTACTTTCACCCGGTTTGACTGCATTCAGTCGTTCTACGTTCCGCTCCCATTTAACTCGACTCTGAGTTCGGTTACTTCGCTGGTAATAGTATATATATATCAACCTACTGATTTATAAAGATATTAATTATTTAATAGTAACTGTTTCCCACATCATTACCAACATTCAGACGTGGCTTTCGGGAGAGTAACATAAACACGGGTAGATATAAACGGGGGTGATAGGATTCTTGTGACGGCCCGCTTGTGGTGAGTGGGCGGGGGCACTTCCGAGGGTTCCCGCCTACGGTCTCCGGTGCCCCCTGCCGTCATCAGGGCCGGGTTCGTCCCGGCCTTTTGTTATCCGGCTCCCTGTACGTTCCATGTGTTTGTCACGGTATCATGTGAAAAGGAGTGCGTTTTTTCGGGGTGTGATCATGATCACACTTTGGTTTTTTCGTACCAAAAGCCCTGAAAAACCACCATGATTTGAATAAAAAAACCGCTTTGTGCTACGCAAAGCCTATCTTGCCTCCTCTTTAGTCATCATAAACCAGCAAGGTCTTACTTTTGCCGGCACGTATGCCGGCTTTCAACATTTTCAGCCGGTCGTCCTGGCCGTCGTCTTCGCCGCCCTGATCTTGTGGGTAGGGCAGAAAATGTCCCACTGCGCCGCCCGCTTCCTAGCCCAGGCATGTTTCCAGGCTCGCGGCAAGGGTACCCGTCGCCTCGGCCCATTGCAGCGGTCCCAGGCCATATCACGGCCGCGAGGGGTCGACGGCATATTTTGCGTGGATTACCCCAGTGCTTGGGACGAAATAGGTCAGATTACCCGAAGGGAATTCATACAGGCGATAGAACCAGGCCGGTTCCGCGGGTCCGCCCCTTACGTCCCAGCTCCCGGCCGGCCGCAACGCCAGGGCGCCGCCCTCGACAACGATGCGGAACAAGGACTCGCCGCGCTTTATGAGATTTCTTGCCAGCAGGCCCACCACACCAGAGGTCAGGGCCGGGTGGTTGACGGAGGCCGCAGAAAAACGGGCCGCATACAGGGATGCCGCATTCTCCAGCGCCCCGATAGCGGAAGGGTTCGGAGTCGTCGTGCCACTTGAGCCCCGGATATTGGACTGGATGACGGAATCAGAGAATGGTTGCGTTTCCAGTTTCTCGGGTTGTTTTTGCCAGGGCCAGCGCATCACGTCTCCCGCAGCAGGGTCGCGACGGTAGGGTGTCGGTGTCAACAGGAAATTAAAATGTCCACTTTTCAGGATTCTAAAATGTCCCCTGGTGGATAAAGAAATGGCTGTGTCAATCATCTTGTGAATCAGTCCGTATCTGGCAACTGTTCCGGTTTCATTACCGGCGCCCGCCCCAATAACCCCGCCTTGCGCTTCTCCTTCAACCGGTAACTCTCACCCTTGATATTCAGGGTGGTGGCATGGTGCAGCAAACGGTCCAGGATCGCCGTGGCCAGCACCTGGTCACCGAAGATCTCGCCCCAGTCGATGAAGCTCTTGTTGGAGGTGAGGATGAGGCTGGCCTTCTCATAGCGGCGTTGGATGAGCCGGAACAACAAACTGGCATCCTCCCGGGACAGGGGCAGGTAGCCCATTTCGTCGAGTATAAGGACTTTGGGGTAGACCCATTGCTGCAGTTGTTTCTCCAGGCGGTTCTCATCCCGGGCCCGTTTCAGTTTGCTGAGCAGGTTGTCCAGGGTCAGGAACAGGACCCGGTGCCCGGCTTCCACGGCTTTCACGCCCAGGGCGACGGCCAGGTGCGTCTTGCCCACTCCCGGCGGTCCCAGCAGGATGACGTTCTCGCCCCGTTCCACAAACGCCAGGCCCGCCAGGGTCTTGACCAGTTTGCGGTCCAGGCTCGGCTGGAACGTGAAGTCGAACTGTGCCAGGGTCTTCACCCAGGGCAGGCGCGCCTGCCGCAGTCGGCTGTCCACCCCGTTAACGTGGCGTCCCTGCCATTCGACCCGTAAGGCCTCGGTTAAAAAGGCCGGATAATCCCATTCCTGTTTGGCGGCCTGTTCACACACCGTCTCCAGTTGTGCCGGCAGGTGCTGGAACTTCAGCTTCGTCATTAATTGTGTCAGTTCCATTGTCCCGCCTCCTCGTACGCAGCCAACTCCCGTCGCTCTACCTGCAAGGCCTCCCGCCACAGCGCTGCATGATGGGCCGGGATACTCTGCCAACCGGCGCCGGCCGGGCGCAACCGGTGCTCGGCAATACACCGGTCCTGGCCGTCCACCACGCGTAAGCGGTCATCCAGGCCGATGTGCACCGTCACCGGTTGACCACAGTACACTGCCGGCACACTGTAGCGGTTGCCGCGCACCTCGATATACCCGTCCCAGGCCACAAACCGCTGTTCCCGGTAAGCCGTATCAAAACGCACCGTCGGTAAGGGGGATAACTGTCCACGCTCTGCCTCAAACCGGTCTATGACGCGCTGCCGATGCGTCCCGTGCATGCGTGGGTCCGCCTCGTCCCGTAACCAACTCTCCAACTGCTGGTTCAGATGCGCCAGGGTCTCAAACTGCCGGTAGCGCACAAAGAAGTGTTCCTTCACATAACGCACCATGCGTTCGGTCTTGCCCTTGGTGCGCGCCCGGTACGGCCGGCACGCCTTCGGCATAAATCCGTAATGCCCCGCCAGGTCCAGAAAACGCGGATGAAACTGCACGCCTTCCCCCACTCGATGCGCAATCACCGCCGACTTCTGGTTGTCCACCAGCACCGTCTTCGTTACACCGCCCAGGTACGCAAAACTGCGCACCAGACACTCATAGGTGTGCGCCGCATCCTGACTGACCGTGCCCCACACATGAAACCGGCGCGAATACCCCAGCGTGTTCACCGCAATAAACACCTTCTGCTCAAGTCCGCCTATCGCCGTCCAGACTTCGCCCCAGTCATGCTGTAACTGCTCCCCTGGCCCAGTCTCAAAACGCACCGTCGCCCGGCTCGCACGCAACGGACGCTTGGGCCGGATATAGGCCCGGATCAAACTCACTTCACCCGGATAACCCTGTCCCTGCAACTCGCGCTGAATCACCATCGCATTCCACACCCCCGCCTGCAACAACCGGTCTATCGCCGGCTTGTACGGGTCCAGAATACTGCCCCGGGCACGCGGCCGTTTCCCGGCCGGCGCACCGCCTCGCTTCAATGCCCGACTCACCGTCCTGGGGTGTACCCCCAGCTCCCCGGCAATGTCTTTGATATACACCCCGTCGTCGTGTTTGTGTTGTATCATCAGATAGTCTCCTCGCTTGAGCATCGGTTATCTCCTGTTCTTGAACAAAACAAGAAGGTAACCCCGATGCTCGGGTTGAGGGGACTTTTTAGTTTCCTGATATGGGGACTTTTAACATACTTGCTGACAGTCGGCGCCAGGTCATACTTTCCTGGACCACGTACTCCAGGGCCGGGGAGGTACCGATTAGCACGGTGTCGACATTGGAGTCCTCGAAGGCCGCGGACAGGGCGCCGACAACAGGCACAAAAACCTTGAGTCGGTGCGGATACTGGCAGCCGCCGCCTTCAAACAGGTCCACGTCCTCAAGGCCCAGGGGTTGAATATTGGCCCGGAATTCTGTCTCAACGACAGTGCCCTCGACGTAATTGCCGAACATATCCCGCATCCCCGGCGTCTGCCGGCGCCTCACGATGGTGTCCGGATACTTCATATCGCGCACGCCCGCCGTACCTTGAACGTCGTCAACAGCGCCATGCCGCCTCTATGCCGAAGCGCCGACAGGCTCGCGGTCGCGTACATCGTCGTGACCTGGCCTACTTGCTCACTTCATATCGATGCTCGGGGTTGCTTGCGGCCAACCAGCCCGCGAACCGGATCACGGTCTCCTTTTTCAGGGGTTGCGGGGCACCTGATGCGTAGTCCTCAACCAAGGCCGCGCTGGCGACGCCCAGGGCCTTGACACGACCATCCGATAGTTCCAGCCCGATTTCTGCCTTAAGGTGAGATGCCACCTGCAACTGAACCATCTGGCGGTTAGCAATTCACCCCCCGGAAATCTCCAATTTCCAGGTGATCCATTCTCTGAAGAAATGGAGTCTCCGGCAAACCCGGGGCGGTTCAAGTTTCATCCCAAATTGGAATCTCTCTATAGGAAAGACTAGCGTTGGATGTGGGATTGGTACTTTCGTGAAGTGCTCCTAGAGGTGATACAAGGCTTTGACGCATCCTCAAAGTCCTCATGTAGGCCCTAAACGCCAATCTTCAAAATCGAGTAGATTGCGAATATAAAGTTCGTACTGCTCCTCATTGTCGCTACTTTGATCAATATGATTGCTTCCACCGAGTAGATTAAGAAATCTGTCCAACTCACCGGCACGAAGTACGGGAATTTTCAGTTTGTATCCCCATCGCAAGCGCGCCTCATTACAAGCCTCCCCTTTCCCGCGAATGGAAAGTGTTGTGGAGTGATCTTCACCTTCGATGGTGGAATAAAATTTCTGGACTGCGTAATTTATGCTGTCGGCCTTGTAGAAATAGAAAGATCCGGCTCCGAGAGGTCGCGTGTCTGGCGCTACCATTGATTTCTTGTAGTCGTCAAAACTGACATAACGAACCCGGGCCAATCTAGTCTGATGATATAAAATTTCGTAATATCCTGCATGATTGTTATCGGAGCGAATTTCGCCACGGGTCCATTCTTCATGGCGAGCTATATGCTCTTCTGCGTCAGTGACCCTCAGGGTAAATTCTGGGAACACGGAATGGTAGAAATTAGCGTTACTTCCGCTATCGTCGATTAAAAGCGACCACTCAGCAGGATGGCTCAAATACAGTTTTACCCTTTGTAAAGGCGACCTGTCCAAGCCAAAGCGTTCACGCCACATCCGTTCAATATCGTGAGGTTGTGCAGTATCATTTATTGGGGTATTTGTGTCACAGACGCGAGTATAAATATGGTGAGGGCGAACTTCGTCATATTTTTCGACAAGATAGTAGGGTTTATGCGGAGCATCTGTTATTACAAGAACGTCAAGTAAAATTCCGTTGAGGATGATTTCATTTAGATAAAATTCCGGGAATCTACGCTGGAAAAATTTGTTGGCATTACTCCGAAACAAGCCAGCAAAATTTGTTTGGGTTCTTCGTCCGGCGTCTGTATTTATTGGATGTAGGGAAAAATTTTTGTCATCAACTCCAAATATCAAAAATCGATCACCAGCATGTTTGGAGTTAGCAAGACATAGAACATCATGAATGAGATCAGCTTTTCTTTTGTGATGCTCACGTTTGAAGTCCCAATATGCTCCTTCAGCTCTTCGGTTGATCAAGCTAGAGATAGTGCTTAGTAGAGTATCTTGTACGACCATGGTAATGTATTTTCAGCTTTAGGTTGTCCAGCTTTCCACAGTTTCACCATACATTTTGAGGATCTGATGAAAAAGGACACAAATATTATCAGCGTCCCCTATCAGATACGTCAAATGTACTATTTTGAACTACGGTCTACAATCGAAAGGCTGCTGGCAACCATCGATATAGTGTCGGGATGGACACCCCCAAATTATTTGCTACTTCACGGGGCGGGATACTATCCTGCAGTAACCCCTTGGCAACCGTAAATTTGGAAGCATCCTTCGGAACGTCCTTGCCGGCGATTTGTCGGCGAGATTGGCGTGAAGGCCAGCAGCGTTGACCGCCAGGCCAGTCTGTCCAAACTGCAGACAGGTCTGGGCGTATGCGAACCATCGGCACACCGGGAACCGGTCAGGCAGCCGAGCAGACCGCTTAGAAATATTGGCACAGATTAGCACGCGAGCAACATCGCTAGCAAACGGGGCGGGGTATCGATCCCGCGGGAAATCTGTGGCCGCAAGGTGCACTACACCCGAGTGGAGTTCCTGGATGTCTTCAACTCATCAGCTTCGTAGACCAGGGCAAACGCATTCAGTTTCACGAATGATGCCAGGAGGATGCCATTCTTGCGGCCATGTAGCTGGCGTCCCAGAAGTGGGATCAGTTCACGGTCAACGGCGGCGAGGAATACAAGGCACTATGCGCCCGGTTAGTGGCAGAGCACTGCTTCAAGCAGACAAATCCGGAATTTCAGGACACCATCAAGCAACTGCGCCAGTCCGGCCGGCCGCCGTGTGCCCGGAGCATAGCAAATACAAGATCGAGGTATTGAACGGTGAGTCACCAGCCCGTTTCAGGCCATAGCAACCCTTAGCTTCAGTCATTTCAGCCGCAGGCGTTATTGAATGGAAGCGATGAGACGATTTATACTTATATCTGGATGCAGTTCCCTCGTCTTATTGGGCGCTAACAGAGATACAGAAACCCCTAATTGATAATATGTGCTTGTCTTTACTCATATCTACAATTGCAATATCGATTGCACTTCTCAGCTTTGTTCTTTCTGTTTATCTTGCATTCAGGGACAGATCACATCTTAGTGTTGAGGCTACGTATCTACACAGTTGGGAAAACATATCTGACGCTATCTATCTTCACATAGTAAACGATGGCCGTCGGCCAATAACAGCCAGGCGTCTGGTTTTGGAATTCTTGAATGGAGACACAGATCAACACGCACTGAAACATAATGATAGAGTGTTGCGTTTACTAGAAAGTGAAGATTATGAAATAGCACTGGATTCAAGCAATTCAAATATCGTCGAATGGGCAAGATTACAAATATCAATAGCTTATGTCGAAGATTCAAAGGGCCATCAATATAATGCTAATAACTTCATAAACTGCCTTGTAGAGTATGCTAAAAATATATAATACCCACTCTAATCGGGTAGTTCTTCAACCCGATTTTAGAATTTGAATGTAGTTCTGACAGAACTTCTATAGAAGGCCATCATAGAATTTATAATTGGTACGATCTTCATAGGTAGTGCCAGGAATGATGATGACCTCCCCAAACATCATAAAATTAAAATCAAACTAGTTCTTGGTTAAATGGATAGGTATACAGCCGAAAAAAGATCTTCTTTGATGTCTTTGGTAAAAGATAAGAATACGAAACTGGAGTTACTTGTCAGGTCAACGCTACACAAAAGCGGTCTACGTTTCAGACTTCATCGTAAAGATCTTCCCGGCTCTCCGGATATCGTTTTGCCTAAACACAAAACCGTGATATTCGTGAATGGATGTTTCTGGCATGGCCACGACTGTCCCAAAGGACGTCGCCCTACCAGCAACCAAGAATTTTGGAATGAAAAGCTTGATAGAAATATGGCGCGCGATAAAGCGAATTATGTCCTACTACATAGATTGGGTTGGAGTGTGAAGATAATTTGGGAATGTGACTTACTCAATACCACAGCTAATATAATTGACAGCGTAAAATCCAGTTAAATTGGAATAATTCAGCAGAATAATTTGTATAAATTCTTCCATGCGTAGAAGGTGCGATATTGCGATTTCATGTAATATGGCTTCAAATGAGTCATCATCGTAAAGAGCACAAATTCAGGGAAAAATTGGACTTATTGTTGTTTAAATACAGTTGAGATGAAATCGGAAATACCAAATTGCATCATTTGCGACCAAGATAATTCGGTCCTGAGGTCCACAGTTCTTCCTTCGGAAAATCCTTCCTGGCCTAAATTTAGAGTTGCCGACCTTTTTTCAGGTTGTGGTGGCCTGTCGTTGGGAATACAAATGGCGTCTAACGCTCTAGGTTACTCCCTAGATGTCAGGCTTGCGTTGGATTCAGACCAAGTAGCAATGAACGTGTATCAAAACTTATTCCCGTCAGCGAGGACTTTTTGTGTTCCTATAGAAGACTTATTCGACGGAGAGATCGGCTCTCCGAATTCTGAAACAGAAAGTGAGGTCAAGCGGCTTGTCGGTCCACTAGATATTTTACTGGGTGGCCCGCCATGTCAGGGGCACTCGAATCTAAACAATTATTCAAGGCGTGATGATCCAAGAAATGGGTTATACATCCGGATAGCTAGGGCGGCCGAAGTACTACATCCATCGGCTATTCTCGCTGAGAATGTCCCCACCGTAACTTATGATGTTCGCAAAACTGTCCATCAAACCATAGGGAGGCTCAGTGAGATTGGTTATACAATCGGACAGGATGTTGTAGACCTGTCGAATTTAGGTGTGCCACAGAAGCGACGCAGGCATGTAATAATAGCGGTTCAAGAAGATTACGATATCGATGTTCAGAGGGTACTTGAAAGGTTAAAATTACCCATATGCGATCACATCCCAAGAAATGTTCAATGGGCTATCAGTGATCTGGAAGATGTTATTAAACCGAACCTTTTCAACTCACCTTCTCAACCCTATCCGATCAACCAATCCCGGATCAACTGGTTATTTGACAATGACGAGAGCGATTTACCCAATGTTCTGAGGCCACGTTGCCACCGTTCTGACCACAGCTACACTGCCATGTATGGTAGGATGAAATGGGATCTTCCAGCCCAAACTGTGACTACTGGTTTTAATTGCATAGGGCAAGGTAGGTACATTCATCCTTCTCGCCGAAGAGTAATTACTCCCCACGAAGCCGCGAGGCTACAGATGATCCCGGATTTCGTAGATTTTAGCACCGTTACGGCAAGGAAACACTTGGCGAAGCTTATAGGGAATTCTGTGCCACCGCCGCTGGCGTTCGTCACCGGTAAGTTGATGATCCCGCATTTGAGAGGAATGTCTCTGTCCAGCCAAACTATTCGGAATACTGGAAGAAGACCTAGTTAATTACAATGCGAAACCTCAAACCGATCAAATTCACTGTTGCTTCAGAACTACTTAGAGAACTGGGTGAGCGGTTAGTCGGTCGTCAGTATATCGCTCTCGCCGAATTGGTCAAGAACAGCTTTGATGCCGACGCATCCAAAGTTGAGATTCGTATCCAAAACGATTGGATTGAGATATCCGACAACGGTCACGGCATGTCCGAGTATGACTTTGCAAATCGTTGGATGCGCGTTGGTTCGACCCATAAGGTCAAGGAGAAGTTGTCGCCGGAGTTAAAGCGTCCGTTAACGGGTTCAAAAGGGGTAGGACGGTTAGCTGCTCAATTCCTTGCGCATGAATTAGAGCTGACTTCTGTCCCAAAAAAGTCGCGACTGAAAAATCAATCAGCGCTTTGTGAGTTATACGCGATGGTAGATTGGGACACGGCAGTCCAGGCTGGAGAATTAACTCATGCAGAGGCACTATACGAACTGGACCAATCTCCGAGCGCAGTTTTCCCTCTCGGAAATCAACATGGTACTACGATAACTCTGAGAGGTCTCAAACATAAATGGGCATCTGAAGAATTTGAAGCCTTGGCCAGAGAAATATGGTTCCTCCAGCCACCATTCCGCTCCTTGAGACGGGTTTCCAAGGTAGACTCCAGCGATTTTGAAGTTGACTTTTCATCAACAGATCCAAAGGCGGTTTCTTTGTTCAAAACCCAGATGTCCCGTATATTGGACCTCTATACATCCCGTCTTGTAGGAAAACTTTCATCTGTTGATAAATCGCAGAAAAAGCGAAAAATACAATTATCACTAGAACTAGAAAGTCAATCCGCCACAGCCTACGAGTATCAAGTTCCTATTCACGGTGATGGCATATGTTTAATCGACTCACTTGAATTTGAAATTCGTATTTTTACATTAAAGCGCCGGCAACCTTATGGGATACCAGTACAAGATGCGCGTGAATATATGGCCGATTGGGGAGGGGTGCATATTTACGATGCAGGATTTCGAATACCATATGCCGGACCAGACTCGGATTGGTTGAAGCTAGAGTTCGATCACTCGCATCGCTTAACACAATCCCAACTTCTCCCGGACGAATTGAACGTTCCGATGGGATTGAATTACCTACCAACAAATTCACGTGTTCTCGGTATCGTAAACATTGATACATCACTTGAGGCGAGGGATTCGAATACAAAACAACCTCCTTCGAATCAATACTTGCAGATACAAGTATCCCGAGATCGTTTGGTTGACAACGAAGCGTTCCGCCAACTTCGAGACATCGTCAGGTACGCTATTGATTATTACGCAACCCGCCTAGCAGTTCTACGGCTTCAAGAGAGGCAGGATCAACGGGCTGTGGGAAGCCCTTTATCCCTAATTCAAAACGTATGGGATGTACTAGGTCAACATGAAGATGTAATTCCTCAGTCAGTAGCAAGCCAACTTAGGACTGAATTAAACAGGACTATCGATTCCGTTCGCGAACAATCCGAATGGGCAAAAAGCCAATCTGGATTGCTCGGAGCAATGGCAACAGTCGGGGCGACGGCTATTGCATTTGATCATCAATTCAACCAGCAACTCAATATTTTGGAATCCCACATTACTTCTCTAAATAACCTGATTAACACTACCGGAGATCTGAAGAAATCGATTAGTGTCATTTCTGACCAAATTTATAAATGGATTCAAGACGCACGTGATACACGCACGATATTCTCACCAATTACCGACGAAAGAAACAGGACGACAGTAAGCCGCTTTAAGGCTAGACCGTTAGTTGAGAGCTTGAGCAACAACCTGAGAACTTTTCTTCGAGGGGTAAATGTGGACCTATCGCGTATCGATAGTGATTTATTGCTACCCGAGACTAGCTACCCGGTATGGATGGCAATCTTCCACAACGTTTTTATGAATGCTTTCAATGCAATGCTGGATAGCGACGTTAAACAGATAACGGTATCATCATTTAAAAGAGGCGATAGAAGAGGAATTCGAGTCCACGACACGGGAATAGGCATCGATCTAGACATGGCGGATGAATTATTTAAACCCTTAGTACGAGACTTGGAGATTTCCTCAGAACGTCGGGCATTGGGGTATGGAGGTACAGGATTGGGTTTAGCTATTGTAAAAATGTTGGCCACAGACTTGAAGGGGGACGTTCGCTTCATCACCCCGGAAGCGCCATTCAAAACATGCTTTGAAATAGCATGGAACGAGGAGCAATGAAATCTATGAAAATATTGGTTTATGAAGATCTGCCCGCAATCGCCAAAAATTGGTCTGATAAGATACGCTTGGCTTGTAGTGGGGCAGATGTAGTAACCGCGAAACGTGAGGACTTTTTGCGTTTGTTAAAACTATTAAATCATCGGAGAACTGAATGGAGAAATGGAAGGATAGAATTCTCTTCGACCGAAGTGCATGTTGTTGACAACACAGATGTAATCATAATTGATTATGACTTATTTCAATATTCGGATGCTGCGGACACTACAGGTAGCAGGTTGGCTTATCTTCTCCGCTGTTTCACTGAATGTGGGATCATTATTGTTCTCAACGAGTATGGGAATAATGTCTTCGATCTAAAACTTGCCAACCCTCCTGAGGGGTTCGCTGATTTAAATGTCGGTGGCGAACAGATTGGAAACCCTGGCCTTTGGCAAGTTCCCTTCAATGGTTTTCGACCGTGGTATTGGCCTAATATCTCTCACGCGAGGAAAAACTTTGAGATATGTGTCAAGGAGGTTCAGGACAACCTTGAAAAGCCGATTATTGAGTTCTTAGGTCTGGACCGTGTGATCGACTGGATGCCGCAGCGTGCGTGGGACTTTGTCTTGGGTAAACAGATCGTTGAAGAGATAACATTTAATGATTTTATTAAAGATACCCACGGTGGTATTGACGACAAAGATAAGCTCATCCCGAAGCAGATAGCACGAGTTGCAGCGGCAAGAATCGGTGCATTACTCAACTCGATAATCCTGCCGGATCAAAGCCTGCTCGTGGATGCACCACATTTGATTTCGCGGTTTCCCAGTCTAATATCAGGTTCACGTGATGACATCGAAACATGGAATAAACTATGCAATCCTATCGAACAAAAAATAGATAATTTATTGATTGAACGATTGAAACAATATAGGTTCCAAAAATCGCATTGGCTTTGGAGACCAGCTTGGTATTGGCCCGAAATTAATAGAGATGAAGAAATCGAAGAAGTGAAAAGCCCTTGGACGACAGTGGACATCGACTGGGTGTTTTGCGAAGATATATCTCGATTCGTGCCTATTGAGGATGCTAAAGACTTCAGAGCACTCGTTTCTCCACCGTATATTAAGCGCTTTGTGTTAGATAGTAATTCACCAGGCGGGCTGAAATACGTTGCACAGATAAGCCAAGTCGGGGCACCGGACCCGTCTAAAGTGAATTATGTGCCTCAAGCGGCGTTTGGCTTGTAGAATCCGACATGCCCATTGAACCGGCAAATATTGCCGCTCGAATCGCCACATTTGATATCCTGTCCAGATTTTTACATGTGAGTCAATGGAATTACAAAGATTTTACCCCGCTCCATGAAAAAACTTATAAGGAATATCACGAATTAGCGTTGCCGGTAGATATTATGCAACTTAAAAGAAATTTCGATAATAACAAAGAAGTCGACATGATGGAGAGGAACATGTTTCTGTATCTTGAACCTACAAAGAGCAAGAGCATCTTGCCCCTCGTAACAATCCAGAGTTCTAATAAGTGGTGTCATTTCAGAATCTATGCGTTACTCACTATGCTCGACAGAGATTCGAACCTTCAATCACTGGCCATAAGATATGAGACCGACGAAGGAGACGGTCAAATTGGGAGTGCAACTGGAGCACATGACTTTTGCCATGCACAGTTATGTAGATATATAACTGGTAAAGTTCCAGCCTCAACCCCTGCTTGGCTACCAGAATCGCAACCTTCATTCCCACTAGATGCCGAAGATCAAATTGGTCTTGTAGTTTGCATGCTAACGTCGATTTACGGCGGCGCCCACGTACTTCGAAAATTAAGTGCCAGCGGAGACCGGGATCTTCGAAAGCACATGCGAAAAGTACGAGCATTGCGGTAATTTAGCATTGAAATATTCGGCCTGTCCTATCTACCAGGGTTTCGTTATTCCATAGGACATCCAGCGCCAGTTTCAGACCTTCCTGTGAGGCCTTGGCTCCTCTGGCTTTGTCCTCATAGATTTTATCGCATTGCACCTGGCGGGGTGCTTCATACTGCAAGCGTAAATCCTGATCCTGGGTGGATACCCAGGCATAACCGACTTGCATACTTTCACCGATTTCTGAAAGCTATCGAATCTCGCCGCAGAACTCACCCGGCAGGGTAGTGACATACGCCACCAGTATTGTACCGCCGCCGCTCTCAGTCAGGTCAATCCCAAGTTGTGTGAACCGGACACATCCTTTTAACTTTTACTCGGGACCCTTGACCCTGTCCCCTTTCTTGATCCACGAACCATTTAGGAGGTCACGGAAAAAGAAACGGCGAGCCGTGATAGAGGCAAGAAGAAAAAGTACTAGAAATCTTCACATTAGACTGGACAGTTTTGGGCGCCAACTGCTGGATAGTTTTGGATGCCAATTGACAAAGCTCTTCTTTACCGATTACCATGTAGATCGTTGGTTGTCACAGGAAACAGCTCAAGATTGAGACATGGTCACTGGTCAGGGCCGGGACAATGTGGTTCGGGTCGTTCCGAGCAGTCCGTGTGGTTCAGTCATATGCTCTCTAAGAGATGGCGAAGGGCTGCTTTCTCCTGGCACAAGCCCGATTCGCTATGAGCACAGGGCTTGCCCTAACTCAGCGGTTGGGGAAATCAGCTCTTTCTCGACCAGGCCGTTCATCTCGTACCAATTGAACGAGTTGTTCTGTAAATCGAATAGACAAACAGGACTCTGAAGGATAATTGCGATGCGCGCTACCGTCTACAACCTCAAGCATCACGCCTCGGCACCGTTGGCACAGTGGCTGATCCACGCGGCGAAGCGCCGGTCGTCGGTCACTTACGGCGAGGCAAAGCGGCGACTGGAAACAGAGTTGGAGTTCGATTCCATCTTCCCAACCAGGATGGGTATCCCCGCCGGTGCGCTGATGTATCGGATCCTCGAAATCCAACCCGACTGTCCCTTGCTCAACATCCTGCTGGTACGGCAAGATGACTGCATGCCGGGCGATGGCGCTGGCCCATTCATGGCCAACTATCTTGAGCAGCCCCAGCTCGCCAAGCCCGGATACCGCAACAAGCACCGGCGGCGATGGGGCTCCGCATGTGGCGAAATCGCGACCGACGTCTATGCCTTCAAGGACTGGGAACAGATCTACCGCAAGGCGTTCGGCGAGCGTCTTCCGGCTGCCACCAGTCCCCGGGGCACTGAACACGACGGCATCAGCTACACGAGAAAAGGCGAAGGTCCCAACCACAAGGCGCTCCGCCTATGGATTAGGGACAATCCGGGCCGAGTTCGACGAGGCTACGCGGACTTTGATACCGACACCGAAGTCGTTCTGGACTCTGCGGACAAGGTCGACGTCGTCTACTACGGCTCCATGTCGACCGTCGTCATCGAAGTCAAGTCAATCGATTCGAACGATGCCGACCTCAGGCGCGGAGTCTTCCAGTGCATCAAGTACCGCGCAGTCATGGAGGCCATGGATATGGGATCAAAAATGCAGGTTGTCCCCGTGCTGGTCACCCAGAAGCCGATTCCTGGCGACCTTGCTTATCTCGTCCGGCGCCACGGCATCTGGCATTTCAAAGCGCCCCGCACGCTTGAGTAATGCGCGGTGACCCGCTCCAGTTCCTTGAGGATTCGTGCCTGGGAGGCGCGTTATATTGCCCATTCCGACGGTCGTCTCCTCCCCGGTGTGCAAAAACAATAAAGTGTCATACTTACAAAAAAGTATCATACTTTGTACGCTAGACTTGGGTTCTTAACACTCCGTGTTCGGAGTGGCCGTTGAAGGTTTTTTAAGGTGTTCTTGTGATGCTGACGAGTATCGCGGTTATCCGAGAGCGATACTGAGCACGGTAACGAATATAGCAATCTGGAGGGCAGTGTTGTAGTTGATTTTGGTTTCAACTTTAATTAGACGTTGTTCGGTATTTGTCACACGTTCTTCAATGTTTTTGATACTTTCTGGTTGTTCAAGACTGCTTACCGCTTGTTTGGCTTTTTCTTCGGATACGTTTGGTATCTCGCGTAGTACTTCGTAAAGGTCTATTGCGCTTATTATGATTACCTTGTGATTAATAGCATGGGATTGGATATTTTTTGTAAATCTGGGTCCAGTTTTTGTTTATTTGCTATGTTATGCAGGGAATCTTGGGGTTTGATAAGTATGATAGCTTGTATGTATTCGTTAGGGGTTCAGTGTAAAAAAAATAGAAAGTATGATACTTTTAATTTTCTCCTAAAAACCCCCTCAGTAAAATCAATAACATACAATAGTGAAAGTATGACGCTTTATTGTTTTCTACACGACTTTATTCGTGGTCTATGTGCAGATTTATTCTTTATCGTCTCGTTCGGCCAGGTATCGTGCCAAGCGGAACATGCCGAGGAAACCAAAAAGTATTACAAACAGGGTAATCAGGGCCGTTGTATTCATGTTAGTTCTCCGGGCTCGCTGCCCATATCAGTATCATGCCGACTGCTACACTGGACACGGTCAGTATTAACTGGTCTGAGTAGAACATACCTGTAATAAAGCCAGTGCCGGTTATGATAACGCCTACCTGCCGTCCTGCAGTGTAGAGATGGTCAAAGTTTCGTTACATTTTGTTTCCCTATAGTATAGCGCATTTATAACGTGCACGGTGTCAACGCATGTGGGGTGTAGGCGGGACGCCCCTGTCCGCGGGGATAGGGTGCCGGCAGGGGCGTTGGTGTCTTGGATGAGCCGGATCAACGGCTGCTGGGGACGTCGAGGGGTGAATACGCGGGGGTGAGGGTGTGCGGTGGAACGGCCGGTATCGGGAGTGGTATCTGTTCTTCGATGTGTCCCGTGAAATCCGCTTTGTCCAGGTTGCCGGTCAGAAAGGCTACTAATGCGCCGGGGACATATTTGAAGTAGTACACCTGCCGAACCCGGCCGGCCAGGGGCGTATCATTTTTATTACAGGCTGATGAGTCTGCTCACCGGCTGAAACGGCTGGTTCCAGGCCATAGCCAACGCTTAGGGCCGGTTATTTAAATCGTTTGGAGGCGATTGACAACTGGCGATTTCGGCCGAAATTATAAGTTGTTCTCGCACCTAAGGTATCAAGTGATATAATTTAGAGCATGAAGATTGCAGAGTTATTGCCATGAAAACGCTCCCTGCAGAGGTGTCAAAGTACGCCACCAGCCCTGAATTCACGGAAGAAACCATCCCTGGGAATCTGAAGAAGTCCCACCTGACTAAACATGAGACATGGGCAAAAATTGTGATTCTGGAAGGAACATTACGATACCGCATTCTTGAGCCGGTGCTGGAAGAGGTCAATCTTTCTCTCAGCAACTATGGGGTCGTGGAGCCGGAGGTCCCGCATGAGGTCGAAGCGATAGGGAAGGTGCGTTTTTATTTGGAGTTTTATCGCTAGTGTTTGACGACAGTTAACTTGGCCGGTTCATTCCAGGCGCACGCGCTACCCAGCATTCAATGTAGCCGGAAAATCGCCCGCCACCGCCAGGATGTCTTCGAATGCCGGCACCTCGCCAATGCCGGCCATGATCAACCGGTAGAGGCCGTAGTAGTGCCGTGCCATGCCGTGCTGGTGTATTTTATTGGCTTTTGGACGAGAGGTTTCCCGTCAGGGATTCGAGCCTGAATTACAACTCGTTGATATAACTGGAATTTATAAAATCTGAAATATCCTTACCAACGAAAAAACCAACAGAGCATTAAGGGTATTCCAGTATTTGAGCCGATATTATAGGCGAATTATTCTACGGGCGTCATTAAGCCCTCTAAAACGACCAAAGGAAATTTCAGTCACAAGGATTTATCTAACCCTAAATCTTGACGAGGTTTTGGGAGCACAATATTCAATTCACTAGTCCTGTCAACTTGCCATGGAAACAATGAATCAAGACATCTCAATGCGTTCCTTAGTGCTTAATTCCTGTCAATGCAGTAACCAATGAATAAATCCAATGCACAATAATACACACATGTGTTGATAATTGCGCAGTTGAGTGACTATAATACCAGACATGGGGTCCAACGAAAATGGCTGAACTGGTTCGCGTGCAGGTGCTGATGCCGAAGCCACAGGCAGTTCGTTTTGATACCTATTGCCGTGATAAAGGATACAAGAAGTCAACGCTGATCGCACGTCTCGTCCGAGAGTATCTTGACAGGGAAACTTTCACTCCACAGTCGGAACTGTTCAGTCGAGAGCAACAGGAGTTCCAAGACGTGTGACGGATCGAATCATTCACAATAAAATTTCGAGACTTCGAATTGGTGCGCAGCCGCGTGTGCTCTCTCTTTTTTCCGGATGCGGTGGACTTTCTCTCGGCTTCAGTGCAGCGGGGTTTGAGATTACAGCTGCAATTGAGAACAACCCAAAAGCGGCAGCCTCCTACGGTAAAAATTTTCATGCGGATGTAAAACGGCATTCAGTGCACCGCGATATCACATCGACAACTCCCGGCCTGCTTGTACGGGCATTGAAACTCGGCAGGATGGCGGAAGCCTTCGACATCATCATTGGTGGTCCGCCATGTCAACCTTTCGCTCGGGTAGGTAGATCGAAACTACGGGAAATTGAGGCGGACCCTGAAGCATTTCGTAACGACCCCCGTGCCAAGCTATATACAGCATACCTCAGATACGTGAAGTCCTGTCGCCCCCTTGCAATTCTGATAGAAAATGTCCCGGATATCATGAATTTCGGTGGTCATAATGTGCCCGAGGAAATATGCGAAGTTTTGGAAGACCTTGGCTATGTCTGCGCCTATTCACTGTTGAACGCCGCATTTTACGGCGTGCCCCAGACACGCGAACGCATGTTTTTGATCGCATATCACCGCAAACTTGCCTCAAGTGTCAGTTTCCCTGAACCGACACATTACATTGATCTGCCTTCCGGCTATGAAAGTTCACGACGGGTCGCGCTGAAAATGTTGACAAACGGTAATATGTCCACATCAGCGCACAGGTATGTGGATCCACCGAAGTCCGCAAATGGCCTGCAACCTGCCGTAACGGCTGAAAAGGCGATCGCCGATTTGCCCGAAATAGACGCGCAGAAACTGTTGACCACTGGCGTCCTGAAACGCGGTGTACGTCGTTTTAACACACTGATACCATACGATGATAGCCGCTCAGTTTCGGAATATGCCCAGTTGATGAAGAGTTGGTCCGGGTTTGAGGGCGGGGAAGGTGTCTATGATCACGTAATTCGATACCTTCCACGCGATTACCCACTTTTTGCACGTATGAAAGAAGGTGACCAGTACCCGGAAGCACACAAATTAGCGCTGAAGATGTTTGATGAAAAGTTGGCGGAACATACCGGAAAGGGGGTCTGCATCAAACCGGATTCGGTGAAATATGAAGAGCTGAAAGGCTCAGTCGTGCCGCCTTACGATGCAGGTAAATTTCCGAACAAATGGCGGAAGATTGCACGAGATCAGCCGGTGCGCACAGTAATGGCGCATTTGAGTAAGGACGGATACAGCCATATCCATTACGACGATTCCCAAGCTCGGACAATTTCAGTACGGGAAGCAGCGCGGCTTCAGTCATTCCCGGACGGATTCGTGTTCACTGGTGCAATGAACCAAGCGTTCCAGCAGATAGGGAACGCAGTTCCTCCCTTAATGGCCAAAGCGATCGCTTTGGAAATCATGAAGAAGATCCGAACGTCGGCAAATACCCATTCGAGGCAACTTCCGTATCGAATCAAAGATGCATCTGAGACTGAAACTGGATTACCGAGCGCTGCATACAGCCAACCCGCGATGGGTGAGACGGTTGAAACTTGATCCTACAGATGCGTTAACTGTGGAAGACAGAGGCACAGATGTATTAACTCCAGAACAGCGTCACTTGGTGATGAGTCGGATAAGGGGCAAGGACACCAAACCTGAACTGCTAATCAGGTATGGGCTTCACCAGCGAGGCCTGCGATACAGGCTACATGGGGCGGATATACCTGGCAAACCAGATCTGGTGTTTCCGAAGTATCGAACTGTGGTTTTTGTGCACGGATGCTTCTGGCACGGTCACGGATGCTCACTGTTCAGGTGGCCAAAAACCCGTGCAGCGTTTTGGAATTCCAAGATCAGCCGCAACATTGAACGAGACCGGGAGGTGCGGGTTGCCTTGAAGACGGCCGAGTGGCGCTCGATTGTGGTTTGGGAATGCGCCTTGAAAGGTAAGTTCAGGTGGGCACTGTCGGATGTGCTGAGTGACGTAGAAGCCTTTATCAGGCACGGCTGTGAGTATGTTGACGAAATTGCCGAATACGAGAATATAGCCAGAAGCGCATTGTGAATGTACCATGATGGCATGATTTTCGAGGATTGCACAAATTCAATCAGGTTTTGCAATATCTCTGCATGCATTGACATGCCCGGAAGGCGCCAAGTGCCGAGTAAGTGTTGACTGCACGGGACGCAGCAATGTCGAAAGCATCGAGACCGAACTTCGAGATTGCTGCCCCACCGGCATCATCAATGATCGAATCCTTGCGTGGAGTTGGGTATTCCCCCGAGACCGCAATTGCCGACTTGATTGACAACAGTATTTCCGCCCATGCACGAAACGTCTGGATCACGTTCTGGTGGGAGGGTCGCAGATCGCACATCGCCATTCTGGATGATGGCGACGGTATGACGGAAAGCGAACTTTCCAAAGCAATGCGCCCCGGCAACATAAGTCCACTTGAAAATCGTCCAGCGGACGATCTTGGCCGGTTTGGTCTCGGGCTAAAGACGGCATCATTCTCTCAGTGTCGGCAACTTACGGTCGCTTCGCTTCAAAATGGACAGTTCTCAACGAGGCGCTGGGATCTCGATCATGTGGCGCGGGTCGAGGAATGGCAGCTATTGAAGAGCCCTGTCTCTGGGTCCGAAGAAATTCTGAAGCCGCTCCTAAAGCTTGGCCAAGGCACAATGATTCTTTGGGAGGACCTGGATCGGGTCGTCGGAAATATTCAGACTTCAGATAGCAGTTCCCATGATCATTTCTTGAGTCTGATCGATCGAATTGAATCGCACTTAGCAATGGTATTTCACAGATTTCTTGAGGGTGGTTCGGCGAGTTTGTCAATATTCATAAATGGAAGCGACGAAGGTCATCGCGTGAAAGCATGGGACCCCTTCATGAGAGATCACGGTGCGACTATTGCGACTCCAGAGGAACGGATAACGACTCATCGAGGAATTGTGGAGATCCAGGGATTCGTCCTGCCACATAAGGACAACATGGCGCAGCGTCAATTCGAGACTGGTGCCGGTTTGGAGGGGTGGACGGCACAGCAAGGTTTCTACGTCTACAGGAACAGGCGAATGCTTGTCTCGGGTGGTTGGCTGGGATTTGGGAAAAGTAAGGCGTGGACCAGGGAAGAGCCTTACAAGCTTGCCAGACTGAGGCTCGACGTACCGAATACCGCGGATGCCGACTGGAATATCGACATAAAGAAATCGGTGGCACGTGCTCCCAGCTACATCGCGTTTCGCTTGCGCGATCTTGCCGAGCATGTACGGGATCAGGCACGGCAGGTGTTCGCTCACCGCGGAAGCTACGGGCCTCGGGTACCCACACCCGACCTGCAGAGGGCCTGGAGGGTCGTAAAGCGGAAGGAATCAACAGCCTACCTGGTGGACCGAAGCCATCCTCTCGTGAAGCAGGTGCTTGATGAGGCCGGTCCGCTCAAGGAAGCGGTGGTCGCAATGCTTCGACTGTTGGAGGAGACCATGCCTGTGCAGCGAGTGTGGATCGATACTGTGGAAAATGGAGAGATCCACAAGGGAGCATTTGAGGGTGCCCCGTCCGCTGACGTTAAGATCGTACTAAACGTACTGTATCGTCATCTGGTCGAGACGATTGGCCTCGATAGGAGCATGGCCCGATCCCAGCTGTTGAAAACTGAGCCGTTCCACAATCATCCGGAACTGGTTGAGTCACTCGAATAAGTCGATCAAAATCAAAGAATGAGGAACAAAGTGACAAACGACTACGAAACTGTACTGGTCATGGTCCAGGCAATGATCAGGCAAAAGATGGACGATGGACCATTGTCTCGGGAGGCGATTGCCGAATCCGTGGAAAAGGTTCTTTCAATTGATCCCAGCTGGCGCGAGTCGATTGATATCGATAGTCTCGTACGTGATTTGGAAACCCGCTTCGATGTTTGGATTGGTCGAGAAACCACACTGGAGGGGAATGACGATCACGTAAGGTGGTTGGATTCAGAGCGGGCACAAGGATGGCGATACTGGCCACGGTATCGACAGTACCTCGAGAGTTCGTGGGCACCCAGCACCGTCGATTCTCTGGATACGGTAACCGATCGCGTTCTGTCACTCCTGGAAGATCCAAATCGGGAGGGCACATGGGACCGACGAGGGTTGGTCGTGGGGCACGTCCAGTCCGGAAAGACATCCAACTATATAGGTTTGATTTGCAAGGCGGCCGATGCAGGTTACAAATTAATCGTCGTACTATCCGGGCTCCACAAGAATCTGAGAAGCCAGACTCAGATGCGGCTGGACGAGGGATTTCTCGGATACGAGACATTACCTCCGCAGGAAGCACACACTCAGGAATTGCGAACCATAGGAGCGGGCTTGATCGATCCTGATCCGACAATCAGGCCGGACTACGTCACGAACCGCGCCGATAATGGAGATTTCAGCCGCACCGTGGCAAACAGTCTTGGAATCAACCCGGGGGGACGCCCACTCTTGTTCGTAATCAAGAAGAACGTCAGTGTTCTCCGCAATCTACAGTCCTGGGTTGATCGGGTCGCCAACTCGAGAGAGGCAGAAACGGACCGACCTATCGTCAGAAATATTCCTCTGCTTGTCATTGACGATGAAGCTGACCTTGCCTCTGTTGACACGCATGAGCAGGATTTTGACGAGGAAGGGCGTCCTGACCCCGAGCATGATCCTACAGCAATCAACAGACATATCCGGCGGTTTCTATTCTGTTTCGAAAAGAGCGCATATGTCGGATACACAGCAACACCGTTTGCCAACATCTTTATCCACGAACGGGGCACAACCGCGACGGAATGGGAAGACCTGTTTCCGCGTAGCTTTATAATGACTTTGCCGGCACCGTCAAACTATATTGGACCTGTTCGGATTTTTGGTCTGGAGCCAGACGATGATGTGTCGAATGCGGTGGAGCCACTACCGCTGTATCGTCCGGTGAGAGATCATGCTGAGTCGCTCGACCTTCGAGAGCGCAAAGGCTGGATGCCGCCTCGACACATCAACGGTCATGTTCCTAGATATGAAGGTCTAGATGATCTACCACCATCCCTTCGGCAGGCCATCTATGCGTTCATATTGTCCTGCACTGCACGTCGCGTCCGGGGACATACAGGTAAACACAACTCGATGCTTGTCCATGTGACTAGGTTTACGGTGGTACAGCATGCTGTTTTCTCTCAGGTGGAAAGGTTGCTGCAACAGCTGCGCCGAAGAATAGTAAGAGGTGAAGGCGCTTCGAGAGCACCAACATTTACCGAGCTCAGACGAATGTGGGAAGAGGATTTCTTACCCACCACCGCCACAGTTAAGCAACAAATCGATGATTCAGAAATTGTCAATGTTTCATGGGAAGAGGTGGAAAAACACTTGATGCGCGTCATTTCCGACATTTCTGTGCGGGAAATAAACGGTACAGCGGGCGACGTACTCGATTACGACACTCACCACGCGACCGGGCTGAACGTAATCGCAATTGGTGGGGACAAGCTCGCACGCGGTTTGACACTGGAAGGATTAACTGTCAGCTACTTCCTTCGTGCGTCGCGAATGTACGATACGTTGATGCAAATGGGCCGCTGGTTTGGCTACAGGCCCGGTTATTTGGACCTTTGTCGTCTGTATACTACGCCTGATCTTGCGGAATGGTTTCAGCACATAACGGAGGCAAGTGAAGAACTACGCCAGGAATTTGATCACATGGTTGCCGTCGGCGGGACGCCGAAACAGTACGGTCTGAGAGTCATGAGCCATCCAGCTATGATGGTTACATCAAGGGTAAAGATGCGCCATGGCACTGCGCTTCAGCTTTCTTTTGCTCACTCCATTTCCGAGACAGTCGTATTTCACAAAGATGCTCACAATATTTCATTGAATTTTCGTGCAACTGAAGAATTTATCCGGAAGTTGGGTTCTCCTAGTGAAACTGCTCCGACAAGATCGAGACCAAACGAGGGGACACATCGCTGGTCCGGTACGTACCTTTGGTCCGACGTCAGCGCAATAAAAGTCATGGCATTTCTTGATAATTATACGACGCACAACAGCGCCGTACGAGTGCACAGCAGAATCCTTCGAGAGTTCATTCAGGCACAGGTAGAGGTGGACGAATTAGTTAGTTGGACGGTTGCGCTGATGTCGGGAGGCAGAGGTGGACAATGCATTATCGGAGGACACAACATTGTGTTGAGCGAACGTTCGCCCAGTACCCGCGGTGGCCATCTACCAGAGACGGAACGTTACGTTATCGGGCGTTTGCTTGCCCCTCGTGACGAAGCGATTGATCTCGACCTCGTAAACTACGAGGCGGCATTGCGCATGACTATAGATGCTTGGCGAGAAGATCCAGGTCTTTCACGCAATCAACAAGAACCTACAACGCCGTCGGGACCGAGTATCCGGGAAAAACGGAGCGCGCAAAACGGCTTGCTTCTACTCTACCCGCTGTCCCCAACCGGCGATCATGTAGAAGGCGGCGTTCCAGTAATTGGGTTCGGCATCAGCTTTCCTAACAGCCGGAGTGCAAGGACAGTGACCTACACGGTAAACAACGTCTATTCGCAACAGGAATTCGGATAGATACGGTGGTTTCTGTCGGGGAAATCTGGGACGAACTGGCGACGACAAGCGATCGAGTAGCGAGGAAGGATGGATGGCATTTGCGGCGGATTTATCCGGACGCGGACAGTGACATTTTCGTTGCATTACGCCAACCTGGTGCGATACCTGCCCTGCTGGTAGAAGTTAACGCCACCGCCATAGAAGTGGTTGGGGAGTTTCCATCTGCCCGGGGATTCGAGCTTTATCCCGAGTCTGTGACACCAGGTCCTCGGGGCCGTACCAGGCTGTGCTTGGTACTCGCTGATACCCGTTATCGTGATGTCTTTGAGGTGCTCGTGAATGATGTTAGTGAAAGGACCGTACTCACACCCGGAGAAGGCGATGGCGTGAAGACATTCATCGCCAGATTACACATCTGGCAGAATTTCATGAAAAAGCATGGAGTCGAAGGGCTGACAAGAGAAGCGCAGATCGGTCTGTTTGGAGAACTGTTTTTTCTAGCGACCCATCTGGTCGATCGGCTGCCAGCTCATGATTCGGTGAAAGCATGGAAAGGGCCATGTGGAGGAAACCAGGATTTCAACCTAGAGGGGCGGTGTATAGAAGTCAAGAGCACGACAGTTATTCCTCCTGTCACGATGAATATCTCCAACATGGCGCAACTGGACGAGACTCTTGTCGAATTGTTGCTACTCTGCCATTTGTCGCTGGCTCTCGGTGACCGTGACGGGGAAAGCCTTCCGGAACTGGTGAAGCGACTCAGGGAAACTATACGTATTCAGGACGACTCGGCACTTGACGGTTTCAACGCAAAGCTGATTGAGGCAGGCTACCTTGATTCACATTCTGAACTGTATTCGGATACACGATACAGATACCGAAAAACATTGTTTTTCAAAGTAGCCGACAGTTTTCCACGGATAACGGCGAGCGATCTTCATGATGGAATCTCGGATTGCAGTTACGCAATTCTTCTGAATGCGTGTGTGCCCTACCAAGTAGGAGACACGGAGGCTATTGGAGCATTGTTGAATGAAAAAGAGAGGAAATGAAATTGGAGCGTGAGATTCGAATATTTACGGAAAGACTGAGTTCCGAGATTCGTGACCGAGCTATGGGTGGTGGCCCATTTGGAAAAAAGAATTTCAGGGAAAATGCGTTCACGGAAATCGTCATCGAGTATCTATCCGAGATTGGGATGGTTGAGAATGGGGAGGTTTGCTATTGTGAAACACGCGTAGGACGTGGTATCGGAAAGGTGAGTGGTTTCGGTTTCAACGACGACGAGGACACCTTGGAAGTATTCACGAGTGTCTTTCTTGATTCCAGAACGCCAGCCACACTGCCCAGTGACGATATTCGGAAAGGGGCAGAACGCGCGGCAAGGTTTGTGCAGGCATGTTTCAGTGGAGTTCATAATAATATGGAGGTCGCACACGATGCGCATGCAATGGCGTCCAGGATACATGAACTCGAAAAACAGCTCGATAGAATACGAATATTCATCCTTTCCGATGGCGTCACCCAATTGAAGCAACAGGATGCTATGGAAATCAACGGTATTCCGGTCAAATTCGAGATTTGGGATATCGAACGACTGTTTAGAGGAATGCAGTCAGGGCTGCCTCGGGACGAGATCGAAATTGATTTCGAAGAGGTGTTCAACGAAGCGTTACCTTGCCTGACACTACCACAACCACCGAAAGACTACACAGTCCACCTCGCGATTCTGTCAGGTGACATGATTTATAGGTTATACGACGAATACGGCTCCCGACTTCTTGAGCTCAACGTCCGGTCGTTTCTTCAGGCTCGAGGAAAGGTGAATAGGGGCATCCGCGATACACTACGAGAGGAGCCAGGACGATTCATGGCCTATAACAATGGGATATCCATGACTGTTGACGAGTTGACGACCATTGTGCTTTCGGATGGACGTCCGGCCATCAAGTCGGTTCGCGGTCTTCAGGTCGTGAACGGCGGACAGACCACGGCATCCATATACCGCGCAAAAAAGCAGGATGGAGCAGATATCTCATCAGTGTTCGTGCCTGCGAAGATTACGACAGTTGTAGGAGAAACAGTAGATCAATTGGTTCCCAAGATATCTCGGTATGCCAACACGCAGAATGTGATCCAGATGGCTGATTTCTCAGCAAATGACCCCTTCCATGTAGAGATTGAGCGGCTTTCACAAACGATTTGGTGTCCTGGTGAGCAGGGTCGATGGTTTTATGAGAGAGCCCGCGGCCAATATCAGGATGCCAAGGCCCGAAAAGGTACGACCCCAGCGAGAACCCGTAGATTTAATGAACAGACGCCGCCAGCTCGAAAATTCACCAAAACCGACCTTGCGAAGTTCATAACCTGTTGGAACCAGAGTCCACACCTTGTGAGCCGTGGTGCTCAGAAAAATTTTGACATCTTTATGCAGGAACTACGCGTCGGAAAGGAACAAGAATGGTTGCCAGACGAATCCTATTACAAGCTGCTAATTGCCAAGGCAATTCTGTTCAAGACGACCACACGAATTATCAGGAAAGAACAGTTTGCAGCCTATCGAGCGAACATTGTTGCATATCTCATAGCCTACATTTCTTTCCGGACTGGCGGGCAGCTTGACATGGGCCTAATTTGGCGGGAACAGGCTTTGTCTGAGGCGTTTGAGGAATTGATACGGTCGTGGTCGCACAGTATCGATGAGGCGATCCGAAGTACCGCGAATGGTCGAAACATTACGGAATGGTGCAAGAAGGAGGATTGCTGGAAATCGATCAGTAAAATGTCTTTTCCTCTGTCCAATCCAATCCCGCTGGAATTACAAGAGCACACCGAACCAGGTGAACACCGCGGGCGCCGTGCAACGCAGTTATCTCCCAGTGATTATGAGAATATCACCGAATGTAAGAAACTGAATGGTGAAGAATGGTTGAAGATCCATGCCTGGGGTGTTCGTACGGGGCTGCTGGAAAACTGGCAATGCGGCATCGCGCAGACGCTTGCCGGTTATGCGGCGAATGAATGGGACCGCGAGCCTTCCCACAAACAGGCAAGACAGGGAGTTGCTATCCTGGAGATCACAAAACAGCACGAAGCCGGGATCAACAGGACCAGCTAGTCGACACTGCTGGGATTTATTATAGTACCTCGACCGCTGGCGACAGGAACTCCACGAATTTGAGCAGTTGCGCGCGATATAGTAGAAATATTCAAGTAATCGGACCGGTAAGCAACGACCTCCGTAGAGCAGGTGATGGCGAGGGAATTCAGGGCAGACATACTTCTTAATTCTTGAATACGGCTGTGATGCAAAGGCTGGCAAGAAGCGTTCTGCCTAGTTATCCTGACTACGTGATGCAACGGGGGAACCTCCTTCGGGATGTGTTCTGTTGTAAAGGCAAATATTAGTTGAGTATTGTGTCCCCTACATTGCTAAGAATCTGAAGAAAACGTTCTGCGTCCCTGATGTCTACAGGGCTGGTATGAAAGTACGGTAAAGGTGCTCAAATAAACATCTGCGAGAACAGTGTGCAGTACCTTACATACAGTCGTATGATATAGACATGCAATTCGTACCTTTTTCATACGCCCACTCCACCGACCTTAAGGTCGATGCTGTCTATCAAGGAGGCCGCCTGGGAAATGCTGGAGATGACCCCTTGCCTCACCTTCTTAACGTCAGCAATTCAGGAGGATTCAGATATCGGGGTCAAGTGCACAAATTGGAACTGGTGGTTCTGACGTCTTCAGGCAAAGATCCAGACTGGCCGGACCTGCTTGAACGCGAGACCGGTATTTACACTTACTTCGGAGACAATAAAAGACCTGGTCGAGGACTGCACGAAACCCCCAGAAAGGGGAACGAGCTTCTCCGGCGGATTTTTGATTTGGCTCATTCAGGCATTGAAGGACGTCGGCAGGTACCCCCTATATTGTTGTTCGCGAATACAGGGGAATGGAGAGATGTTGTATTTCTTGGACTTGCTGTTCCTGGCACAGCCGACCTCCGTGCATCAGAAGACCTTGTTGCCATTTGGAGAATTGCCAAAGGAAGTCGATTTCAGAACTATCGCGCCCGTTTCACAGTTCTCGATGTGTCATTTATATCACGAGCCTGGATTGCTGATATCATCGCCGGCAATCCTCACTCTTCCAACGCACCTGAGGCGTGGTCAGCCTGGGTTCAAACCGGCCGTCCGCGCTCGCTGCTCGCCGCCAGATCATTGGAATACAGAACCAAAGGCGAGCAAATTCCAGATAACTCAATTGATCGTTCCATCTTGGAAAGAATTCACGAATATTTCGAAAATGATTCTCACGGTTTCGAACGCTGTGCTGCTGAGCTTGCAAAACTGCTCCTCCCTGATATTGCAGAAATCGATTTGACCAGGCCTTCTCGTGATGGGGGCCGCGATGCAATTGGTAAACTGCGTATCGGAAGCGGGGCATCCGGGATTTTGGTTGACTTTGCGCTTGAAGCCAAATGCTACGCTCTTTCCAGCGGCGTAGGTGTAAAAGGCATGTCCCGGTTGATCTCCCGGCTGCGTCACAGGCAGTTTGGCATACTGGTTACAACTAGCTATGTAAATGTTCAGGTTTATCGTGAGATCAAAGAGGATCAGCATCCCATTATCGTTATCTCTGGTGCAGATATCGTGGCGCTATTACGAGCTGATGGCTACGCTCATCCAGAATCCGTCAGAACGTGGCTGAAGCAAAACTTTGTCCTCAATGAGTGAACAAGACTGGTAGCTGCTTTTCACAAAACTTGAACCAGGCATCATCATGAACTTAACAGGATCAGAGCGGAAAGATATTTCAAACAGGAGCATCAGGGAATTACCGCATTATTGAACTTGAACGGCAAGGTGGAGCGGTCACACCAAACCGACAGGACCGAAATTCTATGCAACGGGTGGTATCACCGATGATAACCTGGAGCTGTTATTGGCGGAATGGCAATACTACCAACTGGGACCGGCCGCACAGCGCGCACATCATGGCAAATCGCCGATGGAACGTTACTTTCAACTGGGTGATGAAACCCCTTACTCAGTGTAAAAACACAATAAAGTATCATACTCACGACATTCTATATTATTGATTTTATTGAGTAGCTTTTTTAACAGAGCCGTAAAAGTATCATACTTTCCACTGCAGTTAGCGCCAACCTCCTAACTACGACAGACGAAAGTATCATACTCACGCAACCCGAGAACACCTCTTCATGGCATACAAGATAAACAACAGCTATCTTCAGATTTACAAGATAGCACCCTCTCTGATACTATTAATGATAAGGTAAACAAGATGAGCACAATAGACCTCTACCAAGTACTACGCCAGATACCAAACGTAACCGAAGAACAAGCAAAGCAGGCCGCGGCCGGCGCGCAACAAACAGGCCGTTCAGAAGGTATCGAAACGAGACTAGCTAATCTAAAGACCCAAGTGGCTGAGTTGGGCGCAGAGTTGCGGACAACGACGCGTATCATCCTGGGCCTGCTGCTCGCCGTCCTGGCAATACTGCTGGCACCACTAGTCCAATAACCACCGAAACCAAAGACCCGCACCACTATCTACTCGACTTTACAGAAGGATGATACTTTATTGTAAAGTATGATACTTTTTTGTAAGTATGACGCTTTATTGTTTTTACACACTCAGATGAAGCCTATGAACTTTATGAACCTTCTCTTGAACGAATTCAAAACCCGAATTACAAGGTAGATTTAGAACTGAGAGAAAATTGAAACGATCTCTGTGAATCACAAATTCAAGATATCCGGCTTGGAACGACATCTTTCTATCCCGCCCAAAGCTTCCTTTCTTTAAGCATAGCTATAATGTCTTCCAGAATACTTTTTTTCTGAGCGTCATCCTGCACGTACACCTGAAAGGCCTGCATCGTCCCTTTCTCCCCCTTGTCGAACAGATTCCCTTCGATGATAAAAGGTGTCTTTGATTCGCTCACGACTGCGCTGCAAGAGGTGTACGTCGTCATAGCTATTTGGACAGTTGTCCGCCCGATTGAAGAGACGGTTCAGCTCATCGGGTTGGTTGTCAGTTGTCGATCATAATGTAATTGTCGGCGCTGGGCCATAGTATTTAATTTGATCAGGCCTCTTTCCTCTCGTATTTGCTGTCCCCTGCCATAGTACACATCTGCCGGTGTCAGGTTGTCCAGTGATTCATGATAGCGCTCGTGGTTGTAGTAGGTGACGAAGCGTTGAATATGCTCCTGTAGTTCACTGGGAAAGTAATAATTATTCAGCAAGATCTGGTTTTTCATGGAACGATGCCAGCGCTCAATCTTGCCCTGGGTTTGTGGATGGTAAGGCTTGCCTCTGGAGTGGGTCATACCGTTAGCGGCCAGATAATCGGCCAGGTCGCTCGAGAGATAACAGGGGCCATTGTCACTGAGCAGGCGGGGTTTGTGTTTGACCTTCACCTCATCTAGCCCGGTGAAGTCCAGGGCATCATTTAAGGTATCCATGACATCATCAGCCTTCATGCCGGTGCACAATCGCCAGGCCAGGATGAAGCGTGAGTAATCGTCCATGACGGTAGACAGGTAATACCAGCCCCAGCCAACGACCTTGAAGTAGGTAAAATCGGTCTGCCACAGGTCGTTGACTCGACGGCTGGGATGCTGGAACCTGTCTGAAGCCTGCATCAGGATATAGGCGGGGCTGGTGATCAGGTCCTGAGCCTTGAGCAAGCGATACACCGTGGACTCGGAGACAAAATAGCGGGTCTCATCCGTATAGCGAACCGCTAATTCCCGGGGTGACAGTGTCGGTTCCTTCAGCGCCAGTTCCACAATAGCAGTGCGGTGCCGGTCCGGAAGCCGGTTCCATACGGCAACAGGATGAGGGCTATTATCCGCCAGGGCATCAACCCCACCATCGTAGTAGCGTTTGAGCCAGTTGTAGTAAGTGGAACGGTGAATAGCCAGCCGTTTGAGCGTCTGGCCCACTGAGAGGCTGGATTGTTCCACCAGTTGGAGGATCTCGTACTTCTCGGACGCTGAATACCTCATATACCGTCCTGCCCATCCCCGATTATGCTTTTTTTGAGCAGACGGTTTTCCATCACCACTTCGGCCAGAGCTTCTTTCAGGGAAGCTGTCTCGGCTCGCAGGGTCTTGACCTCATCTGAAGTGGCTTCCCGAACGGTGTCACCCGACAGGCGTTTTTTGCCCGCCTCCAGAAATTCCTTGCTCCAGCGGTAGTACACATTGGTATTGATGCCCTCACGGCGGCAAAGCTCGGCAATACTGTCTTCGCCGCGTAGGCCCTCGAGGACAATGCGGATTTTCTCTTCGGCAGCGTATTTCTTGCGGGTATGGCGGCGAATATCACGTACCGTCTTTTCAACTTCAGGTTTTTTCTTCATCATTCTCTCCTCCGGGAGTTAACGATGAGCCAAAACCGTCTCTTAAGCAATCAGGCTATTCTGTCCAACTGGGGCTGACGGGGTACAGCACATTGGTTCACGATTCATAGTCCAGTTCCATATTATAATTGTTCGGCCGTTTTACCGCCCCGCCCCCTTTTGCGGTCTCATTGTCCCATGTCAAAACACTCAGGGCGCGGAGGCGCAGCGGCCGATAAATGACGGAGCGGCGACCGTGTCCACACTTTTCGGCTAGGGTTTCATAGGATATCTGGCAATGGTTGATTTGAACGTAAAAGTTCGCGATTGCGCTCAACAGCTTTTTTTCCGTCTTAGTGGTCCTGCAGGCCGGATGACGGCTTGCCCAGGTAGCCACCTCGGACGGTGTCGCGTCGGCGCGTAGCCCCGGATAATCCCGCACCCTGGCGCCCAGGTCATCGGGCACCACGTCGTGGACGTGCAGGCCCGAGGCCCTGAGCGGAATTTGACGCGGATTTGTTTCTGGCTTAAGACTGTTCACGTAACCCTTCATCCAGATAACACACGTTCCTCGCCAGGAACACGAAAACCCGGTTCGCCACAACCGGGATTTCTTTTATGCGGGTTGAGTTTTGCGGGGTTGCGCCTGTAACCAGGCCCTTATCTCGGTCAGGTACCAGCGTGAAGACCTCCCCAGCTTTATCGGCTTCGGGAATCTGTCTTCGCTCATCATTTTGTAAATGCCGGGCCTGGACAGGCCCGTGCAGGTCATAATCGTTTTCAGGTCCACCAATGTCGGCAGGATTTCCACGGAATCACTCATAACAAACCTCTTTGATTTGTGTCTCTGCACATCACCGGGTGCAGTTACCGAGGGGTGGAAATTTTCAATCTGATGGAGTATCAGTATAGTTGATTGTATTCCTATGTCAACAAACGTCTATTCACGCCCTTTTCAGTTCAACGATTTTCGCGTCAGCGCCGGCCAGGTATTGCGCCCACTGGCTCATAAGCAGCGCTCTGCGCTGAAATAAATCGGTCCTGAAATAAGCACCTTCGACGCCCGGTACCGCGCGCGCCAACGCCGCCTCTGCGATCTCCCGGGGCTTGCCGGTATCGGCACACCAATCGCGAAACGAACTCCGAAATCCGTGGACCGTTGCCCGATGATGATAGCCGGCGCGCTCCAACAGTTTCGCCAGCGTCATGCTCGACATCGGTTTACCCGGCCGACGCGGCGACGGAAAAACCAGCCCGGAACCATCCGCCAGTATCCGGGCCTTGTCCAGCACGGCAACCGCGGCATCACTCAACGGTACCCGGTGCTCCCGATTCATCTTCATCCGCGTCGCCGGTATCGTCCAGGTCCGGGTCTCGAGGTCTATCTCATCCCAGGTCGTGCCCAGGACCTCACCGGTTCTGGTCGCAGTCAGTATCAGGAACCTGAACGCGAGTTCCGCGGGAACTGAGCAACTGCCGCCGCCGACGGCCTCCAGGGCCGCGGATACATCCTTGTGTGGCAAGGCCCGTAAATGCGTCTTCGCGGCCTTCTGCTTCGGCAGGGCCCCGTCAATGACCTCGCCGGCAGGGTTGGTATCAATGTAACCGTGCGCTTGCGCCCACCGGAATATTGCCTGCATGTTCTGGCGCAGGCGTCTGGCAATGTCCGGTGTCTTCGACCACAACGGCACCAGGACGTGCAGGACGTCCTCGCGGCCTACCTGGTCAATGGGAATGTGACCGATAGCAGGCCCCGCGTGCTTCTCTACAATCCGGCGCCAGGTCCAGACATTGGGACCGGCCCGCCAGCGCGGTTTCAATGCCTCCCAGGTCCTTATCGTTGCCGTTGCAAAGTCCGGTGTACGCTCCCGGCGCTTCTCCGCCAGGGGGTTCCGCCCCTCGACCCTGGCCGCGCGCTGGTTGGCCAGTGCAAGTTCCCGCGCGTCCGCCAGGCCCACGTGACGGAAACTGCCCAGGCCTATGTCATGGCGCTTGCCGTTGATCACCAGTCTCTGTACCCAGGACTTTGAACCGGTGTACCCCACCCGCAGATAAAGAGTGTCGCCGCACCGGTATGTCCCCGGTCGCTTGATTGCTTTCGCTTCTGCCGCCGTCATTTTTCGCATGTCTGTTCCCGGTATAGTGGTTACCCACATTTTTTCCAACAATGAAAATTTGTGCCCCTATAGAATTTGATAGATACCCATAGAACACAGTATAAATGCAGGCGTCGGAAATGTAAAATTTTTTCTTATGTAACAGACAGTTATAGCGGTCAGCGTAATCCGGTGAACACCAACTCCGTTACTTCGCTGACAAACATATTGGTGTTTACCTTGAAGCTTTTTAACCGGGCATTGGAGTGGCTGCCTACCATTTCTGCGACGGCTTCCTGGGTCTCGATTAATGCCACATGCTGACCGAGACAGGAGTATAGGCCGCCGCCAAAGTCCAGCAGATGGTGGACAACTTTCCGGGTCGGATCGTAGCGTAAGGGGTCGTCGTAAACCCTCGGGTCCCGGTGGGCCGCGGGTATCAGGTGATGGATCGGTGTGCCTTCAGGGATCAGGACTCCACCGTATTCCAGGTCTTCTGAAGCATAGCGCATCAGCGTATTGATACGGCCGGACAAACGGATTGTTTCATCGACAGCAGCCGGAATCAGTTCAGGATGATCAATGACCTGTTGCCAGCGTTGCCTGTCACTCGCAAGCCGGCCGATGACTGTGGCGATGCCATGGGCGGTGTTGTCGGTACTGGCCTCGTTGAACATGGAGACGATGTGGAACAACTCCTGCTCACTGAAATAACCGGCCTGATGCTGGGCAATGAAATTGGCAAGGAGATTTTCCTTCGGTGCTTCCATTGCATTGTCTATGAGGCTTTGGACGTAGGGAAACAATTCATCGTAGGCAGCGATAATACCGGGGGTAAATTCAGGATTTCTGCTGAATATCTTCAGAAGCCGGTCAGACAGGTCGGCGATCCAGGGGGCATCACTCAGCGGTGCGCCAAACCATAGACAAAACAGGCTGGACGGGACCGAAAAAGCAAAATCGTGCAGCAGATCGGTTTCTGTGTCCGGATCTATGTTCTGCAGGAGGTCCTTGACCAGTTGCCGGATCATGGGGCGTTGTTCTTCGATGACCGAGGCGCCGATTGCCCGTGTCAGTGCCTGGCGGATACGCGTGCGGTATGCATCCCGGCCGTGGCTTAATAACATGCATCTCTTGAATTCCTTTGCCGGTCCTTCAGGAAAGTTCATGGCCTCGACCAGGCCCATATGATCTGCATACAAGCGCCGATCCCTTAACAAGCCGACACATTCCTTATGTCCCAGCACTTCCAGCCCGCGGGCACTGCGGGCGAAGGGCCCCCGTTCGTGGGCCGACATGACAACAGCATCAAAATCGTCACTGGAGGCAAAGGCTGCGGTGATATCAATGGTGGGGAGTTGGTCGATGGTGAGTGTCATGAGACTCTTGTGGATACCTCTGTTTAAGCCCGTTTAACCGATTGCTATTTTAGCAGGATACAGAGTCTTCCAATCATAATTATTGTTTACAAGTGATGATAATTAGTTATGGTTGCCCGTAACTGCCCAGGCTGACTGAAGACTGGTGATCCCGCACATGGTCGACAACATTCCCGTCATCGCGCCGTATTCGGTGAGAAATCCGGGCTAACTGCTCGCCTCCCGGATCATCTTGCGGAACATGCGTATGCCCACGAGTTTGAGCATCAGCATTTTAAAAAAGGAAGGTCGTCCGGAGTTGGCCGCGGATACATACTCGTTGATGCCCAGTTGTTCCCGCAGGTCTTCGGACATCGCCTGCATGGGGCCGTCGGCCGGGATGCCGGTTGAATCGGCGATCCGCACCATGCGCTGGAAGTTGGATATGACCCCGGCTGTATCGATCATCGCCGCTGAACCCATTTTATCCACCAGGGCCTGGCGCGCCGTCTCCAGTTCAGCGCCATCCACGCCCATGGAGGCGTTGGTGAACTGCAGCAGTTCGCGGGAATTCGGTATCCCCTTGATTTCCGTACAGGACGGATCGGTAAGGCCGTCGAAGTCGATGGACCCCCCTGTCAGCTCGACGCTCTCACGGAGCATCACCACGTGTGAGGCAGTTCAGTAGAAACAGCCGTTGAGTGCGGACACTCGTGCGGCCACTACCTCGGTCTGGGGACGGGTCAGGTTTCCATGAGGGGACTTGGTAACATTCCAGACTTCACCAACCTCCAGGTAATGCGCTACGGAACTATCGAGCAGGGAACGAACTTCATCAGGCACCAGGCTGAGTGCCCGGATGACGTAGCCGCGCATATCGCCTTCCCACAGGTCGGCGTCCGGCCCGCTGTCGACCCGCGTCGGGAGTATCGGGACCCAGGCCCGGTCGTAGGCAGCATTGTCGGGACGGTATTGGTTGGGCTCGCCCGGTTGCGGATCCGGCAGTTCGTTCAGAGGCAGGCCGAGGCAGCGGCAGAATTCGTCTATGGAGAACACCGCGACCTGGGTGCCGATAATTTCAACGTACTGTTCTTCGCTGAGACCCTGCTGCATGATCCCGTCGAACCAGCTTTTGGTGAGGCGCGCCGAATCGGTGGTGACGCGGTGGATGACTTCTAGCACGACGTCGGGAAGATCGCCGACTGTGTCATGCACCCCGTCAACCGTGTATGGAGATAACGCTTCCTTGCGCCGGCGGCAGAGATTGCATTGCTGCGAATGGCGGATTTCCCTGGCTATGTCGACCCGTTCGGCGCCCGTGAACCAGTTACCCGGTGCAGCCAGACGCTGCCAGTAACGATTATGACTTGCTGCGAAGTTCTCGCGCACCGGCCAGGGCGCATTGCTATAGTCAATCTTGCTCATTTGCAGGAATTCTCCCTGATCCTACAGGTTGCGTCAATGCAGTCAGGCAAATTTGGGACACCCATAAATTTACATTAATCCGAAATTTATGGGTGTCCCAAATTTACACTGGCCCCTGGTATTATTGGCCGTAAGCCCAGCTTACCTGTGCGCCGAAGGTGCGCGGCCTGACGGTGAAGAGCCTGTACGTATCCGGTCCCCAGGAACCGTCTATATCGATTCTTGCCCGCTTGTCGGTGATGTTGTCCACGAAGAAACGCAGGCCCCAGTCGCCATGCTGGAAGTTGGCGCTCAGACCCAACAGGAAATAATCACCAATTTCAACAAAGCCGGGAAAGTTGTTGTTGAAGAACGTGTCGGATTCACCCGTGTAGGAGAAATTGCCGCGCAGCGATGCTTCCGTGTTATCCAGCATGGTAAACGGGAACGTATATTCCATGGTGCCGGAGAAAGCCCACTCAGGCACTTTCGGTATGTTGTCGCCGTCCACACCCAGGGGAGGGGTAAACCCCGGTGCAGCCAGGCCCGGGTCAATCAACTGGTCCTCGGTCAGTTCCGCATTGAGCCAGGTGGCGCCGAAGTGCAGCAAAAATTGATCCGTCGGCCGCGCGGACAGTTCAAGCTCGACCCCGTCCACCTCGGCTTCCGCCGCGTTGGAAATGAACTCGACAGCGCCGGTGGGTTCCACGCCGGGTACCTGCATGTCGTCCCAGAACATCTTGAAATACGTCGCGTTCAGGGTGACCCGGTCGTCGTTCCAGGAGGTCTTGGCGCCAACCTCGACGCTCAGGACTTCATCTGAAGTGAACGCAGCGGGGATGCTGATACCGAAAGCGGATGCCGTGGAGGCGTCGTTGATCCCCCCCTGCCTGAAACCGGTTGCCGCGCGCACGTAGTACATCTGGCTGTCGGTCGGGGCAAAGGACACGCTGGCATCCCAGGTGACTTGATCTTCCTTCGCTGTGGCATCCACCGTCGGTATCGGCGTGGTCTGGATCGGACCGCCGAACAACGGTGGGATGGTAAAAGCGATACTGCCCTGGAAGGCCTGCAGGGTCTGCTCCAGGTTTTCCTGTTCCGAATCGAAATAACGGATGCCGCCGCCCAGGGTAATTTGCTCCGTCACCTCAAAGTCGACATGGCCGAACACGGCGAAGAATTCAAAGTTGATATCCTGGCTGCGGGCGAACGCCAGGGAAGCGCCGGCCAGCGCCGGGTCCGTGATACATTCATCCCTGCTGCGGCAAACGGGTATGCCTGTGACTATGTCGCCGGCCAGGATATCCAGTTCGGAGTACGTCTCATCGTCTTCGTAGAAAAAACCGCCGACAAAGTTCACGGGGCCGTCCAGGTCGGAACTGAAGCGGATTTCCGCGTTGAATACATCGCGGTCCTGGAACTGGTGAATGCCGTAGGAGCCGAGCGGAGGGCCGAAGGCCGGTGGAAAGCCGAAAGACATGGCGGTGGCCGAGGTGTCTTCCAGGAATTCCACGTTACGCTCGAACTTCGAAATGGAGCCGAGCAGCGAACCGAACCCCAGGTCGTAATCGATGGTGATACCGTACATGTCGATATCGTCACCGTAAGGTTCCTGGTGCGCGGTCGACGTCTTCAGGTCGCCGAACGTACCGTCAAATGCCGGGATAAAATGCGGGAAGGGCACGACGATCACCCGGGTCGGCGTAAGCAGGCCGCTGGCAACGGGTGCGTAGTGCTGGGCGCCGTCCACCTTCGTTTCCTGCATCTGGTAAAACGCATCGATAGTCAGGTTCTCGTTCGGTGTCAGGCGCGCCATGATGCGGCCGCCGGTTATCTCCGAATCGTTAACGTCTTTCAGTTCGGTGGGAGCGTTCAACCCGGCGTACTGGTCGATATACCCGCCTTGTTCTTTCTGCCATCCCACCAGGCGCAGGGCAAGCGTATCCGCAATCAGCGGCACGTTGACCGCGGCGTTGACGGAGTAACCCTCGTCACCATGCTCGGTCGATTCAAATCCCGCAGAAACATTCATGTCGAACGCGGACGCATCCGGCTTGTTGGTGATGATTCTCACCGCACCGCTCATGGAACTGGCGCCGAACAAGGTGCCCTGCGGGCCTTTCAGCACCTCGATGCGGGCAATGTCATAGGCGCCTATATCGGGCGTACGGCCGCCGCCGTCCTGGAAGTTGCCGCCGGTGATAGGAGACTCGTCGAAGTAAACACCCACGGTGCTATCACCGGGTGAGGAAATACCGCGGATGATTAGCTGGGTATCGCCAACACCCTGGGTGGCGTATTGCAGTCCCGGTTCCAGGCGGGAGAAGTCTTCCAGGGAACGCAGGTCGTGTTTGTCTATGGTATCGCCGGTTATGGCGGTGATACCGCCTGCAATGTCCTGTACCGATACCTCACCGCGTTTGGTCGCGGTAACGACGATTTCTTCAATGCCCTGGGCGTGGACTTCAGACAGACAAAGCGCAGGTAAGAGTGCAAAGATGGAATATTTACTTAAAGATTTCATTTCGTTCCCCGGTTGTTAAATTATCCTGCAAACTGCACAATTCAATATCCGACTGTGTAAAATGAGCACTTGCCGGAAAAATTATACATAAAATTGTAAATAATTGAAGGTGTCCTGTCCCATATCCACCCGGGAACAAGCCAGAGGAGATTATTGATGAATGCCGAAGATAGAACGCAAACAGACGTCAGTGAGCTGAAAGCCAGTCATCACCCGGAACTGGTCCGGCCCGACATGCGCGGGTTTCTCGAATTATTGCGCGAGAAGGATGAGATCATCGTCATCAAGGAGGAGGTCGACCCGCGTAATTTCGAGTTATCCGCCATCGTCCAGCACAGTGAGAACGGACCGAACAAGGCGGTTTTGTTTGAAAACGTGAAGGGTTTCGACATGCCTGTGGTGGCGAACCTGTACGGCACCATCCACAGGACGGCGCTGGCCCTGGGCATAGTGCCGACGGATGAGCAGATCAAAAAATATTACGACGACCCGCGCGGCAGTCCCGGTTCACTGGCCGGTATGTCCGGCCGCAAGATGAACGGCTTTTCGATGGACCCCCGTTCCCGGGCGGAGTTGATCCTGATCAAGGAACTGTTCCTGGACGCAGACCGCCGGGCCTATAACAAGGAAATGCCTTATGTCATGACGGTAGATGCGCCCTGCCAGGAGGTTGTGGTCAGGGACAATATCGATATCCTGGGCCTGTTGCCCGTGGTCTGGCACCTGAAGGAAGATGCGGGCCCCTACATCACGCCGGGCGGCCTGGTGCAGAAAGATCCCGATAACGGCCTGCTCAATATCGGCGTCCGGCGCCACATGGTGAGCCATGAGCGCTATGCGCCGAACCAGGTCGGCGTGCAGATCGGCACGCAGACGCCCGGCGGGAAGATCATCCAGAAATACCATGACCGGGGCGAGCCTTGTCCGATGGCTATCTGCCTGGGGCCCGATCCGGCTACATCGGTACTGTCCACCTATTCGTCGCCCCATTACTGGATGGAGCCTCCGTACAGCGAGTTTGACATGACCGGTGTCATCAGTAACAGGCCGCTGGAACTGGTGAAGTGCAAGACCATCGACCTGGAGGTGCCCGCCAATACGGAAATCGTGATCGAAGGCTTGTCGCCACCGCCGCCGGACAACAAGATAGATGAAGGCCCGATGATGGAGTTTACCGATTATTCCGGTACGGTCGTCGAGGCAATACCGTACATGGAAGTCACGGCGGTGACCTACAGGAACAACCCCGTTTTCCATACCTGTATGTCCGGTAACTCCGAGGAGCACCGGGTAGGCTGTATCTGGGCCTTCTTCGGCTACGAACAGATGGCGCTGGAACTGATTAAAAAACAGTTCCCGCACGTAGTGGATATCGGTATTTACGCCGGGTCTCATGCGTTTCATGCGGTAGTATCAATGAAGAAGACCTACGAGGGTGAGGATCGGCAGGTGCTGCAGTACCTGCTGGCGACCCAGTACTTCAAGTTCGTGACGGTAGTGGACGATGACATCGACCCCCATAACAGCGAGCAGGTCGAATGGGCCAAGGCAACGCGCGCCGGACGCCGGCCGGAAGATTTCATCATCTCACCGCAGATGCCGACCTGGGAAATGGACCCGGAGATTGACCGCCACTGGCGGGTGACCAAACTGGGCATACTGGCAACCCGTGATATCGGCGAGTCATACACTCAGCCCTCGCCGGATAGAGCGATGATGGAAAAAATGCGGCCGATATTCGACAAGTACACGCAGTAACCGGCAAATTTGGGACACCCACAAATTTGATTCAGGCAGTGGCGAATTTAGGACACCCATTAATTTGGTTCAAAATTCAGCGGCAAATTTAGTGGTCCAAAATTCAGGACACCCATGGATTGATGGTCAGCCCGAAATTCATGGGTGTCCCAAATTCACACCAGCCCGAAATTTATGGGTGTCCCAAAATTACATACACTCGAAATTTATGGTTGTCCCAAATTTATGTAGCGATGACTGCACTTGAAACGGACTCATCCCGCTTGTTTTACGGGTGGCTCATCACTGCAGCGGCCGGAGTAGGGCTGTGCTTCGGCTATGCAGGCAGCGTGATATACGGTTTCAGCTCCTTTATCCTGCCCCTGTCCGCGGAATTCGGCTGGTCGCGCCGGGATATCGGTCTGGCGTTCAGTTTCATGGTCGTTACCGTTTTTCTCATGAGCCCGCTGATGGGCGTTCTCCTGGACCGGTATGGTGCGCGCCGTTGCCTGTTGACCGGCACGCTGTTGTTCGGCCTGTTTCTGTCGTCACTGTACCTGCTGTCCCCGGATATCCGGCATTTCTACGCGATGTTCGTCCTGCTTGGATTATCCGGCACCGCCACCACTGCCATCTGTTATTCGCGCCTGCTGGTCTCCTGGTTTGAAAAGAGAAAAGGCTGGGCCCTGGGGCTGGCCCTGACGGGTACCGGTGTCGGGGCGATGATCGTCCCGCCGCTGGTTCAGGCTATCATCCAGACGGCAGGGTGGCGCAGCGCCTACCTGGCGCTTGGTGCGCTTAATCTTATCCTGGTACTGCCGCTGCTGTACAAATTCGTACTCAATTCGCCGGCGGAAAAAAATACCTGGCCCGATGGCATTCCAGAGGAGACTGGGGGCAATGAGAATCAGCAGTTGCACATGCGCACAGGTTTTACGCTTGGTCAATGCGTCAGACAGCGTGTATTCTGGAAAATCGTTATCGGGATATTCCTGGTTGCCCTTGCCCAGACAGGTCCGTTCGTGCAACTGATTCCAATTCTGAGAGACGTGGGGCTGGAGGAGTTTGCAGCCGCCACAACGGCGTCATTGCTGGGCGTAGCCGTCATCATATCGCGCCTGCTTTGCGGCTACCTGATGGATCGATTTTTTGCCCCGTTCGTTGCCGGCGTTTTTCTTGTCGCGCCGGTGTTCGGATTTATTGCATTTGCCCTTGAGCCGTCCATATGGACAGCAGTGATGGTCACCGTCCTGCTGGGAATGGCCTACGGCGCCGAGTTCGATATCCTGGGATTCTTTTGCAGCCAGTATTTCGGCCGTCTCTCGTTCGGTAAGATCTACGGTATCCTGTTCGCGGTCTATAGCCTTGCGGTCGGCGTAGCCGCGCCGCTGGCCGGCTGGAGCTATGATCAGTCCGGCTCTTACGTGGAGATGTTTGCCGCCGGCGCGCTGGTCAACCTGCTCGCGGTATTCCTGATATTAACCCTGGGGCGGTATCCTGAACTTCCGGTGCAGGAAGAAAATTAGGAATTAAAATCAGGTACTTTGTCCACGTCAGGCACCAGCGCCACTTTTTCAAACTCCTCGCCGAAAGGCCGGGTTGCATCGATGCCCATGACGGAATAACTGCCGTCATCGGGCGCTGACGGGTCCAGTTGCCACAGGGTCATGTTCGGCAGGATCATGACGTCTTTCTGCGCCTGGGCGCGGGTGCAGATGGCCCACATGACCTTGTCCATGTCGTGGATGTCGATGTCTTCGTCCACGACGACCGCCAGCTTGCTGCCCTGGGAACCGAGCAGGGTCGCCAGCACCTGCCTGGCTTCATTGCGGGCATACTGCTTCATGGCGACTATACACATCAGGCCGACACCGCCGGCGCCGTGGAAATGTACCCGCTTGATACCGGCAAACTTGCGTTTCAGCATGGCGTAACAGGAGGCTTCCATGGGGATCATTTTCAGCACGTGGTTGTCTGTCGTCGGTACCCCGCTCATGCCGGCCAGCAGGATGGGGTCGCGGCGGTGGGTGATGGCGCTCACCTCCATCACGGGTTTGTCCGACGCCTGGGTATAGTAACCGGTATATTCACCGAACGGTCCTTCATGCGCGCGCACTCCTGGGGGCATTTTGCCTTCTATGATGATTTCCGCGCTGGCCGGTACTTCCAGGTCCACGGTCTGGCACTTGACAACTTCCAGGGGTTCGCCCAGGAACGCGCCCGCCAGGGTCAACTCGTCAACGCCGTAACCCGCTTCCCATTGGGTTGCGACCAGGGCGCTGGGAGCTACGCCCAGGGCGATAGCGAGTTCCAGCGGCCTGCCCAGCGCTTCCGCTTTTTTGTAATGCACGCCCAGGTGATGGGGCGGCGGCGACAACACGCCCAGGCGCCGTTTACCCAGTACCTGGTGGCGGTAAATGGAGGCATTCTTGCCGCCGTCCTCGGGGTCCTTGCTGATGGTGATGCCCAGGGTGATGAACGGACCGCCGTCCAGTTCGCAGTAAGTCGGAAAGGGCAGGGCAGTGAGATCAGCCTCATCGCCAAGCCGGATCACTTCGTTGCACGGTCCCCGGTCGAGCAGGTTGTGTTCCTGCAAGTTGTCTATGGCGGTCAGGTACCTGGCGTTGGCTTCCTGCTCACTGGTCTCCAGGGCTTCCAGCATCAGTTGCCGGTTCGCGTAAAGTCCGCCGGCAACCCGGACGTCGTGTCCCCTGACCTTCTCAAACAACAGGGCGGGGCCTTTGTCTCCCATGTCCGAGGCCTTGCGCAGGTAAGCCGCCAGTTCGTGCTCCAACGCCACTTCTTCCCTGATCCGCACCAGCCTGCCGTTATCCTCAAGGTGGTTGAGGAAGTCGCGCATATCTTTAAATGCCATTTTTGTTTCCTGTCAAGCCGTTAGTTTGTCTTCTATCTGCACCCGCAACCCTGAACGTACGTGCGGGAAGTAATCCCAGATCGCCAGGTGCTGGCTACAGCGGTTATCCCAGAACGCCACGGAGTGGGGTTCCCAGCGGAACCGGACGTGGAAATACGGGTCTTCTATGTGCTGGTACAGGAATTCGAGGATATGACGGCTTTCCCGTTCGCTCAACTCATTGATATGGCTGGTAAAACCGCGGTTGACGTAAATCACCTTGCGCCCGGTGACCGGGTGTTCCCGGATAACCGGATGGGCGGCTCTCGGATACTTGCCGTGCGGGTCAAACCGTCCGAAGGCCAGCACACCGTCGTGGGTGGCGGTCAGTCCTTCCAGGTAGTCCTTCATGCCGTCCGAAAGCGCGTCGTAAGCCGCATACATGCTGGAGAAGACGGTATCGCCCCCCATGGGCGGCAGCGTATGCAGGTAGAGAATGCTGCCCATCGGCGGCACTTCGGCGCAGGACATATCGGTATGCCACTCTTCTCCTGATACATGTTTGGAGTTCTCGTCCGCGTGCAGTTTACGTACTTCCGGATGGTCGGGAAGTCCTTTAAGCGCATGTTTCTGCAACGGCCCGAAGTAAAGGCCGACCCGCTTCAGCGAGGCGGCATCAAGCGCCTGCTCGCGAAAGAAAATCACCAGGTGCGCCGCCAGGGCGCTGTGCAGGTCCTCAAGCTGGATGTCATTCAGCGGTTCAGCCAGGTTGATGCCCGTGACGACTGCCCCGATGCGGGGTGTCAGCGGGGTTACCTCAATGGTTTGGTATGTCATGGTCTTGTCCCTGTGAACCTCCGGCACATCCGGCGATGTCTGGTGATTGATATAGTACCGATTACAATCGTCAATAATATCATAAATAATATTGCTGTCTTTCCATGCCCGTTTAAGATAAATTCACGTATCCAACCGGCGCTTGTACGCAACATGAAAAAAACCGACAGCCGTAACATCCAGGCAACATTGATGGTCGGAGCCGGCCTGTTGCTGGTATTTATCCTGGGGATATTCTCCGATGTGTTGTACTGGGATCGCTACCTGCGCGCATACACGTTCGAAACGTTTGTCGAGAATCCGTTCCCGACCCTGGAACGCCTGTATCCGCAAGAGACCGTGCCCGGCGCCGATAACCCCGTCACTTTTCCGCGTGCGGAACCGGCATCCCGGACTATCTCTGCTGCTGCCCTTGACGAAGCGGTTGCCTTCGCGGAAGCGAGCAAGTCCACCTCACTGATTGTGTCCCACAAGGGTGTCATCCAGTTGGAAAAGTACTGGAACGGAGAGGAGGCCGGCCAGGTCGTCTACTCCTTTTCCATGCACAAGAGTATTGTCGCGCTGCTGCTCGGAATCGCTATTGACGAGGGCCTGATTGGCGGCATCGATGACCCGCTGGCAAGGTATCTGCCGGAATGGCAGGGCGACCCGCGTGAACACATCACCCTGCGACATGCCCTGCAGATGAACAGCGGTCTTGAACCCATGAGTTTTCCCGCAAATCCGTTTTCAAAGCACGTCAAGCGGCAGATCGGGACCGACCTTGCCGCTACTGCCCTGAGTTTCCGCCTGCAGGACGAACCGGGCAGCGAATTCGACTATAACGGTGTCAATCCCACTTTGTTGGTTATGGTTATCGAGCGTGCGACAGGCCGGCGCTATGCGGACTACCTCTCGGAGAAGCTGTGGCAACCCCTGGGTAATGAAGACGCCAGTGTCTGGCTTGATCATCCGGGCGGACTGGCGCGGGGCGCTACCTCATTGTATGCAAAACCCATGGACTGGTTGCGCATCGGAGAGATGCTGCTCAACAAGGGCAGGGCAAACGGCAGGCAGGTCATCCCGGAAGACTGGCTGGCAGCGTTGACCACACCGTCACCCACCAATCCCCGTTACGGCCTGTTGACCTGGATCGGTACGGACTACGTGGAGCAGCGCACCCTGGAAGCCTTCGAGGGTTTTGCCGCAGTCGCGCAAACGCCGTTTGACGCAGGGGACATCATTTATTTCGACGGCCTGGGCGGGCAACGGGTATACGTGATACCGTCGGCACAACTGGTCATCGTCAGGACCGGGGTGCTTGCCTGGGAATGGGATGACACCGGCCTGCCGAACCTGGTCGTGGCAGGGATTAACGAAACCCCCTGATTAAAGAGAGAGAAAACATGACTCAGCAGAGACAGGGGCCTTTCTTCGGCTGGTTCGTCGTCGGCGCCACCAGTCTGTGTATCTCAACCGGTCCCGGTCCGTTTGCCTTTGCCGCGCTGGGCCTGTTCATCATCCCGTTCGAGACGGAATTCGGCTGGGAGCGGACCCAGATCAGCGCCTGTCTCACCCTGCTGGTTGCGGCGACGGCCGTCTCCGTCCCGGTCATCGGCCGTTGCGTGGATAAACTGGGGTCGCGGGCCGTTTTATTTCCCTCCCTGGTTATCTTTGCCCTGTGCCTGGCGGCTATTCCCACATTCGTGTCCGAACTTTGGCACCTGGTGCTGGTATTCCTTCTCATCGGCACCATGGCCGCAGGTACAAACAGTGTGCCTTACATGCCGGTATTGTCCGCCTGGTTTTTTAAATACCGCGGGCTGGCCATCGGCATTTCCGACGCCGGCATCGGCCTGGGTTATGCCTACGTGCCGTTGCTGCTTCAATTCCTTATCGATACCGTAGGCTGGCGTTACGGCTACTATGCCTTGAGCGGAATTGTCCTGTTCGTTGCCTTGCCGCTGGTCTATTTTTTTCTGAGGGAATCGCCCGCCGAAATGGGTTTGAAACCCGATGGGCAGACTACGGGTAAAGTGCCCGAGGCGACCAGGAAAGATGTGGGGCTGGATGTGAAGGCAATATCAAGGCATCGTGAATTCTGGATACTGGTAGCGATCTTTGTAATTTTGTCGTTCGCATTGAACGGCATGCTGTCCCACCTGGTGCCCATGCTTTCGGACCGGGGCATGGGCACCGGCAGCGCCGCGGCCGTGGCGGCAACGGTGGGCATCACCGTATTTGTCAGCCGTATCGTCATCGGCTACCTGATCGACCATTATTTTGCGCCTTACGTCGCCATGCTGGCTTTCAGTTTGTCCGCGCTCGGCATAGCCATCTTTGCGCTGGGTGCGGTGGATGCCATGGCCTTCTTTGGCGCCATCTGCGTGGGCCTGAGCCTGGGGGCCGAAGGGGACCTGCTGGCCTACCTGGTCGGCCGTTATTTCGGCCTGAAATCATTCGGCGCGGCCTTCGGTTTCCTGTTCTCGGCAGTATTGGTCGGCACGGCTATGGGACCGCTCGCCTTCGGCATCGGTTTCGATACCACCGGGTCTTACATCGGCATCCTGACGATTTGCGTGGGGCTCAATATCCTGGCCGTTATCCTGACCGGCTTCCTGGGCAAATATCCGGACTGGGAGACACAGACTGAAAAATGATGAAATCTGACAAATTTTTATTCGCATTGACGGCCGCGTTCTGCCTGATTGCCGGGACGGTTCAGGCAAAACCGAACCTCAATGACCTTGTTAACGCCTACATAGAAGAGTGGACCGGGTTTTATCCAAGCAATGCATTTCGTAACGGGCTCAGACCGGCTGCACGGCAATTCGAGGATTTTTCCGGCGACAGGGTCGGGGAATGGATTGCCTATAACCGGCGTACCCTGGAGATGCTCGACTCCCTGCCGGCCCTGTCCGTCAACGAACAGGTTGATGCGCGGGTATTGCGGCGCCAGGCCAGGCGGGAACTGGAGCGCTGGGTGCATGACAGCGCGCTGGTCAACCAGCCCGCCTGGTATGCCGAAGTGATTTCCCAGGCCCTGACCTATATCCTGGTACGCGAACAGTTTACCCCTGAAGACAAGCTCGAGGCCGTCCTGCAACGACTCATGGGGGTGCAGTCCCTGTGCGAACTCGGCATAACAAACCTGCAAAACGGCAGCCGGGAAAGAACGCAGCGAGCCGTGGAAGTACTGGAGCGCACAAAGACTTTTTACCGGGACAGCCTGCCCGGATTGATGCACGACTGGTCCGGGGGGAGTCAGCATGAACAGATAACGCAGGTCATCAGTGATACCGTCAACACGGTGGATGCCCTGCTGCGCCATATCCGTGAGACTGTGTTGCCGGACGCTTCCATTCCGGACCGACTTGACGACCGGGATTATGCGCGTAAATTAAGGATTTATACTGACAGCGATCTCACCCCGGCACAACTCAGGGACAGCGCCGCGTCGGAGATCGAGGAAGTGCGGCGATTGATGGCGATTGAGGCAGAGGCCTGGTGGAATGAGCAAGGTTCAGACTCGCCGATGCCTGTGGATGAGAATGAACTGCTGGAGGCGGTAATGGCGGAAATGGAGCGGGCGAGGTCGGACAACCGTTCCGATTTTGTGAATTTCTTCAGGGAGCTGACCGACAGGGCGGAAACGTTCCTGCTGCAAAACGACCTGGCGACGGTGCCCTTGCCCCGCACTATCTATGTCGGGCTGTCTCCCGACCACTTCTCCGGCGCAGCCTATGGCGGGGTCTACTCGGCTGGCCCGTTCAATCCCGGCGCCGATACGCTGTTTTACCTGCCTTCCATTCCCGATGATTCAACGCCGGATCAGAAGGATGGGTTTTACCGCTCCTTTAACGACCACTTCAACACGATGATCATCGCCCATGAAATCTACCCGGGACACTACCTGCAACTCAAGGTCGGAGCAAGCGCTGCGCCGGCACTGCGTACTCTGTTCGCCAACGGGGTGTACATCGAAGGCTGGGGCACGTTCAGCGAAGAGTTGATGCTGGACGCCGGCTGGGATGACTACAACAGGCTGACGCGCCTTGCGCATTTACGGAAGCGCCTGGAAAATGCGACGCGCGCCTATGTCAGCGTCATGGTGCATGTTCATGACTGGGACAGGGACCAGGTCAAGGAATTTGCGGTAACGCGCGGTTTGCTGCCGCCGCAGTTCGCACTGAATTTATGGGTCCGGGTAATGAATAACCCGTTGCAGATTCCCAGTTATTTTCTTGGTTTCCATGGCTTCAGGAAACTGTGGCAGGAAGAACAGGACCGGCTAGGCGACAGTTTCACAACACGTGAATTTGTCGACAGCGTTTTGCAGGCCGGGCCGATACCTATTGATGCCCTTACGGTAACCTTTCACTAATGGTACGGGTTCAGCCGCCGGGGAATATTGTTGTGAACAACCAACAAAATTTTATTGTGTTATGTATTGAAACAACAATATGTGTGGGTTAAACTTACACGTAATCTAAATATCAGGTAGGGGACAGGGGCTACTATGTCGGCGGGGTCGGCAGACGAGTCCCGTTCATCATTGGTGAGGGGATGCCTGCTGATGAAAGAATTTATAAAAATAATACTCATAACGTTGCTGTGCCAGTCGGCAACTCCTGTATTCGCAGCACAGGGTGATGACAACGTGCTGGTACGGATGTTTGACTGGTGGAATGCCGCCATGAAAACACCCGACGGCTTGACGGAACAGGCTTTTCGTGAGTATTACACCGAGGATGCAGCCATTATCATCAACGGCAATGAACTGGTACGCGGCATTAAACCCATGGTCGAACATTTCAGGGGCGCCCAGGCGCGCATCGAATCAGTGGAAATTGTGCTGCCGTTTGAAGAAGAATTCGAGTCCGAGTCCGGTGACCACATCTTTACTTATCACCTGGTACGCACCGGTGTAGACGGTGCAGACCGGCTTTCTCATTTAATGGGTTATGCCGCTGTCGATGACGGCAGAATTTCATTGATCAATTTTGTGAGATACGATCAACCGGCTGCCGCTGATGCGGTGGCTATGTCCATAGAGTCTCAATAGTTTATGTCATGTCAGAGAGGGGAGAAATATGAGCTGCAAAAATGTTGACAATATTAGCAATAATTCAGTCAGCCTCGTGCGACTGTTAATCACAAGTTTCGGAATCCTGCTGCTAGGTTTTTCCAGCGCCATCGTTGCCCAGGACAGCGTCGGGATTGAAGAGGTGGTGGTCACCGCGCAGCGGCGCGAGCAGAACCTGCAGGAAGTGCCCATCAGCATTTCCGCGTTCAATGCCGATGCCGTTGAGGCATTCATGTTCAATGACGTGACTGAATATGTTACCCGCACGCCCAACATCAGTTGGAAATCGGACGGCGCCAGGTCGCGGCGGGAACTGGCTATAAGGGGTGTAACCAACTTTCTGGACGTCAACTCGACCCTCAGACCGGCCACTTTTGCATTTTACCTGGATGATTTCAGCATTGTCGGCAGTTCCAGTAACCCGCCCATCATGGACGTTGAGCGTATCGAGGTGCTGCGCGGACCCCAGGCGACTTACTTTGGCAGGAACGCCACGGGCGGCGGCATCAGCATTACCTCGAAAAAGCCCCACAACGAGTTGGCGGGCTCGGTCATGGTGGATTATTCCAACTATGACACGAAAGACGTTGAAGCCATTGTCAATGTCCCGATCGTGAAAGACGTGCTGGCCATGCGCGGCAACATCAAGTACACCGAATCTGACGGGAACATCAAGAACGTCAACCCCATCGGCGGCGGCAATGACTCGGAATACAAATACGCCAGAGCAAAATTCCGTTTCACTCCGACCGAGGACCTGACAGTAGATGTAACGGGAACGCTTGCCTCCGAAACAACGGGCATGCGTGAAGGCGTGCCTTCCGGCGTCTTCTCATTCTTTGCAATACGTCTCTACGGCCGGGATTTCGCCCACTTTGAGGATAGGAATGGCGATGGTGTGGCCGACCCACTGCATGATGGCATCGGTTTCTGGCCGGAGAACAGGAACAAGGTGAACTACGACTTTCCCCAGGAGGTCGGCTCCACCTGGCGGATGATCACCGGGCGGGTGGATTATGAACTGGACAAGGTACTGTTTACCAGCATCACCGGCTATATCAACTCCGATTTCAACCTGAACGGTGACGTGGACGGTTCCAGCATTGACGGCTGGAATGAATTTCGCAATATCAACCGGACAAGTTTCAGCCAGGAGATACGTATCCAGAATACGGACGAGACGTCTCGCTTCCGCTGGAATATCGGCGGTTTGTATGCTGAAGACGATGGGCATTTCATAAGCGATACCTTCACCGGCGCGGACAATGGATTTGGCCTGGCGCCCTGGCTCCGTATCGGTGGTGGAGACGAACGAGACGGGATTGAAGGCTGGCACCTGTTCGGCCAGGTTGAAGCGGACTTCACGAAAAACCTGACCCTGTCTTTCGGCGGCCGCTACAGCGAAGAAATCAGGGAGGTGAGGGAATTCTTTGTACCGCTTGGTCGGCCGGAAGTACTAATTTCTGTAAAGGAAAAATTCACCAGTTTCTCCCCTCGGTTAGCACTTACCTACGCCATAAACGATGATATCAACCTGTATACCTCCATCTCCAAAGGCTTCAAGTCGGGCGGTGTGAGCCGGTTCGGTGAGGAAGGGATACCCTTTGACCCGGAGATCGTTTGGAATTATGAAGTCGGTGTGAAAGCGGACCTTCTTAACAACAGGCTGAGAGTCAACGCGGCTGCGTTCTATATGGACTGGAGCGACATGCACGTAGGATTCCTGGTGCCCCAGTTGGGAACTGAGGTAGGAGGCACAGTGATCAGTAACGCAGACTCGGCGTCCTCGAAAGGTGTGGAAGTCTCTGTTACCGCCCTGCCCATCGATAACCTGATAGTGAATTTCAATGTCGGTTATCTCAAGGCTGAACTTGAGAAAGCAACCGTCTTCATCCGGGATAACGTCTGCGACCACAGACCGCCTTCTACTGATTGCAACCATGTACTGGACGGCGAGACCACACCCATGTCACCCGAGTGGACCATGGCGGCGGATGCCGAATACACCTTCAACATCAGCCCGACGTACGATGGTTTTGCCCGGCTTGAGTGGACTTACCGGGATACAGTGGACAGGCCCCAGGTGGAAGACCTGATCAAACCGGATGAGTTTCCCTGGAAGGTACCCAGTTATGATTTCTTCAACGTGCGCGCCGGCGTTCGTCACAAGAACTTTACCGTGAGCGGCTATGCCGAGAACGTGTTTAACAGCCATTTTTACCAGAATGCCTACCGCAAGGCCTGGGGCGGCGGCGTGGCCCTTGAACCGTCCCTGCGGAGCTACGGCATTCGCGTGAGGTATACGTACGGCGAGTAAGCAGTAAATTTATTAACAGACAGCCCGTCACCCCCCTGCTTTCGCAGGGGCAGGCGTTGAGCAGGTGCAGGAATCTTTTCTGACAGTGTGCCGCATTTGGCGGCACACTGTATCACCATTTCCGGCATCCGCCGGAATGAGCAGTCGGATCTGAACGACTGAGGGATAAGCGTCACACATGAAAGGGGGGGATGTAACTGACATGAGCATAAACCGCGCACTACTAAGCATCATAATTCTCATATTACTCGCAGTATTTGTCCTCACAGCCAGTGCAGCAGGAACTATCGCCATCGTTGGCGGCACGGTGGTAGATCTGGAGGGCAAAGCGCCGATTGAAAATGCTGTCATCCTGGTGGAAGGGGAGCGGATCGCGGCTATCGGCGTAGCCGGCAGCGTTGAAATCCCTGATGGCGCCGGGCAGATAGATGCCGAGGGCACATGGCTGATACCGGGACTGATGAATATGCACGTTCATCTCGGTCTTATCCTGCCCGGCAAGATGAAAGCGGAATTGGCCAACGAATCCGAAGCGGCATTGGCCCTGCGCATGGCTGCCGCAGCGCGGGAATCCCTGCAGGCCGGCGTTACTACCATTCGTTTGCCCGGTGACACGGCGCATGCCGACCTCGCCCTGATGCGGGCGATTAACAAGGGTCAGGCTGATGGCCCGCGCATTTTCAGTTCCGGTGAAGCGCTTACGATAACCGCCGGACACGGATCAAAAGGCGGCAAGAGAAATTACGACGGCCCGGATGAACTGGTAAAAGCGGCGCGTACGCAGATCAGCGCAGGGGCGAAATGGATCAAGATCCTCATATCGGGCGGGATAGCCACCGCCGGGGGTGATCTTGACGCGGTACTGATGACACCCGGGGAGATCAGTGCGGTGATCGACGCTGCCCACCGCTTCGGAGTGAAGGTGACGGCGCACTCCGGTTCCCCGACAGCCACTAGCATTGCCATTGATGCCGGATTGGATTGCGTAGAACATGGTTACTTCCTTGATCGTCCGACCCTCATGAAAATGAAGGAGCATGGCACATGGCTGGTGCCGACCATCGTCGTGAGCCAACCGGCTACTGAGCCGTTTTTTAAGGCGATCGGTTCGCCGCCGTGGTACCTGGAACGGCGTAATTCCGCCGGCAAAGCGCACTGGAAGGCGCTGCAGATGGCCATTGCCGAGGGTGTGAATATCGCCCTGGGTACGGACCAGTTACCGCACGAACCCAATGACGGCACTACGGCGACCGTGCGCGAGGTGCAATACTACGCGGAAGCCGGCATGACCCCGCTGCAGGCGTTGCGCTCGGCAACTATAGAACCCGCCAGGCTGCTGGAAGCGGAGGATGAGATCGGGTCTCTGGAAACGGGCAAATATGCCGATATCGTTGCCGTGGATAGTGACCCCACGGAAGACATCAAGGCATTGCGCAATATCCTGTTGGTGATGAAAGGCGGCAAGGTCTACCGTAATAATCTGTAGAAAAAGCATTTAATCCATTACCGGAATTGCAAAAAAGGCGATATTGCATAGAGAGGGGCCATCCCTGATCAGCAGGCCATGAAATGAGCATCAACCGGGCACTGTCCAGAAAAACAGGGGACAGATTTCAAATCTGTCCCCTGTGGATTCCGATAGTTCTGACGTTGCTCATGACGTTTATCCTCACAGCCCATGCAGCCGCAACCACCGCCATCGTCGGCGGCACGGTGGTCGACCTGGAGGGCAAAGCGCCCATCGAAAATGCCGTTATCCTCGTTGAAGAGGACAGGATCGCGGCAATCGGCGCAGCCAGCAACGTAGAAATCCCGGATGGTGCCGAGCAGATAAACGCAAAGGGCACCTGGCTGATCCCCGGCCTGATGAACATGCACGTCCACCTCGGCCTCGTTATGCCCGGCAGGATGACTGCTGAACTGTCCGACGAAAGTGAAGCGGCCTTGGCACTGCGCATGGCCGCGAACGCGCGGGAGACCCTGCAGGCCGGCGTCACCACCATCCGCCTGACAGGCAGCCGGGCCCATGCCGACCTGGCCCTGATGAGAGCGATAAACAAAGGCCAGGCCGATGGCCCGCGCATCTTCAGCGCCGGCGAAACGCTCACCATTACCGCGGGGCACGGTTCGAAAAAGCCGGGAAAGAAGAATTATGACGGCCCGGACGAATTGGTAAAAGCGGCGCGCACGCAGATCAGCGCCGGGGCTAAATGGCTCAAGATCCTGATCTCGGGCGGCATAGCCACTGACGGCGGCGGTCTTGCCGCGGCATTGATGACCTCCGGGGAAATCCGGGCGGTGATCGACGCGGCGCACCGTTTTGGCGTAAAGGTGACGGCCCACTCCGGGTCCCCGGCAGCGACACAGGTTGCCGTGGATGCCGGGCTTGACTGCGTCGAGCACGGTTATTTCCTGGATCGGAAGACACTGAAGAAGATGAAGGAACACGGAACCTGGCTGGTGCCGACCATCGTTGTCACCGCGCCTGAAACCCAACCGTTTTTTGAGCGGATGGGTATGCCCCCGTGGTACATGGAACGGCGTAATTCCGCCGGCAAGTTACACCGGCAGGCGCTTGAGATGGCCATTGAAGAAGGTGTTAGCATCGCCCTGGGCACCGACCAGTTACCCTTCGAACCCAACGACGGGACTACCGCGACCGCGCTCGAGGCGCAGTACTACGTGGAAGCAGGCATGACGCCGCTGCAGGCACTGCGTTCGGCAACCACAGAACCCGCCAGGTTGCTGGAGGCGGAGGATAGGATCGGATCGCTGGAAACGGGCAAGTACGCCGATATCGTGGCTTTGGACAAAGACCCGACGCAGGACATCAGGGCGTTACGTAATATCCTGCTGGTGATGAAGGGCGGGAAGGTTTACCGTAACAATCTGTAGCAATCAGCCCCCAACCGTTATCGGCGGACTCGTCATTCCTGCGGAAGCAGGAACCCAGTCAATTAAACAGTCACCGGAGGCGACACTTTATACTGCGTAGCGCAGGATCTTTTCCACTGCACGGTTGCCCTGTATATATCCACTGATCCAGCCTTGAAAACCGGTTACCTCCGAGTGTCCGAAAGCAATCCTTCCATAACCCTCATCAACAATATCCTTTGGCGCCGGTAGACCGCCTGTTCCGAAATAAAATCCGGGTTGCGGCGCGATATAGGCATGCCCCCAACGATTAAGGACAATTCCGGCGATATCCAGTTTTGGCTCAAAACCTTGATCACCAAACAGCGTGACAAGCTGGTTGCGGATATCCAGTTCGTATTCACGATACGATCTGGATAACAACTCCGTCCGGCCCATACTCGCCTGGACTTGCAATGGTTTGCCTGAATAGCGTACGAAGGGGACGTAAAGCGTCATCACCGCGGGTTTTGACGGGTCGAGAGGAGCGCTGTGCCCGTCTATCTTCATCGGTTGACGAAGGTTTGCGTACCAGCTGAAATTATTAAACCAGCGGGCGGCAGAGATACCCAGGTTTTCCATGAATTTCCAGTTTTTCAGCGCTACGTTAACCGTCAGCATCGGGGTATGGTGAAATTGCCGGTAAGCACTGATGACCGGTTGCGGCATATCACTTACAATGCGCCGCGTTATCCAGCCACCGGTCGACATCACTACCGCTTTTGCCATTACCCGGTATATTTTTCCATCCCGGATATAAGTTATGGCTACCTTATCCGGCCTTCCTGCCGAAGCCGTGTGCCTGACATCGATCGCTGTTGCCGAGAGACGTATCCTGAACTGGTTGCCGGGCTTATCCAGGTTATTGAAATTGACGTCTCCATAGCCAATGTCCGTCAGGGAACTGCCTCCGGTTATTGCTTCGGGCAATATTTCCTTGACCAGGTGCCTCAATATCGTCGAGTTCCCACCGGGGAAGCTGTAAAAACTCCTGTTGTTGTAAGCATCCTGTTTTTCCTGTGACAAATGTCCGATGGTGCCCGGCATTTGTAACTTATATGCAGCATACGCGGATATTGCATCGCCGCTCGCGCCAAAAGCAGCACTGCCGAAATAAGGGTCGATGTATTTGTAGAGAACGTCTTTCGAAACATTCAGTTTATTGACCAGAAATTCGTGATAAGTCATGGAATCGAATTGTTTTTCCCAATCCCCGCTGATACCTTCCGGTTTGATTCGGTTATGCAGGACATCATCGAGTTGACGCCGGAAACTCTCGGAAATCGGGGCGTCCCTGAAGCCGTTCCGGTGCGCATCCATTACCCATTTTCCATCTCCGCCGGTATCGTAATAATAGCCGGTGCTGGCGCTTTCCGGCCACTTCATCATGGGTCCGAAACTGTCCGGCGCAAACTTGATGTCTTTATCGGTACCCGATAATTCTTCAAACTCAAATTCGGTAGGCAAATCCAATTTGTACCAGAGTTCGGGAAAAGACGGTTTGTCGGTATGCACGACAAAGGAATTTGAGCCCTGTGGACCATAGAGACGGTAACCGTCCACGATGAATTCATTCTGTTTTGCCTCACCGCCGAACATGGCGTGGTTATCCAGTACGAGACATTTCTGTTTACCGCCTGTCTTCTCCTTGAATGCATAGGCGGCGCCAAATCCGGAAAAGCCTCCTCCAACTATTACCAGGTCATAGAGCCCGTCTACATCCTCAGCTGTATTTATCGCCTGCTCAAGCCTGTCGTCCCTGAGGGCGTGGGCGGTATTGACTACATCGTGGGTATTGCCGTTGGCGAAGGCGTAGTCTCCGGTACCCCCGGGACCTGTCCAATCCGGCCCCAGGATAGTGAAACCGGGTTGCTGCACTGAATTGGCTTCTGCCGCCAGGAAACCAGGTGGGGTCGCTGCCACTAACCCTGCTCCGGCGCCGATTAAGGTACTGCCAACGAAATCCCTGCGCGTGATGGGCGTATCCAGCCCTAGTGCTTTTTCTTCCGGTCGAATTTTTTCTTTCATTGTGAATTCACTCAGGATCTGACCCGCAAACCGTCCTTATCGACGAACGGTAATTCCGTGACTGTCATTTCCACCATCCCATCAGGATGTTCTACAACCAGGTTAAGCCCTTTATCAATATATTTCCGCTCAACCAGCGCCATGCAGATGTTCCGCTGCAGTGATGGAGAGAAGGCCAGGGAGCGCGTCACGCCTATATCCTTGTCCTGGTACTTGATTCTACACGGCCTTTCGATCCGTGATAACGGCTCAGCACCGCCCGCGAGACCTATAATTTTTCTTGATGGACCGCCGTCGGCTAATATCTTTTCCAGGGCAGCCCGCCCGAGAAACGGCCCCTTATCCAGGTCCACAAGGTTTGTGCGCCAGTGTTCAAGCGGGTTGATACGCTCATCCCGGGTGCCCATGGAAAATACCATCAGCCCGGACTCAAGCGCCTTGCTCCAGGAAAGTCCCGATACCAGCATATCAAAGGGGTTTCCCGCCTCAACGATGGCATCCCACACAGCCGGCGCCTGTTTGGATTTGACCGGGTACACCTCATAACCCAGTTCGCCGGTCCAACCGGTTCTCGATATGACACAGGCAGCGCCTGAGATTTCCGTTTCCATGCAACGAAAAAACTTCAGTTCGTCGATGGACTCACCGATGATGGTGCGCAAAATATCACGGGACCTCGGTCCCTGGAGTTGTAACGGCGCCACGTCAGCCTCCCTGACCATGACCTCATAATTGCTGTGAAGTGCGATGCCGCGGGCCCACAATTCAACGTCGCCGTCCGACACGCCGAACCAGAGTCGCTGCGTAGATATATAGACAACAATGCCGTCTGCGATAATTTCCCCGTTTTCGTCACACATGAATGTATAACTGCAGCGCCCGGGAGCAAGTTTTGCTATGTCCCGGGTAACGAGGTAGTCCATAAATTTCACCGCATCCTTACCGGTTATTTCAATCTGCCGTTCCGCACCCGTAGGTACTAATATGGCTTTCGTCGTTAATGCCCTGTAAACCTCATCGGGAGGTATATGTTTGCACAGGGTGGGCGTAATCATATGGTTAAAAACCGTGTATTGCTCCCAGCCCAGCTCCTCGGTTTTCGAGAAATAGGGAGATACCCTGTGGTGAGGCAGCAGGTGCTGCGTTCGATGAGGATTAACTGTCATTTCGGATTCCGGGTAGTTTGTCTTGCCGTTTTTGTCCAGGTCGCGACCGGGTGATATCTGGCGCCGTCATAAATGTCTATAACATATTGATAATATTGGCAAACAATATTATTAACATGCACAAGGGCGCAACGAATTTCAGCGAAAATTTCCACAATACATAGATGAAGCTATTGCTTGTACCCAACTCATCCTGACAGGTTTTATCGGGAAGTAACCAGCCGGAAAATACTGCGATAGCCAGGCCGCAAATGGGAAGAAGAAACACCACTGCCACTATTTCATATAACTCGTAAATATTTTTACCTTTCAGGACCGGCGCAACATCGAATAAATGTATATCGGACCAGTGATTAAATGAAAGGATCGCAGGTAATCCACCCAGCCAGACCAGAAAACCCAGTAGAACAGACACTTTTGCCCTGCTGCCTATATTGAGTTCAATCAACCAGCATACCACCTGTTCATAGCCTGAAATCAATGTAGGAATGACAGCGGCAAGCAGCGCGCCGAAAAACATCACGCCGAATACGGGTCCAAACTGCATCTGTCCGAACGCGACAGGCAAAGCGACAAAAATCAATCCCGGGCCGGAATCGACGGGCATCCTGAATGCAAATACAACCGAGTAGACTGCCAGTCCGGCCAGTAATGCCGCGCCCACGTCTGCAGTAATGATGATTAATGCCGATTTCGGGATGGAAACGTCTTTCTTCAGGTAGGCGCCATAAGTCATGATGAAGCCGGCGCCGGCGCCTATCGAAAAAAATGCCTGCCCCATCGCCAGTTGTATAACTTCGAAATTCAGTTTCTTATAATCGAATGAAAACAGGAATTGTGCGGCTTCTTTTATCGTACCCAGGTAAATACCGTAACAGACGAATAATATCAGCGAGATAAATAAAACCGGCATTAACCAGCTTACCGATTTTTCCACCCCTTTGCGCACTCCCCTGGCGATGATAAATCCCGTAATAACAATCAGGGACGCCTGGCATATCACCAACGCGTACGGACTTTGTTTAAGCGCATCGAACATTCGTGACGAGGTTTGCGCGTCAATGTCACTGAAACCGGCAGATACGGACAGAAAAAAGTAATACAGCACCCAGCCGGCGATGACGAAATAGAAAAACTGGATCAACGTCATGGCAGACAACCCCAGGTACCCGATCAGTGACCATCGGGGACTTGCGCCATGGTCGGTTGCCGCTTTCCGCATGCTGCCGATCATGCTTTGCCCGCCGTAACGGCCGATCACCAGTTCCGCAATGATTATCGGCATGACAAACAACAGGGAAACGACGATATAGGTCAGGACGAATGTCGATCCGCCGCTTGTGCCCGTGACGTATGGAAACCGCCAGATATTCGCCAGGCCTATGGCGGCGCCGATAGTGGCGAGAATAAATTTATATCCGGAAGACCAGGTCTCGTGCTTGACCTGAATTGTATCTGGCATATTTATGGAGTGTCGTGGCCATAAATAAAGATAACAAATATATGTAATTGAAACAAAAATACCTGTGGAGTATGCTTACTCGCAAACCATTGACGTGGAAGAGACGGTGTCGGCCAATCCGGTAGCCGGCAAGGGTAGCCGTGTCCGCAGAACAACAAGAGATGTTCAAGTCAGAGAGGGGGAGTGGTGTAATATGAGTATCAGCCGGGCACTGTTCAGAAGTACAGGGGACAGATTTCAAATCTGCCCCCGTTGGATTCCAATAGTTCTGGCGTTTCTCACCATGTTTGCACAGGCAACGAATGCAACCGGCACCACCGCCATTGTCGGTGGCACAGTGGTGGACCTGGAGGGTAATGCGCCGCTGGAAAACGCCGTTATTCTCGTGGATGGGGATCGTATTGCGGCAATAGGCGCAGCCGGCAGCGTGGAAATTCCGGACGGCGCCAGGCAGATAGACACCAGCGGCACCTGGCTGATCCCGGGCCTCATGAACATGCACGTTCACCTGGGCCTCGTCCTGCCCGGCAAGATGAAGGCCGCGCTGTCCGATGAAAGCGAGGCGGCGCTGGCGCTGCGCATGGCCATGAACGCGCGTGACAGCCTGCAGGCCGGAGTCACCACCATTCGTTTGACGGGTGACCGCGGCCATGCCGACCTGGACCTTATGCGGGCGATAAACAAGGGCCAGGCCGACGGGCCGCGCATCTTCAGCGCCGGCGAAGAACTCACTATTACTGCAGGACATGGTTCGAAGTTGCCCGGCAAAACCAATTACGACGGCCCTGACGAACTGGTCAAGGCGGCGCGTACGCAGATCAGCGCCGGGGCGAAGTGGCTCAAGATCCTCATATCGGGCGGCATAGCCACCGACAGCGGCGGTCTTGCCGAGGCGCTGATGACACCCGAAGAGATCCATGCGGTGATCGACGCAGGCCACCGGTTCGGCGCCAAGGTCACGGCCCACTCCGGCTCCCCGGCAGCGACGCAGGTCGCCGTAGAAGCCGGGCTTGACTGCGTGGAACACGGTTATTTCCTGGATCGTCCCACCCTGAAGAAGATGAAGGAACACGGCGCCTGGCTGGTGCCGACCATCGTTGTCACCGCACCTGGGACACGGCCGTTTTACGAGCGCATAGGATCCCCGCCGTGGTATCTGGAACGGCTTCATTCCACCGGCAAGGCGCACTGGCGGGCTCTTGAGATGGCCATTGAAGAAGGCGTGAACATTGCCCTGGGTACCGACCAGATGCCGGCCGAACCAAACGACGGAACCACGGCGACCGCACGCGAGGCGCAATACTACGTGGAAGCAGGCATGACGCCGTTGCAGGCGTTACGCTCTGCGACCATCGAGACCGCGAGACTGCTTGAGGCGGAAGACGAGATCGGTTCCCTGAAAGCAGGCAAGTACGCCGATATCGTTGCCGTGGACAGGGACCCGACGGAAGATATCAAGGCATTGCGCAATATCCTGCTGGTGATCAAGGGCGGTAAGGTTTACCGCAACAAGTTGTAGTGATACATAGAAGGGGACGGACTTGAAATCCGTCCCCAGGCACAGAAGGGGGGTTATTGAAATGAGAAATACCCGGTTAAGTTTTAGCGCTCTATTACTGGTATTCCTTGCGCTATCTGTCCAGGCAATTGATTCGAATGCAGTTACTGCCATCGTCGGTGGCACAGTGGTGGACCTGGAGGGTAAAGCGCCGATAGAAAATGCCGTTATCGTCGTCGAAGGGGAACGGATCGCGGCTATCGGTGCAGCCGGCGACGTGGAAATCCCTGACGGCGCCGAACAGATAGACGCCAAGGGCGCCTGGCTGATCCCCGGCCTGATGAACATGCACGTTCACCTTGGTCTGGTCCTGCCCGGCAAGATGAAGGCCGAACTGGACAACGAAAGCGAAGCGGCGCTGGCGTTGCGCATGGCAATGAACGCGCGTGAGAGCCTGCAAGCCGGCGTTACAACCATTCGTTTGACAGGAGATCTGCATCATGCCGACCTGGCCCTGATGCGGGCGATAAACAAGGGCCAGGCGCACGGACCGCGTATCTTCAGCGCCGGCCAACCCCTTACGATAGTCGCAGGTCATGGGTCGAAAAAGGAAGGCAGAAAAAAATTCAGCGGGCCTGACGAACTGGTAAAAGGAGCCCGTACCCAGATCGCCGCCGGTGCGAAATGGATCAAGATAGCGATTTCCGGTGGCATAGCCACCGACGGCGGCGGACTTGCCGAAGCATTGATGATGCCCGAGGAAATCCATGCGGTGATCGACGCGGCCCACCGTTTCGGCGTAAAGGTGACGGCCCACTCCGGCTCCCCGGTTGCGACAAGCATTGCAGTAGACTACGGGCTTGATTGCGTGGAGCACGGTTATTTCCTGGATCGTCCGACGCTGAAGCAGATGAAGGAGCACGGCACCTGGCTGGTGCCGACCATCGTCGTCAGCCAGCCGGCCTCTGCACCGTTTTTTGAGCGTATCGGTTCCCCGCCCTGGTACCTGAAACGGCGCGATTCCGCTGGCAAGGCCCACTGGAAGGCGCTTCAGATGGCCATTGAGGAAGGCGTGAATATCGCCCTGGGCACCGACCAGATGCCTGCCGAACCCAATGACGGGACCACCGCGACCGCGCGCGAGGCCCAATACTACGTGGAAGCGGGCATGACCCCGCTGCAGGCGTTGCGCTCGGCAACCACAGAAACCGCCAGGATGCTGGAAGCAGAAAACGAGATAGGCTCGCTGGAGGTGGGCAAATATGCCGATGTCGTGGCTGTGGACAACGATCCCACGCAGGATATCAAGGCATTACGCAATATCCTGCTGGTGATGAAAGGCGGCAAGGTTTATCGTAACAAGTTGTAGCAATACAGGATGAAACAAGGCCTTCTGCATTGAGTCTACGAGTAGGTATCGTCGGCTGGGGAGATGCCGGCAGGATTCATGCAAAACACCTGGTGGCGCACGGCGCGCGCCTGGTCGGCGTCGTCTCGCGCAGGCCGCCCGGAACGGAATTTCCCTGGTTCAGGAGTCTGGAAGATATCCTGCCCGAGGTGGATGCGCTCACGATTGCCGCGCCCAATGATCTTCACGCCGGGATGGCTTTGAAGGCAGCGCAGGCGGGCAAGTCAGTCATGGTCGAGAAACCGCTGTGTATAACCCGTGACGAACTGCGGCGGCTTGAACTTGTTCTTCCATCTGCAAACGTTCTCTTTCACCTCGGCTATCGCCTTCGTTTCAACGACGAGATTCGACGTCTGCGCCGATCGAAAGGCGACGGGGTTGTTCCCCGCAGGGTACATTGCAGCTATCAACTGGGAATTGACCGTTTAGCGGCCGGGAAAAGCTGGATTCGCGACCCGGCGCGTAGCGGGGGACCTTTTTTTGTGCTGGGCACACATTGTCATGACCTGGTTCGTTGGCTGTGCCGGGCCCGGGGCAGGGCGCTGACGAATCTTGCTGTGCCTGACAAATCACAGGGCGATTTCCCGCTCCAGGTCTCACTTATGGGCCGGCTCGGAGAAACGGAGCTCGGAATCTCGGTGGATATGAGAGGTAACGCAGATTATCGCCTTCAAATTGCGGTGGAATGGCCGGATGAGGACGAACCCCGTTCAGTCGTTCTCTCGGGAGAGCGCCCCGGAGTACGGGAAGAAGCCGAGTACTCCGGTCTCATGGGCAACTTCGTACAGGCCGCAGAACAAGGACTGGCTGACCCTGTCGCTGTTACAGAAATTCTGCAAACCCATCGTGAGCTTCTTGACAGTGCAGGGTTGATATTGAATACTTGAAGCACTGCTGTTTCCAGCCGCGAGGGTTTACGTGCGCAGGGAATACAACGCCCATGTATAAGGCACTTTCTGCTACCACCAGGATAGAAACGTGAAGCCGATACTGGCAGTCGTCGTCCTGTTCGTGTGTTTATATTCTCTTTTCCCGGGATTGCCTGCGAGCACCGATGGGGATCTCGTGGCGCTGGGAGAGGATATCTTTTTCAATGAGACATTCGACGGAAACGGCCGGACCTGCGTGACCTGTCACCGCCCCGAGGACAACTGGCGCATCACACCGGCATTCATCGCCACGCTGCCCGACGATGACCCGCTCTTCATCCACGAGTTCGCGCCTGAATTCAGGGAGAACTTCGAGAAAGCCGATCTCCTGCGGGAGTGGGGCCTGGTCCTGATGAACCCCGACGGTTTCGGCGATATCGAGAATGATTTCGTAATGCGCACGGTGAATTCCCTGCGTTCCGTTCGCACCAGCGTGGAAGGCATGCCCCACGAGGGCATGGAGAACCAGCTCGATTTCATGGAGCCGCTCACCGGGTGGGCGGGGGACGGGGCGCCCGGCGACGGCAGCCTCCGGTCTTTCGCCATCGGGGCCATCATTCAGCACATGCCCAGGACGCTTGCCCGCGAGCCCGGGGTCGACTTCCGTCTTCCCACCGACGAGGAACTGGATGCGCTGGAAGCGTTCATGCTGACCCTCGGGCGCCAGGAGGAACTCTCGCTTCCACTGCCGTTGAAGGGAGACCTGGCGTTGCGCGGGCAGGAACTCTTCATCGACAGGGATAACAGCAACGCCCGCTGCAATGTCTGCCATATCAATGCCGGCGCGTCCTCGCTCCAGGCAAGCGTACTGCCGCAGGGCCGTGTCGTGAATCTCGGCAGCATCGTCCATGCCACCGGTGAGGAGTTCGCGCCCGGAAAGCCGACCGAGTTGATACCGCTGGACGATGGCTACAAGGACACGCACCAGTTCAATACCCCGCCGGTGGTCGAGGCGGCGGACGCAGGACCACTATTCCACAGCGGCTTTGTGAAGTCGGTCGAGGAAGCGGTGGATATCTACAATCTCGACACGTTCAGGAACTCGGGAGTAGGTGTCGCGCTCACCAAACGCTTTGGAACCGAGACCGATTTGTCCGCCAGCGAGGTCCTCGCTATCGGCGCGTTCCTGCGGGTCATCAACGCACTCGAAAACATCCGCGAAACCACTGAACTTCTGGAGTCCAGCCTTGAGAAGGGGTTTCTCGAGGGCGCGCGGGCCCGCGAACTGATACGGCGGGCGGCCTACGAGACGGAAGACGCCATCATCGTTCTCGACGGCGTGAACCTCCACCCGACGGCGGTGGGGAGCTTGCGCAGGGCGGAGGAGATCATACACAGCGCCCGGGAAGCAACATTCGCGCGCAGCGATCTTACCCGGGACGCGCTCTTCGAACTGCAACGCGCACGCGAGATATTGATCGAATCAGAAAAGACGGAGGCTGGATAGCTGCGACCGGGAATGACAATACATTCAGTTAATGCAGTTGGGGAGAGGGAGTGGGACTACATATGATAATGGTACGAAGAAACACAAGAAAACGGAACAGGGTTGTCAGCCCGCCTGATAATCCCCCGTATATTGACTCAGCTGTTTGTTAAATATCATCAGTCCATCATCGGCTTCCTGGTTGGCTGCATGGCTAAGCAATTGTGTCTTGACATCGCCGTAATCCGACCAGTTCCGCGCCGCGCTGTATTGCTGCAACTGGTGCAGGACTTTAGTGAGGATGCGAAAGCTGTCCTGTCGCGTCGCCCGGCGTAAACCACCCAGGTAATTTTCACGACAGACTGTCGGCACGATAATCTTGTGTTGATCAGTCGCCACCAGTTCAGCATTCATCATAATACGCGCCATGCGCCCATTGCCATCGTTGAATGGATGTACTTCAGCTATGAGGAAATGCATGAATAGTGCACGTTTGATACCAGCCTCCACGTGCCGATATAAATCAAAGCCCTGCAACAGGGTACCCTCAACCTGATCCGGCGGGACAAAAAACGTTGATCCGGCCTGATTGGGCGCGTTTTTGAACTGACCCGGCCGTTTGTCAGGACGTTGCGCCAGCAAGATGCTGTGTCGTAATTTAAGCATGTCGATGAAGCTGTCGGCGCTATCAGGGGTACGCGTCATCTCAGTGTGGTCACCTGTGATGTCGTTATGGGACAACAAATCGTGGCTGTCTTCGTGACGTTGATACAGCGCCCGACCGGAGGTGACAATACCCTCGGCTTCGTCAATGGTAAACCGTGTCCCCTCGATATAATTTGAGAAATAGCTTTCAAAGAAAGCAAGATTGCGCCAGCCGGCGTTATCATACGTATAGGCGTGTTCACTTAGATCGAGTTTGTTGAGATAGCTTGATAATCTTGAAAAGCGCTCGAGTCTATCCCGGTCGAAGGGCTTGCCCAGCGCCTGTGCAATAGCGGCTTGTGTCGTCAGGACGCCATCAACCGGATGGGTCTTTAAGATGGCTGATACCATATTATTGAGTTGTTGCTGTTGCTTTTCCATACCAAGCAATGGCGCCAAGGCGGCCGCTTCATCTCTCAGCCGGTTTACGCCGGTTTCACCGCGAACAGTCACTTCATTCAGTAACTGTGACTCCACCCACTCTCGCCCCAATTTTTTCTTAAAACCCTTTTTGGTTCGTGCCGACGTGAGATTTTCCAGTAGTTGGCGCGGCACATTGCTGCGCCGCATCGACAGGTTGAAGTGCTCTACGCCATGTTCCACGTCGCCGGGTTCGATACTCAGTTGCAGGGGGCCGACAGTGACGCTACGGCGCTTGCCCATGGCGACCATTAAGTAGACACGGTTGTTGGCGGGACCAAGCTCAAACGCTGTTCTGTACACGGCAACCGGATCAGCGAACAGAACATTGGCAATCGTCACCCACTCCTTGCGTATGATCTCTGCTATCTCGGCAGAGTCATGGCTGTCTACATAGACACCGTTACGTACCCGCGTAAGTTCGCCGCGACGAAAACGCCTTTGCAGGGCATTACGGGTGGAGATATCGGTGACAAGGTAAAGATCTGCCATAATTTGCCATAGTTTTTGATAAAAACGACAAAAACTATAGCATATTTGTCAAAAATATTCAATTTCTCTATCTTTTTCTATCGCACTACGAAATATATAGCCTTTATCTGCAAACATGAGGAAAGTATTAATATTTGAAAACATGCCAGATTACTGAGATAATCCTGGGGAAGTTATCTAAGTCTTCCAATAATCTCACGGGGGAATGGGGGGATAGCGTTGCAGAAGTCCACAGGCATCATCCTTATGCTGCTGTTGTGGTTGCCGGGTTGTTCGGGCGACCAGCCAGGTTCCGGTAGCGAACTCATCATTACAGATGTCACCTTGATCGACGGTACCGGGTCTGAGCCGCAGGCTGGGGTCGATATCCGCATAGCCGATGGCCGAATCGATGAAATCGGTCCTGACTTAACGGTTTCTTCAGGAGCAGAGACTATCGACGGTAGCGGGAAATATATCATCCCCGGTTTAATCGATGCCCACGTCCACATGGACGCCCCCATAGTTTTCCAGCTTACACCCGAAGAGAAAGCCCAGGTCATTGAGAACAACCCGAGAGCTTTTCTGTACAACGGCGTCACCGCGGTCCTGAACGTATCCTCCAAGGTGGACTGGATCTTCGAACAGCGCCAGGCCGAGCAGGAAGAGCGGTTGCTCTCGCCCAGGCTATACGTAATGGGCCGTTCTTTTACACCTGTGGACGGATGGGGCAGCCGGCACGGCGGCGCCCTGGCTGATGCCGATGATGCCGTGGCACGCGCCCGGGACTACATCAGCCGGGGCACGGATGGGTTCAAGGTGATCATCGAGGACGGTCTGGGAGCATCAGGCACCTACAAAAGAATGAGCGAAGAGATGATGATGGCCATTTCAAAGATCGCCCATGAAAACGATGTGCCCATCTATACACACGCCATCAACCTGGACGAATTTCATTCGGCCGTGGCAATGTCATCAACGGCTATCGTCCATGGGCTTGAAGACCCCATCCCGCCCGGCGATACCATTCTGCAGGACATGGTCGAGAACAACGTGATGTTTGTTCCCACCCACAGTCTCTGGGAGGCGTTCCTGCGCCACGACGAGGCGGCCGCTGACCTCAATGATCCGATACTGCGTGACAGTGTTCCCCATTTTCTCCTGGACTATATGCAGGACCCGGACTACCGGGCTGAAGAGACCCGCCGCTTCCTGGCAGTGGCCGACATGCCGGTTTACCAGTGGGCCGAAGATAAGATTCCTGTCTTCAGTGAGAATATCCTGAAGGCGCACCAGGCCGGAGTAATTGTCGCCACCGGGACCGACGCAGGAGGACCGGTGGGATTCAACTTCCAGGGCTACAATCTCCCCTGGGAAGTGAAGCTGTTCGTTCAAGCAGGAATGAGTCCGATGGAAGCCCTGGTGGCGGCCACACTCAACGGCGCAAGGGTAATCGGCGTTGAAGATCAACTGGGCACGGTGGAGGCTGGGAAACTGGCCGATCTCCTGATCCTGACCGCTAACCCGCTTGATGACATAGAGAACATTCGCCAGATTGAGACCATCATCTACAAAGGCAAGGCCTACCCGCGCATGGAGTTTGCCTATCAACCCCCGAACGAGTGAGGTAAAAAATGAAAAATCAAGATTGTCGTTCAGTCAACAAGATCCATTATATTCTACCCGTCAGCCTGCTCATTTTGCTGTTCGGAATTACACCGGTAGCGCAGTCCCAGATCGAAGAGATCGTGGTGACCGCCACCAAGCGCGGTGACACGTTGATCCAGGACATACCCCTGTCCGTGCAGGCGATCAGCGGGGACAGCCTGCAGGAAGCAGGGGCGCTGGACTTCAACGATTTTTTCCGCCAGGTGCCGGGTTTGAGTGCCGTCGACCAGGGGCCCGGTGACAAGCGCTACAACATACGCGGCATCAACTCGGCCGGCGCCGGTACCGTGGGTCTGTATTTCGATGAAATCGTCGTTACCGGCAACATGCTGACAGCGGCCGGCGGGCGCTCAATTGACGTGAGACTGTTCGATATGGACCGTATCGAGGTGCTGAAAGGGCCTCAGGGAACCACCTTCGGCTCCAGTTCCCTTTCCGGTGCGATCAGGTGGATACCTGCTTACCCCGATATGAGCCAGGCCTCCATGGACGTCGGCGCGGGGTTCAATTCCACCCGCCACTCGGACGGCCTCGGTTACACGGTCGATGCAATGGTCAACATACCCATCGTCAAGGACAGGGTGGCACTCAGGTTTGCCGGGATAAAGATTGATAACGATGGTTATATCGACGATCAGTGGAGGAAAGACGGCAATGACGATGACACCGAAGCCCTGCGCGGCATACTGGCTGTACAGGTGACGGATAATCTGAAATTTTCGGTGTTGGGCATGCACCAGGATGCAAGGACTAATGCCAGGGCCGGGTGGATGGACCAGTTGATCGATCTTCCCGTAAGCCCGACGCTCAACGGCGGTCCAACGCCTACCAAGTATTACAACACGGATATGTCCGACGCCAGCTTTGATGACAAGACCGACATGTACAACGTCAAGTTTGAATATGACCCGGAGTGGGGCAATGTGATTTTCACATCATCCATGATGCAGCGGGATACATACTCCAGACGGGACGCCTCTGCCGAGATTGAGATTATCACCCGCCTGTCTTTTCCTGCTGACGGCACCGGGCAGTCTTTTATTGTTCAGCCCCAGAATCGCGAGTTATTCACCAATGAAATCCGCTTTGCTTCCAGTTGGGACAGTCCTTTTCAGTTATTGCTTGGTGGATTTCGCCAGTCGGAAGAACGTTTCTTCAGGAGCAAGGTGATAACGGTAGACCCGGTGAGCGGCAGGGTCACACCTGAGTCAATTTCGTTGTTGGACCGGACAGTGGACACCTCGGTTGATGAGAAAGCGTTATTCGGCGAGTTGTCATGGGACATTACGGAACGGCTGAATGTGACGGGCGGTTTCCGCTGGTTTGATTTCGAGTTATCGGAAATCGCCGCAGCGGTGACCGGCTTTCCGGGCAGGCCCGGCACCGGCCCCGGCCCGGAACTTGCATTTGGCGAAAAGGACATCATTTTCAAGGCGAATGTCTCCATGGATATCACTGATGACGTATTAGCCTACTTCCAGTTTGCCCAGGGATTCCGCTCCGGCGGGCCGAACGACCAGACGGCAGCCAGTATCGCCGGCGTCACCATTCCCGCGGGGTTTGGTTCCGACTCGGTGGACAGCTATGAAGTCGGGTTCAAAAGTGAATGGGCGGATAGTAAATTCATTTTTAATGGTTCCTTTTACTATCTTGACTGGACGGATATACAGGCCCGGCAACAGGCAACCGCTCCCGGTGGGCTGACTTTCTCTTACCGGGGAAATGGAGGTACCGCGGAAGTCCTCGGGGTTGAACTGCAAGCCCAGGTACATCCTGCTGAAGGACTGTCTTTCGGCGCTACGTTTAACTACAGCGATGCGGAACTGACCGCGGACGCGCCGATACCGGCCAACGGTATGGATGGCGATAGAATTCCCCATGTCCCGGAAACCACCTTCAGCTTGAACGGCCGTTATGAACTACCCCTGGGGTGGGCCGGCTGGACCGGGTTTATCGGTGGTGATTTTTCCTGGGTGGATGAACAGACCAATGAATTGAGGCCGACCTTTATCACTTATCGTGAGATGGACAGTTATTCCGTTCTAAACCTGAGAGCCGGCGTTAACGGCGATGGCTGGTCTGCGGTGGTGAGCCTGGACAACGTGCTGGATGAGGACGAAACCCTGGCTTACATCTTCAACGGCGGCAATCAGCCGTCCCGGCTTGGCTTACCTGGGTGGGTCCCCCCGGGAATGGTCCGTCCCTGGCCGCGCATGGTCTCTTTATCGGTGCGTAAATCGTTTGATTTTTAAGGAATACCGGGTTTAAGCAATGGGGTCAGAGCATTTGCTCTGACCCCAGTATCCTGCAGTTAATCTGCATCCTGAATCATCTCCAGAGTCTTCTTGAACAGTTCGCTTTCTCCGTTCGCCAGCGACAGCGCCGTGTCGGCATGGTCCTCTCCCTCCAGCAGGAGGTAATGGGCGTCGACACCGGCTGCCTGTAGCGCTTCAGTCATTGCCATGGACGACTCCTGGTACCCCTCTTCAGAGCCGACTGCGACCAGTGCGACGGGCACCGGGTCTGTGACGTGCAGTACCGGGCTGGCCTGCTCCCGCAGTTCCGGAGTCGGGGCATAGGCATATACCTCACCGGGTCGGCCCCTGGCGCGTAAATCGTAAGGCCCGCTCACGGGGATGATGCCTTTGACAATCTCCTTCGGCATGCCCATCTCCACCAACCATGCGCGGTCAACGCCGATGTCGGCAGACAGGATGGCGCCGGCCGAATGGCCGCCCACGTAAATGGCTTCAGGGTTGCCGCCGTATTGTCCGATGTTTTCAAATAACCATTTGACAGTGCTTTTTACATCATCCGGCTGATCCGGGTAATGCGCGCCGCTGCCGGTCAGGCGATAGCTGGCGACCGCCGTGATCACCCCAGCTTTGACGAAAGGTTCGGCGACCGAGCCGTAATGCGCCTTGTCTCCTTCACGGAAGCCGCCGCCGTGCAGGAACAGAAACACCGGGGCATTGGATACTTCGCCCTCAGGCAGGTAAAGGTCAAGGACCTGTTTTGGATCAGAGCCGTAGGCCAGGTCCAGGTGATGCGGGAATTGGTCCCTGACCCTGGCCGTGTGTTCGTTCATACGGTGATAGAACCCGGTCCAGTCAATCGTAAAATCCCCGGGGTTCTGCACTGTGTAATATTGGGACATATCCTGGGCGTTCACAGGAGTAGTGAAGAACATCGACCAAATGGCTATTACAAAAAATCGTGGCATTGTCTTAAACATGGCTTATCTCCTGTAAATTAATTTGAATGAGTGAAGTGCCCGGACAATCAGATAATTTCAACATACGATTTATTTATCTGGTGTATACACTTCTCCACCCTTGATGATCAGGACGATCCTGTGCTGCAGCAGGGTGATATTCTGCAGCGGGTCGCCGTCCACGATCACCATGTCGGCGAGCTTGCCTGCGGTTACCGTACCCAGGTCTTTTTCCACTCCCTGCATCTGTGCAGGCCGCAATGTGGCGCTCTGGATCACTTCCATGGGCGTCAATCCGGCCCCAAGGTAATGCTGCATCTCCCGGGTCAGGGGACTGTGCACATTAAACGGTGCGCCTGCGTCCGTTCCGGCAACGATCTGCTCCCGACCGCCGGCTGCAATAAACGTTTCCAACTTGCGCTTGGCCATCTTGATGCGTTCCGGCGCGCCGATCCCCCATGGCACCGCGTTCGGGTTACTCCAGGACCACCGGAGGTGCGCGTACACCTCTTCAGAATATTGTTCCCTGAAGCGGGGGTGATCCGTAAATTCGGGGAAAGCAAACACGCGCACGTAGGCATTGCGCATTTCGATGGTCGGTATGATGAACGGTCCGCGCAGGATATTGGCCCTGGGTCCGGTCGGGACGGGTTTTATTCCGCGTACCATGAGGCGGATGTCCTCATCCTTGTAGTCCGATAACGGATCGGCGGTAAACACGTGGTGCATGCGGTCGACACCAGCCTCGATCGCGGTGCGGTAGGCGTTGATGTGGCGCACGTCGGCGTCCACGCCGAGACCGGCCTTATGGGCCGTGTCCACGATCACCTTGAGTATGTGGAGGTCCCAGAAACCGTATACCTTTACCTGGTCGACTCCCAGTCCGATGACGTCCTGTGTGACCTGTTTTGCCTCTTCAGGGGAACCGACCAGGTAATCTCTCCTGATGTTGGGCTTGTCCGGATTCCGCTGGTGCAGGATTGGCCCGGCCAGGAACAGCCTGGGACCGGGCAACTTGCCTGCTTCGATATCCGCTTTCAGTGCAAGTTGTTCTTGAATCGGACCGCCGGTGTCGCGAAAAGTTGTAATGCCTGCCAGCAGTGATGTCCTGGCGGCGGCCGCCATGATGGATTGTGCCTGGGGCTTGAACTTCACAGGAAACGAAGCCGGGTCTCCCTCGCCGATATGGAATAAGTGCCCGTGTGACTCCCATAACCCCGGCAGGATGGTCATGCCGTTGGCATCCAGTGTTTTTACCCCGTCGGGGATATTCACCGAATTCACGTCACCGACCGTGGTAATTCGATCACCGGCAACCAGCACTACGGCATTTTGCACAGGCAAACCGCCATAGCCGTCAACGAGCATACCGCCGCTGATTGCCAGTGTCGGTGCATCTTCTGCAGGCGCCGGCCCGGCAAATACGGTGAGGATGAGGCAGGACACAATCAGCTTGGAAAATCTGTTTTTCATGATTACCCCCGGGATAATGTCGTAAACAAGAATAACCCAAATTTCATCCCAGGTCTCACCCTATATCGATATAAATCAGTTAGAATCAAAAAACCATTTCGGAACAAGGACATTCAAACATGTGGCAATTCTGGGTTGATCGCGGCGGCACATTTACCGATATTGTCGCCAAGTCTCCCGACGGCAAATTAATCAGCCATAAGCTGCTCTCGGAAAACCCCGGGCGCTACCGGGATGCGGCGGTCCAGGGCATCCGCGCCGTGCTCGGACTGGCACCGGGAGCCGGCATCCCTGCGGACACCATCGAGCATGTCAAGATGGGCACCACCGTTGCGACCAACGCGCTGCTGGAACGACAAGGTGAACGCACGCTGTTTGTTACCACCCGGGGTTTCGGCGATACCCTGCGTATCGGTTACCAGAACCGTCCGCGCCTGTTTGATCTCGATATAGTGTTGCCGGCCCTGCTTTATGAACAGATGATTGAGGCTGACGAGCGGGTCAGTGCCGGCGGCGAGGTGTTGTGCCCCCTGGATGAGGAACGGCTCAGGACCGAACTTCAGGCAGCCTTTGACAGTGGCATACAGGCGGTGGCCGTTGCCTTTATACATGGTTATCGCTACTCCGGCCACGAACTCAGGGTGGGAGAAATCTGTAAGGAGATCGGCTTTACCCGGGTCTCCCTGAGTCACGAAGTCAGCCCCCTGGTCAAACTGGTCTCGCGCGGTGACACGACTGTCGTTGATGCCTATTTGTCTCCCATACTGCAGCGTTATGTGCGGCAGGTTGCCGATGAACTGTGCGTCAGGGATGACAGCGGTCCCCGGCTGATGTTCATGCAGTCCAACGGCGGCCTGACCGATGCCCGCCGCTTCCAGGGCAAGGACGCCATTCTGTCAGGTCCTGCCGGCGGTGTAGTCGGTATGACGCGTACCGCAGTGATGAGCGGCTTTCACAAGTTGATTGGTTTCGATATGGGCGGCACTTCCACGGACGTGAGCCACTACGACGGTGAATACGAGCGCAGTTTCGAAACACTGGTAGCCGGTGTGCGTATGCGCGCACCGATGATGCACATCCACAGCGTGGCGGCGGGCGGTGGGTCAATACTCCAGTTTGACGGTGCGCGTTTCAGGGTGGGGCCGGAATCAGCCGGCTCCAACCCCGGCCCCGCCTGTTACCGGCGCGGGGGGCCGCTGACGGTTACCGATTGCAACGTGATGCTCGGGAAAATACAGCCAGACTATTTCCCTGCCGTATTCGGCCCCACCGGCTCCGGAAAGCTTGACCGTGAAACAGTTACGCAGCAGTTTGCTGATTTGGCCGGACAGGTCTCCGCCGCACAAGGCAATTCCGTCACTGCCGAGGATGTCGCGGAGGGTTTCCTGCGTATCGCGGTGGAAAACATGGCCAATGCAATCAAGAAGATTTCGCTGCAGCGCGGTTACGATGTGACGGAATACACCCTGAACTGCTTCGGCAGCGCGGCCGGCCAGCATGCCTGCCTGGTTGCGGACGCGCTGGGTATGGAAAGTATTTTCCTGCATCCCCTGGCCGGCGTATTGTCCGCTTATGGCATGGGTCTGGCCGAGATACGCGTGATGCGTGAAGCGCAGGTGGGTATCGATTTTGACGGAGAGTCCATGGAAGAGGTTATTGACGGGCAGTGTCTGCCGCTGGCAGATGCGGCGCGTGCAGCGGTACAGGAGCAGGGGGTGGAGCCGGAAAATATCGCCATCGTCAGCAAGGCGCTTATTCGCTATGAGGGTACCGACACCAGCCTGCCGGTAGATACCGGCAGCGCGGCGCAGATGTTGTCTGATTTCGAGGAAGCGCATCGCCGGCGTTTCGGCTTTGTTGCCCGGGAACGCGGCCTGGTTGTGGAAGCGCTGTCCGTAGAGGCTGTCGGTGTTACCGAAACCGGTATGGATCCGGAAATCGAAGCCCCGGATTCTCACGCAGAACCAACCACACGGGAGCGGGTACGGATGTACACCGGCGGGAAATGGAGTGATATACCCTTATATCAGCGCGCTGAGTTACAGGTCGGCCAGGTAGTCAGCGGACCTGCCATCATCATCGAGACTACAGGCACAATCATAGTGGAGCAGGGCTGGCGCGGCGCACTCAATCGCCGCGGCCACCTGGTGCTGGAGCGTACCGTTAAACGTGTCCAGAGTGAGACGATCAATACTGCGGCCGATCCGATCATGCTCGAGGTGTTCAATAACCTGTTCATGTCGATTGCAGAGCAGATGGGCATCACCCTGCAGAATACCGCCTATTCCGTTAACATCAAGGAACGCCTGGACTTTTCCTGCGCGCTGTTCAATGCCGAAGGGAACCTGGTCGCGAACGCGCCACACATTCCTGTCCACCTGGGTTCAATGAGCGCATCAGTGAAGTCCGTTATCAACGCCAACAAGGGGACTATCAGGCCCGGCAACGTTTATGCGCTCAATGCCCCTTATGCCGGCGGCACCCATCTCCCTGACGTTACCCTGGTTACGCCGGCATTTGACGACAAGGGTGAGAACATCCTGTTCTACGTGGCGGCGCGGGGCCACCATGCAGATATCGGCGGCCGCACCCCGGGGTCCGCACCCCCCGACAGCACCCATATCGATGAGGAAGGCGTATTGATAGACAACTTCCTGCTGGTCGAGAGCGGTCGATTACGTGAGCGGGAGGTCAGGGAATTACTGGGTTCGGGGAAATACCCCTGTCGCAATATCGATCAGAACCTGGCAGACCTGTCAGCACAGATTGCCGCCAACGAGACCGGTCTTCAGGAACTGCAGAAAATGATCAGGCATTACGGTATGGATGTGGTCGGCGCCTATATGAAACACGTTCAGGACAACGCCGAAGAATCGGTGCGCCGGGTAATAGAAGTGTTGGGAGACGGCAAATTCGAATATCCGATGGATGAGGGCAGTGTCATCAAGGTGAAGATTTCGGTTGACCGTGACAGGCGTGCGGCGATCATCGATTTTACCGGCACGTCAATGCAGAACCCGACCAATTACAACGCACCGGCCGCGGTCTGTAAAGCCGCGGTACTTTACGTATTCCGGACTTTGGTCAACGATGATATCCCGCTGAACGAAGGCTGTCTGAAGCCAATTGAGTTGATCCTGCCTGAACGTTCGATGATCACGCCGGAATATCCGGCTGCCGTCATGGCGGGCAATATTGAAGTATCCCAGGCCATCACCAACGCGCTATATGGCGCGCTCGGTGTAGTGGCTGCGTCCCAGGGCACCATGAACAACATCTTCTACGGTGACGACCGCTACCAGAACTACGACACCGTGTGCGGCGGTACGGGCGCCGGTCCTGATCACGCGGGTACCAGCGCGGTGCACAGCCACATGACCAACACCCGCATGACCGATCCCGAAGTGCTGGAACTGCGCTATCCGGTACGTCTTGAGGAATTTTCCATCCGACAGGGCTCCGGCGGCGTCGGCAAACTCCGCGGCGGCGACGGCGTGGTGCGAAAACTGCGCTTCCTTGAACCCATGACCGCGACCATGCTGAGTTCGCACCGGATAGTGCCGCCATTCGGGCTGGCCGGTGGCGGGCCGGGGCAATGCGGTAACAACTACGTGGTGCGCGCAGGTGGTGATCTCGTTCAGCTTAAGGGCAACGACGAGACAGAAATGTACAGCGGCGACCTGCTTGTGATGGAAACACCCGGAGGAGGGGGGTTTGGCAAGGCCTGAGGTTGTTTTACGAAAACTCTTCCCGCAACTGTCTGGCTGCTTCACACATTGCCTGCAGCTTGCCGAATGCAGACTCCAGTGACAGGTATTTCATGCCGCAGTCCGGCGCCAGTATGACACGTTCCTTGTTTATATATGGCAGGGACCGTAACACCCTGGCTTTGATTGTTTCAACAGTCTCTATTTCTTGCGTCGACAGGTCCAGCACGCCGAGCAGGATTTGCTTGTCCGGAAGGGATTCCAGTACCGTACAATCCAGGTTCGACTGGGCCGTTTCTATGGAAACCTGGTTGCAATTTGCGTCGGCAAATTCCGGCAGGAATGAATATCCTTCAGGACGATCGTGAATCAATGCAGCATATCCGAAACAAATGTGTACGCAGGTCTTACCATTTACCCCTTCAAGAGCCCTGTTCAATACCGCTATGCCATATTCTTTCGCCTTCTCCGGCCGGAACTGCATGTAAGGCTCATCAATCTGTACCACGTCTGCGCCGGCCGCAAACAAGTCCTTTACTTCTTCGTTGACTGCGACAGCGTAATCCATGGCGCAATCCAACTCAGATGAATAATGATCATTCTGCGCCTGCTGCGTCATGGTAAAAGGCCCCGGCACCGTCATTTTTATGGCCTTACCGGTATTAGCCCGTAAGAACTTCACATCTTCAACAGCCACGGAATGACTGCGCCGAATCGGGCCGACGATACGCGGCACGAAAACCGGTTCACCACTGCGGTCCAGTGCTTGTCCGGGGTTGTCGATATCAATACCATCCCATACCGTCGCATAATGATTGGAATAACTCTCTCTTCTGATTTCCCCATCTGAAACGATATCCAGGCCTGCTCTTTCCTGGTCCTGGATAGCCAGGCGGGTGGCGTCGTCCTGGGCCTCACGCAGATAAACATCCTCAATGCGCCATAGCTCCCTGGCGCGGGTGCGCGGCGGGAAGCGTTTTGCAAGTTTTTCGCGATCGATTAACCAGTCGGGTTGCGGATAGCTGCCGACAATTGTGCAAGGAAAGAAAGGAAGTTTCATATCCTTTATAATAAACGATGTTCGGAAATAAATTAATGGATACAGGCTATGTCTATACTTAACACGTTCAATAAGTTCGATCAGGTTCGCCGCAGGTTACTGACTGCAATGACCGGAGGAGCACTTACCGGAGTATCGGCCCTTGCCATCAACCAGGCTGCAGCCGCTACCAGCGCTGCTGCGTCGCCGGGACTACCCGCCAACGCCCTTGCGGACCTGGACAAAAAAGGGATGCAGTTGATCATCACGGGTTCAGGTTCGGCATTACCTGACCCGCTGCGCGGCGGCGCAAGCTGCGCGGTAGTGGTCGATGGCACGGTGCTGCAGTTTGACTGCGGTCGCCGGGTCCTGGAAAACCTGATGCTGGTGGGGATCAACCCGATGAAGATCGACCACCTGTTCTTCACCCACCTTCACTTCGACCATATCTCCGATTATGACTATTACGCGATTACCAACTGGATTGCCGGCAGACAGGATCCGGTGTACGTGTACGGCCCGGGTGGAACGGAGCGAATGTCGGAAGGCGCTATCCAATACATGCATGCAATGAACGTGGAATTCATCGGCACTATCCTTGAGCACTGGCCGCCGCATATGAGCGCCCGCCCGCGTGCCACACCTCCTTATGAAGTGCGGGACATAGGACCGGGCACGGTATTGGAGACTGATAATTACAAGGTATCATGCGTTGAGACAAAACACCTTCCCGACCCGGCAGTGAAAAGCCTGGGCTACCGGGTTGACTCGGACTACGGTTCCGTTGCAATAAGTGGTGATACTGCTGTTTCTGATGGGATGAAAACCCTGGCAAAAGACGTGGATATCCTGGTGCATGAGTGCGTCAAGCCGGACCTGGGCATGACGCCGGGCGGGAAGTTCAGCCTCAAGGACTTCCATAAGGAGGAGTTGATGGAAGAACGTCCTCAGACCGGCCACACCAGCCCGACCCAGCTAGGCCGGTTGGCCAGTGAGGTAAACGCGAAGAAACTGGTAGCGTATCACCTCGCGCCCTATACCAGCGTCCCGGCGGCGATCGAAATGTCCAGCATGTATCTCGGGCCGAGCCCGGGGCACTCAATCTGGGGCGAGTTTGTTCATGCCATGAAACAGCAGTATGACGGCCCGGTGATCCTCGCTGAAGACCGGATGATATTCAGCCTGTGATGCTCTGTTTATTCCGGGCCGAGTATCATGTTGATGACCTGCTTGCATAGCCGGCTGTTTTCGTCCACCAGCAACAGGGCCGTATCAGCGTGGTCTTCACCCTCAAGCAACAGGTAGTGGGCGTCCACGCCCGCGGATTTTAGGGCATCGGCAAAATCCATGGACGGCTGCACGTACTCTTCCTCGGAACCGGTGGCGACCAGGGCCGCGGGCGCCGGATCGTTGATCTTCAGGATCGGACTGGCCTGCACCCTGATCTCAGGGGTCGGTGCGTAAGCGTCCAACTGGCCGGGCCGTCTTTTTACCCTGATATCATAGGGTCCGCTTATGGGTATGATGGCTTTCAATATGTCGTTCGGCATGCCCATCTCGGTCAGCCAGGCACGATCAACCCCGATATCCGCAGTAAGGACAGCACCGGCAGAGTGACCGGCCACGTAGATGTTCTCCGGATCGCCGCCGTATTGTTCGATATTGTGAAAGATCCATCTGACGGCGCTTTTTATATCATCGGGTTGATCCGGGTAGTGGGCGCCGCTGCCGGTCAGCCGATAGCTGAGTGCAACCGTGATTATCCCCCGTTTGATAAACGGTTCCGCAACAGAGCCGTAGTGGGCCTTATCACCTTCGCGAAAGCCGCCGCCGTGTACGAATAAAAACACCGGGGCATTTGACACTTTGCCCTTGGGCAGGTAGATGTCGAGGCGCTGTTTCAGATCGGTACCGTAAACAAGATCCAGGTAGTGCGGGTAGTTATCTCTGACCCTGGCCGTATGCTCATCCATACGGCTATAAAAGCTTCCCCAATCAATATCAAACTCAGCAGGGTTGCTCACCGTATAATATGAATACATATCTTGTGCGTTCACAGGAGCGGTGAAGAACATCACCCAAACGGCTAATACAAAAAATCGTAGCGTTGATGTCGACATGGCTTATCTCCTGATAATTAATATGATTGTGTGAGGTGCCCGGACATGTGTTTCAGGACTATCATCCGCAGGGATAGCGGATGGTAAGCGTACAGGGATGTATTCACAGCGAGTCCTGAAACACATGTCCGGGCGCCAGGAATAAATCAGATAGTTTTTCGATATTCTGATTATCCATCCGGGGTGTATACTTCACCGCCCTTGATGATCAAGACGATTTTATGCTGCAGCAGGGTGATATCCTGGAGCGGGTCGCCATCCACGATCACCATGTCGGCAAACTTGCCCTCCGTGACCGTACCCAGGTCTTTTTCCACGCCCTGCATCTGTGCCGGGCGCAAAGTGGCGCTCTGGATCACTTCCATGGGGGTCAATCCGGCCTCGACATAGTGTTGCATCTCCTTCGTTAACGCACTGTGCATGTTGAAAGGTGAACCGGCATCTGTTCCGGCAACGATCTGCTCGCGACCGCCTGCCGCGATAAAGGTTTTCAGTTTCCGTTTCGCCACCTTGATGCGTTCCGGCGCGCCGATGCCCCAGGGCACCGCGTTCGGGTTCTTCCAGGAATCGCGCAGGTGCGCGTACACGTCCGGGGGATATTGTTTCCTGAAGCGGGGATGGTCTGTGAATTCCGGGAAGGCAAACACGCGCGCATAGGCCTGGCGCATCTCAATGGTCGGTACGATATAGGGGCCGCGCAGGATATTGGCCATCGGTCCGGTGGGAGGGGGTTTTATGCCGCGTACCAGGAAGCGGATATCCGCGGCGCTGTAATCCGATAACGGATCGGCGGTAAAAACGTGATGCAGACGGTCAACACCGGCTTCGATCGCGGTGCGGTAGGCATTCATATGGCGCACGTCGGCCTCTACACCGAGTCCGGCCGCATGGGCCGTATCCACTATCGCCTTCAGAATTTCCAGGTCCCAGAATCTGGCCACCTTGATTTGGTCTACCCCAAGACCGATGACTTTTTCAGTAACCTGTTTTGCTTCGGCAGGCGAGGCGATGAGATATTCTATATTGCTGGTGGCGGTTATTTCAGGATTAGTCTGATGCAGCACGGGCCCGGCCAGGAACAGCCTGGGACCGGGCAGACGGCCCGCCTTGATATCCGCTCTCAGGGCCAGTTGCTCGTGAATCGGGCCGCCCGTGTCGCGGAAGGTTGTAATCCCCGCCATCAGCGTCGTCCTGGCCACGGCAGCCATGATCGAACCGGCCCGGGATTTGAATTTATCCGGAAACGTCGCCGGGTCTCCTTCGCCGATATGGTATAAATGTCCGTGAGATTCCCACAATCCCGGCAGGATGGTCATGCCGTTGACATCCAGTGTTTCAACTCCCTCGGGAATGTCCACGGAATTCACATCGCCGACCTTCATAACGCGGTCGCCGGAGACCAGCACCACCGCATTCTGTACAGGCAGACCGCCGTAGCCGTCAACGAGTGTGCCGCCGTTCAGGGCCAGTGTGGGTGTGTCTTGCGCCGCTACCGGGCCCGAAAATACGGCCAGACTGAGGCAGAACAGTGTAGATATTGAGATTCTTTGTTTCATGATTACCCCCTCGGGCACGGCGCATTTAATCCATGAGGCCGATGTGGTGAGCGTGGAACGGGTTGTCGATAATGGTCTTCCAGGTGCCGTCCGGCTGCCGCTTGACCACGTTGCCGTCATAGGATGTCACAAAAACCTCTTCGCCATCGGCCGAGGTGCCCCTGATTTCCCATTTCAATGTAAAAAATGCAACGTCATCAGCCTCGACAAACTGCATCGCTTCCACTTTCAGTTTCGGTTTAATGGCCTGGAACTGTTCGAGTGCCTGACGAATATTTTCCAGCCCGGTCAGTGCGGGTTTGCCGGGTTCCTGTACGAACACGGCGTTATCGTCGTACAAGGCCATCGCTTTATCCAGGTTGCCTTCATTCATCGCTTGCTGGAACAATTCATCCACGCGCCGCGCCGTGCGTGGTCTCTCATAGGTACTGTCTTTATTCATGACTTTTACCTGTAAATTACCTGATGTATTGAGCTCCAAAATATATGTAAGATAATTCTTTAATATTATTTAGATATAATAGTTATTTAAAGTAATTGCTCAACTGCACGTTTACCTTCAGCTGCCGCTGTTTGCCATACCTGCGTTCCAGTCAGTTCCGAATGCGCAAACGCGATACGGCCATGAACCGTGTTACGGATCACATCCTTGGCGGCGGGTTTGCCGTCCTTGCCGAAATAAAACCCGGGAGGTTGAACGACATACGCATGCCCCCAGCGGTTGAGTACAATCCCGGCTATGTCACGTTTGGCATCGAAACCGCTTGCGCCGAACAGGACTTGTAATTGTCTACGGATTTGTAGTTCGAAATCCCTGAAGCCAGGCCCCAGCAGTGAGTAGCGTGCGGCGACCGCCTGATCTCTTACCGGCATGCCGGGATACAGAAAAGGCACGTACATCGTCAGGACAGTCGGTTTGTTCGGGTCAAGGGGCATGGGTTCTTGCCCGTCGATCATCATTTGTCTCCTGATACAGGTAAACCAGCCGAAGCCTTCAAACCAGCGGGCTGCGGTTATGCCCAGCTTTTCCATAAACTTCCAGTTTCTTACCGCGACGTTCACCGTCAGTACCGGACCATGCATGAAACTGTCCATGGCGTTATACAACTCAGGCGCCAGTCCCTTTACAATTATTTTGTTCACTGCCTGGTTGGCCGCCATTACCACCGATTTTGCCGTCAGTTTATGCAGGGATCCGTTTTTATAGTAGATTACATTCACCCCTCCGTTCTTTTCGCTGCCGGTATTCTCAACAGAGACGACAGTACAACCACCCCGAAAGCGGACGGAATTGCCCGGGCGATCCAATTCCTGCCAATTTATCGGGTTAAACAAAATGGCGCTCACGGACAGATCGCCCTTGATAGAGCCGGGAATGAGATGTTTCAGAAAGTAACGCGCAATACCGGCGTTACCACCGGGAAAGGCGGCAAGATGAAGCAGGTCGGTCGGGTCCGTGTTATCCGTGATATACCGGAAATAACCTGCCGGGCCGGGCAGCGCGAATTCAAATGCTGCATAGGCTGATGTGACATCAGAACCCAGGCCGTGTCCGACAGTAGCGCCAAACGGGTCTACCAGTTTTGCGTATTCGGGCGAGACGCCGAGCACTTTGGTAAGGAAATCCAGGTAAGTCATGCTGTCGAGCCAGTGTTCCCAGTCATCACGGCGCGGCGGCATGCGATAGGACTCCAGGGTCATATAGTCAAGTTTTAACCTGTCCGGAATGGGAGCATCACGAAACCCGTTATTCCAGGGGTTGATTGCCCAGCCGCCATCGGGTGTTGAGTCCCTGCCGTAAAAATAACCTGAATCAGCTGCCTCCCAGGTCTGCAACATGGGGAAATAGATGTCCTTGGCTACACGCAGGTCTTTAGCGCTGCCGCTTAATTCCTGCCAGGCAAATTCGTCCGGCAAACCCAGTTCAGACCAGTAGTCATGGTAGAAACCCATCTGTTTGGTGACGGAAACAGGCCACAGATTGCCGTTGGAGCCCTGTGGGCCGTAGAGATGATAACCGTCCACATTGAATTCATTCTGTTTTGCCTCACCACCAAAAATCAGATGGTTGTCCAGGACCAGACAGTTTCTGTTATCGCCGGCATGTTTGTTGAAGCTATATGCGGCACTCAGACCTGAAAATCCGCCGCCCACTACGACGAGGTCGTAGGTCTCACCGCTATCAACTGCCAGCGTCGCGGCGTCGGCAAACTGGTTGTTTCTCATTGCATGGGCCGCGTTAACAACCTCTGCCGTATTGCCGTTGCTGGCCGCATAGTCGCCGATCCCCCCGGGTCCCGTCCACTCGCTCCCAAACTGGGCTAGAAATTGCGACCTGTCTGCGGCTGAAAGACCGGGTGAACCGGTTGCCATTAATGCGCTGCCAGCTCCGACCAGCGTTGAACCTATGAAATCTCGCCGCGTGATGGGCATGTCCATGCCCAGTTTCTTTTCTTTACTGGAAGCCGACATCGTGTGTTTTTGTTATATGCAGTTCGTGGTATGGGATATACGGGAAATCAGGAATATGACAGGTTGCGCTGTCGTACCTATAATATATAAATATAATCGATCACGGTTAACAAGGTGAACCTTCTATGACAGAGCTTGCCAGAAGCACAAATGAATGGCAACAGGCCGATCTCATCAATTACCTTCACCCGTTTACGGATTACAAGGCATTGCTGGACGAAAAAGCGCTTGTGATCACGCGCGGGAAAGGTTGCTACGTCTGGGACAGTGACAATAACAGGTACCTGGACGGCCTCGCCGGCCTCGCCTGTGTCAATATCGGTTATGGCCGGACCGAACTCGGACGGGTTGCTGCTGCGCAAGTGGCGGAGTTGAGCTACTTCAACAGTTTTTTCAAGTCGACGAATCCAGCGGCCATAAGGTTGGCCGAGAGACTCGTTGACATAACGCCGGATGGATTGAACCACGTCTTCTACGCCAACTCCGGTTCCGAGGCAAACGATACGGCGTTGCGCATGGTAAGACAGTACTGGATGCTGGAAGGCCGGCCGGAAAAGCAGACGGTCATCGCCAGGGAAATGGCCTATCACGGCAGTACCGTGGCAGCCGGAGCATTATCCGGTATGCCGCCTATGCATGAACAGGCCGCGGTAGTACCGGATATCCAGCATATCCAGTGTCCCTACCAGTTTCAGTACGGCCGGGACATGAACGAGGAAGCGTTCGGGTTGATCGCTTCGCGCTGGCTCGAAGACAGGATACTGGAAACGGGTCCTGAGAAAGTGGCGGCATTCTTTGCCGAACCGGTGCAGGGCGCCGGCGGCGCCAAGATTCCGCCGCGGAATTATTTCAAGGAGATTGGCAGGATATGCAGGAAATACGATGTCCTGCTGGTTATCGACGAGGTGATTACCGGGTTTGGCCGGACCGGGAAGTGGTTCGCCAGCGACCTCATGCAGATAGAACAGGTAGACTTGATGTGTATAGCCAAGGGGATTACCTCAGGTTACCTGCCGCTCTCAGCGGTCATGGTCGGTGACCGGGTGGCTGATGCCTTGATCGAAAAAGGTGGGGAGTTCTTTCATGGATTTACCTATTCCGGGCATCCGGTCAGTTGTGCGGTGGCGCTGGAAAATCTCCGTATCCTTGACGAAGAGGAGATAATCCTGGAGGTGGAAGGGAAAACCGGGCCCTACCTGAAGCAGCGCCTGGAGGCGTTGTCCGGTTCGTCGATGGTAGGAGAAGTACGCAGTTGCGGCATGATCGGCGCAGTGGAACTGGTCCGGGATAGCAAGACAATGGAACCGATTGCCGATGAAATGGAGGAAGTTGAGCAATACACGGACGTATTTCGCGACCTGTGTCTTGAACAGGGCATCATCGTACGCCCGATAGGCTCGACGATCATGCTGTGCCCGCCGTTGATTATAACCGAGCCGGAAATCGATTTTCTGGTGGATAAAATGCAGATTGCCCTGCACGGATTTGAGAAGGTTATCCCGGGGTAAATCTTCAACTATCTTAATGGGAGCAAATTCAAATGAGAATTAGTATTGACTGGCAGCGAAAAGAAGAGGCGCTGATTGCCGGGCTGATCGGCCGCGTGGACAGTACCAACGCTGATAAATTTCAAAAGATGATGGAGGCTGAAATTGCCCCTAAAGACAAGGTGTTAATCATGGATTTTGAACAAGTCTCCTACATCAGCAGCGCGGGTCTGCGTGTCGTGGTGATAATGGCCAAGAAATTCAAGGGGCCGTACAAGCAATTTGGCGTTTGTGCGCTTTCGGAACCGATAAAGAAGATTTTCAAAATGAGCGGACTGGATCGGGCCATGCCGGTTATCGGCACACAGACTGAGGCGATAGCCAAATTCAGCCAGGACGAGGTGGAAGAAGTACAAAAGAAAGAAGTAAAAATCAAGGTTAAGGAAGCGGTCGATTACGTTATCGTGGGGGACAACATCGAGGACATTACCAATTTCACCCTTGAGAAGTATGAATTCACTAATGACACAGTCCTCTCCGACGATATACGCCGTGCTGCAACCACCAAGATAAAAACCGTGTTGTGGCAAGAGATAGAGCGATTGAGACACCACCGCAAGATGTTGCTGGAAAAGATGTTCAAAGATGCGGAAAAGACGCTGAATGAAGTAATTGCCGGAAAGAAATAGCCTGTCTCAGGTTACTGCCCGGCGGTATTCAATACGCTTGTAGCAGCTAAAAGGAATAAGTAAAACCCAGCTTGAAGATGCGCCCCAGGGGGTTGTGGGTGAACGCGTCGTAGTTCAGGTCTTCGCCGGCGTAGGGCGGGTCTTCATCGGTGAGGTTGAGCAGCGTTGCCCACAGGTTCAACCCGTCTTCCTTCACGGCCCAGTGAAAATGCAGGTCATGGGTCAGGTGGGCGTCGATCCTGATATTGTCCTCTACGTTGTCATAACCGTTGACGTATTTTGCCTCGTAGCGCAGGTTGAAGCCGCGCCAGGCGTAGTTCGCGTGCCACAGCATTTTCCATTCCGTCAGGGTACGGGCAAGAGGCGTTTCGTAGTTAAACCGCCCCAGTGCATTAAAGGAATTGCCCAGTTCCCATGAGCCGATGTCAAATGACAGGATACGGGTGCCGGAGACCTTGAGTTCCATATCTCCCGGGCCCGCGGGGAAGCGGTAACTGCCGGTGAAATCAATGCCGTCCGTCTCGACGTCGGGACCATTGACGATATTGACTTCAATAGCCTGCAGGTTTGCCAGGCTGGTGGCCTCGCCGAAGCGTATCCGCTGCAGGTAGGCAGGGTCGCCCGCATCGCAGTCCCCGTTCGGACAGGCGAGTTCCAGCACCCGGGGAAACGGTTCGACGACCAGGGGATCGGAGAACGAGTACGACCAGTAATCGAGTGAAACGCTGAGATCGTCGTTATCAGCCAGCAGGCCATCCTGGTTCAGCAACAGTCCGACGTTGTACGTAACTGCCGATTCCGGGTCCAGGCCGGGGTTGCCCTTGATGATCAGGCTTTTGAATGCTCCCGTTGCAGCCACGTAGCGCAGCGAATGTACGGAATTTCCGCTGACGGTCTGGTTAAGTGTCGGCCCGCGGAAGGCGGTGCTGACTGAACCGCGCAGGGCCAGGTTGTCGGAAATATGCCAGTGCAGGACGGCTTTCGGGTCCAGGCTGGCGCCGGTGCCGCTGCCGTAATCCTCGTAGCGCAATGACAGTTGCGTATTGATGTCGTAGCCCAGGGGTAAATGCAGTTCGCCGAAGACCGAGTAGATGTCGCGGTTTTCATCGACGGTGTAATGCGGCGGCAGGTAGCCGAACACACCGCTGCGTTCCGCCTCGGGACAATCGGTAATACCGGGTCCCGCCGGACAGGGATTGATGCTGCCGTCATTCAGGGACCCCGGTATGGGGCCGTTTTCGAAGGTTTCCCGGCGCCACTGGGCGCCCAGTGCGAAATCCACCTCGTTCCCCAGTAACTGGAACGGAGTCGCGCCGCTGGCAATGCCTTCCAGCACCAGTAACGAAGTCTTGCCCTTGATGATGCGGTCGGTGAGCAGGTAATCGAACAGGCGCCGGTTATCCAGATCGGGGTTGAAATCCGGGTTTTCGTAATACTGCGCATCCGGAACCTGGGCGTGGGCGCCGTACATGCCGTTGGAGAACGGACTCCAGTACATACAGTTTCCCCTGCCTGCGTGCTGTTGCAGGGTTGCCAGGTCGAATTCAAGCCTGCCATCGACATACCGGTTCGGCACCTCCTGTTCACATTCGATACCACCCAGGCCTTGCAGCGCCCGTTTATCGCGATAGTTCATGACGTCCGCTTTTCTTATCCTGCGGGTTGATGAAGACCAGGTCGCAGAGGTGGTGAAGTCCAGTTTCCCGAACTGACCGTCCAGGCCGATAGCCCAGCGGGTGAGCCTGGATTTAACCGGTTCGGCCCGTAACGGGCCGTCCTGGCCGTAAGAGCGGCCCAGCACCCAGCCCACGCTGTCCCAGGCATCCCCGGACCAGCCGCAGCGGCTCTTGTCGTCGCAGAAGGCATAGGGACCGTAAGTTTCCGGGTATTTCATGGCCATATCGACCAGGGCCGGGTTGTTCGCCCTGAGCGAGCGGTCCGGGGCGATCACGCGGTTCGGCGGATACGAGGGCGAGGTATTCCAGTCCGGCACGCTGCTTTCGCTGTACAGGAATTCCCCGCTGAGGGTCGCGGTATCACCGAGTTCCCAGGATGCCTCGGTGAAACTCTGCCAGCGCCGGGTTTTCTCGACCAGGTTATCGAATGGGGTGTACTGGAAGCGGCAGCGTTTATTACCGCTGGTCGGCGCACCGCCCAGGGCTGCACAGTTTGGGTCGATGATACCGTTCGTATTGACGTCCGTGGTGGTGCCGGGCACGAATGTGGCAGGCCTGCCCGTGGACGACCAGCCGCCTTTCGGGTTTTCCGCGTAAGGGCGGATGGCCCAGTCGCGCTTGTATATCTCAAGCTCGCCGCGGCGGATGCCGCTTGCCGACGTGGTGATATGCCCTCTGCCGGCAAAATCAAAACCGCCGATGAATCCGATCTCGGTGTCCCCGCCTGAATCTTCTATTATCTTGTGGTTGGCGCTGAGTTCAATGCCGGAGAAATCGCTGCGGGTCCGGAAGTTCATGACACCCGCAATCGCGTCGGAACCGTAACTGGCCGCGGCGCCGTCACGCAGGAAATCGATGTTCTCCAGCGCGATGAACGGCAGCATGTTCACGTCCACCAGCAGTTGCGTGTCGGCGCCGATGGGTATGGGTGACCAGGTGCTGCGGCGCCCGTTGATGAGCACCAGCGAGCGGCTTGGTCCAAGGCCGCGGATGTTAATGGTCGCCCGGTCCGGTCCTACCCCGGAGCCGCCGCCACCGCCCTGGAACCGGTCGGATTCACCGTCGGCGCCCTGGCTGAAGGGCAGGTTGAGGATCATGTCAAGGACGGTGGGCGACCCCTGGTAGCGCAGTTCATCCCGATCCAGGCTTGTGACCGGACTCAAAGCTTCTTCCGGGTCCATCCTGATGTGGGAACCGATAACGACGATCTCTTCGATAACTTTTTCTGCTTGTACCTGTGCGGGAACCGCAGAGGTGAATAACAGGGTAATGCAGAGTGTGATAATCCGGCAGACGTAAGTTTGCCTTGAAGTAAGATAAAACAGCCGGTGCAGGTAATGGTCCTGCCGCCTACAGCTTGTCTGCCCTGCTTGCATGGCGGTCCAGAAAGTCACCCAGGATCGTGTTAAACAGTCCGGGTGCTTCAATATTGGTTAAATGACCTGCACCCTCTATCAGTGTCAACTCCGATCCGGGTATGGCGTCCGCCAGTATCCGGCTTTCAGACACGGGCAGCACCTTGTCTTCTATCCCTGCAATGATGAGCACAGGCAAGTTAATCTCCGGCAGGATTGCTCTGAAATCCGTGGTTACCACTGCTTTTAACGCCTGGATATAAGGCCCGGTTCGAACAGCCGACAGGGATGCAAGCAGGCGCCGGCGGACATATTCCGTGGCTTTGGAACCGGTCAGCACGGTGATCATTTTTGGCGCAAGGTCGGCCGGTGTCAGTCCTTCCTGCAACGGTTTCAATCTGGGAGCCAGAAATTCCCGTCTGTCCGCCTCGCCGGCGGCGCCGAACCCCTGTGATGTATCCGCCAGCGTCAATGTTGCCACCCGGTCTGCATGGCGGCCATAGAAGTCCTGGGCGATCATGCCGCCCATGGACAGTCCGACCAGGTGCGCGGTGTGTACGCCCAGATGATCCAGCAGGGCGTTGAGATCGTCGGCAAAGTCTGAAAATTTCAGCGGCTCATCCGGGTCGTCGCTGTCGCCGTAGCCCCGGGCATCCCAGGCAACCGTGCAATAGCGGTTGCTCAATCCGGCCTGCTGTTCAGCCCAGTTGGTTCGATTACCGCCGATGCCGTGCATGAAGACGACAACCGGACCGGCTCCCCCTCTCTCATACGCCAGTTTCAGGGCGCCATTACGATAGTGCCGTAAAACACGCATCTGCTGTCACACCGTTCAGCTGTCCGGGAGCAGGGCGATGACCTCGACTTCCAGCATCAGTTCCGGGACGACCAGGGCGGAGACCTGTACGCCGGTGCTGCAGGGCTTGTGATCACCGAAGTATTCCCTGCGTACCTCGAAGTAATCGGAGACTTTATCGTGGTCCGTGATATCGACAGTAAAAAACGTGGTCATCTTGACCACGTCCTGAAAGCCAGACCCTGCTTCCTGCAGAATACCTCTTATATTTTCAAAAACCTGGCGGGTCTGTTGACGCAGGTCGCCGATACCGACGACGTTGCCGTCTGCGTCAAACGGGACCTGTCCGGAAAGAAAAACCAGGTTGCCTGTCCGGATACCCTGGGACAGTGGAAAATTTTCATCCCACCCCCAGCCTGGGTCTATGTATTGCATTTTGCTCATGCCGGTGTGCTCCCCTGTGTTGCCGGGTCTGCGGTGAGGGACGCGCGCAGGGTTTCGGTAGCCGTCTCGTCAATGGACATTGTCACGGGATCAATTACCACGCCGTAGTCCCGCGTCGCGCCCTCGATGGAAACGTACTCATCCACGACATCCTGCAGTACCGCGTGTACATCTCTGGCGAGCGGGTCTCCCCAACCGCCGCCGCCGCCGCTTTGCGCGTACATGATCTCGCCGGGTTGTTGCGCATAGTCCGCCTTGGCGACCCGTACCTCTTCCTCGTTGTCGCCACCATAGTCAAGGACAACGTGATTGCCCGCCGCTTCCTTGCCGCCGGCAAAACCCATCAACGGACGCCGGCAGGCCTGGACCTGGATAAAATTGATCACCGGGTCCGTGGTGCTCATACGCAGCATCTGGTGGGCCGGTGAACCGCGCCATTTGCCGGGCGCCGCACTGTCGGTACTGTATTCATTCTGGTAATACAGGAACGGATACATCACTTCCTGCAACTCGAACGACGGGATGCGCAGGGAAGCATGAGGCGCCGAGTATCCGCCCCAACCGTCCGTGCCGCAGGCGCCGCCGCTGGAGGTCGGTGTGGTTGAGTAGTCAAAACTGACGTACATCTGGTTATCATATTGCGAATTCAACCCGAAAACGGTATTGATGGTCAGGTCGATGAATGCCGAGCCGGTTTTTTCCGGAACGATCTTTTCCAGGGTTTTCATTACAGCCTGGCCGATATCACTGCCGATGCACAGCGTTGAATTGCCCACCGGCGCCGGCGGCAACGGGTTAATCACGGTACCCTCCGGCGCGATCACCTCGATCGGTCTGAAAAACCCGGAGTTCAGCGGCACATCCGGCATCACTACGGAAAATTCGGTAAATACCCAGGATAAGGTGTTGCCCTTGACGCTGTTGACGAACCCCTTGGTCTGGGGGTGAGTGCCGGTGAAATCCACCGTGCATGCGTCCCCTTCAACGTTGATGGTGACGTCCACGTTGATATCGATGCCGCCGTTGAAATCGTGTTCGAGGATACTTCTCCCCTTGTACTCGCCATCCGGCCAGGAAGAGATTTCGGCGCGCACCTGGCGTTCGCTGTAATTCAGGATGTAATCCACCGACTCCAGCACCGTATCCAGGCCATACTTCTCCACCAGCCGGACGATCCTGTCTTCGCCAACCTTGCAGGCGCCGATCATCGCGTTGAGATCCCCTTCCATGGTGTCAGGGAGGCGATTGTTGCCTGCCAGCAGGTTGACGATGTCGCGGCGCATTTCCCCTTTTTCGCAGATCTTGACGGGCGCCAGGCGAAAACCCTCCTGCCAGATTTCCGTAGCCAACGAGTTGTACCCCCCTGGTACGGGGCCACCCACTTCGATAAAGTGCGCGCGTACAGCGGGAAAAAAAACGGGCTTGTTATGGTAGAACACGGGCTTCATCAGGGTCCAGTCAGGGATGTGACTGCCACCGGAATAGGGGTCGGTGGCCAATACGATGTCCCCTTCATTGAGGTTGTATTTGAACGACTTTAACAGTGTTTCAACCGAATGGACGGACGCATAAATATGGATGGGTTGCGAGTTTGCCCTGGCCAGCAGGCTGACGTTCTTGCCGTCCGAGTAAAACACGCCGGTGGAATAATCATGGGCCTCGCTGAAAACAGTGGAAACGGAGGTGTTCTCCATGGTTTTGCTTATTTCTTCCGATACGGTTTCCAAGTATTCGCGTATGATTTCAGCCGTGATCACGTCAATCATTGTCGTATTTCTCCGGGCGATAGCCATTCACATCCTGCTCTTTTCTCAGTTCGGCGGTACGGGCGGTGTCGATTTGCAACGTCCCAGGATCAACAATGACAGCATATTGTTCCTCAGCCGCTTTAAGGGATACGTAACCATCCAGTACGTCTGCCAGTACCTGCTCCGGGTTCCTGGCCATGGGATCGCCCCAGCCGGCGCCGCCGCCCATCCTGATACTGAGATCGGCGCCCTGTCCGAGCAACTGGTCCACGTAGGCGTTCTCAACGTTTATTTCCGCAGCACCGGAATGTACCAGCACGGAATTGTCCATGCCTGTGGTTCCTCCGGCAAATCCGGCTGCCTGCTGGCGCGGGATGACACAGGCTGTTAAATAGAACTCATCCGGATCCGGGTCGGGCAATTCAATGCACGCCTCCGTTCCGGGACTGCCGCGCCATTGCCCGGCGCCGGCCGAATCCGTCACGTATTCCAGCTTGCGGATTTCCCCGTCGACCTCCGCTTCAAACATCTCAATCGACGGCAGGGGAGTCGTAGAGGAAATACCGGGCATGCCCCAGCCGTCCCGTCCGTCCGCGCCGCTGCAGCCGCCCTGGGTAAAGCGGGCATAGTCGGTAAATGCCAATTGCTCGACGGTAAAGCCGTTGCGTATGCCGCGCCGGATCATGTATATCAGCATGGCATTCCCGGCCACGTTGGCAACTTTTTCCGGAACAAGGCCGGACAGGGCATCGGTGACCGCCAGCGCCAGTTCGGTGCCGACATGGGATGCCGACCAGCCCGTCGGCGCCGGTATGCGGGCATTCACCAGGGAACCTTCCGGAGCAACCAGGTCGACACAACGCAGGCTGCCCGCATTCTTCGGAATATCGCCTCCCAGCGAAGCAAAAACAGGTAACAATGCATAACTCAGGGCCTGCGCCGGCGTAGTGTTTATAAAGCCGGTGGACTGGGCATCGGTTTCTGAAAAGTCCAGGAGCAGCCGGCCGTTTGCCGTTTCCAGTCTGACGCGGATATTGAGGTTTTCCCGTCCCTGGCAATCATGCATCAGCCTGCAACTGCCTTGCGCACTGACGTCTCCCCAACCCTTCAGCAGCGAACTGAAACGGATTTCTGCGTAATCGACCGACCAGTCCAGCGCATCCAGTACCACCCCGGCGCCATAGTCGTGAAGCAACTCCGTCATACGCGCCTGGCCGACCCTGACAGCAGAAAACATGGCTTCCAGGTCCAGCCTCAAAGCCTTTGGATTGCGGCTGTTCAGGGCGATGGTGTTCAACGTGTCTTTGAGCAATTTCCCGTCACGGTAGATCTTGACGGGTGGGCAACGCACACCTTCTGCCCAGATGTCGGTGGCCCTGGGATTGTAGTTTCCGCGCAAGTCACCGCCGATATCCTCCGTATGTGCACGCACGCCCACGTACAGGACTATCTCCTCTTCAAAACTCACCGGCGCAAACGCGGTAAATTCCTGCAGACGCGAACCGCCGCCATAGGGATCATTGGTGAGCAGGATATCTTCTCCTCCCAGGTCGTACTGGAAGTAGTCAAGCACGGCGGTAGCGGTATCCGCCATGGATGAAAGGTATAACGGGTTGTCGATTGTGACCAGCGATCCTGCCTCGGTAAACAAGCCGTTACAGCATTGGTTTGCCTCGCTGACGGTAGTCGAGCAGGCTGTGTTTATCAGTGTGGCGCGCATTTCCGCCACAACCGCGTCGAACTTGCTGCGCAGGACCTCGCCGGTAATTTTGTCTACCATGGCATTACTGGAAGCTTTCGATAATGTAAGTCTGATAGTGGTCGAGCATAGCCTCTTGTTGCGGATAGATGACTATCGTCGTTTCCGGTTCTTCGATTATGGCAGGACCCGTAATGAGGTTTCCGGGCCTGACTTTCGTGCCGTCGTAGATACGTGTGTCGACAAACCCGACCCCGTCAAAACCCACCCGGCGCGTTTCCTTGTATGCCGCAGACGGGTCCTCGGATTCGAACGGCGTACTGTGGTATTTGAGAGTATCGCGGGTGCCGACCAGGTCCGCACGGACACTGAGTACTTCCACCATCTGGTCGGGACGTTTGAAAGAGTAAAGCTGCTCATGGGCCTCATGGAAGTCCTGAAAGGTCTTGTTCAGGTTCAGTTCCGTCACCCGTTTTGTCCTCGAGCGGATCGGAACGGTGACTTCGTGGGTCTGGCCGACGTAGCGCATGTCTATGGCGCGGTGGGTCTGGGTCTCGACGATGCCCGGGGTTTGTTTGAGCAACTCCAGGGCGTCGTTCTCAATCTCCTCGTAGATGGCATTCAAATCATCGATGCGGATGGTGTTGGAACGACTGATGAAACTCTTGACCTTGGATATTTTGAAATTCGATATGATGCAGCCCAGTGCGCAGAATACGCCCGCGTTTTTCGGCACCAGGATCGTATTGACGCCCAGGTCCTTGGCCTGTACTCCCACGTGAACGGGACCTGCGCCCCCGAAAGCCATCAGGGCGAAGTCCCTGGGGTCGCGCCCGCGGGAAACCGAAACGTAACGGATGGCGTTGGTCATGGCGCTGTTGGAGATGCGGAATATCCCGCTTGCCGCTTCCTCGACCGACATGCCCAGGGGCTGTGCAATCTCAGTTTCGATCGCCTTGTGTGCGGCTGCTGTGTCCAGGTTGATTTCCCCCCCGCCGATAGCGCCCGGATTCAGGTAGCCCAGTACCAGGTTGGCATCGGTGACTGTGGGTTTGACACCGCCGCGACCGTAGCAGGCAGGTCCCGGGTCGGATCCCGCGCTCCTGGGTCCTACCCTGAGTGCGCCGCCTTCATCGATCCAGGCTATGGAACCCCCGCCGGTGCCGATGGAATGTATGTCTATCATGGGCGTGGCGACGCGGTAGCGGCTGACCCAGGAATCAACGCCGATATCGGGCCGGCCATCCTTGATCAGGCAGACGTCGTAACTGGTTCCGCCCATGTCCACTGCGATCAGGTCCTTGTACCCGGACCATTCACCCACTGCAACCGCCGCGGTGACGCCGCCGGACGGCCCTGACTGGATGAGTTCGACCCCGCGTTTGCAGCAGAAGTCAGTATCCATGACGCCGCCGTTGGAAAGCTTGATGAACAGGCGGCCGCCGAAACCTGCTTCATTCAGGCTGACTTCCAGCTGGCGCAGGTAATTATCGAGTTTCGGACTGAGGTAAGCGTTCAGTATGGTCGTACTGAAACGATCGAACTCCCGCACCTGGGGCAGGACTTCGCAGGACAGGGAAACATAAGCATCCGGATATTCCTCCCGGATGACCTCCCTGATGCGGAATTCGTGTTCATTGTTTTTGAATGAGAACAACAGGCATACCGCGATTGATTCGACCTCCAGTTGCTTTAAATTACTGACTGCGTCGCGTACTTCCTGCTCGTTGAGGTCAAGTACGATCTCGCCCAGGTGGTTGATGCGCTCAGTGACACCCAGGCGTCTTTGCCTGGGTACGATGGGGTAGGGCGCGGGCAGGCGGATATCAAAATGATCTTCCTTGTAGCCGGTACGCAGTTCGATAATGTCGCGAAAGCCTTTTGTGGTGATGAGCCCGGTTTTGGCGCCGGCGTATTCCAGCATGGCGTTGGTTACCACCGTCGTGCCCAGTACCAGGTTGTCGGCATTTTTGAGAAAGTCCTGTGAATCCAGGCTGAAATGCTCTGCGGATGTGCGGATGGCATTCATGATGCCGACGGTTTCATCGTTGGGCGTGGTCAGCACCTTGCCGCTGACGATGTCATCCGCGCTGCGCACGACAAAATCGGTAAACGTCCCACCGACATCGATGCCAATTTCATAACTCATTACAGCGGTCCCCTGGTTAGTGGCACAGCAATAGGTTTTCTGCTCAGTTTCAGGATTCTACGGTACAAGGATGTATAGTTAAAATCAATGTAGTAAAAATACGTCAGTGGTAATAATACCGATTGATTTCTGAATTTTATGATACCATTGGACACGGGTGAGCGGAATCACATAACTCATCCTGGTCGGTATTCGCGAAGTAAAAATTAATAATCGATTAGCTTCAGTGGGGGGCGGTTCGTTATGCTCAAGTCAAGTAATTGCGCAAAATATCTTGCCATGTTTTCGTGTGCGGCTTTATTCCTGTTCGATGCCGTTGCGACCTACTCGCAGGAGAAAGACAAGGGTGTCCTGGAGGAAGTGATAGTGACTGCGCAGCGGCGCACGGAGAATCTGCAGGATGTTCCCCTGGCGATCACCTCTTTTTCTGCCAGGAACCTCAGTGATAAAGGGGTCTATGACCTGTTTGGTCTCACGTCCCTGGCTCCTAACCTGGACATAGTGCAGAATAACGGTCGTGTGAAGGTATTTATCCGCGGCATCGGCCTCACGCTGGATAATTCGGGTTCCGAGGGCGCGGTTGCGGTACACCAGGACGGTGTCGTCATCGCCTATCCGAACTCGCAGGGCACCTCGTTTTACGATATTGAACGAATAGAGGTATTGCGCGGACCGCAAGGTACCTTGTTCGGCAGGAATGCAACGGGCGGCACGCTCAATATCATTACCCGGGGGCCGACGGAAGAGGTCAGTGTCAATGCCCGCGCCAACTTCGGCAACTATGAGACACGGGAATTCGAACTCGGCGTCGGCGGGCCCCTGGTAGCAGACAAGTTATCGGCGCGTGCTGCGTTCTACAAGGTAGACAGGGACGGCTTCGGTGAAAACAGTTTTAACGGCCAGGATATCGACGATCGCGACGAGGTCGCGGCGCGCGGCAAGCTGAAGTGGCAGGTGACTGACCAGTTCACCGTGGTTGCGGCGATTGATTACTGGGACGCGGATGACTCGGGCGCGGTCGTGCATACCTTCGGCTCGGCGTTTGGTGAGTTACAGGGGGTTGTCGAGGGAGGTAACGGTAAACCGAGTTTCAGGGATATAGCAAGTGAAACCGAAGAAAGCCGGGATATGAGAACCTATGGCTACTCCCTGGATGTCACCTATGAAATCAACGAAAACTTCACCTTCAAGTCCCTGACGGGTTACCGCGATGAGCACAGCGTAAAGAAATCACAATATGACGGTACGGACAATCCCGGCTGGCCTTCCACCAATGTCAATTCCGGCGTCCATTTCAGCCAGGAATTTCAATTGAACTGGGATACGGACAGGATCAATAGCGTGTTCGGGCTGTACTACTTCGATGATGACGTGTTTGTCACCAATACGGTACCCTTCCAGTTCGGGATAAATCTGCCCGGAGACATCTTTGATGAACGGGGGCACGCAAAGACGGAAGCCTACGCGGCATTCGGCAGCCTGACCTGGGCGGCGACGGAACGGCTTAACCTGACTGCCGGTGTGCGCTACAGCGATGAAAAGAGAACGACGGAGAGTTCTTTCCAGCTCAAGATTCAACTGTTTGGCCTGGATTTGTTTATTCCGCTGAACAACCAGCGTAAATATGACGCCTGGACGCCGCGCTTCTCCATTGATTATGCCCTGACCGACGATGCCATGGTTTATTTCACCGCGTCCCGCGGCTTTAAAAGCGGGCAGATACTGCCGGGTAACACGGCCCCGCCGCTCAATCCCGAATTTATCTGGAGCTTTGAAGGGGGCATAAAGTCCGTGCTGTTTGACGACCGGCTGAAAGCCAACCTGTCGGCCTTCTATTACGATTACACGGATCTGCAGGTGAGCCAGTTGCTGGGCCTGTCGTTTACGCTTACCAATGCCGCGGCGGCCGACGCTATCGGAGTTGAGGCGGAACTTGCCTACCTGCTGACGGAGAATACCCAGCTGGAACTGGTCTACGGCTACCTGGATAATGAATTTACCGAATTTTTCACCCAGGATCCGATATTTCCGGAACTGGGCGTGTTGAACCTGAAGGGCAATCCGTTGCCCAATTCTCCCAAACACATGTTCACCCTGAGTGCGAGCCATACATACCCTAGCAGCCTTGGTGATTTCGACTTCCGGGTGGACTGGCGCTGGCGGGATACGGCCTATTTTGACCCGTATAAACGGGATGTAGCCTCCCAGGACTCCTATTCAAATGTCAGCATGAGGGGCACGTTTCAACCGCGTAACCAGAACTGGTCTATCTCGGCCTGGGTCAACAACCTGACCAACAAGGATGCGTATATAACCAACTATATCAGCCTGGCCAGTGGCGGCTTCCCCCGTAACGGCGATATCAACGACCCGAGAACCTACGGCATAGAGTTGCGTTACGAGATGTAAAAGGCAGAACTGACCAGGGTCGTTGGCTTTGTGCGCTGATACTGCCGGTTCTCAGGAAAGGAGATCCTTCTTACGGCAGTTGTTGCCGGCAGGAATATTACTGCTCTCTGTCTGTTCCGGCCATTCATGGGCCGGGGAAATACTGGCGCTGACAGGCGCCAGGATTATAGACGGTAACGGTGGTCCAGCGCTGGAAGATGCTGTCGTAATAGTCCAGGGACAAAAAATTTCCGCAATCGGTCCCGCATCCGTCATCCCCGCAAACGCGCGTGTAATGGACCTTGCCGGCAAGACTCTCTTGCCGGGTCTCATTGATGCGCATATCCACATCGGCGGCAGTGGTGGCGGGTCTGCAGACCCGCGTGAATTCACCCCTGCTGCTGTTGAAAACAGCCTCCTGAGTTACCTGAAGTTCGGCGTGACCAGTATTTACGATATGGCTGCACATCCCAGCCTCAATGCTATGAAAACAGCGCTGGAGAGCGGTGAACTGACGGGTCCGAGGCTGTACGGCAACGGTTTCGGTATCACCGCCCCCGGTTCGCATCCCATCCGCCTGATTACCGAACTCGGACTCCTGGACTACCTGGGCCCTTTCTATTTCCAGGTTGACAGCGTGGAAGATGCTCAAGAGGCGGTACGCAGGATCAGTGCGGAGCAGGTTGACGGCATCAAGCTGTTCCACTCGCGCGTCGAAGCCGGGACCACCCGGTTTGACGCCGACATGGACAAGTTAAAGCCCGCCATCCTCCGCACTGTGATTGAGGAAGCCCACGCCCGCAGACTGAAGGTTTATGCGCATACATCATTTCCCAGCGAGGCCGGGGAATTTGTTGAAGCCGGCGGTGATGTCATCGTGCACAGCATTCACATGGCCGAGACCGGCGCCCGGGACGTATTCGAATTGATGGCCGAACGTGATGTTGCCTATATCCCCACCCTCGCGGTGTTTGAAGGCGGCTATTCAACGAAACCCGGCTCTTTTGCTTCCCCACATCTTCATGACAAGGTATGGGATGTCCTGCTCGCGTCGATCACCGCTCCGGGCAGCGTGGTCCTGGCTTCCCGGACTGTGCCCGGTCTTCTCAATGACAGGGAGCGCAGCCTGGAAATCTCGATGGCGAACCTGGCGCGGGCGCTGCAGGTTGGCGTCAAAATCGCAATGGGGAGTGACGCGGGCAATGCCGGGATGCTGCACGGCGCCACAGTACTGCGCGAACTGCAGTTGATGAACGAAGCGGGTATGACGCCGATGCAGGTGATCGTGGCTGCCACCCGGAACGGGGCCGAGGTCATCGGCCGGGGAGAGGAACTGGGCACTGTCGAGGCCGGCAAGCTGGCTGATATCATCGTCGTCAACGGCGACCCGTTACAGGACCTGTCTGCCCTGGGCAATGTCGAACTGGTGGTGAAAAACGGCAAGATTATCAACCCCGGGGAACTGGAGTTCAAGGAAGTACCACAACCAACTGGGGACGGGTTTTAAGCATGCCCCCGCATGTTAGAAGTTGAGGATATTTCTTGAATAATGATAATTATTATTTAATTATCAATTATATAATGTATATAATTAAAGTAATCTATTAATACTCTTGCTTAATTGTGCGAATATGAACTTGGGGAAAAACCGGCTCATGAACCAGAGCTGGTTAGCTACGCCAATGCGAATTTCGTAGTTATCTTTTGCAAAATCTTTCAGGAACGCCGCAACCATTTTTTCTACGGGCATTATCGGAACGCCTTTAATATCTTCTTCATCAAAGCCTCCTAACATCCCTGTTTCGGTAAGAGGAGGGGCCAGTTCGAAGACCTTGATTGCTGTATTCCTTAATTGCGCTCTCAATGACAATGTATATGAGTGAATGGCGGCCTTGGTCGAACAATATACCGGAGTAATCGGCAGAGGGACAAATGCCAGCCCGGAGCTAACATTGACGATTGCGGGGTTGTTGTTGTGCCGCAATAGCGGCAGAAAGGCGTTGTTCATCAACATGGTCCCTTTCAGGTTAATATCGATTTCCTGCGTCAGATATGTTGCGGAAAGGTTGCCGCTGCGCAGGTTGAGCGCTTGCATGATGCCTGCATTATTGATCAGTATATTTAGATCGGGATAGTCTTTTACGGCCTGCTGGTGGAGTTTTTCTACGTCGCCGGGGTTACTGACGTCATTCCTGATTATCGTCACACCTCCCAGTTGTTGTTTCGCGTCCTGGAGTTTCTTCTCATCCCGCCCCGTAATAACGACCTTATTGCCCTTTAGTAAAAACTGCCTGGCCATCTCAAAACCGATACCGCTCGAACCGCCTGTAATCAGGATGGTGTTACCGGATAATTTCATCACTAACTCCGGGTCCAGGCACGCAGGGTCCTGACAGCGACTTCGTTTTCGATTTCCCCGGGGACATTTTGCGGGCCTGCCGGCAATGATTGACCATTTGTCGCGAGATAGGCCAGGGACAGGGATTGCAGGGCAAGACCCAGGTCCATAATCTCGATGGGATTGCCGTCACCGGCGCTCAGGTTAATACTGTTACCCCTGCCGAACAGGTAAACGATTTTACCGTTATCCAGCTTGAATTTCTGGATATCCGGCATGATTTGGTGTGGTTCGGAAGCCAGTGCGTGCAGGCCGGGCAGGTCGATCTCGTTTTCAAATGCCCCGGCGTTGCATATTACGGCGCCATCCTTCATCAGCGCCAGGTGATCCCGTTTGAGTGCTCCCGGTCTGCCGGTGACGGTAATGACGATGTCACTGACCGGTAACGCCTGTTCCAGTTCAGCCGTATGATAACCCTCCAGGTGCGCTTCCAAGCGCGTCAGGGGGTCGATATCGACTATGGTTACATGCGCCCCCAATCCGCGCAAGGCGCGGGCGATACCCTGGCCGCAATAACCATAACCGATGACAGCTACCCGCTTTCCGCCGATAAGCAGGTTGGAACAGCGCATGATGCCGTCGAGCACACTCTGGCCGACGCCGTAACGGTTTTCGACAATGCGTTTTGCCCGGGTATCGTTAATTATGAGGGTGGGGAAGATATGTTCGTCAATGTCCTCGCGTAAGCGGAAACCGCCGGTGGTAGTTTCTTCGGTGGCGCCGAGCAGCTTCGCCTTAGCGCCGGAAAAGTCCGGATTGGTATGCGCCAACATATGCAATTCTGCGCCATTATCGGCAATCATGTCGGGTTCGGTGGCTAACACCTTTGCCGCGTAATCAAGGTGCTGGTTGGTGGTTTCACTTCTTTTGGCAAATACCCGGACGTTGTATTCTGCCACCAGCGCGGCAGCCACCTCATCCTGGGTAGTTCCGGGCCAGCCGGTGATTACGACCTCCGCACCGCCGCTGGTCAGTGCGTCCATCCAGACGCCGGTCTTCGCTTCCACATGCAGGCAGATACCGATACGCATGCCTGCAAAAGGCTTGGTCCTGCTGAAATCCTCCTTGATCCGGCCTAATACCGGCATCCGTTCGCGCACCCAGTTTATTCGATCCAACCCTTGTTGCGCGAGTTCGATATCTTCAATTTCGTAGGTAAAATCAGGCACCGTTAACTCCTATCGTCATTCCCGTGTAGCCGGGAATACAATCATAAGACGCGCCGGAAACCGGGTTTGCCGTACTCAACGACAAAACGCGCCAGGTCAAAGACTCCGGATTGCGCATCCCTGACATTATCTACCGCGCGTGCGGTCGCCTGCCACTCCTTCGCACTGACTTCGTGTAACAGGTAGCCGCGTTTGTCCGGTTCATAGAACTTTATCTGTGGGTTGCGTTCCAGGTTGTCGGTTATGGGTTTGTCCATCTGGTCGGGCCAGTTGGCCGAGATGGAGGAGACCACAAACTCTACCCCTGGAAAGCGGTCAGCTATTGCTGTGGACCGCATGCCGTCTATGGCCCAGAAAGAGTGCATGTCACCGCTCAGGATCACTGCCTGGCCCGCGTTGCTGCGCTTGATTGCATCCACGACCCTGTCCCTGTTGGCCGGGTAACCATCCCAGGAACCTGCAAAATTATAGGTTTTGCCGTCAATGTCCAGGTTGAACGGCGAAAACACGCTGGAGGAGGCGATCACGTTCCAGGGAGCGTGGTTTGCCAGGATATTATGCGTCAGCCAGTTGTTCTGCTCCTCACCCAGCATGCTGCGCTGGTCAGCGAACATTTCAGGACAACGTACCACGTAGTTGCCGAATCCATGGGGGGACCTGTCACCGGGGCATGGCATCTGCCTGGCGCGGAATTGGCGGGTGTCGAGGAAATTGACCTGCGCAAGTTCTCCCATCTGGATAGTCCGCCTGATGCGGAACCGGTTATCACCGGGGTTGCCGTAACCGCGGGTCGGCATGTGCTCATACCAGGCCTGGTAGGCCGCCGCCCGTATCGCCATGGTAGCCGGATCGGCATCAATTACCGCATCATGGTTATCAAGGGTGCAAAAGAAGGGCAACCAGGCATGAGCCTGTTGAAGGCTTTCATCGGTTTTGTACAGCGCGTGGCGGCGCCGGAAACCGTCAAGCGTCGGCGGCATGTCTTCGGTCTCGTGTCTGCGGAAGGTCTCACCGTAGGATGTTTCATAGATATAGTCGCCCAGATGAATCACGAAGTCCGGGTCATCCGCAATGATATGGTCGTAAGCGACGAAAGAACCGTGCGTGTAGTTCTGGCAGGACGCGGTGACGAAACGTATTGAACCAGGCTTGCTGCCGGGAGCGGGCAGGGTCTTTGTACGGCCCTTTGCCGAGGTGTATGAGCCTGCGTTGAACCGGTACCAGTACACCTGCCCCGGTTCAAGGTCCCGGATGTCGGCATGTACCGAATGGCCAAGCTGCGGGACAGCCGGTTCTTCGCCACTCCTGACAAGTTGTTGCATGTCCTCATCCCGGAACAATTCCCAGCGTACCGGTATGGCGTCCCGGCCAAGTCCGCCATCGGTAGCCAGCGGTTGCGGCGCGAGCCGGGTCCACAACACCACCGAGTCATGCGTCATGTCACCGGAGGCTATCCCCAGGGTAAACGGGTTTCTGTCGAACCTGGCCTCTGCGACAAGCGGTGAGGAAACTTGTGCGGCGGCCAGTCCAAGGGTAGAGCTGATAATGAATTCCCGCCTTTTCATCGCGTTATCATAGCAGGTAGAGTTTTACAGGCGTATGATCCTGTCCAATTCCGGCTGGAACAGGCTTGCCGGGGAACAGGTTGAAACAAATTTAACAAGGTAATTACCATGTCGACAAACCAGCTGAGCAGCGCCAGGATGGAAGCGATAATGCGTGAATATTACGACGGTTGCAACGAGGCTGACCGGGAAAAGATAACGGGGTGTTTCACGCCCGATGCGGTGCATTATTTCCCACCGGGCATGTACGAAGGACCGTTCCGCGGCGCCGCGAAGATTGCCGAACGCTGGTGCACAGCCGTGGAAAAGAGCGGTTCGTACTGGACCATTGACGCCTTGTTAATCGATGCGGACAAGGCCGAGGCGGTGATCGAGTGGAGCCATTTCAAAACAGGACAGGGGACCGTCTTGCGTGGCGCCGAATGGGTTGTGTTTGACAGGGTATCAGGATTGATGCAGGAGATCCGGGCCTATTATGCGTCGCCGCAGGCAGCGGACCTGAAGCGCCTGGAACTGGGCGGCTTCGATTACGAGGGGCGCGGTTACGAGATGGTTTCTCCCAGGGGTCGCTCAGCCGGCCAGTAGCCCTGCCAGTTGCCGGTGGCTGCCGATAATGCGGTAGGCCCCGGCGCCGCATAAACTGGCTGAGGTGCCGGCGCCCGTGAGCACTCCTATCGGCACGACACCCGCAGCGTGGCTCGCCTGCATATCGATCATACTGTCGCCCACGTAAACCGTATCGGCCGGATCGGCATCCATACGCCCCAGGCATTTCAGCAGGCCTTCCGGATCGGGCTTGCGTTGCTCGACGTCGGCGCCGGTAACCACTGCGTCGAATAACCCGGCTACGCCCTGTTCATACAGTAAATCCAGTGATCTTTCTCCGGAACCCGTAACAATGCCGAGCCGGTATCCAGCGCTTTTTAATCCGGATAATGTCCCGGACACGCCGGGGAATGCGAGCGCATGGGCCTTGAATACATCAGGCCAGAGTTGCATGGCCCTGTCGTTCAGTTTATGGACCATGGCCGGGCGGTTCTCAACGGAGGCAGGTACTACCTGATCCCAGTAGGAGATGCCGTTATTCAGCGTCTCATACATGACCGCTTTGGATACTTCCAGGCCGAATTCAGCTCCGGTCGTTTTGGCAAGCAGGTAAAACGCGCCGACCGTGTCCACCAGCGTCCCGTCCAGGTCGAACAAAATGTTGCTTGTCCTGACGGGTTCGATGACATCCAGGCGCAGGCGGTCGCCGTCGTCCAGGGATAAGTGCCGGCGCAGTGAGACCGAGGTAATAACTTCCACCTGGTCTTCCGGGTAATCGTTGATTTGCGGAAAGATAATCGCCCCGGTCACACGCCTGTTGATATGCACCGGATAACTCCGCGCATGACAGTTATTCCCGTCAGGGCTGTTTATGCCGATACCGTGCCTGTCCCTGAGCGATTGCCAGTTCGAGAGGGTCCGCTTATCATCGATTTTTATGTTGAGGGTACCGGGCCACGCATCAATACCCAGTTTCTCCAGGAATTGCTGTTTTGCGTGTGTAAGTTCGGTAAAACCCGCGGCTTGTCCTGTCCCGGTTACTACCCGGCCGGATAATTCCAAGTCAATACGTCTCCTTTTGTATTTCGGCGGCGCGATGAATCGCGGCGCGGATGCGCTGGTACGTCCCGCAACGGCAGATATTGCCTGACATGGCCTCGTCAATATCAGTGTCGGATGGCGCGGGATTGTCAGTCAGCAGGGCGGCGGCAGACATCAGTTGTCCCGACTGGCAATAGCCGCACTGGGGCACCTGCAATTCCAGCCAGGCCTGCTGCACGGGGTGATAACCGTCCTTGGCCAGGTGTTCGATAGTGGTAATATTTTTGTTGCCTATACTGCTCGCGGGGAGCACGCAGGAGCGCATGGGTTTTCCGTCAACGTGAACGGTACAGGCGCCGCACTGGGCTATTCCGCAACCGAACTTGGTGCCGGTCAGGCCGATCTCGTCCCGCAGCACCCACAGCAGCGGCGTGTCCGCTTCGACGTCAACTTCAATTTGCCGGTCATTAACGTTGAGTTTAATCATGTCTTTTCTGCACCAGGGTTACACCAGGAAGTGAACTCCGCACAATATAATCCAGAATTTGATATTTTTGTATCGTTTTTTACCTGTTATCGGTTATTCCGGATCAACACATGCAAAGTTCTCATGCGCATCGATACTGCCGGTCCCGCGGTACCTGGAAACCCGGGGCCAGGCGCATAACGGCCGTGTCCTGGTCACTTTGCCCTGTTCTACCCGGTGGCCGGTAAGGTCCCGCGGTATGACATCGCCTTCCACCCAGTTGATCAGCGGCGTCATCAAATCGAACCGGTCCACGTTCACCCCGCCGTTGCAGTGGTGCATGCCGGGGACCAGGTAAAGTTGCAGAAACCCGGAAATTTCATCGCCCAGCAGTGCGGCTACTTCATGGTAATACTCGACGGTGCGCAGGGGGTTGATGCCGAAATCAGCCCAGCCGTGGTAGATGATCATTTTTCCGCCACGCCGCTGGAAGGGCCTGAGATCGGGGTCTGTTGCATTGAAAATCAGCCCTGATTGCAGCGTGCGCGGGTAGTCCCGTTCCGGATCCAGTTCCCGCCAGTCCCGGTTGGCGTCATCCGTTTCGAAAGCGAGGTACTGGAACCAGGACTTGACGATAAACGACTGCCCCAGTCCGCCTTTACTGTCGGGGACTGCGCGCCCGTCCCACGCCGATTGCGGCGCAACGGGCGTATAGGTGCCGTCGGCATAGGCGAGCCCCGGAAACTCGCCGCCGATGACGGTGCGGGGATAGATTGCCGTCTTGCCGATAAAGGTGGGCCCGTAGATGACTGCCAGGGTGTTGATTTCAGCATCCGTGAAACCCTGCTGCGTTCCCTGCATACGGGGCAAATCCCGTTGCGGGTCGAAATCCACGGCAGGCGGGTTCCCGATAACGCCGTCTCTTACCCCGTCAGCTTCATCGTAGCGTTTGAGGATAATATCCCCCAGCAGTTCAAGCTTTTCCCGGGACAGGGGAGCGTCGGCAACCGCCTGCTGGATATTCCGGTATTGCCAGATCATCTCCCTGAGGCTGAACACAGGCGCGCCGGCAAGGATACCGTCGAAATCGGCCGGGAAACGTTGCGCCTCGTTAAACCCCTGCAAACCGCCGGTCGAGCAGCCGTCAAAATAAGAATACCCCGGCGCCTTCCCGTAGTATGCCGCGGCAAGGTTTTTAGCCGTCAGCGCAGTCAAATGCACCGCACGGAACCCGAAATCGATCTCTTTCTGCAGGTTATTGTGCGCCCAGGTACCGCCTCGCTCCGTGGCCGCGTCGTGGCCGGTGTTGGTAAACGCCGCGGCAAATCCATGCCGCGCCGCCTTCAGCCGCGCCATGTGGCCGGCCTCATCATCCAGCGCTTCCCCTGCATAACCCCCGTTGCCGTGCATGTACAGACGTCCGTTCCAACGGGTGGGCAGGTAGACGATGTAGCGGACTTCGGGGCTGATCACCCCCCGCACCACGCACAGATCCGGCATGCCGGCTGCTGCCGTTGCCAGGGTGGCGGATAATACGCTGTTGTCCGCGTCGGAAACATGGATGAGGTCTGCGCAGCCTATACGGGGTTGCGTTACTTCGGGTGCGGTGTAATCGATACGGGATTGTTCCGCATCAAGAAAGCTTGAACCGTTCGCGGTCGGGGTCGCCGGCGCACCAGGCGTGAAAAAAACCACTGCAAGCGCCGCCGCGACGGACCGGATGGTAAGCTTGCAGGGAAATCTCATGGCTAATATCTTAAGCTTTGGGATTCCCGCTTTCAACTCTGCCCGGTACGGCCGCAACGCTTCCGGCAGGGCGCCAGGTTTATTTGATATGTAAAAAACAGGTATTATGGCCAAATCAACGTATGCCGGAAACGGGATCAGCATTCAGTTCTGTTCCACCGGAACCTTTCCGGAATACTGTGCAGTTTAATACAAACCAGGGTATCTCATGTCGAGTGAAGGAATAAGAATCGGTATTGACACCGGGGGCACTTTTACCGATTTTGCCTTGTCAAGGGACGCTGTTTTCCACACCACCAAGATACTGACCACCCACCAGGCGCCGGAACTGGCGATCATGCAGGGACTGGATGACCTGATGAAGGCTACAGGTTGCCGCCCTGGCGATGCGGAATTGATCATCCATGGCACCACGCTGGCCACCAATGCCGTCATCGAGCACAAGGGCGCCAGGGTGGCCATGCTTACAACGGAGGGGTTCCGGGACGTTCTGGAACTGGGTTCGGAAAGCCGGTTTGATCAATATGATCTCGGCCTGACCAAGCCCGCCCCCCTGGTGCCGAGGCAACTGCGGTTTACCATTTCCGAACGCCTGGCGGCAGACGGCAGCGAATTGCTGCCGCTTGACCTTGCAGCCATCGAACAGGTTGCCGAAGAGTTAAAAAGACACGAAATAGACAGTGTCGCGGTTTGCTTCTTGCACAGCTTTATCAACCCCGAACATGAAGAACGGGCCGCGCAGGCGTTGCGCAAACACTTGCCGGGTATCTATCTCAGCCTGTCATCCCGGGTGGCGCCGGAGATCAGGGAGTACGAACGCTTCTCCACGACGGTCGCCAATGCCTATATCCAGCCGTTGATAGATTCCTACCTCAAGCGCCTGCAGGAGGGCTTGAAACAGGCAGGATTTGGTTGTCCGCTTTACATGTTCGTATCCAACGGCGGACTGGTTGAAGTGGACGTGGCCAGGCAGTTCCCGATCCGGCTGGTTGAATCCGGGCCGGCCGGCGGCGCCGTCTTTGCGAGCCATGTCGCCCGTATCCACCAGGAGGATCGCATATTGTCGTTCGATATGGGCGGCACTACTGCGAAAATCTGCCTGGTCGACAATGCGGAACCGCAGAAGGCGACCCTGTTCGAGATGGCGCGGGCGCATCGCTTTAAACAGGGCAGCGGCCTGCCGGCCAGGATACCGGTGATCGAGATGGTCGAGATCGGCGCCGGTGGCGGGTCCATTGCCCGGGTCGACAGTCTTGGCCGTATAACAACAGGTCCCGACAGCGCCGGTTCTGAACCGGGACCGGCCTGTTATGACCTTGATGGCGATGAGGCAACGGTAACCGATGCCGATCTCATCCTGGGGCGGCTGGAGGCGGAGGGATTCGCCGACGGTTCCATGCGACTCAACAGCGAGGCTGCCAGGCAGGCAGTCCGGGAGAAGCTTGCCGGGCCGCTGCACATGGATATTCCGCTGGCCGCCTACGGTGTGGCTGAGATCGTGGAAGAAGATATGGCCAACGCAGCGCGTGAGCATGCAACGGAAAGCGGAAAATCGCTGACCGGGCGAACCCTGGTTGCCTTCGGCGGCGCGGCGCCGTTACACGCGCTTTCCCTTGCAGGCAAGCTCGGGATCAAGCGGGTAATCGTTCCGGCCCATGCAGGAGTGGGTTCGGCGATAGGGTTCTTACTGGCGCCCGTTGCTTATGAACTTGCCCGCAGTTGTCACGTCAGGCTGACTGATTTCAAGCCTGGAGTATTGAACAAGCTGTTTAAGGAAATGAGTGAATACGCACACGGAATAGTCGCATCAGGCGCTCCCGGGCGGGGACGTACGGAAATCCGGCAGGCACAAATGCGCTATATCGGGCAGGGCTATAGTATTCCTGTCGATGTGCCGGTCGGGAAGTTGCTCAAAACTGACACACAGTCACTGCAAACGGCTTTCGACAAGGCCTATATCAACCTCTACAGCAAGCTGCATGACGGGGTTGACGTGGAAATTGTCGGTGTCAGTGTTTCCGTTTCCGCCCATCTTGTTTTCGCAGAGCCTGCAGAAACTGCCGTGACTGCCGCCGGCATTCCGCCTGAAATCGATCATGGCGCCACCATGTTCGATGCACAGGCCGGCGCTTACGCGGACGTAAACGTGTATTCACGTCATGCCCTGCAACCGGGGAATTACATACCGGGGCCAACCCTGGTGCGCGACAAGGGCACAACTGTCATGGTGCCGCAGGGTCACGGTGTCACGGTGGCCGGGGACGATAGTTTGATCATCGAAAGGGAATAACCGTCATTATGATTAATAATAACTTTAAGTTATCATTGCAACATATTGAATTTCAAGTGATATGGCGTCGCTTAATCTCTATTGTGGAAGACCAGGCCAGGACCTTGATGAAGACCGCGTTCAGCCCCGTGGTACGGGAATCCGGCGACCTGTCCGCAGCCGTGTTCGACCCGCAGGGGCGCATGCTGGCCCAGGCCATTACCGGCACACCCGGGCACGTCAATTCAACCGCTGCCGCGGTACCGCATTTCCTCAGGGAATACCCGCCGGCGGAACTAAAACCCGGCGATCACCTGATTACCAATGACCCGTGGATTGCGTCGGGGCACCTGCACGACGTCACGGTCGTGTCCCCGGTATTTCTTGCAGACAGGTTAATCGCGCTGTTTGCCTGCACCTGCCACCAACTGGATATCGGTGGCTTGGGGCAGGGGCCTGACGGCAAGTCGGTATATGAAGAGGGACTGTATATTCCCGTTATGAAACTGGTTGACCGGGGTGAGGTAAACCAGGATTTACTCAGGATAATTGAGGGTAACGTACGCACACCCTACGAAGTGCGGGGCGATATCCTGTCCTATGTTGCTGCAAACGAGACCAGCGGCGTGAAACTGCTGGATATGATGCGGGAATACGGACTGGATAATCTCGATTATACCGGGAACGAGATTATCGAACGCTCGCGCCAGGGGATGCTGGAAGAAATCCGCAAGCTGCCGGCAGGGACTACCCACAACAGCATCACCCTGGACGGGTATGACAAGCCGGTTGAAATTGTCTGTGCGCTGACCGTTGCTGATGACGAGATAAGGATCGACTTTACCGGCAGCACCGAGGCAAGCACCAAGGGTATCAACCTGGTCCTGAATTACACCCAGGCCTATGCCAACTACGGTATACGCTGTGTGGTGGGCGCCCACATCCCCAACAATACCGGCTCGTTATCGCCGATAAAAATAAGCGCACCGGAGGGTTCTATCCTGAATGTCCAGCGACCCTGGCCGGTCTGTGCCAGGCATATTATCGGGCAATTCCTGCCGGACGCGGTAATGGGTTGCCTGGCGCAACTACTTCCAGAGAAAGTCCCGGCGGAAGGCGCGTCATCCCTGTGGGGCGTTCAAATCCGCGGCGGGCCGGAGGTGGACGCCTCGTGCAATTATGACAACTCGAATGCGGACGGGAGGCGTTACGAAATGCTGATTTTTAACAGTGGCGGAACCGGCGCCAGGCCCGACCAGGACGGCATGTCGGCCACGGGGTTTCCCAGCGGGGTGCGCGCCATGCCTGTTGAGGTTGTGGAAAACATGGGTCCCGTGGTGATCTGGCGCAAGGAACTGCTGGCCGATTCCTGCGGCGCCGGCGAATGGCGCGGCGGCCTGGGACAGGTCGTGGAAGTGGGGACCATCGATGAGAGTCCGTTCCTGCTGTTCGCCATGTTTGACAGGACTGCGAATCCGGCCCGCGGCCGCATGGGCGGCGAACACGGCAAGGTCGGAACAGTCCGGGTAAAGCACGGCAAAACCCTGAATCCGAAAGGCGTACAACTCATAGAACCCGGACAGCGACTGGAGCTGCTGCTCCCGGGGGGAGGCGGCTTCGGAGACAAGGGGCAGCGCAGCGCTGCACACCTGGAACAGGATAAGCTGGCCAGCCTCGTCAGCGATTAAATCTCGGATATTTGGGGTCAGAGCAAGAGCTCTGACCCCTTGCTCTGACCCCAAATATTCAAATATCTTTCATCAACGCTACTCCTCGGGTATCTCGACGCCGTAATCCTGTTTTGCCCCCGTTGACGTGATAAAGCCTCTTCGATAGTCTTCGCGGACTTTTTCACCGGGGCGTTTTCCGGGGTCGCCGAAGCCCCCGCCGCCGGCTTCCCGGATGGTAAGAAGGCCCCCTGCAGGTAACGTATGCGTGCCTTTGCCCGGGACGGGTTCGTTATTGATCCTGAAGGCGCGCAATCCGCCGTCCCTGCCGCCCGCATAGCCTTTGGCGGGGTATTCCGTGCGTATTCCAAACAGGGCAAGCGATATTTGATGGCCCGTGTTGTTTTTCAGCACGACCTGTTGCCCCGGACCCCCGCGGTATTGGCCTGCCCCGCCTGAATCGGGGAGTATGCGCCGCTCCAGCACGGCAATTTCCGTTTCGTCTTCCCAGATTTCGCTGGATATCATTGCGCAGTTTGTCGGCGCGGGCGTGGTTTGCCGGCCGTCCAGTCCGGTCATGGCGCCGATCCCGCCGGTGGCGAAATACTGGTCGAGCAGCCTGTCTCCATTCCGCAGCGTGCCGTTGAACACGACCGCCGTCGCCATCCCCGGTTCGGCCTGGACGGCTTCAGGCAGTGCCCTGGCAAAGGCGCCCATCAGCAGCGGCACGACATACCAGCCTACCGTATTGCGTCCCAGGGTGGCTGCCGGGTGTTGAGCATTCAGGATACAGCCTTCCGGGGCCGTCACGTCCAGGGGCAAGACGTTGGCAAGGTTGTTTGGCAGGTCCGGTGTTGTCAGGCATTTCAGGGTGTATGCGCACCAGGAACGGGTATAGCAGAGCGGGACGTTTATTGCGTAGGGCACGCAGGGACTGGTGCCGGCAAAATCGATTTTCACGCGGCCGCTTTTTATCTCCAGGGTGCAGGCCAGGGTAACGGGTTGTTCGCCCTGTGTTTCAGCTTCCAGTTGATTGTTGTAGACACCATCCGGCATGGCGAGGATCTTTTCCCTGACAGCCGTATCCGACTGCCTGATGATGCCGTCGGCAATAGCCTGTAAATCTTCCCGTTCATACTGGTCCAGCATCTCGTTCAGTTTTACGCCGCCGGCATAAGTACCTGAAATATTGGCCATAATGTCTCCGGCCACCTGCTCCGGCGCGCGCACGTTGCCTTTTATGATATCCAGCAATTCTTCATTCAACTGCCCTTGCCGGTAGATCTTCAGTGGTGGGATTAGCAAGCCCTCTTCGTAAATATCCCTGCTCGATATGGATGCGCCCCTGCCGCCGGTATCGACGAGGTGGCTAATGGTCATGACGAAACCAATAAGATCGCCATTGCGGAATACGGGCCTCAATACGCTGACATCCGCAATATGGCCGGTGCCTATCCACGGGTCATTGGTAATGATGACGTCACCGTCTTCCAGGCTGTGCGCGGGATAGCTTTCCAGCAGTTTTTCGATGGTATAAAAGGCGGTGCCGGTAAAAGCAGGTGTACTTTGCGAACCCTGGGCAATGGGGCGTCCCGAGCGGTCGAATATGACGGCGCCTGCGTCCCATGCCTCCCTCACGGTCATGGAAAAAGAGGTATGGACCAGTGCCAGGAGTATTTCATCTGCAATGGAGATGAGACGGTCCCAGAGGATCCCCAGGGTGATGATATCCAGCGAGTTATTGTTCATGGCGCTCTGAAACCGGCGAGGCAACGAGGTTCAGCCTGTCATCTGTTTCGACAGAGTCACCCTCATGAATGACGGCTGTGCACTCATCGTCTTCAATCAACATGGGCCCGGTAAATTTCTCTCCCTGCCGCAAGGCATAACGGTTAACTACCGGCCACTCAACAAAGCGGTCATCCTTGTGTGAATAGACGTTGCGGACACCGGTCGACGCGTCGCCGTTGCTGTGACCGGCAGATTTACAGCCGTCAACCGGCAATGTGCCGGCGACAGTGACCTCCGCCTTCCAGTTGATGATTTCCATATCCCTGTCGGGAAAACGGGTGAAGAAATGTTTTTCATAAGCATCATGAAACAGATCCGGCAGCGCGGCATAAAGGCTTTTCATGTCGGCGCCGGAGGGCAGGCTGACTTCCAGTTCAAAACCCTGTCCCAGGTAGCGCATGTCCAGTCGCCTGGCGGTTTCAGGCTTACCGGCAGCCGCTTCTTCATGGGAGATACTCCGCAGGATGCTGTTTTCCAGTTCAGTGAAGCGCTTGATGAAACCTTCCGGGGAAAGCCCGCTTAACGCGGTCCGGTATGATTGCATGGAGGCAAATGACACAGGCGCGCTCAGCAAGCCGACCGCTGATGCCACGCCGGAGGCGAAAGGGATGATCACCTGCGCCATTCCCAGTTTCCCTGCGATTGCCATGGCATGGGCCGGCGCTGCCCCGCCGCATGCGACCAGCCGGCACTTTCGATAGTCGATGCCGCGTTCTGCCGAATAATTTTTTATTGCCGCCGATACTTTTTCGTTGACGGTCTCGTAAATACCCCAGGCAGTGCGGGGTACTGTTGCGCCGAGCCTCCCGGTCAACTTGCCGGCAATCACCTGTTCGGCAAGTCTGGATGACGATTTCAGTTCGCCGCCCGGGAATGTATCCGTGCCGTAATAGCCCAGCAACAGGTTTGCATCGGCAGGGGTGGGCTGTTCTCCTCCAAGCCCGAAACAGGCGGGTCCCGGTTTCGCCCCCATGCTCTCCGGCCCGACCTTGATGACGCCGCGCTCATCGATGGCGGCGATGCTGCCTCCACCGGCGGCAATCTCGGCCAGGTCCAGTACCGGGGTGGAGACGGGCAGGCCGCTGCCTGATTTGTTCCGGTAGACAAGGCCGACCTCCGTGTCGTAGCGTTTCTGCGCCTTGCCGCCGCTGATAATGCCCAGTTTGGCTGTCGTGCCTCCCATGTCAAGCATGAGCAGGTCGGAACCGGCAGTGGTTTTATCCAACTGGCCGCACCTCAGGGCAGCCGCGGCCGAACCGGATGCGAGCATGCGTACCGGGTATTGACGGGCAGTGTCCATAGTCACTACGCCGCCATCTGAACCGAGCAGGTGCAGCGTACCGGCGAATCCGTTATTTTTTAACCAGGCATCAAGTTCCGACAGGTAAGTCCTGAATATGGATTGGGAATACGCGTTTACCACTGCTGTGGTCCAGCGCTCATACTCCCTGATGGCAGGAAGTACGTCAGCGGACGTTGAGACGGACATACCGGGAAATTCACGGGCTATGACTTCGCCTGCCCGGCGTTCATGGACGGGGTTGCGGTAGGAATTGATGAAACACACGGCAACGGAGGTAATCCGGTGCCTGCCGGTTAATTCCCGAACCGCTTGCAGGACCGCCTGTTCCGGCAGGTCAGTTTCTATTTCGCCCGTGCTGTTGATCCGTTCATCGATCTCCCTGCGCAGCGGCAGGGGGACCAGGGGTTCAGGGTACTCAATGCGCAGGTCGTACAGGTCGTAGCGCTGCTCCCTGCCGATATCGAGCGCTGAAATGAAACCTTTTGTGCATAACATGCCGGTGGCGTCTCCCTTGCGCTCCAGCACGGCATTGGCAACCATCGTCGTTGCATGGGTAATACGGGATACGGCGGCCAGTTGCACACCGGCTTTTGACAGCAGGACCCCCAGGCCCTCACGGACCGCCTGCAGGGGATCGTCCGGGGTGCTCAGCTGTTTATGCACATACAGGTGCTTGAATTCCCGGTTGGTTAAGGAGAAATCGGTGAACGTACCGCCGATATCAATACCGAGCTGAAACTGTCCGGTCTGGTTCATCGGGTAATAATGTCAGTCGCAGTATTTGTTTATCACTGAAGGGATTATACGGAATCCGGACCTGGGATTCCCGGCATCCAGTATTTCACGGGGCTGTTATTATGTATACTGTACACAGATAATCCTTAGCCGGCATGTTATGAAGACAGGCGCACAAATTCTCGCAGATATCCTGGTAAATAATGGAACCCGCTTCGTGTTTCACATGCCCGGGGAAAGTTTTCTCAGCGCAATCGACGCCTTGAGCGGGTACCGGGATAAGGTAACGGCGATCAGTTGCCGCAATGAAACGGGAATGGCCGTGATGGCGGAGGCGACCGGCAAGTTGACCGGCAAGCCGGGGGTCTGTTTTGTAACACGGAGTCCCGGCGCGACCAATGCGTGCCTGGGTGTCCATACCGCGTTCCAGGATTCCTCACCGATGATCCTGATCGTCGGCCAGGCGGGGCAGTTTGAAACCGAACGCGACGCATTTTTACAATACCAGGATTTCCCGAACATGTTTGCGCCCATGTCCAAGTGGGTGGCGCAGGTCGATAGCGCGCACCGGTTGCCGGAAATTGTCAGCCGGGCTTTTCATACTGCGCTGTCCGGCAGGCCAGGGCCTGTCGTCCTGGTAATCCCGGAAAATGTACTTAACGAAGAGTGCCAGCCGCAGAACGTGGCTCCGGTACAGGCAATTCAGCCTTCTCCTTCACGGGAACAGGTCGACGCGCTGTTCAGGCTGTTGGGCGAGGCAAAAAAACCGGTGTTACTGGTCGGTGGCGCCGGATGGGATGAAACCGCAAGGGAGCAGGTACAGGACTTTGCTGATAAGAATAAACTGCCCGTAGTTGCTTCTTTCAGGCGCAGGGATATTATTGACCAGCGCCATCCGTGCTACGCGGGCGAACTGGGTATTGCCTGCAATCCAAAAATTATCCCGTGGCTGCAGGAAAGTGACCTGGTCATTGCTTTTGGCCTGCGTCTGGGGGAGATGAATACCATCGGTTCCGGGTTCATGGTCGGGTTTACCCTGTTCGACGTGCCCGCGCCCAGACAGACCCTGGTACAGATTCACAGCGGTATTGAAGAACTGCAGCGGGTATACCAGGCTGATTTGGCAATTCTTGCATCTCCGGGCCCGATGGCCTCAGCCCTGAACGGCATGGAGGCCGTTGCCGGCGTCCCGTGGGAACAATGGACCCGAAACGCCCGGGCCGAATATGAAACATTCACCGCCACCGACAATTGTCCCGGGCCGGTCGACCTGGCCGGCATCTTTCGCTGGCTGCGGGAACGCTTGCCCGCAGATGCCATCCTGACCAACGGGGCCGGCACCTATGCAGGCTGGAGCCAGCGTTACTTCCAGCATTACCGGCCGCATACACAGCTTGGCCCGATCAGCGGCGGCATGGGCTACGGCCTGCCTGCCGCCATTGCCGCGAAACTGCACCGTCCTGAAGCGACCGTTGTTGCCCTGGGTGGCGACGGCTGTTTCCTCATGAACAGCGAGGAACTGGCGACCGCGGTGAAATACCATATAGCCGTTATCGTGCTGGTCATCAATAACGATATGTATGGCGCCATACGCCTGCACCAGGAGACGGCATTCGGCGGGCGGGACCTGGGGACCTCCCTGGCCAACCCGGATTTTGCCGCCCTGGCCAGGGCGTATGGTATCTTCGGCGCGACCGTGAACAGAACCGACGAGTTCGAACCGGCCTTTGAACAGGCGCTGGAGTCCGGCGGACCTGCCTTGATCGAATTGAAAATCAACCCCGAAGCGATTAATACGCGCTTTACCCTGAGTTCCATCTCCGGCAAAGATCATAACTGATTCATATCAGGTGAGATCGGGAACCGGCAGTTGGTTCAACGACACGGAGCAACACACCATGAAAAATCTGACGCATAATTTTCTCATAGCAGCCATCCTCTACGGCCTCTGGGGTACGCTGATGGGCGCCTGGATGGTATTTGCCGGGCAGTCACACCTGAGCCAGGTACACGCCCATATCAACCTGGTCGGCTGGGTGGCGCTGGCGCTGTTCGGCGCGTTTTATCACATCTATCCCAGTGTGTCCGAGACAAGGCTGGCGGCTGTCCACTTCTGGACGGCAAACCTTTCCGTTCTTGCGCTCAATATCGGGCTGTGGATGTTCTTTGAACAACAAGGCGGGTTCCTGCTGATCAGGGTGGGGACGCTGCTGGTATTGCTGTCGTTCCTGCTGTTCCTGGTTTTAATGTGCCGGGCAAGGCCGGCCTGAAGGGGAGACGATATGATGAAATTCATCTTTACAGGCCTGTTCGCCATGTCATTCGGCATGGCGGCGCAGGCGGGTGACGTACGCTTTACCCTGCTGGAAAAAGGCGCGAGTTATGAAATGGATGAGGCCGGCGAGTTACACCTGGTCAGGATTGAATTCGTCAGCGAAACCATTTTGAGTGACGGCGGGGCTATCGTTGACGGGACCATAACACAGGCCGGGAGCGCAACGCCGGTATTCGAGTTGAAGGAATCGGAAGCTTTTTTCAACCGTTATGCCAATTCCTATGCGGATGTTAGCGCGCTGGATAAAGCCCATCCCAATACCGGGTACGTTGTCAATATCCGCGGCAAGTCCAGCCGCATTGAGGATTTATCCCTGGTATTCGACGGCCCGGAAGGGCAGGTGCAGTTCCCTGACCCCATACGTATCACGTTACAGCAGGAAAATAACGAAGCCGGTTTTACGCCGGTTGACCCCGATAAGGACCTGCACCTGATCTGGAGTGAATTTTCCAAGGGCGCGGCCGACCCGAGGGGCATCCTGGATGACCTGGTATTCGCCATAGTCAGTGATTGTCACGGCAACAGCGTCAGCCGTAGCGGCATTCCCTTAGTCATGCCGGAGTACCTGACGTTCCGCGCCGACAAACACGTCATACCCGCCGACAGCTTACAACCAGGGTTGACCCATGAAGTTACGGTTATACATGTGAATGGCGTGGATACCAGGCAGACAGGGGATACGATTGCCATGGTAAGCTATAACGCCACCACAAAAATGCAGTTCCGGACCACAGGCGAAGCTGTCGGACTGCCTTGCGCAGAAGCGCCCTGAGCGGTTCTGCCGGCCAATCATGGAGAGTAACAGGCCCTGATCGGTATCAGGGGACAGCGCAGGTATAGCTATCCATTTTTGCGGTATCCCCGCGTCCGCGGTATACGGCAATTTCAGGGTACGGGCAAAGCGGGTGTTCCCGTCCCGTTTCAGCGTCTTCAAGCTCGATTGCCCTAATCTGTTCCGGCGCAGTGCCGCCTTCCACCCAGTTGATCAGGGCGGTCATCCCGTCAAAGCGGTCGGCGCCCAATCCGCCCCAGCAGTGGAAACCGCCGGGCACCATGAACAGCCGAAAAAAAGAAGCGGTGTCTTCACCCATACCGGCAACGACCTGCTCATAGTAATCCACGCTGATTTGAGGGTTGACCCCCGCGTCCGCCCAACCGTGATACAACAGCAGCTTTGCGCCGCGCGCGCGGAAGCTGCTGAAGTCCGTGGAGTTGGCATCCATGATGTCAGACATGGCTTCAAGGCGCGGCAAGGTTTCCTTTACGTCCAGTTCGCGCCAGTCGATGGTTTCATCGTCTTTTTCAAAGGCAAGATATTTCAGCCAGGAATCGACGATGGCGATTTGCTCACTGAACCCCCGTTCGTCGGGAAATACCCGGCGCCACCAGGGGGACCGGTCCGGCACCGGCTCAAACGTGGCAAATTTATAATGACGGCCGCTTGGCTCCGAACCTACCGGTATCCCCGGCGCAACCTGCACGCCGTCAACGACCAGGCCGTTATATATCCTTGCCAGGGCTTCGATTTCCGTAGCGGTGAAACCGGTTTTGCCCGAGGCATCAAGGGGCAGGTCCCGGGCCGGGTCAAAATCAATCGCCAGCGGGTTTTCAATGACACCGTCCGCCACCTTGTCCAGTTCGTCATATTTGGCCATGATGACTTTCCCCAGCAACTCGACGCGATCCGCATCGAACCGGCCCTGCAGTTGCGCCATCTGGTTATTCCAGGCGTACAGCACGCTCCTGACGAAATCAAATACCGGAGAGCCAACCAGGATACCGTCGTAATCGGCCGGATAGCGCAGCGCCGCCTTGATGCCCTGGCCGCCGGCGGTGGAGCAGCCATCGTAGTATGAATAACTGACCGGCTTGCCGTAATACATCGCCGCCAGCCGTTTGCTGACGACGGTAGTCAGGTGCAGGGCGCGGAAGCTGTAATCGACCTCCTTGTGAATGGCGTTGTGTGCCCAGGTGCCGCCCGGTTCGGTATCCTGGTCGTGGCCGAGATTGCTGAAGGCGGTAGCGAACCCGTTGCGCAAGGCGCGCCGGCGATCGTCCAACCCGTAGTTGCCGTATACCGAATGACCTCCGTAGCCGCCGTTGCCATGGACATACAGACGCCGGTTCCAGTCAGCCGGCAGGTTGGTGCGGTATTGAATTTCCGGGGCGATGACCCCTGTCACTTCGCATGATTCAGGTGCGGCTTCAGTTGCAGGAACAAGCCTGGCGCTGATGACGCTGTGGTCGAAATCGGTCACGGACATCAGTTCCCTGCAGGCCATGGCGGGAGTGACGTCGCGCTGGCGGTAGTCGATCCCTGAAAGCTCCGCGTCCATGAAACTCCAACTGTTGGTTTCCGCTACGCTGTGCAAATGGCCGAGTGACAGGATTGTGAAAACCATCCATTGCGTTAATCGGGTGGTTTGAAATGCCGGCAGGTTCATGGAGTGTGTCCTTATTCAGTATGTCCGGGTCGGTAAGCCGCCTGTTTGGTGCAGGGATATTACTGTATACTGTATGCTCATCCCCCAATTCTGGCAATTAACCGATTGTTGATACCACCCGTGGGACAAACTTGGTCATGAGTAAACCTGTCAGGGTCCTGTCATTTGCGTTATTTTTTCTCTTCACCGGAAACGGCGTTTTCGCGGCCGGTCCCGCAGTCCTGGAAGTCCACAGCACGTTTCCCAGGGACCTGGCCGTTCAGGGTGAAAGCGCGCATCATCTGAACGGGATAATACAGGAGATTTCCTCAGGCAGGCTGAAACTGGAAATATTCGGCGCCGGGGAGATTGTCCCTGCCTTCGAAGTCTTCGATGCGGTCAGCGCCAACGCGGTAGCGGCAGGCTGGGACTGGATCGGCTACTGGGCGAACAAGGTGCCGGTTACCGGTATTATCGGCTCGATGCCGTTCGGACCGCCTCCGGATGTGTTTATTTCGTGGTTGTATGCCGGCGGCGGCCGGGAGATCCTGCAAAGAGCCTATGATAAACACGATCTGTGGGCCATACCCTGCCACATGACGCTGCAGGAAGCGGGTGGCTGGTTTAACAAGGAGATCAATTCAATCGAGGATTTCCGCGGTTTGAAGATGCGCATTTCCGGGCTGGGAGGAAAGATACTCAACAGGGTCGGCGCATCCACCCAGCTTATCCCCGGCGGCGAGGTTTACCTGGCGCTGGAGCGCGGCCGTATCGAGGCCACCGAGTATGCCCTGCCTCAAATCGATGACGCGCTGGGGTTTCCCAGGATCGCAAAATACTATTATTTCCCCGGCTGGCACCAACCCACCAGCCTGAATACCCTGATGATCAACAGGACTGTCTGGGAGGAATACACGCAACAGGAACGGTTGATGTTTGAAACCGCCTGCAGGGTCAATTTTTTGTGGAGCTACACCAACGGAGCGGTTCCCCAGTCCGATTTTCTCAGCAAGTTTGAAGAACAGGGCGTGCAGCTACGCCGCTTCCCCGACGAGGTGCTGGATGCGTTACGGGAAGCGTCACGGACAGTGCTGGAAGAAGAGGCAGCGAAAGATCCGTACTTCAAAGAGGCCTATGATTCGATCCGGGCCTTCAGCGCCAAAGTGAACCGCTGGTATGAGATACAGGACTTCAAACGATAACGGTAACTATTAAGTCGAGGTCGATTATGTACATTGGTATTCGTATTTGCGGGTTGCTGGCGGCTCTTATCCTGGGCAGTTTAAATGGCGCGAATGCAGGTGACTGGCCCGTGCACAGCGGTGACAAGAAAGGCACGCGTTATTCCCTGTTGGAACAGATCACCCCCGATAACGTGGATAAACTGGAAGTTGCCTGGCGTTACCGCACCGGAGAGAAAGAGCGGCGCGGAGAAAAAGCATTTGAACAGAGTAAGGATCAAAGCATTCCCCTGCTGGTTGCCGGTAATTTAATCATCTGCACCCCGTTTAACCGCATTATCGCCCTGGACCCGGCCAACGGAAATGAACGCTGGGTATTCGACCCCGAGATTCCCCTGGACCTGGTGGAGCCCACTACCTACGGTTGCCGTGGCGTGGCTTACTGGCGAGATGAAAGCAGCACTGATGCAGAGCCGTGCCATGAACGCCTGCTGTTCGGCACCAATGATCTGCGCATGTTCGCAATCGACGCGAAGACAGGAAAACGCTGTACGGAATTCGGTGATGGCGGCGTCGTGGACCTGCCGCCGAGCAAACCCGAACTGTACCGTGGTGAAGTCCAGTACGCGTTTCCTCCCATCGTGGTTAACGGTATTGTCGTACTGGGCTCGACGATCGGCGATAACCAGCGTATCGATACACCCAGCGGCAAGGTACAGGCCCTGTCGGCAAAAAACGGGGAAAAGCTGTGGGAGTTCGAACCGATCCCCAGGTCGGCAGCGGACCCGGCCTTTGCTACCTGGGGTAATAACAGCGCCCTGGTAAACGGCAGCGCCAACGTCTGGTCCAACATGGCCGCGGATGAGGGGCGGGACATGGTGTTCCTGCCGGTCTCCACGCCCGCGCCGGATAATTACGGCGGTACGCGGCCGGGCAATAACGAATACGCAAATTCACTGGTGGCATTGAGAGGCAGCACCGGTGTCAACAGGAAATTAAAATGTCCACTTTTCAGGATTCTAAAATGTCCCCTGGTGGATAAAGAAATGGCTGTGTCAATCATCTTGTGAATCAGTCCGTATCTGGCAACTGTTCCGGTTTCATTACCGGCGCCCGCCCCAATAACCCCGCCTTGCGCTTCTCCTTCAACCGGTAACTCTCACCCTTGATATTCAGGGTGGTGGCATGGTGCAGCAAACGGTCCAGGATCGCCGTGGCCAGCACCTGGTCACCGAAGATCTCGCCCCAGTCGATGAAGCTCTTGTTGGAGGTGAGGATGAGGCTGGCCTTCTCATAGCGGCGTTGGATGAGCCGGAACAACAAACTGGCATCCTCCCGGGACAGGGGCAGGTAGCCCATTTCGTCGAGTATAAGGACTTTGGGGTAGACCCATTGCTGCAGTTGTTTCTCCAGGCGGTTCTCATCCCGGGCCCGTTTCAGTTTGCTGAGCAGGTTGTCCAGGGTCAGGAACAGGACCCGGTGCCCGGCTTCCACGGCTTTCACGCCCAGGGCGACGGCCAGGTGCGTCTTGCCCACTCCCGGCGGTCCCAGCAGGATGACGTTCTCGCCCCGTTCCACAAACGCCAGGCCCGCCAGGGTCTTGACCAGTTTGCGGTCCAGGCTCGGCTGGAACGTGAAGTCGAACTGTGCCAGGGTCTTCACCCAGGGCAGGCGCGCCTGCCGCAGTCGGCTGTCCACCCCGTTAACGTGGCGTCCCTGCCATTCGACCCGTAAGGCCTCGGTTAAAAAGGCCGGATAATCCCATTCCTGTTTGGCGGCCTGTTCACACACCGTCTCCAGTTGTGCCGGCAGGTGCTGGAACTTCAGCTTCGTCATTAATTGTGTCAGTTCCATTGTCCCGCCTCCTCGTACGCAGCCAACTCCCGTCGCTCTACCTGCAAGGCCTCCCGCCACAGCGCTGCATGATGGGCCGGGATACTCTGCCAACCGGCGCCGGCCGGGCGCAACCGGTGCTCGGCAATACACCGGTCCTGGCCGTCCACCACGCGTAAGCGGTCATCCAGGCCGATGTGCACCGTCACCGGTTGACCACAGTACACTGCCGGCACACTGTAGCGGTTGCCGCGCACCTCGATATACCCGTCCCAGGCCACAAACCGCTGTTCCCGGTAAGCCGTATCAAAACGCACCGTCGGTAAGGGGGATAACTGTCCACGCTCTGCCTCAAACCGGTCTATGACGCGCTGCCGATGCGTCCCGTGCATGCGTGGGTCCGCCTCGTCCCGTAACCAACTCTCCAACTGCTGGTTCAGATGCGCCAGGGTCTCAAACTGCCGGTAGCGCACAAAGAAGTGTTCCTTCACATAACGCACCATGCGTTCGGTCTTGCCCTTGGTGCGCGCCCGGTACGGCCGGCACGCCTTCGGCATAAATCCGTAATGCCCCGCCAGGTCCAGAAAACGCGGATGAAACTGCACGCCTTCCCCCACTCGATGCGCAATCACCGCCGACTTCTGGTTGTCCACCAGCACCGTCTTCGTTACACCGCCCAGGTACGCAAAACTGCGCACCAGACACTCATAGGTGTGCGCCGCATCCTGACTGACCGTGCCCCACACATGAAACCGGCGCGAATACCCCAGCGTGTTCACCGCAATAAACACCTTCTGCTCAAGTCCGCCTATCGCCGTCCAGACTTCGCCCCAGTCATGCTGTAACTGCTCCCCTGGCCCAGTCTCAAAACGCACCGTCGCCCGGCTCGCACGCAACGGACGCTTGGGCCGGATATAGGCCCGGATCAAACTCACTTCACCCGGATAACCCTGTCCCTGCAACTCGCGCTGAATCACCATCGCATTCCACACCCCCGCCTGCAACAACCGGTCTATCGCCGGCTTGTACGGGTCCAGAATACTGCCCCGGGCACGCGGCCGTTTCCCGGCCGGCGCACCGCCTCGCTTCAATGCCCGACTCACCGTCCTGGGGTGTACCCCCAGCTCCCCGGCAATGTCTTTGATATACACCCCGTCGTCGTGTTTGTGTTGTATCATCAGATAGTCTCCTCGCTTGAGCATCGGTTATCTCCTGTTCTTGAACAAAACAAGAAGGTAACCCCGATGCTCGGGTTGAGGGGACTTTTTAGTTTCCTGATATGGGGACTTTTAACATACTTGCTGACACCGGTGAAATGATCTGGCACTATCAAATCCTGCACCACACGATCTGGGACTACGACCTTGCGCCCCAGCCCCTGCTGGTTGATCTGCCCCGTGACGGGGAGATGGTGCCGGTGGTGGTGCAGAACACCAAGCAGGGCTTGATCTTTGTTTTTCACCGTGAAACGGGGGAGCCGTTTTTCCCCATTGAAGAACGGCCGGTGCCCCAGGGCGATGTGCCGGGCGAATGGTACTCCCCGACACAACCGTTCCCGGTAAAACCGCCGCCTTTGATCAAACCTACTGTAACGCCGGACGACATGTGGGGATTCACCTTCTGGGACAAGGGCAAGTGCCGCGAGACGCTGGAAACACTGCGTTACGGGGACATGTATACACCGCCAAGCCTGCAGGGGAGCGTGATCAGCCCCTGGACCGGCGGCGGCGCCAACTGGGGCGGCCCGGCCTTTGACCCAGAACGCGGCCTGATGATCATCAACACCAGCCGGGTCATGAAGGTTTCCAAACTGGTGCCCATAGAGGAAGCCGATAAAGACACGAAAGGTGATGACTTTCACTATGGCCCCGCGGAAAAAATGCACGGGACACCGTATGCGATCAAGGACCAGTTGTTCGTATCTCCATGGGGCGCTCCCTGTAACACACCGCCCTGGGGCGGCCTGACCGCGGTTAACCTTGCCGAAGGTACAATCTCGTGGGATGTCCCGCTGGGTTCCATCGAAGATCATCTTCCCCTGCCAATCCCCTGGAACCTGGGTATGACGAATATCGGCGGTCCGATCATCACCGCCAGCGGCCTGATCTTCATCGCCGCGACAATGGACCAGGTCTTTCGAGCCTTTGATATAGAGACCGGTGAGGAGTTATGGCGTGACAAGTTGCCTGCGACCACCATGACAACGCCCATAACCTACGAGGTTAACGGCAGACAGTATATTGCCGTGGTCTCGGGGGGGCATGGTGAGGTCCCCAGCGTCAGGGGTGACTATGTGCTGGGTTATGCCTTACCTGCGGATTAACTCCCGCGGGGTGAACTAATCATCTGTTCCAGGGGACACCCTTCAACATCGCCACCTACTCTTTGTTTCTTTGCCGAATGGATTAAACCTTCGCAGCGCCATACAGAAGGACGGCTGCAAATAAGATGACAATCACACACAGCGCTATCATTTCAATCATAGGGTTCTGATTTCTTCGATGAGTTGATTAATTCGTAATCCCGATCCAGGGATATCGTCATCTTGACTTTTGCCGGTTTACCTTTTTCATCCTTGAGTTCCGGCAACAGGCCGCGACGCTTCACTTTCAGTTTTTTCAGGTCATATTCTTCGCGCATAATCTTCTGCCTTGCGATGGGTTGTTTTACGTGTCGAAATGATGCGGATGGCATTCCCGGCGCCTATAGCGGTTTGATCACGGGACGGAATTCCTTAAGCAGCTATGGTCCTCCGGACAAACTCAGGATCAGCCTGAATCAGACGCAGGTAATTTGAGGCAGCCGCATCGGGGGAGCGTTTACCCTGTTCCCATCCTTTTAGTGTGTCCAGGCTCAGGTGGTAAGAACGCGCAAACACGGCTTGCGACATGTTTACCTTTCGCCGAATCGCCTTGATCGTCGCAGGTGTTATCACCAGATAAGCAGTTTCGGGCGTTATTTTGCCTTTGGCTACCTCTACTGCTTCTTTCAGGTTGGCTTCGAGTTCGTTGAATAACTTGTCGTCCACGCTCATCCCCTAACCGAATTCATCGATAATTTGATCTACATACTTTTTCAAACATACCGATTGGAACGAGTATCTGCATCTTGCATCGTTTTTCCTGTAACCCTTACTGTGGTTCATTGAACCCTGAAAGTCAATAAGTTACCTCAAAACTGAACCATCTGGATCAGACGAACCCGTCGACTTCTGTGATACCCTTTGGCAGTATGAACAAGCTTTTCAGCCCTGATATTATCCAGAATGTAACCGCACTGATGTTCGCATAGGTTGGAATTGATAATGCGTGTCGGAAAGAAGCAAGTTCTCTTAGTTGCAATCCTCCTGTCATTTATCATTGTATTGACAGCCATCTTCCTGGCGTATTGCTCGTATCGTTACGACAAGGTAATGGAAGTTGATATTTCTGCCGGTATCAACGAGGGGATGTATGAAACCATTGGCGGCACGCAACAATGGATTCAGATAAGAGGCAGAGACAGGAGTAACCCCGTCATTTTGTGGCTGAACGGAGGCCCGGGGTTTTCTACTATTCCGCAAACGTTCTTCCATGTGCCGTTGGAAAAGGATTTTACCGTGGTCATGTGGGACCAGCGTGGAGAGGGCAAATCCTACGCATTCACCGGTCCCTCCATCGCCCCGACGATGACTATAGAGCGGATGGCTGCTGATGGGGTGGAGCTTGCCGAGTTTCTAAAACAACATCTTGGTGTCGACAGGATTGTGATTATGGGACATTCCTGGGGGTCGATACTTGGTGTACGCATGGCACTGATGCGGCCGGACCTGTTTTCAGCCTATATCGGCACCGGGCAGGTTGTCGGTCTCAGGGAAGCGATGGAACTGGAATATCCGTCGATCCTGGATATGGCTCGTGAGACGGGAAATGAGCAGTCAGTTGAGGAATTGGAGGCTGCCGGACCTCCACCATACAGCAGGGTTAATGACTACATGATTCCTATTCGATGGGCGAATGCTTTCGATGCCGTAGCACCGTCGGAACCCGGTCTTGGTAACACACTTTCTGCCATCTGGGCCTTTTTCAGGTTGTTTGTTTTGACTGATAGATCAGTCCGGGAGGGCATTGTGTTTTCGCAAAAATTAATGCTGGAACCGATGCTTGATGAAGATGTTCCCGGGCTTGGAACTGACTTTGACATTCCGGTTATATTTATTCAGGGTAGTGAGGATAAACTGTCTCCGACCGCAATGGTTCGACAGTATTACGAATCTATCTCTGCTCCGGAAAAGAAAATGATTGTCCTGGACGATGCCGGACATTTGGCCATTCTCAGAAATCGAGCGCTGTTTAGAGATGCACTGTTAGGTATTAAGCCTTTGTTAACCGCAAATGAAGGATAAGTGTTTGCTAAGGCGAATTTAGATTAATCCAATATGATTATCGCCGTCGTTCGACTCAGACTGATTTCACTTCCTGAAACGCAGACCTGCAGCTTCAGGGCAACTCATCGCCCGAGCGTGGAAGTTCTCCACCGGACCGAAACAGAAGAGAGCGAAAAGCGTCCATATCGGCTTCATTCATCTTATTCAAAAAAAATTGCTCGGTTTCCAGCACCGAAATCTTTTCAGCTACCGCAATGGTAATAAACTGGTTCATGCTGGATCCGTCCCGTTTGGCCACCTTGGCGACCTTGTCTTTCAAAGATTTCGGCAGTCTCAGTGGATAGGTTGATAAATCAGCCATTTCTCACCCTCCTCAAGGCTACCGCAGGGTTAATTACCGCAATATTAAACATATCCGACACTTTGGCATAATCACGCAGGTTAAACGTCACGATGGCGTCTGCCTGACCGTTAACAGCGACCTCAAGCACCATTTCGTCATTAGGGTCTCTCAGGAAAGGCCGCCATAAAAAATGTGTCTTGACCGGTTCGATCAAAGCTGTAAGTCCGCTCACAAAAACAAGCGCCTGTTCCTGGTTCAACCCTGCCGCTATCCAGTGTTCCCGGGATGTGCATTTCGCTTCGTACTCAAAGAACAACGGCACGCTGGCCAGCATTTTGAGTCGCTTGTCTAATACTTCGCCCAGCAAAGCGGAAGAAGCTCCAGTCGGGCTGCGCATCGCTGCGACAATGACATCCGTGTCTAAAACATATCTATGCATGATGGTTAACAATACATCATATATGATATCATAGCAACTATCTTGGCTACATTTTTTTCCCGCATCTGTAATAGGAATATGGGGTCGGACCACTCCGGCTCCGCGTCAGGCAACTTCAAGCTTTTCGAAATCGTCGAAGTTGATCTTCTGCCGCGCTTCCCATAAATCGAAGTTATCCTGCATAGCCAACCAGCTTTCCGGGGACCTGCCGATGACTTTGGACAGCTTGAGCGCCATGGTCGGTGTGATGCTGCCCTTGGCGTTGAGAATCCGGCTCATCACGGATTCACTGATCCATAACCTCTCGGCCAGACCTTTCGCGCCGATGTTGAAGGGTTCCAGATAGACCCGTTTGATAAAGACTCCCGGATGCATGGGATTATGTTGCTTGATACTCATTAGTGATAATCCTCATAATCTATGGCATTAACGTCGCAATATAGACGAGATCGCTGACATGTCGCGATTGTTCCATAAGATTTCATAGAATCGACGAACCTGGGCTTTTTGTTCGACCATGAGCATTTAATGCGATTTTATTCACCGTTTCCGGACTTGATTTAATACTTTTTACTTCCCTGGTATTTTTGGACTAATCAGGTGGCAGAAGTTTTTTCTCGCAAATTCAACATCTGCTTCATCAAGGGATTGAGTGAATAATTTTTTTCTTCAGGTTGCACCATTTTTGGTTCTTCTTGTTATTGACGTTCTCCAGGGTCATCATACTACCTCAATCATCTATATGAGAAACTTGGGCAGGCCAAACCGCTAATTCGGACAGTCAAGCTCAACGAAAGCTATGAATAACGACTACGTAATTGAGAAACTTACAGATGCAATGGATGCGCTCACAACGGGACGTGGAGATGTTCGTTCCCGTATAAAAAATGCCTACTCATTAATGCATACAGTTCGCGAGAGTGATTTTCCAGACAATCTGAAAGAGGACTGGGTCTGGATATATGGAGAAATTACAAAATGTGGCCCTTTGCTCGGGCCTAATGGTGAAGTTTGGCTTAGCAGCGTAGAGAATACTATGCGATCTATCAGGAACATAACCGGACAACGAATAGCTCGGCGTATTTCTAAACTATATTGGGAGATAAGTAAGAATGAAAAATATTCCTGAAAGACAGCAAATTACAGCGTGCGACCCAGATTGTCAGTTTGATATACGATAAAAAATGTTACCACCTAGCCATACTTCTAGAACCCCTGAAGATATAGTAAGTAAAGAATTATATTTCGATTCTATAGGACATTTATATCGAGCAGTGTCCTAGCTTGACTACTTTGAAAGGAATGATCAGTTTACAGCTTTGATATATGCGTGTATTGAAGCGCGTTTTGGAATAGAAAACTTAATATTTGAAGAAATTGTAATTTCAACAGGCGCCAACCTTTCAAAAGAAGATTATGAAAAATGCTTAAACAATCCAACAAATTTAAATAGCGCGTTAAAAAAAATATCCCCAGAATATGAAAAACTACAAGAATTTACGCAGTTAATTGTGAGCTTGAGTCCTGAATTTCCAAGGATAATACAGTGGGAGCCACGGAAGCTGATTAAATCATGGGGGAAAATATCCAAATATCTACACTGGTGTGGAAGTAGGAGCGAGACCACTGATTTATCTAGCTGGAGAGCCAGCGTTGGAAGAGCGATGAGAGGAGAAATTGCACCAATCTGGAATAAGATTACTTCTGGTCATAGTGGGTGTATGCATCCTGATGATATGCATCCCAAAATTTCGGAACTATGGGGCCAATTCAAAAGTGGCGATATCGATACTGAAAGCGCAAAAATACGGATGCTAATATTAAAACCTTTGTTGCGGCTGGACAGGGTAGGAGTTGCCTGACTGTTTGTTCTATACGGAGACTTATGATGGATTATTCTACTCTCTGAATTTGGTGCCAGTTGCAAATTTAGACTACTACACAGTCAGGATATTGTCCTGACTTTTGCCGGCGTCCTTTTTTTGTCGTTGAGTTCCGGTAACATGCCGCGACGCTTCACTTTCAGTTTTTTCAGGTCATATTCTTCGCGCATAATCTTCTGCCTAGCGACGGGAGTGCCGTACACCGGGTCCGTTATTGACAGGTGAAATTTTCCGCCTCGTCGGTACTGCCATTACCCTCATAAACAGCCACTTCAGGGTACGGACACAGCGGCCGGGTACGCACAACTTCACCGTTTTCGATCCGTGCAGCGTCTATCCGTTCGGGTACTACTCCCGCTTCAACCCAATCAATCAGCGTGGTCATAACATCAAAGTGGTCAACATTACGGCCACCGCGGCAATGGAACATGCCGGGCACCATGAAAGTGCGGAAAAATGAATGAGTTTCCTCGCCCATCGCCTCCATGACCTGTTCATAGTACTGCACCGTCATGATCGGACTCACCCCCACGTCAGCCCAGCCGTGGTACATGAGGATCTTGTTTCCCCCATCCATAAAAGGACTCAGGTCCGTAGCCGTGGCATTCATGATCCGGCCCATTGGCTGCATTTTCTCCAGATCGCCCTCCATGTCCAGTTCTTTCCAGTCATAATCGGGGTCGTCCGTAGTAAACGCCATGTACTTGAGCCAGGATTCGAGTATTTCCAGGGTCATGTTATACCCGGTGCCTTCGCGGTAAACCCGCGCCGACCAGGGTGAGGCTTCACTGGTTTTTTCATAGGTTCGACCCGCATCACGCACGCCGGGCAGTTCCGCACCTACGGGCAGACCCGGTGCGACCTGCCTGTCGCCGATGCGGGGGCCCTGGTAAATCCGGGTAAATGCCTCGATCTCCGCATCGGTAAAGCCGTTTTTACCCTCCGGGTCCCGGGGCAGGTCCCGGGCCGGCACGAAATCGACAGCCAGGGGGTTGCCTATCACGCGGTCTGCAACGCCGTCCAGTGCGTCGTATTTCTCCATGATTATCTCTCCCAGCATGTGCACCCGTTCGGCGCTGAGCGGTATCTTGTCCGCCGTTGCCTGGTTCCACCAGGATTGCATCTCGATGGTCGGCAAATCGTAAAACGGCGCGCCCACGGCAATGCCGTCAAAATCATCCGGGAAGCGCTGGGCCGCAACCAGACCCTGGCGCCCGCCGCCGGAACATCCTTCGAAGTATGCATAGGTGGGTTCCTGTCCGTAATAACGGGAGATCAGTTGTTTTGCGACCACGGCCGTCAGGTGAACGGCGCGATAACCGTAGTCAATTTCCTTCTGGATATTATTGTGCGCCCACGAGGCGAAGTGCGCATCATCGGTATGGCCCGTATTGGTGAACGCGGTGGCAAAGCCCAGGCGCCGGGCCTTGGCCCTGTCTTCCCTGGCGTAATCGCCGTAAACGGATTGCCCGCCAAACCCGCCGTTGCCGATCATGTACAGGCGTCCGTTCCACTGCTTCGGCAGGTTGACGACATACTGTATCTCCGGCGTGATGACGCCGTAAACTTCACAGTGCTCGGACGAATTCTCATCGGCAGGGATGGTTTTTGCGGAGATCACGCTGTGGTTGTAATCCGTCAGGCTCACAAGCCCGCGGCAATCTCCCGTCGCGGTTACAGCAGCAAGGTGGTAGTTAACACGACCATTACCTGCATCAGCGAAACTGGCGCCGTTTACATCCGCTCCAATCGTTACGGCAGGCGCCAGGCACAGCAAACCGGAGATGATCAAGATATTTTTTTTCAATGACATGATTATTCACACCTGAAACTGTCCGCCCGGTTGCTGTCCCCTGAACCCTGGTAACGCGCCGCCTTCGGGTAAGGGCACAGGGGACGGGTGCGGGTAACGCGATTATTTTCAACTCTGGAGGCGATAATCCGGTCCGGCGCGACATCCGCCTCCACCCAGTTTATCAGCGTCGTCATGGTGTCAAACCGGTCCACGTTGCGGCCGCCGTAGCAATGGAACATGCCGGGTATCATATACGTCCTGAAAAAAGACTGTGTTTCCTCATCCCCCATCGTCTGCATGACCTTGTCGTAATACTGCACGGTCATGATGGGGCTGACGCCGATATCCCCCCAGCCGTGATACATGAGCAGCTTGCCGCCGCTGTTGCTGAAAGCGGAGAGGTCAGGGTTATCGGCATTGAATATGGCTGACATCGCCGCCATGCGGGGCCAGTCTTTTTCCGGGTCCAGTTGGTGCCAGTCAAAGTCCGGATCATCTGTTGTAAAGGCCATATACCGCAACCACGGGACTAATATGTCCAGTTGCTGATTGTAACCTGAAATATCCGGGTAGAGGCGGGAATTCCACGATGACAGCATGGGGGATTTGTCTGCAGTGCGGGCCGCGTCCCGTCTTCCCGGCAATTCCGCCCCGGCCACGATACCTGGCGCGATTTGTTTACCATTCAACTCCAGTCCTGCGAAGAGCCGCTGCAGGGTCTTGATCTCGGCGCGGGTAAACCCATCCCGGCCTGTTTCATCCCCGGGCAGGTCGCGTGCCGGGTCGAAGTCGATTTCCAGGGGATTGCTGATGATGCCGTCCCGCAGGCCGTCCACCGCATCGAACCTGTCCATGATGAACTTCCCCAACTGTTCAACCTTTGCCGCGGACAGGGCCGTTTCGGCCAGCGCTACCTGGTTGTTCCAGTATTGCATCATAATGCCGGCCAGGTCGTAAAACGGCGCGCCCGCGGCAATACCGTTGAAATCGCCGGGAAATCGCTGTGCGGCGACCAGGCCCTGGCGGCCGCCGCCTGAACAGCCGTCAAAATAGGAGTAAGTGGCAGGTTTGCCGTAGTAGGCCGTTACCAGGCGCTTTGCCGTCACAATCGTCAAATGGACCGCGCGAAAGCCGTAATCGATTTCTTTCTGCAGATCGTTGTGGGCCCAGCTGGCATTATGCCCGTCGTCACGGGTATGCCCGGTATCGGTAAAGACCGTGGCAAATCCCTGGCGCAGCGCCGGACCGGATAATTCAGCGCCGTAGGACCCGGTGACGGACTGGCCGCCGTATCCGCCGTTGCCGTGCATGTAGATACGCCGGTTCCAGTTGTCCGGTAATTTGAGCATGAACTGGACCTTGGGCTCGATAATTCCATAGATGGCGCACAGTCCGGGCAAACCGTCAGCGGCTTCAACCTCCGTGGCTGAGATAACGGCGAAATCAAAGTCCGAATGGCGGCCCAGTTCACTGCATTTGAGCGCCGGGACCGCAGAGCCGGCAGCGAGGTCCACGGCAATCTCGCTTGCCGCAAGAAAATTCCCGCCATGTGTGGCTTGTGCTGATACCGGCGCAGGCAGGCAACTGCAGTAAATCCCGATAATAATCATCACCCTTGAGAAACAGGTGCGAAGCACCGGGAATAATCCCCGGGAGTGAAGCTGTTTAGCGCGCATGGAAGTCAGTCACCTTGGTCGCTGTCCGAAAAACATTTTATTTGCGGAAATTTGGGGTCAGAGCAAGGGGTCAGAGCAATATACCTGCGCCATCCAAGCTTGGCCGTATTTTTGCTCTGACCCCTTGCTCTGACCCCAAAAGTTATGTAGATGTGATCCTACTACAGTTTGCTATCATGCCGATCTATGGCCGCGCCGATTATAGAATTTCGCCACCTGTCCAAATCCTACCGGGAGGCCGATCAGGAGCATGTTGTTCTGGATGATGTAAACAGAAAAGTATACGAAGGGGAATTTATCGTGTTGCTGGGCAAGAGCGGGTCCGGCAAATCCACCCTCCTGAATCTCATCAGCGGTATCGATGCTCCGAGCCGGGGCGACATACTGGTAGACGGGCAATCACTGACCGGGATGAGCGAGGATGAACGCACCCTGTTCCGGCGCCGTCATATCGGTTTCGTGTTCCAGAGTTTCAACCTGATCCCGACACTGACGGTAAGGGACAACCTGTTGCTGCCGCTGGAGTTGACCGGCCGGCTTGATGACGGCAACCGCACAGCACTCGAGAATATGCTGGACGAGCTGGACATGGCGCACCGGATTGACTATTACCCCGACAAGCTGTCCATCGGTGAACAACAGCGCATCGCGATTGCCAGGGCGCTGATCCACAACCCATCCATCATTCTCGCCGATGAACCCACAGGCAACCTCGACCACGACACCGGGCAGGACGTGTTGAACCTGCTTGACCAACTGGTGCGCCGCTCCGGCAAGACCATGATCATGGTCACCCACAGCCGGGAGGTCATCGGCCTGGCCGACCGCTTGATGACGATACGGGATTGCCGGCTGGAAGAAAGTAATTGTTGACCGCAAACAAAATCCTGCTACGGTCGAGCCGGCATTTTTTCCTGCGCCACCCCTGGCAACTGATCCTGGCTGTAGCCGGCATCGTACTGGCTGTAGCCGTGGTGGTGTCCGTCGACCTGGTAAACAAAAGCGCCGGCCATGCCTTCGAACGATCCACCGAAACCGTCGTCGGCAGGGCCACCCACCAGGTTGTTGGCGGACCTGCCGGTCTCGATGAAACGCTGTACACCCGAATGCGTGTAGACCATGGCATGCGCGACCTGGCGCCCGTGATCGAGGCCCACGTTACACTCCGGAAGGATGAACGGCGGGAGACCGTGGTCTTACTCGGTCTCGATCCCTTCGCGGAAAGGACATTCCGCGCATACGCCTGGTTCAACAACCTGCAGAACCCGGAAGGAGAGGGGGTGTTCATCCCCCTGTTGACGGAAAGAAATACCGTACTCCTCGACGCCGCCACGGCAAACCGCCTGGGCCTGGTGGAGAATGATGGTGCGACCCTGGTTACCGGCGGCCGGAGCATACCGGTTAGTGTCAAAGGCATCCTGGCCGGGTCCGTAGCGGGAACGTCTCAAAGTCCTGACAACCTTCTGTTGGCGGATATTGCCACCGCCCAGGAAGTACTTGATATGCCAGGACGGATTAACCGCATCGATGTGGTGCTCGAAGACGGGGACGCCGCGACGAAAAACCGGCTGGAATCCCTACTGCCTGACGGCGCGGCTTTGCTGCCGTCAAGCACGAGGACCCGTTCCCTGGAGCAGATGACCGGCGCTTTTCATACCAACCTCACCGCACTCAGCCTGCTGGCGCTGCTGGTGGGCATGTTTCTCATCTATAACACCATGACCTTCATGGTGATGCAGCGACGTCCTCTGCTTGGCAGGTTGCGGGCCCTGGGGGCAACGCGGTGGCAACTGGGGGCGATGATTGCCATGGAGGCCTTGCTGGTGGGTCTGGCGGCTACTGCTGCCGGCCTGCTGTTCGGTATCGCATTGGCGCACGGCCTGCTACAGGTCGTAAACCGCACCTTAAACGAGGTCTATGACCTGCTCACGGATGCGAATCTCACCCTGACGCACTTCTCATTGATCAAGGGCGTATTGCTGGGCACGGCAGGGACACTGCTGGCGGCCGGTCCCGCGGCGCTGGAAGCAACCAGGGTCACCCCGGGACAGGCGCTGCTGCGTTCCCACCTTGAAACGTCTGCACGGCGCGTGGTGCTGCCTGCGTCCCTTGCGGGCGTTGTTGCGCTGTGCGCAGGGGTTGCGGTTATCCAGCTTTCCAGTCCCGGTATCGGACTGGGCTTCAGCGGGATTTTTATCATAATTATGGGTGTTGCCCTGTTTATACCCCTGGTGACCGTTGCCTTGATGGCCTGTTTAAAGCCCCTACTGGGCGGGGTCTTCGGTATTTCAGGCCGCTATGCCTGCCAGTCGGTATCGGCTTCCCTGAGCCGCACCACCGCGGCCGTCGCCGCCCTGATGATCGCCATCGCCACGGTCATCGGCATAGGCCTGATGGTCAATAATTTCCGTGTTTCCGTGGACCGCTGGTTGCAACAGGCGCTGCGGGCGCAGATGTACGTATCGCTGCCGTCGACAGGCACGACGGCCTCGGCCCGTGCCCTGGATGCCGGAATGGCGGAAGCGATCCTTGCGCTGCCGCAGGTGAGCGCAGTCAGCAGTGTGCGGCGCATCAACATTGAATCGTCCCGGGGGCGGACTGAGCTTGCCGCCTACGGCCTGAACGAGGTCGCATGGGAAGGGTTCCGGTTCAAACACGGCGATGCGGATGACATCTGGACTGACTTTCGCCAGCAAGACACGGTCATTGTTTCCGAGCCCTATGCCTGGCGTCATGGACTGAAACCGGAAGATGTGCTGGAACTGCGCACCGATCACGGCAACCGGTCGTTCCGGGTGCTGGGCGTATACAAGGATTACGGTTCCGACCAGGGTGTGGTCAGCATGAGCCGGCGCACCTACGAACGCCACTGGCGCGACGACCGCTATTCGGGTTTCGGCATATACACACAGCCCGGAACGGACCTGGAGGCGTTGCGCAGGCAGGTACGGCAACTGGCGCCTGAGCGGGACCTGTGGCTGCAGGACAGGGACAGGATACTGCAGACATCGCTGGAGGTATTTGACAATACCTTCGTCGTCACCGAGATCCTGCGGGTGCTGGCGGCCGTCATTGCTTTTATCGGCGTGTTCAGCGCACTCATGGCGTTACAACTGGAGCGCCGCCGGGAACACGCCCTGCTGCGGGCCGTGGGTTTTTTGCCCGGGCAGGTACGGCGGCTGATAATTTCGGAAACCGGACTACTGGGTCTTGTTGCCGGACTGCTGGCGGTCCCCGTGGGTTGTCTCATCACCGCCCTGTTGATCCTGGTCATCAACCGCCGCTCCTTCGGCTGGACCATGGAATTGCAGTTCAGCGCGGACATCATGCTCCAGGGCATTGGCCTCGGTCTTGCCGCGGCCCTGCTTGCCGGCATCTATCCCGCCTGGAAGATATCCCGTGCGGAACCGGCCGAGGCCCTGAGAACGGAGTAACCGATGTCAGGGCGTAAATTCATGAAATTCGTGAAGGTAATATTTATCCTGCCGGCAGTCCTTGCAATGTCCGGCTGTGCCGAAAGGAGTGAAGGGAACAGTGATGAACCGATTTCCGTCGCTAACGTATTGCGCGGCGATCCTGCCCAGGCCTTTGCCCGGGTTGGTGAGCCGCGAAAATTCATCTTCCCGGCCGACCATGGCCCCCACAACGAGTATCGCAGCGAATGGTGGTACTTCACCGGCAACATCGACGCGGGCGAGGAACGCCGCTTCGGCTACCAGCTCACCTTTTTTCGGTTCCGGCCGAGAGCAGGGGAGACAAGCGGTTCTTCCCGCTGGCGGACTGAACATTTCTACATGGCCCACTTCGCCTTGAGCGATATCAATAATGAAAGGATCCATGCCTTTGAGCGCTTCAGTCGCGGCGCCGCGGGTCTGGCCGGCGCCGGTGCGGACAGGTTGCATGTCTGGCTTGACGACTGGTCTGCAGAAGCGGCATCACGGGAGACATTCCCCCTGCGCATCCGCGCAAGGCAAGACCGGATCGGCCTGGACCTTACCCTGCAACAGGGCAAGGCTGTCGTCCTGCACGGTGAAGACGGCGTCAGCGTGAAGAACGGCGAACCGAGCAATGCCTCCTATTACTACTCGTACACCCGCATGCCGACAGAGGGTAGCATCAGCGTTGGAGATACGACCTACACGGTACGCGGCAACAGCTGGATGGACAGGGAGTGGAGCAGCAGCGCCCTGGGCAGGGAACAGGTCGGGTGGGACTGGTTTGCGCTGCAACTGTCAAACGATCACGAACTGATGTACTACCGTTTCCGCCGCGCGGACAACGCGGTTGACCGGTTCAGCTACGGCGCGGTTATTTTCCCGGACGGGAGCATGCAGACGCTCGGTTTCGACCAGGTAGAGCTGGATATACTCGATACCTGGCCGAGCCCCGAAAGCAGTGTAATCTACCCGTCCGCATGGCGCCTGCGGGTGCCGGCACATGGGCTCGACCTCAACATCCGCCCGGCGCTGGCCGACCAGGAACTGGACCTGTCGTTCCGTTACTGGGAGGGCGCGGTGGAATTCAACGGCGCGTTCGGCGCAAATGAGGTAAATGGCCGCGGCTATGTGGAGCTTACCGGCTACGATGCAGCTTCCGCGCCGCGAACCCGGTAAACAGCAGTCAGGTTGCCGGCGTAAAGATCAAGGCCCGTAAATCAGGTCCAGCCCAGCTCATCTAATGCCCACGCTGAGTTCCATATTTTCACCATGCCGGAAACAAGGTCATTATCATCGAGAGTCAGCACGTAAACGTAGTGCGAGTTAGTCCGTTTGTTTGTCGGCGGCACCGGCCCGCCCTCACCGGTATGGGTACCTGAAAACGTTGCGAAGTACAGTGCCGTTCGCGTTGCCTCATTATAGGACGATGCGTGCAGTTCGTAACCGCAGTCGGGCATCAGGTTAAGCCCGAGACCTGCCATCCATTCGGTGTACCCTTCAACCGTATTTACTTCAGCCAGGGCGTCACTCTGGGCAACAAAGCCTGCGCCGGGCGCAACATATTGTTTACAGCCGTTCCAGCCCTCAAGCCCTTCACAGGCGTGGAAAAAACGGTTTGCGTTGTCAAATGCGGACATGTGCGTCTCCTAAAGTTGATGTTTGCTCCAAGTACCAGGTTTTAATTTATCGCAACAGGTGAGTATTGTATACAATATCAATCAAAACGATTGGTTAAACAGCCCTGCAACATACATGACAACACACCGCACCGGAAGTAATACATGACCAGGAGTAAAGGTGTTATCGTCCAGTCGGAGCGTCTGCGCGATCAGATCTATAAATTGATCCGGGACGATTTGCGCACCGGCGCGCTGGCGCCCGGTGAACGGTTGGTTGAAGTGAGCCTGGCAAAAAAACTGGGTGTATCCCGCACCCCGGTGCGTGAAGCGCTGTTCCAACTGGCCAGTGACGGTTTGCTGGCCGAATCCAGCCGGGGTTACATGTTGCCGGTACACACTACTGAGGAAATCAGGGACAGGTTGGAGATACGCAGGCTGCTGGAACCGGAAATACTGCGCCGGGCATGCGAAGAAGCCAGCAGCAAGCAGATTAAATCATTGCTGAAAGCCCTGGAAGAAGAGAAGAAATATATCGATGCGGAAGATGCGAGCAAGTTCATCGGCGCCAATGCCAACTTTCGCCTGGCGCTTTTAAGCATGTGCAAAAATCCGTTATTGACGAAATGTGCTGAACTGTACGATGACCAGTTTCAGTGTTTTCGTATCTGGGGATTGATTGATCCCAAAAACCGGGAACTCACGTCGGTCTCTCATGAAAAGATTTGCAACGCGATTAAAAACAGGAATCCCGTTACGGCGGTGCAAGCCTTGCAACAGTTACTGGACAGGGTCGAAGACATGCTGGGAGAGTACAGCGACAGCGTAGCTTCCTGAATTCCTGCTGTTTAACCCGGGTAGATTTGTGACAATCTATACAGGAGAAATCATTATGTATCGTTGGCAGTTTTTGTATCTGGCCTGGTTGCTGGCAAGTTTCTCTCTGGCGCAGGGTAGCGTGGCTGGCGAAGAGCAATGGTTCCCTTCAAAATATGGTGCTGCCGATACGATCGGTGCGGCGAATAATCTTTCACCGGAGAAAACACTTCGGGCAACCAGGCTGGTCAAACAGGGCAAGGCTGTTTCCCTGGCAATTAATACCGGCGCGGATACGCCGGCCCCACCGTTCCGTTCCTACCAGATGCACATCATGCACCCGGGTGACGGGACCGGCGCGCCGGGCGGCCCGCTGCAGGCCACCTCAAACGATGACATGATGATAACGTGGCTGGGTATCGGGACCCAGATCGACGGACTGGGTCACGCGGGCATCAACCACCGCTATTACAACGGCGTCCATGCAAGGGATTTTGTCCGCCCTTCCGGCCTGGCCAAATTCGGCACGCACGAGATACCGCCGATAGTTACGCGTGGTGTGTTACTGGATCTGGCTGCGTTCCTCGGCCATGACATTGTGCCGGCAGGAACCGCGTACGGCCGCCGGGATATTGAGGGAGCAGCCGAACGCCAGGGACTGCGTATAGAACAGGGGGACGTGGTCCTGTTACATGGCGCCTGGATGAAAAACTACGAGGAGGGGGGCGGCGCCTGGCTCTGGCACGGCTGGCCGGGATTGAATGTCGAAGGCGCGCAATACCTGGCCGGACTGGGTGTCGTTGCCATCGGAGCGGATAATGCCGGGCTGGAGGCCTGGGACGGGACGGGCGGTGCGCCTGGCTCCGGGGTACACCAGGAATTGCTGGCCAAAAACGGTGTTTATATTATCGAGGGAGTGTGGACCCTGGACCTGGCTGCCGCCGGGGTTTCCGAATTTCTGTTCGTGCTGGGGCAACCGAAGTTTGTCGGTGCGGCGCAGATGGTGGTAAATCCCATAGCCATCTACTGAAGCAGGTAAATATGCTCTATGCCGGTTTACCCGGCGTCCCTGTTCCAGTTCGGGTATTCCCTTAAGAACAGTAACATGGCGGCTGCCGCCACGATCAAGGCGGCATACGCGACCAGGACGCCCGTATAAGACCCCATTGCGTCATAACCCAGCCCCAGTACCAGCGGACTTAAACCGGACCCGATTATGTGTATGCCGTAAACAGAGCCGTAAAGTTCACCGTAGGAGCGTGTGCCGAAGTAACGGCTGATCAGGTAGGCGATAATATTCGGATTACCGCCGCTGCCGAGACCCAGCATAACGCCTATCAGGAATGCGGCAGGCCCCACCACACCCGACAACATCAACAGGATTGAACAGACCGCACAGGCGGAAAAGGCAATGGCCACGTGGGGCGCAAAGAAACGGTCGGCCAGGTAGCCTGCGCCGACACGCCCGATAATCGTGCAAAGGCCGCTGACGGAAAACACCAGCGCTGCCGTTGACGCCGCCATGCCCCAGTCGGTCAGCATGGGCACCAGGTGGATGCCGAGCCCGTTCACGCCCAGGCCGATGCCGACGAACGCGACCAGCATTATCCAGAATGTGTGTGTCTTGCGTGCTTGCGCAGCAACCAGCCCGTAAGCCTGTTGGTTTTCACTGCCGGCCTGCTGTGCCGGGTGGTCGTCGCCGTCGGCGCGCAGGCCCATTTCACCGGGTGTTTCCTTCAACAGCAGCCATATCAGCGGTATGGTAATCGCTGCCATGGTGACGGCCAGCCCGACGTATGCCAGTCGCCAGCCCGTTAATTCGATGAGGAACTGAGCATAGGGGGCAACAATTGCGTTGCCGAGCCCGACACCCGCCATGGTCATGCCCAGGGCGAGTCCGCGCCTGCGGTTGAACCAGTTGGTCACTACCTTGGCGTAGGCCACCCCGCCTGTTCCGGAACCGGCGATGCCTATGCAGATAAAACTGATATACAGGTGTAGTATCGATCCGGTCAGAAAATACAGCGAAGCGACAAGACAACCCAGGATCAGTATCGACGGGTACAGAACCCGCTTGGGGCCGAAGCGGTCCACCAGGCGGCCGGCTACGGGCATGGCAAAGGAGAGCGACAAGGCCGCCAGGGTGATGGCCAGGGAAATATCACCCCGTTCCCAGCCGAACTCGGCGGCCAGGGGTTTCATGAATAATCCGAGTGACAGGATTGCGATTGGCGCAATGCTCAATGCCATGCCGGCAACGGCGGCCGACACCACCCACCAGCCGAAGAATATCCTGCTTACCATGGGTTAGTCTTGCCGTCCTGGTTGAAGTACCCGCCCGAATTTTCCAGAGTCAGGCCGGTTATTACCTGCCGGACCTGTGTAACGCTCTCCTCCGGCGACAGCGGCGCGTGCGGTCCACCCATATCCGTGCGCACCCAGCCCGGGCTGATTGCGGCGCTAATGACACCCTGTTCCGCCAGGTCAAATGACAGGGCTTTTATGATCGAATTGCCGGCAGCCTTGCTGGCCCGGTAACTGTATTGCCCGCCGCCCGTATGGCCGGCTGATAAGGCAGTGGAAGCCTTCAGGCTGGAGATATAGACCAGTTTTTTCTGGTTGCTGGCGGCAATATGACCGATAAATGCCTCGGCAATTATCAGGATCGGGAGTGTATTGATACGGAATATCTGCAACCGGTCGGCGTAACTCGTTTGCCGAAACCCGTCCTCGTGGTCGATGCCGGCATTTTGAATAAAGACATCTATGGCCGTCCCTTCGAGTTGTGCGGCGAGTGCGTGAATAGCATCGTTATCGGTCGCTTCAAGCGGGTAAATGTCGCAATTCCCCCGGCAGTCTGCGCCGGTTTCCCGTAGTTCCCGGGCCTGATCAGGTTTCCTGCAGGTGGCGATGACGCGCCAGCCGTCACGCAGGTATTGGCGGACAAATTCCAGGCCAAGGCCGCGATTGGCGCCGGTAATCAGGACGGTCGGCATGGACGATGACCTCTGTGCACCCGGATGGAAGTCAACCGGCTTCCGGCTTGTCTTTCCCGTTCAGCCAGAAGATGACCAGGAACAGAACGACCCCCAGGATGCCAAGCGCCGAGCCGCCGCGGAATATGACTACCAGGGTTTTTGTCCCGACCAGGATATTCTGCAGGAACATCCACCAGCCCAGGTTCATGAAAATAACGCCGGCAACGGAACAAACAAGATGAGTCAGGGCAAGGGAGGAGTCTTTCATGGCCGGGTAAATCCGGTAGACAATGCCGTAAATCGCCAGGGCGACCCAGCCAAGCAGGTTGACGTGAGCGTGGATTTTACTGTAGACAAAACTGTTCACGGCCACCATCCACAAGCCTATGCACATGCCCAGTACTGCGAACAGCGCGCCGGTCAGAATGAATATCCTGTCGATATTACGCATGATCAAGTTCCATATACTCTTTTACGCATTATTGTAAGGAAACTCTGACCAATTGCCATTCCATTATTCGCAAGCGTACCGGCAATGATATTGATCAGGGTTTTCAAGTAATCAGTAGCTCCAGTCAGGCAGCGCAAATGCCAGCACATAGTCGCCGCGTTTATTCTTGATCTGTCCGTGTCCGCCGGAAGTCAGCACGATGTACTGGCGATCGTTGACGCTGTAGGTGATCGGTGTGGTTTGCGACCCGGCAGGCAACCGGTAACGCCAGAGTTCTTCCCCGTTGTCTATATCGAAGGCGCGGAAGTTCTGGTCGAAGGTCGCAGCGATAAAGATCAGTCCGCCTGCCGTGATGATAGGCCCGCCCATACCGGGAATACCCAGCTTCAGCGGCACGGGGATGGGCAGCCACTTTTCAATGGATCCCAGGGTTACGTCCCATTTAATCGTTCCGTTGCTCAAATCGACCGCCGTGAGTCCGCCCCAGGGAGGAGGGCTGCAGGGCGCCCCTAGCGGGGACAGCAGCATGGCCTTTTTCAGGGCATAAGGGGTCCCTTCCATCGGCTTGGCGGCGTACAGGTCCAGGGTCGCTTCATCCCCGGATGACTTTTTAATTTCGTCTATCGGGATCAACTGCAGTATTTCGGCGATGCGGTTGGTGTTGATCACCATCAGGTTGCGTTCCGGGTCGAACGCAGGACCGCCCCAGTTGGCGCCCCCGCCGTTCCAGGGTACGGCCGCGGTACCCTGCAGGCTGGGGGGTGTATAAATACTGCCGTGCCGCAGGTTTTCAATGGTTTCCCGGCACTTTCCCCTGTCCCAGAAGGTAAACCCCCATGCGTCTTCAGGGGTAATCCTGTGAGCGATGAGGGGAGGGGGTTTAACGGGAAACGGTTGCGTGGGTGAATACCATTCCCCCGGGACGTCCCCCCGGGGAACGGCCCGCTCTTCAATGGGGAATACGGGTTCGCCGGTCTCCCGGTGAAACACGAACACCATTCCCTGCTTGGTATTCTGTACGACGACGGGGACCTGCTCCCCGTCTACCGGTATGTCGACCAGCAGAGGTTGCGAGCCGATGTCGTAGTCCCAGATATCGTGATGCAGGACCTGGTAATGCCAGACTACCTTGCCGGTGGTCCCATCCAGGGCAACCAGCGAATCCGTGTATTCGTTATTACCCTTGCGCAACCCCCCGTAATAATCCGGCGCGGCGCTGGAGGTGGGCAGAAACACGAGATTGCGTTTCTCATCGACGGCCATGTTGCCCCACACGTTGCCGCTGCCGGTGGTGTAGGCGCTGTCATCGCTCCACGTTGCCATGGCCGGGTCGTCCGGGTCCTTGGGTATGGGATCGAACTCCCACAGCCTGGCGCCGGTACGGGTGCTGAAAGCCTGGACTTTGCCGCTGGGCGTATCAAAACGGTGTGAATCCATGATCGCCGAACCGATCACCAGCGTATCGTTGATAATGACGGGCGGCATGAGGTAGCGGATCTCCCCGGAATAGGCCAGTGGTTTGTTTGCCGGCGCCGCTATCCAGCCTTTACCGCCGAATTCCGGACACGGAAGCCCGGTACGCGCATCGATGGCAAAGATTCTCAGGTCATTGGTGCCAAAAATTATCCGGGTGCGGCAGGCGCTGTCGTCGTCAACGCTTTCATCGATCCACGCTGCCACACCCCGGCAGGCATAGGGGGCAGGCAGTTGCAGCTCCATGGATACGTCCGGGTCGAATACCCAGCGTTCCTGCCCACTGGCAGGATCAAGCGCAATAACCCGGTTGAACGGCGTACAGACGACCAGGTTGCCGGCTATGGTGACAGGTATGTTCTGGTCCTTGCTCTGGGCGAATTTGTCTCCCCGGCGCTCCATTTCCCCGGTGCGGTAACGCCAGGCGATTTCAAGATCATCGATATTGCTGCGGTTGATTTGCGTGAGTGACGAGTAACGCGTTCCCTCCGGAGTGGCGCCATGGACGGGCCAATCCTGGTCGGCCGCGTGGGACAGGTTCATGCATAACATACTGATTCCGGAACTAATTCCAAGGACCAGTGTTATCAGGAGATACGATGAATTTTTCATCTTGCAAAAAACAGGGTGATGGCCGATAATCATTATGTATACAGAATACATTAATGGCAACATTACAGTCTTCGGGGGAATTTGGAATGAATAACAACAGCTTGAGGTTCGTTCTATCCACATTATGCGTATTGTTGTTTGGCTGGGGGAATGTATCGGCCCAGGACTCAACCGCCCTGGAAGAGATTGTCGTCACCGCGACCAAGCGCGCAACCGTGCTGCAGGACACCGCGTACAGTGTACAGGCGCTCGGAGCCGACACATTAAGGGACATGGTAGCCGATGACTTCATTGACTTTTTCAGTGAAATCACTTCCCTGTCGCAATTCGGCAGGGGACCCGGTAACCGCCGTTATTCCATCCGCGGTGTTCAGTCCATCGGCGAACCCCAGGTCGGCCTGTACTACGACGAAATCCCGATAGCAGGCTTGCCCGGCGATAACCTGGACTCCGGTTTTGCGCAGTTGGACCTGAAGTTGTGGGACGTTGAGCGCGTCGAGGTGCTGAAAGGGCCGCAGGGTACGCTCTACGGTCAGGGTTCCATGGGCGGAACGCTACGCGTCATTTCCAAGCGCCCGGTCATAGACAAGGTCCAGTTCGCCGCACAGAGCACCTTGTCGGATACACGCTACGGTGATTTTAACTACGGCGTCAACGGCATGGTCAATGTCCCGCTGATCAAGGATGTCCTTGCCGTGCGCGGCGCTATCTACCACCGCGATGAAGACGGTTACATCGACGATATTTCCGCGACCCTGCTGGGCGTTTCCCAGGCGCACGTGGAAAACGTCAACGACGAAGAGACAACGGGCGGCAGGGTGAGTGTCCTGTTTACCCCGACAGAAGATTTCTCACTGACCGGCATCTATTATTTTCAGCGCATGGATACCGGCGGCCTGTTCGAGACCTTCCCCGAATTTGCCAGCGGAGATGACCCCGTTGCAAACGTGTTTGTCGAAAATTTATATGACGATGACGTGGACATGTTCAATGTCATCGCTGACTACGACGGCCTGGACTGGGTGTCGGCGACCTGGACCGGGTCCTACATCGAGCGCGAGGTAGAACGCTTTGACGATACGACCAGGTTTGTCATTACGGGAGTCTTTGGCTGCAACGAGTTCAATTATTTTATCAGTTGCTTCGGCGCGCCTATCGTCCCCACCGTATCCATGGCGGATGAATCCGTCAATTCCTGGTCAACGGAGTTTCGCCTGACCTCCCAACACGAAGGCCCGATTAACTGGACTGCAGGTTTTTTCTACCAGAAAAAACGCACGCACAGAAACGGCCAGGTGGGCATAGTCGACGCGGTTAGCGGCGAGGCGACATTTGACGACAACAGGGTCCTGCAACGGCGTATCTTTTCCAGGCAGAACTGGGGGCACGCGGAACAACTGGCCTTTTTCGGCGAGATCGGCTACCGACTCATGGACAGGCTGGTTGCGACAGTGGGCCTGCGCTGGTTCGACACGGAGCGCGATGAGGATCAGAACCTGGTGCAGCCATTCTTCGGCAATATCACCGGGTATTTGCCGACCCAGGTCTTTTCGGAAGACAAGTTAATCAAGAAGTTCCACCTGTCCTACGAATTCACCGATGATTTCCTGGGGTATTTCCAGGCCGCCGAGGGCTTCCGCCTGGGCGGGCCGAACCAGCCGGGTGGTTTCCAGGCCTCCGCTGCCCCGTTTGATTCAGATTCCCTGTGGAACTACGAAATCGGCTGGAAGAGCGCCTGGGCTGATGACAAGTTTATCCTCAACGGTGCAGCCTACTATATCGACTGGTCCGAGATACAGATTGAAGTTTTTGATATTACCGGCGCGTTTAACTACATAGGCAACACCGGTGATGCGGAAGTTTTCGGTTTCGAAATTGAAAACACGCTGCGGCCGGTGACCGGGCTGGAAATCAACAGCGGACTGACCTATTCCAGGGCGCGCCTGAGCGGTTCCCAGACAGCGCCTACCGGCGGTATTCTGCCCTTTGATCTACGGGATGGGGACCGCTTGCCGAATATTCCGGACTGGCAGTTTAATATTTCCGCCACCTACCGTTTTCCGGTATTCGGCAATTACGAGGGCATGTTCAGGGCCGGCTGGAACTATGTCAGCAGCACGAATACCCAGTTAACGGATGTATTGACGGACGGTAGCCCGAACCCCAACTTTCACCGGAACAGCAGTTATAACCTGGCTAACCTGCGAGCCGGCATAGCGGGCAACAACTGGGATGCCACGATATTCGTAAACAACCTGTTCGACACTGATGATGCCCTGAACTCAAGGGTGGTTGACGATGAACCCTTGCGCGAGGTAATTCCCCGGCCGCGTACAATCGGCGTACAACTGTCGTACAGCTTTGACGGTGAGTAATCCGTATTATTCAGACAGGATATCCAGCTGTGGGGGCAGGGGAATTGTCTGCAAGTAGGTGTAGATATCCAGCAACTCAGCGTCCTTGAGCACCTTGCCTGAATAGGCAGGCATATCCGCAACCGGGTGGCGTACCCGCGTTATGAATACTTCAACAGGAAGTGGATTGGGCGCCAGTCTCGGTCCGCTTATGACCCCTCCCTGGCCTTCATAGCCATGACAAGCGTAACAGCCTTTTTGAATATACAATGTACGTCCCGTCTGCCCGGCTTTGTCTCCATCTGAAAGTTCATTTGCCGTAATATTGAAAGTCATTACGCACAAAGCCGGGAGTAACAACCACTTTGGCATTAGACGATTGGAACCGGCAAACGGCATAAGTCTCCCTAACGAGGTTGGCTGATGACATCAACCACTGCCGGTTTCCCTTCGCTGACGATGTCAATGGCTAGTTCCAGGGCCGGAGCAAGTTCATCGGGATGATCAATGGGGCCGGCAGACCAGACTCCCATGCTCCTTGCCAGTTCTGAGAAGTTAATTTCCGGGTTATCGATTACGTTGCCGATTTTCGCCTGACCGTCTGCGCCGCGTTGACGGCGCAGTGCCGTGCGTTGAACGTGCATGATTTCCTGGTGATAAGCACGGTTGTTATGGATGACCGATAACAACGGGATATTATGGTGTGCGGCGGTCCAGAGGATCCCCGGCGCATAGAGCAGGTCACCATCTGACTGGATATTGACGGACAGTCGGCCCTCATTACTGTTGGCCAGCGCACAACCGGCAGCAGCCGGCGCGCCATAGCCCACACCATACCCACCGGACCCGCCCATGAACTGGTGGTGTTGATTGAAATCCCATAAACGCTGAGGCCAGAAACTTTGAAAAAAAGTATCGGAGACCAGGGACCAGTCATGCTCTTTGATTTGCTGCCATAATTCCATACAGAGTCTGGCAGTGCTGATGGGGCGGGCATTCCATGCGTAGCCGGCCGCCTTGCGATTGCGTTCCTTGACTTCATGGAAGACTTTTCTTAATTCGGCTTGACGCTCATCAAATCTCCTGCGTTGTGGTGAGGATAATTGCTTTCGAACCAGTTCAGTTAAAACAGGCAAGCTTGATTCCGCGTCCCCTGCGATGGCCAGATCGACGGCAAGGAAACGCTGGAAATTCTGGTAGTTGGATTTGAGATAGAGATCGCCTGTACCCAGGCTGATCAGTCTGACGTCAGGCCGGGTGAGTGGTACTTCTTCGCGCTGCGGCAGATCACGCACACGCGCCACGCTGCCCCAGAAATCATTAAGTTCCAGTCCGAGGATGACATCCGCGTCACGAAGATAGCGGCGCGCCATTCCCGATTGATTGAGATAATGATCGGTAGGAAAATTCATCCGGCCGAGCTTGTCGATCACCGGCGCCTGCAATGTTTCAGCGAGTTCAACAAGATGCTGCATGCCCGCCGGGGTGCGCGCTAACCGGTCTGCAATAATCAGGGGGCGCTCCGCCCCGATCAACCATTGCGCCGCTTCATCCAGGGCATTCTCATCTCCCTGCGGCGGGACCGTTCCTGAAAACTCCGGAATAACCGGTTTCTGTTCCGCCGCCTGTTCCTGAAGTTCGGCATCGACCACAATGACTACGGGTCCCATCGGTGGTGTGGTCGCAATCTTGTACGCGCGTACCGTCGCTTCGGCAAAATGCTGTAGCGACAGGGGTATGGCATCCCATTTCACGAAGTCGCGTATGGGTTTGACTGCATCCTGCACGGCATGAGCCCATTCGACACCGGGACGCCGCAGTTCCGCATCAACCCGGTTGCCGGCGAATATTATTACAGGTGCACGGTCACACCAGGCGTTGTAGACAGCCATTGCGGCATGTTGCAGGCCGACTGTCCCATGGCATGCCACGGCCAGTGGTTTGCCTGCAGCTTTGGCAAAGCCGTGACCCATGGCTACTGCGGATTCCTCATGCAGGCAGGTAATGAACTCGGGATTTTTATTTCCCCCGTAGTTGACTATGGATTCGTGCAGGCCGCGAAAACTGGAGCCCGGGTTTGAGGTCAGGTATTTAATACCGAGCGCTCTGATAGTGTCGACCATAAAATCAGAGCCGGCATCGTTGACGAAGTAGCGGAGTTGTTCGGCCTCGTCATATTCAGCCGGGTTTTCAACCTCCAGTGCCGCGCTGGCGCTTGAAGGAAGCGGGGTGGAGCTGACCGGTTCGGTCTGTTGCGTCTTTGCAGGAGCTGCGCCGGACTGGAGCGACAATAAAGCAGGAGTAGTAGTGGCTACGGCCGCTGTTTTGAGAAACGAGCGGCGATCAAGACCATCTCCTGATTTCTTTTCAGCCATATCGTCATTATAATGAATACAGTATACAAATGAACTGACTCGTAGTCTGTTTACTATTCTGCACCTTAGTGTATGGAGCCTCCGATGATTTCGATTAGCTGCCTGACTGAATACAGTTTGCACCGCGTGTTACTGATCTTACTGGGGCTGACAGTTGCCTCCGCACTGTATGCAGAGCAGAGAAAACCCGAAGATAACGTCACCTTCATCGTCGTCGGCAAAAAGGACCATTACCGCCAGGACGAAAACGGCAATCTCAAGTTGCTGAGTTATTTCCTGTTTACCGATGTCGTGCTCACCCGCGACGGCAGGATGAACCATGCGACGTTCACCGCGCCGAACGGCACTCGCATGTATTACCCGGCAGTGCACGGGCGCAAATCTTCCTATGGTATGCATTTCGGCCAAAGGCGCTGGATGGACATGGCATTTCCTGACGGCGATTACCGGATCGATATCAGTACGCCGGATGGCGATGTCAGCGGCCTGACACTGAGTCTGAGCGGCGCGGATTTTCCAAAGACGGCGCTAATCACCTTGAAACAGGACGGTAAAGCAGTTCCGGTGAATTCCGTCAATCCGGATATGGACCTCAGCATAACCTGGCCGCCGTTCAGCGAGGGCAGGGGGGACAGGAATCCGGTGCTGGAGGATATTATCTTCGTGGCGGTGCATGACTGTGACAACAACCGCATCGGTTTTGGCGGAAGGCCCCGTGACGGCACGCCTTACCTCAATTACCAGGATACCGAATTCACCCTGAGCGCGGATAAGCTGGAAGCGGGCAGGAAATACGCCCTGTTCGTTGAACATGCGATCCTGGCGGATATCGATGAAAGCACCGGTATTTTCGGCATCGCCAGTTTTGCCCCGACCACCTATCTTGACTTTGCCACCACGGGTGAAAATAAAGGCAAGGCGTGCCCTGACCTTATGCCGCGACTTGAGCCCGGGCAGAGCGATCGGTAGTTAAAAGACGTTTGTGTGGCGCCAAATTTGCACCAAATCCCGGTCAGCTTTTGGTGTGAGCCTGCACCTGGCCTTCATATCCGTCCCTGATTATGAGTTCATATCATCAAGAATATCTTTAACCGTGCGCGGGCTGAATTTACCCTGTTCCGCTTCAATAGCCCCCTGTGCTACCTCGTAACGTAACCGCTCTGTTTTAAGAAGGTTGAGAAGTTTTTCATTCTGATCCATAAATCTGAGTGCCTCCCTGATAACTTCACTCGCATTATTATACATGCCTGAGGCGACTTTTAATTTAACTCTGGCCTCAAGTTCAGGTGTAAGAGAAATGTGCATATGGCGAAATAGTTACCTGACCATTAACCGGCATAAGTGTGAACGAATATACAAAGTTTGTCAAAGTTTGTATCTATAACCGCATCATCGTCTATTTACGGCGTCGCTGTTATCGGTGGTGGATTTTGCAGTTAACAAACCAGAACTATCTCGCGGCGCGTCTTTGCCCATAATTGGGTTGAACTGTTCGCGAGTGAAGTATTGAAAATATTGAGGAAAGAACGCAGTTACCCTAACGACTTCCCACCCAATCCTTTATCCTGAGGCCACCAACGCGCATAAATTCTTTCACGTTATGCGTAACAAGCGTTGCCCCCAGGGTCTTGGCATGCGCTGCTATCAGTAAGTCATACGGACCAATCAAGTTACCGCTTTTTTCAAGCTCAGCGCGCAAGCTTCCCGCGGTACATGCACATTCCTTTGTCCACTCCATTACTTGAATATACTCGAGAAAATTATTCAGTGTGTACGTGTTTTGTTTTCGTTTTTTTGATTTGCTCACACCGTATTGCAACTCATACAAACTGATCGCCGAGATACCCACCTCGTCCACACTGTTTTTTATCAATTGTCGCCGAACGTGAACGGGGGAATCATTCATGATGGCAATGGAAGTATCCGTATCCAATAAATTTTTAACCATGTTTAATCCTTTAATACAGTACGAGGCATATCATCAGGCAGTTTTGCACCTTCAGTGGAAAAATCATCAGATAATGGGGAAGTATCGTCCATAAAGCCTTTCCATGATGTTGGTAACGGTGAGATAACGATGTTTTTTCCTTCTTTTCTAATCAGCACTTCATCACTATCCAACCGAAAATCACGGGGCAGCCTCACAGCCTGACTGTTGCCGCTTTTGAATACTTTTGTTGTTTGCTCATGCATGAAAAATTCCGCCGAAATTATTTTGTATATACACTAGTATATACATTCTGCACCCATACATCAAGCGATAAAACAGCCGCATCAGCGTCTGTTTACGGCGTCGCTGTTATCGGTGGTGGGGAACTATCTCGCGGTGCGTCTTTGCCCATAAATGGGTTAAACTGTAAACTCAAAAGCAACTGGTTAAAACGGAGATGACGCATGAAAACTGTCCTGATTACCTACAACCTTCCCGGTAAACCGCCGCGCCAGGCGATTACGAAAAATTTTGTCGGGGCTGCCAATAATATTTTCAAGGGCCTCCCGGGCTTAATGAGCAAACAGTTTTGTTACGATGAGACGACAGGTGACGGTCACTCCGTCTATCTCTGGGAATCACAGCAACAGGCCGAGGAATTCTTTTCGCCTGCCTTTGTCGAACACTTCCGTGAAGTCTTTGGCGTGGACCCGACAATCACCTATCTCGATATACCGGTACTGGTAGACAACCGGGTCGGCGATGTTGTGGTGAACGAAAAGTGAAAAAGCGCACTGGCCGGACCGGAGCATTTTATGCCAAAGGGGCCAGCCTGCAATTCAAGGAGGATTTGCAGGATTCCTCACTCGCGGCAAAACGCCTTGAGCAATCCGGTTTTGTGATTATATTCCTGACTACTCAATACCAATGCAGGCCGGTATTTCTCGATTTCAGTCCCTTTGGCAGGTTCGAAATCGAGCCATTTAATCGATAAGATATCAGCGGAACGGCTAATCAGCCAACTCAAGGGGGTCAATATGCCAAGTCGTTTATGGACAACTATAACAAGTATTCTGTGCGGTAAATCTACATATACACCGCCCAGGGTGTGGACCTGGGATGCGCCTAGCGGCGGGCAATTCGAGAACATCAACCGGCCGGTTGCGGGCGCCACCCATGAAAAGGAATTGCCCATCGGGGAACATCCCCTGCAGCTTTATTCACTTGCCACACCCAACGGCGTCAAAGTGACCGTGATGCTGGAAGAACTCCTGGACCTGGGGTTTGCCGGGGCTGAATACGATGCCTGGCTGATCGATATCGGGGAGGGCGGGCAGTTCGGCAGCGGCTTTGTCGGGGCTAACCCGAATTCCAAGATACCAGCGCTTATTGACCGTAGCGGCGGGACGCCCGTACGCCTGTTCGAATCCGGCGCCATCCTGCTTTACCTGGCGGAGAAGTTCGGCGCGTTCATCCCTCAGGATCCGTACCTGAGAGCGCAATGCCTGTCCTGGCTGTTCTGGCAAATGGGCAGCGCGCCGTATCTCGGCGGCGGTTTCGGGCACTTCTATGCCTACGCGCCGGAGAAATTCGAATACCCCATCAACCGCTATGCCATGGAAGTGAAACGCCAGCTGGATGTGCTCGACCGTCACCTGGCGGATAACCGGTATTTCTGCGGCGATGAATACAGCATCGCCGATATGGCCATCTGGCCCTGGTACGGCGCCCTGGTCCTTAACAAGGTCTACAGCGCTGCCGAGTTTCTCGATGCCGCGTCCTACACCCACCTTAATCGATGGACCGGCGAAATAAGAGAGCGCGCTGCAGTGCAGCGCGGCCGCATGGTGAATCGAAGCTGGGGCGAACCGGCAGAGCAGTTGCGGGAGCGCCATGATGCAAGCGACTTCGATACCCGTACCCAGGACAAGCTGGAGCCTGCCGACAGCCCTTGATATCCGGATATTTGGGGTCAGAGTAAAAATATTTTTTTACTCTGACCCCACTGACCCCAAATATCAATTTATTCCTAAAAGCTGGTAATCATGACAATAAAGACCACGGGGGGAATAAGGTAGCGCAGCAGGGCGCGCCAGGTGCGGAATACGAATCCGTCTGTCAACATCAACTCTTCCCGGGTCGATGCGGCCGTCATTTTCCAGCCGACGAATACCGCGATGAACAGGCCGCCCACCGGCAGCATGACATTGATTGACAGGAACTCTATGACCTGGAAAACGGTCATCCCGGCGAAATAGCCGGTGAATCCCAGTGGATGGAAGTCTTCCCATATGTTGAAGGAAAACACTGTCGCAATTCCCAGCAGCCAGATCACAAATCCGACTGACAACGTCGATGCGGATCGTCGCAGGCCGGTTTTCTCCATCGTGTAAACCACTACGGGTTCAAGGATGGCAATCACCGAGGTCAGTGCTGCGACAACCAGCAGGGTGAGAAACAGAATGCCGAGCAGGGTACCGCCGGTGATCTTGCCGAACGCCAGCGGCAGGGTCAGAAAAACCAGGCCGGGCCCGGCTGACGGCTCGAGCCCGTTCATGAATACGATGGGAAAAATAGCCAATCCCGCGCTGATCGCCACGATGGAGTCCATGCAGACTATGACCAGGGAGGATTTGGGGATTGAAACATGCGCCGGCAGGTAAGAGCCATAGACCGCCATCGTACAGGAGCCTGCCCCTACGGTAAAAAATGCCTGTCCTACGGCGCTTAATACTACCGTGCCCGTTATTTTTGAGAAATCGACCGTAAAAAGAAACCTGGCCCCATCCATGAAGCCCCCGTTAAATATGGAGAAGATAATCATCAATAACAGGATCACAAAGATAAGAGGGGTGAATAGCTTAAAAGCCCTTTCTACGCCCCGGCGCAATCCCAGTGCAACAATGGCCAGCGCCGTTCCAAGAAAAATCGTGTGCCCGCCCATAAGTGAGACAGGACTGCTCAGGTGTTCATTAAAGATTTCCTGCACCAGGCCGGCAGTAGCGGCATGGAATTCGCCTCCGGCCATCTTGGGGATATAGGCCAGGCCCCAGCCGGCAATCACGCTGTAAAAACTCACCACTACAACCGAGAGGATAATGCCGTTCCAGCCTATAAAGCGCCATGCCGATGTTACTTTCATTTCCTTTGCGATAGCGGCCAGGGAGGCAATGGGGCTTTTTCTGCCCCGTCTGCCGATTAACAACTCGGACATGTTGATGGGAATCGTCAACAGGAAGATGGAGATCAGGTAGATCATCACGAAAGCGCCGCCGCCGTTGGCCCCGGCAGCGTAGGGGAAGCGCCAGATGTTGGCCAGGCCCACCGCCGAACCAACCGCCGCAAGAATGAATACCATGCGGGACGACCAGATTTCACGGAGCGGCGTGGTTTGCATAAGTGGTTATAGCGGGACGGAGATAGGACCCAGTACCGCCTGGCTGTTGATCAGGTCAACGCGCTTGGCTGCGATTTTCAGCTCACCATCGGTGGCTCGAAGCAGGTGTTCGCAACTCCCCGCATAAACGGTCTGTACGTCTTTCCGGTATTCAGCGACCTGTAATACCGAGGAAACCCGGTATTCCTGTCTTTCATCGTCAAAACCCTCCACCAGCACGTTGGAAACGTAATGAACGGTGCGGGAGGGGATAGCCTGGGCGTGATTCTTCGGATGCTCGAGCCAGTGCACGCGCACTCTCAGCATATCGATGTCATCGTAGATTATGGACAGTTCCTTGTCCGGCTGTGACTGTTCGGGTCTCAGCGGTACCCAGTAATACGCATCTTCCGTAAACAAAGCACACCAGCCATCGAACTGTTTCCTGTCCAGTAATCGTGCTTCGGTATAGAGGAGCGCCTCAACAAGATGCTGGTCAGCGGCCGCCATAACCGTCGTACCGGTCAATTGCCTGACGGGCCGGCTGCCATGTAGTCACGCCAGGCAGCGAACTGGCTGCGTATGGGCAACTCCGAAAAGCCGTCACCGGTAACCGCGCCGCGTGCGTCGGCGATATCGTTCCCGTGACCGTTGGCAAACAGGACCCAGTCGCCGGCGCAAGCCGCCAACCCCTCCTGGATATTTGCAAACGTCGTCAGATCATCCTGCAATATGACGGAGGCCGATGAGTTTGTAGCATTGGCAAACTGTACGGCAACCCGCTCATATTCCTGCGGCGCACCTCTCAGACGGAATACATAAACGGACACTTCGGTACGGTTGATGGCGACGGGTCTGAGCACCTTCATGGTCTGGAATACCGACTGCAGCATGATCTGCGGATATATGATATTAAAGTGGCGGCTGTCGTTCAGTATCGTGTCTGCCCTGTCGATACCGTGACTGTGCACCATGGCTGTTCTGTATTCCTGCTCCGCTTCCCTGCTGACCTTGATCCTGATGGGTATTGCCGCCAGGTAGCTGTGCCCGTGTTGAAAAGCCTTCAGTTTTGATTGGCCCAGCATGCCCGCTGCCTGGTTGTTCCCCGACATGACATCCTCCGCCCGCATCCTGTAATCCTCAAGGCGTCCCTTTGTGCCTGCTTCGTTGGACGACGCATGGACAAAAGGCGGGTGGGCGGCATCCGAAATATTTTCCAGTAACAGTTTCCAGTTACCGGGGAAAACATGCCTGTGAATACCGGGAATGAGTTCAACTGCGCCTTCCGGAGAGCGGTCAAGCAGGTTATCGATAGCGGACATCATGGGTCCCAGCGCCTGTTCCAACCCCGGCCCGTCGTCACACAGGTTGACAAAGACAAAGCCCCGGTAATTTGTCATGCGCGGGACGGCCCTCACGTTCAAATCAGCGTCGGCAACGGTGAAATCGCCGTAATCGCCGTGCAACGACGAACTGATAAGGCGCCCGTCCGTATCAAACACCCAGCCGTGATAGGGGCAGCGGAACGGCCGCGCATTACCGCTTTCCGTCTCACAGATCTTTGCGCCGCGGTGGGGGCAGCGGTTGAACAGCACCTTGATATCGTCCTCATGCCTGACCACGATGAGTGTCTGCCCGGCAAGCTGTGTGGTGATGAAATCGCCGCGGCGGGGCACCTGGCTTTCGTGTCCTGCGAACAGCCATGAACGATTGAATATGCGTTGCTGCTCCAGTTCGAATACGGCCGGGTCGGTATAGACCCGGCGATGGACGCGATCTTCCCTGACCAGGTGGCCAAGATCATCGATGGCAGGCTGTTTCATTATTCCCTGATTATATGAAAGAATGCTCGGGGTGGTTTAACCGGCACAGATGAAGTAAATATGATTATGGGGAAATGTCAACGTTTACTTGAACGCCTGTCCCAGGCAAGTGACTGGATAGGGAAGGTCAACGCCTGGTTGTTGCTTCCCATGGCCCTGATGGTGATCGCTGCCGTCATTTTCAGCCAGCTCAAACTCAGTCAACTGTTACAGTGGGAAGCAGACCTGCCGCTGCTGGGCCGGCAACTGACGGTTATCAGCGTGGTGGAGCTGCAGTGGCACCTGTTCGGCATTTTTGTCCTGATCGGGGGCAGCTGGGTCCTGCAACAGGATCGGCACATCCGGGTCGACCTGTTTTATGCCCGCTTTTCGCCGCTCTGGCGCAATATCGTGAACCTGGTTGGCGATCTTGCGTTTTTGCTGCCTTTCTGTGCCGTCATATTCTGGTTTTCCCTGGCGATGGTACAGCGCTCGTACCTGGCAGGAGAAGGTTCCGATTACGATGCGCTGATGGATCGTTACCTTATCAAATCAATTCTGCCTTTAGCATTCGTATTTTTATTTATCAATGGTTTACTTCGTATATCTATTGTAACACTTGAAATAATACAGATTGTACACGGGGGGAATGACCAACAGGTGAAAACGGGGTAACCATGCCGGAATACACCCTGCCTGCCGCCATGATCATCTGTCTCCTGGCCGGAATCTTTTCCGGCTACCGGGTCGCGTTTCTCCTGGGCGGACTGGGTGTCCTGTTCAGTTATATCGGTGATATACCGTTTCGTTTCCTCGGCGTGGTGGTATCCCGCATCTATTCCAACGTGGTCGAGAACTGGTTGCTTATCGCGATCCCGCTTTTTATCTATATGGGCCTTATGCTGGAGCGGTCCGGGTTGGCAAACAACTTGCTGGAGTCGCTTGAGCGCCTGTTCGGCCGCGTGCGTGGAGGCCTGGCTGTTTCCGTAGCGGCCCTGGGGATCATAATGGCGGCCAGTACCGGGATTATCGGCGCTTCAGTGGTGATGCTCGGGGTGCTGGGCTTGCCCCTGATGCTGAAAAAGGGATACGACCCGCACCTGGCGACCGGAACAGTGATTGCTTCGAGCACCCTGGGTATCCTGATACCGCCCAGCATCATGCTGGTGCTGGTCGGCGATATATTGCAGCTATCGGTCGGCGACCTGTTTCTCGCCGCCATCTTCCCCGGACTGCTCCTGGGCGGACTGTATATCCTTTATATCCTGGCAGTTGGTTTCGTTTATCCGGAGAGGGCCCCGGCCGCGCCGGTCGATGACGGGGTCCGTGGTTTCAGGCTGTTTTTTCAATTGCTGCGGGACCTGTTTGCGCCGGTATTCCTGATCCTGGCGGTCCTGGGTTCCATTGCACTGGGCATTGCCACGCCGACGGAAGCTGCGGCTCTTGGCGCCCTGGGGATTACCCTGCTGGCCTTGTTTACCGGCCGGTTCAGGCTTCAGTATCTTCGGGAATCAGTCTTCGAAACATCAAAAATAACCTCCCTTATTGTCTTTGTCCTGATCGGCGCAACCTGTTTCAGCGTCGTCTTCAAACGCCTGGGGGGCGAGCGCATGATCGAGGATGCCGTGGTTTACCTGGCGCTGGGCCCTTACGGCACGCTTGCGCTTGTCATGCTGACAATTTTCATCCTGGGTTTTTTCCTGGAATGGCTGGAGATCAGTTTCATCGTCCTGCCCTTGTTCGCACCCATAGTGGCAGAGCTGGATTTCGGCCTCGGATTGTCCGGTACGGAGATATTGCTGTGGTTCGCAGTACTGGTCGCGATCAACCTCCAGACTTCGTTCCTGACGCCGCCGTTCGGCTATGCCTTGTTCTTTTTGAAAAGCGTAGCGCCGGCAGGGATAACATTGCCCGTTATTTACCGCAGCATTATTCCTTTCGTGGTGCTGCAACTGGTCGGGTTGACCATTGCGGTATGCTTTCCGCAGGTGACGCTGTGGCTGCCGGCACAAGTGCTTGGGAATTAAACATTGTCTGTCCCGATTGTTCTCGGTAGAGTGTGGCCATGACTGATACCGGTATCGATATTCCCGGTTACGAGGGTCGCGCCTTACGTGTTGAACAGGGAAGTATCTTTCGCGTGATTGACGTGGAAGGCTGCCAGATCGGCGATATGTTTACCTTGTCTGCTGCTGACCCGGGAGAATATTTCAGTCCGGCCCTGACGCGCCAGGTGATCTTTCGACTGACGCCCAGACCCGGGGATATTTTATACAGCAACCGCCGCCAGCCCATGCTGACTTTCCTGGAGGACACGTCTCCGGGCCGTCATGACATGTCATTTGCCCCCTGTGACCCCGGATTTTATGTCGATCTGGGGGCGGATGAGACCCACCCAAATTGCCGGGACAATTTTTACCAGGCCATCAAGTCCTTGAATATCAGCCTGGAACCGCCGCCGGACCCCTTCAACCTGTTCCAGAATACCGTGCCCGGACCGGACGGCGATTATGCCGTCGGCCAGACGCTGAGCAAGCCGGATGACTATGTTGAATTCAGGGCCGAAATGGACGTGGTCGTCGTGGTTACGGCCTGTTCGGTTGACCTGCCGGTTGAAGGTATCGAGCCCATCTGCGGTAAATCCACACCATTGCGCATTCAAGTTGTCTGACACTGCCCGCGACCCTCTCCGGCATATCTTGAGTACCTGCGCAGCCCAGGTACTAGCCTTCTCACCGGCTATCCTGTCGCCTCTCACCGTTGGCGGTCTTATCACCGGACTGCAAATCGGGGAAGTTGAAGCAGGCGCCCTGGTAACCGTCGAATTTCTTGTTATGGGTATTACCAGCATCCTGGTGGCGCCCGTCAGTGTCAGGATATCGTACCGGCTGCTGGCCCTGGCGGGAGGCATCCTGTTGCTCTTGGGGCATGCCTTCTCGGCAACGGCAACCGGCCTGGCTGAACTGTATCCATGGCGCATTGCGGCAGGGATGGGCTGTGGTTGCCTGGCGGCAGCGGTCAACGCCGCGATTGCGCAGGCGCGTGCGCCGGACCGGCTATACGGGCTGGCCTGGGCGGCAGGCTACACCGTCACCGCCATCCTGGCTGTCGTCATTACGGAGAGCAACGACCTGGTCACGTACGACATGGTGTTTGGAGCCCTGGCGCTGACGTTGCTGGTTTTTCTGCCGTTGCTCTGGTTCATTCCGGATCACGGCAATGCGCCGGCGTCGCTGTCACTACCTTCGGACAGTATCCGCGCAGGAACTATGCTGATGGTCGGCATGATTGTCATCGCTATCAGCATGATGGCGTATTACGCTTTTCTGGAACGCCTGGCTGTGCAGATCGATGCCAGTCCGGCTGAAACCGGTCGCATCATTGCCGCGGCCCAGGTTGCCGGTATTATCGGTGGATTGCTTGCTGCGCCGGTAGCCGGCAGGTTCGGCCTGGTGAGGGGACTGTGTGCAGTATCAATTTTGCATGCCGTGACGATTACGCTGGCAGTCTGGACTGACTCTGTTATCGTGCTGGGAATGGTTGCCTTTTTTGAGGCTGTGCTGTTCATTATAATGGTACCCCTGATGTTGACTCTGGCGGCGGGCATTGATGACAAGGGCCGCTGGGCTGCCATTGCCGGCGGGGTATTCGTTATCAGTACCGCACTGGGTCCTGTTTTCGGTGCGTACCTGATAGAACAGACGGGGTATGATGCGATAGCATGGATACAATGGCCGGCGGTGCTGTTGGCCGTCATTATTTTTGACCGGGTAAACCCCGGCAGCACCGGCAATCTATAATTGATCAGAAGAACAGGGGACAGATTTGAAATCTGTCCCCGATGATGAGGGTAACCGACACTTCCGGGAGAGTGATATGGACCAGGAAAAACTAGCAGCGCTGCGCAGCAAGTACCGGGACCAGCCGCATTACGAGGTGGACGATCCCGAACATGCAAAAGCCATGCTCGGGGGCACCGATATGCTTACCGGCATCGCCACCTTGTGTGACGCTCCCTACAAAGAGACGCCAGACGGGCTGGACATCGCCCTGGTCGGCGTGCCTTTTGACGCCGGCGTTGTCCACCGGACCGGGGCGCGTTTCGGTCCGCGTTCCATACGTAACATCTCCATGGCAGTCGGTCCGTTCAACCACCAGACCAGGGTCAACCCGTTCGACCTCTGCGCGATCGCCGACATCGGCGACGTGCCCTTGCACGGCTTCAGCCTTGACGAGGGTATCCGCACCATAGAGCAGTATTACCACAAGGTCATGGATGCGGGAGTGATGCCGGTATCGGCGGGAGGGGATCACTCCGTGACGTATCCCATCATGAAGGCGGTGGGCCGGGACGAACCGTTGGGCATGATCCACGTCGACGCCCACTGCGACACCATGGGGGCGCTGGAGGACCATAAATTCCACCACGGCGGCCCGTTTCGCCATGCGGTACTGGATGGAGTGCTGGACCCTGAGCGTTGTGTGCAGGTCGGTATCAGGGGGGCGGCAGAGGTATTCTGGGAATTCTCTTACGATTCGGGTATGACGGTGATTCCGATACAGGAATTTCATGCAATGGGCGTCAACGCGGTCATCGAAAAGACCCGCGAGGTACTGGGTGACTGCCCTGTCTATGTCAGCTTCGACGTGGACGGCCTGGACCCCGTCTATGCCCCCGGCACCGGTACGCCGGAAATCGGCGGCCTGACCACCGCCGATGCGATACAGCTTCTCAGGGGGTTGCGCGGCTTGCAGTTCGTGGGCGGCGACCTGGTTGAGGTCGCGCCCCAGTACGACACCACGACCAACACGCCGCAGGTCGGCAAACAGATGCTGTTTGAAATCCTGTGCCTGGTTGCCGAAAGCAGGGCCGCAAACCGGTAGTGAGAACTTGTCAGCAACGATGAACGGCAGTCGCCGCCATTTTCTTAAAACAAGCGCCGGCCTCACCGTCGGCTTTGCCGTCGGTTCGCTGCCCGGGTGCGGCAACCCCGGCAGCAGCCGGTCTGCCGGCGGACAAAACAGCTTCACTCCCAACGCCTGGGTCAATATCGCCGCTGACGGCAGCATCACGATTTTCTCTCCCGTGGATGAACTGGGCCAGGGTTCGAGTACTGCCTTGCCGGTCATATTCGCCGAGGAACTGGACGCCGACTGGGACGACGTACGCATCGAAATGTCGCCTTCGGACCCGGAGCTTTACGGCAACCCGGGGTTTTTCGGCCTGATCTATACTGCCGCGAGCACGGCGGTGTCCGGCTATTACCGGCAGTTGCGCCATTTCGGCGCCCAGACCCGTCACATACTGCTGCTGAATGCGGCGCAGAAGTGGCAGGTTCCTGCCGGCGAGTTGACAACGGAACCGAGTACGGTCATCCATCAACAGACCGGGCGCAGGTTGACATACGGTGAGATCGCAGGGTTCGGCAATTTGCCGGACAAGGAACCTGAGATAACTGCCGCAGACCTGAAGGACCCGGCAGATTTCCGCTTGATAGGGCATTCCATACCACGCCGCGATATACCCGATAAGCTGTCGGGGGTATCCGGCTACTCCATCAACGAACGCCTGCCGGGCATGGTTTATGCCACTGCGGTACGCTCGCCGGTCATGGGGGCCGGACCGGTAACTGTTGATGACGCGCAGGCTCGCACTGTCCCCGGTGTGAGGGCCGTATATAAACGGGACCGTAGCGTAGTGGTTGCGGCCGATAACACCATTGCCGCGCTCAAGGCCCGGCGCCGGTTGCAGGTGGACTGGACTCCGGTCGGTGCTGTCGACGCGTTCGACAGCGACACGGCGCTCAGACAACATGACGAACTGGCTCGCGACCTGGTCCGGAAGGGTGAGATATGGAATCAACAGGGAGACGCAATGCCGGTACTGGGTTCGGCTGAAACGGTTATCGAACGGGCTTACCAGTCCGACTACGTCTACCACGGCCAACTGGAACCGCTCAACTCCGTGGTCTGGGTAAAGGACCGCGGCCGCGAGGTCGAAGCCTGGGTCGGGACCCAGGCGCCGGTATATACCATCAAGGCCATCGCAAAAACGACCGGGGTGGATGAAAGCCGGGTGAAACTGCACCGGGCCATGCTCGGCGGCGGTTTTGGCCGGCGCAGCATCAGCGAGATGGATTTTGTCGACGATGCGGCCTGGTTGTCGAAACAGACGGGCAAACCGGTCAAGCTCACCTGGAGCCGGGAAGATGACTTTGCCGCGGGCTGGTTCAAACCCGCTTCCGGCCATTTTTTACGGGCTTGCCTGGATGTGCAGGGCAGTATCGAGGCCTGGCACCACCGGGTCGCGGTACAGGAACCGTTGACCACGGCAGAGCCCGGGATCTACGAATCCATCGACCGGCGGCCGGTGATATCCATGCCGGGCACCGACCACCTGGAATATGCCTTCCCGCACCAGTTGGTGGAGCACCTGCCGGTCGAACCCGGGATCAGGACGTTTTCCGTCATGGCGGTCGGCTTTACGCCCAACAAGTTTGCCGTGGAATCGTTTGTCGACGAGGTTGCCAGGCAGCAGAATACCGATGCACTGGAGTTCAGGATGCGGCATTTGAACACCTCGCCCAGGGCGCAGCGTGTGCTTGACGCGGTAGGGACCATGTCATCCTGGGGCAGGTCCGGGGACAATGGCCATGAACTGGGCATCGCATTTGCGGAATACCACCATACCTTGATCGCCGGTGTGGTTGACATGTCGCTTGATGAAGACCGGATCAGGGTCCATGACGTCTGGGTAGCCATCGACCCCGGTATCGCGGTACAACCGGACAACATACGGGCGCAGGTGATGGGCGCGGTGGTTTACGGCCTGGGCAACGCCCTCACGGAGCGTATCACGTTCAGGAACGGACAGGTGCAACAGGGGAACTTCGATGACTATCCGCTGCCGACCATGGCGGACACGCCGCGGGTGCACATGGAAATACTGTCCGGCGGGGATGAGCCGACTGCAGTAGGGCAGACCGGCGCGGTGCTGGTCGCGCCCGCCATCGCCAATGCGTTCGAGCAGTTGACGGGCAAGCGCCTGCGGCACATGCCGTTTACCCGGGAGCGCGTCGGCAATGCGTTAAAGACCTGACGCACCTGCACCGGGTTTCAGCAGGTATTGCCACACATGATAAGCGGATCATTTCCATGAAGATCATCTGGTTCGTAAACATCGCCATCCTGATTGCGTTCGTCAAGATCTTCGAAATACCGTCGATGATCCCGGTACTTGTCAATGAACTGCAAATCAGCTATGCGCAGGCAGGCATTTTCATGACCGCCTACGCCGTAGTCAGGTGCCTTGCCAGCCTGCCTGCCGGTTCGGTAACGGACAGGCTGGGGTCGGTGACCGTTATCTCCGCTTGTCTGCTCTGTGTCGGCGTGCTCGGCGCCCTGGGGACGTTCGGCAACAACTATTACGTCCTGCTGGTGCTGAGGGTACTGGTTTCAATCGGCATTGCCGTCATATTTATCGCGGCAGTCGATTCCATTCCCAAGTACATGGCGCCGGAAAGTGTGGGCAAGGGCATCGGTTACATAAACGGCTCGCTTAACGTCGGTATCGCCCTGGCATTATTCATGACGCCGATACTGGCTGACTCGCTGGGCTGGCGCTGGACCGCGCGCATCTATTCGCTCTCGTTTTTGCTGCTGTTCCTGGTCTCCATCCCCTTGTTGAAGAATTTGCCGGATACGGTCGCGGCGCATAAAAACGGGGATAGCGAAGAGTCCATCCCCATTACCGATCTGTTGCGCAATCCCGCTGTCATGCTGCTGGCGTTCGGCACCTTTATCCTGTTCATCGAGCTCTACGGGGTGCTTACCTGGGTCCCGGTTTACCTGGAAGAGGTTTACAGGTATTCGCCGGCGGAAATCGGCGCCGGCGCCACCATGTTCGGCATCGCCGCCATCCCGGCATCGATCATTACCGGCTTTCTGTGCACGAACCTGCGCCGCATAACCTGGCTCTGTGTCACAGGCGGCGTTATGGCGGGGGTATGCATTCTCGCGTTAATCCTGTTCTCACACATGCCGTTATGGCTGACTGTTGCCGTTATCACGGTGATCACCTGGGGACACTCGCAGGTCATCGTCACCATAATGAGTATTGCCGCGATCATCGTGCCGCCGCACAGTTCGGGCAAGGCGCTGGGCGTGATATTTTCCTTCGGCTACGGCGGCTCGATCCTGGCGACCTATTCAGGCGGGTACCTGCTGGAAAAAACAGGGTCGTACGACCTGTCATTCATCAGCTTCTCGGCATCTGCCTTCATCAGTATCGCGGCAATGCTGCTGGTCAGCAGGATATTGCAGAATAACCCGCCGGCGCATTTCAGGCTGAAGATGGGCGGTTAGCCGGGAATAATGTATCATGATGCCGAATGATAATCAGCGTGGAGAAAAAGCATGTCTAATCATGAGATGAACGGGTTTGCGCCGGCAGATGGAGACGGGTTCTTTTCGTCGCTGTCCGGGGAAATAATTGAGCTATCAGTAGCGACCTTTGACATTTCCCTGGAGTTTACGTCTGGCAATAGTGTGGTGTTTGACTTAAACGGAGTTGTGAATACCGGCAGCTACACTTACGAGAAGACCGGGCCGAATGCGGCGAAGCTCGTATTAACTTTGGATAACGACGACGTGTACACGATTAACCTTGAATATGAAACAGCGACACGAATCAACGCCACCGTTGATGTTCCCCTCCTGGGGGAAGTGTCGGTAATGTTTGACTTGCCGGACTCCGCTAGTTTCGCTGTTACCTCCGGCGACGATACCGTAGACGGCCTCGACAGTGACGATGTTATCGACGCGCTTGGGGGTAACGACACGGTTAACGGCAACGATGGCGCCGATACGCTCAGTGGCGGTGAGGGCAATGACATACTCAATGGCGGTGAGGGCAACGACATACTCAACGGCGGCGCCGGCGACGACACCCTCGACGGCGGCCCCGGCGCTGACATGCTCGACGGTGGGGCGGGGTCAGATACCGCGTCTTACCAGAATTCCAGTGGCCGTGTTCTGGTGCGCCTGCATAATGCCCGTGAGGTCAAATTCGGCGAAGCCGAGGGCGATACGCTGGCCGGCATTGAGCACCTTATCGGCAGCGAATTTAACGACATACTGGCGGGAGATGGTGAGGATAATATCCTGGAAGGGGGGAACGGCAACGATATATTGTATGGCGGGCCTGCCGGTGGAGACGACACGATGTCTGGCGGCGCTGGTGACGACAGGGTGTTCGGCGGCAAGGGAAACGATACCCTGACCGGTGGCGAAGGGAGTGATGTTCTGAGCGGAGGACCGGGAGAGGACGTATTAATAATTGATGGAGACGATCTGGATCTGGTGTACGGCGGGCCTGATGGCGACACCTTTCAATTCTTCCCGAGTAAGCTGGGGGGTGCTTTAATAAGGGATTTCAGTGATGACGAGGATGTGATTGACCTGACGGAATTCACCGGCATCAACTCCGTGGACGATCTTGACGTAGTAAGTTACGGGGATAATGTGCGTATAGAGGTGCTCCACACAGAAACAGAAACAGACACAAATACAAACATAACCACAACCACAGACTATTTGACCACTATCATCTTGTCGGATTTTGATATTGACAACCTGGATAATTCAGACTTCATGTTTTAATCATCAATCCACCATGAACTGGTTTCATGGTGTTTAATAAGAGTGCTAGTGCCAGAGGGTACGCAGGAGTTTGGTCGCCTCTGACAGGCTTTCCAGGTTATGCACCGGGAGGAAGTGGTCCAGGAAGGGCAGGGCCGTTTGCATTCCTTTACACAGGGGTTGGTAGTTGGCGTTGCCCAGCAACGGGTTCAGCCAGATAATCTTGTTGACACGCCGGCGCAGTTGCTCCATTTCACTGCGCATCAGGTCGGCGTCGCCCTGGTCCCAGCCGTCGCTCAGGACCACGGCAACGGTATGGGAACTCAGCATCTGGTGGGCCTGTTGTTCATTCAGTTCACGCAGGCAGCCGCCGATATTCGTGCCGCCGGCCCAGTCGTGCACCTGGTCCGACATCTGTTTAATGACCTCGTCGATATCCTTGCGGTTCAGGTAAGGCGTGATACTGGTCATGCGGGTCGAGAATACTGCGACTTCGATATTCGAGATCTTCGCGCCCATGGCGCAGATGAGTTGAATCAGGAACCGGCTGTAGCGCTCCATCGAACCGCTCACGTCGCAGAACAGGATGAGCTTGTTCTTTTTCAGGCGGTGGGTTTTATAGGACAGTTTCAGGCAGTACTCCCCATAAGGCATGCTGCGCCGGAATATCTTCCTGAAATCAAGTTGTTGTCCCGATTTAGCCGGGCTGAAGCGCCGGCTCTTGCGATTGGCCAGGATGGCAATCAATTCGGCAATGATCTTGCGGGCCTCATCCAGTTCCTTGTCAGTCATCCCGTCTATGTCTTTCTTCACCAGTAATTCACGGCTCGAATAACCGGTTTGTTCCGGGTCGCCATCGTGTTCCTCTGCATCTCCCGGCGCTTCCCCATCCGCAGGTTGAAGTTGTTTTTGCAATTGCCGGGCTTCACCCGCACCATTATCATTTTTCTCTTCGCTGGCGGGGAATTCGTCTTCAAATGGAATTTCCCGGTGTTGCCAGTACTCGCGGAACAGCAGGGAGAACAACTCCATGTCTTCCCGGTTGATGATCAGGGTTGCCAGGGCCGCGGCGTAGAAGTCATCGTAATTGGCAATGTCGATATATAACAGGCTGCGGCTCAGGTCTATCAGGTTGGATGGGTTGACATCTATCCCCGCGTCATGCAGCTTCCTGCCAAACTGGACAATATGCGTGATCAACGGCACTGATGCACCGTCATCTCCCCGCTGCGATACCGCGTCATTACTGTACATGTTCATCCCCGCATGCCGCAAGCGTGGGCCGGAACCAGGTAACGCACGTTCATAATCCCGCCGTTCAGTTTATACTCCCCTGCGCGCTTACCCCGGGGCCGCCCTTGAAGTTCTTGGTGACCGCCAGGGCTTTGTCCAGGCTGTCACCGCTCAACTTATCCTGGTCTTGTTTATACTTAAGTATGCAACTTAAAGTGGTTTCTATAGTACCCTGGTCAAGTTCGTCTATGCCCAGAGAGAGCAGGGCATTGGCCCAGTCCAGGGTTTCGGCAATGCCGGGCCGCTTGTAGAAGTCCTCCCGGCGCAACAACTCCATGAATTTGCAGATCTGGGTGGACAGGGTTTCCTTGATGTCCGGCACCTTGGTCAGGACGATATTGAGTTCCTTTTCCAGGGTGGGGTAATCAATCCAGTGGTACAGGCAGCGGCGCTTGAGGGCGTCGTGCATCTCCCTGGTGCGGTTCGACGTCAGTACCACGAACGGTGGTTGTTCCGCCCTGATGGTGCCCACTTCGGGTATCGTGATCTGAAAATCCGACAGCACTTCAAGCAGGAATGCCTCGAACTCATCGTCCGAGCGGTCAATCTCATCTATCAGCAGTACGGGACGCTTGCCGGGGGATTGTATGGCCTGCAGCAGCGGCCGTTTCAGGAGGAACTGTTCTTCGAAGATATTGCTGCCGATCTGGTCTTTATCAACGCCGCGCGCCTCCTGGAGCCGGACCTCTAGCATTTGCCTCAGGTAATTCCACTCGTAAAGCGCCAGGTTGGTATCCAGACCTTCGTAACACTGCAGGCGGATCAGGTCGGTATCAAGGCTTTTTGCCAGGACCTTGGCCACTTCGGTCTTGCCGACACCCGGTTCCCCTTCCAGGTACAGCGGTTTTCCCAGTGATGTCGCCAGGTAAACCGTGGTCGCCAGGTGGCGGTCGGCGATATAACCCTGGGTTGCAAACTGCTGCTCTATTTCTTCGATTGAATGAAACATTTTAATGGACCTTTTTTAATTGTCTCCTGCTCTTCCCGACGAACCGAAGCGGCAGGCGGTTGTAAAATTATAGAGGGCTTCACTTTATATAACCACCGGCTCCCATCAACATGATATCTTCCCGGGTGACGGGCAGGCCCGCCAGCAACCGTTCCAGTACCCAGTCAAACCCGTTTACGGCAGGTGAGCGCGCACACCCGGGCATGACTATGACGGGGCGGTCATCCGGGAATTCGCCCAGTACCAGCAGGTTGCCCGGTTCCACCGGCATCCCCAGGTGCGTGATGCCCCCGCCCGCGGCTTCGATTGCAAGAGGAATTACGTCGCGGCGGTCGGCGGTGGCGCTGGCGCCGGCTATCAGGATGATGTTGCAGCCTCCCCCCAGCAACTTGTCAAACGCATCCGTGATGGCATCTTCATGGTGTTCACACCGTTCCTCCATGATTACCTTGCTGCTGCCGAGACGTTGCAACCGCTCATCAAGTATCTTGCGGGTCTTGTCAAGTATGGAGTGTTTCATGCCCTGGTAAAATGTTTGTACTAGGCCGATATCCAGCTTGTTGAATACGGTGACGCTAAGCAGCGGAGGCAGGTGGGGATGCATCTGTTCGATACGCCTTATAATCTGTTCATCCACACCGTAGGGAATGATTTTTATCGTCGCCACGGCCTGTCCGGGTGCAACCACGGAATAGGGCGGCAGGACGGCAATTGTTGCCGCCTCGCTCACCAGGTTAAACCTGTCCAGTTCAGCGGAATCGTAGACGAGCACACCGGATGTTTCAGAAATAATATTGCTTCTACCGGCACTGGGGCGTTGGCTGCCGGTATTTTCGCCGGATATGCGCACGGCAATACGCCGCGCTGCTTCATTTTCGTCCAGGTCGGTTTCTTCAAGGCGTGCTATTACCACTGACTCACAACCGGCCCGGGCCAGCAGGCTTATATCTTCCGTTGACAAAACCGCGCCTTTCTTCAGGTTTATGCTGCTGTATTTAACGGAATGGGCGAGGATGCCGCCTGCGGCACCTGCGACCGGTGTTCGACCGAATTGCATGGTATTTATCAGGCCCGATTGACGTCAGTACCGGGAAAGAACTCGACGAAGATAAACCAGAATAACCGGCTCTTGAGCGTGTTGACGCGCGCTAACCGGTCATCACCGGGAATATTTCCGAAGATATCAACTTCACTAACGTCCGTGCCGGTATCGTTAAAAAACGCCACAACCGCATCATATCCCGCATCATAGCTTATGGCGATCTGCTCACCACCGATCTCAACGTTGACGGGGTCGTCTCGCCCCATAAGAAAGTCCTTTGAATAAGCGACATGATCGCCGTTGATACTGACCGTGTACACCAGTTCCTTCATGGGCAACCTGTCGTCTGTGAAATCGATAGTCGGGAATGCCGGTTTATCGTTTTCAACCCAGTTCAATCCCACCCCCCAGAGCATCATCCCATGCCTCACCAGGCGGTCCCATAAGGCAAACACCGGGTTCTCACTGTAATCAGCGATTTCGTTGATAAAGACCTTACCATCGGGATAGAGCGCCTTGTACGCCTTGAACGGCATACGAATAGTAGGCCATTCCTTCATTGCGGCGCCGGTCGGATCCCGTTCCTTTGAGCCCCAGAGTTGCTGGATGGCCTCACCACTGTTTTTGTCGAACAGTACCAGGTTGTTCTTTAACTGGGTCATTACGGTGAGATCGAGCGGCCGGTCATTGATAACCGGGCTATACGCGATACCGAGGTTGGTCAAACCGCAATAGGTCATGATGACTTCTTCCCCGTTGATGGTGTTGCCTTGTACCACGTGGGGTTGCAGCATGTAATAATCGGAATACGCATAAGCGCCGTTATCGGTTTCCAGTACCACCATGTTGATATCGTCTACCGAGGCATAGTCGTCCGGGCCGAAATGCGCCACAGCCAGGCTTTGTTCCAGATATTCCGGTGCTTCACTTACCGGTACAAACGTGGCCTGATGCTGTTGCGAGCGGAACATCCATTTCGGGTTGATCATGCCTGAATAGAAATTAAGGCAAAAAAACAGCAGCAGAAATCCACATAGATATTTATGGCAGATTGTCCTGTCTTGCCACCAAAGCAGCAGCGCGGCAAGCAGGGAGAGGAGCCCGGCCGCGGTAATGATGTGCCGGTTATACCAGACCATCATCGTGAATTCGCGGGTGGACTGGACGAGCCATTGGCTGATATCAGCCAGGTCTTTGAAGATAAGGAACGCACAGGTTTGTGCGATCAGCATGAAAATCCAGAATAACAGCTTTTTATGTGTCAAGGTCATGTGCAAAGCCCGTGAATATAAAGACATACGGCATGCTACCATTAGTACGCCGGTGTGTAATAGAATGTTATGTCAATAATATTGTAAATAATCATGTGTGAAAACAGACGGGAGCACTCATATGCGTGACTATGTCGAAAAACTGCTGCAGCGCGGGGAGATGAACATCGTTGAAAGGGAAGTCGACCCTCAATTCGAGCTGGCTGCAGTGACAGGGCGCTCCCAACTGGACAGTGACAGACCGGTATTGTTCAACAACGTGAAGGGGACCGGGTTGCCGGTCCTATCCAACCTCTATGGCAGTCACGTTCGTCTGTGCGAGATTATCGGCACGCACAAGGGCAATTTCTGCCGTCACTGGCAAACCATCATCGATGATCAACTGCCCGGGCCTGGTGAGTATACCGAACTGGTTGACGCCGCTGACGGTGTCATTGACGGGAAGGTCAGCGACCTGCCGCATATAACCTATTTTGAGCACGACGCCGGGCCTTATATAACGGCGGGTGTGTTCCTGGCCAAGGAGCCTGACACGGGTGTCCCGAACCTGTCATTCTGCCGCTCCATGATGGTTGACGACGGTGAACTGCGCGTGCGCCTGGCGCCGCCCCATGACATCACCCAGTACCAGAAGAAGGCCGAAGCAAGAGACGAACCCCTGGAAGTAGCAATTCTAATCGGCCCGCCGCCGGAAGTGTTCATGGCGGCCTGTGCGTCCGTGCCCATCGAGCATGATGAAATGGCTATCGCCGCGCAGATAAAAGGGGCTCCCATCAGGATGCGCCAGTGCCGGCATATCGATATACAGGTCCCGGCAGAGACCGAGATCGTGATAGAGGGCCGCATTCTCCCGCACCAGCGTAAGCCGGAAGGGCCGTTCGGCGAGTTCCAGGGTTACTACGTCAAACGCACGGACAATCACGTGTTCGAAGTTTTGAACGTGAGCCGGCGCGAGGGGGCATATTTCCACGGCCTGCTGTGCGGTTACATGGAGGACTTGCGCGCCCTGGAGGTTGCGTTTGCGACCCGCACCTACCGGCACATATCAGCAGGCATGCCCGGTGTGCTGGACGTGAGTTGTTACCCGATGCCGATGCATACGATCGTCCAGCTCAGGCCGGAATACGAGGGCCATGCGAAACACGTCATGATGAAAGTCTTCAGCTCCCATCTCCAGTACAACAAGGTATGCATAGTTGTGGATGAGGATGTGGATATCCATAATTTTCAGGATGTATGGTGGGCAGTGATGACCCGCGGCCGTATCGAGAAAGACATTATGATAGTTGAGGGTGTCCCGGGGTTTTTCCGTGACCCCGCCGGGGTCTATACGGGACGGCTTGGCATCGACGCCACCAAGCCTTTCGACATGCGCGAGAACTACGACAGGAAGCGCGTGCCCGGGCTGTTTGAAGTTGACCTGAAGGACTATTTCACCTGACGCAGGAGGGCGCTCCCGGCTGCGCGGCGCTGCTTATGCAGCCTTGTTCTTGCTGTCGATGAATTGCCGGTACCGGGGCATGGCGATAAATTTGACCATCAGGGTTTTCAGCCAGGACATTTCCGGGGTGTTACCGGCCGAGGTGAACCTGTCCAGGCCAAGCTGCTCGACAAACTCCTGTTGCAGCATCATCATGGGCCCGTCCGACGGGATGCCGGTCCCGTCGGCAATCCTGTCCATGCGTTGAAAATTGGAAACTACTCCCGCTGCATCAATCATGGCAGCCTCACCCATTTCTGCCGCCAGCGCAGCGCGGGCTGCTGCAAAGTCGTCAATACTGCCGCCGAGAAATGTGTCGCAAAATCGAATCAATGCCTCGGAATGGGGCACATCGTCTATACGTGTGCAGTCCGGATCAGTTATGCCGTCCAGGGTTACTGACGTTCCGGTGTACGTGGCGCTCTCACGGAGCATCACTGCATGGGAGGCAGTTCAGTAGAAACAGCCGTTGAACGCGGAGATCCGTATGGCAAGAACCTCCGATTGAATGCGGCTCAACGTGCCTTTGGGCGCGGATTTGAACTCGAAGATGTTGGTGTTGTTGATGTAGTGTGCATCCAGTAAATCGAGCATCGAGCGAACTTCGTCCGGCACCAGGCTCAGGGCGCGGATAACATAACCGGTCCTGCCCTGCCACAGATCGGCCTCCGGGCCGGTGTCGACCGTATTGGGAAGCGTGCTCACCCAGGCGCCGTCGTTAAGGGTATTTGCCGGCCGGTAATTGCTCGGCTCGCCCGGTTCCGGGTCGGGCAGCGGGTTCGGCGCGATGCCGATTGCCCTGCAGAACTCATCGATTGAAAAGACGCATACCAGCGTCCCGATGATTTCGACGTATTCTTCTTCGCTCAGGCCGGCGCTGATAACCCCGTTGAACCAGGCCCGTGTGAGACGTTGCGGATCGGTAACAACGCGATGCACGACCTCGACCATGGTATCTGGAAGAGGGGTCACCGTGTCGTGCGCCCCCTCTGCGTGGGTCGGGGACAGGGCTTGTTTGCGCCGGCGGCAGAAATTGCAGTGTTGCGCCTGCCTGACCTCCCTGGCGATATCGACGCGCTGCTGGCCGGTCAGCCAGGCACCCGGTTTGGCAAGACGGCGCCAATACCGGTTATGAGCAGCGGCAAAATCATCGCGCACCGGGCAGGGCGCGTTGGCATAGCTGATCGGGGCTGGGTCCATTATTGCATTATACAGTACGTACTCCGGCGGATAAATCAACCGCTCAGGGACGGCGAAGTATGTTGATAACCGCTTCGGTCATCGGATTGGCGGCCGGGGTTGCGGGGGTGTCGAGGCAGGTATTGAAGCGATCGTCCAGGTCTTCATTGTCCATGCCGTCTCTTGCGCCTATGGCAACTACCTGTGATGCGGGCGCTGTCGCGCCCCAGGGGTCGCCTTTGGCCAGGGTCACGCGTTTACCCGTCATTTGCAGTATAACCCGCTTGTCCGGTACTTCACGGATATGCAGGATACCCTTGCAGCGGAATACGGATACGGGCAGCGACTGGAATGTCAGGTAAACGGTTTCAAATCCAAGCGGCTGGTCGTGTTGCCATGAATAACTGGAGTAAGTGTGTTCGTGATGCGCATGCGTGCCGTGCCCATGTTCTGAAACGTTGCCGGTATTGCTGTCCATCAGCGCGGGCGGATCTGAATGTAACGACAGTCCCAGGATTAATTCCAGGGGCACTTTGGCATGAAATGTCTTGATTATACGTGATTGTGGTGATATCTCCTTCGTAAATGCAGCAACTTGTGCATTGATATCATCCGTGACCAGGTCGGTTTTATTGATTATGGTGATATCGGCTACGGCTATCTGGTCTTCAGCAAGCTTCCCGTTTACCTCGTCGAGTTCGAGTAGTTCACTGGCGTCGATAACGGTGATGATGGCATCGAGTTGCGTTGCCGCGGCAAGACGGGTGGACATGACGACGGCCATTGCCGCCGCCTTCGGGTCGGACACGCCGCTGGTTTCGACGACGATCATGTCGGGACGGGGTTCCGTTTCCAGCAGTTGCTCGATTGCGCCGACCAGATCGTCCCGGATGCTGCAACAGACACAGCCGTTGGTCAGGCTGATGGTATCTCCTTCCACGCGGCTGATGAGCTGGGAATCGATATTGATTTCACCGAAATCGTTCACCAGCACGCCGATGCGCCGACCGTGTTCACCATTCAGGATATGGTTCAGCAGCGTAGTTTTGCCGGCGCCGAGGAAACCGGCGACCAGGCTGACCGGAGTTTTAGCCATGGCTCGTGTTCGAATTGTAAACCATATTATTAACGATTATACTTTTTGCAGGGTTGTCAAAGCTATAATGCAAGTCTCGCTCCAGACATTCAACCATAACAGGGAGTCACGATGAACTGCGAGTTACTCATCCGTAACGGCACCATTGTAACGCCGGAGAAATCTTTCCCGGGATATATCGCCGTCAACCAGGGCAGGATAGTTGCCGTCGGCACCGGGGACGCTTCAGTCAGTGCGGCAAGACAAATTGATGCGCACGGTTGTCATGTTCTGCCCGGGGTCATCGACCCCCATGCGCATCTGGGTTACATGGATACGCTGGAAGCGGTAGAGACCGAGACCAGGGCCGCGGCCTGTGGCGGCGTTACTACCCTCGGTGTTTATATCCTGGCGCTGAAGGAAGGCGTGTTGAGGCAGTTCGACCGTTTTAAAAGCACCTTCGAAGGTAAAAGTTTTGTAGACGGGTTCTGGCACCTCATGGTGATTGACGCCATTACCACCAGTGAGATAGAGACCTGTCCGGCTGAAATCGGCCTGACGTCGTTCAAGTTCAATATGGGCTACAAGGGACCCCATGCGGACCTGATTGGCATCACCGCAACCGATGACGGGGCGGTGTACAAGGGATTCCGCATGATCAGCAGGTCCGGACCTCCCAGTCTCGCTGCCTGTCATACCGAGAATATCGATATTCACCTGATGCTCAGGGATGAACTGATTGCCCAGGGCCGTAATGATTTCGCGGTCTGGAACGAGTCGCGGCCTCCGTTTGTGGAAGCGGAATGCATGCGCCGGGCGATTTACCTGGCTGAGAGCGCCGGCTGTCCCTTGTACATACCCCATATAACCATTGCCGAGGGCGTGGATATTATTGCCGATGCGCGCAGGAAAGGTCTTGAGGTAACCGGTGAGACCTGCCCGCAATACCTGACACATAACGGTGAGGAACCGGCGCAGGTATTGCTGGACCATCCTGCCTGCGCCTGTGTCAACCCCCCGCTCAGGGACAAGGCCGCCAACGAAAGGTTGTGGCAGGGAATAGCTGAAGGAATTATACAATGCGTGGGTTCCGACCTGGCGCCCACTACCCTGGAAATGAAGGGAGAGGATATCTGGAATGCGCCCATGGGACTGGGCAACACCTCGGAACTGTTATTGCCCGTTATGTTGAGTGAAGGCGTCAACAAGGGCCGCATCAGCCTGGAGAAAATTACCGAGATATGCGCGCTGAACCCGGCTATTGTCTTCGGACTCGCTCCCAGGAAAGGCCGCCTTGCAGTCGGCGCCGACGCGGACATCGTCATCGTTGACCTGGACAAGGAAGTCACGGTGAAAACGGAAAACCTGCGCAGCATGTGCGACTGGAGCATTTATGACGGCTGGACCCTGAAAGGCTGGCCGACCCATACCATACTGCGCGGCCAGGTCATCGTCGAAGACGGGGAACCCGGCGCGCGCCAGGCAGGACAGGGCAGTTATATTTCCCGCAATGACATACATTAAGTATTGAATGCGACAGCGATGATCCCGGAACAGTACAGGCAGTACGAGGATACAGTCACCCTGGGCTGCGTGAACTACGGCAGTATCTGGAATGACAAGGCAGCCAGTATCGACAAGGTCAAAAGACTGATCGGCGAAGCGGCGGACCAGGGAATTAATATCCTGGTATTTCCGGAGTTGTCGCTGAGTGGTTACGAATCAAACGAGGACAACACTATGCACCGGGAATTTGCCGAGACCATTCCCGGGCCTGCCACTGAGGAAATTGCCGCACTGACGAAAAAACTGGATATCTACGTGATCCTGGGGATGCCGGAACGCGACAGTGGTGACGCCGATACCTGTTACATTTCCTGCCCGCTGCTCGGGCCGGAAGGGTTTATCGGCAATTACCGGAAACTTCACCTGGGGACGCCGCCGTTGTTCAGGGAGAGTTTATGCTTCACGGGCGGCGACAGCGTGCCGGTATTTGCCACGCGCTACGGCCCGATAGGGATACAGATCTGTGCCGATTTCTGGGTCTTCCCGGAACTGTCCCGTATCCTGATGCTGAAAGGCGCACGTATCATTGTCAACAGTACCGCCAGTATGTCCATGCCGGGGAGGCCGTTTTATATCACGTCCATGACTGCGGCCCGGGCAACGGAAAATATGGTATACACGGCCAGCGCTAACCTCGTCGGCAAGGAGCACACGCTTTCGTATTACGGTTACAGTACCATCGCAGGACCTTCCTACCCGCGTTTTTCCCATGTCTATGCCCAGGCGGAAGACAAGGAAGAGATCGTCAGCGCCACGCTGAGTTTCGACAAGTTGCACCGGTTTCGCGAGGCGGTATCGCTGGACAAGCTCAGGCGTTCAGACGTCATACGGAATGAATTGAACCAACTGGATACAAGCAGGAATTAGCAGGGGGCAACATGCCGGAGATCAGCAAGGAAATTATCGTCGATGCGCCGCTGCAAAAAACCTGGGAACTGGTCAGCGACATGGAGCGGTTCAGCCTGTGTATCCCCGGCTGCAAGGAAGTCAGGACGGTAAGCGAAACGGAATTTGATTGGAAACTGGAGACAAAAGTCCTGCGTACAACGCGCAAGGCGACCGCCAGGACCACGGCGGTAAAGATGGTACCGCCGACCCACGCGGAATTCGTCGGTGAGGGGAGATTGTTCGAACGTTCGAACCACTACAAGCTGACGATAACGGGTACAACCGACCTTGAAACACTGGAACAGGACAGGACCCGGATAGTTTTCTCCGGCGATGTCAGGGCCAGCGGCCTGGGCGGCGCTATTATCGAGAAAGTGGCGGCCGGACAAATGGGTGGTTTGTTTGATGAATTTGAGCAGAATATCAAGAAGGCGTTAGCGGATGGCGGCTAACTGCAACGAGCGAATGATTATGAGGAACAACTGATGGAATACTACAGTCCGACGGATCTCGACGAGGCCTACGCCTTGCTGGATAAATACGGCGAGGACGCTATTCCCATCGCCGGGAGTACATTTTACATGGGCCACCGGGAAGAACTGTTCGATGAGGTGGAAGCGGTGATCAATATCAAGCAACTGGGCTTGAGTTATATCAGGCACGACGGTGATGGCCTGCATATCGGCGCCACGACCACGTTGAATGAGATATTTGCCCATGGTCTTACCCGCAAGGGTCCGTTCGGCATCCTGGCAACAACTGTACAGGAGTTGAATATCAATGAAGTGAGAAACATGGCGACCATCGGCGGTGAGGTGTGCATTGCCGGCGAGGTGGACATGCCGACAACCCTGCTGGCCTATGATGCCGATATCGTCATCGGCGGTAGCAAGGGAGTACGCCGGATGTCCATGGCTGATTTCCATATCGGCTACCTGAACAATGCCCTGGAACCGGGCGAGATGGTGCTTGAAGTCCAGCTTCCGCAGCCGCCCGCAAACACCGGCGGGGGATTTGCAAAGTTCGAAAGAACTGCGGCCGACCTGCCCATCGTCAACGTGGCGACCCGGATATCGCTGGATGACGCCGGGGTCTGTACGGACGCAAGAGTGGTTGCCGGAGCGGCCACCCTGTCCGGCATACCCGAACGCTCCGGCGCGGCGGAAGCCGCACTGCTCAACCAGGTGATTGACGATGCGGTGATTGAAGCGGCCGCTGCTGCGTCTGCTGATGTGGCGTGTATAAATGATTTCCGCGTGTCTGCGGAAATCCGTAGTCTCTGGGTGAAGTGCGGCATCGAAGATGCGTTAAAACGGGCTGTCGCAGCAGTCCGGCAGGGAGAACAATCGTGAATGCGATCAATTTGAAGATAAACAATGAACACTATGATGTGCTGGTAAAACCACACTGGTCCCTGGCTTACGTCATCAGGGAAAAGGTGGGGTTGACCGGGACAAAAACCGGTTGCGAGATGGGCACCTGCGGTTCATGCACCCTGCTGCTGGACGACAAACCGGTCTTTTCCTGCCTGAGGATGGCCATTGACGCACAGGGTTGTGACATACGCACCATCGAAGGAGTGGAAGAGGAAAATAGTGGCGAACTGCACCCCCTGCAGGAAGCCTTTATCCAGGACCACGGTATGCAATGCGGGTTCTGCACGCCCGGAATGATTATCGCAGCCAAGCACCTGCTGGAGCACAACCCGGACCCGACCGAACAGGAGGTGCGCGAAGCCATAGGCGGACATTTGTGCCGTTGCGGCACCTATATCAGGATTGTGCGTTCCATATTGAACGCTGCTGCAGTGATGCGTGCCGGCAGTTGAAAAAGACGGCCAGGGTTTGAAATATCACAATTAGAGATAGGGGTAGTAAAAGATGACAACTGAAACGTCCGTGATTGGCAAAGTTTACCCATGCTGGATGCTTACGAAAAAGTAACCGGCAAGTTGAAATACGCCGGTGACATGCCGGCGCACCATCGCATGCACTATGCCAAGGTGCTGCGCAGTCCTTATGCCCATGCGCGGGTCGTCTCGATCGATACCTCTGCAGCAGAGGCGTTGCCGGGGGTCAGTGCGGTGATCACCCACCAGGACGATATTACCGGCAAACAAAAGACCTGCGGCACGCCCTGGGTGGATCCCAGTTTCAACTTTCGCGGCCCCATGATTTCAGAGGAGGTCTGTTTTGTCGGTGACGAGGTTGCAGCCGTATCGGCAGTGGACGAAGACGTCGCCAGGGAAGCCCTGAAATTAATCGAGGTGGAGTACGAGGAACTGCCGGCGGTGTTCGACCTGGAAGAAGCCATGCGCGCAGACGCGCCGCAGGTCCGTCCCTGGGGTCCCAATACCCTGTCGCCGTCGTTGTTCGAGTGGGGCGACATCGAGCAGGGTTTTGCCGAGGCGGACATGATCCTCGAAAACCGGGTAACCATGGGCAACCAGCAGCATGCGCCGCTGGACCGGAATGCCTGTATTGCCAGCTGGGAGGGAGACAGGCTCTCTGTCTGGACTTCAACCCAGGCGCTGTTCTGGATGCGGGATGCACTGACCGACTTCTTTGACCTGTCTCCCAGCAAGGTGCGGGTGTACAGCACGCCCACCGGCGGTTCTTTCGGACTCTGGTGGGGGAACAACTTCATGTTCCTGGCTGCCGCCCTGGCGCGCAAGTCGAAACGCCCGGTACGCCTGGTATTGACGCGGGATGAGGTGCAGACGACCGTGAAGCGCCGCGAACGGCCGCTTATCGACGTGAAGATAGGGCTGACCAAAGACGGCCGGATGACCGCCCAGTCATTTCGCCATATCCTGGATAACGGCGCTTACGGCAACAAGTTCGACCCCTACCAGTCCGTCGCGGATATCTATACCACCCAACATGGCCGGGTGGAGTTTATCGGCGTGGCGACCAACCTGGTGACAGCCGGGTGTATGCGCGGCGTCGGAGACCTGACCCTGGCCTACGCCATTGAACAGACTGTGGACATGGCCGCGGAAAAGCTCGATATGGACCCGGTCGAGTTTCACCTGATGAACCACTGGAAGACCGGCGATATCTGCCATACCTCCCAGGAGGTGGTATTCGCCAAACTGTTGTTCAATAAAAACCCGCAGGTCGAACTGACCAGTTCCGGACTGGCCGAATGTATTACCCGGGGCGCCGAGGCTATTGACTGGAACAACAAGTGGAAGGGCTGGGGCAAGCCGTCTTCGATGGAAGGGCACAAGGTGCGCGGTATCGGCATGGGCATATCAACCCACATCAGCGGTCTGGCCTTTTTCGGATTTAACGGCATCACCGTCAAGGTCAACCCGGACGGCACCATGGCGTTGACCACGGGCATCGGCCGTATGGGACAGGCCGGCGACACGACCCAGGCCATGGTCTGCGCCGAGGTCATGGGGGTGGAACTGGAGGACATTAACGTTATCGACGGCGACTCCGAGGTGTGCGGACATACCATGGTCACCTTCGGCAGCAACGGGATGCACATGGTTGCCCGCGCCACCAAGGCCGCTGCCGAGCATGCAAGGGAGCAACTGCTTGAATACGCGGCAAAACACCTTGAGGCCAATGCGGCGGACCTGGATATCAAGGACCGCCGGGTCTTCGTGAAAGGCAGCGAGGAGCGCGGCGTTACCCTCAAGGAACTGATGAGCACGCCGATCTATGAATACCTGGCGCCGCCGGAAGTGATAGGCAGCGCGTCGAAGGGGGTAGAGTTCGAGAAGGCGGGCAAAATGATGATGGCGGATTTCGCCGAGGTCGAGATCGATACCCGCACCGCGCAAATGAAGCTGCTTAAGTTTGTCGCGGTGCATGACAGCGGCACCATCGTCAACCCGGCGGTATGCGAGAACCAGGTCGCCGGCGGCTACTACCAGTCAATGGGCTTCTCCACCACCGAACACCTGGTATTCGATGACGAGACGGGCGCCATCCTCAACCCGAATTTTATGGATTACAAACTGATGGGGCCCCTGGACATGCCCGATCCGGAGATCATGTTCGAAGAAGTATACGATGAACACGGCCCGTTCGGGGCAAAGGGAATCGGCGAAGGCGTCACCTGCGCGGTGCCGATTGCCATATCCAATGCCGTATACAATGCTATCGGCGTAAGACTGGATCCGCCCATCACACCGGACAAGATACTGCAGGCTCTGAAGCCTAAAACATGAGACAAGATATAGACGTTGCCGTAGAACAACTGAAACGGGACATACTCCAGGGACGCTTTGTCCCCGGACAGCGCCTGGTCGAAGTGGATATGATGTCCCACCTGGATATAACCCGGGGCAGGGTGCGTGACGTATTTAAACGCCTGCAGGCTGAAGGGATCGTGCAACTGGACAAGAACCGGGGCGCTTCGGTGAGGAAAGTTTCGCGTGAGGAGGTTTACAACATTTTCGAGGTGCTGGAAGAGGTTTCCATCCTGATCATCAGGAAGGTCGGCAGCCGGAGTGAGGATGAGGAGATGCGCCGGCATCTGCGGGAGTCTCTAGGGGCTGCCCGGAAATACCATGACCGGTCGGCCAATATCATCAGGGTGCTCGACTACATGGATGAGAATGCCCGGTTCTGGGGGGACCTTGCTGACCTGGCCGGCAACCCGGTGCTGTCGGATATCAGGATACGCCTGCAGGCGCCGTTGTTCAGGCTGGCGATGGAAGGATTGACGGTCAGCGGCAGCCATGAGCAATGGATCGCCAGGCATGAGGAGATTATTTCCGCCCTGCTCGACAGCAATACCACACAGGCGACGCGCCATGCGAGAACATCCATGCACGATGTCTGGAAGGCCATCCTGGAGTTGCCTAACAGCGCGTTTGCCTGACAACCATTCGATCGGCGCCCGGTAGTGCCGCGAATTCAGATGGCGTTTGTATAATTATAGATACTGAGCGCCAGAACACAGACGATCAGCATGGAAAACGCATAGCCCAGGTTCCAGCGCATTATCGAAAAGGAAGATATTCCGAACCGGCCCTGCAGGGTCAGGTTAACCCCGGAAAACGGGGAGGCGACAATGCTGTTCCCCCACATCATCATCATTGCCACGCCCAGCAGGTTGACGTTGTAAGAGGTATTGATAAGCAGGCTTCCCACGATTGAAATCGTGATGATTGGGTGCACGCCGACCAGTGAAAACAGCATCGCTGTCAGGATAAAACCGCCGGCGACCAGCGGTGATACGTCCGCTATGCCAAGAGAGGTGTCGCTGCTGAGCAACAGGGTGGATATACCGGTGGACATGACCCCTGCGGCCAGGAACAGCATCAGTTCACGATATATATTCGGCAGGCCGGTAGCAATGTGCCCCCCAATTTGCTGTATTGCGGTGGACGAGTTGCGGATAACAAGCACCACCAAGGCGAGCAGGAAGGAAAGGATCGTTATCAGGGTAAGCACGGGAAAAGCTGGAAACAGTTTATTTAACACGATAACTGCTATCGACAGCAGCAAAGGAATAAACAGCGCCTCGAAGCGAAGGGGATAGCCGCAGGTATCGTGGCTTTTCTCATCTCGCGCCAGTTGCCAGGTAGTAATCAGCAAACCCGCCAAGGCAACAGGAATACCCGCCAGCACCAGGGTGATGAAGTCGGAACCGGGCGCGTAGACCAGGGCGGTGGCGATGGAGACATAGAACGGCGACCAGTAACAGCCGTTGCAGAATGCCCGGGAAAACAGGATTACCTGCAAGCGGTTGATCTTTGCCGCCTGTTCCATACGGTTGCCGAATATCATGATCGCTGACAAGTTGATCACCGATGCGAACAGGTGCAACCCCCAGGCGGTTTTTACCAGGGCTTTTATTCCCCTGGGGATTGAATCTGTTCCCTGGTCACCCGGTCCTGTTATCAGACGCAGAAAAGTTACCGAGGCGATCAGGGCGACCACATGGATATTTGCCGAAACTGCCCTGGTCAGATCCAGGGAATTGCCGTTCAGTGTCACCCAGGCTATGCAAACCAATCCGACAGCCAGCATCCCGGAAATCTGGTACACCATGGTCCGGGGCAACTGGTGAAACAACATTACAGCCGCCAGCCAGCCGGCAAGACCGGGCCAGAGTGGGGAGATCAGGGAAGAGGACGCTGACACGACTGCCAGCACTGCCATGGTAAACAGGAGAGCGCCCGGCAGTTTAGCCTGCATATTTCACCAGTCTACGCCCTTCACTTGTCTTTAGGTGGTTTAAGTTCAGTCCACTTCAAGCAGAAAATCGGTAACCAGTTTATTGAAACGCTGATTATGCTCTATCTGGGTCCAGTGTCCGCAGTTGCCGAAAATGTGCAGTTGCGAGTTTTTGATGCATTTGAACAAATTTTCCGAGCAGGACACCGGAATAATGCGGTCATCCCGGCCGTGGATGATCAGGGTCTCATGTTCGATGTTGCCGACGTCGGCTTCGCTGCTGCAGATTTTCCTGATGCCGTCCTGGCGCGGCGCCGGAAACATGGCCGCGTAAGACTCCTGTACTCCCGGCCGGAGACTGGCTTCATACCTGAGCTGGGCCAGTTCATCTGTGACCAGTTCACGGTTGTAGGCAAACAGGTCCAGCAATCTGCGCATATTGTCCAGGGAGGGTGTATAACCCCAGGTCAGATCCAGACCTTCCGTCAACTCGAATTCAAGTCCGACGCTGCCCATGAGCACCAGGCGCGAGACCCGTTCGGGCGCATGAACCGCCAGGGCGACAGCCAGCGAGCCGCCAAAGGAATTGCCGACCACGTGGGCCTGTTCGAGCTCCATGGCGTCCAGGAAATCCAGCGCGTGCCTGAGCCAGGTTTCCATGTCGTAACGGATATCGTCAGGCCGTTCGGTAAACCCGAAACCGACGATATCCGGTGCGATCACGCGAAAATTGCCCGCCAGGTGGGGAATCACCAGGCGCCAGTTCGCCCAGGCGCTGACGCCGGGGCCTGATCCGTGCAGGAGCAGCACGGGATCACCTTGACCCTGGTCATGGTAGTTCGTAACGATCCCGCCGGAATTGATCGATAAGCCGATTTCAGGAGAGGTAGTCATCTCGGTGTCCTTGTTATGGGTTCTTTTTGTCGATTATTATATAAAGAATCGATATTCTATCAGTATTGCCTCCATGTTGGGGAACGCATACAATCCTGAGGCCGACAGCGATGAATAACACAGATAAGAAACAGTTTGTCCTGGTACACGGCGCCTGGCACGGCGCCTGGTGCTGGGAGAAGGTAACGCAGTTGATTAGTGAGGCAGGGCACGAAGCCCATGTGCTTGATCTGCCGGGCCTGGGTAATGATCCTACGCCGATTGCGGATATTACCCTGGATTCCTACGTGAATGCCGTCAGGGATTTAATACTGACGATAGATGACAGCGTGATACTGGTGGGGCACAGCATGGGAGGACTGATCATAACCCAGACTGCGGAACTGGTACCCGACAGGATACGCGCCCTGGGTTACCTGGCTGCATTCTCTCCTGCAGACGGTGAATCGCTGTTTCAGCATGCCATGGCCGATACCGCATCCCACGTCACGCGGTTCAACCAGGTAAACGAGGCAGAGGGGTATTTCACCATTCCGCCTGACAAGCTGCCGGAATGTTTCTACGGCTTGTGCAGCGAGGAGGATACCCGTAATGCCATCGCACGGTTGCGCCCGCAACCGCTGGCCCCGTTACTGCAGACCGTCAGCATCACCCCGGAAAATTACGGCCGGGTGCGCCGCTGTTATATCGAATGCACCAAAGACCAGGCACTGACCTGGCCCATGCAACAGCAGATGCAGAAAAAGGCCAGGCTGGATGCCCTGCTCACGCTGGAAACGGACCATTCGCCGTTTTATGCCTGCCCTGAAGACCTGGTTGATTGTTTCATGAGGCTGTAAGCATGCAGGTTTTACTTATACTGTGGGAACCCAATGAAAAATGGTCAGCTCTGTCGCGTGATGAACAGGCCGGCTACCTGCGATCCTTGGACGGCGCCATCAACGAGGCACGCAGTCACGGAGTGATGACGCTGGGCTGGAGCAGGGTGGACCGGACATTGAACAAGGCGCCGAAAGAGGGTTACGTCGGTGTGTTCGCGATGAATTCGGCACAGGACATTCACGAACTTGACAGGAATATTCAACAATCACTTTGGTATGATTACTTTGATTCGGTCAATATCAGTATCAACCTGGAAGGGGAGACCGAGCCCGAACCACACCGGGTTTATGCAAGGTTGCTGGGCATGGAGATTTGAGAATTTATCGATATTGTTTAAAAAAATCGATTTTTTGTGGTTCAGAGGGATGACAAACAGTAAAATTTGGCTATGATGAAGACGCAAACACGTTTCGTGCGCATCACCAGCAGAGACAGGCCCGGTCTGGTCGAGTTTAACTTTTCCATCGGCGACCCGTCTCTCTACCTGGAAATGATTTTGCCGGTAAATGCTTTTGATGAATTCTGCCGGTCGAACCAGGTAACGTATCTCACGGATGAGCAGGCGGAAGCGGTAGCAAGGCAACAGGAAAAATGGCGCAATGGTGAAACTGGTAATATGTGTGTTTGACAAACTGTAACGGGAAAGACCCGGAGCTGATCAGATGTCCATCGATATTAAAACGACAAAAATAGAACCCAGAAGGGTCACCTTCGACAATGTTGCCGAAAAACTGGGTGAAGGCAAGATACCCAGCCGTTACCAGGAAGTGATGATTGGCGTGCAACAGGAAGAAGTGTTCCATTACCGCCCGACCTGGGACCCTGAGCATGACATATTCGATGCGGACCGCACAGCCATTAACATGCAGGATTTCGACGACCTGGTTGACCCGCGCCAGTATTATTACGGCACCTACGTCATCCAGCGGTCGAAACAGCAGGAGGCCCTTGAGAAGAATTTCTCGGTGGTTGAAAAAAGGGGGCTGCTGACCGCCCTTGATGCCGGTCTTACCGAGCGGATCACAAAAATCATCGTCCCGTTCCGCCATGCGGAGTGGGGCGCCAACACCAACAACCTGTTCATCGCAGCCTACGGTTTCGGCACACCCATGCCCATCGCTGCGGATTTTCAGGGTATGGACAGGCTCGGCAACGCCCAGTACATCACGCGTATCGGCCTGATATTGTCAAACAACGACCCGGAGATACTCGATCAGGCCAAAGCGGAATGGCTGGATGAGCCGATGTGGCAACCGTTACGTAAAATGCTGGAGGACAGCTTCGTGCTCAAGGACTGGTTTGAACTGCACCTGCTGCAGAATTTCCTCCTTGACGGCATACTGCACCCGTTATTGTTCCAGCACTTTGAAGGAGAGGTTGTGAATAACGGCGGAGCGGCTTTTGCCATGGTCACTGAATTCTTTGTGGACTGGTATGGAGAAGCAACCCGCTGGACAGACCACACACTTAAAACAGCGGCTGGTGAATCCGCCGAGAACAAGGCCTTGCTGACTGCATGGAGGGACAAATGGTTGCCGGAAGTCAAGAACGCCGCGGCACCGTTGGCGGAATACATCTTTGCGGACCGGAGCGCAGACGTGATGAAGCAGATCACCGGCAAGCTTGACTCCAGGTCGCGAAAAATCGGTTTGGAGTGAGATGATGGCCGAAAACGTATTTATCGCATTGCAGAACAACCCGGACGCCCGGCCGATTATAGAGGCCATCGTTGATGATAATCCTGCCGCGGTGGTGAATGATTCCCCGGGAATGGTAAAAATAGATTGCCCGAAACGGCTGGTAATAAGACGCCGGACCGTGGAAGAAAAAATCGGCGGGGAATTCAACCTGCAGGATATCCACCTGACGCTGATTTCCCTGGCGGGAAATATCGAAGAAGATGACGATGAATTTGTTTTGCATTGGAACATTTAATTCCCCAACAAGGGGACGGATTTAAATCCGTCCCCAGTGAATAAGAGGCACATGCTATGGCAGACAAACCCAGACGTCTCAACCTGAACCAGAAATACCAGCTCATGACGCGCGGGCTGGACTGGGAGACCACCTACCAGTCAATGGATGACGTATTCCCCTATGACAAGTACGAGGGCATCAAGATCAAGGACTGGGACAAGTGGCAGGACCCGTTCCGCCTGACCATGGACGCCTACTGGAAATACCAGGCTGAAAAGGAAAGAAAGCTCTACGCCATCCTGGACAGCTTCGCCCAGAATAACAGCCAATTGAATATTTCCGATGCGCGCTACATGAACGCCGTCAAGATCTGGATGCAGGGCGTCACGCCGCTGGAGTACGCCGCGTTCCGGGGTTACGCCATGCTGGGCCGCGGTTTTCGCGGCGCCGGTGCCCGGGTTGCCTGCCAGTTCCAGTCCATAGATGAGATGCGCCACTACCAGACGCAGATGCATGCGTTCAGCCATTACAACAAATTTTTCAACGGGTTCCGGCAATATTCAAGAATACGGGACCGGGCCTGGTACCTGTCCATTCCCAAGAGCTACTTTGAGGATGCCGTTACTGCCGGACCATTTGAATTGATCACCGCCATATCGTTCTCCTTTGAGTACGTATTGACTAACCTGTTGTTCATGCCGTTCGTGTCCGGCGCAGCCTATAACGGCGACATGGCGACCACCACCTTCGGCTTCTCGGCACAATCCGATGAATCACGCCACATGACGCTGGGTCTCGAGGTCATCAAGTTCATGCTGGAGCAGCACGAAGACAACCTGCCCATTGTCCAAAAATGGCTGGACAAGTGGTTCTGGCGCGGCTACCGCCTGCTTGGCCTGGTCGGCACCATGATGGATTACATGCTGCCCAAGAAAGTGATGTCCTGGCGCCAGGCTTGGGAGATATACTGGGAGGAAAGCGGGATGGCGCTGTTCAATGACCTGTCCCGTTACGGCTTGCGGCCGCCCAAATATCATGAGGTGGCGACCAAGGAGAAATACCGTATTACCCATGAATTCTGGTCCACCATCTACCAGTTTTCCCATGCAACTGCCTTGTATACCTGGATCCCGACCAACGAAGAACTGGACTGGTTTTCAGCCGAGTACGGCGAACTGTTCGACACCGTGTACCGGCCGCGCTATGAATACTGGGCTGAACTGGACAAAAACGGTGAACGTTTCTTCCAGAAACGCCTGCCGGTGGTCTGCAACGTCTGCCAGATCCCCATTTTCCACACCATGCCGGATGACCCGTTGATGAACTGTTGCCTGGTAACGGAATACAAGGGCACCAAACACCAGATGTGCTCGCAGGGTTGCAAGGATATATTCGACCATGAGCCGGAGAAATACTGCCAGGCTTATATCCCCCCACAGCAGATTTACCAGGGGAACTGCGGCGGCGCCACGCTGGAAGCGTATAAAGAGTGGTTGCATATCAAGGAAGAGGAAACCGGTGAGTATTACGGCTCGGAAGACCACCGGATGTGGGAAGAATGGAAAGCCCAGGCAGCCGGCACGGCCGCAGCGTCCGCCTGATACGGGGCAGGGTAAGATGGCGGTAAAGTTCGTCGGTGACTCGTACGATTTTCCCTGCGCCAACCGGCAGGAAAATTATGGCGATGACATAAACATATACGTGGTCTGGGACCACCACCTGATCTACTGTGCACCCAATGCCTACCGGCTGCCGCCTGTCATGAAATTCAGGGACTTCCTGGAGCAGGTGTTTGCGCCGGATTACCCGCAACATCCCGATACGGCCGGCGTCGACTGGGACCAGGGCGTCTGGCAACTGGAGAACGAACCCTGGCAGCCGGACCTGGACAAGTCCTTTACCGAGAACGGCATTGCGCATAATTCGTTCATACGGGTCACCACCCCCGGCCTGGAAGGCATGCACGGAGTAGGCAATTAGCGCCACAAGAGTGCCCAGGTGTCGTTCCAGGCAACCATCGAGCCTCTTGGGGATACGATAGAGGTTGAAGAAGGCCAGAAGCTGCTGGATGCGGCGCTGCGCGCCGGGATCTGGTTACCGTACGCCTGTAACCACGGGGTATGCGGCACCTGTAAAGTGGACGTGCTGGAAGGTGAGGTTGACCATAATGAAGCTTCTTCGTTTGCACTGATGGATATCGAGCGCGACGAAGGCAAGACCCTTGCCTGTTGTGCTACCCTGTCCTCGGATATCGTCATTGAAGCGGACATAGAGGAAGAAGAGGACGCACAGAACCTGCCTGTCGGGGACCATACCGGCACGGTAGTGCGCATGGAGGACCTGACCCCTACCGTAAAAGGTATCTGGCTGGAGGTGCCCGGTGACGGTATTGAATTCCAGGCCGGGCAGTACCTGAACCTGGACATTCCCGGCGTTGACGTGCCCCGGGCCTTTTCCCTGGCCAACCCGCCCTCTGGGAAGAACGTCATCGAACTGAACGTGCGCCGCGTTGACGGCGGCCAGGCGACCACTTACCTGCATGAACGCCTCGCAATTGGCGATGAATTGAACTTCACCGCGCCGCTGGGCCGGTTTTTCGTGCGTAAATCCTCGCCTGAACCGATGGTATTCCTGGCCGGCGGTTCCGGCTTGTCCAGCCCGAAGTCCATGATCCTCGACCTGCTGGAAAATGGCGAAGATCGCACCATCACCCTCGTATACGGCGCCCGCAACCGGGCCGAACTGTATTATTTCGACCTGTTCAGCGGACTTGCCCGGCAACATGACAATTTTCACTACCTGACGGCATTATCCGAGCCTGCAGACACCGATGACTGGGACGGGCCGCGCTGTTTTGTGCATGAACTGGCGGAAGAGCACTTCGGGAAACGTTTTGAAGGCCAAAAGGCCTACCTGTGCGGGCCTCCTCCCATGGTCGACAGTTGCATCACCAGCCTGATGCGGGGGCGGCTGTTCGAACAGCATATCTTCATGGAAAACTTTTTCACTGCGGCGGACAGTGCAAAACCGGCGCGCCGCAGTGCCTTGTTCAAAAAGTTTTAAAACAAGCCACAGAGGACACAGAGATCACAGCGTGATTATTGCTTCATTCGTTACTGTAAATTAACAATATGACCATTTTCAGTATAATTTTCCATTAACCACCCTTAAATCTCTGTGTCCTCTGTGTGCTCTGTGGTGAAAAATTTTATAATCAGCATTGAAGATTCGGATGAGGAATTTGCCTGTTTATCCAACCGGAACGTTCTCAAGGCCATGGAGCAGCTCGGCAGGAAGGGGATTCCGGTTGGTTGCCGGGGCGGAGGTTGCGGCGTTTGCCGGGTGCAGGTCGTGGGAGACGGCCGTTACCGGACCGGCAAGATGAGTCGTGAGCAGGTGTCAGTGAATGATGAGCAGCAGGGCATATGTCTTGCGTGCAAGCTGTTTCCCGAGGCTGATCTGCGCTTGAAAGTTCTGGGAAGATGGCAAAAACATTTTATTACAGGCATGAATCCGGAGGCTGCGTAAAAAACCTGTTTTTGACCTGTACCAGGTACGGCCGATGAATAGGTTTTTACTCTGACCCCAATTATAAAATATACTGTTAAGAACTGTGCAATTTCAATAACGGGAGGAGAAGACAATGTCATTTACAGGTGTGATGCGACCCGGTCATGCGGCAATCCGTGTGCTGGATATGGATGAATCAGTCACTTACTATACAGAGCGGCTGGGTTTGATGAAGACTGACGAAGATGACCAGGGCAGGGTTTATCTCAAGGCGTGGGATGAACTGGATTGTTTTTCGATAGTGCTCAGGGAGGCGGACTCGCCGGGAATTGACTACACGGGCTACAAGACTTTCTCCCGCACCGACCTGGATGAACTGGTGGGTAAACTGGAGGATCACGGTATAGCAGTAGAATGGATCGCAGCGGGTGAACTCAACAACTGCGGCGAACGCGCGCGCTTCCAGACCCCGTCCGGTCATTCGTTCGAACTGTATTCGGAGAAAAAGCAGATTGGCGACGGCCTCGGCCGTACGAACCCCAACCCCTGGCCGGAAGGCGTGAAAGGCATGCAGGTGTACCGCTTCGATCACGTGTTGCTGTACGGTCCCAATATTATTGAAACCACGAAAATATTTACCGACGTGCTGGGCTTTGACCTGACCGAACGGGTATTGACTCCGGAAGGTGAAATGAACGTCACCTTTGTTTCCTGTTCCAACAAGGCCCATGACCTGGCCTTCGTGGAATTCCCGGAGCCGAACAAGTTACATCACGTATCGTTCATGTTGATGACCTGGGAGGAGGTGTTGCGGGCTGCCGATCTCATGAGCATGCACGACATATCCATCGACATCGGCCCGACCCGTCACGGTATCACCAGGGGGCGTACCATTTACTTCTTTGATCCGTCAGGCAATCGCAATGAGGTATTCTGCGGTGATTACACCTGGTATCCCGACCGTGAACCGATTACCTGGACCGCCGAGGAACTCGGCAGGGCCATCTTCTACCATGACAGGCGGTTGAATGAGAACTTCCTGACCGTGGTTACCTGAAGGAATTGTTTTACCCCGGAGATCGCAGAGAGAGTGCTTCCGCATTTCCTCTGTGATCTCTGCCTTGACGGCGCATAAAACCTACCCGAAAAAAGACATTTATTACCCTTCAGTTTTAAATTTTTACCCTAATCCGTCAACATGACACGCCTGATGGGTGCTATTCTTTTCCCCGTCGGTGATAAAGCTTTACAGGAGGCATCCTATTTACGGGGTAAAACAGAAAACTGTGGATGGGGCAGGGCGCCCATAATTCTCCCCACTCTCGTCAGGCTGGTTGGTTACAGATTGACGCGAGGGGCGTCCTGCCCCATCTCCCGCATTCCCTCTGTGAACTGACGTCAGCGCCGCTATGCTTTCCCGGGCTAGTCGTATTCGGTTGCTACTCTACTTCTCATGTTTTTGAGCAGGCCGCGGCGTGTTTTACTATCCAGCCTTCTCTTATGGGCGGCTTTGGTTGGTTCTGTCGGCAGTCTCGTTTTCCGCGCCAGCGCAGCCCCCCTGATTAATTTCTGTAACCGTTCAAGTGCATCTGTACGGTTTTTATCCTGGGACCTGTACTTGCGCGCCTTGATGACTACAACCCCGTCTTTACTGATACGCCTGTCTCTCAGGTTCAGGAGCCGTTGCTTATACAGGCCGGGCAGTGACGAGGCGTTGATGTCGAAACGGAGGTGAATTGCGGAGGACACCTTGTTGACGTTCTGTCCTCCCGCACCGCGCGCGCGTACTGCCGAGATCTCAACCTCATCATCGGCAAGGGCTACATTTGCGGAGATGTTCAGCACGGTTCATGTTTTCTTCATCCGGAAATGTAGCATAGCATCTGTCCCATGGGGTTCGACAAGCGGTTTTACTGCCGTGGTATCGACATTCGTGACAAACCCTGTATCCTTTTTACCAGCATAATTGCTGCCATATTAGATCATTATCATATCTACAGGGGGAAGGTCATGAAACAACCGCTGCTCGGGCTGCTCGCTTTACTACTGGTAATCATTATTTCACTGGGGATAATCAGTTTGTTTGAAGAAGCCACCTTCAGTACCTGGGTCGCCTTCCTGTTCATGTGCTGCGTTCCGGCGCAAATCGTGTTCGCGCTGGTCTGGCATTGCTCGATACCTGCTGCGGCATCCAGGCTGGCGCAACCGGCCAGGGGTATAGCCCTGACGGTCCTGACGGCCCTGATCGGCATGATTATCGCCGTACTTGCCTATCACCTGGCAGGCAAGGGGCACGGCGTCACCCCCATGCTGATAATGTATTCCATAATGACTGTCGTGGTGACGTTCTGGTTCGCTGTACTATGGCAATGCTGGCCTGTCACGTTGCTCAGCAATAATCCACTTGTTATCGGCGCCAGCGCGTTGCTGGTAGCTTACCTCGGGGCGTACGGCCTGTTTACGGTATTTTTTGATTTCTCATTCCTGCAGGGCGCGCCGGTGTATTTTCCTGACGCCGACCCGGGCGGTATGTTCATGGCCTGGATACCGATGAGCTTTGCCGTGACTACGGTGGCAATGATTTTAACCCTGATACTGTTTGACTTCTGGCCGATTGCCGGTATCCCCAATCAAGCTGTCAGGGTGTTCGCCGCAACCATTCTGGTCTTAGCGCTGGCAGGCCTTGTGTATTACCTCGGGGTGTGCCTGGCAGGCATGGACAAGGTCCGGTACCTGTCCCTGGTACCGGTTTCCTATATCTTCGGCATCTTTTTGCCGTTAACACTGATGCGGGGAAGCTTGTTCCCCAACCTGGAACAGCCGCTTAAGGGACTGGCATTAGTGCTGTTCAGTGTCGTCGCAGCGGTAGTCCTGCAGAGGTTATACCTGCTCCTGGGCCCGGTCGTATCCGGACCGCTGGTCGCCGGGCCGGAGGGCCATTACCAGGAAGAATTATGGCTGGCGTCCGCCCTGCTGGGACTGACATTCCCGGTCCTGGTCGTTGTGACGGATTACTTTGACTTCTGGCCTTTGAAAAGATAAACACCGCCCGGCACTACCCTTGTGCTGCCGGATGCCGGTTAACCCGCTCTGCTGCGCCGACGGTGTTTACCGGCCCTGGTTGTTGTCTGGACGGAAACCTGCGCCTGCCTGTCCGGCAGGGTCAAGACGGCCGACAGGTTGGGAAAGGGATCTGTTTTGTGCGGTATGGCCATTGCCTTGACAAAGTAGTCCTGGAATTTCGGCTCCACCGCTGTTTCGATTTTTTCTATCTGCCTGACGGTGGTTTCTATTTCGTTCCTGGACTCATTGTTCAATAAGGCAATCCTGGCCCCGGTGCTCGCAGCGTTGCCGACGGATGCGACCTCCGGCAGCGGGCAATCCGGTATCATGCCGAGCGTCATGGCGCGCCTGACGTCAACATGACTGCCGAATGCACCGGCCAGCCGTATCCGGTCCACGGATGTTATCTCCATCCTGTCCATCAACAGTTTCACCCCGGCATACAAGGCTGCCTTGGCGAGCTGAATTTGCCTGATATCGTTCTGGGTGACGGAAATCGTGGCTGCGCCTTGGTAGAGAATATAGGAGAAAGTACGGCCATCCTGTACGACGCAATCCGCCCTGCCTGCCAGGGCGCCGCCGATTACGCCGTCGCTGCTCAGAATCCCGCACAGGTACATCTCGGCCACGGCTTCTATGATGCCGGAACCGCATATGCCGGTAACGCCCGTAGTTTCGATTGACTGTGCAAACCCCGGGTTATCGGACCAGAGATCGGAGCCGATGACCTTTATCCTTGCGGTCAGGGTATCGGGGTCAATTCGTACCCGCTCAATGGCGCCGGGCGCGGCGCGCTGGCCGCAGCTTATCTGTGCGCCTTCAAACGCAGGCCCGGTCGGACTGGAACAGGCCAGCAGGCGTTCCCCGTTTCCCAGTACAATCTCTGCGTTGGTGCCGATATCAATCAGCAGGCTGACTTCAGCGCGGACATGAGGTTGTTCCGAAAGGATGACGGCAGCCGTATCGGCGCCGACGTGACCGGCGATGCAGGGGAGAATATAAACGACTCCCCCGGGATTAATATTGAGATCAAGCTCTGTTGAGCCGGCGTAAACGGAGGAGTCGACTGCCAGGGCGAAGGGTGCGCTTCCCAGTTCGACGGGACTGATGCCCAGCAGCAGGTGGTGCATGATGGGATTGCCCACCAGCGTGATGCTGACGATATCGTCCGGGGCAATACCGGCCGCACTACTGATATTCGAAATGAGTTGATTGATGCCGTCGCGTACCGCCCGGGTCATCTCGCCGGCGCCCTCTGGATGCATCATGGCGTAAGACACCCTGCTCATGAGATCCTCGCCGAAGCGGATCTGCGGGTTCATCATGCCGTCCGAAGCAAGGACCTCGCCGTTGCTCAAATCGCACAGGTGTGCGGCGACCGTGGTCGAACCGACGTCCATGGCCAGTCCGTATGCAATGTCCCTGTATCCAGGCCATACGGCGATGACTTCCTTGCCCTGGTGCAGCGCGGCCGTCACCGACCAGTTGCCTTCCCTCAATGCCTGCTGGATCCCGTTCAGAACAGATGAGCGCCAGGTGAGGTCCGCAAACCCCCACTGGCGCCGTAACGCATCCATTAACCTGGTCATATCGCTTCCGGCTTCATCCATGTCCGCTTCCCGTACTTCCACGTAATGCAGGTGGACGACAGGATCGAGTGTAATATCCCGCTGTTCGGCTTCCTTGCGCACAATCTGGCGGTGGATCTGGCTCTCCGGGGGGACATCGATGAGTACGTCGCCCTGGACGGCAGCGTGGCAACTCAGGCGCCGTCCGGCCTCCAGCGGCGTTTTCCGCTCCCCGTATTTACGTTCGGTGGCGCTGAAAGGGGAGAGGTGTTCCTTGCTGGAGACAATGCCCAGCTTGCTGAAGTTGCCCTCGCTGCACAATACCTGGCAACGCCCGCACAGGCCGCGCCCGCCGCAGACGGAGTCTATATCGACACCCAGTTCACGTGCCGCTTCCAGCAACGGGGTGCCCAGCCGGAACACGCCTCTCCGGCCGGAGGGGGTGAATACAACCTTTGCCGTATTATCGGAATTTTCCATTATATCCGCAGGTTGCGCCGTGATTTATCCGCAGATTACGCAGATAATCGCAGATGTAATATATCTAAAAAAATGATTTTATCTGCGCTCATCTGCGTAATCTGCGCATTGAATCTTCTTTCAGGCGCGGCGCCGGCGCCGGGGCCTGTCCCTGCGTGCGCCGTTCGCTTCTGCTGTTGCGACAGGTTCGCGGTATTGTTTTATCCAGCGGGCGCAATCGGCATCGTGTCCCATCATCACGTCGGCGCCCATCACTGCCTGCATCACTTCACCGTGCAGGGGGTTGGTAATGGCGGAGGTCATGCCGGCGCCGATGGCCATGGTAAGAAACGCACCATTGATGCCGTTCCGGTTCGGCAGGCCGAAACTGATATTGGATGCGCCGCAGGTCGTATTGACTTTCAACTCTTCACGCAGGCGCCTGACAATATGCATGACCTGTCTGCCGGCCTGGTTGATCGCCCCTATGGGCATCACCAGCGGATCCACCACCACGTTGCTGTGATGGATGCCGTGGTCCGCGGCCCGTTCAACGATTTTCCTGGCCACTTCAAATCGCACGTCCGGGTCTTCCGATATGCCTGTCTCGTCGTTGGAGATAGCCACTACCGCCGCATTGTGCCTGGCAACCAGGGGCAGGACCGATTCCAGCCGCTCCTCTTCGCCGGTAACGGAATTGACCAATGCCTTGCCCTGGTACACGTCCAGGCCGGATTCCAGGGCCGCCACAATGGAAGAATCGATGGACAGTGGGACGTCGGTAACGGATTGCACCAGCCTGACGGCTTGCGCCAGGATCGCCGGTTCATCCGCCAGCGGGATACCGGCGTTCACATCCAGCATGTGCGCCCCGGCTTCAACCTGGGCCGCGGCATCCGCCATAACGCGGCTGTAATCGCCCTGTTTCATCTCTTCCGCGAGGACTTTACGGCCGGTCGGGTTAATGCGCTCGCCGATGATGACGAATGGACGCTCAAAACCTATGACGACTTCGCTGGTTGCCGAACTGATAACGGTATCTGTCATTTTCTTTTATCCGGGGCCGGGGCGAATACGCTCAGGCCGGCAGGCTGGCCGGCCTGTTGCCGGGTATTTCAGCCTCGCCCCACCTGTCTATCCCGGGATGCCAGGGTGTCCTGCCTTGCAGGATTCCCGTTGCCTCAACGATCTCTGCGACCCTGTGCTCCTGCCGGTAGGCCATGATATGAACGCCGTGTACGCCATCGATTTCACGCACCTGGTGAATCATGTCCTTGCAGATATTGACGCCTTCACCGGCCTGGTCGTTGGCGCCCTGAAGACGTTTGATTACCGTACCCGGTATATGTACCCCGGCAACATGGGTGCGTATCCATTCCGCCGAGCGGGCTGAAGCCAGGGGTCCCACGCCGGCCAGGATAAATACCTTGTCATGCAGGCCAAGGTCACGGACCCGTTCCATGTACTGCTTGAACATGTCTATGTCAAAGCAATACTGGGTCTGGATAAACTGGGCGCCGGCCTTGATTTTCCGCGCCAGGCGCAACGGACGAAAATCATGCGGTGCGGCAAACGGATTGGCCGCGGCGCCCAGGAACACCGGCGGCGGGCTGGTAATCCTGCGGCCGCTGAGAAAGCGGCTGTCATCACGCATGCCGCGCAGCATCTCCAGCGCACTCATGCAATCCAGGTCGAATACCGGTTTTGCCTGGGGATGGTCCCCCGACTGTACGCCGTCACCCGTGAGACAGAGTATGTTTGCCACACCCATTGCCGACGCTCCCAATACGTCCCCTTGTATGGCTATGCGGTTCCTGTCCCGGCAGGAGACCTGCATGATCATCGCGTAACCGCGATGAGTCAGCAGGGAGCACATGGCGACGCTGGACATGTGGCAATTTGCGCCCGAACCATCCGTCGCGTTGATGGCGTCCACGTATCCGTCGAACAGGGCGGCGCGTTCGTATACTTCTGCCGGATCGGCCGAATCCGGGGGCGCGATTTCAGTTGTGACTGCAAACCCGCCTGCGCGTAATACCCGCTCCAGGCGGCCTGGGGATACGTGTCCCGGGAGTATTGGCAGGTTTTCGCCCCCAACCGGTTCATCATCGAAGCGCATGACTAACCCGGGGAGCCAGGTTCCGGTTGGCCGTGGTGCTGCCTGACTCTCCTGAGCCAGGCCGACGTATTCTCAAGACGCATATCGACAGGCGGCAGTACCAACTCAATGGCCTGTTCATGTTTGTTCATGCGCCGATTGCCTTCCCAGGCAAGCACCCAGACGCAGGGCATGTCCGGATCGACTTCACATTTCCCGTCAGGACGGACTCCGCCGCAGGGTCCGTTGCGCATGGATTTGGGGCAGTTCATCGGGCATGACATGCCGGTTTCGCCCAGTGTGCACTGGCCGCAGGAGCGGGAATTGAACAGGAACCCTTTCAGCGGTTTTTCAACAGCGAGAAAGTACCTGTCAAGGCGTTGATAACCAATACGCAGGAAGACGGGATGACACAGGATGAGGATTTTCTCCCAGGCATCGTAAAGTACGCTTAACCAGCGGGCGTTGCGTACCGACCAAAGACGCATTCTGTACATCATCATTCCTGGTTTATAACGGTGTCACTCCGTGATTTTTAATCAATTGCAACAATCGGTGATCGGGGTAGTCCGCTTCGATACGTTGCGCCTCGCGCCGGACGGTCGTCTCCAGGTCGTCCGAGTCTTCCAGCAGGGATCTCACTCTTTTCCACTCACTCATGTATGCGTCACTGTCGTGCTTGCGCGCCCGCATTGCCGCCCGGTCAATGGCGTCCTGGAAGCGCTGATTCAATAATGCCTTTTCCTTGTTCCGGCCTTTTTTCACGATTACCTGGGAGGGTATATCACGCCAGTAAACGATGATCTTTTCCACAGGGATGCCCGATCAATATTCCTTGTCAGGAAACTGCAACTTGCGCCGTCCGATATATGCCAGGAGAGCGTCATCGATGGACTCGTCCAGTGGCGGCGGCGTGTATTCTTCAAGCATTTTTTTCCAGATTCCGTTGGCGCGCTGCGCGGTATCCAGGCCGCCGTCTTCCTGCCACTGCTCAAAGCTGTTGTTGTCAGCCAACAGGGACCGGTAGAAGGCCGACTTGAAATTCGCCTGGGTATGGGCGGCCCCCAGGAAGTGGTTGCCCGGGCCCACCTCGCGCAGCGCATCCATTGCCTGGGCGTTTTCCGAGGTATCCACTCCTTGCAGCAACACCCCAATCATGTTGGCCTGGTCCACGTCCATGATGAACTTTTCATAGTCCATTACCAGTCCGCCTTCCAGCCAGCCGGCCGTATGCAGCATGAAATTGACTCCCGCCATGGCGGCAGCCTGCAAGGTATTGGCTGACTCGTAGGCTGCCTGTGCGTCGGGTATTTTTGCCGCGCATAAACCGCCTCCGCTACGGAAGGGAACACCTAACCGCCGCGCCAGGGCAGCGGCGACATAGAGCACCAGGCCGGGTTCCGGCGTTCCGAAGGTGGGCGCACCGGACTGCATGGACATGGAGGAGGAAAAGGTGCCGAAAACCACCGGTGCGCCCGGTTTTACCACCTGTATAAAAGCCATGCCTGCCAGGGCTTCTGCCAGGATCTGGGTGACGGTGCCTGCCACGGTAACGGGCGACATGGCCCCGGCCAGTATGAACGGTGATATGACAGTAGCCTGGTTGTGGCGGGCGTAGGTTTTTGCCGCCCCGAGCATGGTGGCATCATAAGTCATGGGTGAGTTTGCATTGATCAGGCTGCTTATGACCGTATTCTGTTCCACGAATTCATCACCGAAGACAATCCTGGCCATATCAATACTGTCCCGGGCCCGTTCGGGATGGGTCACGGAACCCATGAAGGGCTTGTCACTGTATTTGATATGGCTGTAGACCATATCGAAGTGGCGTTTATTTACCGGCAAGTCCACGGGTTCGCAAATGGTGCCGCCGGAATGGTGCAGGCCCGGACTCATGTAAGTCAGCTTGACAAAATTGCGAAAGTCTTCGATTGTCGCGTAACGCCTGCCGTCATCCAGGTTGCGGATAAACGGCGGACCATAAGCAGGGACAAGTACGGTACGGTCGCCGCCGATAATCACGCTCCTTTGCGGGTTGCGCGCATGCTGGGTGTATTCCGCCGGGGCAGATGAGCGGATGATGGCGCGGCACATGCCCTTGGGAAATCGCACTCGTTCTCCTTTTACGTCTGCGCCGGCGTCCCGTAACAACGCCAGGGCTTCCGGGTCATCGCGGAAATCAATACCGATTTCCTGCAGCACCACCTCGGCATTCTCTTCGATTAACGCCAGTCCCGCCTCATCCATGAGTTCGTAGTAAGGAATCTTTCGTTCGATAAACGGCGCTTCACGTACCAGGGGCCGTTGCCGTTCAGCCCTTTTGGCGTCGCGGCTTCCCGCCCGTCTGCGTCTTGATGGTCTGCTCATGATTGTGGAGTAAGTTCACTGCAGGCTTGAGTGTCTTCGCGTGAAGTTTGGATCAGAACGACACTCGGTGTATATGGCAAAACGACATCCTTATATGTAAACACGACAGACGGAGCGTGAGGCGTCTCCCGCCGTACCCGCTATCATCGCAGTTTTTTAAATACGCTTGCGGCGGCTTTCAGAGTCTGTTCAATCTCAAGGGCGCCGTGGGCGCTCGATATAAAGCCGGCTTCATAACTGGACGGCGCCAGGTAAATCCCGCTATCCAGCATGCCGTGAAAAAACCGGTTGAATAATTCCCTGTTGCACGCCGTTGCCTGTCTGTATGTAGTCACCTGCGTGTCCCCGGTAAAAAAAAGCCCGAACATGGCGCCGGCCTGGTTGGTGGAGATGGTTATGCCGCTTGAATCCGCTGCTTGTTTCAGGCCCGAGAGCAAGTTGTCCAGGTTGTCAGTGAGGCTGGCAAAAAAATCCGCTTTCGAAACAAGTTCCAGTGTTGCCAGGCCGGCCGTCATCGCAACAGGGTTGCCTGACAAAGTCCCTGCCTGGTAAACGGGTCCGTCCGGCGCCAGGTGGTCCATTATCTCCTTGCGTCCGCCGAAAGCGCCCACCGGCATGCCGCCGCCGATTACCTTGCCGAGCAGGGTGAGATCGGGCGTGATGCCGTATAATGACTGCGCCCCCTTCAGGGCGACGCGAAAGCCCGTCATCACCTCGTCAAAAATAAGGATACTGCCGTACCGGTCGCATGCCCGGCGCAGCGTATCCAGGAAAACCTGCGAGCCGGGGATGCAGTTCATGTTGCCGGCTACCGGTTCCACGATGACCGCGGCAACCTGTTCGCCGATATCGCGGAAAACATCTTCAACCTGGCGGGCATCGTTAAACGTCAAGGTAACCGTATGGCTTGCCGCATCAGCCGGTACGCCGGGCGAGGTGGGGACACCCAGGGTAAGAGCGCCGGAGCCTGCCTTGACCAGCAGGGAGTCGGCATGGCCATGGTAACACCCTTCAAATTTAATGATCTTATCCCTGCCGGTGACGCCGCGTGCTAGCCGGATCGCGCTCATGGCCGCTTCAGTGCCGGAATTCACCATGCGCACTCTTTCGATGGAAGGGATGATAGTGCAGATTTTTCTTGCAAGGTCCGTCTCCAGCGTGGTCGGCGCGCCAAAACTCAGACCGTTTGCCATGACCTCCTGCACGCGGGCAATAACGGTCGGGTGCGCATGACCCAGTATCATCGGCCCCCAGGAACCGACATAGTCTATATACGGGCGTCCCTCTACGTCATACAGGTATGCTCCGCTGCCGCGTGCAAAAAAGACCGGGGCGCCGCCTACGGCCTTGAATGCCCGCACCGGCGAGTTGACGCCGCCGGCGATATACTGTTTCGCCTCCTCGAACTGGCTGATATTCATGTTTTCTTTGTCCTGATAATTTCACCACAGAGCACACAGAGACCACAGAGAATACAAGAAAAAAAGATCTGTAATTTGCCCTCAATCCATTCCATAAAATCTCAGTGCTCTCTGTGTTCTCCGCGGTAAAAATCAATATTAAAAGTGCCGGTTGAACTCCTTTACCGTCGAATACGGATCATCTGCCTGGTAAATGCTGCTGATGACCGCAAGCAGATCGGCGCCGGACTCGACCAGCACCCTGCAGTTTGCAGGCGTAATCCCCCCTATTGCAACTATCGGCACGGATATCTTCTCCTTTGCGCGTATTATGATTTCAGGTTCGGCAGTCGCCGTCTTTTGCTTCGATGAGGTCGGATAAAATGAACCGAAGGCAACATAATCCGCACCTGCAGCAACCGCAGCCTGTGCCGCTTCCAGGCTGTCGTAACAGGAGACGCCGATAAGCGCGTCCGGTCCCAGTTCGTCTCTGGCAGTTTTACAGTCACAATCCTCATTGCCCAGGTGTACGCCATCACTGCCTGTCTCCTTAGCAAGTTGCACGTCGTCATTGATGATAAACAGGCAGTTATGTTCCCCGCACAGTTCCCGCAACCTGTCTGCTTCGTATTGCCGTTTGTCATGGTTTCCGGATTTATCGCGATATTGCAGTGCCGCGACACCGGCCATCAGGATTTCTTCCGTTACCGACAGAAGTTCTTGCGCGGACAGGTTGTCACAGTCCGTAATGGCATAGAGCCCTCTCATCGGCAGATCCGGCCGGGATGTAATTGAGATGTTCCTATCTTCACAGCATTTTTCAGCGCCTGCCAGGTATAATCCTGCGCGTTTTCCACCGCAGTCCGTACTGAATCTCCCCGTGCAAGCCGTCCGGCGAGGTGCGCTGACAGGGTACAGCCGGAACCGTGATAAATCCCGGGCAGTTTTTCCCGGTGATAGCTGTGAATTTCACGGTTGTTGTCCATCCAGGTATTTAGCACCTCGTCGCGTCCGTTGCCGGCACTGGTTATCAAGGCCGTGTGACAGCCCAGATCCAGCAATGCGTGCAATGCCTTTGCCGTTTCGTCATAACCGGTAAGTGCAACAGCCTCCTCCAGGTTGGGCGTGATTACGGTAGTTAGGGGCAACAGTTGTTCGGTCATGCAGGAAACCAGTCCCCGGGCGGTCAAGTCGGCACCCGTGCCGCTGGCCAGGACCGGGTCCAGCACGACCGGATACTGCGCATCCCGCAGGTAAGCTGCAATGGTCTCTACCAGTTGACTGCTGCCGATCAAGCCGATTTTACAGGCGTCTACGCGTATATCATCCGTCAACAGGTCCAGTTGCTCGCTGAACCGCGCCGGTGGTTGCGCTTCCATGAACCTGAATTCCCGGGTGTTTTGTGCTGTCAGCGAGGTGATGACGGAAACGCAGTGACAACCCGCGCCGGCCAATGCTTCGATATCAGCCTGTATCCCTGCAGCGCCTGACGGATCGTGGCCGGAAAGGGCAAGCACCACGGGTTTGGCGTTATTCTCCATGGAAGACATTGTAAGCCATGATTCAAGTCTGCCGGGGCAGTTACAGGGGTTTGTAAACGGCTAGCAGGATGATGGCGATCAGGAAGATGACCGGGACTTCGTTAAACCAGCGATACCAGACGTGTGAGCGGGGGCTACGGTCATATTTAAAATCCTTCAGTAATTTACCGCAATAAATATGGTAACCGGCCAGCAACAGCAGTAATGCCAGCTTGGCCTTGAACCATGTCTGTTCCATGTACAGGTCCCAGCCGTTGATTACGGCAAGCCAGGCGCCGAACAGCAGGGTCAGTACTGCGCCGGGCGTCATGATGCCGAAATAGAGTTTCCTTTCCATCGTCTTGAACCTGTCAATGCCGGTATCATCACTGCTCATACTGTGATAGACAAACAACCTTGGCAGGTAAAACAGGCCGGCGAACCAGGTTACCATGAAGATCAGGTGAAGGGATTTCAGCAACAACATGATTACACGCTGCCCGGCCGGGCTTCTGCGTGAACCAGGGATTCGATTTGCCGCCTGAGTTTGACAATATCCATCTCACCGATTTTGTGTTTGATGATCTTCCCGTCCGGTGCAACCAGAAAAGACGTTGGAGTAAGCATGACGTTGCCGAACGCGGATGCGAGACCGCCGTCAAGGTCCAGGGCAATGGGGTAGGGCAGTTGCCGCTCAGCGGCCAGTTCCAGTACCCGGTTGGGGGGGTCATAGCTCATGGCGACGCCAATCAATTCGAACCCGCCGTTCCCGTATTCCTCGTACAACTCGACAAGGTGCGGCATCTCTTTTAAACAGCCCGGGCAGGTGGTTGCCCAGAAGGTGACCAGGACAGGCCGCCCGCGCAGTTCCTGCATATTGATTTTCTCACCCTTAAGGGTGGAAAAGGTCACCTCGGGCGCCCATTTAAGTCCCGAAGGACTGGTCCATAGCCAGAGCGACATGCCGGCTATGGCCAGTATGAATATGACTGCAAGGCGCTCTCTACTCTTCATATTAATATTATACCTGATCAGAATATCCCTGCCTCCAGTCCGGCGGCCATGGTCATGCCGAGTTCTTCACACTGTGCCGGGAAACTCTCCTGGTAATCGCCACTGCATATCAATGGTTCCTGGACCGCTCTCCATGCCAGGCCCTTGATGATGCGTTCGATGCTGGTCCTGGCGCCCAATCCGTCATTCCCCGCCCTGATAAACAGGACATAGGGCAATCCCTCGGTTTTGTCGAGACACGGGTAATAGATCCGTTCGAAAAAATCCTTCATGGCGCCGCTCATGTAGCCGAAATTTTCCGTAGTGCCAAGGATAATGCCATCGGCCCATAACACATCCTCTGCCCCGGCTTCAAAAGGGTTGCGGTTGCGCAGGTCCACGCCGGTGATGTCGTCATGAGAAGCGCCGCTGACCACCGCTTCGGTCATTGCCCTGGTATTGGCGGATGGCACATGTGAAACAATTAATAGGTGCGGCATTTGAATATCGTATTCAGATAAGGTTATTATCTCAAATATAACAGATAGATACTTAAGGTAGTTGTATAAATGATTAAAGCAGGCATTATAGGCGGAACGGGATACACGGGTGTGGAACTGTTGCGTTTCCTGTCCCGGCATCCCGAAGTTGAGCTGGCGGCCGTGACATCCCGCACGGAACAGGGCAAGCCTGTTGCGGATATCTTTCCGTCGTTGCGCGGCGTAACCGGTCTGACATTTTCCAAGCCGGAGACGACCACGTTGAAAAATTGTGACCTGGTGTTTTTTGCCACGCCCAGCGGTACTGCCATGCACCAGGCTCCAGGATTTCTGGAGGCCGGAGTCAAGGTCATCGACCTGTCCGCTGATTTCCGCCTCCGTGACAAGGATGAATGGGAGCACTGGTACGGCCGGAAACATGCAAGCCCCGGTTATTTGAGCAAAGCGGTATATGGCCTGCCGGAAGTCAACAGGGCTGAAATCAGGGAAGCGGAATTGATAGCAAACCCGGGATGCTATCCCACCGTGATCCAGCTTGGTTTTTTACCGTTGCTGGAACAGCAACTGGTTGAAACAGACAGCTTGATAGCCGATGCTAAATCTGGCGTCAGCGGCGCCGGGCGCAAGTTAACGCCTGCTACCCAGTTTTGTGAAGCAGGCGAGTCTTTTTCGGCCTATTCCGCTGACGGGCATCGCCACCTGCCGGAGATCAAACAAGGCCTGTCCGCGTTCGCGGAAGACAGCATCGAACTGGTTTTCGTCCCGCACCTGTTGCCGATCATCAGGGGCATACATGCTACCCTGTATGCACGGTTGAAAGAACCCGATGCGGATGTTCACCCGATATTCAAGCAGCGTTATGCCCATGAACATTATGTTGACGTGTTGCCGCGCGGCGTCCACCCCGATACTGCCTCCGTGAACGGCTCGAATGTTTGCAGGATGTCGGTTTTTCAACCCCAGAACGGGGCAACTGTGGTAATCCTGGCTGTCGAGGACAACCTGGTAAAAGGCGCCGCCGGACAGGCGGTACAGAATATGAACATCCTCTACGGGTTGGATGAAACAACAGGACTTGACCAGGCCGGCATCTGGCCGTAAGCTGAAGAAGATGTTTTATCCAGGCTGTCCCTGTAATGGATTATTTTGTCATTAAACCGCGCCGGTCCCGCCGCCTCGTCTACCTGGGCCTCTTTATATTGCTGGTAATTCTGTTGCTGGCCATACCTGGTATTTATCAATGGCAGAACGGCACATGGGGGGTCAGATACCCATGGAACCAGGGTTTGTCTCCCGCAGAATTGCTTGGTGAAAACACGGCATTACGGGAGAAGCTGCTGATTCTGGAACAGAGCAACCAGATAGACAGGCAGGCGACAGCAGCGATGCAGGAGCAGTTAGTCGATTCCCAGGAAGAAATTTATCAATTAAGAAAAGACCTGGAATTTTACCAGGGGATCATCACTGCAACGGATGAAACGAACTCACCCGGCGTGCACGGGATCCGGATCAAACCGTTGACCCACCCCAACGGTTACCGGCTTGAATTGATATTACTCAATATCGCGAATACCGGTAAGATGGTTGAAGGTGAGGTGGAAGTTGTTCTGGAGGGCATCCTGGACGGCGCGATCAGACGGCTGTCCCTCAACGCCATCAGCCTTGATGAAAACCGTGACTACAGTATCCGGTTCAGGAATTTCCAGCGATTTGAAAACAATTTTATTTTGCCGGAAAATTTTGCACCGCAAAGAGTGTTTGTAACGTTATCTCCGGATGATCCGGACAAAATCGGGTTTGAGAAGATATTCGACTGGCCTGAAACTGACGATGGGGAGACAGCAGATGTGGGGTAACGCTCGAAAGAAAAAAACTACGAAAATTGACACCTTGGTGGGAGAGAATACGGAAGTAACAGGTAATCTCAAGTTCACGGGTGGACTGCATATAGAAGGTGTGGTGAAGGGAAATATCAATGCGGATGCCGATACCAACTCGGTATTGTCACTCAGTGATCAAGGTTCGATCGAAGGTGAGATACACGTCCCGTTCAACATTATTGACGGAACCGTCATAGGTAACCTCTACAGCAGTGAACATGTTGAACTTGAATCGAAGTCGCGTATTACCGGCGACGTCTACTACAACCTGTTGGAAATATCTTCAGGTGCGCAGATAGGCGGCCGGTTGGTACACACGCCGGATGTCGGCCAGGCAGAGCCGAAACTCATTGACGATATAACCAATGATGATTATAGCTGAGTGGACGATTGGCATCTCTCCACGGTTTGCTCCTGGCTTTCCCTTGAAACCGCGGCTGTTGTCACTTATACTAGTGTAATCGTGACTCTCAAACAGTGAGAGAGACAAACCGTACCGGAGACAGTTAAAAACATGTTGCAGACAATAGACAAACTGCCGGATCCGCTGGTATTCACGGATTCTGCGGCATCCAAGGTGAAACAATTGATCGATGAGGAAGAGAATGAGGCGTTGATGCTGAGAGTCTTCATTTCCGGAGGAGGATGTTCCGGGTTTCAATATGGGTTCACCTTTGATGAGGCCGTCTCAGACGGTGACACGGTCGTAGAGAAAGAAGGCGTCAGGCTGCTGATAGATCCAATGAGTATCCAGTACCTGACAGGTGCCGAGATCGATTTTTCGGAAAGCCTGGAAGGCGCGCAATTCGTTATCCGCAATCCCAATGCCCAGACGACCTGCGGCTGCGGTTCTTCATTTTCAGTTTAAAGCAGGGGATAGGGACTAGGGACAAGAGATCACACTAACCCCTACTCCCTATTCCTTATTCCCTATCCCCTGATCCCTGCTTCATATATTGCACCTAGAATAACGGGTTTCCTGGCGCCGGTAACGGAAGGCAGGTTTGCCGGTATATTCTCCAGGCGTTGCTGCGCCAGCCACGCAAAGGCCAATGCCTCAGCCGCATCGGGATCGACGCCGTAATCAGCGGTGGATTTGATGGTGATAGCGGGCAGTAGTCCCTGCAGGCGCTCCATGAGCAGGATGTTGTGTATGCCGCCGCCGCAGGTCAGGATCTCGTCGGTTTCGGGAGCGTACTCCAACACTGCGTTGGTAATGCTGGCAGCGGTCAATTCCAGTAACGTCGCTTGTATGTCTTCATTCCTGCAAACCACACCGGAATTTTCCGCGAGTAATGCCAGCCATGCCAGGTTGAAGTCGTCTTTGCCTGTGCTTTTCGGGTGGGGCGTGGAAAAATAGCTGTCAGCCAGCATCAGCTTGATCAAGTCTTCCTGAACGCTGCCGGAGGCTGCCCAACTGCCCTGATCGTCAAAATTCAGGTCCCGGCACCGTTGTATCCAAGCGTCCATAAGGATGTTGCCCGGGCCGGTATCAAATCCGGTGACTTCACTCGTCTTTGCTGCGGGTAAAATCGTGATATTGGCTATGCCTCCGATATTCAGGATGATACGATTGCTCCCGGCCTGGCGGAAACGCCAGGCGTGGAATGCCGGGGCAAGCGGCGCCCCCTGTCCTCCGGCTGCCATGTCTGCCCGGCGAAAGTCCGCTACCGTGGTGATTCCGGTCAGCCCGGATATCTGGTTGGGATCACCGATCTGCAACGTCCGCGGCGGTGTCGCACCGGGCAGATGCATGATGGTCTGTCCGTGACTGCCGATTGCCCTGACTTGCTGCGCCGTTATGGCGTTAACCTCGAGTAACGCCAGGACTGCCTGGCCGAAGTGCCGCCCCAAGCGCACATCCAGTTCGGTTGTCTTCTCGATTGAAGATGCCAGGTCCGTATCTCTCAGGGACCGCTGTATATCTGTGTCCAGGGGATATTGCCGGTAATCAAGAACTTCCAGATCGTTCCCGGAAATATCGACCAAAGCCGCGTCAACGGCATCGGCGCTGGTTCCTGACATGAGGCCGACGTAATACATGAAGCCAATAGTACCCGATTATAACCTGCGATCGGGTTCGTATTGCGCCAGCAGTCCCGAATCTGAAGTATCCAGCAGGGCGAACAGGTACGATGATTGAATTCTGAACCTTTCCATTCCAGCAGATATCACGCTTTCTGCTGTCGGCAGCCTGACAGTCAGCGGGTTGTGATGCAGGCCATTCACACGGAACTCGTAGTGAAGGTGGGGCCCCGTTGCCAGACCCGTCTTTCCGACGTAACCGATCACCTGCCCCTGTTTGACAGTCCGCCCGCGCTTCATGCCTTTCCTGTAACGTGACAGGTGTGCATAAAGAGTGGTGTGTTTGCCGCTGTGCTTCACTATGATCGTCCTGCCGTAACCTCCCTTGTTCCCGATGTGATGAATTGTCCCGTCACCGGTTGCTTTAATCGGTGTGCCCGCCGCCGCGGCATAGTCCACACCCTTGTGCGCCCTGATCCTGTTTAATACCGGATGTTTCCGTCTCAGGTTGAAATGGGAGCTTATCCTGCTGAATTTCAAAGGATTACGTAGAAAGGCCTTGCGCAAGTTCCTGCCTTCAGGTGTGTAATAGTCAACATGGCCGTTATCATGTTCGTGCCTGACCGCACGGATTTTCCTGTCCTGGTTGTTGAACTCGGCCGCAAGTACGGGGCCTTCTGCAACCTTGTCCCGGTGTTTGTATTTCTCCTCATAGATGACCCTGAAACTGTCGCCCTTGCGAATATCAAGAATGAAATCTATATCCCATCCGTATATGTCAACCAGTTGCATGATAAGTTTGTCCGGCAGGCCGGCAGCTTGTCCTGCCAGGAACAGGGATTCATTGATAATGCCGTGTGCCTGTCTGACCCGGGTTTCCAGTTCGACTGTAATAATCTCGCTGGTAAATAAACCGGCCTGTTTCCTCACCAGCAAGGTCTGGGTCAGGTCCACGTCAAACCGGAGTGCGAGCAATTCACCGTCATCTATCTGTAAAGAGATGGTTTGGCCGGGCCGCAGCTGTTTCAGCGCTGTAGCGAGTTCATGGGAATTCAGAATATCATGGAGGTCGCGGGGGGACAGACCGCGGCGCTTGAAGATTTGGGCCATGCTGTCACCTTGCTTGATGTCGATATCAATCCAACCGGTTATCGCTTCCGTGGAACTGACGGGTTGTTTGTGTGTGAATATGCCAGAGAATTTGCCGGCAAATTGTTCAGAATTGGCTGGGCCGGTGTATTCCCGGCCTGCCGGCTCGTCTTCCGGGTAAGGTATTACGGTTGATGTAAAGCTACGGGGTTGTCGGGTGTTATCCATGATTTCCGTATCGGGTTCCCCGGGATCCGCAATCCAGATAAAAGCAAGCAGGAGCGGGACAGCCGCGAACAACGGCCAGTAACCCGGGCGCCGGCGCCGGGTTGCCGGCTTGCCCCAAACGATCTCTGGCTTATAGTCGTTTTTTATATATACTCTGTAGGCCATGTCATCTGCTTGCTCAGTGACTTGGGAAAG
>CBDBPJ010000003.1:690000-724881 GCA_965208655.1 Gammaproteobacteria bacterium
CGAGTAGGTCGGGACACGTGTTATCTTGACTGAACATGGGGGGCCCATCCCCCAAGGCTAAATACTCCTTGCTGACCGATAGTGAACCAGTACCGTGAGGGAAAGGCGAAAAGAACCCCGGAGAGGGGAGTGAAATAGAACCTGAAACCGTGTGCGTACAAGCAGTGGGAGCCTGGCCTTCGGGCCGGGTGACTGCGTACCTTTTGTATAATGGGTCAGCGACTTACTTTCAGTGGCAAGCTTAAGCATTTAGCGGAGGCGTAGGGAAACCGAGTCTGAATAGGGCGTTTAGTCGCTGGGAGTAGACCCGAAACCGGGCGAGCTATCCATGGCCAGGTTGAAGGTGGGGTAACACCCACTGGAGGACCGAACCGGGAGATGTTGAAAAATCTTCGGATGAGCTGTGGATAGGAGTGAAAGGCTAATCAAGCCCGGAGATAGCTGGTTCTCCTCGAAAGCTATTTAGGTAGTGCCTCGTGTATCACTCCTGGGGGTAGAGCACTGTTATGGCTAGGGGGTCATCCCGACTTACCAACCCATTGCAAACTCCGAATACCAGGAAGTGCAATCACGGGAGACACACGGCGGGTGATAAGGTCCGTCGTGGAAAGGGAAACAGCCCAGACCGTCAGCTAAGGTCCCCAAATCACAGCTCAGTGGGAAACGAAGTGGGAAGGCCCAGACAGCCAGGAGGTTGGCTTAGAAGCAGCCATCCTTTAAAGAAAGCGTAATAGCTCACTGGTCGAGTCGGCCTGCGCGGAAGATTTAACGGGGCTCAAGCTGTGTACCGAAGCTACGGATCCAGGAGTTTATCTTCTGGATGGTAGAGGAGCGTTCCGTAAGCCTGTGAAGGTATGCCGGGAGGCATGCTGGAGGTATCGGAAGTGCGAATGCTGACATGAGTAGCGATAATGCGGGTGAAAAACCCGCACGCCGAAAGCCCAAGGGTTCCTGCGCAACGCTAATCGGCGCAGGGTGAGTCGGTTCCTAAGGCGAGGCCGAAAGGCGTAGTCGATGGACAACAGGTTAATATTCCTGTACCTGCCATAATTGCGATGGGGTGACGGAGAAGGCTAGGTCAGCCGGGTGTTGGACGTCCCGGTTTAAGCGTGTAGGGAGTGTGCTCTGGCAAATCCGGGCGCACAATCCCGAGGCGTGATGACGATCCTACCACTTCGGTGGTCGGAGAAGTGATTGATGCCATGCTTCCTGGAAAAACCTCTAAGCTTCAGATTATGACAGCCCGTACCCCAAACCAACACAGGTGGGCGAGGAGAGAATCCTAAGGCGCTTGAGAGAACTCGGGTGAAGGAACTCGGCAAAATAGCACCGTAACTTCGGGAGAAGGTGTGCCCCCGGTATGTGAAGGCCCTCGCGGCCGGAGCAGAAAGGGGTTGCAGTGACCAGGTGGCTGCGACTGTTTACTAAAAACACAGCACTCTGCAAACTCGTAAGAGGACGTATAGGGTGTGACGCCTGCCCGGTGCCGGAAGGTTAATTGATGGGGTTAGCTTAGGCGAAGCTCTTGATCGAAGCCCCGGTAAACGGCGGCCGTAACTATAAATATAATGACCGATTGTAGTTACGTAAAAAAACCTGGCTATATGCTGGAAACTCCGGCGTATCCTCCAGTACTCGTCTCAAAATGAGGCAGTGACAATCTGAGAGGTGCGGACAATCAGCAGGAAAGATTCCTCAGTTGGAGAAAATCAATGGCAATTGATATCAAGCGGGTACCAGAGCGAATCGGCTATTATCTAGCTGGATTTGCAGATGGAGAAGGGAGCTTTAATGTTTCATTTCGGAAACGCAAGGACTACACAATGCCCTGGAAAATTTCACTTTGTTTTAACGTGTCTCAACGGGATAAGGTAATCCTAGCTTTGTTCAAGAGACATCTTAACTGTGGAACCCTACGGAGCAGAGAAGATGGAGTTTGGTACTACGAAGTAAATAATCTCAATGCTATTGAAGAAAATGTGATTCCATTTTTTAACAGATTTGGGTTTTTATCTGCAAAGAAAAAGAGAGATTTCTCTAAATTCAAGCAGTTAGCGAAATTAATAAAAGAAGGAAATCACTTAAATAAAACAGGTATTCAATCCATTCTTGATATCCGTAAGGAGATGAACGATGGAGGTGTCGGGAAACGCAAGTATTCCGATGAAGCAATACTTGAGTACTTCAATTGAAGAAAATCCTCAGAGACTATACGCCAGGCAGTACTTGTTACTGAAGATATAGTCCGATCTGTATAGCGATATACAGGGGTTATTTTTGATAACCCGCAATGTTGATGTGCAACGCATTGTTAACATTATGAACGGTCCTAAGGTAGGAAATGCTGCCTTAGTAAAATCTGGCTATATGCTGGAAACTCCGAGCATCCTCCAGTACTCGTCATGATAAATGACAGTAACAATCTGTGAGGTGCGGACAACCAGCAGGAAAGACTGACTAAACGTGGTCAGAATCCTCAGAGACTATACGCCGGACATTGACATTCTGTTGATGAAGATATAGTCCCATCTGCAAGGCGACTTGCAGGGATAGTTAGTAAACTATCCGCCTACAATTCCTTCGTGATATTTAGGTAAGACATCGAGCGAAATTCCTTGTCGGGTAAGTTCCGACCTGCACGAATGGCGTAACGATGGCCACACTGTCTCCACCCGAGACTCAGCGAAATTGAACTTGCTGTTAAGATGCAGTGTACCCGCGGCTAGACGGAAAGACCCCGTGAACCTTTACTACAGCTTTGCACTGGACTTTGAATATACTTGTGTAGGATAGCTGGGAGGCTTTGAAGCGATGACGCTAGTTGTCGTGGAGCCAACCTTGAAATACCAGCCTGGTGTGTTTGGGGTTCTAACCTAGGTCCGTGATCCGGATCGGGGACAGTGTATGGTGGGTAGTTTGACTGGGGCGGTCTCCTCCTAAAGAGTAACGGAGGAGCACGAAGGTACCCTCGGCACGGTCGGAAATCGTGCTATGAGCGCAAAGGTAAAAGGGTGCTTGACTGCGACACAGACACGTGGAGCAGGTACGAAAGTAGGTCTTAGTGATCCGGTGGTTCTGAATGGAAGGGCCATCGCTCAACGGATAAAAGGTACTCCGGGGATAACAGGCTGATACCACCCAAGAGTTCATATCGACGGTGGTGTTTGGCACCTCGATGTCGGCTCATCTCATCCTGGGGCTGAAGCAGGTCCCAAGGGTATGGCTGTTCGCCATTTAAAGAGGTACGCGAGCTGGGTTTAGAACGTCGTGAGACAGTTCGGTCCCTATCTGCCGTGGGCGTTGGAGAATTGAGAGGAGCTGCTCCCAGTACGAGAGGACCGGAGTGGACGTACCTCTGGTGTTCCGGTTGTCACGCCAGTGGCATTGCCGGGTAGCTACGTACGGACGGGATAACCGCTGAAAGCATCTAAGCGGGAAGCCCCCCTCGAGATGAGTTCTCCCCAGAGCTATAAGCTCTCTGAAGGGCCCTCGTAGACTACGAGGTTGATAGGCTGGGTGTGGAAGTGCAGTAATGCATGAAGCTAACCAGTACTAATTGCCCGTGAGGCTTGACCATATAACACTCAAACGATCTGTTATATGCTGACAACAGTGCAATACCTTGGCTTTTTAGTTTACCGAATTGCAGTAGTACCGATTTCCTGGCGGCCATAGCGCGTTGGTACCACCCGATCCCATACCGAACTCGGAAGTGAAACGACGTAGCGCCGATAGTAGTGCGGGTTTACCCGCGCGAGCGTAGGTCACCGCCAGGGCTTAAATAACAAAGGCCGGTCGTCAGACTGGCCTTTTTTATTTAAGCCCTGGATTACGTGACGTGATTATGGAATGCTCTTCTAAGTGATAGATCCGAATGCAGATAACAAAATAGTTGCCAGCGGTGCAGAGCTCCTTGTTAACGAACTGGCAAGGGGAGGGGTGCGCTTTGCATTTACCGTCCCTGGAGAGAGTTTCCTTGGTGTCTTGGATGCACTCAGGGATAGAACAGACATACGAACAATTGCGACCCGACACGAAGGGGCGGCCGGCTTCATGGCGGAGGCGGTAGGGAAGCTAAGTGGCCGACCGGGACTATGCATGGCGACTCGTATGGTAGGTGCGGCCAATATGGCTATTGGTCTACACACCGCCATGCAGGACTCGAGCCCACTGATCGCTATATTGGGTCAAGTTCCAACGAATAAGCGCGGTCGTGAGGCCTTTCAGGAGGCAGACCTGGTTAGTATTTTTAGCCCCATGGTGAAATGGGTTGTTGAGCCTACCAGACCTGATCGACTCGCAGAAATCGCGCATAAAGCAGTTCGCGTCGCAACACAAGGGCGACCCGGGCCTGTGGTTATTTCTCTTCCCGAGGATATTCTTTCGATGGAATGCACTGTAACCAATTCATTAAAGCAATCCCTGCCTCAACCTATTGAAGCGCCTGCAGGTGTGGTCCGTCAGATCCTGGAGCGATTAAGACTCGCAAAGAACCCGATCATAATCGTTGGCGCCGGTGTTCTTGCCAGTGGTGGAACTAATGCTGCAGTAGCATTTGCTGAGAGAGAAAAGATAGGTGTTCTAGCTGGATGGCGGCGACCAGACGCTTTTCCCAATGATCACGGCTGCTATTTAGGACATACAGGGTTACGCGCATCGTCAACTGTTAGAAAAACCCTGACAGAAGCTGACATGGTTCTCGTTGTTGGTCATCGGCTTGATGAGAACACCGCACTTGGCTACTCCTTTCCAGGTTCCGAAACTGAATTGATCATTGTGGATACTGCAGTCGAGAGCATGATGGTTCCCTCTGGCGCGGACTTGATGGCGGTTGCCGATGCATTGTCATTTTTCAATGCATTGAATTGTGCTGCGGATGCCTCGAAATTGGATGAAGATACAGTTGCCGGTAGACAGCAGCTTTTAAAAACCCGTCACGATGAGTGGGTGGAAGAAACGACACCCGTTCATGGTTCCGCAAGTGAGTCGTATGCCGACCTGACCTCAATCACTCGTCATATTCACAAGCTGGCACCTGAATCGACGATTTACACCAGCGATGCGGGTACATTTTCTGGCTGGCTCGACCGTTACGTTAGATTTAACAGGCCAGGTACATTTCTTGGACCAATCTCCGGTGCAATGGGTTACGCTGTTCCTGCAGCCATTGCCGCAAAACTACACAAACCAGATCAACCGGTTGTTTCTTTTTCAGGAGATGGGGGCTTCCTCATGACAGGTGCTGAAATTGAAACTGCAGTGAGGGAGCAAACCCCTTTAGTTGCCTTGGTATTTGACAATCAAAAATATGCGACGATCGAAGTACACCAGGAACGCCACTATCCTGGACGGCCGATCGCTACTGGACTTGGGCCAGTCGACTTTGCGGAATTTGCATCATCCTTAGGCGGTCGTGGTTACACGATTCGACACGAGTCAGAGTTTCCTGACGCTTTCGCCGACGCGTTAAAGAGCGGCGAACCTTGTGTGCTTGATATCAAGACAGATCCAGAACAAATCTCTGTCAACGACGATGTTATTCATCAATAACAATTCTTAGTCCTTCGGGCATTATTGAACCGCCTGGTCTGGTATGAAATAATTGAAGCTGATCGTGAACGCCGGGATCTGGTTATTGAATGCCTAAATGAAAAGAAGAGATTTCATTAAATACACCGGGGCAAGCTGCGCAATGCTTGCTGCCACAGATAGTCTCGCCGCCATAGATGACTGGAGCTCTATACACCCGCCGGTAGTTGGGGAACTGGATCTCAATGAAGTCAATGTAGTAGATACGCATGTACATCCACCCCATCCGATCACGTTGAGCGAATCTTACGATAAATGGAATTCATCCTTTGTTAGTTCAATGCTGCCCGGTTATGAATACGAAGGTAAGGAACAATTAAGGAAACGACTGTCATTGGTATTCAAGGAACACCTGTATAACATGCCGAGACAAACCGGTTATTACAACTATGTATCAAGGGTGTATGGTGTAAATCCCGATTTGGACGGGTTTAACTCAGTTGTTACCAGAGGCATAAAAAGCGGTTTCAGCAATTATATAGCATCCATTCTGGACCGGGAGAAAATAGAAAAGGTAGTACTGGAATCACGTGAAATCGAAGCCAGACGGCCTGAGAGCCCGATCCCATCCGACCGGTTTGTGTGGAGTTACAATATTGCAAGGATTATTCAACCGGAATGGGCTGCTGAGAAAGGATTAAGTTCTCTGAAAGATGTCGCCGCCGAAATAAGTACTATCCTGGAGCGCTGTGTGGCCGACGGTTGTGTCGGATTCAAGGTTAATGTGGCCTATTACAGACCCCTGGGTATTGATTTGATTGATGCTGCGACGGCGGAAAAGGCCCTGCAGAAACTGCTTGAAAACCCTGCTGACCTGTTTGTGCCATTCAGTAACGTTGCGGATTATCAAGAAACCGAAATGCAGCAAGCGTTTCGTATTTACCAGGACTTCTTACTCAGGCATATCTATATCAAGGCAGGCGAGTTGAAGTCACGGGTTATTATTCATACCGCGGTGGCATTGCACCCGGCATTGAGGTTTGATTTCAATAGTCCATTAAGATTAAGAGATGTATTTCTGGATGACGAAATCAAAAAAGTAGAGACCCGGTTCCTCCTGATTCATACCGGGTATCCGTATCATCAGCACGTTGCGGCAATGCTGAGCCAGTTTCCTAACGTGTATACGGATCTTTCTTTCTATTCAAAGTTTCCCGGTGTGTTGGAAGAGACGTTGAGAGCCTTTTTGGCTTTGGCGCCGGCTGACAAGGTAATGCATGGCAGTGATTCCAATAATGTACCTGAGGAGATAGGTTACTGCGCCTGGAATGTTCGTCAGGTTCTGGCGAAAATATTAAGGGATTACAAGTCCAATTACGGCTGGAGTCAGTCCAATTGTGAAGAGATCGCAAACAAGGTATTGCACGAAAATGCGAAAAGGCTTTTCTCAATCGACAGCTGAGCAGCCTGGTGAGACGGTAATAATCCTTCTATAAGAATTCTGGAATAAGGTGGTGCCAGGCTTGGTCGGCGCCAGGTCACCTGCCGAGGCCGGCCGGCATACCGGCTTCAGCCTGGTAAATTATTACTTGTCACACTCCAGACGCCGGACTATATGATCTGTATCCGTATAGTCGAGTAATAGTATCTTAATTTACAAAGTCAAACCTGCCTGGCTTGTCTGGTACATTGAGCAGTGCCTCCGATATCAGCTACCGAAACGAAATTCCAGATGACGTCTGTGGAGCAGGCCGGGGACACAGTTGCCGGGGTTGAGCCCGGACGAACTGCGGATACTGTCCGTTCAGGAGGAGGCGTGGTGGTTGCGCCTGGGGGCGCTGACCTGGGTACTGCCGGGGTTGCCTTGCAGCGTATGACAACGGGGATGGCGAACCAACGGGAGTTTCAGGCGGGTATAGAGGCGGGTCACCATGCGCTGGGCAACCGCGCCTTTCTGCACTGGGTGGGGGTAGTGAGCGCAGGGAGGCAGGCGGGTCTTGCCGTGACACAGGGTCATCCCGGTCCGTTGCAGTTGATGCCGAAGAAGAAAAAAAAGCAGGCAGGCGTGCCGGAAGGAGGGCAAACGACGGAACTGGTTCCGGCCCCGGCTTGCGACATACCGGTGCATGCTTGCGCCGGAATGACGGGGGGTGCTGAGTCTGGTAAGGAATGGGAGAGAAATCCCGGGTCCGTTACGGTACAGCCGGAGGCGTCCGCCACATTGCCGAAACCGCTGTCGGGTGAGGGGGTGGTAACGGGGGAGAAGAAAAAGAAGAAGAAATCCCGGGTGCAGGTGGCGTTGAATACCTTGCGGGGTGAGGGGGTGGAGGCATTCAGCAGCTATGTTGAGGAGCAGATCAGTGAGGCGGACTTGTTGCACAAGCTGGCAGACCGGATCAGGCGAGCTGAGGACCTGGCAGGGGTAAAATCTGAAGCGCTGGCTGTGGTGGTGGCGCAGGTGCGCTTACTTGACCCCGAAGCGGGTCCGGTCAAGCCGCAGGCGGCCGGACCGGGAAATGGGCCGATTGCGGAGAAAGCTGTTGTGGCACAGATAAAGACGTCATTCAGCTGGAGGGATACGCAGCTTTTCAGATGTTGTTACGCGGGCGCAATCGGGCTGTTCAGGAGTCTTATCAGGAATGTGGATGTTGACACTGGTATGGCAAATGAATCCGGAACGCTTCTTATTCATGCTGTTTATTTTGGGCATGCAAACATCGTCAGGGAATTGTTGTCGATGCGCGGGATTGACGTCAACCTGGCTGCACATCCCGGCGCGACACCGCTCTATGTTGCGGTTCAACAGGGACACCTGGGGATTGTAGGGTTGCTGCTTGAGGCACGCGGGATTAATGTCAACCTGGCATTGTTTGATGGAGCAACACCGCTTAGTGTGGCTTCTCAAACCGGACAGACTGAGATAGTGAAATTGCTTCTGGCAGACCCGTATATTGACGTCGATGCGCGCAGGGACTCCGGATCAACAGCCGTCTTTATAGCGGCTCAATTCGGCCACTCGGAGGTTGTTGAATTGCTGATCAATCATGGCGCCGATTGTAACCTGCCGTTCAAAGAAAATACGTCACCTTTATGTATCGCTGCCAAACATGGAAACGTTCAGGTGGTGAGACTGTTGTTGCAGGTACCGGGCATCCAGGTTAATCGGGCAACTGACAGCGGGGCATCGCCTCTGGGCATTGCCGTTCAACGAGGACACAAGGAGGTGGTCAGATTGCTGCTGAAGAAAGGCGCCAGCCTGACCATCGCAAGCAATAAAGGGGCGAGCCCGCTTCACCTTGCCTGTCTTCGGGGCCATGCTGCAATTGTCTGGATGTTATTGCATGCCGGGGCCGACATGGACGCGGAGATGGCGTTACCTGAAAGGTACACCCCGTATTCGCTTGCCCAACTCGCCCAACTCGGGGATCACCGGGAGGTGATGTCGGTATTGGCGGCACAGCGCCGGTGCCTGACGCGACAACCGCCCCGACCGGAAGGCCTGTCGATAACGGAAGGGCCCGGGCAGACGCCGGGGGCAACGCCGCCGCAGGCAGTAGCCAAGGAGGCAGAGGGGAAGGCGGACGCGCTTGATCAGGTCGAGGCTGGCGCCGGGCCTTTGCCTCCCACACCAACCCGGCCTGGCGAGGCAGCCCCTGAAGCAGAGACACCTTCCCACCTGGCGCAGGCGCAGGATGGGTTGAGGCAGGAGGTGCTCAGCAAGCTCCGGGATGACAACCTCGAACCGCTGGAAGGCATCCGGTTGCTGGAAGCCGTCAATGAGTGCACCGACCTGGACGGGTTATGCATCCTGTATAACCGGCTGGCGCATATCGAGCGGCACAAGGAGCGCGTCCGGCGCCGGCAGTGGGAGAGATTACCGGTGGCGGTGGGACCGGCTGCGCCGCCGCCACCGCCGGTTGCGCCGGTGTATTCACTGGGTGGGAAGAGCGGACTGGATACCGATGCCGTAGAGGATGAGATCAAGGGTCACCTGGATCAGAAGTACCACCGCTTTGTCAGTCAGGCGGTGAACGACATGGAGTTTGGCCGGGGCAAGCGGACGACGGGGTATGCGGGGCTGTGGCATGTGTCGGCGGGGATTGCCGGTGTGGGGAGTTGCAGCGTGTTTTATTACAGCAATGAAAAGACCGGACGGATAAGGATAGTGGGAACAGGCCACCACGTGGGTCGTGCGGCGTACCGGCTGGACCATGCCACCGCAGAACTGGGCGAGGCAGGACGCGTACTGCGCATCGCCTGACGTAGGGCAGTATGTCCGAATAACCGGTCAGACGCGTATGCCGGGCTGCTGGCCCCGGAGCGGTTTGCCAACCACTACAACATGTTCGAAACCGCGTGATCTGTTCAGCGGAAAACGCTGTAATAGCAATACCTACGTCCTGAAAGGTTTAAATGAGACCGAGACAAGGCAGTAAAATCAACGCACCGGTCAACAATCCCATCACGCCAAAAGAATTCTGCCCCTGTTTGAAAAAAATAACAGACGCAGCAAATGAAGCGGGCACAACTGAAAATATACCAAGAACAATGCCAAGCATGGCTAGTGAGTCGGCATTCCATAACTGATACAGATACCAGTGAGTGTCGGGTAGTTGCCCGGTAGAACTGAGCCAGATTTCTGCGGCCTCCTTTCCGGCCCAGATGGAACTGAACAGGTAAGCCGGATCGAACAGGCCAGGCATGCCCAGAAATGCACACGTCGTACTGATAATGACCAGGAACGAAGCAACAATCGTGCACCAGTACACGATCTCGCCGTAAATTCTGGCTATCGGTGACTGCTGGACGGGTGATTGACCGGGATCGTGCATAGCTTGCTTTTAAATAAAAGGAATTTGAAACATAAATACGCCTTCCAGGCCCCTGACGATCAATTTCAGACTGGTCAATAGCAGCAACGCGATCAGCAGTATCCTCACAAAACCGGCGCGCACGACACTGAGAATATATGCGCCAATAATGCCGCCGATCACCTGCCCCAGCATCCAGGGTGCGACAAACAGGGGAATGAGTGCGCCGGCGGCGATATAAGGCCATATGGCGGCGGCGTTACCCAGAGCAAGCAACAGGCCACTGCATCCTGCTGACAGTTTCAGAGGCACATACATCAACAGGTTGAATATGGGCACCACGGACCAACCCCCACCCAGTCCGAAAAAACCGCCGACAAAGCCGACCAGCACCAGCAGCAGTAACCCATAGCGGCCGCGTCTTATCTTGTAGTCAACTTGTCTGTTAAGCGAGTCATCCCAGTAAGAACCCGACAAGCCCAGACCTTTCGCCAGCGGCCCCTCGTTTTCGTTGACCGGGTATTCGCTACGTTTGCCGCTGATAATAAACAGGCCGGCAATACCGAGTATGAGCAACCCCAGGGTCAACCTGACGAATGCATCGCCGGTCTCGCCAAATTGATGGGACAGGTGGACTGCACTGTAGGCGCCCGCCAATGACCCCAGGATAATGGGAACGGCGCCAAAAAGTACCAGCTTGATGTCAACCAGGCCGCGACGCAACAGCGGCCTGGCTGAAATCAGCCCGCTGAACATCGCCACGACCAACCCCGTAGCACGTACGATGAGAGTATCGACGGAGGTAAATCCCAGGATAATAGGGGTAAAAATCACCCCGCCGCCGACACCGCCCAGCACTGCGACTATCGCTATCAGCACACTGAAAACAAACGAACCGAACATCCCCAGTATGATCAAACCGCCATGTAATTCACCGCTGTCGGATATGTTGGAGAATACTGCAATAACGAGATAAGAAAGCAGCGTTAACAATATCAGGAGGGTAAGCTCCGGCGCCCATAGTTGAAACGGTCTTTTACTGCCTGCTGCCTGGGGTGAAATGTCCATTAGACCGCGTCAGTAATAGAGCATCACAGTGTGTTTTGCTTCTGCGAAAAATAACCAGCGCTCGATCAAAATACCGAACAGCATGACAGTAACTGCAATTGTCACGCTGGCCAGGCGCAGCACGGGAATATCCGTAAAACTCAGCGCAAGTAATACCAGGGGTGTTACAAAACCCAGGTTCACAGCTAGTCGTCGTAATTTTGCGGAGTGCCTGCGGGCAATTTCATAACCCATTTCCTGCATAAGATAGTTTTGTTGGGTATGGGGTGATTGCAGCAGTTGCACTTTGCCGAACCGCCCCAGTCCGGTTGCTGATTCGGTGGAACTGGTTAATGGCGTGTTGTCGATATGGGACCAGTATTTTAACTTGAGCAGACCGGCGCCAATGATGGCCATGCAGGCAAAGCCTGTTGTCCATACCTGGTAATGATCAGACCACGCCAGCAGCGCAACGCAGATTGTAGCGCCGGACATCAAGGCGAAACTGATGTAAACGGGCGCTACCCATTGATTGTTCCATGCAGCGATCGTTTTCAATGAAGCATAAATCATCGCCGTGGTGAACACAGTTGCCAGGCAAAACGCTGTTGTTACCAGCCCGGATATGCCCTGTATTAATCCCTGTCTTTCCATGATGATCCATTCATACGCGAAGAGTATAGCCGGCCCAAAAGTAAGGACTGCGAATATGCCTTCCCGGCTTAGCCATGAAGATCGCCACTGGCTGAATGCGCGCCAGGCGCGTTCCGGACGGCCGAGGTGAAATGTCGAGAAAAGCAATCCGCTGGAGATCAGCACCAGTGCCGTCACAACGCCATGCAGGCCGAAACCGGCATGGTCCGGGACGAACCTGAATACAACGCCGGCACCCAGTAAACCGAGTAATCCGTAACCTGCGCCGGTCAGCGTGGTAAAGAAGATAACGGAAAATGCGGGATGCATGTCAGCGGCTGAGGGTCTTGTCCACCCATCTTAAAATAGCGTTTTCAATGTCTGTTACCTGGGGAGCAAGTGCAGCAGGTTTATCTTTTTTTCCTTTACGGGGAGGTAAATATTTATTAACCGGTTTACAGTCCTGTTCCGGCATCAGGTCATAGCCTTGCCTGGATGCAACCAGTTTTGCCGCTCCGGATTCCGGATCAGCCAAGTCACCGAAACTTCTGGCTCCGGTCGGGCAGGCGGCAACGCAAGCGGGCACCCGGTCGTGTTCCGGCAGGTCTTTGTTGTAAATTTTATCGACGCACAGCGTGCACTTCTTCATGACCCCGTCTGTCTGATCATATTCCCTGGCGCCATACGGGCATGCCCAGGAACATAACTTGCAACCGATGCAGGTATCCGGATTGACCAGTACGATACCGTCCTCTTCCCGTTTATAAGAGGCTCCGGTCGGACATACTGTTACACAGGGGGCGTCATCACAATGCAGACACGACCTGGGAAAGTGTACCGTAATCGATTCCCCTTGCTCATTTTCCACTTCATAGGTATGCACCCGGTTGAACCATACGCCGGACGGGTCGGCGCCGTAGGGATCGGTATCAGTGGGCGGCGCTGGATTGCCGCTGCTATTCCATGCTTTACAACTGGTGGCACAGGCATGGCAACCGACACAGGTGTCGAGATCGATCACCAGGCCGAGCTTTTTTCCGCTGGACGCGGGCAGGCACGTCATGGTTGATCCCTGCCTGGAACCTGTGGGTTACCGTGATGCGGTAACGCATCAAATTGCGGCGCGCTTTGATGTATTTCATCACCCCGGCATTTTTCGATTGCGACCCGCAAATCAAACCACGCAGCCTGCCCGGTAACCGGATCGGAATTGGCATAACGGTAACCGTCTTTGTTCTCAGGCAGTAACTCCGAGATAATATGGTTGAGTAAAAAACCCTGTTTTGCTTCGGGTGCTTCCTTATCCAGGTTCCAAGCGCCGCGGCGCTTGCCGATTGCGTTCCAGGTCCAGACAGTGTCCGGATTGACGCCGCTCATGCATTTGACCCGGCATCTGACTTTACCGTGGGGGCTCTTCAGCCAGACCCAGTCGTCATCACCGAGGTGCAGTTTTTCCGCAAGTTGATGATGTATATATAAATCATTGGCAGTGGTGATCTGGCGCAACCAGGCATTCTGCGAACCCCAGGAGTGATACATGTGCATGGGCCGCTGCGTCAGTGCATGCAAGGGATACTCACCGGTATCCACCATGTTGCTTTCAAATGGTTCATACCAGATCGGTAAAGGGTCAAAATAGGTCTGGATACGCGTTTTGTACTTTTCCGGCGCCGGGTAATGGCCCTGGCCCTCTGCAGCCAGGCGAAAACGTTGTATTGCCTCGTTATACAGTTGCAGGACTATCGGTTGGGCGTTGTAGATCCAGCCGGCAGTATGGGCGAATTCCAGGTACGATTTGTTAGCGAATTTATAGTAGCGCTGATCGGCGCTGAATTCATGGCGCCAATAACAGCCGTTGTCGATATAGCGCTGTAACTGATCCGGGTTGGGTTGCCCTGTGCAATGCTGATTACCGTCTGCGCCGCGCCAGCCCGCCAGCGGGCCGGTGCGATAAGTGCGCATATGGTTGACCATGTAGTCTGCATAACCGCCCGGGTACCTGGCCGTACCATCGGCCTTGACCATACCGGGTAGCCCGAGTCGTGCCCCCAACTCCAGCAGCACATCCTGGAACGGCCTGACTTGCCGGTCCGGCAGCACCACCGGTTGCCGGATCGAATCGGCTACGGCATCCGCTTCTCCGATCGGCCGGTCCATCAGGGAAATACAATCCCAGCGCTCCAGGTATGACGTATCCGGCAGTACCAGGTCGGCATAGGGAACCGTTTCCGAATAGTAGGCATCACTGTAGATAACATGCGGGATTTTGTACTCTCCCGTTTTATCGTCCTTGTCGGTCAGGTATTTCAGGGTCTCCGGCACGTTCATGGAGGAATTCCATGCCATGTTCGCCATATACATGAATAATGTATCTATGGGATAAGGGTCACCCTTCCAGGCGTTATGTATCACCATATGCATCATGCCGTGCAAGGCCAATGGATATTCCCAACTGAAAGCCTTGTCGATGCGTTGCGCGCTTCCGTCATCCCGGTTAAGCAATTCACCTGGCATGGTTGGAAAACCGAGGGGCATTCCACCTAACGGCGTATTCGGTTTGGCCGGATCATCAGCCGGTATATCGGGTGGGGGAATATGTTTGGGGTAGGGCGCTTTGTAACGAAAACCACCAGGCACATCTATCGAACCCAGTAAAATCTGCAGGATGTGCAGTGCGCGGCAGGTATGAAAGCCGTTTGAGTGGGCGGATATACCACGCATTGCGTGCATGGAAACCGGCCTGCCGATCATTTTATCGTGCCTGCGGCCGGTCCAATCCGTCCAGGGCACCTCAAGTTCAATCTGCTGTTCAAATGCAGCCTCGGCCAGTTCTGCTGCAATCCGTTTAATCTGTTTCGCCGGGATGCCGGTTTTATCGGCGACCTGTTCCGGCGCATAAGCCGCATCCAGAAAACGTTGTGTGAGCAACTGAAATACCGGCACAACCCTGCGCTCATCCGTTAATTGATAATTACCCACCAGGGCAGGTGAAATATCTTGCGAATTTGCATCAACTGTTTCTTTTGCAATGTTGTCAAAACACAGTGGTTTGCCTGTTTCAATGTCACGGGCAAACAGGCCGTGCTCCCGTGTTCCGGGATCCTGGATCACCAGCCAGTGTGCGTTGGTGTATCGAACAAGGTATTCCCAATCGACCTTCTCGGCCTTCAGCAGTTCGTGGATCAGCGAAAAGATTAACAACCCGTCAGTGCCGGGCCGTATCCCCAGCCATTCGTCTGCAATTGCCGAATAACCGGTGCGTACGGGGTTGATCGATATAAATTTTGTATCCGGCCTGCTTTTCAGCTTGCCGAGGCCCATCTTGATGGGGTTGGAGGCGTGGTCTTCCGCAACACCGAACATCAGGAAATAGCGCGTGTGTTCCCAATCAGGCTCGCCGAATTCCCAGAATGATCCGCCGATCGTATAAAGACCCGCAGCCGCCATGTTCACGGAGCAGAAACCGCCGTGCGCAGCATAATTCGGCGTGCCGAATTGTTGCGCCCACCAACCGGTCAGGGATTGACTTTGATCGCGGCCGGTAAAAAATGCCAGCCGCTTCGGATCAGTGGAACGGATGTTTGACAACCAGCCGGTGGCAATGGTCAAGGCCTCATCCCAGCTGATCTCCCTGAATTCCCCGCTCCCGCGTTCACCCACTCGCAGTAGCGGGTTTGCCAATCGGGCAGGGGAGTAGTGCTGCATGATGCCGGCCGCACCTTTTGCGCACAGCACCCCTTTATTTACCGGGTGGTCGGGATTGCCTTCTATATAACGGACCGTTCCATCCTTCAGATGAACCCGGATGCCGCAGCGGCAAGCACACATGTAGCAGGTTGTAGTCTTGACTTGATCCGGATTTCCAGGAGGTGTCGACTGAGTTTGGCCGAATTGATTCATATCTGAATCATTATAGCCAATAGTTCTAAGCTTAGAACTATTAGTTTTTAGCTATTTCAACTCCCGCCCATTCCACCAGGTCCAGGATGGACTTGTTCAGTGCTTCTTTAATTTAATTCGCCTGGTAAACCGGGGTACCGTTGATGATGGTCTGCTCAACCCTGACCTGGTGCAATTCCGTCACCGGGATACTGTAGGGGTCACGGTCAAGCACAATCAAATCGGCCAGCAAGCCGGGTTCGATGCGGCCGACCTTGTCTACCATGCCGAGGTGTTTTGCCGAATTGACCGTGAACAGTCGGATGGCCTGATCGAGAGATACGGCCTGTTCTCTACCAAAGTGTTTTGCGCTGCCGCCCGGTTCCTCTCGCGTCACCAGCGCTTCCACCGCTATCCAGGGATTGACCGAGGGAACAACAGCCCAGTCCGATCCCGGCACTACCAGTGCGCCGGATTCGATCATTTCCCGCACCGGCCATACGCGCCTGGTGCGTTCGTCTCCCACTTCTTTGGAAATATCATCGTTTATGGGACTGGGACTCCACAAATACGGTGACACTTCAAAGGTCACTCCCAGCGCTCTTGCGCGGGGCAGGTCTTCCCGGGAGACGAAGGTGCAGTGGCCTACGTCGTGCAACTGTCCGCTGAAACCGTTGGCCGTGCGCGCGGCATCGAAGGCATTCAATCCCGCCCGCACCGCGGCATCTCCTGCGGCATGGAACTTCACGGTCAGGCCCATCCGGTCGAACCGGGTCACCGCCTCGTTCAGGTTATCCTGCTCCACCAGCAGCATGCCGTAACGGCTCGCATCGTCGGAACGTCCTTCCATGGGCCGGGCATACGGTTCCAGCATCGCGGCGGTATGGCTGTCGGTCGGGACGCCATCCAGAAATATCTTGATGCAGTCGGTGGCAACATTGGTTCGTGCATACAGATTGCGATCCGCAATTACGGCTTCAAGCTCCGCATTGCCCGGTTCCCAGTTCAGACACAACCTGACCCGTTGCTTGACCATTCCCGCATCGGCCATGTCCGCATAAAGCTTCACTTCCCGGGTCATGCCCGCGACAAAACCCGTCGATGCCTCGGTAAAAGAAGTGATTCCATGAGACAACATCTGATTCATGCTCCACTCAAGTGCAGCGCGCAGCGCTTCATACGAATGCGGCGGCACATGCATCCTGACCAGCATTATGGCCGCTTCGCGCAGGATGCCAGTGGGTTCACCACCACTGTCACGCTCAATGATACCGCCCTCAGGATCCGGCGTATCGGCCGTGACTCCGGCAATGGCCAGCGCCCTGGAGTTGGCCCAGGCGCTGTGGCCGCTGGTGTCGCTTAACAGAACGGGGTTTTTCGGAGAGATCGTGTCAAGCATCGAACGGTCAGGTATCTGTCCGATGGCATGAGCATCCCATTGTCCCCCGCTGATCCAGCCTTCCGTATCCGTCCTGTCGATGCATGCCTGCACTTCATGCTGAATCTGTTCCAGGGTTGAGCCTTGTTCAATCTTGCATTCCGTCTGCCTGACACCGGCAAACAGGGGATGTACGTGCATGTCATGGAATCCGGGCAAAACCACCTTGCCGCCAAGATCGATGGGTTGGGTCTGCGGGCCCGCCGTGGCGGTAATGGTGTCCGTGTCACCTACCGCGGTAATCACGCCGGCTCGAATCGCCAGCGCTTCCGCCTCGGGTTGTTCCGGGTTCAGCGTATGGATACGGCCGTTGGTGTAGATGGTATCAGCCTGTCCGTCTGCGGCCTGGGCAGGTTCGCACAAGGCAAACAAGACAACGGCACCGAAACAGGCCAGGATCCTGTCGTTCATCCTGAGTCTCCCAATAGATAACAGATCAGAAATTATAATCCAGAGAGACACCGTATGTAGCCGGCATACCATTCATCCTTACGTAGCAACAATTACTGGTAGAGGATGAATGCCAGTATTCCTCATTAAATATATTCCGCCCCCAGACCGTCACACCCCAGCGTCCGTCGGTCGCACTGATCCCCGCTCGAGCATTCACCAGAAAATAATCGCTGATGGGCGGCTGAACAGCGCCATCATTGTCGTCCTTGTAGGAGATATCACCAGCAATATTCATGTTCAAGCCGTCCGCTATCGGCCATTCATAACCAAGAGTGCCATTCACCTGCCAATTCGGTGAATTAGCCAGGTCAGAACCGGAAGCATCAAATGTCACCACTGTGGGAAATACACTGGCAAACTCATCAATAGCTTCGTATTCCTTGATTTCCGTATTGAGCCAGGCGATACCCAGGTCCAGGGTCAGTCCGGTAGTAATAAGCCAGTGTGCTTCCATTTCTACGCCCACGGATTCAGATTCAGGCACGTTAGTCAACCCGGAGATGTTGCCTACCGGTGTGACGGCAACGCTTGGCTCCTGCTTGTCCTCATAGTCATAATAAAAGCCGGCAACATTCAGTTGCAGCCGACCGTCAAACAGTACGGATTTGAAACCCGCTTCATATGCCGTCAATGTTTCTGCAGTATACGGTAACAGCTGAGTGTGGGTCTGGGCCGCGGCGCCGTTGAAACCACCGGACTTGAAGCCTTTTGACACCGTGCCGTATAGCAGCACGTCTTCCACGGGACTGTAATCAAGCGTGACTTTCCACATCCATTTATCGATGGAGATTTTATTTGAAAAAACAGTCAGTTGACCGAAAGTCGGCGAACCAGGTCTTTCATCATAAATTCCACATCCACCCGGGCCGAGGGGGCCGGGGTCCGGGAAACCCTGGGGTACCATGACGAAAGGTGTGAGGATAAAATTCCACAGAGCGCCCAACGAACCCTCACCGACGTCATAAGTGCAGCCGCTCCATTCCCGTTCCTCATCCGTGTAGCGAGCGCCCAGGGTTAAACGGAAATCAGGCATAAACTCGTATTCAATATGGGCAAAGCCGGCAATGGCTTCCGTGGCCTGATCGTAGCGGGTGTCTATCTCAAGCCCCGGCGGATTACCGAAAAAGGCGAAAAAGGATCCATCCATGTTGAAGTAATAACTTTCATTCATCTCGTCCCAGGAATAATAGGCGCCAACCAGCCAGTACAGGTTGGAGTCATTGTTTGATGAGATTCGTAATTCCTGAGACACGACTTCCAGATCGGTAGTATTGAGTATATCGGCGTCCTCAAACCCAACTCCGGACGTGTCAAAGGTTTCTTCCCGTTCAAACTTGTCGTAAGAGCTGATAGTCGTCACGTTTACTCCGCCGACGTCCCAATCCAGTTTTGCGGAAACACCCTTGAGGGTGTTATCCCGTTTCGGAGCAGCATCCGGCGACCAGTCGGCAAGCCGGTTCTTTCCTTCGGAAAATATGATATTTCCCGGGGTGGGCAGAAACAATGCCGTTGGAAGTCCTATGGTTGTACCATCGAACGGCGTTGCGGCCATATTGTCGGAATTGTCCTCGTACCAATGCAGGTTGAGAAACAGTGACGCATCCTCGTTGATATCCAGGTCCAGCAGACCGCGTACGGCAATATCGTCATACTCCCCCAGCCTGTCGCCGGGACGGCTCAGGCTTTTCTGCCAACCGTTACCGGCTGACTGCGTGGTTTTCACTGCCACACGGGCGCGGGCTTTATCTGTCAGTGGACCGCTTACATGAGCTTCAGCATCGATCACGTCAAAACGGCTGTAGCCCAGCTTGATTCCTGCGGCAAATTCTTCAGTGGGTTTGCGGCTGACAAAATTGATTTGTCCGGCTGTGGTATTTCGACCGTAAAGGTCACCCTGGGGTCCTTTCAGCACTTCTACGCGTTCCACGTCGAACAATACGCTGCGGGTCATCACACTGTAAGGAAGATTTACTTCATCGAAATAAAGCCCCACGGTACTGGAGGCCGAGGTGGTGTAGTCGGCAAAACCGACTCCGCGAATGGTATATACGGGAACTCCCTGGGGTTGGGCGTTGGTAACGGTCAGACCGGGTGTGATGGTTTCCAGATCTTCCGCAGAGCGCACGCCGTAGTTCTCAAGCTGGGCCGCGGTGAATGCATTGACTGTAATACCGACGTCGTTGATCCCCTGTTCGCGCTTCTGTGCCGTCACGATAACCTCTTCAAGCGCGGTCTGCTGGCCCAGGACGGAAGCGGGAAGAGCAGCAACTAAAAAAATCAGACAGGAAGCCAAACTAAAGGAAGGAATATGATTCTCGGCTGGCATGTTCTTTCTCCGGTATTAACGCGCTACTGGCGCTGTCGAATTAACTACGAGTAATTATTCGCATCTAGTCGTGGAAAGTCAAGATAATTCCTGTATTATTCCATGCAACCACTTGAACCGGGACAATCAAAGAGAAGAATATCCATGCAGGAAGTCGCAGAAATCCACCAGAAGCTGTCTCCCAGGAAAAAGCCGTCCCAATCCCGTTCACAGAAGATGGTGAAAGGTATTCTTGACGCAACCCGCAACCTGCTCAGGAAATCCGGCACGGCTGAAATTTCCGGGATAACAACCAATCACATTGCCAGGGAAGCGAATATATCGGTCGGGTCGCTGTACCAGTATTTCCCGAACAAGGAGGCCATACTGTTCGAATTGTACAAGGAGATGCTGGGACAGTTCTCGTCGATCATGGAGATGTTCAAATCTGAACCCTACCTGTCTTTACCGCGGGAGGAATTCTTTGATCGCTTCAACAGGGCAATGAAAGACGCCGAAGCTGACGTCGAGGTGGTATTCGAAATGCATAACGCCGTCAAGATCTATCCGGCCCTCGCCGAGGCAGACCGGCGCCATGCGGAACTGATCGCCGGGGAAATGGCCGGCTTCATGAAACACTTCGGTTCCCGATGGTCAATGGAAAAATTGCAACGTCTGGCGCTACACGCCTATTACATCAACTACGGCACCTGGATGTATCGCGACCATGCCCGTCCTGATTATGAGGAGGTCCTTGACTGGGAAATCAGCGCGTTGAACTTTATGATCTCAAAATGCTTTGATTAACCTGTTTACCTTATCGGGCGGCATTATCAACATTTCCGATCATGCTAGTCTTGATGCTTAATCCGGCTTCACGTCACTCATCAGGCGGTACACGGCAGAGTCGTTGCCTTCAACAAACAACTCTTCCATGTTTCCTGCCTGTACCAATTCATAGGCCAGGGAACTTAACTCAAGGACGGTCCGCTGAATTATGTCCGTGGTCAATTCATGCACCAGCAGCAGGTGGGGGATTTCCCCGGGCTCTAGCGCTACTACTTCCATGATGCGATAGAGTTCATAGGCATGGACTCCGGTGATTGCACGGGCCTCCATTACGCCGGGAATATACCTGTCTTTCAACCACTCAAGAAAGCGCTTGTAGTCATTTCCATCAGCGCAACAGATTATCTTCTGAATATAAACATAGCGCTTGCCGTCGGCTGGCGGACTGGTTGCCAGGAGGCGCTTTCCTATGTTTACATCCCTCCATGTAACTGTTGCCGGCGGATACCCGGTGAGTTTGCGGTAGTAATTCGCTTCCGTCACCTTCAGCAGATCGGTAATACGGCCCAGCGCCACCATTTTGCGGGCGCCCACATACAAATCGATGATGGTCTTGTCGATATCCGTGGTTTCGATATCGTAGAGCGCGATGTATTTACCCTCATCTTCGCTCAAGTCGAGTTCCGGCAGTTCCACAAAGCGTTTATGTACAGCGCGGCGGGCCCGCATGAAACCGGGAACGGCCAGCACATCAGGGATGTCGATATCGTCGTACCAGGCGTTGAATTCTGCTTCCCTGGCCGGGTCCGTACTTTTGGTCTTGACCATGTAGAACCAGTGACCGTCAATACCGAAATCATCGGCTGGAGCAGGGACTGTTAAGAGATATAACAGGAACCCCGTCAATACAGTGGGTATGGTTGTTTTCATCTTTGAAAGGTCTATATTAGATAAAATAACGGTTACAAGTGCAACCAATGTGGAGTTGAAAACCATGAGATCACTGATCCCGCCTTTTATTTGCCTGGTCATGTTGCTGAGTTTCACCGGATGCGGCGGCGATACCGCAAACAAACTCGAAGTGGAGATGTTCAAGGGCGATTTCGCCACGGTGAACTCCTTCATTTTCTCCAACGACAAATCCATCATCGTCATGGACGTGCAGCGCAAGACCGCCGAGGCGAAACAACTGGCCGAGCGCGTCAAGGCTTATAACCTGCCGGTCACCCACATCCTGATAACCCACGGCCATACCGATCACTTCACCGGCATGCCCCTGTTCCGGGACGAGTTTCCCGATGCGAAGATTGTCGTGGCTAATGAAGACATCCGCAAGGACATCAAGGCTTATGCAATTTACATGGACGGGTTCGGGGCCACCGACGCCGAGCCGGTGCTGGAACCGCCGCTGAGACCCAAATCGGCAGAAACCCCGGATGGCTTTGATTACGAAAACACCATTCACCTGCTGAATGACGATACCTTGACCCTGGACGGCGGCGGTACGCTGGAGTTGACTACGGATTACAAACCTGCGGAAGCGGATCATATGACCACGGTTTACAGCCCGGAACTCAACGCCATCTTCCTCTCCGATTTCGGCTACAACCGGGTGCACCACTGGCAGGGCGACGATATAAGCTGGCAGGATATCGCCAACTGGCGGGAAGAACTGGTGCGGATTAAAAACGAATACGCGGAACGCAACCCCACCGTCTATCCCGGCCATGGCGACGTGGGGGATATGGGCATGTTCGATACCATGATCGGGTACATTGACGACTACACCCGTATCGTGCAGGCGGCAAAGACCCGTGAAGAGGCCATGGAGAAAATGACTGCGTTATATCCTGACTACGGTGAGGCAGACTTCTTCCTGAAATACAGCATTCATAACCATATCAGGGAATAACCGGTTTCGGTTAAATTCCCTTATAACCTACCGGCGCGGCGGTTTGGCTTGCAGGATTGTCATACCACCCACCGGTTTTACCGGGTTTCTATAGTCCGGAGGTAAAGACGGGTTAACCCCGTAATAAAAAAACGAACCGAAGATTGTCGTGTGACTTACCGTTATCTCACCGCCATAACCAATTTTAATCATTCCCTCCACGGTATCCCTGACTTCGGTACACTTCAGTAGTTCTCCATTTACCGGATCAAGGGCACATACAACTGATTTGTGCGGTATGGGCAGGGTCAGGCCCGTGTCAGGCTGATGGTAGTTGTAACCGAAATTCATTCCCACCCAGACATGATTGGCCGAGACTGAAATAACGCTGACCAGACGGGCGACCGGCCTGCCGTCCGGAACAAGGGGCGCAAAAGGTTCCAGAACAGGCAACACCCGCGCGGCTGCATCATCATACGAGCGAGCCCATTTTATCGATCCGTTGTCCGGGTTAAGGGCGATGACGGTTGGCGCAGCAAAAATATTTCCCGTATAGACAGTATCATCGGGACCGATTGCAGGAGATAGCAGTCCTTCGCCTTGCGCAGACCAGCGAACTTCTCCGCTGTAGGAATCAACGGCAAGCATATTGCCGTCACCGTCAGCGCTATACACAGTGTCACCGGACACCGAGAGAGCGGGGCTGGTCCCGCTACCCCCGCCCATAGGCAATTCAATCGCAGTCGTAACACCGGAATCCGTTAGATCCAATCCATACAAAATCCCGGTATATTCATCCCCCTGTTTCGGCCCGGCCGCCGTGATAAATATTCGGCCGGTTTCAGGGTGGACGGCAGGCGCATTCGCCACCTGGACACGATAACCAAACGCTATCTGTTTAAATAACGGAATAACTGTTACATCCATTAACCCACCCTGCCACAGGCCCGGCAGTGACGGACCTTTATGCGGGGCCACGCCTGCCGGCAGGTTAAACATGGGTACAGCAAGGGTCCCTGTATCTCTTTCATAAAACAGGACTTTCCCGTTTGTGGTGATGCCGCCGACATAGCCCTGCCTGGAAATAACCTGGTAGACAAACGGATCACCCGGTTCCGGTAACGGCGTTACCCATTTCAATTTCCCATCGGGATGGAATGCCCACAATTGATTTCCGTCGCCAATGTAGATATCACCGTTGTCATCTATTACCGGCGAATTAAATCCGGCATGGGAATCCAGATCATCAGCCAGCGTTTGTTTCGGGCTTTCCCACAGCAACCGGCCAGTCCTGTCAAAAGCATGCAGATGACTGAACCCGGGACCCCTGGCGCTGGTAACAAAGTGGTTTCCATCTTCGTCAATGACACCGGGATTGATCAGCGCTGCACCGTCAAGCACTGATATGCTCTCTTTCAGGTCGGCAGACGTCGGCAGTGGAGAAAAATCGGAATTCCGCGAATCACGGTGCACACTGGCCCATGGGACCTGCCCATAATACCGGGGCAGGTCATCTGCAGTAGCCAGGTTGTTCACCCCGGCCAGGCATAACAATAACAGTGTTACCGGGGCTCTTGAATTAACAAGGCGCAAGCAAGACATGCTTATGAATTATTAAGAGAAATATACAAGACACCGTGATTGTAATGTAGATTTCCCACTCGCTGCCTGGCGAAATAGGCGCAATCGTGATGCTCAGCGCAATCACGCTCGCCTGCTTATACACTCGATTTGTATTGTAACGAGCGCGCCTGGATAATCAGTTATAACTGGCGGTCACGCTGAAATCGGCGCTGTCCCTCAGGGTCTGCAAGACGACACAGTAGCGTTCGGTCAATTGAATCAGTTTGTCCAGGGACTCGGGCGGCGCATCGGACTGCAGGGAAAAGCGCAGGCGAATATCCCGGAAACCGACCTTTGCAGCGCGGTCCACCGCCAGGGTGCCACGAAAGTCCAGGTCGCCCTCTGCATGAATACTGGCGTCGGTTAAATTGATCCCCATTGCCGTGGCGACCGCTTTCAGGGTTACGCCGGCACAGGCGACCAGCGCTTCGAGCAGCATATCCCCCGAGCATAGCTGCGTACCGTCGCCGCCGGCGGCCGGGTGCAGACCTGCTTCTGCAAGCTGCCTGCCCGTCTCCACCTTGCAGGCTATACCTTCGGTCACATGACTTTCCGCCCGCATGGTAATAACGGCGGTTTGGGGGGCGTCGATATATTGTTCTTTCAACGGCGCCTGTAACTCTTTCAACTCTGTGGAATCCATAGTAGTCTCCTGGTACTGTCACATTGTGTAGTAAATGTTCCGATATGTGCCTGCAACTTATCATGATAAATCCTGGTTAACCAGAATCAAGGGAGGGACAGGAAAATGCCTGATAAACGTACTGCGATAAGAAAGATACTGGATCGAATCGTGGAGAGCGTTCATGAACTGGACTATGAGGGTGTGCGTGATCTGATACCTGATGACGGCGTTTATTTCGGTTCGATTACAGTCAAGGCACAAGGGTATGATGAACTGTACGAAAAACAGTTTTCCAGGGTCTGGCCGAACATTGATGAATTTAAAATAGATCCCTCATCTATCTCCATTCATGCTTCAGAGAAGATTGCCTGGGCCATCTGCCTGTTCGTATCTTCCGCACCGGGAACGAATGGAGAACCGGTAGAGCGCAAGGGCCGGATGACCTTTATCTTTGAATGGCGTGATGATAAATGGGTCATGGTGCACAGCCATGATTCACTTAATCCGGCCCTGCCGGAATAGCGTTACTCTGTATTCATTTTTCCAGGTAACCGACGCGGAAATGCTGCATGTGCCGCTCGGCCCGCCTGCTGTGATAATCGCCGAACTCGGCGGTGGCATCCTTGCCGGCGTACATGCGCGCAACAAACGGCCCGCCCGGATGGTGATCCTTCCATTCGCTGATATCGTAAACCGCGCTGTCGATGATAATCCAGCAGTCTTCGAACGTATTGTGCCGGGCGACTTCTGACAGGGTAACCGTCCGTTCTCCGTTGAGCGAAACTGCAGGTTGCCACAGGTTGGCGGCAATCTCCTGCCGCGTCTCCATTGCCGCAGTCCGTGAGCGGAAATCCCACGGACCGAGCTTTTTCAACGGCAATTTTTCACCAATTTCACGGGCATCGAACAGGTAAATCCAGGAGTCATCGTCGCCGGCGCGTTCGTCGTGGTTAAATATCGGGTAGTCCCGTTCATTCAGCGCCTTCAGTATCTGGCGGCGTTCCGGCGAGTCCTCGGGTTCCAGGTGTTTGAATAGGAATTTCGACATGAACTGGAAGCGCGTCGCCCGGTAATGCCGGACGCGTTCATAATGCAGCAGTGCGCTGTAGATATCGTCGCCGTGCATTGTAAAGCAACTACTGAGCGCCGCGGCATCCTCAAACGCCTGGCTGGCGCCCTGGCCCATGGTCGGCAACATCGGGTGGGCCGCATCGCCGAGCAGGCAGATCCGGCCGTCCTGCCAATGTTCGAAGGCATCGCGGTCGTAGAGTCCCCACTTGGTCGGGTTCTTCACCGCGCCGGAGAGTGCGACAATATCGTCCCTGCGTACGTCATCTGCAAACGCCCGGCCCATATTGGCCTGCAATTCGGAATTGTCGACCGGGAACCAGTCACCCTCATCCGCTTCGAATTCCGCCGAGTCGGGTTCGTAATAAGCCTGCCACACGTTGAGCAATTCGCCGCCCCGGACCCAGTACGTCAGCGCCCATGCGTAAGGGTTCTTGCGCACGTCCATACTGAATGAGTCTATGGGATTGTTATCCAGGGGGCTGCCGTCCGCCTTACGCAGCGCCGCCACGTCCTCCCGCCTGATGAGACCCCGATAAACGGTGACCTCCGTCCAGCGCCGCGGCGGGGTATCCGGCCATTGCAGTTCCAGCACCTTGGAGTTGATACCGTCGGCGCCGACCAGCACATCGCCTGCGGCAGTGCTGCCGTCCTCAAAGCCGGCAATTGCAGTCGTGGCGGTTTGCCTGAGAGAGTTAAGGCGTTTGTTCATGTGGACCTGGATCGGGCATGTAACACCGGCTTCAGGCCCGAACTCGAAAACACGTTGGTACAAACACATCAGCAGGTCCAGGCGGTGCATGTGGTGGAATCCCGCGCTGCTGTCGTCTGCCCGGTTATACTTGATGGGGCGGCGCGAAACCGAGCCGTCGGGCATGATTTCGCGGGTTGCATCCAGGATTGCCGCGCGCCCGCCGTCGATTGCGCCATGAGGTCCTTTGATATCGCCGCCATCCAGATCAACGCCCAGCCAGTTACACAGCAGTGCGCCGTTGGGCGCGATGTTGAGTCCGGCGCCCGCGGTGCTCGGCACGCTGGTTTGTTCGTAGACGTCAATCTTGTCGAACCTGCCCGATTCGCGCAATGCCAGGGCCGCAAACAGGCCGCCCATACCGGCGCCGATGATTACTGCATGCATAACGTTCTCTCCAATAAGTATCCAGGCAGCAGGATTGTATTCGATTTGGACAACTCTATAATGCATGATGATAACGTAAAGATATGTACCCGAGAACAGTAAAATGCATGATAGACGCAGCGTCATATACATTATTTCATTCATTGTCTGCATCCAGCTTGCCGGTATTACCTCCAGCATCGCAGAAAGCGATGCCTCCGGTTATCTGAACGATCCGTTTACCCGTCCCGGCATCATCACCCCGTACACACTGCCGGAAGCATGGCCGGTTCACCTGGACAGGGATCCCCGTGACCTCAGTCCCGCGCATGCCGCTACCCGTCTGGTGGTGCTGGGCACCGGCATGCCGCAGCCCAACCCGTACCGTTCCGGGCCTGCGTATGCCGTGGTTGCCAATAATCAACCCTACCTGGTGGACGCCGGCGAGGGGATATGGCGTTCCCTGGCAAGGGCGGTCCTGATCCACGGCGATGAAATGAATAGGGCGCTGGCACCGGTGAAGTTGAACTACCTGTTCGTCACCCACCTGCATGAAGACCATACCGTGGGCATCCCTTCACTGATACTGAATCCCTTCAAACTGAACATACCGGCGCCGAAGGCCATCTACGGGCCGGAAGGCATCGACGAGATGGTCGAACATATCCTTGCCGCATGGAAGATCGACATTGCCGCCGAGTTGTCCGACGGTTACGACCCCATCGGCGCGCAGGCCACCGGACATATTGTCGATGTCGATAAACAGGGGCTTGTGTACCAGGATGACAATGTGACCGTGGAGGCGTTCAGGACCATTCACGGCCCCCTGAAGGACACGTTCGCTTACCGGTTTACCACGGCAGACAGGATCATCACGTTTACCGGGGATGGCGGTCCATACCACGACAACATCGTCAAAGCCGCAATGAATGCCGACCTGCTGGTCGCCGAGGCGGTCACCGAAAAGAATATCGGCTATGCCAACTGGGGCGGCGACACGGTCGAGGAGAAGAAAAAGGAAATATTCAGGTACCACTTCTCTCCGGCCGTGCTGGCCCGGATCGCGACTGAAGCAAAGGTGAAGGCCGTCGTGCTCAGCCATGAGCAGAATTACACTGCCCCTGAAGATTTCCGCAGGACGGGCCTTAAGGATGAGATCATTGAAGCGGGCTACAAGGGAACCATTTACTCGTCAATGGATGGAGATGTTTATTGAGAATTGAAAATCAGAAACAGGAATTAGGAATGGGGGGGTAATCCGTCAATATACCCGGGGGATGATGCGCCAGGGCACTGCTTTCCGGTACTCGTCCCACAAAGCGCCGTACTTTCCGGCGCATCTTTTGTCGTCGTCACGCTCGCGTGTAACAAGGAAAATAATATAGTAGAGCGGGTACAACCAGGGCAGGATCAGCCACGGATAGCCAAGGGCCAGCGTCAGGCCGACGGCCATCAGCACTTCTCCCAGGTAGTTGATGTGCCTGGAAACGCCCCAGAAGCCGCTGCAGAGCAGGCTCCGGTTGCCGTCCGTGACTATATTCTGTTCGAACCAGCCGAGGAACTTTTTGCCGGGCGCCACCTTGAAACTGTGTTTTTGCAGATTCGCGCCCCGTGCGAGCACCCACCCGGAGAAGAACACCAACGCCGCCAGGGTGAGCAACCAGGCTTCGCTGTGCGGATTCGGCAGGTCTGCAACCGCCCACAAGCCGACCAGGTAGAAAAACGGATAGAACACCAGGCAACCCCAGACCAGTTTGAAACCGATCCGTTCGGCAAACAGGTCGTAGGTATATAAATGCACCTGCTCGAAGAACAGGTAGTCCACGATGAACCAGCTGAACAGCAGGACGTAGAGGGCAACACCCGGCGACGGACTGCCCGGGACATGCGTCAGGTGGTGCATGGCAAAGGCAAGCAGGTTAAGTTCAAGCAGCACGGCGCCGATCAGGTAGAGGATCATTTTCGTATCGACCCGGTTGCCGAAAAATTGCGGGTTTTCCAGGCGCCCGAGCCAGACATCGGCCAGTGCGGACGGGTGACGGCGCGCGCCCCGCAGCAAGGCATATGCTGTCGCGAACAACCCCAGCGTGCACGCGCCGAGGGCTGAACTCCAGCGCTGTTCCCAGAGCCAGTCGAACGGCAGCAGTTCGTAGTACCCGAGGGCCAGCCAGATTACGATAAAGGTGCAGAATACCAGGATGCCGTTGAGCCTGTACGTCAGCGGCACCCCGGTTTGCTCAGCCCGCGCATAACCCGCCACGGTGCTTGCAGGCAGGACCAGGTGCACTATTACGACGGCGGCAGCGACGAGCCAGGGTGCAAAAAACCCCTGGATATCGACGGTCACATCAGTTCCCCGGAGGATTTGGATATGATACTGATTGCAGTTTTCCTGGGCAGGAACCGGGTGAAGAACTGGATTGCCAGTTTGTTGAACAACCCGGGTATGCAACGTGGTCCCTTACCGAGAGAAGCCAGCGTTTTGTCCACAACGGCTGACGGCTCAAGCATGCCCGGCGCGTCGAGGCGGAACGAACGCCGATAACCGGGTGTCCGTACCGCACCTGCACAACACACGACCACATCAACGTTGTCATTGCCCTGCAGTTCATGCCAGAGGCCTTCGGCCAGGGTAGTGTTAAACGATTTGCTGGCCGCATACGTCGCCAGGCGCGACATGCCCTGCATGCCGGAAAGTGAAGACATCAACACGACTGCGCCGCGTTGGCGCTTGCACATCGCCGGCAGAAGGCAGCGGGTGAGCGTAACCGGAGCTTTCACGTTGACGTCCACCGCCCGGGCAAGTGATGCCGGATCGGTGTCCACGAAACAGCCGACAGGAACATGGGCCGCGTTGTACACCAATGTGCCGACCTCCAGGTCCTGCGTTACATTGGCTATCCGGGCAGCAAGACCCGGGTCGGCAAGGTCTGCTGCAACAGGACGGACTTCGACACGGCATGCCTGGCGGATGCGCTCCGCAACCGTACGTAACAGGTTTTCACGCCGCGCCACCAGCACAAGATTCAAGCCTCGCTGCGCCAGGCGGTCTGCAAAAGCTTCACCCAGGCCTTCCGAAGCGCCGGCTACCAGGGCCCAGGGACCGTATTTGGCCAGGAAATCGTTCACGTCCCCATTGTATACACTAAGTTGACTGCAAAGGGTAATGTGTCAGAATCAACGGACTTGTGGGACACATACGAATAATTTCAAATGTTTTTCAAGGTTCTATCGTATTCGGACAAAATCCCTGCCGGCCATTCCGGTGATGAAGCCGGGATACCGGCAATCAGTGGTGCAGCGTATGTGCGGGTGCTGTGAACTGTACTCGCCGCAAGCTGATGCAATCATCGCTTGCGGCCGCGCTGCTTGTTACACTTTCCCGGACAGGACTACAGGCGGACGATAAGTGCGTGAATCTTTACGCCGACGATAACCTGAGTGCTTACGGCTTCCCGGACGGTCATCCACTGGGTATCGACCGCCAGGGCGCGTTTCTGCGCGAGGCAACTGCTCAAGGCCTGCTCGAAGACACGACCAGGCGCAGTGCCCGGGAGGCATTACGGGAAGAATTGCTGCGTTTTCACAGTGATGAATACGTTGAACTGGTATATACGGCAGAAGAACGCGGTTTACGCCTGCTCGATGACGGAGATACCCCGGTCTTTCCCGGCGTTTACAGGGCCTCTGCACATGTCGTCGGCGCCGCCCTGGATGGCCTGGCGCAGGTTATGGACGGTCACTGCCTGCGCAGCCTCCAACCTATCGGCGGACTCCATCATGCGGGTCGCAAACATGCTGCCGGCTTCTGCGTGTTCAATGATCTGGGGGTAGTGATTGAAACCTTGCGCAGCGTATATGGCATCCGCCGGGTCGGCTACCTCGACATCGACGTACACCACGGTGACGGCGTGTTTTATGCTTTCGAAGACGACCCCGACCTGATCTTCGCGGATATCCACCAGGATGGACGTACGCTTTATCCCGGAACGGGCAGGGTGCACGAGACGGGTAAGGGCAGGGCGGAAGGAACCAAGCTTAACATCGAGCTTGCGCCGTTCTCCGGCGATGCCGAGTTCATGGAGGCATGGCCGCGTATCGAAGCGCATTTCGACAAATTCAAACCCGAGTTCTTCGTTTTTCAGTGCGGGGCCGACGGACTCAAGGGTGACCCGCTGGCGCAACTCCAATATTCTCCCGCCGTGCATGAGCACACCGCGCGGCGCATGGTAATGCTCGCCGACGAGTACGCGGGCGGACGCATTATGGCGTTCGGGGGAGGTGGTTACGACCGGGACAACCTGGCCCGGGCATGGAACGCCGTGCTGGCCCGGTTATTATGAAAACGAAGACTGCACCGACATTACTCATACTATGCGCCTTGCTCCTTACGGGCACAACCATCGCGCAGGAGCGACTCAGGCTTGCGACTACGACAAGTACTGATAACTCAGGCCTTCTCAAGGTGTTACATCCGCCTTTTGAAGCATCTTATGATGTCAAGATCGATGTGATTGCCGTCGGCACGGGTAAAGCGCTCCGACTCGGCGAGAATGGCGATGTGGATGTCCTGATGGTGCATGCGCCGGATGCCGAAAAAGTCTTCATTGCCAAGGGCTTCGGCAGTGAACGACTGCCGGTGATGCACAACGACTTCGTGATAATTGGCCCGACAGACGATCCTGCAGGCGTCAGGTCCGCTTCCGGGATTTCCCCGGCAATGAAAAAAATCGCTGACGGAAGTACAGACTTTATTTCCCGCGGCGATGATTCCGGCACGCACAAGAAAGAGTTATCGCTGTGGCAAACAGCGGGTATTGAGCCTGCAGGTGGCTGGTATCTCTCCGTCGGCCAGGGTATGGGGGCAGTCCTCAAGATTGCCGATGACAGGCAGGCCTATACCTTGTCCGACCGGGGCACCTACCTGGCCTTCACGGGCAAGATCGGGCTGGAAGTTCTGTGTGCAGGCGATGAGGCCATGCTCAATCCCTATCATGTCATACTGCTTGACAGGGAAAGACACCCACACGTCAAATACAAACTGGCAAGAAAGTATGCCGATTTTATCCGCGGTGCGGAGGGGCAGAAGATCATTGCCGAATTCAGGATAGGCGACAAGCAGTTGTTCTATCCTGATGTAATCAGGTAAGACATTTGAATAGACGTTGGGTTGCTACCCGGGAAATCTGATGCAATGACAGTCACACGCAAAACACGGCGCGCGTTTCTTGCCGGCCTTGGTGGACTGGCCATAGGCAGTGCCGCCACGCCCCTGGTCCGCGCCGGGCAAGACCAGCAGCAGGCAGAGGTTGAACGGCAACTCGATGTGGCCGGCAGTGTCTACGCGCGCGGGCATCCGGATTACGAACAAATGCGCAGGAACATGGTATGGCAGGCATGGAAACCGGACCGCTTTCCCGATCTGATCGTCAATGCGCAGGATGAGGATGATGTTGTAGAAACGGTCCGTTATGCCCGGGCACAGGGTTTGCCTGTGTCGGTCCGCGGCAGCGGTCACAACTACATTGCCAGCTACCTGCGAGAGGGAGGAATCCTGCTTAACGTTGCGCAGTTGCGTGAAATAATGATAGAACCAGGCGAACAGCTTGCCTGGGTACAACCCGGCGCCACCAGCGCCGAATTCAGTTCCGCCCTTGCTGTCCATGGACTGGCGTTTCCCGTTGCACATGGCCCCTCCGTTGCGCTTGGCGGTTATCTCCTTGGGGGCGGCATGGGCTGGAACGGGGAATACTGGAACCAGTTTGCCTGTTATAACGTCAGGGCGCTTGAACTGGTCACCGCTGCGGGTGAAAAGCTCAAGGTAAGCCGGGATGAACATGCGGATTTGTTCTGGGCCGCACGCGGGGCCGGCCCTGCGTTCTGTGGGGCGGTCACCGGCTATCACCTGGATGTCTTTCCATTGCCCCGCGCCATTACTTCCTGTACCAGTATCTATTCCGCCGACCAGCTTGATACTCTTATAACCTGGCTTGAGTCTGCCAGGTTGCGGCAGGATGCCAGTATAGAAATGTCATTCATCCTGGAAAGTGATGACGAGGGACGACGATGCGTATTGTCAACGGTCTGCTTTGCAGACAGGGATGACCAGGCCAGGAGCCTGCTCAGTGAACTCCTCCGGGATGTTCCTGAACGGGGCAGGCTGGTTGCCCGTGAGTTTCACCCTGTAACATTCGCAGATATCCTGGCGATGACCAGGACATCGGCGCCGCTGAGACGGTCCACTGAAACGGCCTGGACGGATAACACGGCTGAAGCACTGAAGCTGATAGCCGGGCATTTCAGGCAGGCGCCGTATGGCGACACGGTGATGATTGCCAACTTTCGCAGCAACCCGCGCCTCCCTGAAGACACGGCCTATTCGGTCACCGGGCCGTTATTCCTGAACTGGACCACAGGCTGGGGTTCGGCGTCCGAAGATGATGAACATATGCGCTGGATGGATAATGTGGCCGCATCCATCGAGCCGATCATGACCGGGTGCTACGTCAATGAAACGGATTTTATCCGCCGTCCGCACTGGATAAAAAAATGTTTTTCGGATACAAACCGGGAACGTCTTTCTGCCGTTCATGCCCGCTATGACCCGGACGGTCTGTTCCCGCCGCCTTTCAACCTGGCAAATGAGATGGTATAAAACAACAATTATGAATACGGTAAACAATCAAGATTTTACATCACTTGTCGAGGCAACCAACAAGGAGCTGGCCGATCCTGAACGCAACCGGGTTGTTCAAGGCGGCGACAGTCGGCCCCCGCGCTTTGAGCTCTACCATGCCGGGCTTTCTATCTGTTCGCAGAAGGTGCGCGCAGTGCTGGCGGAAAAAAAAGCGGCATACCTGTCCCACGAGATGGTTATCCTCAACAGCAAGGGTATTTATTCCGAGGGATTGACACCGGCAGAGAACTACCGGCCGGGGTACGTCCGATTGCGCATGCACGGCGGCAAGGCGCTGAACAAGAATTATGCCGACAAGCATACCGGGCGTTCATCTGTAGACAGCGAAGGGTTTGATCCGTGTGTGGTACCGACCCTGGTTGACCATGAGCTGTCTGCAGCGGTGGTCGATTCAAAACGGATCTGCGCACACCTGGACAAGGAAACAAGTGACGCTATTCCATTGGTGCCTGAAGATGAGGCGGCAGCCCGGGCGGTAATGGAACAGGTTGCCATTGTCGACGGCACTCCACATCCGGCAGTGCTGTACGGTTTCCACCCGGATGATGACCAGCGTCCCGACTTTATCAAACACGTGATGAGTGATGTCTATGATTTGAAAGTAGAAGCGCTGGAAGCTCTGATAGAGCAGAATTCCGCTGACGCGGACCTGGTTGCGGCATACCGGAGCAAAATCGCCAAGGAACTGGCCGGAAAGGGATTGGCGCGGGATGACAATGTCCAGCATGCAGTCAGGGCGGAGATGAAAGACATCATCGATAACCTTGACCGGCAACTCGCATCGACGGCTGGGCCGTGGTTATGCGGACCTGATTTCACCATGGCAGACGTGGTATGGGGTGTCAGTCTTTATCGATTGCACTGGCTGGGTTTGGCTTACCTGTGGAAAGACCTGCCACGGGTGCGGGACTATACGGACCGGGTATATAACCGGCCTTCCATACGGGAAGCCGTGATAAATTTCCCGTCACCCATG